>CAWCYR010000001.1:0-27762 GCA_963799895.1 uncultured Thermoleophilia bacterium
GGTGTATGGGGTAACCGGTACTGGTGTGACTGAGTTGCCGGAGTACGGCGTGTCGCCGTGATGCGAGGCGGCCACCTCGCGATCCTTCGAAGTGGTTTCGGAGCAACGAAGGAGAGCGAAGTGGCCGCAGGTGACATTGTGCCGGTTCCGGGCGCTCGTTCGAGGAGACGCTGGCGTCGGCGAGCCCGGACCTGCTGCGGGAGATGATCCGGGAGTTCGCCCAGCGGATGATGGACGCCGACGTCGAGGTCCGCTGCAACGCGGGCTACGGGGAGGTCACGCCGGACCGGGTCAACTCCCGCAACGGGTACCGGCGGCGGGAGTGGGACACCCGGGCCGGGACGATCGAGCTGGCGATCCCCAAGCTGCGGTCCGGGTCGTACTTCCCGGGCTTGCTGGAGCACCGCCGCCGCGCCGAGCGGGCGCTGGCCTCGGTCGTGGCGACCAGCTACCTGCTGGGCGTCTCGACCCGGCGGGTGGAGAAGCTGGCCGCCTCCCTCGGGGTCGCTGGGCCTGTCGAAGTCGCAGGTCAGTCCGTGATGGCCGCGGAGCTGGACGAGCTGGTGGAGGGCTTCCGGACCCGGCCGCTGGATCGCGGGCCGTACACGTTCTGCTGGATCGACGCGCTGACCCAGAAGGTCCGCGAGGGCGGCCGCACCGTGAACGTGCACTGCCTGATCGCGACCGGCGTCAACGCCGACGGGTACCGGGAGATCCTGGGCATCGACGTGACCAGCTCCGAGGACGGCGCGGGCTGGCTGGCGTTCCTGCGCGGCCTGGCCGCCCGCGGCCTGTCCGGCGTCGCAGCTGGTGACCAGCGACGCCCACGCCGGCCTGGTGAACGCGATCGCCGCGGTGCTGCCCGGCGCCGCCTGGCAGCGGTGCCGGACGCACTACCATCGCAACCTGCTCACCCGGGTGCCCAAGACCGCCCAGCCGTGGGTGTCCACCCTGGTCCGCACCATCTTCGAGCAGCCCGACCCGGCCTCGGTCCGCGCCCAGCACGCCCAGGTCGTCGCCGCGCTCGAGGCCAAGCTCCCCGGCCGCCGCCGCGCATCTGGACGACGCCCGCGACGACATCCTGGCCTTCACCGCCTTCCCCCGCGAGGTCTGGCGGCAGATCTGGTCCAACAACCCGCTATCTGTTAACCGGCTCTCGGGCGACACGATCGGGCTTGCTGCCTGAGGTCCGCCGCTTCGACCGGGAAGGGGTGGATGCTGCCGGATAACCCTGGCAGAGAGGGGTGCAGACGATGACGGTTCAGGTCCGGCTGGCCGGCGGCGAATACCGGATCGGGGGCGACTGGGACGGGGTGAAGCCGGCGAACGCGTTCCTGGGTCATCTGCGGGCTCGGGCGTTCAGCCCGGCGACTGTCCGGGCCTACGCGTTCGACGTGGTCAACCTCGCCCGGTTCCTGATCGGGCAGGGCCTGCGGCTGGCCGCGGTGACGCCGGTGGACGTGTTCGCCTGGGTGGACTGGCAAGGTGCCCGCCGCGACGGTGCGGACAGGCCCGGCACGGTCGTGGCGCTGCGGCGTCGGACCGCGGCGGCGTCTACGGTCAACCGGCGGGTCGCGGCGGCGCGGGCGTTCTTCGAGTACCTGGTCATGACCGGTGTCCGCACCGGCAATCCGGTGCCATCACCGCGGCGTGGTCAGGGCATCCGCCCGGCGGCCCGCGGGCTGCTCGGTCACCTGGGGCCGGGCCGCCCGCGCGGTGGCGGCCGGCTGGTGCGCCAGCCGCGCCGCCTGCCCGAGTCCCTTCCCGCCGGGGATGTTGACGTGTTCATGGCGTCGTTGCGCACGCACCGGGACCGGGCCATGGTGCTGGCGATGCTGCTGGGCGGGCTGCGCTCGGCCGAGGTCCGCGGCCTCAAGCTCGCCGACGTGGATATGGGGCGCCGTCGGCTGCGGGTGATCGGCAAGGGCGGCAAGGAACGTCATGTCCCGGTCGATCAGGCATTCTTCACCGAGCTGGCCGCCTATCTGCGGCTGGAACGCCCGCCCGGCCTGGCCACGGCGGAGTGTTTCGTGGTGCTGCGCGGCCCGACCACCGGGGCGCCGGTCACGGAGGCGGGACTGCGCAGTCTGTTCCGCCGTCACCGCGAGGCATCCGGGGCTGTCCGGGTCCGGCCGCACCGCCTGCGGCACACCTACGGGACCGAACTGGCGGCCGCCGGCATTGATCTGCTGGTGTTGCGGGAGCTGATGGGACATACCTCTCCCGAGACCACCGCTTCCTACGTGCACCTGTCGATCGGCCAGCTTGCTGCCGAGTACGGCGCCGCCCGCGCGGTCCTGGCCGGAGGCCGGCAGTGACCGCCCTCGCCGCCTGCCTGCCCCGCGACCGCGGGCTGCTCGCCAGCTATCTCGCGCACGTGAAGGCACTCGGCCTGGGCGATCGGGCGATCCGCGACCGGGTACGTATCGCCACCGGCTTCCTCGATCGCCATCCCGATCTGCAGGCCTGGATGGGCCTGCCGACGGCCGGGCGGATCACCGAGCTCAAACGCACGGGCGCGTGGCCGCTGCTGTGCTACGCGATCGGGACCGGGCAGCTGCGGCTGGACCTGGAGCTGGCCGGGGCCAAGCAGCTGACCGGGCTCGCCCGCATCGTCGAGGACCGAGATCCGCAGGCGTTCGCGGCGGCCCGGGCCGCAGGGCTGGCACTGGGCTGGAAGCCGTCATGGGTGGAGACCGTGCTGGGCGAGTGCCTCGCGGTGCTGCTGGCCTGGCACGGCGGCCAGGTCGCCGACCTGAGCAGCCAGGTTGTGGATGCCTTCGACGCTGAGCTGGCGGCCTGCATGACCATCCCGCGCTCGTCCCGGCGGGCCTACCGCAACCGGATCGCCGGGATCCGGCAACTGCTGTTCGAAACCCGCGTGATCGACACCCCGCCCCGGCGGCGGCCGTGGGCCCGCAGCCTGGAGCAACGACTGGCCGACGTCGAGATGCCGCCCGGGATCCGGCGGGCTCTGCTGCGTTATGTCCAGGTCCGGGCCGCGGTGCTGCGCCCGAAGTCGGTGGAGAGCCTGGTCAACGACCTGCTCCCGTTCGGCGAGTACCTTACCGCCCGCCATCTCGGCGTCACCTGCCTGCGGCAGCTCGAACGCGGCCACATCGAGGGCTACCTGGCCTGGAACCGCACCCGTCCCTGGCGCGGCCAGCGCGCAGCCGCCGGGCAGGACCGGGCCATCTCCGCCTCGGTCGCCCAGTCGGCGGTGCTCAGCTTGCGCAACATGCTCGACGACATCGCCGCCTGGGGCTGGGCTGACGCACCACCCCGGCGGCTGGTGTTCGCCGCTGACGTCCCCCGGCTCGACCAGCCACTGCCCCGAGCCCTCCCGCCCGACGTCGATGCCGCCATCATGAACGCCGTCGCCGGCCTGGACGACCCGTTCGCCCGCATCGGCCTGACCGTCCTGCGCGGCGCCGGACTGCGGGTCGGTGAACTCCTCGACCTGGAGGTCGGCAGCATCATCGACTACGGCCCCGCCGGCACCTGGCTGAAGGTCCCGCTCGGCAAGCTCGCCACTGAGCGCATGGTCCCCCTCGACGCCGCCACGCTCGCCGCCCTCGACGAATGGGCCAAGAACCGCGGCACGCACCGCCCGATCCCGCATCCCCGCACCGGGGTCCTCACCGACTTCCTGTTCACCGCCCACGGCCGCCGCCCGGGCGCCACCCGCCTGCGCAACGGGCTGCTAGCGGCCGCCGAGGCCGGCGGACTGCGCGCTCCGGACGGACAAGCGCTGGTCGTCACCTGCCACCAGCTCCGGCACACCTGGGCCACCGGACTCGCCAACGCCGGGATGAGCCTGCAAGCCCTCATGGCGCTGCTCGGACATGTCACGCCGCAGATGACGATCCGGTATGCAACCCTGGCGTCCCCGACCTTGCGCGCCGCCTACGACGAGGCAATGGGCAAGATGCGAAGGCAGTTCACCCTCACTCCGGCCGGCAAGCCGATCATCCCGGATAAGGTCAGCTGGCTGAACAGCGAAACGCGGCGGTGGACGCTCCCGACGATCCGGAACACCAGGTTGGCAAGTCCAGTCCTGTCCACGCCGTGCACAGCTACCGGCGGGCCGGAATCGGGCGCCGGCCCTACGACTGGGCGGGGATGGTGCGCGACTCGGCTTCGCGGACGCGCCCGGCGAGCGCCTCGAGCAGCGCCCACGCCATCTCGGGATGGCTCTCGACGAAGGGACGGAAGCTCCAGACGGGGAGCTGGTAGCCGTGTACCTCGGTGTCCGCCGTCACGGTCGCGCTGCGCGCCGACTTGTCGATCAGCGCCATCTCGCCGAACGCCCCACCGGGGCCGAGCCGGCCGACCTCCTGGCCGTGCACCGTCACGGTCACATCGCCCCGCTCGATGACGACGAACGTCCGGCCGGCCTCGCCCTCCTTGGCGATCGTCTCGCCGGCCGCGTAGGTCCGCTCCATGAATTCGCCCGCGAGTTGCTGGAGGAAGCGATCGTCGGCCTCGGCGAAGAGCGGAACACCTTTGATGAGCTCGATGCTCGGAGCGGGCACGCGGAGATCCTACCCCGGCGGCCCAGGACACCTCGGTTCTTGCGCCGTTCCAAGCCAGTGAGCGGCTGGATCGGGCGAAAGCACGACGCGATTCCGGAAACCATTCCATTGCTCGCGGCCGGTGGGCGACGGATTCGCGTCCGGTCAGTCGGCGCGCCCTTCGTCTTTCCGGTTCCCACGGTCTAATGTCGAAGCCCTGAGCCCGACACTCGCCGCTTCTGCTCCGAATGATCGCTCGCTGGTCGAGCGGTTCGACGCCTGGAGGCGCACAGGCATTGGACGGCTCGCGCTGTACGGGATCATGGTCGGCGCCGTCGCATTGCTGTATTACGGAGCCGGCCGAGCCGGGCTTCACCTCGCCTACCTGCACGGCACGGTCGCAGCGCTGTGGCCACCTGTAGGCGTCGGCATCGCCGCGCTGGTCATTCTCGGCCCCGGAGTCTGGCCGGGAATCGTCCTCGGCGATCTCCTGCTCGCCGACTTCTCGACGCCGTGGGAGACGATCGTCGGTCAGACGGTCGGGAACACGCTCGAAGTCGTCGTCGCGGCGGTGCTGTTCCGCCAACTGACGCAGAAGCGAATCACGCTCGAGCGCGTGTGGGACGTCCTCGCCCTCATCGCGTGCGCCGCGCTCGGAACGCTGATCAGCGCCGTCTTCGGGGCCGTCTCGCTCAGGCTCGGCGACGTCATCAAGGCGAACGAGTTCGGCAGTGTCTTCCGCACCTGGTGGCTCGGCGACTTCACCGGCGCGCTCGTGTTCACGCCACTCATCCTCGTCTGGGCGGTGCGCAAGACGTGGCGGATGCCGGCCATGCAGCTCGCCGAGGCCGTGCTTCTCCTAGCCGTCCTGATCGTGCTGATCGAGGTGCCGTCTCAGCGCGACGTCCCATACGTCGTCTTTCCCGTGTTGATCTGGGCGGCGCTTCGGTTCGGGCCGTTCGGCGCTGCCACCGCGGTCGCGATCACCTCGTCCTTGACGATCTGGAACACCGCGCACGGCTCAGGGCCATTCGTGCGGGCATCGATCACGCATAGCGTGCTCGCCAGCCAGCTGTTCGTGGCGGTCGCCGCGTTGACGTCGCTCATCCTCGCGGCCGTCACAGCGGAGCGAACCGCGAGCGAGCGCGGGCAGCAGTCGCTCACCGACGAGCAGGCTGCGTTGCGACGGATCGCCACGCTCGTCGCGGGAGAGGCAGCATCGGACCGCGTCTTCGAGCAGGTGACGATCGAGGCGGCTCAGACGCTCGGAGCGTCCGCGGCCAGCCTGGCACGCTTCGACGAGGACGGCATGGTCACGTTTGTCGGCGGCTGGAGTGACACTGGCCGGCTCGCGTTCCCCCTCGGTTCGCGCGTGGCAGTCGAGGAGACCGGCGTTCTCGCGGAGATCCGAAAGACAGGCCGACCCGAGCGGATCGACGATTACGACGGGCGGGCGCCAGAGATCGTGGCGCGGCTCAGCAGCTTCGGCTACGGCTCGGCCGGCGCCGCGCCGATCAGAGTTGGCGGCCAGGTGTGGGGCGCCCTCGTGGCGGCAGCACCAGGCGACGAACCACTTGCACCGGGTTCAGAACGCCGTCTCGCCGACTTCGCCGAGCTTATCGCGCAAGCGCTGGCCAACGCCGACGCGTACAGGAAACTCGCCGCGTCACGCATCCGGATCGTCGAGGCAGGTGACACCGAGCGCCGACGTCTGGAGCGAAACCTGCACGACGGCGCGCAGCAGCGACTTGTTTCCCTGGCACTCCAGCTCCGAATGATCAAGGCAACCCTGCGGAATGACCCCGAATCCGCGGAGGCGCGTCTCGCCGAAGCGGAGAGCGAGCTCGATCAGGCGCTCGCGGAGCTCCGGGAGCTCGCGCGCGGGATTCACCCGGCAATTCTCACCGACCGAGGTCTCGAGGTTGCGATCCGCGCACTCCTCGAGCGCGCGCCGATCCCGGTCGAGCTCGCCCGGCTTCCAGAAGACCGGCTGCCCGACGCCGTCGAAGCGGCGATCTACTACCTGGTCGCCGAGGCGATCACGAACGTCGCGAAGTACGCCCAGGCGACATGCGCAAGCGTTGTTGTCGAACGGTCGAACGGGTTTGCGACAGTGCTCGTGCGCGACGACGGAATCGGCGGCGCGGAGCCTGTCCCCGGGTCCGGACTCGTCGGTCTCGCGGATCGCGTTGAAGCGCTCGGCGGTCGGCTGCACATCGAAAGCCCGCCGGGAGAGGGCACAGAGCTCACCGCGGAGATCCCGTGCCAGACAAGGTTGACGCGATAAACGTGTGAGCCTGAGCGCTTGCTCTGGTCGGACAGCGGCGGTCGCCTCTTAGGTACTGCGGGATGGACGGGTATGGCCGGACTGGTCGTACGCCGGGGGCGGACGGGACATTCGATCTACCGCACGCAGAGCGCGGCGAGGTCGACGCCGGGGTAGTTCGGCTGGTGGACGATGCAGCCGAGCCGCTTCGACATGAGCTCGGGGATGGCGCCGTCCGCGTAAGGGACATAGATCGCGGCCCGCATGAGCCGGGCGGCGAGCGCCGCGGCCGAAGCTTCGCGGCGCGGCGACGAGAGGCGTGCGATCCGGTCCAGCCGCCTGCGGTCGGCGGGCGGGAGGTACGGCAACGTGGCGAGGAAGCTCGACTCGGATCGATCGTGTTCGATGGGTCTCCGCCCGACCGTCGTGAGGTCGGCGCCTGCGAGCTTCGCGGCCTGGCTCTCAGGGCTGTCTTCGCCAAGCAGTGGAACCACCTTCACCGCGACCCCGATGGCGGCCAGCTGCTGGCGAACGGCGACCACGAAAGCGTGCTCCGCGGGATCGGCCGAGGGGTCGTACGCGGCGAGCACCGCATGGAGCCGCCGGGTTCCGATCAACCTGCGGGCGGTGCGGAGTCTTGCGGCAAGTGGGTAGCCCGGGCCTTGCTCGAATCGAGGGGAGTCGGGCGGGAGCAGGTGACTTGTCGCCAGCGCGGAGCCTCCGGCGAGAGCTCGGCGGTCGAGCGCGTACTCGACGGCCCGACGCCGGTGAAGGTCGGCGAAGAGCGGTCGCCGCGTGTTGAGCGCGAGGATCGAGACGAAGTTGTCGGCGACCCGGCGGTAGCGTCGGCCGCCGGCGCGCGCTGCCGTGGACTCCGGTCCGAGAGCGGGATCATCCTCGAGCACGTAGTCGACCTTGCCCTGCTCCACCCGGGCGGCCGCGTCGCCGACATCGACGTTCATGCGGTAGACGATCGCGTCCGGTTCGTGTGGCCGCGGCCCGGCGTAGCCCGGGTTTCTCTTCAGCACGACGACGTTCGCCGTGCGTGCGGCGAGGTAGTAGGGGCCTGCGGAGGGGATCGGGTCGGACAGGCCCTGAAAGGCAACCTGCAGGTTTGCCGGCACGGCGCAGAAGCCTGCCTGCGCGAGCCGCGCCGGTAGGTCGGGCGCCGCTCGGGAGAGTGTGATCGTAAGCGCGTCTCCGTGGGCGGCGACACCTGAGACATGGCTCGCCCGCCCCGAGTGGTACGCCTCCGCACCGACCACATCCGAGAGCATGGCGAGGTTCCACCGGTCCGGCTGCGTCACCGGCGACAGGAAGCGCTCGATCGCGTGCCGAAACGACTCGGCGGCGACCGGCTCGTTCGATCCGGGCGAGAAGCGGTATCCGTCGCCGGATCCGGAACGTGTAGGTGTGACCTTCCTGTGAGACGCGCGGCCACCCCGCGGCGACCTCGGGAGCGAGTTGCCGTCCGGCGGCGCCGGAGGCGTCGCGGTAGTTGTAGAGCTTCGCGCAGGTCGCGTACTGAAACTGAACCTGGTACGGGTTGAAGCCGTCTGCGTCGCTGCGGGGTCGGGCGAGCTCCAGTCGAGGTAGATCGTCCTTCAGCGCGACGCGGATGACGCGCCCCTTCATGCCCGCCGTCACGTCCTGCGCGCTCTGCTGAACGCCGACTGCGACCATTCCGTATGCACGGCGGCGACCGCGGCTAGGTGATGGCCGAGCCGGTAGACACGTTGCTCGTCCGTGGTCGGATCGATGCGGACGATCGTGCCCGCGTCGCCTTCGGCCGCCCAGACGGCGCCGTCGGAATAGGTCACGTTCTCGATCACGCCGGCGAGCTCGATGCTTGTAACGTCACCTTTCCCTGCGCGTCGAGCTTCCAGATCTGGTGATCCGGATTCGTTGCAACCCAGGCGTAGCCGCCTCCCGCCGCGAGGCAGCAGATGTTTGTGTTGCCGACGCTCGGTGTAGCGGTGACTTCGTTCGTCCGCGCGTCGATCCTGGATAGCCTGGCTGATGTCGGCGTTTGCGACCCACAACGCGCCGTCGCCGAAGGCAAGCGCCTGGGCACCCCCGTCCGGAATCAGGATCCGCTCCTCCGGACGTGCCCGGTCCGGGGATCGAGTCGGTGGACGTAGCTCGGGTTGGCGTTGCCCTGCCCGACCCAGACGGAACCGGCGCCGAGCGCGACCTCGTGCGTCTGCGAGCCGAGGAAGCCTCCGCGGACTGGCAGCCGAAAGCGGTTGGCGATGACCGGCGGGTCGAGCGACGGGTCAATCTGGACGAGCGTCGGTGAGGTGCAGTCGGTCACCCACATCGAGCCCGCGCCGGCCGCGAGCCCGCAGGGAACCGAGACGCCTGTATTGAGGGTCGAGAGCACCGCACCGCTCGACGGGTCGATCCGGGTCAGCTCTCCGGTCGTCGAGAGGCTCCAGAGCGAGCCGGCTCCGAACCTCGAGGCGACGACGCCTCGGGCGAGCGCCTGGCCGATCGCCTTGCCGCTCCGGGCGGAGAGCAAGACAACCGAGTCGGGCTGGGGGAGTGGGCCCGCACGAGGGCTCTCCGTGCCGCCGGTGGCCACGAGCAGTCCGGCCGCAGCCGCGGCCCCTGCAACCGCGAGCGCGGCTGCAGACAGCAGCAGTTTTCGTCGCGGCTTTGCCGCGGGCGTGCCGACCGCCGTGGTCGCGTCCAGCCCCGCCTCCTGTCGGAGGATCGACTGCTCGAGTTGCTGCAGTGCCGGGCCGGGCTCGATTCCTAGCTCGCCGACGAGCTGCTTCCGTGTTTCGGCGTAGACGCGCAGCGCCTCGGCCTGGCGGCCCGAGCGGTAGAGCGCCAGCATCTGTTGGGCGCGTAGCCGCTCACGGAGCGGATGCGCCGCCGTCAGCGATTCGAGCTCGGCAACGAGCGCCTGATGTTGTCCGAGCGCGAGCTCGGCGTCGATCAGTTCCTCGCGCGCCGTTATGCGGAGCTCTTCGAGGCGCTCGATCTCGTTCCGCGCGAAGTCCTCGTACGCGAGATCGGCCAGCGGCGCTCCCCGCCAGAGCCCGAGCGCGGCGCGGAGGGTCCAGCCCCAGCCGCGGGATTGCCCGCGGCATTCGCGCGCCTCCCTTCCGCGAGCAGATGCTCGAACCGACTCGCATCGATCTGCTCTGGCTCGACGTTCAAGACATAGCCGCCCGCCTTCGTGACCAGCACGTCGGTCGCCCCGAGCAACTTGCGCAGCCGCGACACCTGATGGTCGAGGCTGTGCTCCGCGGTACCCGGCGACCGCTCACCCCAGAGCTCACCGATCAAGCGGTCGCGCGAGACCACCTCATTCGCGCTGAGGAGGAGAAGCGCGAGCAGGGCGCGCTGCTTCGCACCCCGAATCGAGATGCACCGCCGGTCCTCCCAGACCTCGAGTGGCCCGAGTAGCAAGAACTCCATGTGCCTCCTGAGTCGGACCTGCCACCGATTCTGAGCGTGTGGTGAGCGAATTGCGAGCTGCGTGTGAGGCCGCCGGCGCAGTGTCCTTCCGTCCATCGATACCACGCAAAGGAGGCCGACATGCTCGACAACGTTCGACGACGAAGCGTCCTGATCGCCGCGCTGGCCGGAGCCGCGCTGGCAGCGCTGGGTGTCGTCGCCGCCTCTTCACGCGCCTCGCTCGCCTGGTGGTCGCACGACCGCGACGGGCAGATCGCGTTCGCACACCACACGCACCCCGGCGGGCTCGAGACCGCCGACATCGAGACGATCGCCCCGGACGGCACCGATCCGCGCCTCCTCACCTCGAGCGCGCCCGGCACCGCCAGCGACGACCCCGCCTGGGGAGACGGCGGCAACCGGATCTACTTCGACAGCGACCGCGCCGGGAATGTGCACCTGTTCGCGATGAAGGCGGATGGGCACAACGTCAGGCAGCTGACTCGCACCGACGGCTGGGAGTTCACGCCGGCGCTTTCCCGCGACGGGAAGCTGCTGGCATTCGAGCACGACAACGCCGATTTCAGCGCGGGAGGCATCTACGTCAGCGATAGCCGCGGCGGCAGACCTCGGAGACTTCCGCCAGCTCACCGACGCGCCCGGGCTCGCCGCCGAAGGATTCGACGGGAGTCCGGACGTCTCGCCGAACGGAAGGCAGATCGCCTTCATGCGCATCCTCGACCCCACCCATGGCTCGGCGCAGGCGGCGATCTTCGTCATCGGCGTGAACGGCCTCGGACTGCGTCGGCTGACCCCATACCCGCTCGACGCCGCCAGGCCGAGCTGGTCGCCGGACGGCTCGACGATCGTCTTCGCCACGAACGACGACAACTTCCCGACCCAGCAGCAGATCGACGCCGTCGAGAACGCCCGCACGGGGCGCGGTCACGCAGCTCACCCACGAGCAGCTCCCGATCCAGAACTTCGACCCGGAATGGTCGCCGGACGGGACACAGATTGTCTTCGACCGCTGGATCGGCCTGTCGCACTTCGATCTCATGGCCATGAACGCCGACGGCAGCGACGTGACCACGCTCTGCAGCAGGGCACCGACGGCAGCTTCGACTTCCGGCCGGCTTTGGGCGCGCGCATCCAGAGGCAGGAGCGATGAACAGGCGCGCGGCCACGACACTCGCACTCCTCCTCGTGGCCCTCGCCGCCGCGACCGCGGGCGCCGCCACGAGCGGGAATCCAGCCAGCTACCGGTCAGCAACATCAACTCGCCGTCGTCTACTTTCAAGCCGCTCAAGGGCGGCGTGACCTATCAGGCGAGCGCGTTTCCGCTCCCGCTCCGGGTCTACCGTCCCTGGGGACGGGCAGCAGCCTGGGGCGGAGCGCAGTGGAAGACGAACTCGCGTGGCAAGCCTGCGTTCGGCTGGGTCGCACTCGCTCATCCTCCGCTGAACAACCCTCAGGGCGATGTCATCATCGAGACCGCCTTCGGCGCCACGTCCTCCGTGGCCGCCACGATCAGCCGGCTGCGCGCGGGCGGATCCCATGCGCCCGATACCAACGTCGGTGGAACGAGCTTTCAGCAGGTCTCGCCGGTGCGACTTGCCGGCTACTTGGGCCAACAGTTCGACGGAAACGTCTGGGGCATCTTCGGCCACACCTTCGTCCCGTTCAGCGCTAAAACACACGGTGCCAGTCCCGCCGACTCGTTCCACCTCCAGAAGGGAGAGGTGTTCCGGCTCATGGCTCTCGACGTGAAGGGCAAGACAATCGCGCTGCTCTTCGAGAACTGGAAACTGCCGGCGGATGAGTTTCCACCTTTCTCGCCTCGGCGAGCCGGATCCTGGGATCGCTCAAGCTCGGCGCACGGGCCGGCTGATCGTCCTTCGGAGAAAGCCTCGGAAACGGGGCTTTCTCTCTTTCTCACCGCTCCGCGAGCTTGTTTTCCAGCGGTCTGTAATGGGCGGTACTGGGCTCGAACCAGTGACCCCAGCCAGCTTGAGTCAAGCCGCCTGGGTCAGGCCAAACCAGATCTCCAGAGCCACGAACCCCAGGAACAAGGCCAATACAACGGCGGTTCCGACAAGAAGCCACGGCGAGCGTCGTGACGACATGGCACATCCTGCCATAGCACGCCTGCGATTGTCGCGGAGCACGAAAAAGCCCCGCGTCGGCGGGGCTTTCGTGAGTGGGCGGTACTGGGCTCGAACCAGTGACCCCCAGCTTGTCGAGCTGGTGCTCTCCCAACTGAGCTAACCGCCCTGGCCGGCTCAGTGTAGCCACCTTGCCCGCGACCGTCTGGGCAGGAGGGCTACCGCCCGGCCGCGATCTGCCGGCGCCGGAGCAGGGTGTCCAGCGTGACAGCACCGAGCAGGATCAGCGCCGTCACCATCAACTGGATGTACGCGGCGTAGCCGACGAGCGCGATCCCGTTCGCGATCATCGAGATGATGAGGGCACCGATCAGCGCACTCTTGACGTCGCCGCGGCCGCCGAACAGGCTGGTGCCGCCGATCACCGCAGCCGAGATCGCGTCCAGCAGCAGCGTGCCGCTGCCGGCCGCCGTGTTCACGGAGTTGAGACGCGAGGCGAAGATGACGCCGCCGACCGCGGCCATGAGGCCCGAGATCCCGAAGACGAGCACCTTGATGCGCGCGACGCTGATCCCGAGCGGCGCGCCGCCTCCGCGTTCCCGCCGACCGCGTAGACGTGCCGGCCGAACGTGGTCCGCTTGGCGATGTACGTCCAGAAGACCGCCAGAGCCACGATCAGCACGCCGGCAAACGGCACACCGCTCGCGCGATTCATCTCCCACACGACGCCGAACGACACGATCGCGACGGCGGCGACCTTCACCGCGACGAGAACGAGGTTGTCGCTCGTGATCTCGTGGCGCCGCCGGGCGACCACCGACCCCACGGCTACAGCTGCATAGGCGACGCTGACGAGCGTCGCGATGATCCAGCCCCACTTATCGGAGAAGTAGTAGTTCGCGACGTTGTTGATCGTCGAGTCCTCGATGCCGATCGTGCTCTGCGGCAAGGCCTCGATGATCACCCCCTGGAAGAACAGGAGACCCGCCAGGGTGACGACGAATGACGGCACCCCGATGAACGCCACGAACGAGCCCTGAGCCATCCCGATGATCGCTCCCGCGGCCAGCGCCCCGGCGATCGCGATCAGCCCGGGGTACTGGTGGCCGCTGCCCGGGAGAGCCAGTTCGGCGACGATGACTCCGGCCACGCCGCTCACCGACCCGATCGAGAGGTCGATCTCACCGAGCAGCAGGACGAACACGACGCCCATCGCCACGGCGGAGACACCGGCCATCTGCACGATCAGGTTCGAGAGGTTGCCCGCGCTCAGGAAGAGCGAGTCCTTCCAGTAGAAGAAGAGCGCGACCAGGACGATGCCGAGCAGCGTCGGCGCGCTGCCGAGATCGCCGGACTTGACGCGCTCGAGCGCGACCTGGACCCAGCTTTCACCCGCCTCCGGCTCGGGGCCGGCTGCCGCGGTTGAAGCCTTGACCGTCACGCGTGCGCCGCCGCGGCGTCCGGCGCGCCAAACGTGATCGCGCGAACGATCTCCTGCTGGTCCGTGCTCGCGCGGTCGTAGATGCCCGCGTTCCTGCCCAGCCGCAGGACGGTGATCCGCGACGCGACCTCGAAGACGTCGATGAGGTTGTGCGAGATGAGGATGACGCCGAGCCCCTGGTCGACCAGCCGCTTGATGAGGTCGAGCACCTGCCGCGTCTGGGCCACGCCGAGCGCCGCGGTCGGCTCGTCGAGGATGACGATGCGCGAGTTCCACATCACGGCGCGCGCCACGGCGACCGACTGGCGCTGGCCGCCGGAGAGCGTGGCGACGCGCTGGCGGATCGAGCGAATCGTGGTCACGGAGAGCGACTTCAGCGTCTCCGCCGTCTTCTGCTCCATCACCGGCTCGTTCAGGCGCTGGAGGAAGTCGTGAGCCTCGCGGCCCAGGTACATGTTCTGGACGACGTCGAGGTTGTCGGCGAGGGCGAGGTCCTGGTAGACGACCTCGATCCCGAGCCTGGCCGCGTCCTTCGGGCCGTGGATCGTCACCGGCTTGCCGTCGAACAGGATCTCGCCCGAGTCGTACGGGTGGATGCCTGCGATGCACTTGATCAGCGTGGACTTGCCGGCGCCGTTATCGCCGACGAGGGCGTTCACCTCGCCGGCGCTCACCGTCGAGGTCGACGTCGGTGAGCGCCTGCACGGAGCCGAACGACTTCGAAATATCGCGAAGCTCGAGGATCGGCGGTGCGTCGGCGTCCGGCATGGGAACGCTTCCTACCAAATGGAGACGGTGGAGGCGCCCGCAGGCGCCTCCACCGCATCCGGAACCGGTCCTACTTGCAGTACTTCTTGTAGGCGCCGATGCAGACGGACGACTTCTTCACCGCACCGGCGGTGAAGAGCTGCGTGTAGTTCGCCTTGGTGATCCACGTCGGGGTCAGGTAGATCGACGGAACCATCCGGGACTTGTTGTTGGCATGCGCGTTGATGCCGGTGACCTTCTGTCCCTTGATGATCTGAACGGCGACCTTCGCGGCGGCGTTCGCCTCGGTCCGGTTGTTCTTCCAGACCGTGCCGCTCTGCCAGCCGGCGAGGATGTACTGCACGCCCGTCGGCGTCGCATCCTGCCCCGTGACCGGGATCGGATTGAGGTGCTTGTTCTTCAGCACCGTGATGACGCCACCGGCGAGGCCGTCGTTCGCCGCGATCGCAGCGTTGATGCCGTTGCTGTTGGCGGTCTCCATCTGCTCGAAGATCGTCTGGGCCTTCGTCGCGTCCCAGTCGGTCCACTGGTCGCCGGACTTCGCCTTCTTGAAGGTGCCCTTGGCGTAGAGCGGCTTGAGGATGGAGTCGTAGCCCTGCTTGAACAGGGTGGCGTTGTTGTCGGTGATGCCACCGTTCAGCTCGGCGACGACCGGGTGCTTGGAATACGACGCCGTTCGCCTTCAGCGCGGCGACGAGCCCGTTCGCCATGGTCTTGCCGACGACGACGTTGTCGTACGAGACGTAGTAGCTCGCCTTGCCGTTCAGCGTGAGGCGGTCGTAGTCGATCGTCTTCACGCCCTTGGCAGCTGCGGCGTTCTCGATGGATGCGCCGGTGCCCGAGTCGAGCGGGTCGACGAGGATGACCTTCGCGCCGTTCGTGATGCACTGGTCGGCCTGCGACCGCTGGGTCGTGGCCTGTCCGAGCGCGTTCAGGATGTTGTACGTGACGCCCGCCTTCTTGAACGCGGCGGAGAGGTACGGGCGGTCGTAAAGCTCGTACCGCACAGACGTCGTCTTGTCGGGCAGCAGCACGCACGCCTGTGCCGTGGCCGACGCCTTCTCGCTCTTCGCCGATGCCGAGGCAGCGACGATTGCGAGAACGGCCCCGAGTATCACGAGCGGGACCAAGATTCGCTTCATGTATGACCCTCCTGCAGTAACGTCCGGGGGGATCCCGGTCTGGTGGCGGGGCTGGACCCGTGCGTGATCCTACTCGTTCCTGTGCGAGCGTCATGTGTAGCTGACCTGAATTTGGTGTGAACGGGCGCAGCTAGACCGACGCGCCATCGCGCGTACGCGATATCCTTTTGTGTGGATATGCACAGGCGCGCGCTTCTCGGTGTGCTCGCGGCGTCAGCGGCGCTCGTCGCTGCCTCGGCCGTCGCCGCCGCGCAGGGGACGTTGACCGCGAGCCCGTCCACGGTGCAGCGCGGCGCCACCGTGACCTTCAGCGGCGGCACCTGCACGGCGGGCTCCTCCGCGATTCTGCTGTCGAAGCTTTTCCCCGGCCACGCCTACGGCGTCGGGGCGGTCTCGGTAAGGGTCCGCGCGAACGGCCGGTTCACGGCGCTATTCGCCGTCCCGACGACGGTCGCGAACGCGACCTACAGCGTCACGGCCCGATGCGGCGGCGGCAACCTCGGCGTCGTCGCGCACGTTCGGGTGCAAGGCGGCACGTACGTGACGCTGAAGGCGTCGCCGGCGGTAGTCCGCCGGGGCGGCACGATCACCATTTCGGGCGGCGTGTGCGCCGCGAATAGCAACGCGATCCTGCTCTCGAAGCTGTTCCCCGGCCACGCGTACGGCGTCGGCGCGATCAACGCCAAGACCGGCGCAAACGGGCGCTTCTCACGGACGTACGTCGTGCCGAGCTCCAAGGCGCCCGGCAGCTACACCATCACGGCCCGCTGCGGCGGCGGCACGCTGGGCATCGTCGCTCGCGTCCGCGTCGAGCTAGTACGGCCGCGCGCGCGCTTCGAACCGCGTTGCGAGCTGGTTCTGCTCGGAGCGCGGGAACGAGACCGTGTTCGGGTCGCCGTCCGAGACGTACCTGCGGCTCGGCTGGTTCTTGAGGATGTCGAGCCACCACGAGCTCCCCCACTGCTGGTCGCCGACGCCGGGCGGCGTCGTGCGGATGCGCGGGATGGCATGCGCGTTGAAGTCGAGTGCGAACGGGGACTTCGACGGCTCGGCGCCGACCTCGAAGACGCCCTTGATCCGGTAGTCGATCCCGTTCCACGAGCCGCGCCACGCGAGGGACTTCGGATCCGGCCACTCGCCGAGGGGAAGCGCCATGTCGACGACCTGGTCGTCCGGGATCGCGTCCGTGATGATCTTCTGGCCGAGCGCCAGCTGACGCTGCGCCTGCGTGGCGTCGAGCGTGTTCAACGGCAGGTGATCCTTCGTGTGGTTGGCGATCTCGAACCCGTGGTCGTTCAGCCAGCGCAGCATCTCCGGCCCCTGAGCGACGCCGGCGAATGGCTCCCGGTTCACGAAGAACGTGCCCGCCGGCTTGAACCTCGGGTGCTTCTTCGCGAACGCGAGCATGATCCCGATCGCGGTGTCCGGCTTGATGTGGCCGTTCGCGTCGTAGAAGAACTGCTCCTTCGTCGAGTCGTCGAACGTCATCACGACCGGCGTCTTGCCCTTCGGGACGTCGAGCTTGCCCTCAACCAGGTCGACCGCGCGTACCGGCCAGTAGCCCTCGCGCCAGAGCCGCGCCAGCTCGGCCCGGAACTGCTTCGGCGTCAGGTCGTAGGGGCCGCCGCCGTCGGCGCGGATCTGGTGGTACATCATCACCGGCACCTCGCCGAGCTCGTTCGGCTTGAGCGCCGCCGCCGCGCGCGGCTGTGCGCGGGCGGTCGCCACCGACTGCGGCAACACCGCCGGCTTTGAGCCGGGCGGCGGCGCGGCCGGCGCGCGGAGGCACGAGGCCGCCGTGTACGTGACGGCCGGATCCCAGAGGAGCCACTCGTCGACGCCGTCGGCCTTCGCGGCCTTCACCTGGTCGCAGACCTGCTTCGGCCCGTACGTGACGCCCAGCGTGAAATCCTGCAGCCACGGGACGACCCGGGCGCCGGTGCCGCGGGTGTCCTTCTGGAAGTCGACGAGCGAGCGCTGGACGATCTGGTACGGCTCGGCGTTCGGGTACGAGACGTTGTACTCGCCGTTGCCCCAGTGGGACGGGTAGACCATCGGCGCGACGTAATCGACGTTGCGGCCGATCTGGCGGATGTTCTGCGCCACCTCCGTCGGGCGCGTCGCGGCGACGCCGAAGACGCTCGCGCCGAGGAACGTGCCGTACGGCTTGAGTGCGTGCCGCGCCTGCCCGAGGAACGTCGAGATCGACCGCTCCGGGGTCTCCTTGAGCCCGGGGAACTTCATCGTCGAGATCGGACCGTCGGGACGGCGGACGTAGTCGTAGAGCACGTCGTCGATGCCGAGCTTGGCCGCCGCGGTGGCGATGTCGACGTTGTACTTCCGCACGGCCGGGCTCGCGAAGTTCGTGAACCCGCCGTAGCCGGCGTAGGGCTGCCCGTCCGGGGTCTGGATGACCTGTGACTTCCAGCCGCGCTTCCAGGCGGCCGTCGCGTAGATCGGGTCGCGGAAGGCAACGATGCGGCCGACGACCATCACGCCGTCCTTGTGCAGCGTGCGGATCGCCGAGCGCAGGTTGTAGATGTCCCGCACGGCGCCGATCTGCTTGCCGAGCGGGATCGGCGCGTTGAAGCCCACGATGCCCGATTCGTCCTTGAGGTCCAGCTCGACCGTGTTGATCTTGTGCTGGTGAATCAGTTCCATGACGCCACGGCGCAGCGCCGGGTCCTGCCAGGCGTAGAAGGTCACGTGCACCGCGCGGACGGGCGCGCGCGGCGCGCGCGGGACGATCTGCACCGAGACGGCGCGAACCGTGGTGTTGCCGTACTCGTCGGTGACGGAGACGCTCACCGGCTTCTCCGGCGGGCCTGACAGTGCCACCGCGAAGTGCTTTCCGCTCACGCCGGCGCGGCGGCCGCCGACCTCGACGGTGCTCCCCGCCGGAACCGTGCCCCCGAACGTCATCGGCTGCTCGACCGGCGCCTTCTTCGTCTTCGCGTCGATCAGGACCGCGGGCGGCGCCGTGTGAACCGTGAAGTGCCAGGTGTGCTGCGTGCGCGCTCCGGGGAGACGACCGTCGGCGCGCACCGTCAACCAGTGCTCGCCGTCTGCGATGGACGCGCCCGAGAGCGTCGCCGTGTCGCCGACCTGTCGCACGCGGTCGCGGATGTCCTGGCCGTCGAGGATCCAGTCGGTGCGGTCGAGCGTCCGCCGCGACGCCGAGACCGTGAACGCGAGCCCCTGCTTGGCGACGGCGCCGATCTTCGCGTTCGGCGCGGGCCCGGTGGTCTTGAGGTTGGGCGCGTCGAGCCGGATGGCCGCAAAGACGATGCCGGCGAGCGCGAGCACGACCCCGGCGGCGATGAACACGCCGCGGTCGGGCATGCGGACGTGCAGACCAGCGATGAGCGGGCGTCGCGGCGGCCTGCCGGACGCCTGCTCGAGCGGCTCCGGGGCGACCTCTCCGGTCGGGAGCACGCGCGCAGGCCGGAAGCGCTTGCGGTCGAGAACTGCGGTGCTGCCGCCGTTGCTTCCGCGCGTCGAACCGCGCCAGTCGGGCTCGTCGTGCTCGGCGTCGAATGGGCGCGGCCCTGTGTCGACCGGCTCGTCGGGCCCGGGTCGCGTCCAGTCGTCGATCGGCTCGGTGCGCGCGGTCCTGCGCGCGGCGAGCTCGGCCTTCAGGCGCTCGATCTCGGCGGTCGCCAGCTCCAGTGCCCGGCCGGCCGCCTTCAGCTCATCGGAGTCGCCCTCGCTGCGGAGACGCTCCGCCCATGCCCGCAGCTGGGCGAGTTGCTGCTCGTCCACCGCGCGAGTATGCCCTGACGGGGCGACTCTTGCTGCAAATCGGCGCTTTCAGGAGCGCTCGAGCAGCGCCACCGGGCCGACGTCGCCCAGCGCGTCGCGCCAGCTCCCGGGCACCGTAATGGCCGGCTTCTCCACCGGCCCGCGCAGCCGGACAGCGACCAGCACCTCGCCGTCCCCCCGGATGAAGGCGCAGACATCTGGGCCCGCGTCGACCGGCTCGTAGCCGCCGGCGAACGCCTCTGGCCGCCGTGCACGGAGATCGAGCGCGGCCCTGATCACCCGGAGCTTCGGCGGCGGGTCGGCGAGCGCGCGCCGCCGCTCGTCCCAGTCGACCGGCCGCCGGTTGTCGGGGTCGACGAGGTTCAGCGATTCCAGCTCGTCGCCCTGGTAGATGTCGGGCAGGCCGGGGACGGTCAGCTTCAGCAGCGTGTGCGCGAGCGACACGCGCCGCCCCTCGGCGGCGACGCGGCCGGCGAGCTCCTCGAAGCCCTCCGGAAGGCGCTCGTAGAAGCGGCCGATCGCCTCGCTGACAACCCGCTCGTGCGCCTCGTTCGGGTCCACCCAGTTCGTGTTGCGGCCTGCCTCGCGCATGGCCTTCTGCATGTAGCCCTCGATCCGGGCGCGCTCGATCGGCCAGGCGCCGACGAGGGCCTGGAGCAGCTGGTAGTTCTCGTGGCCGTCGTCGAGGATCCGCCACGCAGCGCGCGCGCTCGGCCCACTCGTCCGCCATCCCCGCGAGCGCGCCGATGCGGGCGCGCACGTCGCCGGAGCGCTTGGTGTCGTGGGTCTGCGTGGCGAGCAGGTGCAGCGGGAAGCGCTGCGCGCGCTCGAGGTTCGTCCGGTGGAACTCGTCCACGGGCAGTGAGAAGCGGTCGGGGTCGCCGCCCACCTCGTTGAGCGCGGTCAGCCTCACCCACCGGTAGAAGGCCGTGTCCTCGACGCCCTTGGCCATCACGGGGCCGGTCACCTGCTGGAACCGCGTCACGAGTTCGGCCGGCGCAGGCTCCTCGAGCAGGAGCGCACGGCGCAGGTCGTCGGGCAGGAAGACGAGCGCCTGACGGTCGGCCTCCTCGACCCGTCCCATGTCCGGCTCGACGTAGGTCCGGTACACCGGCAGCGACGCGGCCGCCTCCTCGAGCCCCGGTCCGTCCCACAACCCGCGCAGCCGCCCGAGCTCGGACCGGAACTCGGTGTGCGCCTGGTCGAGCTTGGCGAGCGCCGCCACCTCCGAGAAGCGGCGCGTCTCGCCGGTCAGCTCGGCGTAGAGCTCGGTCAGCGGCTGCTCGCCGGCGGGATCGACGAAGAGGGCGGTGACGTCGTTCGCGAACTCGTAGCCGGTCGTGCCCTCGACCGGCCAGTCGCGCAGCTGCTCGCCGTGCTCGAGGATCTTCTCGACCCAGACGCGGCGGACGCCGCGCTGCGCGACCTGTTCGAGGTACGCGCGCGGGTTGGCGAGCCCGTCCGGATGGTCGATGCGCAGGCCGTCGACGAGCCCCTCGCGCACGAGCTCGAGCACCTTGGCGTGCGTGACCTCGAACACCTCCGGGTCCTCGACGCGCACCCCGGCGAGCGTGTCGATCGTGAAGAAGCGGCGGTGCCAGCCGGTCGCAGGATCCCAGTCGAAGAACTTCGCGCGCTGCTCGGGGTCGGCCCAGAACGGGTTCTCGTCGACCGTCGCCATGTGGTTGGGGACGATGTCGAGCAAGACGCCTAGCCCGCGCCGAGCAGAGCTCACGGAAGGCGGCCTCGCCGTCGAGGTCGTCCGAGATGCGCGTCGGATCGGCGACGTCGTAGCCGTGCGCGGAGCCGGGCGCGGCCTGCAGCGACGGCGAGAGATAGAGGTGGCTGACGCCGAGGTCGCGCAGGTACGGGACGAGCCCGCGAGCGCGCCGGAAGCCGAGACCCGGCCCGAGCTGGAGCCGGTACGTGCAGCGCCAGTCGTCGTTCACAGCCGGCGCAGCACGACGGTCGAGCGGCCCTCCAGCGGAACGAGGCCGCGCGCCGGGAACACGTCCCCCACCTCGCCGTCGGCCGTTGAGAGCTCGAGCGTCCAGCGCCTGCCGAAGCGCGGCGGCGGCAGCGTGAAGACGACCGGCTCGTGGAACGCGTTGAACAGGAGGACGAACGAGTCGTCGACGATGCGCTCGCCGTCCGGCGTCAGCTCGTTGATCGCATCCCCGTTCAGGAACAGGCCGAGGCGGTGCCCCTCCGCCCACTGCCAGTCGCGGCGCGTCATGCGGCGGCCGTCGGGCCGGAACCACCAGATATCGGGCAGCGGCGAGTCGCCGACGGCGCGTCCCTCGAGAAAGCGCGCGCGCCGGAAGACCGGGTGCTCGGAGCGGAAGCGGATGATCTTCCGGGTGAAGTCGAGCAGGGCCTCGCGGTCCGGGTCGAGCTCCCAGTGGAACCACGAGAGCTCGTCGTCCTGGCACCAGGCGTTGTTGTTCCCGTTCTGGGTGCGGCCGATCTCGTCGCCGCCGAGCAGCATCGGCACGCCCTGCGAGAGGAAGAGCGTGGTCAGGAAGTTGCGCCGCTGCCGCATGCGCAAGGCGTTGATCTCCGGGTCGTCGGTCTCGCCCTCGACGCCGCAGTTCCAGCTGCGGTTGTCGTCGGTGCCGTCGCGGTTGCCCTCGCCGTTCGCCTCGTTGTGCTTCTCGTTGTAGGCGGTCGAGATCCGAGAGCGTGAAGCCGTCGTGCGCCGTGATGAAGTTGATCGACGCGTACGGCGTGCGGCCGTCCGCCTGGTACAGGTCGCTCGACCCGGTCGCCCGCGTCGCGAAGTCGGCGACGCTGGCCCCGCCGCGCCAGAAGTCCCGCATCGTGTCGCGGTAGAGGCCGTTCCACTCCGTCCAGAGCACCGGGAAGTTGCCGACCTGATAGCCGCCGGGGCCGACGTCCCACGGCTCGGCGATCAGCTTGACCTGCGAGAGCACCGGGTCCTGGTGGATGACGTCGAAGAACGAGGCGAGGCGGTCGACGTCGTAGAACTCGCGCGCGAGCGCCGACGCGAGGTCGAAGCGGAACCCGTCGACATGGCACTCCATGGCGAAGTACCGCAGCGAGTCCATGATCAGCCGCAGCACGCTCGGGTGCACGGGGTTGAGGCTGTTGCCCGTTCCCGTGAAGTCCATGTAGAAGCGACGGTCGTCGGGGACGAGCCGGTAGTAGGAGGCGTTGTCGACGCCCTTGAACGACAGCATCGGGCCGAGGTGGTTGCCCTCGCCGGTGTGGTTGTAGACGACGTCGAGGATCACCTCGAGGCCTGCGGCATGCAGCGCCTTCACCATGCCCTTGAACTCGAGCACCTGCTCGCCCGTCGTGCCGCTCGCGGCGTAGAGCGCATGCGGGGCGAGGAAGCCGATCGAGCTGTAGCCCCAGTAGTTCGTGAGCCCGCGCTCGGCGAGGAACTGCTCGTCGGCGATGTGGTGCACCGGGAGCAGCTCGACCGTGGTCACACCGAGTGACTTCAGATGCGCGATCGACGGCTCCGAGGCAAGCCCGGCGTAGGTGCCGCGCAGATCCTCGCGCACCTCGGGGTGGAGCTTCGTGAAGCCCTTGACGTGCACTTCGTAGATGACCGTCTCGTGCCAGGGCACGCGCGGCCGGCGCCAGTCGTCGCCTTCCCAGTCGAACGTCTCGTCGACGACGATCGACTTCGGGATCGCGGCCGCGTCGTCGCTCTCGTCGATGTGCAGGTCGGCGTCGTCGCCGCCGTTGGGCACGTACGGGAGGGTGCTCGCGGCGCCGTACCGGATCGGGCCCTCGATCGCCTTCGCGTAGGGGTCGATGAGCAGCTTGGCGGGGTTGAACCGGTGCCCCTGCTCCGGCGCGTACGGGCCGTGGACGCGGTAGCCGTAGCGCTGGCCGGGGCCGATCCCCGGCACGTAGCCGTGCCAGTTCCAGGCGGTGCGCTCGGTGAGCTCGACGCACGTCTCCGTGTCGTCGCGGTCGAACAGGCAGAGCTGGACGCGCTCGGCGTTCTCGGAGAAGAGCGAGAAGTTCGTCCCGTTGCCGTCCCACGCGGCGCCGAGCGGGAACGGCTTTCCCGGCCAGACCGGGGCGCTCATCTCCGCAGCTCAGCCGTCTTGGCCGCGAAGTCCGCGACGAGCGTGACGTCGCCCCGGCGCACGGTGAGCGTCCGGCTCGCAGCGTCCCAGCTCGCCTCGGCCTCGCGCGGCAGGTCGCGGCGGAGCGCGATCAACTCGCGGTAGAGCTCGCGCAGTGCGGGGTCGCCCGCGGTGCGAGAGCTTCGACCGCCGGAACGTCTCGGCGTCCTGCGGATCGGGGATGTCCTCGCCGGAGAAGGCCGTGAACGACTCGAACTCCTTGCGCCGGCCCTCGCCGCGTCGCCTCCGCGATCGCCGGGTCGATGTGGTCGGTGAAGAACTGGAACGGGCGCCGCTCTCCGTACTCCTCGCCCATGAACAGCAGCGGGGTCTCCGGCGCGAAGAGGACGACCAGCGCCCGGAGCCGCAGCTCCCCTGTGACCGGTCGGTCGCCGAGCGCGCGGTTGCCGACCTGGTCGTGGTTCTGCGAGCAGACGACCAGCCTCTGGGGCGGCCGCCGCTCGAACTGGGCGGCGAGGTCCTCGACCCGAGCCGAACCCCGCGTAGTAGCCGTCACGCTCGCCGGTCAGCAGGACGTGGAGGTGGTGATGGAGCTCGTCCGCCCACTGTGCGTCGTGGCCCCACGCCTCGATCGGGCGGAGGTCGCCGGGGGCCATCTCCGAGATGACGAGCGCGCCGAGGCCGCTCGGCGCGCACGCGCTCGGCGAGCTCGGCCAGGACGTGGTGCGGGCGCTCGTCGAAGATCGCGTGCGTCGCGTCGAGACGCAGGCCGTCGACGTGGTAGTCGCGCACCCACATGCATCGCGTTCTGGATCGCCCACTCGCGGACGCCGTCCTCCGCGTAGTTCATCGCGTCGCCCCAGAACGTGTCGTGCCGGTCCGTGAAGTACGGGCCGAAGGCGCCGATCGCCTCCGAGCCGGGGCCGATGTGGTTGTAGACGACGTCGAGCAGGACGCCGAGGCCGGCCGCGTGGGCGGCGTCGACCAGGCGCGCGAGCCCGTCAGGGCCGCCGTAGGCGGGGTGCGGCGCGTAGGCGTAGACGCCGTCATAGCCCCAGCCCCGCTCGCCGGGGAACGTCGCGACGGGCATCAGCTCGATCGCGGTCACGCCCAGCTCGCCCAGGCCCTCGAGGTACGGGATCACGCCGTCGAACGTGCCCTGCTCCGAGAACGTCCCGACGTGAAGCTCGTAGATGACGAGGCCGTCGAGCGCGACGCCGTTCCACGCGGCGTCCGTCCAGCTGAAGCGGCGCGGGTCGACGACCTGCGACGGCCCGCGGATGCCCTCCGGCTGGAAGCGCGAGCAGGGATCCGGCCACACCTCGCCGTCGAGGACGTACAGATAGTCGTCGCCCGGGCCGGCCTCCAGGATCGCCTCCCAGACGCCGTCGCCGGCCGAGACGAGATCGTGGTCGCGGGCGCCCACGCGAACGACGGCGCGCGTCGCGTTCGGCGCCCAGACGCGGAACTCCACGCCCCCCTCAACGGGAGCGGCCCCGAAGGGCCGCCCGAGTGCTGCTGATGCCGGCAAGGGCTCGACTCTACCGTCGGGCGGTCGAAAATCCGTCCCTTGACACCTGCGCCGGGGACAGCTATTTATCTAGTTCACTAGATAAAGCATCAAAGACGGAGGAAGCAGTGATCGAGTTCCACCTCGAGGTCCGCTCCGGAGTCCCGACGTATCTCCAGCTCGTCCAGCAGGTCCGGCAGGCGATCCGGCTCGGGATCCTGCGGCCCGGGCGACCAGCTCCCGACGGTGAAGGAGGTCGTCGCGCAGCCTCACGATCAACCCCAACACGGTGCTGCGCGCCTACCGCGAGCTCGATCTGGAAGGGCTCGTGGAGGGCCGCCGCGGCGTGGGCACGTTCGTGTCCGACGGGCGCCGCGCCGCTCCCGCCCGACCGATCGTCAAGGAGCTTCGCTCGGCGACTCGAGCGCTGGGTCGACGCGAGCGCGCGCGGCCGGGCTCGACGATGACGCGCATCGCGGCGCTCTTCTCCGACACGCTCCGGCCGCCGACCGATCTCGAGGGTCGCATGAGCGCCGCGACAGCCCTCTCCGCACGCGAGCTCGGCAAGCGCTACGGCTCGACCTGGGCGCTCCGCGACTGCACGCTCGACGATCCCGGCGGGATCGGTGACGGCGCTCGTCGGCCCGAACGGCGCCGGCAAGACGACGCTGCTGCAGCTCGCGGTCGGGCTGAGCGAGGCCGACGACCGGCGCGCTGCACGTGCTCGGGCCTCGGCCGCGCGACGAGCGCGAACGCCTTGCTGCCGCGCGTCGGCGTTCGTCGCGCAGGACCATCCCCTGCATCGCAGGTTCAGCGTCGCGCGAGATCCTGAAGCTCGGCCGCGGCTCAACCCGAGCTGGGACGACGACTGGCGCCGCGCGCGCATCGAGCGTCTCGGCCTGCCCCTCAACCGCAAGATCGGGAAGCTCTCGGGCGGCCAGCAGGCGCAGGTCGCGCTCACGCTCGCGCTCGCGAAGCGGCCCGAGCTGCTGATCCTCGACGAGCCCGTGGCCTCGCTCGATCCGCTGGCACGGCGCGAGTTCATGAACACGCGTGATGGAGGTCGGTCGAGCGAGAGGCGAGATCACGGTCGTCCTCTCGTCGCACATCCTCGCCGACCTCGAGCGGGTCTGCGACCACCTCGTGATCCTCTCCCACGCGCGCACGCTCGCTCGTCGGCGCCGATCGACGAGATCCTCGCGAGCCATCGCCTGCTCACCGGACCGCGCGCGGACGCCGCGTCCGTCGCGCCGGTGCACGACGTGATCCGCGAGACGCACACCGAGCGGCAGACGTCGCTGCTCGTGCGCGCGAACGGCCACGTCTACGACGCGCGTGGGAGGTGCACGAGGTCGACCTCGAGGAGATCGTCCTCGCCTACCTCGGCTACGAGCGCTGCCCGCTCGAGCTGGCTCGCGAGGCGGTGGCGTCGTGATCTGGGTCGGGTGGCGCGAGCAGCGCACGGAGACGCTGATCGCGGTCGGGATCGTGGCCGTCATCGCGGCGGTCCTGGTCCCGATCGGGCATCCACATGGCGTCGGCGTACGACCACGACGGCCTCGCGGCGTGCCTGCGGCGCGCACGCCGTCGCCGGCGTGCGACGAGCGTCGGCTCGTTCCACGCATCGCTTCGACGGGATCGCGAGCCTGCTCGGCTGGCTGACCCTCGCTGCCCGGGCATCGTCGGCGTCCTGCTGGCCGCGCCGTTCGTCGCTCCAGCTCGAGCACGGCACGTACCGGCTCGACTGGACGCAGAGCATCACCCGCCGCCGCTGGATCGCCGGCAAGCTCGGACTCGCGGTCGGTGTCGCGCTCGTCGCGTCGCTCGCGTTCATCGCGCTCGTCACCTGGTGGCGGGCGCCGCTCGTGCACCTAGACGGGCGAATGGACAACGGCGTGTTCGACTCGGAGGGGATCGTCGCCGTCGGCTACACGCTGTTCGCGCTCGGGCTCGCGCTCGCGATCGGCGTCGTCTGGCGACGCGCGGTCGCCGGCGTGATCGTCGCGTTCGGCGCGTACTTCGTCGTGCGGCTGTTCGTCGACATCTGGCTGCGCCAGCGCCTCGACCCGGCCGATCATACTGACCTGCAGGCGACGAGAACGACCCGCCGCGCTGCGGCACGCGTGGGTGATCACGGAGGACCCGAGCGACCGGGTCGGGAACCTCGTGAACCACACGTGACGCGCGCGCAGTTCCGCGTGCGGGAGGGGCGGCGGCAACCTGAAGGGCTGCCTCGCCGGGACTTCCACGCGGGCTACATGCACGCGGTCTACGAGCCCGCAAGCCGTTTCTGGTCGATGCAGCTCGTCGAGTCGGGGCTCTTCGCGGGCGCGCCGTCGTGCTGATCGCGCTCGCCGCGTGGTGAACCGACCGGCGCGCGGCCTGATCAGACCCGCTGCGCCGGCAGCGTGGCCGGCTGCTCGTCCTCGGGGACGAGCCATACGGTGGCAAGCGGCGGCAGGGTGATCTCCGCAGAGAACGGCTGGTCGTCCCACGTCACGCCCTCGGCGATGACGGCGCCCTGGTTCCCGACGTCCGAGCCGCCGTAGAACGACGAGTCGCTGTTCAGCAGCTCGCGCCACGCCCCGGCGCGTGGCATCCAGTCACCCGGTAGCCGTACTGCGGCACCGGCGGGAGTTGCAGACACACACGACAGGCCGCGTCTCCCCCGCCGCCCACGCGCGCGAACGCGATGATGTTGTTCGCGGCGTCGTTCGGCTCCAGCCAGCGGAACCCAGACGCGTCGAAGTCGACCTCCCACAGCGCCGGCTCCTCCTTT
>CAWCYR010000002.1:0-151358 GCA_963799895.1 uncultured Thermoleophilia bacterium
CCGAAGGCCGCGGACGCGAAGAGGACGGCGACGACCGCCGCCACCGGCAGCGTCAGGCCGAGCAGCGGGATCGGCAGCGTCAGCAGGAGCAGCGCGCCGGCGCCGAGCCGGATCGGTTCGATGCGGGTGACGAGGCGAATGGCCGACAGGCTGCCGACGACGGCGCCGGCGCCGAAGGCGGCGAGGAAGACGCCCGCGACGCGCGGGCTGCCGAAGTCGTCGCGCGCGAGCACGAGCAGGCTCGCGGTCAGCATCTGGCCGAACATGTTCAGGAGCAGCGAGGTGGGCACGACGATGCGCAGCAGCCGGTCATGGAAGAGGAAGCGCACACCGGCGAGCAGCCCGTGCGAGGCCTCGCTCGGCGCGACGCGGGGCCGGGCGGGCACGAAGACGCCGACCATCACGAACGCGAAGAGGTACGTCGCCGCGTCGAGGTACAGGACGCTTGTCGCGCCGGTCAGCCCGATCAGGATCCCCGCGATGGGCGGGCCAAGAAGCGAGGTCGCCCGCTGGATGCCCTCCAGCGCCGCGTTCGCCTGCGCGACGAGATGCTGGTTCTCGCCGACCAGCTCCGGCACGACGACGCTCGACGCCGATATGTAGGGGGCCAGGAAGCAGCCGAGCAGGAACACGAGCACGAGCAGCAGCGGGAAGGACAGGACGCCGGCCGCGTGCAGCAGCGGCACGGAGCACATCAGCGGGACCCGCGCCGCGTCGCCAACCAGCAGCGTGCGCCGCGCGCCGAGGCGGCCGACGAGTGCTCCGCTCGGGATGCCGAACAGCCCCACCGGCGCCAGCTCGACGGCCAGGACGACGCCCATCCGCGCGGCCGACCCGGTCGTCTCGAGCACGAACCACGGCAGCGCCAGGAAGGTCATCTGCGAGCCGAGCCGCGAGACCGTCTGGGCGGAGATGAGCGCCCGCAGGGCGCGGTTGTGCCAGATGCTCACGCCGCGAGCTGCCAGACACCGTCCTGCTGGACGACGCGCCCGTCAAGCTCCATGCGCCCACCCGAGCGCAGGTCCTTGACGATGTCCCAGTGGATGGCGCTCTCGTTCGCGCCCACGCCGTAGACGCTGTTGCCGACCGCGAGGTGGACCGTGCCGTCCATCTTCTCGTCGAACAGCACGTTCTTCATATGGCGCGTGATCGCGGGGTTGCAGCCGATCCCGAGCTCGCCGAGCCGGCGCGCACCCTCGTCGGTATCCAGCGTGGAGATGAGGAACTCCTCGCCGGTCTCCGCCGACGCATCGACGACGCGTCCGCCCTCGAAGCGCAGCCGGATCCCGCGCACCTCGTTGCCGAGGTAGATGCCCGGAAACTCGGCGAACGTGATCACGCCCTCCGCCGAGTCCTCAACCGGCGAGGTGTAGAACTCGCCGCCGGGAAGGTTCTTCCCGCCCGCGTCGATCAGCATCTCCCGCCCCGCGATCGACAGCCTCAGGTCGGTCTCGGCGCCCACGATGCGCACCTCGCCGGCCGCGTCAAACAGCTCGGCATAACGCCGCATACGCTCGCGCTCTGCGTCCCAATCCCGCAGTACCGCCGCGTACAGGAAGTCGGCGAACTGGTCAGTCGCCATGCCGGCGTCCTGGGCCAGTGCGTCGGTCGGGAACTGGCCGCCGACCCAGGGAAGGTCGTCGTTGAAGATCCGCTCCATGGCCGGCCGGAGACCCGTCATCATCGCGGAGGACCGCTCCGGAGTCAGTGCCTTGAGGGCGCGCGTGTTCTCGGCCGCATCGATGCCCACCAGCGCGTCGATCCGCTGCATCGTGTCGACCTCGATCGGTGACGCGCTCTCGAGCAGTTCGAGCGGAGCCTCGCGCGCCCAGTCGGTCGCGCAGACGTAGTTGCCGCTGAAGCGCGGCCGCATCAGCGCATAGGCGCCCCGCCGCGCGAGCTGTCGGGCCACCTCGATAAGGAGAGGCCGCGCCTGAACGCCGCCGACGACCATCACCTCCCAGCCGGGCTGGACGTCCAGGCAGGTATCGACCATGAGGCGGGCGTACTGCTCGACACGCGGATCAGGCATCGTCACTTCCTCCTTGTCTTCGGGGGGTCGACGCGCGGCACCGCGCGGAACACGACATGCACGCGCCTGGCGCCCTCGGGCCTGGCGGCCTCGTCAGGACGCTCGAAGTCCTTCATCACCTCGCGGAACCGGCGCGAGAACTCGTGCAGCTCATCGGGCGTGACGAAGACGCTGGCGCTGGCGAAGGTGGCCGCGTCGCGCCATTCGCGCGGTTCGCCCGGCTCGGCCGCGAGCCAGGCGTCCACGACGCGGTCGTCACGCTCGAGGATCCGGCGGCCGAGCGCGCGGGCGGCGGTTCGGAATTGCGGCGAGTCGTCACCGCTCGTGAAGCGGATCGAGCGCGCCGCCAGCTCCCAGCGCGTCTCCCGGCCGTCCGCGCTCGCGGCCGGCCGGATCAGCCCCCACTTCGCGAGCGCGCGCAGGTGGTAGCTGGCCGCCTGGGGGCTGCCGCCGACCTCGCGCGCGCACTCGGTCGCGGTGCCCGAGCCGTTGAGGCGCAGGAGCTCGAGGATGCCGAGGCGCGCCGGATGCGCCAGGGCGCGCATGGCGCGGGGATCGGTGAGCTCGAGCTCGTCAGCGGGCGGCATAGGAAGCATCCATTTCGGAAACGTCTGTTTCGGAAACTACCGCTTCGCTTTCCAGCGTGTCAAGTGCCGCGCGCTCGCGCAGGGCCGTCAGCGCGATCGCCCCCATCGCCAGCGTCTGGACGAGAGCCAGTGCGACGAGCACCGGCTGCGCGCCGAACGCCTGCAGCACGGGGCCGGCGATGAAGACGCCGAGCGGCTGGATGAGCGTGAACGCCGCCGTCATCGCCGCGAGTGCGCCGGGGCGCAGCGCCTTCGGCACGCGGAGCGTGAGGATCGTGTGGATCGGCGGGTTGACGATCCCATTCGCGATCCCGGAGGCGAGGAGCGCCGCCGAGTACACCGCCGCGGGGAAGTGAATGGTGAGCAGCCAGAGGGGCAGCGCCTGGCCCATGACGCCGGCCGCGATCACGGAGATGCCGCGGGCGCGGTCGGCCAGGAAGCGATAAGCGAGGCCGTTGCCGATCAGCGCACCGATCCCGAACGACGCGACGAGCCAGCCGGCGACGCGCGCGTCGGCGCCGAAGCGCGCGACGACGAGCACGGGCACGGCGACGAAGAACGCCGTCCACGCGCTGTCGCCGACGGCGAAGACCAGCACCCAGACCCGCAGCAGCCGGTCGCGCACCAGGAACCGGATGCCCGCGCGTGCGCTCGCCAGGCGGCTCCACGTGGACGGCGGCGCGCCGCCGTTCCACGAACAGGCCGACGAGCGCCAGCGAGGTAGCGAAGGTGGCCGCGTCGACGACGAGCACCGCCGGCGCCGAGAGCACCGTGATCAGCACGCCAGCGCAAACCGGGCCGAGCAGCATCGTCAGCCGCGTCGCGGCCTGGAAGAGCGCGTTCGCGCGCCCGACGATGCGCTCCGTCCTCGCCGAGGAGCTCGGGGACGATGATCTTCTGCGCGTTGAACGACGGCCCGCTGAAGGCGCCCGACACGAACGCCGCGGCGACGATCATCGGGAACGTCAGCGCGCCGGCCCAGTGCAGCAGCGGCAGCGACAGGATCACCGGGCCGCGGACGCCGTCGCAGAGCATCATCGTGTGCCGCGCCCCGATGCGCGCGACCAGCTTCCCGCCCGGGATCGCACCGGCGGCGACGCCGATCAGCGCGGCCGCCACGACGAGGCTCATGCGCGTGGCCGAGCCCGATGCGAGCAGCACGAACCAGGGCAGCGCGAGCCAGGTCATCTGCGACCCGGTCGTCGAGACGACCTCCGCGGCGAGGAGCGCGGCCAGCGAGCGGTTCCGGAGCATCGAGCTAGCCCGGGACTGCGGCGGAGCGAACGATGGCGATGTCGCCGCTGAGGCTTTGCAGGCGCAGCTCGGCCACCGGGCCATCCGCGGCCTGTCCGTCGCGAACCTCCAGCTCGGACGTGACGTCCCCGCTCCGCGACGCCGCGTCGATCCAGACGCGGACGCCCGGGCGGATGCCGATGCGGATGTCGCCGGAGACGGACTGGGCGGAGACGGGGCCGTTGCCGGCGCCCTCCGCGCGCTGGTCACCCGACACGCTGTTCAGGGTGACCGGGCCGCCGGCGGCGCGGACGGCGAGATCACCGGAGACCGACTGCAGCGTCACGGCTCCCTCGCCCGCCTCGACGGTGACGTCGCCGGAGACCGTCTGCACCTCGGCGTTGCGACCAATGTGGCCGATGTGGGCGTCACCGCTGACGTCGCGCAGGCGCAGATCGCCACCGAGCTCGGCGATTTCGACGTCGCCGGACGTGGTCTCGATCTCGGCGCTGCCGAAGCGGCCGCGCGCATCGAGGTCGGCCGAGCGCGTCTGCACCTGCAGATCGGCGCCGGGCGGGCTGGTGACGCGCACGAGCACCTCGGGCGAGCGGCTGAACAGGAAGCCGAGCTTGCTCGTCGACCCGCGCTCGGGAATCTCGACGCGCAGCTCGTGGCCGCCTGCGCGCTCGCGCAGCTCGACGCGCGCGGACTCGACGGCTGCCTGCGAGACGTCGTCGTTTCGCAGCGCCTCGAGCTCGACCGTCGTCTCGTCGCCCTCTGCGGTCTCGAGCCGGATCTCGCCGGAGGTGTTGCGGATGCGGAGTGTCAGCGGGCCGGGTGTGGTGAAGCGCTCCATGTCGCCTCACGCCCGGGCGGAGCCCACGCTCCGCCCGAGGGTCTCGAGCAGCCAGAGGTCGGCCGGGACGCCGGCGCGGCGCGCGGCGGCATCGATGTCGTCCTTGAGCTCGGCGGGCACGCGCACGTGCACGTCGGCGCTGCGCGACCTGTGCGACGGGCCGCGCTCCGGCTCGTCCATCGCGACGTGCCCGAACGGTGTTGGGATGAAGGTAGGCATTGAGAAGTCGAACCTCCTCTCAGCTCTCCGCGAAGCCGGTCAGGCGGTTGCGGGAGCGGCGGGCTGGTTGCGTGACCGCGCGCGCGAGCGTGCGGATGATCCACGTGTTCACCGAAACGCCCTCGCGCGCCGCTGCCCCCTCGACCTGGTCCTTGAGCGAGTCGGCGAGGCGCAGGCTGATGCGTGCGGTCGCGCCGTCCTCGGCGGGCGGGGCCTCTGTGGGCTGCTGCGCATCCTCGACGTAGACGAGCTCGGGGTCGCGGCCCGCGAGGCGCACCTCGACGTGGCCGTTCGGCAGCTGGCTGTTGAGCTCGACGGCGACGGCCGAGAACGCGTCGACGAGCCGGAGGGCAAGCGCGCTCTCGAGCGCGACGCCGATCCGCTCGGCCGTCTGGGCCGTCTGCTCGTCGCCGACCGCGGCGACCGCGGTCAGGTCGCTGCGGAGCGCTTCGATGATCTGTGACAGTTGCATGACGTCACTATGACATCACTTCGCGTCACTGTCAAGTCATATTGGCGTCATGCTCCACGAGATCTGACATCACCGAGGCCACGAACGCGTCCAGATCCTCGACGGAGCCGTTGTTGACGTACGCGTAGTCGGCGCGGCGAAGCTTCTCGTCGTCGGGCAGCTGCCGGCTTGCGCGGTCCTCCGCGATGGGCCGGCCGCGGCGCTCGCGGATGCGCGGCGACGCCGTCAGGGCGACGACGACGTCGAAGCGCTCCTCCCCGCCAGCCTCGTAGAGCAGCGGCACCTCGGTCACGCAGACGCGCGGGGGCTTGGGCAAGCGCGCCAGCTGCTCGCGCCAGATCAGGTACTCGCGGGCGACGCGCGGGTGCAGCAGCTGCTCCAGCCAGAGCAGCAGGTCGCGATCCTTGAAGACGATCTCGCCGACCTTGCGACGGTCGATCTCGCCGTCGTCGCCAAGGATCCCCTCCCCCAGCTTGCCGAGCAGCTCCCTCCGCACCTCCTCGTCCGAATGCAAGAGGTTATGGACGATGTCGTCGCTCGAGACCGTGGCCGCACCGTGGCGCGCGAACAGCTTCAGCGCCGTGCTCTTGCCGGTGCCGATGCCGCCGGTGATCGCGACCGAGACCGGCCGCGGCGGGCTACTGCTGCTCGTCAGGTGCTGCGGCGGCCTGGGGCTCGCCGGCGTCTTCTGAGGCCAGCTCCTCGGCGACGGGCTCTTCGCCGGCGTCAGGCTCGGGCTCGAAAGCGGCCATCGGCGCGCCCTCGTCGACGGACGGCGCTGCGGGCTCGTCTTCGACCTCGACGACCTCGGCCACGACGGGCTCCTCGACCACCTCGTCCACGACCGGGTCCTCGACCACGACCGGCTCCTCGACCACCTCGAGCACGGCGGGATCTGCGGTCGCCTCGGCCACGACCTCGACCGTCTCCTCCGCCTCGTCGTCGCCGGCAGGCTCCTCTGTGACCTCAGCTACGTCAGCCACCCCCGACGACTCGATCGTGTCCTCGTCGCCGCCCGGCTCGCCGTGCGGCGCGATCGCGTCCTCCGCGGCGGCGGACGGGCCCTCGCCGAAGACATCCTCGGAGAGGTCGAGCTGCGGCGCCGGCTCATCGGGGCCGCGCAGCGGCGCGCCGTCCTCGACCCGCTTGAGCGAGAGCGAGAGGCGACGGCGCTCGGCGTCGACCTCGATGATCTTCACCTTGACCGTGTCGCCCTGCGAGACGACCTCGCGCGGGTTCTCGACGTGGTGCTCGGCAAGCTCGGAGATGTGCACGAGCCCTTCGACGCCGGGCATGATCTCGACGAAAGCGCCGAAGGTGACCACCTTCGTGACGCGCCCCTCGACAACGTCGCCCTGGTTGTAGCTCTCCAGGACCTGCTGCCACGGGTCGGACTGCGTCTGCTTGAGGCCGAGCGAGATGCGCTGGCGGTCGCGGTCGATGTCGAGCACCTTGACCTTGACCGCCTGGCCGATCTCGAGCACCTCGGACGGGTGGTTCACGTGAGTCCAGGAGAGCTCGGAGATGTGGATCAGGCCGTCCATGCCGTCCAGGTCGACGAACGCGCCGAAGTCGACGATGTTCGAGATCGTCCCCTCGACGACGTCGCCTGGCGCGAGCCGGTCGAGGATCGCCTGCCGCTGCTCCTTGCGCTCGTCCTCGAGGACGGCGCGGCGCGACAGCACGACGTTGTTGCGCGACCGGTTGAGCTCGATCACCTTGCAGCGCAGCTCCTTGCCGAGGAACTCGTCGAGGTCCTGGACGCGGCGGATGTCGACCAGCGATGCGGGCAGGAAGCCACGGACGCCCAGGTCGAGGATCAGGCCGCCCTTGACGACCTCGATGACGCGGCCCACCACGGGCTCGCCGCTCTCGGATGCCCCCTCGATCTGCTTCCACGCGAGCTCGAAACGCGCGCGCTTCTTCGACAGGATCAGGCGGCCCTCGGCGTCCTCCTTGGTGAGGACGAGCGCGTCGATCTCGTCACCCACGCTGACCTCGTCGGCCGGGTTGACGGAGCGCCGGATCGAGAGTTCGGCGACCGGGATGACGCCCTCGGACTTGTAGCCGATGTCGACCAGCACCTCGTCCTTGTCGACGCGTACAACGGTGCCGTGCACCACCTCCCCCTCTGTGATGGTGGGGAAGCTGGCGTCGTAGTTCGGGATCACCTCACCGGTTTCGGTGGTGATCCAGACGTCGGGATCTGCGGCGCGCGCAGCCGTAGTGTCGAGTGTCTCGGACACGAGCGGATCAGTATAGCCCCGCGTTTCGCCCCCGAAGTGGGGCTATTTGGTGACGGTTTTCCGGCGCAGGAAATCGCGCACGGCACTCACGTACGCGTCCTGCTCCTCGACGAAGCTCATGTGGCCTGCATTCGCGATGACCGCGAGTTCGCTGCCGGGAATTCCGTCGTGAAGCACGCGTGCGGCGCGCGGCGTCGTGGTGAGATCGTGATCTCCGACGACGACGAGCGTCGGCCGCGTAACGTCGCCGAGGGCGTCGCGGTAGTCGAAGTCGCCGTAGCCGACGTTCGCGAAATGGCGCAGGACATCCGGCGAGAAGCGTGTCTCCGCGAAGGCGCCTGCCGGCGGCTCGCGGTGGAAGTGGAACGGGGCCTGGTCCGCGAGCAGCTGCGCCGCCTCTTCCTCGGTGGCGACGGTCTTCTCCCGCTCCCACGACGCCTCGATGGCGCCGCGCCGGTCGCCGAGCGTCTCGAACGACGCGTGGACGTCCGCCATCAGTGCGTCGCTCGACTCGGCGCCGCCGGAGATCACGTAAGCGGCAGCCGTGGCCAGGTTCGTCGCGTGCCAGGTGGTGACGATGGCTCCGAACGAGTGTCCGAGCAGCGCGTACTCGTCCAGCGCGAGCGCGTCGGCGAGCAGCTCGACGTCGCGGGCGAAGACCTCGAGCGACAGCGTCGCCGGGTCGACCCGGTCGCTGCGGCCCTGGCCGCGCTGGTCGACGTAGAGCAGGCGGAACTCGTCGCCGAGCGGGTCGAGCCACGGGCGGAACATCGTGTGATCCATGCCCGGGCCGCCGTGCAGCACGAGGAGCGGGAAGCCAGTTCCGACCTCCTCGACGAACAGGCGGTAGCCGTCGGGGAGCGTGACCACGCCGGCGAGTGTACGGGGGCCGGTTGCGCGGCTCCCCCGGGAGCGGGATGAAAACCACTGCAGACTCACACGCCCGTCCGTCGCCGCGGCCGCACTGGTCGGCGCGCGGGATCGACTCGACGGGTGCCCACTCCTGTATGCGCATTTCATTTCCGGACGGTTGAACAGGAAAGTCGACGGGCGTAAGCTCGGGGCCTGCGGCGCTCTTAGTGATCCCACCAGGGCCTGCCCGCCCCTCCGGGCTCACGTAACAGCCCGGGGGGCCGGCGCCGCAACAAAGGAGGCGCTCATGCCGACCGTCGAGGACGTTAGTCCGACCCTCTCGAACGCTTCGTTGGAGTCCCCGTCGCAGTTCCCGAGTGGCCGCATGTTGTCGCTCGCAAGTTCGGACGACGGGATGCTCGTCTTCGCCGGGTCGCTGTCGAGCGACATCTGGGTATCGGAGGACGGCGGCGCCTCGTTCGAGCAGATCACATGGCCCCAGCCGGCAGCGGGCCAGTTTGGTGTACCGGGCACGATCGGCGGCTACTGCGTGGTGTCGATCGCGGTCGCGCCGGATTCCGCGCGCTGGCTCGTGGAGCACAGTCCTCGATTCCTGGCCGACATCACGGGCGACGGACGTGCGGACATCGTGGGCTTCGGCGAAACAGGCGTCTGGACCGCGCTGAGCAATGGCGACGGAACGTTCGCCGAGCCGCGCGTCGTCCTGGCGGATTTCGGGTACGAGGCGGGTGGGTGGCGCGTCGATCGGCACCCGCGCTTCCTCGCCGACATCACCGGCGACGGCCGCGCCGACATCATCGGCTTCGGCGACGCCGGCGTCTACGTCGCGCTCAGCAACGGCGACGGCACCTTCGCCGCCCCGCAATTCGTCCTCAACGATCTCGGCTACGAGGCCGGCGGCTGGCGCACCGACCAGCACCCACGCCTGCTCGCCGACATCACCGGCGACGGCCGCGCCGACATCATCGGCTTCGGCGACGCCGGCGTCTACGTCGCGCTCAGCAACGGCGACGGCAGCTTCCAGTTCCAACCCATCCCCGTTCTCGACGACTTCGGCCTCGACGCCGGCGGCTGGCACGTCGACAAACACCCACGCTTCCTCGCCGACATCACCGGCGACGGCCGCGCCGACATCATCGGCTTCGGCGACGCCGGCGTCTACGTCGCGCTCAGCAACGGCGACGGCACCTTCGCACCCGTCCAGTTCACCATCGCCGATCTCGGCTACGAGGCCGGCGGCTGGCGCACCGACAAACACCCACGCCTGCTCGCCGACATCACCGGCGACGGCCGCGCCGACATCATCGGCTTCGGCGACGCCGGCGTCTACGTCGCCCTCAGCAACGGCGACGGCAGCTTCCAGTTCCAACCCATCCCCGTTCTCGACGACTTCGGCCTCGACGCCGGCGGCTGGCACGTCGACAAACACCCACGCTTCCTCGCCGACATCACCGGCGACGGCCGCGCCGACATCATCGGCTTCGGCGACGCCGGCGTCTACGTCGCGCTCAGCAACGGCGACGGCACCTTCGCACCCGTCCAGTTCGCCATCGCCGATCTCGGCTACGAGGCCGGCGGCTGGCGCACCGACAAACACCCACGCCTGCTCGCCGACATCACCGGCGACGGCCGCGCCGACATCATCGGCTTCGGCGACGCCGGCGTCTACGACGCCACCAGCCTGGGCAGAGGCAGATTCGCCGGTCCACGCTTCGTGCTGGCCAACTTCGGCGACGAAGCGATCGTCCTCGCCGTCGTCCGGGACGATCGGGAGTCGGACGATGCGGGTGTCTGGCGCTCGACGGACGGTGGGAGCACATGGACGCGTGTCCATGCCTTTCCCCAACCGCCGGGCAGCGGCGCCCTGACGACCGCAGGCGAGCTTGCCTGGGCGCCGGGCTCCGCGACCCTCGTCTACGCCGCGGGCGGAACGTCACTGGCCGTCAGCCGGGACGCGCGGCGCCACGTTCACCGACGTTCTCCCCGCGCGGCGAGGTGGGTTCGAACGGATCAACCACGTCGCGGCCGCGGCCACACCGCCCGGAGCGCTTGTGCCCCCGGTCGTCTACGCGCTCGGTGACAGCCGCATGTTCGTCTCGTTCGACGGCGGCCAGACATGGATCCCCGATGAGAGCACGAGCATCCCAAGCGCGATCGGCGGTGCCGTGGGACTTGCCAATGCTCAGGGCGCGAAGGTGCTGGCCGTCTCGCCTCGGTCGCCGCTCGAGGTCTTCGTCACGGTCAATGCCAACATCGAGCCTGCGCTCTTCCGCGGCGACTTCGACCAGTTTCTCGGAACGCACAGCTCATCCTGGGAGCCGGTACCGCTGCCCGCCCATCGGCATGCAGTTCAGCGGCAACGTCTTCGTCGAGACGACGAGGCCAGGGCACGGCGACGTCGTCTTCTACAGCCCGCAGCGGGCACAGACCTGGGTCGCGCCCCTCGACCCGACGGACGAATCCGACTGGGAGCCGCTTGACCCCGAGGTGAGCATCCATCCCGACCTCCACGGCATTTTCCTGTCTCCGGACTTCGAGGCGACCTTCGAGAACGGCAAGTACAAGCACGTCAAAGGGAACATCTGGGCAACGAGCGACGGCGGAGTCCACTGGAGCCGTGACGGCGGCAAGACGTTTCGGGCCGCCGCTAACGTCGCCACTCTCTCGTGCGTGAACGTCGCAGGGGTCTCGCTCATCGGCAAAGGCCCTGTGCTTTCGCTCAACACGGGCGACAACGACGGCTTCACCTCCTCGAACGGCGGCGATTCATGGCGATCACAGCAGTACGGCGGCGGCGACAACGACTGCTCGTTCGCCGATCCGCTGCGCGCGCACTCGATGCTGGTGTTCACGCCCCGGTGGGATGCCCACGGCAACGCGGTCTCGGCGAGTCTCGGGACACACCGTCACGCTATATGACGCGGACCCGGGCGACCTTCCGGACGTCGGATCCGGAACGGACATGCGCCACGTGGTGCCGGGGCCGCCGCTCCGCCAGAGGAGCACGATCTGGAATGCGAGTAGCGGGTTCGCACTGCGCGGCTTCCGGCCGATCGTCCTGCGCGCGCCGTGGGACGACCCGGAGGTGTGGCCCTGGGAGGACCGCGACGAGCCCGGTCACTACGTCTTCATCAGGTTCTTCGGGAACACCATCGTCGACGACGTCCGGATTCCGAACAACCTCGCCGTGCTGCTCCGCACGCACCGGCTTCGCGAGATGACCCACCGGTCGGACTGGGACACGCCTGGCGGCTGGCGTGTCGACCAGCACCCGCGCTTCCTCGCGGACATCACGGGCGACGGCCGCGCCGACATCGTCGGCTTCGGCGATGCCGGCGTCTGGACGGCGCTCAGCAAGCCCGACGGGACGTTCGCCGATCCGCAGTTCGTGCTTGCCGACTTCGGCTTCGAGGCGGGTGGGTGGCGCGTCGATAAGCACCCGCGCTTCCTCGCCGACATCACCGGCGACGGCCGCGCCGACATCGTCGGCTTCGGCGACGCCGGCGTCGTACGTCGCGCTCAGCAACGGCGACGGCACCTTCGCCGCCGCCGCAGTTCGTCCTCGCCGACTTCGGCTACGAGGCCGGCGGCTGGCGCGTCGACCAGCACCCGCGCTTCGCTCGCCGACATCACCGGCGACGGCCGCGCCGACATCGTCGGCTTCGGCGACGCCGGCGTCTACGTCGCGCTCAGCAACGGCGACGGGACGCTTCCAGTTCACGCCGATACCCGTTCTCGACGACTTCGGCCTACGACGCCGGCGGCTGGCGCGTCGACAAGCACCCGCGCTTCCTCGCCGACATCACCGGCGACGGCCGCGCCGACATCGTCGGCTTCGGCGACGCCGGCGTCTACGTCGCGCTCAGCAACGGCGACGGCACCTTCGCAGCCGCCGCAGTTCGTGCTCGCCGACCTCGGCTACGAGCCAGCGGCTGGCGCGTCGACAAGCATCCGCGCCTGCTCGCCGACATCACCGGCGACGGCCGCGCCGACATCGTCGGCTTCGGCGACGCCGGCGTCTACGTCGCGCTCAGCAACGGCGACGGCACGTTCCAGTTCCAACGCCGATCCCCGTGCTCGACGACTTCGGCTTCGACGCCGGCGGCTGGCACGTCGACAAGCACCCACGCTTCGCTCGCCGACATCACCGGCGACGGCCGCGCCGACATCGTCGGCTTCGGCGACGCCGGCGTCTACGTCGCGCTCAGCAACGGCGACGGCACGTTCGCACCCGTCCAGTTCGCCATCGCCGATCTTCGGCTACGAGGCCGGCGGCTGGCGCACCGACAAACACCCACGCCTGCTCGCCGACCTCACCGGCGACGGCCGCGCCGACATCATCGGCTTCGGCGACGCCGGCGTCTACGTCGCCCTCAGCAACGGCGACGGCACCTTCCGGCAACCGCTCATGTTCGTGATCCCGAACTTCGGGGCCGGCGAGGGCGGGTTCGTCGAGCAGGTCGGACCGTTCCTGCCCTCTCCCAACGCCGGGATCGTCCAGGCCTGGGGCGGGCACGACCACACCGGGTACGTCCTCGTCGGCGATCCGCAGAAGCGGCTGTGGCACTGGCACCGAGGGATGGAGAGCTGGCAGCAACTCATCCCGGCGGACGGGCCCGCGTACGGCGCGTCGGTTCTTCGTCAATCCCTACATCGAATTCGTCATCTACGTGCTGGACTCGGACCACGTCTGGCGCTCGGACGACCCGCTCTTCCCGCCGGCGTGGCAGATCGACACAGCGCTCGAGCAAGCCCTCACGTGCGGCGGGAGAATTCCGATCGCGCGAGACGAGGACGCAGACGGACAGGGCGATCACCTCGATCTGGTGCTTACGGACATGTGGTTCGACCCGTTCGAGTCCGACCGGCGCTTCGCAGTCGGGATCGGCGGGGCCTTCATGACCGACGACGCCGGGCAGACCTGGCAGCGACTCCTCGATACAGGAGCGCTGCGCGGGAGGCCTGCGAACTGTTACTACGACTACGTCTCGGCGGGGTGGTCGGCTCCCGAGGGCAGCAATGTCGAGCTGCCCACCGACCCCACGTTGTACGTCTCGCTCGCGGGTCGCAGCATCGTCAAGATCAGCGGCCTGACGTACCCCGGCGTCAACGGCGGTTCGGGACCGTCGTGACGACGTACGTCCCGTCGTGTTGCAGCGCGAGCTGGTCTGCCTCGACGACGAACGAGCGTCCGTCGTCGAGCGTCACGAGGAGGTGATCATCGGGTAGCGCAACGGTCGTTCCGGCCTGGCCATCTTGTGTGTGCACCGTGCCTGGCGGCGCGGCTATTGCTGTGATCTGACGTTCGGACATGTCGTTCCCTTCCGTCTAGACGACTACGCGGTGACCACGCCGCCATTCGGCGCGCGCTGCGGCGCCAAGGCCGGCCGCAACGGCCAGGCATGCGATCACCAGGGCCCACTCCAAGGATCCGTCGCCGCCGTCAGGGTCGATCGAGAACAGCGTCTCGATCCACGTCGGCGAGATGGACGTCGCTAGAGCCAGCGCGAGGGCCAGACACGACGCCGGAGCTTCCAACCAGAATCGGGTTCGCAGCGCGGGACGCATGTGAGCCTCCATTCGCCGCAGACCGATTGACTACAGACGCACAATGTGCACCTCGTCGGCTGCCTCCGTCAAGGTGGCGCGTCGTCAGCGTTTCGCTTCGGCCCAGTCCTCGCCGACGCCGACGTCGACCGCGAGCGGCGGATCGAGCGGGTACGCGCCGCACATCTCCTGGCGGACGAGGTCACGCACCTGACTGACCTCCTTGTCGGGCACCTCGAGCAGCAGCTCGTCGTGCACCTGGAGCACCAGCTTCGCGGCTCTTCCCTCCTCGCGCAGCCGCCGGTGGATGTCGACCATCGCCACCTTGATGATGTCCGCGTTCGAGCCCTGCATGACGAAGTTGACCGCGAGCCGCTCGCCGAGCGAGCGCGTCGCGCGATTGCGCGCGCGGATCTCGGGCACCGGGCGCCGGCGGCCGAGCAGGCTCGTCACGTAGCCGTCGCGCTCGGCCTGCTCGATCGTCCGCTCGATGAAGTCCTGCACGTGCGGGAACCTCGCCAGGTATGCGTCGATGTACTCCTGCGCCTGCTCGCGCGGGATCTCCAGATTCTCGGAGAGACCGAACGCCGAGATCCCGTAGACGATCCCGAAGTTGATCATCTTGGCGATCGAGCGATCTCCGGTCGTCAGCGAAGCCGGGTCCTTGCCGAGCACCTCGACCGCCGTCGCGGTGTGGATGTCATCGCCGCGCGCGAACGCCTCGCGCAGCTTCGGCTCGCCGGAGACGTGGGCCAGGATGCGCAGCTCGATCTGCGAGTAGTCCGCGGAGAGCAGTTTCGAGCCCGTCTCCGCGATGAACGCGGAGCGGATCTCGCGCCCGATGTCCGTGCGGATCGGGATCGCCTGCAGGTTCGGGTTCGTGGTCGACAGCCGCCCGGTCGACGCGACCGCCTGGTTGATGGTCGTGTGCAGGCGACCGTCCTCGCCGATCAGGCTCGGCAGCGGGCCGAGGTACGTGTTCAGCAGCTTCGAGTACTCGCGCCACTCCTCGATCACGCCCACGATCTCGTGCTCGTGGCGGATCGTGCGGAGGACGCGCGTGTCCGTCGAGAAACCGGTCTTGCCCTTGCGGCCCGGCGTCAGGCCGAGCTTCTCGAAGAGGATCCGCCCCACCTGAGGCGTCGAGCCGAGCACGAAGTCCTCGCCCGCAAGGTCGTACGCCGTCGCCTCGAGCTCCTCGACGCGGTCGGCGAGCCGGGCCGTGATCTCGCCCATGCGATAGGTGTCGATGCGAACACCCGCGTCCTCCATGTCCGCGAGGACGCCTGTGAGCGGCAGCTCCACCTCGCGGTAGAGGCGCTCTGCGCCGCGCTCCACGAGCCGCGCGCGCATGATCGGGATCAGCCGCAGCGGGATGGCCGCGCGGCGCACCAGGTCGGCCGTCTCTTCCTCGGTCGCGGGCTCGGGCGCCACTCGACGTCGTATTCCGCCGCGAGGTCGTCGAGCTCGTAGGTCGCGCGGCCGGGCTCGATCAGGTATGCGGCGAGCAGCGTGTCGTCCGTCGCAGTGAGCCGCTGGGCCTTCGCGTCGTGCACTGCAGACTCGGCGTATACGGGAGCCGGCGCCGTCGCGATGACGACCTCTTCGCCCGTCGCCACCGCCGTGCGGCCGTCGACGGTCGCAACCCCACGGGGCCGGCGTCGGCGGGCATCGTCAGCTCCTCGCGCCAGGGCATCGGGCTCGTCCTGACGCTCCGCGCAGCGGCGGGCACGGCTTCGTCCAGCTCGTCGATGCGATTCAGCAGGTTGCGGAACTCGAAGCGCCGGAAGATCTCGGCGAGCTCGGAGCGGTCGGGCGGCGAGAGCACCAGCGCCGCGGGGTCGGTCTCGAGCTCCAGGTCGCGCCGCATGGTCGCGAGCTCCTTGGCGGTGCGCGCCTGGTCGGCGTGCTCGCGGATCGCCTTCGAGCGCGCGGGCGTCAGCTCGTCGACGTGGTCGAGCACCTCCTCGAGCGAGCCGTACTGGGCGATCAACTGCCCGGCCGTCTTGTCACCGATGCCCGGGACGCCCGGGATGTTGTCGGACGTATCGCCTTTCAGCCCGATGAAGTCGGGGATCTGCGCCGGCGCGATCCCGTAGCGCGCCTCGACCCGCTCGGGCGTGTAGACGTTGACGTCGGAGACGCCGCGCGGGGTCATCATCAGCGTGACGTTGTCCGTGACGAGCTGGAACGCATCGCGATCCGTGGACACAATCGTCGTCTTGATCCCGGCGTCGTCCGCGCGCGTGGCGAGCGTGGCGATCACGTCGTCCGCCTCCCAGCCCTCGAACTCGAGGTTGGTGTAGCCGAAGGCGTCCACAATCGGCCGAAAGTACGGGAACTGCTCGCGCAGGAGATCCGGCATCGCGCGCCGGCCCTCCTTGTAGACGACGTCTGCCGCCTCGGCCGTCGCCGCCCGGTGCGTGGGCCGCGTATCCCAGGCGACGGCGACGCCCTTGGGCTTGTAGTCGGCCAGGAGCTTGAAGAGCATGTTGGTGAACCCGAGCAGCGCGTTCGTCGAGAAGCCCTCGCTGGTGGCGAGCTCCTCCGGCAGCGCGAAGAAGGCGCGGTAGGCGAGGTTGTTGCCGTCGACGAGGAAGAGCTCGGAGTCGCGCGCGGGCCCGTCGTCGAGCTGTAGCTCGGCCCCCGTCAGCGTCTTGGGCGACACGCCTCCGAGTCTATTCGCGACACCTGAGGATGGGTATCGTCCCGCGCCGTGCCCGGCGTCGAGACCCGCCCCTTCACCGAGCCCGATCTGGACGCTGCCGGCGACCTGCTCGCCGAGCGCCACCGCCGGCACCGCGGGGCCGAGCCGCTGCTTGACGCGCGGTTCGAGGATCCCGTGCAGACACGCGCGGCAGTGGAGCAGATTCTCCGCACCGACGGGGCGTCAGGAGCAGTCGCAACACGGGACGGAGAGGTCGTCGCTTTCGTGCTCGGCGCTCCGCAGTCCGAGGAGACCTGGGGCCAGAACGTCTGGGTGAACAGCGCCGGCCACGCCGCGACCGACGCCGAGCCGCTCCGCGACGCGTATGCCGCCGCGGCCGGCGTCTGGGTCGAGGAGGGCCGCACCCGCCAGTACGTCCTCGTCCCGGCGAGCGACGCCGCGCTCGTCGATGCCTGGTTCCGGCTGTCGTTCGGCCAGCAACAGGCACACGGCATCCTCGAGCCCGTCGAGCAGCAGGCGGCGGTTCCGGAGGGCTTCAGCATCCGGCCGCCCACACACGACGACATCGATGAGCTCATCGAGGTCGACATCGCGCTCCCGCAGCACCAGCAGCTCACACCGGTGTTCTCCGGCGTGGCGCCGTGGCCGATCGAGGAGTCGCGGGCGGAATGGGAGCAAACGCTCGCCGACGACAAGGAGCACGTCCTGATCGGCTTCCAGGGCGACCGTCCGGTCGCGATCCTCTCCATGACGGACTTCTCCAGCTCGCGGCACGACGACGGGCTGATGCACGTCGACGGCGGCGCGTACCTCGGCTTCGCCGTGACGCTCCCCGAAGTGCGGGGCGCGGGCATCGGCCGGGCGCTCACCGAGGCCTCGCTCTCCTGGGCGGCGCGCGAGGGCTACCCCGCCGTCGTCACCGACTGGCGCGTGACCAACCTCCTGGCCTCACGCTTCTGGCCGCGCCGCGGCTTCCGGCCCGCGTTCCTGCGGCTGTACCGGTCGATCCCATGAGCGTTCGGGCTGCGCACATCGGCGACGCCGACGCCGTGCTCGAGCTGCTGGAGGCTCTCGGGCGCCCGCCGGCGGCGGAGAACCGCACCGACCAGCACGCCGTCTTCGAGGAGCATCTCGCGAACCGCGATGCGCGCGTGTTCGTCGCCGAGGACGACGGGCGGATCGTCGGCATCGTCAGTTTCTGGCTGCGGCAGCGGCTGAACTGGACGACGGTCGAGGCCTGGATCCCGGATCTCTTCGTCGCGCCGGAGGCCCGCCGGCGAGGGCACGCGCGCGCGCTGCTCGATGCCTGCGCCGACGAGGCGCGCCGTCACGGCTGCCACCGTCTCGTGCTCGAGTCGGGGCACCACCGCACGGAAGCGCACCAGGTCTACGAGTCGTACGGGTTCGTGCACCACGGCCGCGCCTACGCGCTGCCGTTGCAGTGACGCGGATCCCGCTGCTCGCCGGGACGCGCGTCAACTTCCTCGACGCGCCCGAAGGCGCTGTGCTCGTGCGCCCGCCGGCGCCCGCATCGCGGATCGACGACGTGCGCGCCGCCGTGCGGGACGCGCTCCGCTTCCCGCTGGCCGGGCCGCCGCTCGAGGCGAGCGTCCCGCGCGGCGGCCGGGCGACCGTGGTCATCGAACCGGCCGCGCTGCCGCTCCCCGGGGTCGAAAACGATCCGCGGCGCGCGGCCGTGGAGGCCGTGGTCGACGCGCTCGGCCGCGCCGGCATCCCGTCCGACCGGGTGACGCTGCTTCTCGCGGCGGGACTCGCGCGGCGTCCCGACCGCAGGCAGGTCGACACGTTCGTCTCGCCGGAGCTCGCTCGGCGCTTCCACGGGCAGGTGGCCGTCCACGACGCGGAGGCGGACGACCTCGTCGCCGTCGGGACATCGGGCAGCGTCGAACTGCGCGTCAACCCTGCACTGACCGAGGCCGACCTCGTCGTGGTCGTGAGCGCCGCCGAGACCGTCATCCACGGCGGGCCGGCCGCACTCGTGGCGGCGACCTCCCCGGTCGCGCTGCGGGCCGCCGGGGCGTACTCGCTGCTCGAGACGGGCGCGTCGCAGGGCTGGAAACTGGGCATCGACCTCGAGCGTGCGCTCACCGCGCGCGGGACGCTCATCGGCGTGTCGCTCGCGCTCAACCACCCGGTGCTCCGCGGCGCGCTGCAGGGGTACCCGCACGACCGCGAGGCGCTCGACCGGCTCGTCGGCTCGTGGCTCGGCCGCGCCTACGGGCGTCTGCCCTCCGCGGTGCGGCTGCGCATCATGCGCGGGCTGCCGGTCGAGGTCTCGACGCTCGGCGTGTTCGCCGGACCGCCGTCCGTGGCACACGCGGAGGCGCTGCTGCGTGCGACGGAGGCGCGCGGCGTCCGGCTCGAGGAGCCCGTCGACGCCATCTGCATCGGCATCCCCGACACGACCTTGTGGCTGCCGCGCGAGCGTCCGAACCCGGTGCTCGCCGCGGCGCTCGGGCTGGGCTACGCGCTGCGGCTCTGGCGCGAGCGTTTCCCGGTTCAGGAGGGCGGCACCGCAATCCTCGTCCACCGCCTGCACCGGCGGTACGCGCACCCCGGGCAGCAGCCGTACCGCGCGTTCTTCGCGGAGCTGCGCGACGCGAACGGCGGCGGGGCACTGGCGGAGGCCGAGGAGGCGGCCGCGCACGACGAGCGCGCACTGGAGGCGTACCGGCGCGGCGACGCCTGCCACCCGGTGCTCCCCTACGTCGACTGGCGCGGTTGCGCCCCGGCGATCGACCGGCTCGGCGCGGTGCTGGTCGCCGGGTCGCGGGACGCATCGGTCGCGCGGACGCTCGGCTTCGTGCCGACCCACGGGCTCCGCGCGGCGCTCGCGATGGCGGAGGGACGCGCCGACCGGCCGCTCCGGCTGGCCGTCGTGCCCTCGCCGCCTTACCCGCCGCTCACGGTCGGCAGCTAGCGCCCGCGCAGTAGCGGAGGCGCTGCAGGCGCTCGGTGAGCATCGTCCGCACCTGCTCGTACTCGGGCGATCCGGCCCGGTTGTCGAGCTGGTACGGGTCGGCCTTCAGGTCGTACAGCTCCTGCTCGCCGTTGCCGTAGACCGAGAACATGTAGCGCGGCGTGCGCAGGCCCGTGTACTCCTGCTCCGGCTTGTCGAAGGGACCGGCCTCCAGAAGAATGTCGTCGCGCTTCACGTGCCAGCGACCCGTGTGCAGCAGCGGCAGCAGCGAGACGCCGTCCTGGATCAGCCGGGGCTTGGCGTGCGCCATGGCGGCGATTGTCGGCGCGAGGTCGACGTTGCCGACGAGCTGGTCGAGCTTGGTGTGCGGCGCGATCCCCGGCCCGCGGACGATGAGCGGCAGATGGATCGACTCCTCGTAGGGCAGCACCTTGCCGCTCGGGATGCGGTGCTCGCCCTGGAAGAAGCCGTTGTCGGAGCTGAAGAAGATGTACGTGTTGTTCAGCTCGCCGGTCCGCCGGAGCTCCTTGACGATCGCAGCGACGCCCTCGTCGACCGAGAGCAGCGACTCGAGCCGCTGCTGGTAGTCCTCGGTGATCGCGTACCGCGTGTAGGACTCGATTGCGGGGCGGCGCCGGATGCCGATCGGCTTGTCACTGACGTCGGCCTCGTTGTAGTTCGGCGTCGTCGGCAGCGGCGCGAATGCGTACCGGTCGCGATGGCGCGGCGCCGGCTCCGGTGTTGGCATGCGCGGCGGGTCGTCGAGCGCCACCGGGTAGCCGCTGTGCGGCGCGAGGTAGTCGACCTGCAGGTACAGCGGCTTGCCGCGGTCGACGTTGTCCTTTGCGTGGCGCTTGATGATCCCGACCGCGGTGCGCGTGTCGACGTCGGTGCGGTACTCCCGGAGCGCGTTGCCGTAGTGGACGAGCTTCCGGTTCTCGTTGAACGTGTAGTCCCAGTAGCGGTACGTCGTCGGGTCGACCGACGTGTACCACTCGTTCCAGCCGGCGGGCACCTCGGCGCCGGTTGCGCTTGCCGTAGCCGTTCAGGAACTTGCCGACGTGCGCCGTGAGGTAGCCGGCGTGCTGCAGCCAGACCGGCAGCGAGTTCTCGGGGCGGAACCGGTAGAAGCCGCCGTCCGGCCAGTGGTTGCCGAGCACGCGGTTGTTGTGCGCGTACTCGCCCGTCAGCATCGTGGCCCGCGAGGGGCAGCAGAGCGAGTAGGACACGACGTACTGGTTGAAGGTGGCGCCCTGGTCGGCGAGCAGCCGCTTGTGTCGTGCATCACCCGCAGGTTTTCCAGCGTCTGGTCGTCGGTCATGACGAAGACGATGTTCGGGCGCTTGTGCAGCGGCGCGCGCTTGACCTTCTTCTCCGCCTTCCTGGGCGGCTTGGTCACGTGGCCGTCTGCCGCCACGGCCGGAATGAGCAGCGCTGCAAGCGACAGCGCGAGCCCGAAGGCGAGGGAGGGCGCGCGCATCGGGCGCTCTTTGTACCAGCCGGGGTTACGGGCCTCGTTAACGGCGCGTTATCCCGCTAGGACTTTGGCCCGATGAACGAGTCGAGGATCGCGACGCTCGGGGCGCGGGCGATCGAGACGGAGTTCCAGCGGTTCAGCCTCCACTGGACGCCGAGCAGGTCACAGGTCTCACAGAAGAGATTGCGAATGTCGTCCGAGACCTGGGTGAAAAAGTAACGTGGGTAGCCCTTCCCGTTGACCCAGTTGAGACTCCTGCAGCCGTCGGAGTGGATCAGGCCGCGAATGAACTCCCGGGGATGATGCGCCACGATCTCCCGCTGCCAGTCGACGAGCTCGATCCGGCGGAGATGCTTCGGCCCAGATCCGTGCTGCGGAAACAGGATCGGCCAGGACTTCGATGAGCACCCGATCTCAACGGCGCGGTACCGCCTGCGTTGTACGAGCACACGGTTACGAGGCATGACCGCCCGCATCGCCGCGACGCACACCGCGATGATCCCTGGGTAGCGGATGTCCATGACGACTCGAAGCCGGTAGACGCCGCGCCTGGAGACGGAGAGCGTCCCGTCGCCGAGGTAGATGCCAAGCAGGTAGCTGTAATCCGGCCACGGCAGCCCTGCGATGAGCGCGGATGGCGACTGGGGCGGCGTGCTCCTTCTTCGACGCGGGTTCGGCTTGATCCAGTCGCGAATCGTGGAGCGCGGAATCCCGGTCATGCGCGCCATCCGCGTGGTGTTCCCGTCCATGAACGGCTCGAGGGCGGCGATGATGTCCCGGTCCCTGACTGGGCGCATAAGTGCGGCGGGTGGGACTCGAACCCACAAGCCCGAAGGCAACGCGTTTTGAGCGCGCAGCGTTTGCCGATTTCGCCACCGCCGCTTAACCAAGCCATTCTAGACGGTCCGGCGGACGGACGGCGTCGTCAATCGTGACAACTTTGTAACAACGAAAGCGCATCGTCCGGTTGCCCCGCGGCCATTCGGACGCAACCCGTACGATCGTCGCGTGCCCAAGCGAGTAGGCGTCCTCACCGGCGGCGGCGACGCCCCGGGCCTGAACGCGGTCATCCGCGCGGTTGCGCGCCGCTCGCAGGCGCGCGGCTACGAGGTGATCGGCGTCCGCGAGGGCTGGGCCGGTCTCGTCCACGGCCGCCTGCAGCCGCTCGGCCCGCGCGAGATCTCCGGGATCCTGCCGCGCGGCGGGACGATCATCGGCACCACGCGCACGAACCCGTTCAAGGTCGACGGCGGCGTCGACGCCGTCCTCGCCACGTTCGCCGACACGCTCGACGCGCTGGTCGCGATCGGCGGCGAGGACACGCTGGGCGTCGCGGCCCGCCTCTTCGAGGAGTACGCCTTCCCGGTCGTCGGCGTCCCGAAGACGATCGACAACGACCTCTCCGGCACCGACTACACGTTCGGGTTCGACACCGCAGTCTCGATCTGCACCGAGGCGATCGACCGGCTCCACACCACCGCGGAGTCGCACAACCGCGTGATGGTCGTCGAGGTGATGGGCCGCCACACCGGCTGGATCGCGGTCATGAGCGGCATCGCCGGCGGCGCCGACGTCATCCTCATCCCCGAGCAGCCGATCAGCGTCGAGGCGGCGTGCCGCGAGCTCAGCCGCCGGCACGAGCGCGGCAAGGACTTCTCGATCGTCGTCGTGAGCGAGGGCTACGAGCTGACGTACGAGTCCGGCGAGCGCCGGACGGTCACGCAGGACGAGGGCCTCGACGCGTTCGGCCACGTCCGCCTGGGCGGCGTCGGGCACGAGCTCGCCAACGAGATCCAGGAGCGCACCGGCTACGAGACGCGTGTCACGGTGCTCGGCCACGTGCAGCGCGGCGGCACGCCGACGGCGCGCGACCGGGTGCTCGCGAGCCGCTACGGCCTCAAGGCAGCCGACCTCGTGCACGAGGAGCAGTACGGGCAGATGGCGGCGCTGCGCGGCGACGAGATGGTCTCGGTGTCCCTCCGCGAGGCAACGGCCGAGCTGAAGACCGTGCCGCCGGAGTGGTACGACGTCGCGAAGGCGTTCTTCGGTTAGGAGCCCCTGGCGGGGACACCGCTCGTCCGGCGTGGGGCGAGCAGCGTGCCGCGACGGGCACAGCTGTGTCTCGCCAGGGGCTCCTTACGGCGCTGCGGCGGCCAGCACCGCGACCGACTCCAGCGGCACGATCACCGCGTCCACCCCGGCCCGCTCCAGTGCGGCCAGCTCGTCCTCGTCGTACGGCGTGAGGTCGGCGACGGCCAGCTTCCCGGCCGGCACGTCCTCGAGAAGCTCCAGGACCCGTTCCAGGGCCTCGTCGCCACGCTGGTCGCCTGGCGTGAGCAGGAAGACCTCCGGGTCGAGCGCCTCGAGCACCCGCTCCATCTCCTCTTCGTCGGCGACCTCGACCACGCAGTCGAGACCGAGATCGATCACCTCGGCGTAGCGGGCGACGAGCCGCTCCTCGTCGTCGTCGCCGGCGACCAGGACGCACGCGTCGGCAGCGACGTTGCGCGCCGCCTGCGGCCCGCCGGTGCCGCGCCAGAGGACGGGCAGCGTGTGATCACCGAGCGGTGCCCGCGCGACGAGCGCCGTCGCACCGTCGGCGGCGGCTCGGTGGGCGGCGTCGTCGTCGGGTGCCGACGCGACGAGCGAGATGCGGTCGCCGTCGGAGATCGCCTGGCTGAAGCGCCGCTCGCCGTTCATCAGAGGCCGAGTGGGTGCCAGACGGTCTTGAGCTCGAGGAACGCGGCTGCCTCCCAGGCGCTCTGTCCCCGGATCGCGCCGCGCACGACGCGCTTCACGTTCTCGGCAGCGAGCACCTCGAGCTCGGCCGAGTCGCCGTTCGTGCCGCTCAGGTCGAGCGCGTTCACGTCCATGTGCCCGGCGAGGATCGGCGCCAGCTCCGACTGGTGGCCGGTGAGGATGTTCACGACGCCACCGGGGACGTCGGAGGTGGCGATCACCTCGGAGAGCTCGATCGCGACCAGGGGATGATCCTCCGAAGCCACGGCGACGACCGAGTTTCCGCCGACGAGCGCAGGTGCGATGCGTGAGACGAGGCCCTCGAGGGCCGGCTCGGGCGGCGCGATCACCGCGACCACGCCGGTCGGCTCCGGGAGCGTGAAGTTGAAGTACGGCCCTGCGACCGGGTTCGAGCTGCCGACCACCTGGGCGAGCTTGTCGCACCAGCCGGCGTACCAGACCACGCGGTCGATCGAGCGCGCGACCTCCTCGTCGCCGCTGCAGAGCTCCGCGAGCTCGGCGCTGCGCGTCTCCATCATCTCGGCGAGTCGGTAGAGCACCTGGCCGCGGTTGTAGGCGGTCATCCCAGCCCACTTGCCCTGCGCCGACCGCGCGGCGCGCACGGCGTCACGCGCGTCCTTGCGCGACGCGCGCGCGACGTTCTGGCCCTCGGCCAGGTACGTGCGGCCGGACTCGGAGCGCGGGAACGCGCCGCCGATGAAGAGCTTGTAGGTCTTGCGGACCGGGAGCCGGCTCATCCGCCGTCGGTCTCCGCCGAGAAGTCGAGGTACGGCTCGAGCCCGTGGCGGCCGCCCTCGCGGCCGTACCCGGACTCCTTGTAGCCGCCGAACGGCGAGGCCGGATCGAAGCGGTTGTACGTGTTCGCCCACACGACGCCGGCGCGCAGCCGGTCGGCCATCCAGAGGATGCGCGAGCCCTTCTCCGTCCAGACGCCCGCGGACAGCCCGTACGGCGTGTTGTTCGCCTTCTCGACCGCCTCGTCCGGCGTGCGGAAGGTGAGCACTGAGAGCACCGGCCCGAAGATCTCCTCCTGCGCGATGCGGTAGCTCTGCGCGACGTTGGTGAAGACGGTCGGCACGAACCAGTAGCCCTTCTCGGGGAGGCGGCACGGCGGCTGGTAGATCTCCGCCCCCTCCTCCTCGCCCGCGCGCACGAGCTCGGTGATCTTGTCGAGCTGCTGGCGCGAGTTGATCGCGCCGACGTCGGTGTTCTTGTCCAGCGGGTCGCCGACGCGGAGGGTGGTCATGCGGCGCTTCAGCTTCTGGACGATCGGCTCGTAGACCGACTCCTGGACCAGGAGGCGCGAGCCGGCGCAGCAGACGTGGCCCTGGTTGAAGTAGATGCCGTTGACGATGCCCTCGACCGCCTGGTCGAGCGCGGCGTCGTCGAAGACGATGTTCGCAGCCTTGCCGCCGAGCTCGAGGGTCAGCTTCTTGTGTGTCCCGGCGAGCCGCCGCTGGATCGCCTTGCCGACCTCGGTCGAGCCGGTGAACGCGATCTTGTCGACGCCCGGGTGGTCGACGAGCGCCGCGCCGGTGCGACCGTCGCCGGTGACGATGTTGACGACGCCGGGCGGCAGGTCGGCCTGGCGAACGACGTCGGCGAAGAGCAGCGCGGTCAGCGGCGTCGTCTCGGCCGGCTTCAGCACGACCGTGTTCCCGGCGGCGAGCGCGGGCGCGATCTTCCACGCGAGCATCAGCAGCGGGAAGTTCCACGGGATGATCTGGCCGGCGACGCCGAGCGGGCGCGGGCGCCGGTTCGGGAAGGCGTACTCGAGCTTGTCGGCCCAGCCCGCGTAGTAGAAGAAGTGCGCGGCCGCGAGCGGCAGGTCGACGTCGCGGGACTCGCGGATCGGCTTGCCGCCGTTCAGCGACTCGAGCACCGCGAACTCCCGCGACCGCTCCTGGAGGATGCGCGCGATCCGGAACAGGTACTTGGCGCGCTCCGAGGGCGCGATGTCCGACCAGCCGTTCGAGAATGCCTCGCGCGCGGCCTGCACGGCCAGATCGACGTCCTCGGGGCCGGCCTGCGCAACCTCGGCGAGCGGCTCCTCGCTCGACGGATCGATGGTCGCGAACCACTCGCCGGAGCGCGGGTCGACGAGCTCGCCGCCGACGAAGAGGCCGTAGCGCTCCTGGAGCGTGACGATGTCGCGCGCCTCGGGCGCGGGCGCGTAGTCCCACTCGACGGTGCCGAGGGCCGTGCTCTGGCGGTCGAGCTCGGCCATCAGTCGACGGTGAAGTAGTCGGGGCTCTGGTAGAGGCCGGTGCGCTGCTTGCGGATCTGCATCAGCACGTCGTTCAGCAGCGACGAGGCGCCGAGCCGGAACAGGTCGGGCGTCAGCCAGTCGGGGCCGAGCGTCTCGTGCACGAGCACGAGGTACTGGATCGCCTGCTTCGCCTGGCGGATGCCGCCGGCCGCCTTTACGCCGATGCGCCTGCCGGTCTCGTCGTAGACGTCGCGGACGACCTCGAGCAGGCAGAGCGTGACCGGCAGCGTGGCAGCCGGCGAGATCTTCCCGGTCGACGTCTTGACGAAGTCGGCGCCGGCCGCGATCGAGAGCAGCGCCGCGCGGCGGACGTTGTCGTAGGTGCCGAGCTCGCCGGTCTCGAGGATGACCTTGAGGTGTGCCTCGCCGCATGCCTCCTTCGTGCGCACGATCTCGTCGTAGACCTTTGCGTAGCGGCCGGAGAGGAAGGCGTTGCGGTCGATGACCATGTCGACCTCGTCGGCGCCCGCCTCGACGACGTCACGCGTCTCGGTGATCTTCACGTCGAGCGGCGACTGGCCGGACGGAAACGCGGTTGCGACCGAGGCGACCTTCACGGAGGAGCCGCGCAGCCGCTCGACGGCGACCGGCACGAGGTTCGGATAGACGCACAGCGCGGCGACCGGCGGGATGGCCGGGTCGGTCGGGTCGGGCCGGAGCGCCTTCGACGCCAGCGCGGAGACCTTGCCCGGCGTGTCGGCGCCCTCGAGCGTCGTCAGGTCGATCATGCGGATGGCCAGATCGAGCGCCTGCAGCTTCGACTCGCGCTTGATCGAGCGCTTCGCGAGCGTCGCCGCGCGCTCCTCGAGGGCGACCGCGTCGACTGCGCCGACGCGCGGGAGCCGTGGCTCGAGCGGGAGCTCGAAGCCGCCGGGCAGTGCTGGGGCCTGCGCCATTCAGTTCGAGTTTAGAGGCTTGGTGTGAGATCTCCGCCGCCGTGGGAGGCGTCCCAGACCAAGCAGGGCACCACGATCGTCCGCGGGCCGGTAGCAGCGCTACCGGTCGCGGACGAGCGTGCTGATCCTGCGCCGTGTCTTGGGCGGCCACGCCCGGCGGAGATCTCGCAGCAAGCCGTCAAATACCGAGGCGTTCGAGGAGGCGTTCGTCGCGGCGCCACTTGGGCCGCACCTTCACCTGCAGCTCGAGGAAGACCTTGTGCCCGAGCAGCTGCTCGATCTCCGGCCGCGCGCGCGTGCCGATCTCGCGGATCACGGCTCCGCGCTTGCCGACGAGGATCTGCTTCTGCGAATCGGTCTCGACGAGCACGTTCGCGCGCACGACCTTGTCGGTGATCTCCTCCACCTCGACCGTGACGGCGTGCGGCACCTCGTCGCGCGTCAGGTGGAGGGCTTTCTCGCGGACGAGCTCGGCGATCTGCTCCTCGTGCGTGAGGTCGGTGCGCTGGTCGAGTGCGAAGTACGCCGGCCCCTCGGACAGCAGGCCGACGAGCTCGTCCCGCAGCTCCCCGATGCCGTCGCCGGTCTTCGCGCTCACCGGGTGCAGCGCGTGGAAGTTGCCCAGCTTGGAGCCCGTCATCATCTGCGTCGCGATGTGGCCGGGCTTGAGCCGGTCGACCTTGTTCAGCGCGATCACCACCGGCACGCCGAGCTCGAAGACGCGCTTCGCGATGAAGCGGTCGCCGGCTCCGATCCGCTCGCGCGCGTCGAGCACGAGCAGCACCGCGTCGACGTCCTCGAACGCCGCGTCGACCGTGCGCTGCATGTGTTCGGTGAGCGTGTCGAGGGGGCGCTGAAAGCCCGGCAGGTCGACCATGACCAGCTGGTAGCCGTCGCCGTTCGCGACGCCGAAGATTCGCCGGCGCGTGGTCTGCGGCTTGTCCGAGACGATCGCGACTTTGCCGCCGGCAATGGCGTTCACGAGCGTCGACTTGCCGACGTTGGGACGCCCGGCGACGGCGACGAAGCCGCTCTTCACAGGACGAACGAGTCGGGCAGGAGGTCTGCCGGCGTGACCGCCACCGGCTCACCGTCGACGCGCCGGTACGTCACCGACCCGACCCGGAACTCGGCGAGCCACTGGCGGCAGCCGCCGCACGGCGAGGCCGTGATGGCGATCGCCTCGAGGTCGCCGGGGCCGTAGCCGGCGTTGACGGCCGCGCTGATCGCGGCCTTCTCGGCACAGATGCCAAGCGGGTACGCGGCGTTCTCGACGTTCACGCCGGTGACGATGCGCCCGTCGCGTGCTCGCACGGCCGCGCCCACGTGGAACTTCGAGTACGGCGCGTAGGCGTGCTCGGCGGCGGCGTCGGCCTCGGCGAGCAGATCGAGGTCGGGCGTCACGCGAAGACCTGGAAGATCACGAGCGTCACCAGCGAGCCCAGCAGGGCGCCGTACGTCACCTCGACGACCGAGTGCACTCCGGATTCGACGCGGGTCTGGGCCACGAGCAGAGCCATGATGAACGCCAGCGCCGAGATCAGGAACCAGTGGCTGGAGTCGCTGACGACGTTCGTGACCGCCATCCAGCCCGCAAACGCGACCGCGGCGTGCCCGGACGGCAGGCCCCCGCGGAGCGGCGTGCCGCGGCCGGTGTACGCCTTCGTGGCGATCACGAAGAGCACGGTGACGACGAGCGCCACCAGCGTGAGCTCGGCGGGCGCGTCGCGCACCCGGGTGATCAGGTTCGAGCCCTGGTGGACGAGGCGGACGGAGAAGACGAGGTAGCCGACGATGACCGCGTTGACGGTCGCGATCAGGACGGCGCCGGCTGCAATGTCCTTGGCGAGCTTCGCAAGCGGGTCGAACGCCGTCGTCGAGACGTCGATCGCGGCCTCGACCGCGGTGTTGATCATCTCGGTGATCAGCACGAACGCGATCGAGAGCAGCAACGCGATCAACTCGAAGCGCTGGACCCCGGCCGCGAGCGCGGCGATCAGCACGCCAACCGCGATCATGAAGTGAATGCGCATGTTGCGCTGCGTGCGCAGCACGTGGATGACGCCCTCGAAGGCGTAGTTGAAGCTGTGCAGCAGCGAGGGCGCGCGACGGTCGTTCACGAGGCGAGCTCCTGCTCTCGCGGTCGTCATCTCGTCGCCGTGGTCGTAGCCGAGCAGGTGCAGGACGCCGTGCACGAGCGGTGCGCGCCACTCGTCGCCGACGACGTCCGGGCAGACGACGAGGTCGCCGAGCTGGCGCGGCAGCCCCTGCGCAATCGGATCGCGGCCGTCGAGCGGGAACGAGAGCACGTCGGTCGCCTCGTCGATGCCGAGATGCTCGCGCTTGAGCGGCGCGGCTCTCGTCGGGGCCGACGAAGTGGAGGCCGAGCTCGCCGTCGTCGACGCCCTCGGCTGCAAGGGTGGCGCGGATCACGGCGACGGCCTCGTCGGCCGGCACTTCCCGGCCGCTCCTGTTCTCCACATCGACGGCGACCACGCCCCTACCTGCGCCGTCCGGTTCCCGTCTCCTCCGAGTGCTGTTTGTACGCCTCGACGATGCGCTGCACCAGCTTGTGCCGGACAACATCCTCGTGCGAGAAGCGGACGAAGGAGATCCCCTCCACGGCGCCGAGGATGTCCTGCACCTGGATCAGCCCGGACGCCTGCTCGCGCGGCAGGTCGATCTGGGTGACGTCGCCGGTGACGACGACCTTCGAGCCGAACCCGAGCCGCGTCAGGAACATCTGCATCTGCTCCGGGCTCGTGTTCTGGGCCTCGTCGAGGATGATGAAGGAGTCGTTCAGCGTGCGGCCGCGCATGAACGCCAGCGGCGCGACCTCGATCGTCCCGCGCTCCATGAAGGCGGCGAGGCGGTCGGCGTCGAGCATGTCGTAGAGCGCGTCGAAGAGCGGCCGCAGGTACGGGTCGACCTTCGGCGAGCATGTCGCCGGGCAGGAAGCCGAGACGCTCGCCCGCCTCGACCGCGGGGCGCGTGAGGATGATGCGACCGACCTGCCGCTCGGAGAGCGCGGCGACGGCGAGCGCCATCGCCAGGTAGGTCTTGCCGGTGCCGGCGGGGCCGATGCCAAAGGTGACGGTGCACTTCCGGATCGACTCGACGTACTGCTTCTGGGTGACCGTCTTCGGGGCGATCTTCTTGCCGCGGTGGCGCCAGACGACGTCGTCGAAGAGCTCACGGACGTCGGCGCCCTGCTCCAGCACCCCGAGGACGGTGTCGACGGTGCCGGGGCCGATCTCGTGGCCGCCCTGGATGAGCTCGACGATCTCGTCCAGCACGGCGCGCGCCTCGGCGACCGCGTCCTCGTCGCCGTCGAGCGTCACGCGGTTGCCGCGCATCACGATCGTGGCCTGCGAGCCGCTCGCGCAGCGCGTCGAGCACGCCGTCACCGACGGTCGCGAGCTCCGCCGCGACGTCGTTGGAAACCGAGAGAACTTCCTGCACCCTCCCTCAGTGTAGGCGCGAAAGAGGCTAGGCCAGCTTCTCGCGGACGAGCTGGCTGACGACGCTGCCGTCGGCCCGCCCGGCGACCTGCGGCATGACGTCGGCCATCACCCGGCCGAGGTCGCGCATGCTGGTCGCGCCGATTCTCGGCGATGGCGTCGTCGATGATCTCTCCAGGTCTTCCTCGGAGAGCTGCTCGGGCATGTATTCGCCGAGGATCGCGAGCTCCGTCTCCTCCTGGTCGGCGGCCTCGTCGCGCCCTGCCGCGCGGAACGCCTCGGCCGCCTCGTGGCGCTTCTTGCGCTCGCGCTGGAGAACCTGGAGCTCCTCACCGTCGCTCAACGGCCGCTGGAGATCCTTCTCGGCCGAGCGCAGGCTGGCGAGGATCAGCCGCACGGCGTCGCGGCGCGTGTTGTCACGCGCCTTCATCGACTCGGTCAGGTCTTCCTCCAGGCGTTCGATCAGGCCGCTCACAGCTGCGTCATCCTCCCTAATCCGCCGGCAAGGATGTGCCAGTGCAGGTGGAAGACAGTCTGGCCGCCGCCCGGGCCGACGTTGACGACGACCCGGTAGTCCTCCAGACCCGCCTTGCGTGCGGTGTCGGCGACGAAGTCCAGCATGCGGCTCGCCTCCTCGGGCGGGAACTCGCCGATCTCGCGGAACGAGTCGACGTGCCGCTCGGGCAGGACGAGCAGATGGGTGTCCGCCTGCGGGTTGATGTCGCGGATCGCGACGAACCCGCCCCCGGCGTTGACGTGGTCGCCCTCGCGGACGAGCCGGCAGAAGAGGCAGTCGTCACGCAGCGAGCACGCCCTCCTCGGTGACCGCGGCGCCGCGGACGCGCACGAGCTCGCCGACCGGCGCGTCGACGAGCCACGGCGAGTAGTCGTCGCCGTAGCCGCGGCCGGGACGATCGACGAGCACGCGGTCATCGGCGCCGACCTTCTCACGCCAGCGCGCCAGGCACGCCTCGTGGGACGCGGCCCGCAGGCGCGCGCCGCGCTCGCGCTTGACGGCCGGCGGGACCGGTGTCGCGCGCGGCCGTCTCGGTGCCCGGCCGCGGCGAGTACGGGAAGACGTGCACCTTCGTGATCCGCGCGTCGCGCACGACGTCGAGCGTTCGCCGGAACGCGTCTTCGTCCTCGCCCGGAAAGCCAACGATCACGTCGGTCGTGAGGTTGAAGTCGGCGAGCGGCTCGAGACGGCGGCGGAAGGTCTGGACGCTGTAGCGGCGGCCCATCGCGCGCAGCACGCCGTCGTCGCCGGACTGGAGCGGCACGTGCAGGTGTCGCGCGACGACCGGCGTTTCGCGGAGCGCGGCGACGAGCGCGTCGTCGACGTGGTTCACCTCGATGGACGAGAGGCGCAGCCGCTCGAGCCCCGGGATCTCACCGAGCGCGCGGATGAGGCTCGGCAGCCGGTGGCCCGCCCCGCGGTCGCGGTAGCAGCCGAGGTTGATCCCGGTCAGGACGATCTCGCGGTGCCCTTGCGCGATGCGCTTCCGCACCTCGGCCAGCACGGCGTCGGCCGCGCGGCTGCGCGAGGCGCCGCGCACGAGGGGGACAACGCAGAAGTTGCACGAGAAGCTGCAGCCGTCCTGCACCTTCACGAAGGCCCGCACGCGGTCGAGCCGCGAGTCGGCCTGGACGCAGCCGACCGCGCCGACGTCGCCGGCGACCGCGGCCGGCGTCTCCTCGCTCCGCCGGGCGACGATGGTCACGTTGCCGGGGAGGGCGCTGAACGCCTCGGCCCCGAGGTTCGCGCCGCAGCCGGTCACGTAGACGTGCCGGTGCGTGCGCGCTGCCCGCGCGGCCGCCTTGCGCGACTTGCGCACGGCCTCGTGGGTGACGCAGCAGGTGTTCACGACGGCGACATCCGCAGCGTCGGCCTGCTCGTGGTGGCCGCCTGCGAGCAGACGCTCGCGAACGGCCTGCGCGTCCGTCTGCGACACCTTGCAGCCCAGGAAACGAACGGAGAACGTGGTCACAGCGCGCGATGCTACTCCGGTCGGTACGAATCGGCCGCCCAGCCGTCGCGCTCCCGCCGGGCGACCTGCGCGAGCCCGGGGACGGCGGGCCGCTCGCTCGCCAGGTAGCCGGACAGGACGAGGCTGCGGCAGCGGACGCGGGGCGCGAGCGCCTCGACGACGTCGAGCGCGATGTTGGCGACGACGACGTCCGCCTCGAGCGCGTCCGTGCGCGCGTCCAGCAGGGCCGCCTCGACGGCGACGCCGTTGCGCTGGGCGTTCTCGCGTGTGACCTCGACGGCGACCGGATCCGTGTCGCCGGCGCGCACCGGCGCGAAGCCGAGCCTGGCCGCAGCGATGGCGATGACGCCCGAGCCGCAGCCGACGTCGAGCAGGCTGCCGGGCTCGAGCTCGGCGAGGAGCTCGAGGGCGAGTCGCGTCGTCGGGTGCGACCCGGTGCCGAAGGCGCGGCCCGGGTCGATCACGATCGCCAGCGCCTCGGCGGGCGCGTGCTCCCAGGGCGGGCCGACCCAGAGCGGGCCGATGCGGACGCCGGTGTGGAAGCTCCGCCAGGCGTCCTCCCAGCCGGGCTCCACCTCTTCGACCGTGAGCGCCGGGAAGGCGGCTCGCAGCTCGGGAAGGGCCGCTTCGTCCACGTACACGGCCAGGCCCGTGGACGTGACCTCGTGGCCGGCCGGGACGAGCTCGAGCAGCCGCGCCACGGCGGCCTCCGCCTCCTCGGGCGGCAGCGATATCGACGCGCGGACTAGAGGCTCGAACTGAAAATCCGCCGGGCCGGATGACGCTCCAGACACGGCGCCGGATCAGCGCGCTCGGTCACCGCACGTAGCGCTGCTACGCACGCTGACCGAGCGCGGTGCCCTGCTTGGTCTGGAACGCCCCCAACTGCGGCGGATTTTCAGCTCGAGCCTCAGCGGAACGCGCTCTTCAGCTTGTGAAAGAACCCCTCGTCCTCGTCGCCTTCGTACGTCTCGGGGCCGGCCGACTCGCCGAAGCTGCGCAGCAGGTCGCGCTGCTCCTCGGTGAGGCGGCGCGGGACGGCCACGTTGACGCGAACGTGCTGATCGCCGCGGCCGAAGCCCTGCAGCACCGGCATGCCCTTGCCGCGCAAGGTGCGGACCTGGCCCGGTTGCGTGCCCGGCGCGAACTCGAGCTCGGTCTCGCCGTCGAGCGTCGGCACCGTCACGGTCGAGCCGAGCGCGGCATCGGTGATCGTCAGCGTGACGCCCGAGTAGATGTCGTCCCCGTCGCGGATGAAGTCACGGTCCGGCCGGACGGTGACCCCGACGTAGACGTCCCCGGCGCGCGTACCGGCGATGCCGGCGTGGCCCTCGCCCGAGATGCGGATGCGCTGCCCGTCGTGGATTCCCGCCGGGATGTCCACGTCGAGCGCGCGCTCCTCGATGACGCGCCCCTCGCCGCGGCACTCGCGGCACGGCGTCTCGATGACGCGGCCGGCGCCGCCGCAGGTGGGACAGGCAGCCGACCGGACGAACTCGCCGAAGACGCTGCGCGACACCTGGTTCACGCGGCCGGCGCCGCCGCACGTCGGGCAGCGTGCTGACGTCGGTGCCTGGCTCGGCGCCGGCGCCGTCGCAGCGCGTGCAGGTGACCGCGACCTGGATCGGGACCTGCCTGCGCACGCCGGACGCGGCCTCACGCAGGTCGATCTCGACGTGGGCGGCGACGTCGCCGCCGCGGCTGCGGCGACCGACACCGCCGAGCAGGTCGTCGCCGAAGAAGGCCGAGAAGACGTCAGCGAGATTGCCGAAGTCGAACTGGGAGGCCGAGAAGCCGCCGCTGCGCAGTCCGGCATGGCCGTAGCGGTCGTAGACCTCACGGGTCTCGCGCTTGGACAGGACCTCGTATGCCTCGGCGACCTCGGCGAAGCGCTCCTTCGCGTCCGGCGCCTCGGAGACGTCCGGGTGCAACTCGCGCGCGCGCCCGCGAAACGCACGCTTGATCTCGTCGTCGGTCGCAGCGCGCGACACGCCGAGCAGCTCGTAGTAGTCGCGCTCCGTGGTCGCCATCAGCGAAGCGTAGAGACGACCTCAGTTGTCGGCGTAGTAGCTCTCCGCGAAGCGGGAGAGCTCGTTCGCGGCGGCGCGGACGGACTGGATCGCCGTCGCGTAGTCCATGCGCAGCGGGCCGAGCAGGCTGACGGCGCCGAGCGTGCGGTTGGCGACGCCGTACGACGCGCCCACCAGCGCAACGTCACGGAGCCCCGGATGCGCCAGCTCGGGGCCGACGCGGACGAACGTCCGCTCCGGCTCGAGCGCGCCTGCGAGCACCTCGAGGAGCGCCGCGCGACGCTCGAGCACGTCGAGCAGGCTGCGGTAGCCCTCGAAATCCGCCGAACGCAGCTCGTTCAGCAGGTCGGCCGCGCCGCCGACGAAGAGCCGGCGGTCGTCGGCATCCAGGCCGGAGAACGCCGGCCAGAGCAGCTGCAGGAACGCGCGCTCGCGGACGTCGAGCCCCGGATCCTCGAAGCGCTGGCGCAGCGCACGCGTGCCGAGCTTGAGACCCACGACCTGCTCGCCCAGGTACTGGCCTGCCCACGTCGTGAGCCCCGGGTCGACGGGGACGTCGAAGGTGAGCACGCGCTTGCTGACGCCGCCCGTCGACGTGATCACGACGACCATCGCGATGTGCGGCTGCAGGAGCAGCACCTCGACCAGGCGGACAGTCGCCGCGTCGAGCGGCGGCGCCGACACCAGCGCGAGCAGCCGTGTGAGCTCGGAGAGAGCCTCGGTCGTCGCCTGCAGGGTCGCGTCGACCTCTCCGGCATTCACCGAGAGGTCGAGCGGGAAGGTCAGCGGCCGCCCGAGGCGCTCCATCAGCCCATCGACGAACAGCCGGTAGCCGCGGTCGGTCGGGACGCGGCCGGCCGAGGTGTGCGGGTGCGTGAGCAGCCCGCGCGCCTCGAGCTCGGCCAGCTCGGAACGCACGGTCGAGGGCGAGAAGCGCAGGCCGGCGGACTCGACGAGGTGCTTCGAGCCGACCGGCTGTCCGGTGCGGACATACTCCTCGACGACGCGGCGCAGGACCTCCTGCTGGCGTTCGGTGAGGTCGATCACAGTCGCTGATTGTATCGCTGTGCAGGGGAATTACCGTCTCGCATTTACGCGAGAACCTCGGCGGTGACCCCGCCGCCGAGCAGCCGGCCGCGCGGCGTCAGCGTGACCGTTCCCGCCGTCCGCGACGGCGAGCCCGAGGCGCTCGACCCGCTCCAGCCCGGCCGTGTCGACGGCGTCGGCGAGTCCTGCGAGCGGCAGCGGCTCGTCGAGCCGCAGGCCGAGCAGGACGCGCTCCGCCTGCCGCGTCGCGCGATCGAGCTCCTCGACGTCGCGCTCTGGCCGGCGGTGATCGGCCAGGGCCGCGAGGTACACGCCCCACGCTCGGTGTCGTCCGCCAGCGCCGCCCGCGCACCGTCGAGACTGCTCCCACGCCGAGTGCGAGGTAGTCGCGCCCGATGCCAGTAGCCCAGGTTGTGCTGTGCGCGCAGATCCCGTCCGGCGTCGCGGCCGGCAGAAATTCGCCGTCTCGTACCAGCGGTAGCCGGCGCCCGTCAGCGTCTCGACGACGCGCTCGAAGTAGACCTCCATCGCCTCCGCCTGGCGAGCGAGCTCCTCCCCGTGCGCGTGCGTGAAGCGCGTGCCCGGGTTTCGCCTCGAGCTCGTAGCAGGACAGGTGCTCCGGCTCGAGCGCGAGCGCCTCGGCGAGATCGCGCTCGAGGTCGGTGGCGCTCTGGCCGGGGATGCCGTAGATGAGGTCGAGCGAGATGTTGTCAAAACCGGCATCACGAAGAGTGTGCACGGCACGTCGGACGTCGTCAGGGCCGGCAACACGCTCGAGGGTCGCGAGCAACCCTGGCTGGAAGCTCTGCGCGCCGAGCGAGACGCGGTTGACGCCGCCCGCACGGAGCAGCGCGGCAAGCGCGGGGGTCACCGTCTCGGGATTCGCCTCGACGGTCACCTCGCCCGCAGGCGGCAGTGCGGCGAGCAGCCGCGCGAGCGCCTCCGGCCTCGTGAACGTCGGCGTCCCGCCGCCGAGGAAGACGGTGTCGAGCGCCGGCGCGAGCAGGCCGCGCTCGAGCTCGAGCTCGGCGAGGAGCGCCGTCGACGTACGGCCCGTGCCGGTCGAGCGCGCCGACCGCGGTCACGAAGTCGCAGTAGCCACAGCGGTGCGCGCAGAACGGCAGGTGCACGTAGAGGTGGCGGACGCCGCTCATCTTCTTCTTGTCGTCCGAGGTTGAGCACGGCGAGGAACGCCTCCTGCGGGACCTCGACGGCGCCGACCTGCTTCATGCGCTTCTTGCCCGCCTTCTGCTTCTCGAGCAGCTTGCGCTTGCGGGTGATGTCGCCGCCGTAGCACTTCGCGAGCACGTCCTTGCGCTTCGCCTTGACCGTCTCGCGCGCGATGACGCGCGAGCCGATCGCTGCCTGGATGGCGACGTCGAAGAACTGGCGCGGGATCTCCTGCCGCAGCCGCTCGACGAGCAGCTTCGCGCGCGGGTAGGCGCCCGTCGCGCGTGGACGAATCAGCGAGAGGGCGTCGACGGGCTCGCCGCCGACGAGCACGTCGACGCGGACGAGCGAGCCCTCGCGGTAGCCGGCGAGGTCGTAGTCGAAGCTCGCGTAGCCGCGCGTGCGCGACTTGAGCTGGTCGTAGAAGTCGAAGACGATCTCCGCGAGCGGCAGGTCGTAGGTCAGGAGGACGCGCTGCTCGGACAGGTACTCCATGTGGTCGAAGCGCCCGCGGCGGTCGTTGTTGAGCTCCATGACGCCGCCGACGTACTCCTTGGGGACGATGATCGATGCGCGGATGTACGGCTCGTCGACGCGCTCGAGCTCGTCGGGCATCTCGGCCGGGTTGTGCACCTCGACGACTTCGACCGGTCGGCGTCGTCACCTGGTAGGCGACGGTCGGCGCGGTCACGAGCAGGTCGAGGTCGAACTCGCGCTCGAGCCGCTCGCGGACGATCTCCATGTGCAGCAGGCCGAGGAAGCCGCAGCGGAAGCCGAAGCCGAGCGCCTGCGACGTCTCGGGCTCGTAGAAGAGCGAGGCGTCGTTCAGCTTCAGCCGCTCGAGCGCGTCGCGCAGCTCGGGGTAGTCGTCCGAGTCGGTCGGGAACAGGCCGGCGAAGACCATCGGCTTCACGTCCTTGTAGCCGGGCAGCGGCTCCGCGGCCGGGTGCGACTGCGTCGTCAGCGTGTCGCCGACGCGCAGCTTGCGCGACGTCCTTGAGGCCTGTGATGACGTACCCGACCTCGCCGGCCGTCGAGCGACGTCGGCCGGCTTCATCGTCGGCGAGAAGAACCCGAGCTCCTCGGTCTCGAAGCGCGTGCCCTGCGCCATCGCGCGCAGCCGCTCGCGCGGCCGGAACGTGCCGTCCACGACGCGGACGAACGCGACGACGCCGCGGTACTGGTCGTACGAAGAGTCGAAGATGAGCGCGCGAGCCGGCGCCTCTGGGTCGCCGGTCGGCGGCGGGATGCGCTCGACGATCGCGTCCAGGAGCTCCTCGACGCCGAGGCCCGTCTTTGCCGACGACGCGGAGCACGCGCTCCGGCGTGTCGCCGATGAGGTCGGCGATCTCGCGCGCCGTCCCGTCGGGGTCGGCCGACGGCAGGTCGATCTTGTTCACGACCGGGACGATCTCGAGGTTGTTCTCGATCGCGAGGTAGGCGTTCGCCACCGTCTGCGCCTCGACGCCCTGGGCGGCGTCGACGACGAGCACGGCGCCCTCGCACGCCTGCAGCGAGCGCGAGACCTCGTAGGTGAAGTCGACGTGGCCGGGCGTGTCGATGAGGTTGAGCTCGTGGCCCTTCCAGTCCACGCGCACGGCCTGCGCCTTGATCGTGATGCCGCGCTCGCGCTCGAGATCCATCGAGTCGAGCAGCTGGGCGCGCATCTCGCGGCCGGTGACCGTGTCGGTCACCTCGAGGATGCGGTCGGCCAGCGTCGACTTGCCGTGGTCGATGTGCGCGATGATCGAGAAGTTGCGGATGTCGTGACTGGTCCATAGCGCGTCCAGCCGCGCTGCGGAAGCGCCGCTCGAACGATAGCAACGCGCTCAGCTCCCGAACCCGCAGCGCACGGCAGGCAATCAGGTAGACGGCCGAGCCGGCGACGAACGCCGCCGCCGACCGAGACGAGCTGGGCGAGAAGCGGTCGTGGCCGAGCGCGTCGTCGAGGGCGCACCAGACCGCGAAGGCGATCGCGGCCGGGATGCTGGCGATGACGATACGGAGGCAGGCGACCCGCTCGCTCTCGAGCTCGAGACCGCCCAGCCGGCGGCGGAACAGGATCAGGAGCGCGACCGAGCCGGCGATGTTGACGAGCGAGGTCGCGAGCGGGATGCCCCAGACGCCGAAGCGGTAGAAAGCCGCGTCGAGCACCGCGTTCAGGCCGAGGTTGCCGAGCGCGACCGCAGGTCGGCAGCCACGGCGATCTGCAGGCTGAAGAAGGCGCGGTTCAGCATCAGCATGACGCCGTTGAACGTGAGCCCGAGGGAGAAGGCCGCGAGCGCGCCCGCGACGACGTGGGTCTGCTCGGACGTGAACCTGCCGCGCTGGTAGACGAGGCGGACGATCGGCTCGGCGAGGACGGCGGTGAAGACGCTCGCCGGGACGAGCAGGAACGCGATCTGGCGGAGGCCCGCGCGACCGTGTGCCGGAACGCCGTCGGATGTCGTTGCGCGCCGCGAGCCGCGAGAGCGTCGGGAAGAGCACCGTCGCGACGGCGACCGAGAACATCCCCTGCGGGAGCATGTAGATCCGGAAGGCAGCGTCGATCGCGCGCGGCGCGAGGTACCGGGTCGATGAACCGCGAGCGCGAAGAACGTGTTGACGACGAGGTTGAAGTTGATCAGGCCGAGCCCGATCGTGACCGGCAGCATCAGGACGAAGACGCGGCGGACGGCCGGGTCGCGCCAGTCGAGGACGAGGTGCAGGCGGCCGTCGAGCCCGCGCAGCCACGGCAGCGGCAGCAGCACCTGGATGACCGTCCCGATCACGATCGAGACCGCGTAGACGTAGAGCTTCGTGTCGAGCGTCCGCGCGCGGGACGCCGAGGACGAGGCCGACGATGATCGCGAGGTTCCAGAACACCGGCGTCAGCGCCGGGACGGTGAACTCGCTCGTAGCTGTTGAGGATCCCGACGATGATCCCGGAGACGCCGAGCAGGACGACGATCGGGAACAGCAGGCGCGCGAGGCTGGTCGCGAGCTGCTTGTCGCCGCCGGGTCGCCGAACGGCGCGCATGACGAGCGGCGCGAAGACGATGAGGAGCGCGGTGATCGCGCCGAGGCCGAGCAGGAGGAGCCAGAAGCAGGGTCGAGGCCACGCGCCAGGCGCGTTTGCGCTCGCCCTTCTCGAGCAGCTCGCTGAAGACCGGCACGAAGCGCCGACGAGAGCGCGGCGTCCGCGACGAGCGAGCGGATCGAGGTTCGGGACCTGGAAGGCGACGTGAACGCGTTGATCGTGCCGTTGACGCCGAAGTAGTAGGCGCGCGACGATCTCGCGGACGAGGCCGAGGATGCGGGAGAGGCCGGTCGCGACCGAGAAGACCGCGGTCGTCCAGGCGAGCCGCCGCCGCCTGGTGTGCGTCTCCACGCGGGCGAGTATAGGGAGGGCATCTGCCGCCACCGGATCGTGCTCGAGAGCTCTGCTACGATCGCCGAGCCCGCCGGTGCGGGCATTTCTACGCATGGCCAATATCAAGCAGCAGAAGAAGCGGGTCCGGACCGCGGCGCGGGAGCGCCTCGAGAACCTGCGCTACCGCTCGACGATCAAGACCATCTCGCGTCGCCTCGCGGCGGCGGTCGAGGAGGGCGACGCCGACAAGGTCGCGAGCGACGCACCTCGAGCTCCAGCGCTGGATCGATCGCGCCGCTGCTCGCGGCGCGATCCACCGGAACAGGCCGCGCGCAAGAAGGCGCAGGCCTCGCGCCTCGTCGCGCCCCGCTCCGTAGTTCGACGGCTTCCGCGTAACGTCGACGAGCGCGAGCTCGAGCTCCGACGTCCGCCGGGCGGCGGCTGTTGCCCTTGAGCGCGGCGTCGAGGTCGGCCAGCCGGACAAGCGCGTCGTTCAGCTCGTCGGGCGAGTAGTGGTCGGCGTGGCCGAGCGCCTTGCGCACACGGAACTCGTGGACGCTCAGCGGCTTGGCGATGTCGCGCGTCGCAGTGCCTTCCTCGGCGAGCCGCTGCGCGTTGCGCACGAGCGTGACGTGCGAGGCGAGCCGCGAGCCGACGAGGAACGGCTCGCGTGCGGTGCACCTCGGACTCGTAGACGGCGAGCACCTCGCCGACGTCCCGCGCGCCCCACGCGTCCGACAGCCCCCAGCTCGGCGACTCCCGCGCGTGCACGGCGAGCAGCTCGACGTCGCGCGCGCCGACCGGGTCCTCGCCCGCCCAGGTGGCGAGCTTCTCGATCTCGCTCTCGAGCCGGCCAGGTCGTCGCCGACGAGCTCGACGAGCGTCTCGGGAGGCGTCGCGGTCGGCCTGGACGCCGAGGCGCTTGAACTGCTCGGCGACCCAGCCGGGCAGGCGGCGCTTGGCGACGTCCCACTGCAGCACCTCCCCGCCCTTGGCGACCGCCTTGACCAGCGGCGCCTCGGACTTCAGCTCCTGCGCGACGAGAGCGAGCACCGTCTCCGGTGTCGGGCTCTCGAGGTAGCCGCCGACGGCCTGGGCGTCCGCCGCTTTCCACTTGTCCACCCCGTCGACGATGATCAGCCGCCCGCCGCCGCCGAAGAGGCCGAGGGCGTTGCACGCCGCGACCGCATCCTCGCCGGTCGTGGTCTCCGCGTAGAGGTGCTCGATCGTCTCCTCGCCGAACCGTCCGCGCAGCCGGGCGACCGCACGGGAGATCTTCGGGCGGTCACTGCCGGTCAGGAGATAGGCGGGACGGAGCGGCTCGGACGCCATGGCGAGACCATACTGCGGCGCACCGCGACCACGGCGAGCACCGCCAGGCAGCCGCCGACGAGCGTCTGGGCCGGAGTCAGCCGGGCATACGGCAGCGCAGCGACGGCGCGCGCGACGGCGGCGAGGTAGGCGGCGAGCAGCCCCTCAGCCTGCGCCAGCGGCGCACACGCGGCGGGCAGAACCGGGTGGATCGCCGCCGAGATCAGGGCGCAGCCGAGCAGAGGCGCGACGGCGGGCGCCGCCAGGATGTTCGCCGGGAGCGCGTACAGCGGGACAGCCCCGAACTGCAGGAGCAGGATCGGCGCGGTCGCCACGCTGCAGACGAGCGAGACGGTGAGCGCATCGGCGGCGATGCGCGGCAGCGGGTAGCCCTCGACCCGTCGGCCGACCCGGGCGACGCCCAGGAAGATCGCGAGGACCGCGCCGAACGAGAGCTGGAAGCCCGGGTCGAGCAGTGCGTACGGGTTCCACGCCAGCAGCACCGCCGCCCCGGCGAGCAGGAAGTACCACCGGTCGCGCGGGCGCGCGGTCAGCCACGCCAGCGAGCCGAGCACGCCGGCGACGCCCGCACGGACGACGGACGGCTGCCAGCCGACCGCGGCCAGGTAGCCGAGCACGGCGACGATTGCGACCGCCTCGCCGACGAGCCGCGAGACGCCGAGCAGCAGGCAGAGCGTCACGACGCCGCCGACGATGATCAGCACGTTCTGCCCGCTGACGGCGAGCAGGTGGTAGAGGCCCGAGGCCCGGAACGCGTCCGCGAGCCCCTTGGAGAGGCCCTGGTCCTCGCCCAGCACGATCCCCGCGACGACCGCCCTCCGCTCGCCCGCGGAGTCCGGGCGCCATCGTCGCTCCGATGTGCCGGCGCAGCCGGTCGGCGAGCCCCGCCAGGCCGCCGCGCATCCCGAGCAGCCGCAGATGCGAGCCGCGCAGGACGACGTGGATGCCGTGACGGCGGAGGTAGGTCGCCTCGTCGAACCCGTCCTTCGGGCCGCGGGGCGCCGTCACCTCCACGAGCGCATCGACCAGCGCGCCCTGCGGCGGCGCGCGGCCCGGCGGGAGCTTGAGCAGCACCGGCTCCCGAAGCGAATGGCCGTGGAACGCCCGCGCCTCCGCCGGGACGCGGATGTCGAAGGTCGAGTGCTTCGCCGGCCCGGTGACGACGAGCAGCGCGTGGCCGGCGTACCCGATCTCGGGGGTGAGCGGGCTACGGTCGAGGGCATCGAGCCGCGCGCCGCCCCACACCAGCCCGGCGAGCGCAAGCGCGGCCGCCAGCACGGCGAGGCGGTGCTCGCCGGCGGCGCCCGAGACGGCCACGAGCAGCCCGGCCGCGACCGACCCCGGCACGACCGGGACGCGCGCCAGGTTCGCGCCGGCCAGCCCGGCGCAGAGCGCCGCGAGGAGCACGTGCGGCCCGGCGCGGGCGGCAATCGCGCTCACGGCGCCACCAGGTCGCGGAGCGTGTCCAGCCGCGCCGGCCCGATGCCGGGAATCGCATCGAGATCGTCCACCGACGTGAAGGCGCCGTTCTTCTGGCGGTAGTCCAGGATTTTCTGCGCAGTGACCGGTCCGACGCCGGGCAGCGCGTCGAGCTGCTCGAGCGTGGCCGTGTTTAGGTGCACCGGCCCTGCCGGTGTCGTGGATCCGCCGGCCGCGCCGGAGCTCCCGGACTGCCGGCGCGGCACGACGACCTGGAGGCCGTCCGCGAGCGGCGCGGCCAGATTCACGAGCGAGAGGTCTGCGCGCCGGGTTGCACCGCCCGCCCGGCTGACCGCATCCGCAACCCGGCTTCCGTCCGGTAACCGGTAGAGGCCGGGCCGTCGCACGGCGCCGACGACGTCGACGAACAGCCGATTCGCCGGCGCGGCGGCCGGCTGTGCGAGGGCAGCGGCTGCACGCGCCGTGTCCGCACTCGGCGCGCGCGTCCCGGCGAGATGCCGGGCGGCCGCGACGAGCGCGAGCACACCGACGAGGCCGAACGCGATCGCTCGGCGCCGTTCCACGGTCAGCCAGGCGGGCATGCAGCCACTGTGGCGGCGGAGGTGTGACGTGTCTGTGCCAGCTCCGTCCCAAAGCCGCGCAGAGCCGAGGCGGTCCGAGGCCGGCGAGCTCCGAGTCCTCGGACGGGCCCATGCCGTCGGCCACTAGGCCGTCGTGTCTACACCGTCTCTCGGCGGAGCCGAGAGGTTACGCCGAGGCGTAACTCAGGTTCGGGCCGGCCTCGCCGCGTCCCATAGGAAGTAGGCGAACAGTCCGAGGAGTGGGAGCACGAGGATGAGGACGAGCCAGACGCAGCTTGCCGCCGAATCCGAGATCCGGGCGCCGGACGACGCGGACGGCGACGAGCAGCCAGACGACCACCCAGGCGACGAGCGCAATCGCGGCAAGCCCGGTACCGAAGGTGTAGGCGAGCGGCGCCACGGCGGTCGGGAGCCTACCGGGGCGAGGCGAACGCGCATGTGACAAACGGCCGCTCCACGGCGTATACCGGGATGCGTGAGCGCAGTCGAACTGCCCGCCCGCCACCCGGACGCCACGGTCGCACGGCCGACGTTCGCCGCGGCGGCGCGGGCGCACCTCGACGACGTCTACCGCTACCTGCTCTACCTGACCAAGGACGGAACCCTTGCCGAAGACCTCACAGCCGACACCTTCGAGCGCGCCCTGCGCGCCTGGCCTCGCTTCGACCCACGCCGCGGCAGCGCCAGGACCTGGCTCTGCCAGCTCGCGCGGACAAGCGCGCTCGACCACTTCCGGGCCGAGAAGCGGCGCCACGCGCCGCGAGGAGCGCTACGCGCGGGAGGAGCCCGTCGCCACCGAGCAGCCGCCGGGCGGGCTCTCGCCCGAGCTCGAGGCGGCGCTCGCGCCGCCTGTCGCCGGCCGAGCGCGAGGTGATCGCGCTGCGGTCGTCCTCGACCTGGACGGCCCGGCCGCCGCGCGGGTGCTCGGCATCGGCGAGTCCGCCTGCTCGACCCGGCTCAGCCGGGCACTGGATCACCTGAGAAGGGAGATGGGGACCGATGAATGACGCCTTCCTCGCCGAGCTCCGCGCCTCCGCGCCGCCGGCGCCGGAGCGGCTGCGGACGCGTGTGGAGGCGATCGCCGCGCGCGAGCCGCAGCCCGCGCGCGAGTTGGCGCGAATGGATTCAGCTGCGGCGCGCGTTGCTCGTCGCCGCGCCCGGCAGCGCTCGCGGCGATGCTCGCCGTCGCCGTCGGGCACGGCGTGTTCGATACTCCGGCACAGCACGAGGACGCGGCGGCACCGGTGCCCGCGCAACACCTCGAGAGCCCGTGCGCGCCGGGCGCGAGGAAGCCCGCGCCGGCGCCATTCCGCACAGCCCCGGCGATCGCCATCCCGGGCAGTCCCCGGCAACGGTGCGTCGTCGAGCGCGCTCAGGAAGGCGAAAGACCTCGCCACGCCGCCCGCTGCACGCGACCGCGCGCAGGACTACCGCGCCACCCTGACCGTGCGCCTCGCCGAACGTCGGCCGCATGTCCGACGCGATGAAAGCAAGCGATCAACGCCACCCGCGCCTGGGGCGGCTACGTGGTCTCCGCCGCAGTACAGCGTGCCGGGCCGCAACGGAGACGCCCAGCTCGTCGTCCGCATCCCGGTGCAGCACGTGCAAGCGGCGGTCCAGCGCTTCTCGAACCTCGGCACGCTGGCGGCGCAGGACGTGTCGATCCGCGACGTCCAGGGCAAGCTGAACGCGTACACGCGGCAGCTCCTCGCCCTGCGCGAGCAGATCGCGAAGCTGCGCGTCCAGCTCACCCACGCGACGACAGATGCCGAGCGCGCCGCCATCCAGCTCAAGATCACGCGGGCGACCAGCGCCGCGGCGGGGCTGCGCGCAGAGCAGGCGGCGCTCAGCCGACAGGCCGACTTTGCAACCGTGACGCTCAACCTGACCACCCGCGCCGCCGCAGCAGCGGCCCCGCACAAGCAGGGAGACATCGAGCGCACGCTCCGCGACGCAGCCTCGATCCTCGCCCTCGAGCTTGCCTACGGGCTGTACGCGCTGATCGTGGCCGCGCCGTTCGCACTCCTGGCATTTCTGATCTGGATGGGCGCGAGAGCCGCGCGCCGCCGCGCTGACGACCGGCTGCTGGGGAGCACGTGATCCGTCTGCTCGTCGTCGCGGCGCTCGCACTCGCCGCACCAGCAGCGGCAAAGGCGCCCACGAGCGGCGCCTACGGCACCGTGACGCGCGGCCCGATCAGCCCGGTCTGCCGGATCGGCTCAGCCGTGCGACGCCCCCGCGTCGAACACGGTCATCCAGTTCACCGGCTACGGCAAGACCACGCGCGTGAAGACGACCGCCGGCGGCCAGTACCGCGTCGGCCTGAAGCCCGGCCGCTACGCCGTGAGCAGGCCGAGCTGGGGCCCTGGCTCGATCCGCCCGGCGAGCATCCGCGTCCCCGCGAGCCGCTTCGTCCACGTGAACCTCTTCATCGACACCGGGATCCGTTAGCCGATCACGAGGTTCACGAGCTTCCGCGGGACGACGATCGCCCGGCGGATCTGCTGCCCGTCCACGAACGCCTGCACCTTCGGTGACGCCTTCGCCCGCTCGACGAGCTCGTCCTCGGGCAGGTCGACAGGCACCTCGAAGCGGTCGCGGAGCTTGCCGTTCACCTGGACGACGAGCTCGAACGTGTCGCGCTCGAGCGCCGACTCGTCCACGGTCGGCCACGGCGCCTGGTAGAGCCGCCCCTTCTGGCCGAGCCGCTCCCACAGCTCCTCGGCGACGTGCGGCGCGTACGGGTAGATCAGCGAGACCGCGGTCTCGGCGGCGAGGCGCGAGTCCGGCCCGGCCGTATCGCGCGACAACTCGTTGACGAGCTCCATGACGGCCGCGATCGCCGTGTTGAACGCGAACCGGCGGCCAATGTCGTCGGTCACCTTCGCGATCGTCGCGTGCGCCTTGCGAGCCAGATCGCCGCCGGCCGGGTCGCCGGACGGGGCCACCTCGGCGACCTCGTGCACGACCCGCCACAGGCGACGGACGAAGCGCGCCATCCCCTCGACGCTGGCCTCGGTCCACTCCATGTCCTGGTCGGCCGGGCCCAGGAACATGATGTTCAGCCGGCAGGCATCGGCGCCGTAGCGCTCGACGAAGACGTCCGGCCCGACGATGTTCCCGGCGCGCTTCGACATCTTCAGGTTCCCGAGCGTGACCCAGCCGTTGGCGAAGAACGCGTCGAACGGCTCGCGGAAGTCGATGTAGCCGAGGTCGTTCAGGACCTTGATCCAGAACCGCGCGTAGATCATGTGCATCGTCGCGTGGTCGGTCCCGCCGAGGTACAGGTTGACCGGGTTCCAGTAGTTCACGACCTCGCCCGAGAACGGCGCCTCCTCGTTGCGCGGGTCGCAGTAGCGCAGGAAGTACCAGGACGAGTCGACGAAGGTGTCCATCGTCTCGGTCTCGCGCCGCGCCGCGCCGCCGCACTTCGGGCAGGTGGTACGCACCCAGTCCTCCGCCTGCGCGAGCGGCGGCTGGCCCTTGGGACGGTAGTCCTCGATCTCGGGCAGCAGGATCGGCAGATCGCCGTCGCCGACGCCGACGATCCCATCCCGTTCGCAGTAGACGACCGGGATCGGGCAGCCCCAGTAACGCTGTCGTGAGAAACCCCAGTCGCGGATCCGGAAGTTGATGGTGAACTTCCCGCGGCTCTCAGCCTCGAGCCGCTCGACGATCTTGCGGCCGCCCTCGGGAGCCGGCATGCCGTCGAAGTCGCCGGAGTTCACGAGCACCTCATCGTCCGTGTGCTCGGTGTACGCCTCGCCCTCGTCGACCTCGCCGTCGCGCGGGCGGACGACGTGCCGGATCGGCAGCCCGTACGTCTGTGCGAACGCGAAGTCACGCGTGTCGTGCGCGGGAACGGCCATGATCGCGCCCGTGCCGTAGTCGGTCAGGACGTAGTCGGCGACGAAGACGGGCAGGCGCTCGCCGTTCACCGGGTTGACGGCGTGCAGCCCCGTGTCGATGCCGGTCTTGTCCTCGCCGGCAGCCCGCTCCTCGGTCTTCTTGGTCGCTGCGCGGCGGACGTACTCGTGGATCTCGCCGGCGCGGTCGGAGCGCTCGGCGATGCGCGCGACGAGCTCGTGCTCGGGCGCCAGCACGAGGAACGTGGCACCGAAGAGCGTGTCCGGGCGCGTCGTGAACACCGGCACGTCCTCGTCCAGCTCCTCGATCCGGAACTCGATCTCGGCGCCCTCTGAGCGGCCGATCCAGTTGCGCTGCCGCCCGGCGATCGACTCCGGGTAGTCGACCCGGTCGAGGTCGTCGAGCAGCTCCTGCGCGTAGTCCGTGATCCGGAAGAACCACTGCTCCATCAGCCGGACCTCGACCGGCGTCCCGCAGCGCTCGCACCGGCCGTCCGCGGTGACCTGCTCGTTCGCGAGCACGGTTTGGTCCTTCGGGCACCACTTCACGGGCGCCGGCTTCCGGTACGCGAGCCCCTTTTCGAAGAAGCGCAGGAACTGCCACTGCTGCCAGCGGATGTAGTCCGGATCGTGGGTGGAGAGCTCGCGCGTCCAGTCGTACGACCAGCCGATGCGCTTCATCGAGGCGCGGATCGACTCGATGTTGCGCGCGACCGTGACGCGCGGCGGGTCGCCGCCGCGGATGGCGGCGTTCTCGGCCGGCAGCCCGAACGAGTCCCAGCCCATCGGGTGGATGACGTGCATCCCGTTGCGACGGCGGAAGCGGGCCACGACGTCGCCGATCGTGTAGACGAGCATGTGCCCCATGTGCAGCGTCCCGGACGGGTACGGGAGCTGCTCGAGCACATACGACTTCGGCTGCACAGGCTCGTTGGAGACCTCGAACGCGTGCTCGCGGTCCCAGATCTCCTGCCACTTCGCCTCGATTGCCTGTGCGTCGTACGGATCCAAGGTGCCTCCAGATATGAAAAAGCCTCTCGAAAGAGAGGCTTGGGAAGCTAGCGCGGCGGGTGCCGCGTTGCCTCCTGCGCTACGCGAGAAGCTGGTTCGTCACGCCTTCGATCGTACCGCAGTGCGCCGCCGTTCGGAGGCCACCATCCCTGCGGCCAGCGCGCTCGCAACCGCGAGCCACAGGAAGGCCATCCGGTCGCCAAGCGGCTCCGCGAAGTCGATCGCAACAGGTATCGAGACCACGAAGAACACGAAGAGCAGGTGCGGCGCCCTCGCCGAGCCGAAGAACGGCCCGCCCTCCGTGCGGCGCAGGCGCGCGAAGCGCAGCCCCGAATCGACGACGAGGTAGGCGACGCCGATCGTCACCAGCATGTTGAGCATCAGGACGTTTGTACCGCACTACCCGATCGCTTGCAACGGCGCCGCGACGGCCCCGCCGCGCCGCATTCGCCCGGCCGCGCGCAGCGCGCGCGCGTACGCCTGGGACACGTCGTCCGCGCTCGCCATCACCTCGCCGGTGGAGCGCATCTCCGGCCCGCGCTCGTCCGCGCCCGGGAAGCGCTCGGCGGGGAAGACGGCCTCCTTTGCCCACGCCCGCGTCGGCACCGCCCGCTCGGGCAGGCCCAGTGCGGACAGCGGCTCGCCGAGCAGGAGCCGGCATGCGTGGTCGACGAGCGGCAATCCGGTCGCCTTCGCGACGAACGGCACCGTCCGCGACGCGCGCGGGTTCGCCTCCAGGACCGACAGGTGCCCGTCCAGGACCGCGAGCTGGAGATTCAGCAGGCCGCGGGCGCCGAGTGCCTTCGCGATCGTCGCTGTGATCTGCCGGATCTCCGCCTCGAGCGCCGGCGTCACCGACGGCGCCGGCACGACGCAGGCCGAGTCGCCCGAGTGCACGCCGGCCGGCTCGACGTGCTCCAGGATCGCCGCCACCCAGGCGCCCTCGCCGTCGCACAGCGCGTCGACGTCGAGCTCGATAGCGCCCTCGAGGAAGCCGTCGACCAGGCACGGCTCGTCGAGCATGAGCTCGTCCGGCGCCGCGCACGACGCGCATGCCGCGGCCGCCGAGCACGTGGTGCGGGCGCACCAGCACCGGGTAGCCGATCCGCTCCGCCACCTCCAGCGCCTCCTCGCGTCCCGAAGCGACACCCCAGCGCGGGCGCCGCGATGCCGTGCTCTGCAAGGAGCGCGGCGAACGCGCCGCGGTCCTCGGCGCGGTCGATCGCGTCGAGCGGATCGCCGAGCAGCGGCACGCCCGCCTCTGCGAGCCCCGGCGCGAGCCGCAGCGGCGTCTGGCCGCCAAGCGACACGACCACGCCAAGCGGCTGCTCGAGCTCGCAGACGTCGAGCACGCGCTCGAGCGTGAGCGGCTCGAGGTAGAGGCGGTCGGAGGTGTCGTAGTCGGTCGAGACCGTCTCCGGGTTCGAGTTCACGAGCACCGCCTCGTAGCCGAGCCGACGGAGCGCCTGCGCCGCGTGCACGCAGCAGTAGTCGAACTCGATGCCCTGGCCGATCCGGTTCGGGCCACTTCCGAGCACGACGACGGCGCGGCCGGTCGGCGCTGCCTCCTCGTCGGACTGCTCGTACGAGAGGTAGTAGTAGGGCGTCCGCGCCTCGAACTCCGCGGCGCACGAGTCGACAGCGAGCCGGCCGGGCCGCGGCCGGCGCCGGCGCACCTCGGCCTCCGGCACGCCGAGCACCTCCGCGATGCGCGCGTCCGGCAGGCCGAAGCGCTTCGCAGCGGCCACGTCGCCGCCGGCGGAGAGCTCGCGCTCGGCCGCCGCAATCGCCGCGCAGCTCGGCGGCCCAGTACGGATCGATGCCCGGCAGGTCGAGGCCCTGCCGCGCGGCCTCGAGCAGCGACTCCCAGCGGCCGGGGACAGGCTCGCCGCGGCTGGCCAGCTCGACCCGCAGCGCGCCCTCGCGCCCCTCGAGCGCTTTGAGGAACGCCTCCGGGAACGTCCGCCCGAGCCCGAGCGCCTCGCCGACGGCGCGCATCTCGCTGCCGAGCACCGCCTCCGAGCCCGGGAACTTCTCGAAGTCGAAGCGCGGCGCCTTGACCGCGACGTAGTCGAGCGCCGGCTCGAACGCCGCCGTCGTCTTGCCGGTGATGTCGTTCGGGAGCTCGTCGAGCGTGTAGCCGACCGCGAGCAGGGCGGCCAGCTTCGCGATCGGAAAGCCGGTCGCCTTCGACGCGAGCGCCGACGAGCGCGACACGCGCGGATTCATCTCGATCACGCGCAGCTCGCCCGTGCCCGGCTCGTAGGCGAACTGCACGTTCGCGCCGCCCGTCGCGACGCCGACCGCGCGCGCGCAGGCGAACGCGGCCTCGCGCAGCCGCTGGTACTCGGCGTCGGGCAGCGTCTGCTGCGGCGCGACCGTCCACGAGTCGCCCGTGTGGACGCCCATCGGGTCGAGGTTCTCGATCGAGCAGACGACGACGCAGTTGCCGGCCGCGTCGGCCATCACCTCGAGCTCGTGCTCCTGCCAGCCCTGCAGCAACCGCTCGACCAGCACCTGGTGCGACCGGGCTGGCGGCCAGGCCGAGCTCGACCTGCCGGCGGAGCTCGGCTCGGCGTAGTGGCGATGCCGCCGCCCGTGCCGCCGAGCGTGAACGCCGGCCGGACGATGGCCGGGACGGGGAAACCCTCGGCCTCGTCGACCGAACCGACGACTAGGCTCTCCGGCACGGAAAGCCCGGCGCCGCGTGACGGTGTCACGGAACACGGCACGGTCTTCGGCGCGCCGGATCGCCTCGAGATCGGCGCCGATCAGCTCGACGTCGCCGAGCAGGCCCGCCTCGGAGAGCTCGACCGCCAGGTTGAGCCCCGTCTGCCCGCCGAGCGTCGGCAGCAGGGCATCGGGCCGCTCGCGCTCGATGATCTCGGCCACCGTCTCGGCGTCGAGCGGCTCGAGGTAGGTCGCGTCGGCCCACTCGGGGTCGGTCATGATCGTCGCCGGGTTCGAGTTGACGAGCACGACGCGGTACCCTCGCGCCGCAGCACGCGGCACGCCTGCGCTCCGGCGTAGTCGAACTCGCACGCCCTGGCCGATGCGGATCGGCCCGGAGCCGACGATCAGGATCGAGCGAAGGTCCGTGCGCTTCGGCACGCGGCGGCGATCCGGTCGAAGAAGGGCAGGGCGTCGAGCGGCCCCGGGCGCCGCCTCGGGGTGGAACTGGACGCTCGCGAAGCCGTCGCCGGCGAGCCCTTCGACGCTGCCGTCGTTGAGCGACACGTGGCTGACGAGCTCCTCGTCGTCGGCGCGCACCGCGTAGCCGTGGTTCTGGACGGTGACGAGCACGCGGCCCGTGCGCAGGTCGCGCACCGGATGGTTCGCGCCGCGGTGCCCGAACGGAAGCTTGTAGGTGTCGCAGGCCGAGCGCGAGGCCGAGCAGCTGGTGGCCGAGGCAGATGCCGAAGAGCGGCACCTCGCCGAGCAGGTCGCGAACGGTCTCGATCGGGCCCTCGAGCACGGCGGGATCGCCCGGGCCGTTGCCGACGAGCACCGCCTGCGGCTGCTCGTCGAGGATCGCCTCGGCGTCCCAGCTCGACGGGACGACGAGCACCTCGAGGCCGGTGGCAGCGAGCCGCGCCGGGATCGAGCGCTTGCAGCCGAGGTCGACCAGCGCGACGCGCGGGCCGCTGCCGACCGTGTACGGCTCACGCGTCCCCATGTGCCGGCGCAGCGGGCGGCCGTCGATCGGCGGCTCCGCCAACGCGCGCGCGTGAAGCTCGTCCACAGGTGCCGTGCCGACCGCACAGCGCAGCACGCCGTTCGCGCGGATCCGCCGGACGAGCGCACGCGTGTCGACCTCGTCGACGGCGACAACGCCCCGATCGCGGAGCCAGGCAGCCCACGCCGGGCGGGCCGTTCGCATGACCACGGCCTCCGCCTGCACGGACTCGGACTCGAGCCGCGCCTCGTCGACGCCGTAGTTGCCGATCAGCGGATATGCAAAGCAGAGCACCTGCGCGACGTAGCTCGGATCGGTGACCGCCTCCTCGTAGCCGGCCATCGCCGTCGTGAAGCACGCCTCGCCCGCGGCAACGCCCTCCGCGCCGACGGAGTGGCCCGGAAAGACCGTGCCGTCCTCGAGAACGAGATTCGCTTGCATGAAATGCGGAGTATTGCATAACATGCAAGAGATGCACACCGCTGCCATCCTCGGCTGCTCCGGCTACACCGGCCTGGAGACGCTGGATCGACGTGCTCTCGCACCCCGAGCTGGAGGTCGTCGCGCTCGGCTCGGATTCGCATGCCGGCAACGGCGCCTCGACACTCGACGTGCGCCTGAACGGCAGCCTCCCGCCCGTCGTCACCAACGCGGAGGCGGCCGCCGTCGGCGCCGACGTCACGTTCTGGTGCCTCGGGCACGAGGAGGCCGCAGCGCTCGAGCCGCCGGCCCAGGGCGTCGTCGTCGACCTCTCGGGCGCGCACCGCCTGCAGGACCCCGCCCTCTATGCGCAGTGGTACGGGTTCGAGCACCCCGGCGGCCTGGACGCGCTGGGAGTACGGCCTGCCCGAGCTCCACGCGGCCGAGGGACGGCTGATCGCGAACCCCGGCTGCTACGCGACCGCGGCGCTGCTCGCGCTGGCGCCGATCGCGGACGCGATCGAGCCGGACGGCGTCGTCGTCGACGGCAAGTCCGGCGTCTCCGGCGCGGGCCGGTCGCTGAAGCCGAGCTCGCACGCCGGCTTCGTGCTCGAGAACGTCTCCGCCTACAAGGTCGGCGAGCACCAGCACGAGCCGGAGATCGAGCAGCTGCTCGGCTTCCCGGTCACGCTCGCCACCCACCTGCTGCCGATCCGGCGCGGGCTGCTCGTCACCTGCTACGCCCACGCGACCGAGCGCGATCTGCGCGAACGGCTCGAGGACGCCTACGCCGGCACCGTCGTCCGCGTGCTGCCCGAGGGCGCCACGCCGGAGCTCGCGCGCGTGCAGCACACCGACGGCGCCGAGGTCGCGCTCTTCGCCGACCGTGCGACCGGGCGGGCGATCGTCGTCTGCACGATCGACAACCTCGGCAAGGGCGCCGCCGGCCAGGCCGTCCAGAACGCCAACCTCGCCCTCGGGCTCGAGGAGACGCTCGGGCTGCGGCTCGCGGGGGTGCTCGTATGAGCGTCACCGCCGCACAGGGCTTCGTCGCGAGCGGCGTCCACTGCGGGATCGGCAAGAACGACCTCGACCTGGCGCTCGTCCGCTCGCACGGTGCCTGCGACCGGGGCCGCGCATGTTCACGGCGAACCGCGTCCAGGCCGCGCCGGTGAAGGTGAGCAAGGAGCACCTGGAGCTGGCGCAGCCGCAGGCGGTCGTCGTCAACTCCGGCAACGCGAACGCGGCCACCGGCCTGCGGGGCGAGCTGGACGCGCGGGCGACCGCGGCCGAGACGGCGCGGCTGCTCGGCCTCGCCGCCGAGGAGGTCGTCGTCCTCTCGACCGGCGTGATCGGCCTGCCGCTGCCGGCTCGACCGCATCCGCGCCGGCCTCCCGCCTGCAGCCGCAGCGCTGTCCGCCGAGGGCGGCGAGGACGCGGCCACGGCGATCATGACGACCGACACCGCACGCCAAGCAGGCGGCCGTCACGCGCGACGGGTTCACCGTCGGCGGCATGGCGAAGGGCTCGGGGATGATCCACCCGAACCTCGCCACGATGCTCGCGGTGGTCACGACCGACTACCCGCTCGAGCCGGGCGAGGCCGTCGACTTCCTGCGGCCGGCGGTGGACGAGAGCTTCAACGCCATCTCGGTCGACGGCGAGTGCTCGACCAACGACACCGTGCGTCCTGCTCGCGAACGGCGCGAGCGGCGTCGCTCGGAACGACGCCGCGTTCGCCGAGGCACTCCGCGCGGTCTGCGGCGAGCTGGCCTCGCAGATCGTCGCCGACGGCGAGGGCGCGACCGTTCCTCGCCGCCATCGACGTCACGGGCGCGGTCGACCGCGCGCAGGCGAAGGCGGTCGCGCGGCGCATCGCCACCTCGCCGCTCGTGAAGACGGCGCTCTTCGGCCGCGACGCGAACTGGGGCCGCGTACTCGCCGCTGCCGGCTCGGCGCCGTACAACGGCGGCTACGCCAACGTCGACGCCGACCTGCTCACGCTCACTTTCAACGGCGCGGTCGTCATCGACCACGGCGCGCCGCAGAACGTCGAGGCCGAGCTCGAAGGCTCGGAATGCCGGATCGAGCTCGACCTCGGGCTCGGCGACGGCGAGGCGAGCTACCTGACGAGCGACCTGTCCTACGACTACGTCCGCATCAACGCGGACTACCGGACGTGAAGCCCATCGTCGTCAAGTGCGGCGGCTCGGTCGCAGGCGAGGCGGTCGCGCTCGTGCGGCCCTTCCTCGACGGCGGCAACCCGGTCGTGGTCGTGCACGGGGCGGGCCCGCAGATCTCGGCGGAGATGGAGCGCCGCGGCCTGGCGGTCGAGTTCGTCCGCGGGCGCCGCGTGACGAGGCCGGAGGCGCTCGCCGTCGTGCGCGAGTCGATGGCCGCGGTCAACGCCGGGCTGTGCCGCGCCATCGGCCCCAGGGCCGTCGGCCTGATGGGCGACGAGATCGGCCTGCAGGCGACGCGCATTGAGGAGCTCGGCGAGGTCGGCGACCCGCTTCCGGGCGCCCCGCCGGCCGTGCTCGAGGCCCTCGCCGCCGGACTCATCCCGGTCGTCGCGCCGCTCGCCGAGGGGCCGCTGAACGTGAACGCGGATGAGGCTGCATCTGCACTTGCCATCGGTCTCGGAGCGGAGCGCATCCTCTTCCTCACCGACGTGCCCGGCCTGCTGCTCGCCGGTGCCGTCGTGTCGCGCATCGCGGCCGACGACGCAGACGCGCTGCTCGACACCGGCACGCTCCAGGGCGGCATCCAGCCCAAGCTGCACGCGGCCGTGACTGCCGCGCGGCAGGGCGTGCACGCCGAGATCGGGCAAACGGCGGTGGTCGCGTGAAGACCATGCCCGGCGCCCACGTGCTCCCGACCTACGCGCGCGCGGACGTGACGTTCGTGCGCGGCGAAGGGGCCTGGCTCACCGGCGACGACGGCACGCGCTACCTCGACCTCGTCGCAGGCATCGCCGTCGTCGGCCTTGGCCACCTCCACCCCGCCCCGCTCGCCGCCGCGCAGGCGCAGCTCGAGAAGCTGTGGCACGTCTCGAACCTCTACTGGACGGAGCCGATGCAGGCGCTCGCCTCGCGGCTCTCGGATCGCTTCGGCGGCGCCGGCGCGTTCTTCTGCAACTCGGGCGCGGAGGCCAACGAGGCGGCGCTCAAGTACGCGCGCAAGGCGACCGGCCGGAGCGGCTTCGTTGCGCTCGACGGCTCGTTCCACGGGCGGACCTTCGGCGCGCTCGCGGTCACCGGGCAGCCCGCGAAGCGGACGGCCTTCGAGCCGATGCTCCCGGGCGTCACGTTCGTCGAGCCGGGCGACACCGCCGCGCTGGCCGCGGCCGTCGGCCCGGACACCGCCGCGATCATCCTCGAGCCGGTGCTCGGCGAGGGCGGCGTCCACCCGCTCGCCCCCGGGTTCATGCAGGCGGCGCGCACGCTGGCCGACCAGCACGGCGCGGTGCTGCTCTTCGACGAAGTGCAGACCGGCGTGGGCCGGACCGGCACCTTCTTCGCCTGGGAGCAGGCCGGCGTGAAGCCGGACGCCGTCACGCTCGCCAAGGGCCTCGCGAACGGGCTGCCGGTCGGCGCCCTGCTCGTCGGCGACGACGCGCCCACCGGATTCGTGCCGGGCGACCATGCCTCGACCTTCGGCGGCAACCCCGTCACGTGCGCGGCCGCCTGCGCCGTCCTCGACGAGCTCACCGATGGGCTGCTCGCGGGCGCGCGCGAGCGCTCGGCGCAGCTCACCGCCGGCCTGAACGCACTGCCGGCCGTCGTCGAGACGCGTGGCCTTGGCCTGCTGCTCGCCGCTGAGCTCGACCGGCCCGCCTCCGAGGTCATCGCCGCGTGCCTCGAGCACGGGCTGCTCGTCGGCCCGGCGAGCCCGACCGCCATCCGGATCACCCCATCGCTGACGCTGACGGCCGCCGAGGCCGATCAGGCGCTGTCCATCCTCGAGGAGGTGCTCGCGTGAGCAAGTACGACCGCCAGGGCGCGATTCTCCGTCTCGTCCAGGAGCGCAGGCTCGGCACGCAGGAGGAGGTCGTCGCCGCGCTGCGCGAGCAGGGCTTCGACGCCGTCCAGACGACCGTCTCGCGCGACATCGCGCAGCTCGGCCTGGTCAAGGTGCGCGGCCGGCGACGGCGCGCTCGTCTACGCGCTGCCCGGCGCCGACGACCTGTCCCGTCTCGACGAGCTCACGTCCGCGCTGCGGCGCTGGACGCTGTCGGTCGACGGCGACCGGCCAGCTGGTCGTCGTGCACACGCCGCCCGGCACCGCGAACGCGCTCGCGCAGCGCGATCGACGCCGCGCAAGTCCCCGACATCGCCGGCACCGTCGCCGGCGACGACACGATCTTCGTCGCCCCGCGCGACGGCCTCACGGGCGCCCAGCTCGCCGAGGAGCTCACGCCACCACCTCGAAGGAGACACGTAATGACGTCAAGACGGCCGTGTTCGCGTACTCGGGCGGGCTCGACACGAGCTGCGCCATCGCGTGGCTGAAGGAGGACTACGGCTTCGACGAGGTGATCGCGGTGCTCGTCGACGTCGGCCAGGAGGCCGACTTCGAGCCGGCCATCGCACCGCGGCTACGCGGCCGGCGCCGACGACGTCATCCTGCTCGACCGCAAGGACCAGTTCGCCGACGAGGTCGTCGCGAAGGCGCTGCTCGCCAACGCTCTCTACGAGGGCAAGTATCCGCTCGATCTCGGCGCTCTCCCGGCCGATCATCGCGCGAGGCGATCGGCGAGATCGCCCGCGAGCTCGGCGCCGACGCGATCGTGCACGGCTGCACCGGCAAGGGCAACGACCAGGTGCGCTTCGAGCTGGCGTTCAAGGCGACGTACCCGGGCGTGCGCGTCATCGCCCCGCTGCGCGACACGCCGTGGACGCGCGACGAGGAGATCGCCTACGCCGCCGAGCGCGGGATCCCGATCGAGGCGAAGCCGGAGTCGCCGTTCTCGATCGACGACAACCTGTTCGGCCGCGCGATCGAGGCCGGCGTGCTCGAGGATCCGTGGGCCGCGCCGCCCGAGGCGGCGTTCGTGCTCACGGTCGCACCGGCGGCAGCCGCCGACCCGATCGACGTCGTCATCGGCTTCGAGGCGGGCCTGCCCGTCTCGCTCGACGGTGAGGAGCTGCCCCTGGCCGAGCTGATCGCGGCCCTGAACGGGCTCGCCGGCTCGCGCGGTATCGGGCGGATCGACATGATCGAGAACCGCGTCGTCGGCATCAAGAGCCGCGAGCTCTACGAGGCGCCTGCCGCGCTCACGCTGATCGCGGCCCACGACGCGCTCGAGGACCTCGTCCTGACCAAGGCCGAGCAGATCGCGAAGCGGGAGCTCGAGCCGAAGTGGGCGCAGCTCGTGTACGACGGCTTCTGGTTCACGCCGGTGCGCGCCGCCTACGACGCCTTCTTCGCCGAGACGCAGAAGCTGGTCACGGGTGAGGTGCGGATCCGGCTCGAGTCCGGGTCGGCCATCGTCAGCGGCCGGCGGTCCCCGAACGCGCTGTACGCGGAGACGCTCGCGTCGTACGCGACCGGCGAGACGTTCCCGCACGCGTCTGCCGAGGGCTTCATCCAGCTGCTCGGGCTCGAGGCGCAGCTCGCCGCGGCGCGGCAGCACCATGGTCCGGTGCGCGTGCCGTGACCGTCTGGGGCGCGCGCACGGCGACGCCGCTCGATCGGCGCGTCTGGGCGTTCCTGCAGGCGGATGACGCCGAGCTGCTCCCCTACGACTGCCAGGCGAGCCGAATTCACGCGGGGCGACTCGCCGCGGCCGGCCTGCTCACGGGCGACGGAGCTGGCGGCGGTCGAGGCGGCGCTCGACCGCATCGCTGCCGGCGGCGTGATCGGCCCGGACGACGAGGACGTCCACTCGGCGATCGAGCGCGAGCTCGGCCCGCTCGGGCGCAAGATCCACGCCGGGCGCTCGCGGAACGACCAGGTGGCGGCGGCGTTCCGGCTCTACGTCGCCGACGTGTGCGACGAGGCGGTCGCCGCGATCGAGGCCTTCGCCGGTGTCGTGCTCGACCGCGCCGAGACTGAGGCGGACACGCCGATGCCCGGGTACACGCACCTGCAGCGCGCGCAGCCCGTCACTGTCGGGCACCACCTGCTGGCCTGGGTGGAGATGCTCGAGCGCGACCGCGAGCGGTTCCGCTTCGCCGCCGGGCAGGCCGCGCCGTCGCCTCTGGGCGCGGGCGCGCTCGCCGGCTCGACGCTGCCCCTCCCCCAGCCGGAGGGCGGGATGCGGAACTCGCTCGACGCCGTCGCCGACCGCGACTTCGCGCTCGACTACCTCTACGCGTGCGCGGTGCTCTTCTCGCACCTCTCGCGGATCGGCGAGGAGCTGGTGCTCTGGGCGTCGTCCGAGTTCGGCTTCGTGCAGCTGCCCGAGGCGGCCGCGACGGGGTCGTCGATGATGCCGCAGAAGCTGAACCCGGACGTCGCCGAGCTCGTGCGCGGCAAGGCCGGGACGGCGCTCGGCCGGCTCGCCGGGCTGCTCGCCGTCGTCAAGGGCCTCCCGCTCGCCTATGACCGCGACCTCCAGGAGGACAAGGCTGCCGGTCTTCGCGGCGCGGCGTGACCTCGCGCTAGCGCTGCCTGCGCTGGCCGCGCTCGTCGAGGGGATCACGTTCGATCGCGAGCGGCTCGCCGCCGCCGTGGCCGACCCGCTGCTGACCGCGACCGACGCCGCGGAGCTGCTCGTGCGCGACGGCGTGCCGTTCCGCGACGCCCACGAGCAGGTCGCGGCCCAGGTGCGCGAGGGCTCGTTCGCCGGCGTCGAGGCAGCGCCAAGGGCCGCTCCGGGGCCGGGCGGCGTCCACGAGGCGCTCGCGGCCGCGAGAATGCGCCTCGGTGCACGGCCCGTTTCCTGACACGACCGCCGTCGAGGGCGGCGAGCTCGCCTTCGGCGGCGTGCGCGCGAGCGTGCTCGCGGAGCGGTTCGGCACGCCGCTCGTCGTGCTCGACGAGGAGACGCTGCTCGCGCGGGCGCGGGCGTACCGTGAGGCGGCGCCGGATGCCCTGATCGCGTACAGCGTCAAGGCGCTGCCGAACATCGCCGTGCTGCGGTTGCTGGCCGAGCAGGGCCTCGGCGCCGACGTCTCGACCGCGGGCGAGCTCGAGTACGCGTTGCGCGCCGGCGTCGACCGCGGGCGGATCGTGCTCCACGGCAACAACAAGGCGGACGACGAGATCGAACGGGCGGGTCGCGCCGCCATCGCCTACGTGGTCATCGACTCGTTCGACGACATCGAGCGCGCCGCCCGAGCGGGTGTGCGCCGCGTGCTCGTCCGCGTCACGCCCGGGATCGACGCCGACACGCACGATGCCGTGCGCACCGGGCACCACGGCTCCAAGTTCGGCCTGCCGCCCGACGACGCCGCCGAGGCGGTGCGGATCGCGCGCGCGGCGGGCCTTTCGGTCGCGGGCCTGCACCTGCACCTCGGCTCGCACCTGCTCGACCCGCTGGCCGCGCGCATGAGCGTCGACTGGCTCGCCGCCTTCTCCGCCGAGCTTCGGGCGCAGCTCGACTGGGTGCCCGAGGCGGTCGACCTCGGAGGCGGGCTCGGCATCCAGTACGTCGAGGAGGACCGGCCGCCCGACATTCGCGAATTCGTCGGGTCACTGCTCGAGCGGCTCGCGCACCAGTGGGACCTGCACGGACTGCCGGCGGCGGGCGTGATCCTGGAACCGGGCCGCTCGCTCGTCGGGCCGGCCGGCGTCACGCTCTACCGCGTCGGCGTGGTGAAGCGCGCGAGCGAGGCCGTGACGTACGTGGCCGTCGACGGCGGCATGTCCGACAACCCGCGGCCCCAGCTCTACGGCGCGCGGCACACCGTCCTGATCGCCGGGCGGCCGGAGGCCGAGCCCGACGGCTTCTACACCGTCGCCGGCAAGCACTGCGAATCAGGCGACGTGCTCGTCGATCGCGTCGCGCTCCCCGCGCCGGCCCGGGGCGACCTGCTCGCCGTGGCCGCCACGGGCGCCTACACGCTCTCGATGGCGTCGAACTACAACAGCGTGGTCAGGCCCGCCGCGGTGCTAGTCCGCAATGGCGAAGCGCGCCTCGTCCGCCGGCGCGAGACCTTCGAGGACCTGCTCGCCGTCGAGGTCTAACGCGAACCCTGGCCGGACAAGCCGCGGCGGCGCGACTAGCTTCGCGTCCTTGACCGGCGGGTTCACGGGCGGCGACAGCGGCGGCGCGCCGTACGAGCGCACGACCTGCTCGGCCGGCGGCTCGTCGTACAGCGTCGTCCTGCGGCGCGGAATGCGGCCGACCGCGCGAATCGTCTCGTCCATCCGCTCGGGCGGCACCTCCTCGCCGTGGCTTGCGCCCGCGGCACGCGAGATCGACTCGTTCATCAGCGTCCCGCCGAGATCGTTGCAGCCCGCCTGCAGCGCGACCTGCGCGCCGTCGAGGCCGAGCTTCACCCAGGAGGCCTGGATGTTCGGGATCTCCGGGTGCAGCGCGAGCCGCGCGACCGCATGCAGCAGGATCGCCTCCCGGAACGTCGGCCCGGGGCGTGCCTTGCCCTGGAGATAGATCGGCGCCTCCATGTGCACGAACGGCAGCGGCACGAGCTCCGTGAAGCCGCCGGTACGCCGCTGCAGGTCCCGCACGCGGAGCAAGTGGCGGGCGACGTGCCACGGCCGGTCGATGTGGCCGAACATGATCGTCGCCGTTGAACGCAGGCCGGCGCGGTGCGCGGTCTCGTGGACGTGGAGCCACTGATCGGTCGTGACCTTGTCGGGGCAGAGATCGCGGCGCACCTCATCGTCGAGGATCTCCGCGGCGGTGCCCGGGAGCGAGGAGAGGCCCGCGTCGCGCAGCTCGGCGAGGTAGCGGTCGAGCGGCATTCGCAGCGTGGACGCGCCCTGCCAGACCTCGAGCGCCGAGAACGCGTGCACATGGATGTCCGGCACGGCGTCCTTCACGGCGCGGCAGACCTCGAGGTACTGGCGGCCGGTGAAGCCCGGGTGGATCCCGCCCTGCAGGCACACCTCGGTGGCGCCGCGCTCCCACGCCTCCTGCGCGCGGCGGGCGACCTCGGAGTGCGGGACGAGGTAGGGCTTCCCGCGCAGGCTGGCCGCGAGCTTGCCCTTCGAGAAAGCGCAGAAGCCGCAGCGGAAGTAGCAAACGTTGGTGTAGTTGACGTTCCGCGTGACGACGTACGTGACGTCGTCGCCGTTGACCTGGCGGCGCAGGTCGTCGGCGGCCGCGCAGACGGCGGCGGCGTCACGGCCGCGGGCGGAGAGCATCGCGACTAGGTCGTCCTCGCGGAGCTCGTCACCGCGCCCGGCGCGGCCGAGCGCGCGCGACACTTCCGACACGCTTTCGGCACGCCCTCGTGGCAGGTCGTGCGGTACCGGGGTCTGACCCCGGAGCACTGTCTGCGCAGACGCGGCCGGTATGGGCACGGCTGCGCCGCACGACCAGGTGTCCTCGCGGGCGAGCCCGAGCGCGTCGGAGCGGCGCAGCGTTGCTGCGACGATGCCGTCATCGAGCCAGCGGCCCGGGTCGCGCACGTACTCGGGGTAGACCGCGAGCCTCGGCGCGAGCTCGAGCCCGGCCGCCTGCGTTGCCCGCTCCAGGGCCGCCACGGCCGGCCAGGGCGCCTCCGGGTTGACGTGGTCGATCGTCACCGGAGAGATCCCGCCCCAGTCGTCGATGCCGGCCTCCAGCAGCCGGCCGAAGTCGGCGCTCAGGTTCGGCGGCACCTGGATGTGCATGTCAGAGCCGAGCACGAGCCGGGCCGCGGCGGCGCTCCAGAGCACGTCGTCGAGCTCCGGCTCGGGATGCCCGGCCATCTTCGTCCCCGGCTTCGCCCGGAAGTTCTGGACGATCACCTCCTGGACATGGCCATGGCGCTCGTGCAGGTCGCGGATCGCGAGCAGCGCGTCGAGCCGCTCGGCGCGCATCTCGCCGATGCCGATCAGGATCCCGCTCGTGAACGGCACGCGCGCCTCGCCGGCCGCGGCGATCGTCGCGAGCCGCGCCTCCGGGCGCTTGTCCGGCGAGCCGAAGTGGGGGCCGCCGCGAGCGGCCAGGGCCGGCGCCGAGCCCTCGAGCATGAGCCCCTGCGAGACGCTGACGGCGCGCAGTGCGAGCACCTCCTCGAGCCCCATCACGCCCGCGTTCACGTGCGGCAGCAGGCCCGTCTCCTCGAGCACGAGGCGAGCGCACCGCTCGAGGTACTGGAGCGTCGTCTCGCAGCCGAGCGCGGCCAGCTCCTCGCGGGCGGCTCGGTAGCGCAGCTCGGGCTTGTCGCCGAGCGTGAAGAGCGCCTCGTGGCACCCCGCCTCCGCGCCCGCGCGGGCGACGGCAAGCACCTCCTCCTCCGTCATGTACGCGCGCTCGCCACGGCGCGGCGGCCGCGCGAACGTGCAGTAGTGGCACACGTCCCGGCAGAGGTGGGTGAGCGGGATGAAGACCTTCGGCGAGTAGGTGACCACGCGGCCGGGGCGCAAGCCCTGCGCGGTCTCACACAGCGCAGAAGTGGGCGCGCCGACGAGGGTCGCAGCCGCCGTCGCGTCGAGACGCTCACCGGCAGCCGCGGCGGCGAGGGCGTCGCGCCAGTCCGGCATCGCCAGAGCTTAGTTCGACGCCTAGAGGCCGCGGCGCGAGAGCAGCAGCCCGAGCGGCAGGAACGCCGCTGCGAGCAGCCACGGTGCGAGCGGCACCGGGCGTGGCTCGTTGCCGACGCGCCGCGTCGGCCCGCTGCCGAGGTAGACACGTGCGGCGGCGGCGGCGGCGTCCAGCTGCGTCTCGTCGAAGGTCGCGCCGTGCGTTGCGCGGACGAGCCGGTCGGCGTCCTGGTGGCTCGCCGGGTCCGGCACGTACGCCTCGGCCGAACCGTCCGGCTGGTACACCCGCTCGGAGCGTGACCAGAAGCGGATGACCAGCAGCTTGTAGCGGGTCCCGAACGCCTTCGCGGTCCGCCTGATGTCGAACGGGCGCGTCTCCGCGTCGGTGAGCACGACGATCAGCCTCCGGCGCGCGGAGGGAGCGAAGAACTCGTCGCGCGGGATCGCCGCCAGCCCCTCGAACGAGCTCGAGCGGATCGCGCCTGCCGGGCCTGGCGGCGGCCGCTCGATCGCCAGCGCGCCCAGCGCCGTCGCCGCGAACGCCGGCTGCGACGCGGTCGGGAACAGGTTCGGCACCGGCCGGTCGGTGAACGACGCGATGCCCGCCTCCACCTGCGGCAGCCGCGCTCGCAGCGCGATCGCCGCCCGGCGCGCGCGGGCGAATCGGGTCGGCGCCTCGACGGCGGCCGACGCCAGCATCGACCGGGAGGTGTCGACCACGAACCACGCCTCCGCATCCGCGCGGACACGGCGGGGCGCCCGCGAGCTCGCGACGGGCTGCGCCGCGGCCGCGCCGACCAGGACCCCGAGGGCGACAACCGCGCCGGCCGCGAGCGCAACGCGACCAGGCGCGGGGCGCAGTCCGAGCAGCCGCGCCACGCGGTCGGAGCGCCGCGCCGCGACGAGCAGCGCCGCGAGCGGGATCGCGGCGGCGAGCCCGACGAGCCCGGCCCACGGCGACGCGAAGGCGACGGCCACCATCAGTAGCCCGTGCCGCCGCGGCCCGCGCCCGTCCCGTGGCCACGCGAGTTGCCGAAGAGGCCCTCCTGCGCGCGGCGGGTCTGGTTCGCCGTCTGGGCGAGCCGGAGGATGAGCTCGAGGTTCGACTTCGCGTCCTCGTTCGTCGCGTCCCAGAGGATCGCCCGGCGGAACGCGAGCGTGGCCCGGCGGAGCGACGTCTGGGCGCTGCTCGGGTCGAGGCGCGCGTCCTGGAAGGCGAGCACGCCGAGCAGGTTCGCGGCGGTCGACCGGGCCTCGTTGCCCGGCCCCTTCCGCTCCACCTCCACCAGCGCGAGCGTCGCCTTCGCCTTCGCCGCCTGCAGGCCCGGGTCCTGGATGTAGAACGTCGTCTGGAGGCGCGTGAGCTGGAAGGCCTGGATGGCGCGCCGCAGGCGCACGTCGTCGGCTGTTCCGAGCAGCCGCTCGGAGAGGTCGAACGGCGCGCGGGCCCGTGCGTCCCAGGTCGCCCGCGCCGGCGCGACCCGGAAAAGGGCGTCGTCGTCGCGGACGGTCGCGCTCCACGCGCGCGCGTCCACGGCGACGAGCACGAGCACGATGGCGCCCGCCAGCGCGACGATGCCGACGACCACGGAGGCGATCCGCCGGACGGTCATGCCGGCTCCTCCCGCCAGCGCAACCGGGCCGCCCAGTGCTCGTAGGCGCCGAGCACGAGCAGGAGCGCGAGCGCCGCGAGCGTCAGCGCCCTGGACGGCCCGACCGATGACGTCACGACCGAGCCGCCGCCGGCCGCACGCGGCGCGGGGAGCTCCGCGTCCTGCACGACGACGGACGGGCCCATGAGCCGTTCGAAGATCACCCTGTTGCGCGCCGATGGGTCCAGCCCGACCACGCGCAGCGGGATCTTGTCGCCGACGTACTGGGTGAGCGTCTGCGTCAGCGCCGGGACGTCGAAGATCGAGTCGTTCAGGTCGCTGATCAGCAGCACGCCCGCGTCGCCCGCGTTGCGCTGCCGCAGCATCGTCCGCGCGAGCGCGAGCCCGGTCGAGATCCGCGTGCCGCCGCGGAACTCGGACCACGGCGTCTCCTGCAGGCGCTGCGACCGCTCGTCGGGCGGCGGCTCGAAGTAGCGCAGCAAGGGCTCGAGCTCGGTCCAGCGGGTGCCGGGCGGCACCGCCTCGTAGGCCGTGTCCGAGAAGAAGACGAGCCCGAACGAGCTGTGCGCGGCGAGCAGCTTGCGTAGCGTCCGGCCGATCATCGAGCGGGCGAGCGGACCGATGCTGCCCGAGGTGTCGATGACGACGACGCTCGAGCGCGCGTTGGTGAAGAACGTCCGCCTGGTCCCGCCGGCGTCGCGTGAGACGAGGATCGCCCCGACGAGGCAGCCGACGGCGAGCGCGGCGAGCGCGACCCGGACGAGCATCGTCCGGCGCGCCTGTGACCGGAGGCGGCCGGCGTCGGCGAGCGGGATCCAGCTCACCGGGCCGCTCCGATCAGGCGCTCCACGTCGGCCTCCAGGACGGAAACCCCGTCCTCGTCCGGGCGGCCGGGCGACCACGCGAGCCGGCGCGCGTCGCGCGCGAGCGTGCCCTCGCCCGAGCCGGCCAGCTCGACCGCGAGCTGCTCCAGCGCGCGCCGCTCGTCCCCGTTGCCGTTGGCCGACGCCGTCCGCAGGCGCGCAAGTGCCTGCTCGAGCGGCGTACGCGTCGGCGGGCGGCGGCGCAGCCATGCCGGGCGGCGCACGCCCAGCGACCGCGGGACCGCGGGCACGAGCAGCGCGATGGCGAGCAGCAGCAGGACGAGAGCGCCCGCGAGCGAGAAAGCGGCGAGCACCCAGGGCCGGACGTTGTAGGTGACCGCAGGCAGCGGCCGCACCTGGGCGGCCAGTAGCGGGCGGCCCTGGAGCTGCAGCACACGCCGCGAGGACACCATCGTCCGCGGCCAGACGACGAACAGCGTCCGCGGTGCGCCGCGGCCGGCCGGCGTGTACGTGATCACGGCGCGCGGCGGGGCGAGCTTCCGCTCGCCGCGCGGCAGGCAGGCGAACGTCACGCACCAGAGCCGGAAGCGGTAGACCAGACGCGTCGTGTTCCCCGTGTCCGTGCGCGTCGCCGACTTCGAGACGACGGTGTACGGCGTGAACGGCGAGGTGACCTTCACGGACGAGGGAGGGACGCGGTCGCGCCGGAAGAGCAGCTCCAGCCGCGCGGTGACGATGTCGGCGAAGTAGTGGGAGCGGGGCGAGATCGTGGCGGTCGCGGCCACACGGGCCTGGTCGGGGAGGCTCGGCGCCGGCCGGAACCAGCCCAGGCGAACCGCGACGATGACGAGGCACAACGCCACCCCGCCGATTCCGAGCAGCGCGGCCGCGGTCGGGTGCTTGCGGAACTCGTTCACGCCAGCACCGGCATCTGCTCGCGGACGGCGGCCCAGCCGAGGAACGTCTCGAGCACCTCGTCGGGCTCGGCGGAGGAGAGCACGACCGGCTGGAGGTCGAGGCGCTCGAAGTCGGCGAGCAGCCCGGTGAAGCGCTCCTCGTGCGCGCGCCGCCGAGCATCCACCTCCCGGGCGCTGAGGCGAACGAGGCCGATCGCGCCCGTTGCCGGGTCGGAGATCGGGACGCCGAGGCCGCCGACCGGCGGGAAGCTCTGCTCCCACACCGGATCCTGGATCACGACCGGGACAAGATCCCACGGCAACTCGAGCGCCTGCGCCCACTCGGCGATCGTCGGCGGCTCGAGGAAGTCGGAGAGGACGAAGACGAAGCTGCCGGTCGGAAGCGTCCAGCGCAGATCGCCGAGGAACGCGAGCATGCGCGCGACCGTGTCGTTCGGAGCGTGGAAGGCCGGGTACGTCAGGTGGCTCTCCTTGAGCCGCCAGTGCTCGTGCTGCGCGTTCGGCGCTCGCCAGAACGGCCCTTCCACATTCGCGGTGGCCTCGTCCAGGTAGCCGACGAGCCCGCGCGCCCGCAGCGTCGAGTCGGCGATCAGCGACCCCGCGACGCGCATTGCTTCCGGCTTCGAGAGCCAGGGCAGGGCTGACGGGAAGAGCGACATCGACGGCCGCCGGTCGCAGACCACGACGACGCGCGGCGCCTCCTCCGTGAAGCGCTCGCGCACGACGAACTCGTCGGCGCCGCGCGCCGCGGAGAGCCGCGCCGACGCCCCCCAGTCGATCGCCCGCACGTCGTCGCCGGGGCGGTACGGGCGCGAGCCGATGACGTCGAAGCCGCGGCCGCGGCGGGCGCTGCGCATGCCGCCGAAGGCGAGCCCGATCAGGCGCCGGCGCGGCGCCAGCGGAAACGTGGCGGCGCCGATGGGCATGGCTAGGTCCCGGTGATCGGCAGGACCTCGGCGGCCGGCTCGACCTCGGGCCGCGGCGCGACCTCGAGGCAGCGGCGCTGCAGTTCCTCCATCGTCCGCGTCCACCCCAGCTTCCTCGCCTCGACGAGGAAGGCGGGCGTGAAAACGATGCGGTGGCCGATCACCGGCAGGAACAGGTCGTGCACGTCGTCCGGCACGGCATAGTCCCGGCCCTGGATCAACGCCCAGGCGCGGACGGCGCGCTCGAGGGCAAGCGAGCCGCGGACGGAGGCGCCGATCGCGACGGCGTCGAGCTCGCGGGTGGCGCGCACGAGATCGACGACCCAGCGCTGGAGGATGTCGTCGATGTAGACCTCGCGGACGGCGTCCTGCAGGGCCTCGATCTCGTCGATCGAGACAACCGTCTGCAGGCGGCCGAGCGGGTGCCCGTCGCGCTGGTCGCGCAGGATCTGCAGCTCCTCGTCGCCGTGCGGGTAGCCGAGCCCGGTCTTCAGGAAGAACCGGTCGAGCTGCGCCTCGGGCAGCGGAAACGTGCCCTCGTGCTCGATCGGGTTCTCGGTGGCGAGCAGCAGGAACGGCTTCGGCAGCTCGCGCGTCGTGCCGTCAACCGTCACCTGCCGCTCGGCCATCGCCTCGAGCAGCGCCGACTGCGTCTTCGGCATCGCACGGTTGACCTCGTCGACCAGGATGACGTTCGCGAAGATCGGCCCCGGCCGGAACTCGAAGTCGCGCTCGCGCTGGTTGTAGATCGACAGCCCGGTCACGTCGGTGGGCTGCAGGTCCGGGGTGCACTGGATGCGCGCGGTCGTCGCGCCCTCCACCGAGCCGGCGATCGCGCGAGCGAGCACGGTCTTCGCGGTGCCGGGCACATCCTCGAACAGCACGTGCCCCTCGCACGCGAGCGCGGCCAGCACGAGCTCGATCTCCGCCCTTTTCCCGTGGATGACCGTCTCGATGTTGTCGAGCAGTCGGTTCGCGACCGCAGATGCGTCCGCGAAAGCTGGGGTCGCTGGATTTGCGTGCATGGGCGGGCGCGCTGCCGTGCTCTCTTTGACTGAATCTACCCGCGACTTGTTAGCTGCTCCGGGTCGGTCACCGGAGCCTGACACGTGAAGCGCTCGCACACATAGAGCGCCGGGCGGCCGTCCACGGTGCCCTTGCCGGCCAGCAGGGCGATGTCGTCGCGCGGGCCATCGGACCAGGCCACGACGGTGTTCGGCTCCCAGGCGGCCAGTGCGGCGGCGGCCAGCTCCTCGGCGCCCGCGCGGGGCCCCACGATCGCGAGCTCCCGCGGCGGCGAGAGGTAGAGGTCGAGCGCACAGAGGGCGTGCCCGAACGCGGTCGGAATGCGGGTCATGGAATCGCGCACGAGCCGGAGCACGCCTGCGGCTCGCCGCTCGAGCTCGTCGTCGCCGTAGATACGGGCCAGCCGGAGCAGGACGTAGGCCAGCATCGAGTTCCCCGACGGCGTCGGGTGGTCGTCGAACGACTTCTTGCGCGCGGCGAGCTGCTCGCCCTCGCGCGAGCCCAGCCAGAAACCGCCGCGCTCTTCGTCGGCGAACAGCTCGATGGCGAGCCGGGCAAGACGGTTCGCCTCCTCCAGCCAGCGGATATCCCCGTCGGCGGCGTGCAGCTCGAGCAGCCCGTTGGCGACGTCGGCGTAGTCGTCGAGCACGCCCGCGTGCTGGGCACGGCCGAGCCGGTACGTGCGGTGCAGACGCCCGTCGGGCGTGGAGAGCGGCCCGAGGATGAACTCCGCGACGTGGCGGGCGCGCGCGAGCCAGTCGTCGCGGCCGAGCCGGCGGCCGGCGTCGGCGAGCGTGGCGAGCATGAGCCCGTTCCAGGACGCGATCGCCTTGTCGTCGCGGCCGGGCTGCGGGCGCTGCTCCCGGGCGGAGACCAGCCGCGCGCGCTCGTCCTCGGTCAGCTCGCCGCGGATGATCGAACGGCCGTCCTCGAACGGCTGCAGCAGCTCGTCGCGGCGCTCGCCGAGCACCTCGGCGAGCTCGTCGGTCGTCCAGGTGAAGGTCAGGCCCTCGACGCCGTCGGTGTCCGCGTCCTGCGCCGATGCGAACCCGCCCTCGGGCAGCGAGAGTTCGCGCAGCACGTACTCGACGGTGCGTTCGGCAACCTCGCGGTACCGCTCCTGACGGGTCACGGCCCAGCCGTGCGCATACGCCGAGGCGAGCAGCGCGTTGTCATAGAGCATCTTCTCGAAGTGCGGCACGAGCCATTGCGCGTCGACCGAGTAACGGTGGAAGCCGCCGCCGACCACGTCCCACATGCCGCCGAGCGCCATGCCGTCGAGCGTGTGGGTGGCCATCTCCAGAGCGTCCGCGTCGTCGAAGCGCAGCCGCATGCGCAGCAGGAACTCGAGCGTGGAGGCGGGCGGGAACTTGGGCGCGCCGCCGAAGCCGCCCCAGCGAGGCTCGAACTGCGGCCTGACGTTCCGGAGCGCGTCGCGCAGCAGCGTCTCGGTGAGCGGGTCGGCCGACGGGCGCACGTCGCTCGAGCTCTGCAGGTGCTCGACGAGCTGGCGCGCCGAGCGGCCCACCTCCCCGGGCCGCTCGCGGTACGCCTCGGCGACCGCCGTCAGCACCTCGCGGAACGCGGGCAGGCCGTGGCGCGGCTCGGGTGGGTAGTAGGTGCCGCCGTAGAACGGCTCGCCGCCGGGCGTGAGGAAGATGGTCGTCGGCCAGCCGCCCTGGCCGGTCAGCGCGACGATGGCGTCCATCGAGAGCGCGTCGACGTCCGGCCGTTCCTCGCGGTCGACCTTCACATTCACGAACAGCTCGTTCATCAGGCGCGCGGTCTCCTCGTCCTCGAACGACTCGTGCGCCATGACGTGGCACCAGTGGCAGGCGGAGTAGCCGACCGAGAGCAGGATCGGGCGATCGGTCTCGCGGGCGCGCGCGAACGCCTCGTCGCCCCAGGGGAGCCAGTCGACGGGGTTCTCCGCATGCTGGAGGAGGTACGGGCTCGTCTCGTCTGCGAGCCGGTTCATGCGAGGTGCCCCGCAACGTCCCACGTCCAGAGCTCGACGACGTTCCCGTCGGGATCGGTGACGTAGGCGGCTCGGCTTTCCTCGTCGGTGCCGAACCGATGCTCCTCCGGGTCGTAGCCGTGCTCGCGGAGCCGCGCGACGGCCGCGTCGTAGTCGCCGGCGCGCGATGTGCATGGCGAAGTGGACGTGCGCCCCGCCGCGCCCGCCGGCGAGCCCGACCTGCGGGCGCCACAGGCCGATGCGCGTGCGCTCGCCCGCCATCACCCAGATGGCCTCGCGCCCCTCCCAGCGCGCGACGACCGGCAGGCCGAGCACGCCGGCGTAGAACGCCTCCGCCGCCTCGAGGTCGCCGACCTCCAGGACGAGCTCGCTGACGCCCGGTGACTGGGATGCCGGCCAGGTGCCGGCGTCTCGGTGGCGGGCTCCGCCTCCGGCACCGCGGATCTCGTCCGTGCGGATGAAGACGATCGCCACGAGCAGCGCGGCTGCGCCGACGAGCGCGACGACCCAGAAGCCGCGCTGGAACCCCTCGGTCAGAGCGACGGCCGCGGGCCCTGCCGGACGCCAGCAGGTCGGTTGTGTGGCTCGTTGGCGACCGTCGACGACGATCGCAACGCCGATCGCGCCGCCGATCTGCTGCGACGTGTTGATCAGCCCGGAGGCGAGGCCGGCTTCCTCTTCGGGCGCGCCGGCGAGCGCGGCGATCGTCACGGGCACGAACGAGAACGCGATGCCGGCGCCGTAGACGATGTACGGAAGGAGCAGGTCGGTCGGGTACTTGCCGTCCACCGGGCAGGCGCGTGTACCAGAGCGACGCCGAGCGCGAGCAGCACGAGCCCGGTCAGTAGCACCGGCTTGACGCCGACGCGCGTCACGAGCGCCTGCGCAGCGCCGGCCACCACGACGGCAGTGCCGGCGGTGGCGAGGAACGCCAGTCCCGCCTGGAGCGCCGAGTAGCGCAGCACCTCCTGCATGTACAGCGTGAGCACGAAGAAGTTCGCGTAGAGGCTGGCCGAGAGCAGGAAGCCGGCCGCGTTCGCGCCGGCGATCAGCCGGTCGCGGAAGAAGCCGAGCGGCATGCAGCGGGCGCCTTTGCGCGCGCCTCCGACACGAGGAACGCGGCGAGCAGCGCGAGCCGAGACGATGATCAGGCCGATCGTCCGGGCCGTGCCCCAGCCGACGAACGGCGCCTGCGACGATCGCGTAGACGAGCAGCGCCAGCCCGCCCGTGACGAGCACCGCGCCCGGGGATGTCGTAGCGCCGCTCGCCGTCTCGACGCGGCTCTCGTCGCACGAGCCGCGGCGTCAGCAGCGAGCGCGCGACGCCGACCGGCACGTTCACGAAGAAGATCCACTCCCAGCCGAGGTACTTCGTCAGGATCCCGCCGAGCAGCACGCCGGCGGCGGCGCCGCCGCCGCCGACGGCGCCCCAGACGCCGAGCGCCTTGTTGCGCTCGGCGCGCTCGGTGAAGGTCGTCGTGATGATCGACAGCGCCGCCGGCGTGAGCAGCGCCGCGCCGAACCCCTGAACGGCGCGCGCGATGATCAGCCAGGCCTCCGACTGCGCGAGCCCGCAGACGAGCGACGCGAGCGTGAAGATCGTCACCCCGACCATGAACACGATGCGCCGGCCGAGCAGGTCGGCCGCGCGGCCGCCGAGCAGGAGGAAGCCGCCGAACGTCAGCGAGTAGGCGGTGATGACCCACTGCAGGTTGTCCTGCGAGAAGTTGAGGTCGGTCTCGATCGACGGCAGCGCCACGTTCACGATCGCGACGTCGAGCACGACCATGAAGAAGGCAGCACACAGCAGGACGAGCGCCTTCCAGCGGCGGGGGTCGGGGGCGGCGTCGTACACGGGGTCTCCTCTCTAGCCGGAAGCCGGTATTCCAGCGCGTGCCAGCTGCCCTGGCAAGTCGCGTCCGAGGACGCCGGCGATCCAGAGCGAGACCTCGACGAGCGCGGGGAGATCGATACCGGTCTCGACGCCCTCGCCCTCGAGCAGGTAGACGAGGTCTTCCGTGGCGATGTTCCCGGTCGCGCGCGGGGCGAACGGGCAGCCGCCGAGCCCCCCGACGGAGGCGTCGAGGACGGTGGCGCCGGCGTCGAGCGCGGCGAGCGCGTTCGCATAGCCGGTGTTGCGCGTGTTGTGGAAGTGGCCGCCCGTCGGGCGACCGAGCGCGGCCACGCGTTCCGTGAGACGGCGAACGGCGCGCGGCGTCGCGACGCCGATCGTGTCGGCGAGGACCAGCTCGCCCGCACCGGCCGCGGCCAGCCGCTCGGCGACTTCGACGACCGCCCTCTCGTCGACGGCGCCGTCGAAAGGGTCTCCGAAGGCCACGCTGATCGTTGCACCTGATGGGGTGTCGCCCGCGTTTTGGAGGATCGCCGTCACCTGGCGGAGAGCCTCCTCGCGCGGCATCCCGGCGTTGCGTTCGCTGAAGGCGTCGGTCGCCGCCACGGTCACGTTCACGCGTGCGAGGCCCGTGGTGCGGAACCGCTCCCAGCCACGCTCGTTCAGCACCAGGCCCGAGAGCTCCGCGGGCGCGTCGGCCGCCAGCTCCGCCACAAGCTCCGCCTCCGCCATCTGCGGCACGCGGTCGTCACGCACGAAGCTGACCGCCTCGACGCGCGGCACACCGGCGGCAGCCAGGCGGGTGATCAGCTCGGCGCGAGTCTCGGGCGGAAGGACGTCGGGCTCGTTCTGCAGCCCGTCGCGAGGTCCGACGTCGCAGACGGTGATCACGGGGCCAGCGTAATTGGCAGAGCTAGGCCGCGGTGCGCGCGTCGTCCGTGAAGGCGCGGCAGACGTCCACGGCCACGTTGGTGAAGCCGAGCGAGGACGGCGAGCGGAAGCGGTCGCGGTGCCAGAGCAGCACCAGCCGGCGCGGCGGCACCATGTCGCCGAGCGGCAGCGCGACGCAGCTGGGGTCGTTGAAGTCGACGGCGAGACGCGGCGCGATCGCGACGCCGAGCCCGGCGGAGACCATCGCCTGCACGATGCCGTTGTCGTCTGAGCGGAAGACGAACTCGGGCCGCAGGCCGCGGTCGTGGAAGTGCGCCTCGAGCGCCGCGACCGAGCGGCACTGCCGGAAGCCGATCAGCGGCAGCTCGGAGATCTCGCTCAGCGACGGCGCCCGCCCCTGCTTCGCGAGCGGTGAGTCGGCCTGCACGATCAGGACGTACGGGTCGCGCAGCAGGTCGACCGCCTCGAACGGGCCCTCCCAGAGGCTGAAGTCGGCGAAGGTCAGGTCGAGGTCCCCGCGCTCGATGGCCTCGAACAGCTCCTGGTCCATGCTGGCCTCGGTGATGCGGAGGTCGACGGCCGGCCAGTCGCCGGCGAAGGATCGGATGATGGCCGGCAGGATCCGCTGGCCGATGCTCTGGTAGGCGCCGACACGCAGCGCACCTGCCTCGCCGGCGGAGAGCGCCTCGAGGTCGGCGCGTGCGGCGTCGAGCCGGGCGACGATCGCCTGGGCATGGCGCAGCAGGATGCGACCCGCCTCGGTGAGCGACACCGGACGCGGCCCGCCCGGGCGCTCGATCAGGCGCTCGCCGACCGCGCGCTCCAGCGTCGCGATCTGCTGGGAAATCGCGGACTGCGTGTATCCAAGGTGCGTTGCCGCACGCCCGAACGACCCCTCGTCGGCGATTGCCCGAAGCGCCGTCAGGTGACGGAGCTCAACTCCGAGCCATCTATCAGGTTCCATGATCGAAACCAAAGAGTATCTGTGTTGCGCTAATCGGCAAGCAGGATGCACCCTCCCTCGATGGCGGGGTTCATGCACTGCAATACCGCCGAGGGCGCGGACTAGATTTGCCGCTTCGCCCGGGAACGAGCCCTCTCGCCGTCGCCGGCGCGCTCGGGCTCGTCTACGTGCTCTGGGGCTCCACCTACACGGGCATCGCGTACGCCCTCGAGACCATGCCGCCGCTGCTGCTCTCGGGCACGCGCTTCCTCGCTGCCGGCGCGCTGCTGCTGGCCGGGCTCCGCGCTTTCGGCGTCCGCCTCCCGCGCCCGACCAGGCGCGAGTGGGCCGCCGCATTCCTCACCGGCATCCCACTGCTCGCGATCGGCAACGGCGGCGTCGTCTGGGCGCAGCAGCACGTCGCGTCGGGAATCGCGGCATTGCTCATCGCCACGGTGCCGCTCTGGATCGCCCTCCTCGACCGGCTCGTCTTCGGCCGGACGCTCGCCCGGCGCAGCATCTTCGGGCTCGGGCTCGGCTTCGCCGGCATCGCCATCCTGGTCAACGTCGGCGGCGGAGGCGGCGTCGACCCGGCCGGCGCTCTGACCCTGGTCATCGCCGCGCTCGGCTGGTCGACGGGAACGCTGCTCGCCCGCAGCGCGCCGCTCGCGCGGCACCCGCTGCAGGCGGCCTCGATGCAGATGCTCGCCGGCGGGCTCGTGCTGACCGTCGCGGCCGTCGCGACCGGCGAGCTCTCCGAGGTCTCGTCCGTGAGCGCGCGCTCGTTCGCCGGGTGGCTCTGGCTCGTCGTCTTCGGCTCGATCGTCGCGTTCAGCGCCTACGGCTGGCTGCTGCGCGTGGCGCCGACCTCGCTCGTCGCGACCTACGCCTTCGTGAACCCGGTCGTCGCTGTGATCCTCGGCTGGCTGCTGCTGGGCGAAGCCATCGGACCGCGCGAGCTTGTCGCCGGCGGGGTGATCGTGGTCGGCGTCGCCCTCATCGTGCTGGGCGCCACCCGTGCTCCGAAGAGGGAGACGGCGCCAGAGCTCGCACCGAGCTCCGCCTAATCGCCTGGCGCCGCGGCGCCGACAACTCCCCCATGCTGCACGTCACCGGCACGCGCGTGCTCGCGCTGGCGATCGTCGCCTGCGCCGCCGGCTTCCTGGGCTGGCGTCACTACGAGACCGCGCAGCTCGAGCACCGCCTGGGCGCGATTGCCAGCACGATCGCCGGCCGCCCCGTCCGCGTCCACTGCCAGGGCGCCGTCGGCGCCGCCCTGGACGTGAGCGGCGAGGCGGGCACCGTGATGTTCGACGCCAACGGCAAACCGGCCGACGTCACCGAGCTCAAGCACGACGTCTGCGACCGGCTCGACGCCTACCCGCAGGTGCACACGAGCGCGAAGTTCGACTGCGTCAGCAGCGGGACGGCCTGCCCGCTCGACACGCTGAAGACGCTCTGGGCGCTGCACACGCTCGCGCACGAGTCGTGGCACCTCGCGGGAGAGCAGAGTGAGGCGGTCGCCGAGTGCCACGCCCTCCAGACCACCGCCTTCGTCGCCGAGCGCCTCGGCGCGTCACCGGCCGAGGGCGAGGCGTCGGCGCGCGCGGTCCTCTACCAGCTCTATCCCCAGATGCCGAGCGAGTACCAGAGCGACGACTGCCGCGACGGCGGCCCGCTCGACCTGCGGCCGCAATCATCCCTCTGGCCCTAGGTAGCGGCCGTCAGGCGAGATGCTGGCCGCGCGTCTCGCGGCCGAACAGCCCGGCGATCACGCCCCCGGCCGCCATCACGATCGCGATGAACGTCAGCGACCAGGTGGTGCCGCCGGTCACGTCCTTCAGGTGCCCGAAGATGTACGGGCCGGCGATCGCCGCCGACTTGCCGACGCCCTCCATGAGCCCGAACGCGCTCGAGCGCAGCCGCGTCGGGAAGGTCTCGGCCGTGTACGGGTAGACGGCGCCCCACGCCCCGAGGTTGAAGAAGCCCACGAAGAAGAGCGCGGTGATGTACACGGTCGACGTGTCGGCAACCGCGAACGCGTACGCCGAGAGCCCGCCGAGGATGAGGAAGCCCGCCAATGTCGGTTTGCGCCCGATCTTCTCGACGAGCCAGATCGCCGCCGCGTACCCCGGGAACTGCGCCAGGGCGCTCAGCGTCAGCACGAGGTAGACGTTGATGTGGAAGCTCTTCTCGCCCTGGAGCACGAACGGCAGCCAGAGGAACAGGCCGTAGTAGGAGACGTTGAGGGCAATCCAGACCAGACCCGTGACGATGGTGCGGTTGCGAAGGGCCCCGACCAGCAGGTCACGCATGGACGACTTCGGCTCGACCGGCGCCGTGAACTCCGTCTCGGCGACGGGCGCGCCCTCGATCTCGCTCAGCACCTCGGCCGCCTCGCGCGAGCGGCCGTGACGGGCAAGGAAGTAGGGGCTCTCGGGCAGGGTGCGCCGCACGAGGAAGGCGAGGAACGCCGGGAACGCGGCGGCGAGGAAGAGGTAGCGCCAGCTCCAGGCGCCGAACCGGTCGAAGGTCGGGCCGAGGAAGATGTAGGAGAGGCCCGTCGCGAGGAGCAGCCCGACGGGCCACCAGAAATCGAGGAAGACGAGCAGGCGCCCGCGCCGCTGCGGCGGCAGGTACTCGGCCAGCATCGACGGGTCGACGACGAGGAGGCCTCCCAGGCCGAGGCCCGCAAGGAAGCGAAGCGTCATCACCGACCACGGCCCCCACGCGAACGCCGTCAGCGCTGTGAACGCCGCGTACCAGAGGATCGCGTACTGGAAGATCGCCCGCCGCCCGATCCGGTCGGCGAGCCGGCCGAGCGTGAGGCTGCCGACGAGCGAGCCGGCGAGCGCGGCGCTGTTCACGAGCCCCTGCCACGTGCCGTTCAGGTTCCAAATCTGGGTGAAGATCGGCGCCACGAACCCGACCAGCAGGATCTCCATGGCGACAAACGTCCAGGCCATACCCGTGACGAGCACGGCACGGCGGTGGAAACTGGTCAGTCCGCCACGGCGGAGGACGTCCTCGACGTCGACGGGCGGAGCTGCAGTGGCGGCAGTGGTCATGTGCTGTCCGGTAGGTTTTCGACTGTGAGGCGAAAACCTCGCGACCACTTTAGCACCCACACATGCGCACGCGCCCGACACACGTCACGCTCGCCGTCATCCTTCAGGTCCGCGACGACCGCCTCTGTGTGCTGCTCTGGGAGCGCGCACGCGAGCCCTTCGCGAACCAGTGGGCGCTGCCGGGCGGCTACCTCGGCGAGCGCGAGACGCTCGAGAGCTCCATCCGCGGACAGCTCGCGCAGAAAGTGGACGTGCGCGAGGTGGCTCATCTGGAGCAGCTGGAGACGCGCTCCGATCCCGACCGGCACCCGAGCGAGTGGCAGCTGGCAACTGCCTACCTCGGGCTCGTCCCGACCGTCGCCGACCCATCCGTCCCCGAGGACACGGCCTGGCACCCGGTCGACGACCTGCCGCCGATGGCGTTCGACCACGAGTCGATCACGCTCTCGGGGCGGGAGCGGCTGCGCGCGAAGCTCTCCTACACGAACATCGGCTTCGCGCTCGCGCCCGAGACGTTCACGATCTCGGAGCTGCGCGCCGTCTATGCGGCGGCGCTCGGCCACGCGGTGTCGGCGACCAACCTGCAGCGCGTCCTGCTCCGGCGCTGGGTGCTCGAGCAGACCGGCGATCAGCGCCGGCCGGGCCGCGCGGGCGGGCGGCCGGCGGCGCTGTTCCGCTTCCGCTCGCGCGGGCTCGAGGTGACGGACCCGTCCGCGGTGCTCAGGCCACCGGCGTAGCTGCTTCGTCATAGGGTGGATTACGAGGTTCGGATACCCGCGGTTCTACCTGGCTCTTCCTGGAGCGCCTTGACGACTCGCCACCCCGTCCCTACCCTGGGGTGGTCAGCGTTCTGCGACGAAAGGAGGCAGTGATGAAGACGATTGCACCCGCTGCCCCCGGTCGCGAGCGCACGCTGAGCTAACTCTCTCGAGGAGGACCAGCGGCGTCCGCACCGGGCCGCGGCATGTCCACCTTTCCGAGAGGAGCACGCGTTGTACGAGCACCAGGATGCCCTCGCCGAGCTTGGCTGGGGCGACGACTTCCAGGCGGCGTTCGCGCCGCACACCGCCGACGGGCACCAACCCGCCCGCGTCGGCACCCAGAGCCACGGCCTCTACCGGCTGCTGTCACCACAGGGCGAGCACCGCGCCGAGCAGTCGGGCCGGCTTCACCATGCCTCCGACACGGTCGATCACCCGGCGGTGGGCGACTGGGTCGCCGCCGACCTGCGCGACGACGGCACCGCGACCATCCATGCCGTGCTTCCGCGGCGGTCGAAGTTCTCGCGCAAGGAGGCGGCCGATCGCTCGCGCGAGCAGGTCGTCGCGGCGAACGTCGACACCGTCTTCATCGTCCAGGCGCTCGGCCACGACCTGAACGCGCGCCGGCTCGAGCGCTACCTGACCATGGCGTGGGAGAGCGTCGCGCGGCCTGTGGTCGTCCTCACGAAAGCCGACCTGTACCCCGACCAGGACCTCGCCGAGGTCGAGGCGGTCACCATCGGCGTCGACCTTCACGTCACCAGTGCCGTGACCGGCGACGGCGTTCCGGCGCTCGCCCAGTACCTCGGGCGCGGCCAGACCGTCGCATTGCTCGGCTCGTCCGGCGTCGGCAAGTCGACCCTGGTGAACTCGATCGCCGGGCAGGAGCTGCTCGCGACCGCAGCGGTGCGGGAGTCGGATGAGCGCGGCCGGCACACCACGTCGCACCGCGAGCTTGTCCCGCTGCCGCAGGGCGGGCTGCTGCTCGACACTCCGGGCATGCGCGAGCTGCAGCTGTGGGAGTCGACCGACGGGCTGGAGCAGACGTTCTCCGAAGTGGCGGACATCATCGCGGCCTGTCGCTTCAGCGACTGCGAGCACCGGACGGAGCCCGGCTGCGCCGTGGGGGCGGCGCTCGCCGACGGATCGCTGCCGCAGGAGCGCTGGGACGCGTACCAGGCGCTCCAGCGCGAGCTGCGGGCGCTGGAGATCCGCCACGACGCGCGCCTCCAGTCCGAGGCCCGCAAGGAGCGACGCAAGTTCGCCCGCGCCCAGCGCAAAGCCGCGTGGTAGCAAGCCTGGGACAGTCCCCGCCAGCGACTGTTGCGACCAAGAACTGTCCCGTAGGGGACGTCCCGACGCGCTGGCGCGACGCCACCAAGGGACGCCACGACCCCGTGAGCCCGGTAATCGATCCGCTAGACCGTGACGCCCGCGGGTTTCGGCAGCGACTCGATCGCGGCCAGCGCGCGGTCGATCTCGGCCTCCGGCAGCTCGACGTCCTCGAGCTTCCCGGCGAGGTAGGCGTCGTAGGCGCCATGTCGAAGTGGCCGTGGCCGGAGAGGTTGAAGAGGATCGTGCGCTCGACGCCCTCCGCGTCGGCCTTGCCGCGCCTGCTCGACCGCGCCGTGGATGGCGTGGGCGGCTCGGGCGCCGGGATGATGCCCTCGCTGCGCGCGAACTGCACCGCCGCCGCGAAGACGTCGTTCTGCATGTACGCCTCGGCGCGGATCAGGCCGTCGAGGACGAGCTGCGAGATCAGCGGCGCGACGCCGTGGTAGCGCAGGCCGCCGGCGTGGATCGGCGCCGGGCACGAAGTCGTGGCCGAGCGTGTGCATCGGGACGAGCGGCGTCAGCTGGCCGTGTCGCCGAAGTCGTAGGCGAAGAGGCCGCGGGTCAGCGTCGGGCAGGCGGCCGGCTCGCAGGCGAGCACCTCGATCTCGCGGCCGGCGATCTTCTCGCGCGAGGAACGGGAACGCGAGCCCGGCGAAGTTCGAGCCGCCGCCGACGCAGCCGATCACGACGTCCGGGTAGGCGCCGGCGAGCTCCATCTGCTCGATGCGCCTCCTGGCCGATCACCGTCTGGTGCAGCAGCACGTGGTTGAGCACGCGAGCCCGAGCGAGTACTTCGTGTCGTCGCGCGTCGCGGCGTCCTCGACCGCCTCGGAGATCGCGATCCCGAGGCTGCCCGGTCGAGTCGGGGTCCTCGGCGAGCACGGCGCGGCCGGCGTTCGTCTCCTCCGACGGGCTCGGCGACGACCGTCGCGCCCCAGGTCTGCATCAGCGAGCGCCGGTACGGCTTCTGGTCGTACGAGACCTTGACCATGTAGACCTTGCACTCGAGGCCGAAGAGCTGGCCGGCGAAGGCGAGCGCGCTGCCCCACTGGCCCGCGCCGGTCTCGGTCGCGAGCCGCTTGCGGCCCTCCTGCTTGTTGTAGTACGCCTGCGGCCACCGCGGTGTTCGGCTTGTGGCTGCCCGCCGGGCGACGCCCTCGTACTTGTAGAAGATCCGCGACCGCGTGCCGAGCGCCTCCTCGAGCCGGCGCGCGCGGTAGAGCGGCGTCGGGCCGCCAGAGCGCGTAGATCTCGCGCACCTCGTCCGGGATCGGGATCTCCGGCGTCGTCGCGAGACCTCCTGCCCGATCAGCTCCATCGGGAAGAGCGGCGCCAGGTCGTCGGGGCCGATCGGCTCGCCGGTGCCGGGGTGCAGCGGCGGCTGCGCCCGGTTCGGCAGGTCGGCGCTGGATGTTGTACCAGCGTGCCGGGATCGCGGACTCGGGGAGCAGGAACTTCGTCGCGCTGCTCACGATGGCGAGGATATCGCCCCGTGGATCAGATCGAAACTGTCGTCGAGATCGGACCCTTTCGCGTCAGGATCGTGCGCCCGCCCGACGCCGCCGAGCTGATCGACGAGGAAGCGTTCGCGGAGAACGAGTTCCTGCCCTACTGGGCCGAGCTCTGGCCGAGCGGGGTCGCCCTCGCGCGCGCGGCGGCGGAGACGGTCGCGCCGGGCGAGCGCGTCGTCGAGCTCGGCTGCGGGCTCGGCGTCGCGAGCATCGCCGCCGCGCTGGCGGGCGCCGACGTCCTGGCGACGGACTGGGCGCCCGATGCGCTCGCCTTCACGCGTGAGAACGCGGCCCGCAACGGCGTCCTGCTCGAGACGGCGCTCGCCTCGTGGACGGAGCCGGAGACGCTGGTCGCGCGCGGGCCGTGGGACTGGGTGCTCGCAGCCGACGTGCTCTACGAGAACCGCAACGTCGAGCCGCTCGCCGCGCTTCTCCCCCGGCTCGGCTCCAAGGCGCTCGTCGCCGATCCCGGGCGGCCAGCGGCAAGGGCGTTCTTCGACACGCTCGGCTGGGCGGCCGAGCCCCTCGCCGCCGGCGTCCGTCTCCTGCGCCGGCGCCCGTAAACTCGAGGCCGTGCTTGCGAACGCCGCGCTCGAGGGCTGGCACTCGAGCCAGCGGATCACGCCCGAGGGCGCGGTCGAGTCCGAGCAGCGAGCGCGCCTGCCGCGCCCGGTCGTGCCTGACACGGAGGAGGGCGCACGCCGGCTCGGCACGGAGTACTGGCAGGCCGTGCGGGCGTCGACCTTCGGGCTCGTGCGGCCGCGAACCACGACCGTGGGGGTGGAGCTGCGGGCGTTCGGCGCCGTTCTGCTCGCGTTCGCCCCTGCCGACACGATCGCGGACGGCGAGCGCGTCGCCTGCGCGTTTCCAATCCGGCGCGGCCTGCTCGTCCGCCGGCCGGGCGGGGCGATCACCCTCGCGCAGACGGCAGGCCCCGAGATCTGCTCGACCATCACCGGCTTCCACCCGCGCCTCGGCGGCCCGCTGTACAGCCAGGTGCAGCGGCGCTTCCACCTCGCGGTCAGCCGCCGCTACTTCCGACGGTTGGTTCGAGCGAGGTGAGAGTCGTCGTCTTCGGTGCGACCGGGTTCGTTGGGCACGCGCTCGTCCAGGCGCTCGAGGAGCACGACGTCGTTCCGGTCTCGCGGCAGCCGCGCGACGCCGGCTGGGCGGTCGCGGACGTGACGGACGCCGCGTCGATGGCGCGCGCCCTCGACGGAGCCGACGCCGCCTACTACCTGGTGCACTCGCTGGGTGCGAAGGACTTCGCGAAGCGCGACCGCGAGGGCGCCGCCACCGTCTCGCGGGAGGCCGAGCGCGCCGGCCTGGCACAGCTCGTCTACCTCGGCGGGCTTGGCGACGACTCGGCCGATCTCTCCGAGCACCTGCGCAGCCGCCGCGAGACGGCGGAGGCGCTCGCCGGCGGCTCCGTGCCCGTCACGACGCTGCGCGCCGCCATGGTCGTCGGTGCCGGCAGCGCCGCCTTCGAGACAATCCTGGCGCTCGTTGACCGGCTGCCCGGCATGGTCATGCCGCGCTGGGTCTCGACCGAGACGCAGCCGATAGCGCTCGCCGACATCGTCCGCTACCTCGCCGGCGTGCTCGGGCGCGACGAGGCGATCGGGCGGTCCTACGACGCCGGCGGCCCCGAGGTCATGACCTACCGCGAGATGATCGAGCGGATCGCGAAGCTCCGCGGCAAGCACCCCGTGCTCGTCGAGGTGCCGGTGCTGACGCCGCGCCTCTCCTCCTACTGGCTCCACCTCGTCACGCCGGTCAAGGCCGGCGTCGCGCGGCCGCTGATCGAGGGGCTGCGCAACGCGACCGTGGCGCGGGACGAGTCCATCCGCGAGCTCGTGCCGTTCGAGCTGACGCCGTTCGACATCGCGGCGCGCGAGGCGCTCGTCGCTACGGAACGGCGCGGCTGACGACGCCCGCCAGCTCGTGCGCGTACTGCGGGTCGATTGTGTGCGCCATCGGCGACTCGCGGTAGAGCACGTCCGCGCCCGCCTGCTCGAGGCGCTCGCGCGCCTGGCGGCCCCAGTCGACCGAGATCACGGGGTCGTAGGTGCCGTGTCCGATCGCGATCGGCGGGAAGGGCGGCGACAGGTCGAGCTCCCAGCCCTCGACGGTCGGCATGAAGCCGCTCAGCGCGATCAGGGCCGCCGGCCGCGGGCGCCCGGCGCCGAGCGACAGCGCGTAGGTCATGACAGCGCCCTGCGAGAAGCCGCCGATCACGGTGCGCTCCGGCGGGATGCCCGTCTCCGCCTGCAGGCCGTCGAGCCAGGACGAGGCGAGCTCGTAGGTCGGCAGGAAGGTGTCGGGATCCGGGAACCCAATCTGGTGGACCGCGTACCAGTGCGCGCCGCCGGGGGGCAGCGCGAGCGGCCCGCGTGGCGTGATCCCAAGCAGCCGCCGCTCGGGGTCGAAGACGTCGAGGAGCGGGAACAGGTCCTGCTCGTTCGCCCCGCGCCCGTGGAGCAGGACGAGCAGGCCGGCGGCGTCGCCCGCCGCCGGCCGTTGCAGCGCGACGAGCGTCACCGACGCGCCGGCCGGACGTCCGGCAGCGGCGTGAGCACCGGCTCGAGCTCGTCGCGCAGGTGCTCAAAGAGCGGCGGCAGGGAAAGCCGCTCCCCGAGCGTCTCGATCGGCTCGTCCGTGGTGAAGCCCGGGCCGATCGACGCCAGCTCGAAGAGCACGCCGCTCGGCTCGCGGAAGTAGACGGACTTGAAGTAGAAGCGGTCGATCACCGGCGTCGGCGACGCGCCGGACGAGGCGACGCGCTGCCGCCACTCCTCGAGCTCCTCCGGCGGCGACGCCCAGGCGACGTGGTGCACCGTGCCCGCGCCGCCGAGGCCGCGCTCCTCCGGCGCCTCGTCGTAGGCGTAGCGGCCACCGCGGCGGTCGCCACGGAGCTCCCACGCGTTCTCCCCGCGCGGCTCGAAGCCCAGCCCCTGCTCGAGGAAGGCGGCGCTCGCCGACGGCGCACGCGAGTAGGTGCGGACGTTGTCGAAGCCCTGGATGGCATGCTCGCGCGGAATGTCGGGGTGCTCGGCGACGAGCGGCTGGTCGGGCACGTCGACGACGGCGAGCTCGAGCCGGAGGCCCTCCGGGTCCGAGAACTGCAGCCGGCCCTCGCCGCGCTCGGTCTCGACACCCTGGCCTCCTAGCCGCTCCGCCCAGAAGTCGAGCGCCGCCTCGGAGCCGACGCGGAAGGTGATCAGGTGCACCATGCCGGCGCCGGCGCGCCCACGCGGAATGCCCGGGTACTCGAAGAATGTGATGTCCGCGCCCGCGCTGCCGCGCTCGTCCGCATAGAAGAGGTGGTAGACGGTCGGGTCGTCCTGGTTCACCGTCTTCTTGACGAGGCGCAGGCCGAGGACGCGCGCGTAGAAGTCGACGTTGCCGGGCGCGTCGGCCGTGATGCACGTCACGTGGTGAATCCCTTCGAGCTTCATCGGGCCTCCTTCGGTCGTCCGGCCACGCTACCCGCGCCCGGCACGGCTGCGGCCCCGACCCTGCCCAAGTTTGTGGCTGTCAGCCACAAACGAAAGCGGGCCAGGATCGACATCCTGGCCCGCTTTGGTTCCGTTTCGTCCGCCGTCTGGCCGGTCAGGCAGCCTCGGCCAGATTGACGTCCTCGCCCGAGAGCGCGCGGTGCATCTTCGAGAGCGCGCTCGCCTCGAGCTGGCGGACGCGCTCGCGCGTCAGGCCCAGCTCCTTGCCGATCGACTCGAGCGGCCACGTCTCGCCGTCGGCGAGACCGAAGCGGAGCTCGACGACCCGCCGCTCCCGCTCGGGGAGCTGCGCGACGACCTTCCGGACGGCCTGGCGGCGGAGCGAGTCCGACGCCTCCTCCTCCGGGTCGACCGCGGTCTCGTCGGCGAACAGATCGCCCAGCTCGCCGTCGGCGTCGGAGCCGACTGCCTGGTTCAGCGAGACGGACGCGTCGGCGACCGCGAGGGCCTCCTCGGCGTGGTCGAGGCGCAGGTTGGTCGCCTGGGCCAGCTCGTCCACGGTCGCCTCGCGGCCGAGCTCGAGCTGGAGCCGCTGTGCGGCCCGGCCGAGCTTCTGCCGGCGCTCGTGCACATGGACGGGCACGCGGATCGTCCGCGCCTGGTTGGCGACCGCCCGCTGGACGGCCTGCCGGATCCACCACGTCGCGTACGTGGAGAACTTGTAGCCGCGCCGCCAGTCGAACTTCTCGACCGCGCGGTTCAGGCCGATGACGCCGTCCTGCACCAGGTCGAGCAGCGGCACGCCGTGCCCCTGGTAGCGCTTCGCGACCGAGACGACGAGGCGGAGGTTCGAGTTGATCATCCGCTCCTTGGCCGCGAGGTCACCGCGCTCGACACGCTTGGCGAGCGCAACCTCGTCGGCGGCGGTGAGCAGCTCGTGCCGGCCGATCTCGTTGAGGAACAGCTGGAGCGAGTCGGTCGTCCCCGACGGCGCGGCCGTCAGGTCGAGCGCACGCGTACGCGACGCCTCCGTCTCGGTGGCGGTCTCGTCCTCGGGCTCGATGCGCTCGATGCCGCGCACCTCGAGCTCGTGCACGAGCTCGGCGACCTCGGCCTCGTCCAGGTCGTGCTCGAGCGCGATCGCCTCGAGCTCCGGCCGGGTGACCGAGCCGCGCTCCTCGGAGTCCTCGATGAACTTGGTGATGAAGTCGTGCTGCATGGTGGTGCTCAGTGGAATCTCCCTGCCTTTCTCTTCTCAGCTTCCTGCCGTGGCGAGCCGCCGGCGCCGCTCGAACCGGTCGATCCGGTCGCCGCGCGCCTCGCGCCGCAGCTCACCGGTGTAGGCCGGGTGGCAGCTGGCGCAGACGTCGACGGTCGTGAACGGCCTGGCCGTTCGCGTCTCGATCGCCGTCCCGCAGGACTGGCAGGTGATGGTCGTACGTGTCAGTTCGGGGTGAATTGCCGTTTTCATCGTTTCTTAGATCCTTCTCTCTGGCGTGGTACGCGGGGCCGGCCTTCCGGCTCGCGAAACCGCCGTCGAGAGCGCGATCGGGGGAGGAGGCGCTCATCGACGGCGATCTACATATACAAACGGCGGAAGACCGGCATACATTCCCGTCTCGGCACCGCTGCAAACGTGTCACGCCGGACCGGTTTACACCGGTCGCTGGGCTACAACGCTACTAGGACCCGCCGCATTCCGCTAGTGGGACCTTTTGCTAGGGAATGAGGTTCGCGAGCCCGAGCAGGTCGTCGAGATGGCTCGCTGCCTGGACGACCAGCTGCACCGGGGCACGCTGCGCGAGCTGGCGCAGAATCCCGGCCTCGACGGCGCTCAGGTCGCCGCGGTGCTCGGCGTCGTCGATCGACGAGACGAGCGCGCCGCGCAGCAGGCGTTCCTCGTCGGCGTCGTTCCAGTTCTTGAAGCGCGAGCCTCCGTTCGGCGACAGCGAGAGCAGCAGGCGCTCTCGCGTCGTCCCGAGCTGGCACGAAGCCCGGTCGAGCGCGCCGATGACGATCCGCTGCACCGTGCGGTCGAGGCCCGCGCCCGGCGGCAGCGTCGTCTGCGCGCACGGTGCACTGAGCTGCACCTCGCCGAAATCCCGCGCCCCCATCGCCAGCTCGACGCCGAGCAGGAGCAGGGCAGCCACGGCCAGACCGGCCATGACCACGCGGGCGCTCACCTGCGCCTCCGCAGCGCCAGCGCCGGGAGCACCGCGAGCAGTGCGAAGAGCGCGGTCAGCGCGAAGCTGGCCCGGAAGCTCCGCGTGAGCGTGTCCTCGAGTATCGAGACCAGTCGGTTGCGCAGCTGCTCGACGTCCTTCCCACTCCGCCCCTGGAAGGCAGCATCAACGTTCGGCATCGCGCCCTTCGGCGCAGCCTGGATCTCACGGTCGAGCGCGAGCGCAATCGAGACCTTGTCCGCAATGCCGACCGGTGCGTCGAGCACGGCCGAAGCGCTGCCGAGCGCGGCCTGCTCGCTGCCCGTCGAGACGCCGCTCGCGAGCAGCGGGGCGACGAGGACGAGCGCGGCGACGAGCCCGGCGTGCCGAGCGCCGACCGAGTGGGCGGCCGACCCGGCGAGGTCGGAGCCCTCGAGCGAGCGGAGGCCGAAGAAGGGCAGCGCGAGCCCGAGCCCGGCCCCGCACAGGGCAAGCGCCCAGACGACGAGCGGGATGCTCGTCGCGGGCAGCAGCGCGAGCCCGAGCAGCCCCGCCGCCAGCGCCAGCGAGCCTGTCACCGCCGCACGCGTCCCGCTCAGCGGGCGCTCGAGCCGGGCGCCGACAAGGGTCGCGAGCGGCAGCGCGGTGACGGCCGCCGCCGCCTCGAGCGGGGACAGCCCCCAGACCTCGATCAGCAGCACGACGACCAGGAAGAGCGCGCCCGCGAGCCCGGCGAAGACGAGCCCCAGGCCGACGTCGGCGAGGAGCGCAGTGCGCCCGCCGGCCGCCCGCGACGGAAGCGGCCGGGCACGCACCGCAGCGACGGCCGGGATCGCAAGCGCAGCGACCGGCGCCTGCACAAGGAAGATCGCCCGCCAGTCGAACACCTCGGTGAGCACGCCGCCGAGCGCCGGCCCGATGGCGGCGCCGAGCCCGCCCGCGCCGACCCAGAGCGCGATGCCGCGTCTCTCGGAGCCCGTGAGCGCGATCAAGAGCGGGAGCGAGGCGGCCAAGAGGAGTGCGGCGCCGATGCCCTGGACGCAGCGCAGCGCGACCAGCGTCGGCAGTGAGCCGGCGAGGGCACAGGCGAGCGACCCTGCGAGGAAGACGGCCAGGCCCGCGAGCCCGACCCGCCGCGCGGAGGCGCGCCCGAGCCGCGACCCAAGCGTGAGCGCCACGACTGCGACGACCAGGTTGTAGGCCGTGATCACCCACGAGACGGGCGTGATCGACGTGTTCAGCTGGTCGAGCAGCTGCGGCAGGGCGAGCACGACGATCGACGAGTCTGCGAAGGCGATCGCCACGGCGGCCGCGACGGCCGCGACGGCGAGCGACGCCACAGGGATGCGACGGGCCACGCCGCAAGGGTCGCAGCTGGCTGGTGCGGCTGGCTAGTGGGGCGTGACGGCGTTCGTGAACATCAGCGCGTTCACGTCAGGCCCGAGGTTGAAGCCGAAGCCCAGAAGCAGCGTCGTGTTCGTGACGTCGTAGACCTTGGCCGCAGGCTGCCGGCAGCCGCTGCAGGTGACGTCCGAGATCGTCCACGGAGCCGTGGCCGCGGCGCCGTCCTCCAGGACGGAGACGGCCGTCGCCGACGCGTCCGGCTGCAGCAGCGGGAACGGGCCGACCGGCAGCGAGCACGAGCCGGCGGTGATCCCGGTGATCGGCGCCTGCAGCACGCCGCCGACCGTGACCGTGTAGCTGAACTCCGTTGTGCCGAGCGCGTCCATCGACGTCGCGGGGACCTGCTTGCAGACCTTGACGAGCCCGAGCTTGACCCGGTTGGCGAAGCTGACGAGCGTCTCGCCCGACGCGCCGTACGGGACGGTCACCGAGACCGTGCGCATGGCGGTGTTCTTCGTCACGACGCGGTCGGCCGGCGACACATCGATCCCCGCGCCCGGCGCAGTGGGATCGAGCTCGTAGTCGTTCTCGGCCAGCTCCTGCACCGTGTGGGTGCCGATGGTGACGCGCTGCGGCAGCGAGCACACGCCGGCCCGGACGGTCAGGACGCCGCCGCCGTCAATGCGGAAGCGGAAGACGGGCTGGGCGCCGGTCAGATACCCGATCCGCGCCTTGCAGATCTCGAGCGTGCCCATGGCCCGGTTCGTGACCGTGATCGAGTTTATGCCGGAGGCGATCGTCACCGTGCCCTCGCCGGAGACGTCGATCGACGGGTCGGGCGCGACCTCCGCGACGGCGATCTGCTCGCCGACGGGGAACGAGCCGGCGATCACGCACTGGGTGGACGCGATGTTCGCGATGACCGAGACACGCTGCGTCGGCCCCGGGACGTCCGCATCGACGTGTCGGGTCACGTCGAACTGGAACGTCTGCCCGCTGAGCACGTCGCTGCCCGCCGCGAGCGCCTTGCAGACCTTCAACTGCCCGAGGACGGCCGTGTTGACGAAGTGGACCTGCGTCTCCGTCGAGACGTCGCCAACCGGAACCTCTACCGTCGCCACGCGGTTGATCAGGTTCGCGGAGAAGAGACGGTCGGCCGGCAGCGTCGAGACCGAGGTCAGCTGGATGCCCTGCCGGGCGGCCTCGGTGATGCTGACGTTGCCGCCCGGGACGGCGATCGGCCCCGTGCACTGGCCGGCGTAGGCGCTGGCGACCTGAGAGAAGCCCGGCGCCGTGACGGTGAAGTCGAACTGCCCGGTCACGTCGGCGCTCGTCACGTCCTTGCACACCTCGAGGTAGCCGGTCTGCGGGATCGGCACCGGCTCGTTGTCGAAGGTGACGAGCGTCGTGCCTGCGCCGACCGTCGCGGTGACGTTGCGATTGTCCACGTCCGCTCCGGTGCCTCGGCCGTCGGAGACGGTGATCGACGAGACGAGCACGTTCGGCGTTTGCAGCTCCTGGACGAGCACCCGCGTCCCGATCGGGAAGGACACGGGCAGGCTGCAGACCGGAGCGCTCGGCGTGCCGGCCTCGATGCTGAACGCCGGGCCGGCGTTGATGGCGAACGAGAACAGGCGCCCCTGGAAGGCGGGCGTCGCGCTCGTCTTGCAGATTTTGAGGTCGCCGGTCGTGTCGCCGGGCGGCGTGGAGCCGCCGGGCGGGACGTTCGTGAAGGTGACCCTGGTGGGGTTCAGCGCGGTCGAACCGGCCGGGACATCCATCGACGCCTGCTGGTGGACGATGTCGGTGCTGCGGAGCCGGGTCTGGGGCGTGACGCCGATCGCGCTGACCTGGCCGATGCCGGAGGCGGCCTCGGTGACGATGTTGGTGCCGGAGCGCGTCGTCAACGGGCCGCTGCACGCGCCGCCGCTGACCGTGAACGTGGCGCTGCCGTTCAGCGAGTACTGGAACGGCTTGCCGTTCATGCCGTTGTCGGTGGCGGCGCAGAGCTGGATCGTGCCGGTTGTGGTCGGCGTCGGCCCGGGCGGGATCCCGAGCGAGCCGGCGTTCGTGAAGGTGACGATCGTGCGCGTCGACTCGGTCGAGCCGGCGGGGACGGCCACGACCGCGTGCGCGTTCGGAAGGTCGGAGCTGAGAGCGCGGTACGAGGGCTTGACGTCGACCGCCATGGTCGCCGTGTCCGGGGAGACCTCGTCGACGCCGATCGGGCCCGGCGTGATCGCGATCGCGCCGCTGCAGCGCCCACCCTTGACCGTGAACGGCGCGCCGCCGTTGAGCGAGAACTGGATGGGCTTACCGCCCATGTCGTTCGTGGCGGCGAGGCAGACCTCGATGCTCCCGCCCGTCAGCCGGGCCTCTGCGGGGGCCGTGACGACGAGCACGGCCAGCACGATCGCCCCGATCGCGCAGACACGTCCCACCGTCGCGCGGAACTGCTTCCCCAAGTGCTTCCCCTTCGGACCCCGATCGGGCCTGTCCCCCTGGCCCTCTCACTCATTCAAGTCAGGTCCCGCGGAAAAGGCAACCCTCCACGCCGAGGGCCCCGGTCTCCCGGGGCCCTCGGCCGTTGCGACTTATGTGAGCTCGGGGTCTAGCAGGGCGGTGCGACGCCCTTCTGGTTCGTGAACGTGGAGATGTTCACGTTCGTCCCGAGCAGGTAGGTATGCGGTGCGGCCGCAGACGTTGTTGGCGATCTCCGTGCCGGAGCCCGAGTAGGTGATGTTGGTGACGAACACGCCCGCAGGCGGCGTCTCCTCCAGCACCTGGATCGCGGTCGGCTGCCCGTTCGGCTGCAGGATCGGCAGCGTTGCGACGATCGCGCACTCGCCGTTCATGATCGCTGCGACGTCCGTGAGCAGGATCGGAGTCTGCGACAGCGGGTTGATGATGACGTCGAAGTGGAACAGCGTCGATCCGATCGAGTCCAGTGACCCGTCGGACACGACCTTGCAGATCTTCACCGTGCCGGTGCGGACCCGGTTGTAGAACGTGACTGCGGTCTCGCCCTGCGGCCCGTACGGGACGTGGACGGTGGCCGTGCGTCCGGGGATGCTCGACGAGACCAGGCGGTCGACCGGAATGGTCTTGATGTCGTAGAGCTCGAAGTTCGGCTGCGTCAGCCGCTCGTTGACCGAGTGGTCGCCGACCGTGACCGACATCGCCGGCGAGCACTTGCCCGCCTGCACCGAAATCGTCTTCGAGCCGTCGATCACGAACACAAACGTCGGCTGGGTGCCGGTCAGGTACGTGATCTTCGCCTTGCAGACCTCGAGCAGGCCCTTGGCCGTGTTCGTGACGGTGATCGTGTTGATGCCCGGGTTGATGTGGACGGTGCCCTCGCCCGAGACATCGATGAACGAGCCGTCGTCGGTCGAGACGCCGAAGTTGGCGTCCTGCCCGAAGTGCTCGTGCACGTCGACGTCGCTCCCGACCGGGAAGTCACCGGCGATGACGCACTGCGTCGTAGTCGCGCTGGCGACGATCGAGACGTAGCTCGAGTAGCCGTACGCCGGGATCATGTCGGCGCCCTGGAGGTCGACGTCGAAGTTGAAGGTGTGACCACTCAGGTCGCTGCTGCCCGGGCCGAGCGCCTTGCAGATCTTCAGCTGCGCCCGGTCGCGCTTGTTGACGAAGTGCACCTGCGTCTCGTCGTTGACCGAGCCGGAGACCGGCACTTCGACGGTCGCCGTCCCGTTGATGAGGTTTCCGTTCAGGAAGCGGTCCTCCGGGATGGTGAACTCGTCGACCAGCGAGTGGTTCGCCACCGCGTGCTCCGTGATCGTCGTGATGCCGGCCGGCACCTGGAACGCCACCGAGCACTGCCCGACACCGACGACCGTGTCGAACGTCGCGGCGTCCGCGGTCTCCACCGTGAAGGTGAACGGCCCCTGGACGAACGGGTCGGCGTAGTTCCGACCGAGCTGCGCGGCGTCCTTGCAGATCTCGAGGTACCCGGACAGCGGCGGCGGAATCGCCTCGTTGTCCACGAGCACCGTGGTCACGCCGGCGCCGATCGTTACGTTCGCCGTCCCGGCGTTCGTGTCGAAGTCGGTGAGCGCCGTCGCCGGCTCCGAGTCGAACCAGGCGATCTGGGCACCCGCCGGGATCTCCTCCGAGACGGTCAGATTCGTCCCGACCTGGAACGAGCCGGCCAGGCGGCACGACCATGTCGACGGATCGGTCGACGAGTCGTTGGCCTCGGTGCTGAACAGCGGCCCCCCGTTGACGCGGAAGCTGAACAGCCGGCCGATGTACTGCGGCGTCTGCGTGAGCTTGCAGATCTTCAGGTCACCGTACGTCCCGCCCGCGGGCTGGTTCGTGAAGGTGACCATCGTCTCGTTCGCCGCGGTCGATCCGGCGGCGACGAAGACGATCGCCGTTCGGTTGGGCAAGTCTTTGATGATCATCCTGCTACTTGGTCTCGTCGTGATGTTCGCGACGTCGGTCGGCGGGTTGGTCTGGAGCTCGACCACACGGTTCGCGCCTGCGAGCGTCGTGATCGGACCGGAACACCGGCCGCCCTTGACCGTGAACGCCGTGCCGCCGTTGAGCGAGAACTGGAACGACTTGCCCGACATGCCGTTCGTTGTGGCCTTGCAGACCTCGATCTTGCCGTTTGGCTCGTTGCAGGTCGTGGTGTTAAGCGACCGAACGCCGTCGAGGTCGTAGCCGTCGATGTCGGGCGTCCGCCCGAGGAAGAGCGTCTTGTCGCTGGCGTCGACGACTTTGACGAAGTGCGCAACCGGCACCTGAGGCGGCAGGCTGACAGTGCCATCCTTCGTCACGTCACCCGCGAAGTAGTAGTTCACGTTGTCGTAGCTCGCGTAGACGTGCACTTTTTCCGGCGGGTACGGCTCCTTCGTGATCTCGAACAGATCGATCGCGAGGTCGGCCAGAGGCTGGTTGCACACCGGGTTGTCGAACCCGAGCGTGATGTATGCCTGGCCCGTCTGGGGCGCGGTAAACCCGAGGCTGTAGAACGTGCCTTCGGGAATCGGGTTGTTGTCGCCCGCGTGCGGCGTCTCGGCCGGCCCGACAGCGGACTGCGGGTCGCTGCGCGAGGGACGTACGGGCTGGCACGTCGCTAGGTCCGGCGGGATGTACGCACATCCCTGGTTGTTCGCGACTACGTAGTCCGCCCACGGCCCGAGCCCATCGGAAACGCCCGCTTGGGCCGCCCCCACGGCCGTAAGAGCCGCGACCACGATCGTCGCAAGGATCGCGATTCGTCGCATGTTGCTCCTCCCCCCACTCTCCCTTTGAACTGATGGAAACGGGCCTACAGGCGAACAGCCGCAGCAATGTGCCGCGCCACGACGGCGGCTTGCAGGCCAGTCGATTGTCCCGCGCCGACCTCGACCGGCCTATACCCCTGGATGGGTGAACCGCCCGGACGGCGCGGCGCGCGGCATCCCACGAGGTGTATGGCCTAGGGGCTTGGCGAAACGATGCTGTGTCGCAGGGCCGCGCTGGACGTCCCGAGCCGTCGTCCTCGGTCGCGCCCTATGAAAAGCATACGAACGCTCCCTGCGTCCTAACCTCGGCCCGACCATCGCACCCCTGCGACGAACGACGTTCCGCCAAACCCCTAGTAGACGGCGCAGGCCCCGGGATATCCCGGGGCCTGCGCTCGGCGTCGTATGCGAGCGGTCGTTACGTCGCCGTGTTCGTGTAGTCGATCTGGTTCACGTTGGGACCGAGGAAGAAGTCGACGTCCCCGGTCGGGTAGTTGTACCCGGTCGCGTACGGACACACCGGGTTGCCCGGGGAGTTCGCGGTCGTGCAGTAGCCCCGCGTGCCGACCGTCAGCACGATGTTCGTGACGACGAAGCCTGTCTGCATCCCTGTGATCTCGTTCTCGTGGATGCCGATGGCCGTGTTCTTGCCGTTCCGCTGCAGCACCGGGATCGGGGTCGGTAGGCAGCGTGCAGTCGCCCGGCGAGATCAGGCCGTCCTGCTGCACCGTGTACCCCGGTTGGCCCGGCTGCGTGTCGATGCTGTACGAGAACGTCTTGTTGGCCAGGTTGCCGGACGCCGTCTTGCAGACCTTCACCTGGCCCGTCTTGACCGCGTTCGTGAAGAACACCGCGGTGTCGCCGCCGGTGCCCCCGTACGGTACGTCGACGACGGCCGTGCGCGCGTTCAGATCCTGCGACAGGACGCGCCGGCCGGGATCGTCGAGACCCCGACGAGGTCGTAGTCGTTCGACGCGATCTCCGTGACCGTGTGCGCGCCCCCGGGGTGGCCCAGTAGGCGGCCGTCTCGCTGAGCACGCAGACGGCCAGCGTTCCTGTCGCCTGCGGCTGCGCGGTGGCGTGCGTCAGGTCCATGGAACGCGGCTGCGCCGGGAGCAGCCGGCGGCCAGCACGGCAGCGACCGTGGCACGCCGCATGAACCCTCCTCGGTGCCGGCCGGCGCCGGCACGACCGGCCTGGGGACAGGCGGATTGTCTCCCTCACCGTGAGCGATGGGCCATACCCACATGCGTGGGATGCAACCCTGGCCGACCGGCCGGGAAATACGGCGAGGGCCCCTCTCGGGGCCCTCGCCTGGAACTGCGTCCCGGCTAGGCCGGGAGTGTCGTCAGATCCGGATTAGGGATCGAACGACCGGTTGTCGTAGGTCACGACGTTGGTGTCGGGACCCAGGTTCCACGTCGCAACCGTGCCCGGATTCTGCGTGCCCGGAAGCGGGCTCACATTGTCGCGGGCGAACTGCACGACGATGGAGTCGACGGCGTAGAACGAGCCCGTCGGGATGAGCTCCTCGACGCGCACACCCGTCGGCTGGGCGTTGCTGTCGATGATATTCGACTGGCCCAGGACGAAGGAGCACTCGCCCGCCATCAGCGACACGGTGCCGCTCTGGTGGTCGACCGTCCACTTGAAGTCAAACGTCTTGCCACCCAGCGAATCCGACGAAGAGTCCGGGATCGTCTTGCAGATCTTGATCTGGCCCTTGCGGATCCGGTTGTAGTAGGTGACGAGCGTCTCACCGTTCACGCCGTACGGCACAAACACCGTGACCGTGCGCGTGGCGATGTTCTTGCTGACCACGCGGTCGGACGGCTGAACGTCGATGCCGCCGCCCGGCGTCGTGAACGGGATGCCAAGGAGCGTGCCGCCCGTGTCGAGCTCGTAGTCCGACGCGGACGAGCTCAGCGAGATCGCCGAGCCGTACGGGCCGTACGGAGCCGAGGTGGCCGCCTTGTTGTAGCTCTGCTCGACGACGGTGTGGTTGCCCACCGAGACGCGGAGCGGCATGGAGCACTTGCCGGCCCGGACCTGCACCTTCTTGGTGCCGTCGATCAGGAAGTTGATGTACGGCTGGGCGTTGGTGTTGAGGTCCTTGATCTTCGCCTTGCAGACCTCGAGCTGGCCCATGGCCGTGTTGGTGATCGTGAGCGTGTTGATGCCAGGCTTGACCGTGAGGGTGCCCTCACCGGTCGTGTCGATGAACGCGTTGCTCGGCAGGTCCCCGATCAGGATCGGCGTCAAAGTCTGAACCTGCTGGTAGTCCTCCGCGAACAGCTCGTCGACGGAGACATCCGTGCCGATCGGCAGGTCGCCCCAGATCTTGCACTGGGTCTGCGCGCCGGCCGTGATCGAGAACGGATAGCGGTTCCCGTCGAGCCACATGCCGTGGCCCGCATCGACGTCGAAGTAGAACTTCTGCCCGACCAGATCGGAGCTGCCCGGCCCGAGGGCCTTGCAGATCTTCAGCTGGGCGCGCTGTGCCTGGTTGACCATGTGCAGCTGCGTCTCGTCGTTCGGGTCACTGGAGACCGGAACCTCGACGTCAGCGGTCTTGTTGATGAGATTGGAGCCCATCAGGCGCTCCTCGGGAATCGTGTACGCGTCGACGAGATCGATCCCGTCGACCGCGTGCTCCGTGACGTGGGCGATGCCCGCGTTGACCTGGAGCGGCGCCGAGCACTGGCCCGCGAGCACGGTGACATCCTGGTACGCGCCCTGGGCGTCTTCCACCGTGAAGGTGAAGGGGCCCTGGACTGCCCAGTCGACGTCGTTGTACCCGAGCTGTGCCCGGTCCTTGCAGATCTCGAGGTACCCGGTGCCCGTGGGCGTGTGGGCCTCGTTGTCGAACTCGACCACCGTCATGCCGGCCGTGATCTGCACGGACGCGGTGGAATCGGTGGTGTTGAAGTCGACGAGGTTGTCAGCCGGATCGGTGTCGATCCAGGCGACCTCGGCCTCCGGCGGCGTGAGCTCCTGGACGTTGACGACCGAGCCGACCTGGAAGTGACCGGCGAGGCGGCACGACCAGGTGGACGGATCGTCGAACAGGCCTGCGGCGGTCACGCTGATCGCCGAGCCACCGTTGACCTTGAAGCTGAAGTCCTTCCCCAGGAACGCCGGGGTCTCGGTCAGCTTGCAGATCTTGAGATCGCCGAAGTTGCCCCCGGCGGGCTCATTCACGTACGTCACGCGCGTCTCGTTGGACGCGCTCGTGCCGGCCGGAACCGTGACCGTGACCAGGCCGGCCGTCAGATCCGAGCTGAGCAGACGGGCCGACGGCGTCGCGCGAATCGAGGCGACGTCGGTGGCCGAATTGGCCTGCTCGAGAATCTTGACGGTGCCGGCCGGGACAGCCATCGGCCCGCTGCAGCGCCCACCGTTCACGGAGATCGGCGCCCCGCCGTTCACCGAGAACTTGAACGTCTTCCCCGACATGCCGTTCAGCGACGACTTGCAGATCTCGAGCGTGCCGTTGCTCGACTCCCGTCGCGAGGGCCGAACCGGTCCACGCGACGGCTACAACCGCAGCGACCGTCATGGCAATGACGAGCCGCAGCACTGCGTGCTTCGAAGTGCGATGCACTTCCCTTCCCCCTTTCCGAACGCCCTCGGTGCGTGCCCGGGTTACTGCCATCCGCGCCCCGCCGCAGCAAGCAGCCGCAGCGAAACGGGATACACGTGCACCGAAAGTCGTCCGAGACCCTCTCCCCCAACCGGACGATCGGATTGTTGGTCGGCTTTTCGAATCGCGCGCTCCCCCGCGGTGGGTGAACCGCGGCGCGATCTAAAGCTCTACTTGAGGTCTAGACGCGGAACTGTTCGGTATCGTCGCGCGGCTCGTAGCCCAGACGCGCCCGTGCGTCGTCGATGTCCCAGATCCGCCAGGTGTTGCCGGAGACGCCGTAGAAGATCCCGAAGCGCTCCGACGCCGGCGCCTCGAGCGCGCGCTCGACCAGCTGGACGAGGTCCCGGTGGGTCAGCAGCGTCGCGAACTGGCGCTGGTCACGCGGCCGCCCCTCGGCGTTGACCGTGCCGATGCGCAGGCAGATCACGGAGAGGTCGTGCAGCTCTACGTACATCCGTCCGGCCGCTTCGCCGAGCGCTTTGCCGACGCCGTATGGCCCGTCGGGCCGGATCGGGTCGGCGACCGTGACCCGCCGGAGCGCGGCCGGGTCGAGCCCCTCGTAGGCGCCCTTCACGATCGACGCGTACGGCTCGTCCTGCTCGTACATGCCGGTGACGTGATTCGAGCTCGCGAAGACGACCCGTCGCACGCCCGCCCGGTGCGCGGCCTCGAGCGCGTTCAGCGTCGCCGGCATGTTGTTGGCCCGCACCGACCACCACGGCGCGTCGGCCGACGGGTCGGCTGCAAGGTCGACGACGAGCTGCGCGCCGCGGAACGCGCCGATCAACGCATCGAGGTCGGTGCTGTCGGCGACCACGTCGACGCCGTCGCCCGCGTCCTTGTCGATTCGCGTCAGCTCGAAGCGCTCGGCGAGTGCGCTGCCGAGGATGTGCCCGATGAGCCCTCCCGCCCCCGTGATCGCGAGCCGCTCCAAGGCGCGGAGCGTACGCGGTCGGCCAGGAGCCCGGCGAGCACCGGCGGCGTGGCCGCGATCGGCGAAGTGACGAGCAGAAGCAGCCCCCAGAGCGCAGCGGCGACCCCCGTTGCAACAGCCGCGCTCCGGCGGTGCTGGACGAGAATGGCGAGGAGCGCCGGCGCGGCGAAGTCGAGCCAGCCCATCGTCGCGGTGCCGAAGTCGGCCTGCTGGAGCGCGGGCAGCGGCGTGCCCGTGCCGACCGAGGGCGGTGTCGCTCCCTGGAGCGCCTGCATGGCCGGCTCCACCTGCCGGTCACCCCAGACGAAGATGCAGTCGAGGATGACGAGCCCGATCAGCCCCGCAGTCAGCCACGACTGCGGCGCGAGCGCCGCGACGACGGCGGTCGCGGTGAGGCAAGCGCCGGCGATGAGCACGACGCCGGCCCCGTCCCCGACCGTCCCGGCGTCCTGCCAGGCGATCAGGTAGAGCGCCGCGGCCACGGGGACGGCCAGCCACGGCGCGCGCCAGCCGCGTGCCCACCCCGCTCCGGCCGCGAGCACCGGCGTCGCGAAGGTGGCGAGCGCGGTCAGGAAGTCGGCGCCCCCGCTCGCGCGCGCGATTGCGACGCCGAGGACGAGCGCCGCCGCCGGGATCACAAGGCCGAGCAGCCGGGAGGACGCGATCCGCCACGGCCGCACCGGCGCGGCGACGAGCGCCGCCTGCACCGCGACGAGCGTCCCGTACGAGGTGACCGGCCCCACGGATCGACGGTAGCGGCTGTATTCCGCGCCGGAAACGTGATTGGATGGCCTCGGAACGGTTGTCCGCCGCCGCGGGCATGCCTCGAGCCTTTTCAGTCATGCGCACCGCGGACGGCGACGGATACCCGCGCCACGATCCGTGCGGCCGGAGGGGCGCACGAGAGAGGAGCGGAACATGAAATCCGCAAAGGCGATTCTCGCGGCAGCCGTCGCGTCGCTCGCTGTCTGCATCGGCGTCGCGAGCGCGGCGCCGCTGGGCCAGATCACGATGTTCACGGCCCCGGGCACCAACATCGCGCAGGTCCCGCGCCGGCCCCGACGGGAACCTCTGGTTCACCGACCGGGCCGGGAAGATCGGCCAGATCACGACGTCCGGCGCGATCACGTTGTTCGGCGCGGGGCTGAACCCCGGCGCCCAGCCGTTCTCGATCGCCATGGCATCAGACGGCAACATGTGGTTCACCGACGCCGGCACGACCAAGGCGATCGGGATGATCAACCCGAAGACAAAGGCGATCGTCGAGTTCGGCACCGGCCTTCCCGCCGCGAGCATGCCGGCCGGGATCACGCTGGGCCCGGACGGCAACCTCTGGTTCACCGACCGCGGCACGCCCGGCGCGATCGGAGTGATCAACCCGACGACGCACGTCATCACCGAGTTCACGGTGGGGCTGAACGGCGGCAGCGCGCCGCAGCAGGGCATCGGCGCCGGCCCCGACGGGAACCTGTGGTTCACGGACTCCGGGACGACGAAGGCGATCGGGTCGATCAACCCGACGACCCACGTGATCACCGAATACTCGACCGGACTGCTCGCGGGCAGCAATCCCGGCGCCGCGATGGTGCCAGGCACCGACGGAAACATGTGGTTCAACGACGCCGGCACCACGGGCGCAATCGGGATCATCAACCCGCTCACGCACGACATCACGATGTTCCCGATCGGCGCGGGCAGCTCGCCCGGCCGGGTCGCCTTCGGCCCCGACGGCAACCTCTGGTTCACCGACAAGGGCACGACCCCCGCGATCCAGTTCATCAACCCGGTGAGCCACGTGTTCGGCCCGAAGTTCTCGACCGGCCTGCCCGCCGGCAGCCTTCCCGGCGGGATCGGCACCGGGGCGGACGGCAGCCTCTGGTTCACCGACCAAGGCACGATCCGGGCGATGGGGCGAGCAGGCTCCGGAGCCCCGGACGCGTCGGTCGCGCCGCCGTCGGTCGGCGGCTCGCTGCAGCACGGCACACCGCAAACGTGCGGAGGCGCGCTGTGGTCGACGTGGGCAGGCCAGCAGCCGTCGCTCTCGCTGTTCGGCTTCGACGGCTTCCAGTGGCGGTTGGACGGAAACCCGATCGCGGGCGCGACCGGGCCGGCCTACACACCGACGGTGGCGGACGTCGGGCACGCGCTCTCGTGCACGGTCACGGGCACGTACCCGCTCATCCAGGTCACCGTCGCCTCCACGAGCGCGGCGAGGACCGTGCTGACGACCGCGCCGGTGCTCTCGCTGCCCGGCCCGATCACGGTCGCCGCAACCGGCCCGAGCGGCGCACGTCGTCACCTTCACGGCGACGGCAACCGACCTGATCGACGGCACCGTGCCGGTGTCGTGCACGCCCGCGTCCGGCAGCGTGTTCCCCATCGGCACGACCACGGTCCACTGCAATGCGGTCGACTCGGTCGGAAATACGGCCAGCGGCTCGTTCACCGTCACGGTGACCGCGACCAACCTCGGCCACGTCACGATCGACTTCACCGGTGAGCCCGGCTCGCCGGTGATCCACTGGGACGGCGACGTCGTCTCGGGCGTGCTGCAGACCGTGACCGACGGAGGCGTCGACTGGCTCGCGGGCGACGCGACCTTCGGCAGCCCGGCCACCACGCTCAGCGTCGACCTGCGGTCGAAGCACATCGGGCCGCTCATGACCGGGTCTCTGACCGCATCACGCGGGCCTGCCTGGATCCGGTTCGGGACCACGGTCGCCCCGTTTGCACTCAATGCGGACGGGAGCATCGGCAACCCGATCCCGATCCGCGCCTCGTACTACGACGGCGTCAACGTCGTCTTCGGATGGGTGCTGGTGCGCTTCGTTTAACGCGATGAGAACCGGCCAGAACTGGCCGGGGGAACCTGAGTGAGCTGCGGGGCTCACCAGCGGCGATGGAGCCCGGCCTTGCGCCGGGCTCCATCCGTTCCGTCTCCGTCTGCGACGATCGCCCCGTGAACGAGGCCATCCGGCGGATCGACGTCTGGGGCTACGAGCTCCACTACGCGCACGGCGAGTACGTCATGTCGGGCGGGCGGGCGACCGGGGCGCTCTCCTCGACGCTCGTGCGGATCACCACCGAGAACGAGCTCGGGGGCTGGGGCGAGACGTGCCCGCTCGGGGCGACGTACCTGCCCACGTTCGCCGAGGGAGCACGAGCGGCGCTCCGGGAGCTCGCCCCTGCGCTACTCGGCGTCGACGCGCTCAACCTCGCGCGCGTGAACCAGGTGATGGACGCCGCGCTCGCCGGCCACGGCTACGCGAAGAGCCCGGTCGACATCGCCTGCCACGACGTGCTCGGCCGCGCGACCGGGCTGGCCGTCTGCGACCTGCTCGGCGGCCGCCTGCAGGGCTCGTTCCCGCTCTACGAGGCGGTCCCGCTCGGCGAGCCGGCGGAGATGGCCGAGTTCGTCAAGAGCCGGCAGCACCACGGCATCCACCGCTTCCAGCTGAAGATCGGCGGCGACCCGGTCGAGGACGCCGCCCGAGTGGAGGCGGTGTTCCGGGTCACGGACGACCGCGAGGTGATCGTTGCCGACGCGAATGGCGGCTACTCCTTCGCGAACGCTCTGGCCGCCGCCCGGCTGCTCGAGCGCTTCGACGGACTTTCCTTCGAGCAGCCGTGCCGGACGCTGGACGAATGCGTACGGCTGCGGCCGCTGACGCGGCTGCCGCTCGTCTACGACGAGATCGTCGACGACGTCGAATCCCTGCTCGCCGCGGCCGGCCCCGGTGGCGCCAGCGCGGTCAACCTCAAGCTCGCGAAGGTAGGCGGGCTCTCCCGCGCGCGCCGCCTCCGCGACCTCGCCGTGGAGCTCGGCCTCCGGGTGACGATCGAGGACACCTGGGGCGGTGACGTGACGACCGCGGCCGTCAGTCACTTGGCGGCGAGCACACCCGCCGATGCACTTTTCACTTGCTCGTTCTTCAACGACTGGACGACCGACCACGTCGCCGGGTACCACCCACGCTCCCACGAGGGACGCGGCGCCGCGCCGGACCGGCCGGGGCTCGGCATCGACGTCGACGCCGATCAGCTCGGAGCGCCGCTCTTCACGATCGTCTGAATCAACCGATCGGGGTGAGCGAGCTGCCTGGGTAGCCCGTACGCTCGACACGTCCACAAAACGGGAGGCACGTGCATGAGCAACGACACGATCGAGATCTTCATCGCGGCGTACGACACGGAAGGCGGCGCGGCCGCTGCGCTCAAGGACTTCAAGGCGGCCCAGCGCGAGGGCGCGATCGACCTGATCGACGGCGCAATCATCGTGCACAAGGCCGACGGGAAGGTCCACTACGACGAGACGGCCGACCCGAGCACGCGGCGCTGGACGAAGCGCGGTGCGGTCGCCGGCGGCGTCGTCGGGCTGATCTTCCCGCCCGCCCTGATCGCCTCCGCCGTCGTGGGCGCCGGCGCCGGCGGGATCTGGGGCAAGATCCGCGACAAGGGCTTCGAGGACGACCAGCTCCGCGAGGTCGGCGAGAGCCTACCGCCCGGCTCGTCGGCGATCATCGCGGTCGCGCAGGACCGGGTTCTCGAGCAGCTGGAGTCGGGGCTGCACGGCTACCAGCGGATCGCCAAGCAGGCGGTGTCCGCGGACGCCGCCGCGATGATCCTGGCCGAGGCGCCGTCGGAGGTCGAGACCCCCGCATAGGACGTCTCCCTGGCACGGCCCGGCATACTCCGGGCCGTGCCAGGGGTCGTGTACCGCGCCGGGGAGGGCGAATCGCTGTTCGGCGGCCGCATCGTGCTGAAGGCGGCCTTCGAGGAGCTCTGCATTACGGAATCCGACTTCCGCACGGCGCGGCCCGGGGCCGACCCGCACTACCACGAGCAGCACGCGGACACCTTCTACGTCCTCGAGGGCGAGATGGGGATCCTCGTCCACGACGAGGAGGTCATCGTCGGCCCCGGCGGGTGCGTCTGCGCGCCGGCGGGCGTCGTGCACGGCTTCCGCACGACGATGCCGGCCCGCTTCCTGAACTTCCACACGCCGGACGGCGGCTTCGCGGACAACCTGCGCGCCCGCGACCGCGGCGAGGAAGGCGGCTTCGACAGCATCGACGCCGAGCCGGGCAGCGGGCTGCCGCCCGACGACGCCGTCGTGCTCCAGCCCGGCGAGGGCGAGGCGCTGCCGGGCCGGACGCTGTTCCCGACGATCAAGGTGGGCCGCGAGGAGCTCTCGATCGTCGAGTTTCGGCTCGAGCCGGATTTCACGGGCCCGGACCCGCACGTGCATGACGACCACGTCGACTCGTTCTACGTCCTGGAGGGCGAGACCGAGTTCGTCTCGGACGACGAGGTGCTCGTCCTCGGCGCCGGCTCGTTCATCGCCGCACCGCCCGGCGTCCTGCACACCTTCCGCGCCGGCGGACACCGGAGCCGGGTGCTGAACGTGCACGCGCCGAGCCACGGGTTCCACGACTGGCTACGCGCCCGCGACTAGCGTGCTTCACCCGGTCGGGACGATGCAGACGCCCACGCGCGCGGCGAGGCTTCCGGCCCACTCCAAGGAGGCATTTCATGTGGTACGGCCTGGGCGGCCTCGGCGTCGTCCTCTACCTCGTTTTGCTGTTCGTCCTCGGCCTGTCGACCCTGCGCAAGGGCCACTGGGTCATGTTCATCCTCGGGATCTTCCTGCCGCTCTTCTGGGTGATCGGCGCGATCATGCCGCCGCGCATGGCGACGGCCTAGCGCAGGCGGAGCGCGTTTCGGTCGTCCGCGAGCACCTCGGCGGCACGGCCCGGCAGCGCCTGCCAGTCGTCGTTGGCCGCGTGGATGTAGCGCCCCGAGAGCTCGTCGAGCGCCCCGCTGCCGATGAAGGCGACGAGCTCGGCGGTCCGCTCGGGCGGAGTCCAGACGCCGTCCGCGTCCCAGATGTCGGCGAAGACCTCCTCGGTCATCGTGGTCTTGACCATCCCGGGTGAGATGGCGAAGACCTGGACGCCGAAGGGTCGCGCCTCGGCCGCGAGCGCCTCGGTGACGCGGATGAGCGCCGCCTTGCTCGCCTGGTAGGCCGAGTCGATGCGCGCGTCCCAGTCGGGGGCGACCGGGAAGAAGGCGGCGTTCGAGGCGACGTTGACGATTCGCCCGGTGCGCCGCTCGCACATGCCGGGCAGGACGCCGCGGGCGCAGAGGAACGCGCCGAGCACGTTGACCTCGAAGACCCGCCACCAGTCGGTCGGGGCCTTCTCCCACGTCGGCCCGCCCGTGCCGCCGGTGCCCGCGTTGTTCACGAGCAGGTCGACGGGGCCGAGCCCCGCCACCGCGGCTTCGACGGCGGCGGCGTCGGTGACGTCGAGCGGCACGGCAACCGCTCCGGTCGCCTCCGCGACACGTGCCAGCGCCTGCTCGTCGCGCGAAGCGATCGCGACGCGCCAGCCGGCCTGCGCGAGCCCCGCGGCGATCGCCTCGCCGATGCCTCGGCCGGCACCGGTGACGAGGGCGAGCGGCACCGCGCGACCCTACAGCCGCTTCTCGAACCAGTGGTGGGCGTACGGCTCGTCGTTGAACGCGGCGACCTCGCGGTAGCCGGACGACCGGTAGAGCCCGATCGCCTCGCGCAGCGACCGGTTCGTCTCCAGGCGGACCAGCGGTCGCGCCGTTCGCCGCCGCCACGCGCTCGAGCTCGGCGAGCAGGCGCCGGCCCAGCCCGAGGCCGCGCGCCGTGTCGGCGACCCACATCCGCTTGAGCTCCGCAGGCGCGTCGCCGTGCAGCTTGAGCGCGCCGCAGCCGACCGGCTCGCCGCGAAGCGTCGCCAGCAGGAACGCGCCGGCGGGCAGCCGGAGCTCGTCGGCGCCGGCGGAGATGCTGCGCCCCGGATCGAAGCCGGCGTCGAAACGCGCGGCCAGCTCGTGCGAAGTAGGCGCGCAGGCAGAGCTGCGCCTCGGGACGCTCCGGATCGACGACGTCCACCTGGACGAGCGCCGCCGTGAGCAGGCGCTCGACGTCGGCCATGGCCTCGACGAGCCGCGACCGTGCGTTCTCGCCGAGCGGCTCGAGGAAGGAGCGGGCGAGGTCGTCGCTGCGCCGGTCGAGGTGAGCCACCTCGGCGCGCCCGGCGGGCGTCAGCCGCGCTGCGCGGACGCGCCGGTCGTCGTCGCGCGGGACGACCTCGACCAGCCCGGCGCGCTCGAGCGACCGCAGCAGCCGGCTGACGTACCCGGAGTCCAGGCCGAGCCTGGCCCGTAGCTCGCGGACGTCGCGTCCGTCCGTCCCGATCTCCCAGAGCAGCCGGCACTCGCCGAGCGGCCGGTCGCGCGCGAGGTAGTGGTCGTTGAGCGCGCCGACCCGCTCCGTGACGAGGCGGTTGAAGCTGCGGACCTGCGCAATCGCGGCCACGCTCATTCTCTGATCCTAGTCAGAGATCAGGCGACGTAGGTCGCGGCCGGCACCGGCGTACCACAGGCGCTGGGTAACCCATCGCCAGACGACTACGCTTTCCCGGTGATCCGGGCAACGCTCTTCGTCGATCCCGCGTGCCCCTGGGGCTACTCGGCCAATCCGGCGCAGCGCGTGCTCGAGTGGCGCTACGGGGACGGCCTCGACTGGCGGCTCGTCACGATCGGGCTGCGCGAGGAACCGAGCACGCGGCCGTGGGACGCGGGGCGCTCGGCGGCCAACCTCGCCTACTTCCGGCATCGGTACGGCATGCCGTTCTCGCTGACGCCGAAGGGGCGGCCCGCCGCGACGGGGCGCGGCTGCCGGGCGGTCGTCGCAGCCCGCCTGGACCACCCGGGCAGCGAGTGGAAGGTGCTGCGCGCCCTCTACTTCGCCAACTTCACGACGTCGCTGCTGCTGGACGACGACGCCATGATCCGCGACGCGCTCGACGCCGCCGGGCTCGACGGCGACGCGATCGTCGCCCGCCTCGACGACGCGGACGTGGCCGAGGCATACGAGCACGACCGCGCGGAGGCGCGCTCCGCCGGCGGGACGGCCGCCGAGGCACAGGGCAAGACCGCCACCTCGGACGGGCCTGTCCGCTACACGGCGCCGTCGATCATCTTCGAGCGCAACGGCGAGCAGCTCGTCGCCGGCGGCTGGCAGCCCGTGATGGCCTACGACGTGCTGATCGCGAACCTGGAGCCGGCGCTCGAGCGCCGCGAGCCGCCGGAGACCCCGCTCGAGCTGCTCGAGCGCTTCCCGGACGGCCTGACGACCGCGGAGGCTGCCGCCGTCCTCTGCCCCGCGCCGGACTACGTCGCGAGCATGGACGACGCCGAGGCCGCGCTGGTGACGCTCGTCGGGGCGGGCGCGGTCACGCGCGAGCCGCTCGGCCAGGACGCGCTCTGGAAGCCGGCCGCGGCAGCCGCGCGCCGTGCCGAAGCAGCCTGACGCGGCTCGCGCCTAGAAGCCGCCGGCGACAATCCGCCAGCCGACGGGCTCGCGGGCGAACTCGACGAACGAGCCGTGCCGGTGGAGGCGCAGGTCGATGCGCCGGTGGCCGCTCGGCAGGAGCCGGCGGCGCACGATCCGGTAGTCGTAAGGGCCGTAGAGCGTCTCAGCGGACTTGTAGAGCCTGCGGCACGCCGCCTGCGAGATCTTGAGGTAGTGGTGCGAATACAGGCGGCATACGGCCGCGTAGTTGCCGCGGTTGGCCTCGTGAACGTAGACGTCCTCGACGTACCGATGCGCGCCGGTGGCCGGCGGCCCGGCGGCGAGCACGCCAAGGACGGCGATTGCTGAAGCCATCACACGCGCCGACCGCATGCGTCTCCTCTCTCGCGGCGCCGTCACAGGAAACCGTTTACGTGGTTCGTGCGTGACGCGCAAGCGGATTGGCCCGTCGGCACGACGCCGCTTGGCCGTGCCTGGAACGATCCCCGGCATGAACGGCCCACCGACCGACGTCGCGCGGCTCCTCGTCTCCTGCCCCGACCGGCATGGGATCGTCGCGGCGGTGGCGAGCTACCTCGCCGACGCCGGCGCGAACATCGTCGCCTCGGACCAGTACTCCACCGACCCCGAGGGCGGCGCGTTCTTTCTCCGGATGGAGTTCCACCTCGACGGGCTGGAGGCACGCCGCGAGGACCTGACGGCCGGCTTCGCGCGCCTGGCCGAGCCTTTCGAGATGGACTGGCGCATGACCTTTCCGGGGCAGCGCCAGCGGGTCGCGCTACTCGCCTCGCGCCACGAGCACTGCCTGCTCGACCTGCTCTGGCGCTGGCGGCGCGGCGAGCTCGACTGCGACGTGGTTGCCGTCGTCTCCAATCACGCCGACCTCGAACGCGACGTCGCGAGCTTCGACGTCCCGTACCACCACGTCCCGGTGCCGGCGGGCGCGAAACCGGAGGCGGAGGCGCGCATGCTCGACCTCCTCGCCGGGCGGGTCGACCTCGTCGTCCTGGCGCGGTACATGCAGATCCTCTCGCGCGGCTTCCTCGAGGCGATCGGGTGCCCGGTGATCAACATCCACCACTCGTTTCTGCCGGCGTTCGTCGGTCCTGATCCGTATGCGCGCGCGAGGGACCGGGGCGTCAAGCTCATCGGCGCCACGGCGCACTACGCGACCGAGGATCTCGACGAGGGCCCGATCATCGAGCAGGACGTGGAGCGGGTATCGCATCGCCAGCGCGCGGACGAGCTCGAGCGGATCGGCAGCGACATCGAGCGCGTCGTCCTGGCGCGAGCGGTTCAGTGGCACCTCGCCGACCGCGTGTTCGTGCACGCGAACCGGACGATCCTGCTCGGCTGAGGCTGGAACGACCACAGGCCCCGTGAAGGGACCCCGTGGTTTGAATACAGAGTCTTTGGTGGGCCGCGGAGGACTTGAACCTCCAACACTTCCCGGAGTCGAACGCAGCGCAGCCTTCGGTGTACAAGCCTGCGAGGCCCGCGAGGCGAAACATCGCGCGCGGAACTTGCATAGAGAGGGTGCACGATGACGACGGACGCGGAACTCATCAAGGCGGCGCGGAGCGACCCGGAGGCGTTCGGAGAGCTCTACCGGCGGCACGCCGCGGCCGTGAACCGCTGGTTCCGAGGGCAGACCGACGACCGGGTCGCGGAGGACTTGACCGCAGAGACGTTTGCGCAGGCTGTGCTCTCCCTCCGCCGCTTCCGCGACGAGATGGACGGCTCAGCGGCGCCCTGGCTGTTCGGCATCGCCAAAAACCTGCTCCGCCGCTACCGCGAGAAGCAGCGCGTCGACACGGCCGCGCGCCGGCGGCTGCAGATGCCGGTCCGCTCGGACGACCTCGAGTTCGAGGCCGCCGAGGACCGGGCGAGCGCACACGCCCTCGCGGCCGACCTCGACGGCGCGCTCGCGCTGCTGCCCGCGGGTCAGCGACGCGCGCTCGAGCTCCGCGTCGTCGACGAGCTGCCGTACGCGCAGGTCGCCGACAGCCTTGGCTGCACCGAGCTCGCGGCACGGCTGCGTGTGATGCGCGCCATCGATTCTCTGACCAGACGTTTGAAAGGAGCCATACGGTGACCACCCTCTCTCCAGCGCTCGAGCTGATCGGGCGCGACCTCGATGCGGCCGTCCGCCGCGTTATCGTTCGACGGCAGCGCCGTCGCCGCACGCTGCGCGTCACGGGCGCGGCGCTGACGGTGGCAGCTGCCTTCTGCGCCGTCGCCGTCGCGAGCGGGATCGCCCCCGAGCTCAACCTCGACCCCGGCACGTGGACGATCCTTCACCGCGGCAACGTCGACGGCGGCAAGGGGGCCTATGTTCACGCGACCGAGAACGGCACCGGCCGGCCATCGGTCTTCATGGTCGAGCACGACGCCGGCCTCGACCGCTACGCGGCCTTCCTCCTTCACGAGCAGACCCTGGCCGCAGCGAACGCGGCCGAGGCGGACTCCGGCACGCAGACGCAGATCGAGCCAGGCCCGCTCTGCACCCGCGCTCAGGTCACCCGCGCCGAGGTCGTCGCACTGGGCACGCTGCGAGCCTCGTTCGCCCCGGGCACGCCCGCGGATGTGACGGCGGCACCAGTGGACGCCGCTGTTCGGGCTGACTTCCGTGATACGTCGTGCCGCGGGCTCGAGTACGCGGGCGAGCAGGCTCGGCTGGTGTACGCAGGGAACCAGCCCGCGGCGCTGCTGATGCCGGGAGCGCGCTGATCGATGACGGCTGCGCGTTGCGGAGCCGTCGCGGCCATCGCGGTCCTCGCGTCCGCCTGCAGCCACAGCGGCGCCGCCCCAGCAGAGAGGATGACCACCTCCGCGAAGCGTCCTACCCCTTACGCGGCCGCGCTTGCGTTCGCCCGGTGCATGCGGCGTCACGGCGTGCCCCATCCGGATCCGGACGGTGCGGGAAACTTCTCGCTGACGCCGGCGCAGGAACAGCGGATGCGCGCGGCGTCGACCTTCCGGCAGCGACAGCACGCCGACCGCGAGTGCTTCCGCTACTTGAAGGGGACGGTCAGCACGAAGCCCCTGTCAAGGCACGCCAGGGCGCAGGCAAGGGCTGCCCTGCGCGGCTTCAGCCGGTGCATGCGCACCGGCGGATACGACTTCTACGAAAGCCCGCCCGTCGTCCGCAACCTCAGCCGGGGCCGGGCTTTCTTCGGCTTCCAGCGGGCAGATCCGAGACTCAAGGCGGTGGAGGGGACGAAACGATTCCTGCGTGCCCGAACCTCCTGCGAGCGCGGACTCAACAAGCGGCTCAACTCGATCATCGCGACCGACCGGCACGAGGTTCCCTACTAACGGCGGATCAGGCCAGCGAGCGGCAGAAAGGGGTATCCATGAGAATGAAGGGACGGCGGTCGGTCAGTTGCCGGATGTTCCTGGTTGCACTCGCAGCCACGGCCGGCATGACCTCGATTCAACAAGCACCCGCCGGAACAACACGGACGATTGACGTCCCCGGAGACGCGCCCACGCTAGCTGCGGCGATCGCTGCGGCTGCTGCCGGAGACACCATCGTTCTCGAAGCCGGGACGTACAGCCCTTCGGTCACCGTCCCGCGCACGAAGCCTGGCCTGACGATCCGCGGCGTCGACCGAAGCCAGGTGGTCTTCGATGGTCGCGGAACCCTCGACAACGCGATCACCGTGCACGCGAATCACGTCACCGTCGAGAACCTTTCGGCACATTCCTATCGAGGGAACGTGTTCTACTGGGACGAAGTCGACGGGTTCAACGCGCGATACTTGACGGTCTGGAACATCGAAGGGTATGGCGTCTACGCCGAGCACAGCACCGGCGGGATAATCGCCCACGACTACGTCTCAGGGGCTGCCGACGCCGCCTATTACATCGGAGAGTGCAGGCCGTGCAACTCAGTGATCGAACACGTTGTCGCGCGGCTATCTGCGGTCGGATATTCGGGCACAAATGCCAGCGGCGGACTCATGATACGCGACTCGATCTGGGATCGAAACGCTACCGGCATCATCCCAAACTCCTATGCGAACGAGGAAGACCCGCCGCAACAGAATTCGACCATTGTCCGCAACGTCGTCACGGGAAGTGGCAGTGTGCCGGTTCCGCTCCATACGCCTCTCGCCGGCTTCTATGGCATCGGGATCGCGATTGGAGGAGGCCGCACGAACCGGATCGCCGGGAACACGGTCTCACGCAGTGCCCGCTACGGCATTGCGCTGTTCCCAACCGAATACTGGATACCGATCGACCCGCGACCGCGGCCACTCGGCAGGCACAAGCCGTGGAATCCAGTCGGCAATACCGTCACCGGCAACCACGTCAGCGGCAGCAAGATCGCTGATCTCGCTCTTGCGGGTGGAAGCCACAACTGCTTCACACACAACGCGGCAGCGACCTCCGCGCCGTCGAAGCTCCTCCAGACCGGCGGATGCACGAGTGCCGGGAGCGCGCGAGTGGCACACGATCTCACCCAACCGATTCGAACGATGATGGACCGAGCACTCAGACGCTTTCCGGCTCCATCGTTCGAGAGGATGCCGGTACCGCCTACGCAGCCTTCGATGCCAGATTGATCGGCGGCACGACCAGTCCGAGCTGAGCCGTGGAAGAACCTCGCGCTCGCCGCCCAGGTCCGCCAACGGCGGGACGAGCTCGCAAGCGGATCGAGCTAGTCGACTCGAACCGACGATGCAGCCCTGAAAGAATCTCGACGTGCCTCGCCTTCGTACGTTCGCGATCGCCGCGGTGATCGTCGTGATGACCGACGTGACGTGGGACGGTGCGTCGCTGCACATCTCCTTCGGCGTGCCCGGGCGCAGGCGCCTCGTCCAACTCGTGTTCCCGTCGCGCTAGGCGCGAACGAGCGCCACGACGGGAATCACGCGTGGCGTCGCCTTCGCCTCGTACTCGCCGAACTGCGGGCGCTCCCGGACGTTCTCGGCCCACAGGCGGTCCCGCTCCTCACCCTCGAGCGGGTGCGCGGTCGCCTTGTAGGTCTCGTCGCCGACCTCGACCCCGACGCTCGGGTGGGCAACGAGATTCTTGTACCAATCGGGGTGGTCGGGCGAGCCGCCCTGCGACGCGTAGACCAGCAGCCGGTCGCGCTCGCGGGTGTAGACCATCGGTGCGGTGTACTTCCGGCCGCTCCTGCGTCCGGTCGTCGTCAGGAGCAGCAGGTCCCGTCCATCCCAGTGACCTCCGACCTTGCCGCGGTTCGCGCGGAACTCGGCGATCACCTTGTCGTTGTAGGAGCTCACGGAGGACACAACGCACCGAGAGCGCGCCGTCTTCCCTGTTTGCAGCGGCGTTCAGGCGAGACCAAGGCGGGCCCACCTGAAGGCTGCGGGCCTGAGCGCCACTCGAGACCAGCTTTCCGAGTAGGAGCGAAAAGCGCGACTTGACTCCAATATCGACATAGATAGAGTTAGTTGGATGGTTCGTCCTCGCCGACCGTCTCCTCAAACCTTGAAGGTGCTCGATAGCTTGGCCGCCGACCCATCGGTTTGGCGATACGGCTACGAGTTGGGGTTGGAGGTCCGGCTACGGTCGGGATCGCTCTATCCAATCCTCGTGCGGCTTTGCGACCGTGGGTTGCTGGAGGCGGCGTGGGAGGAGAGCCCGCCCGTCGGCCGGCCGCCCCGGCACCTGTATCGCCTGACGGCGGAAGGGCTTGAGCATGCAGCGGCTCTGAGTCGTCGCCCGGCCCCTGCCCCGCCACGGCCCGAACTGCGTGGTGCGTCATAGGCTCGGTGTTCGCGCTGGCGCTCGCTGTTCTCGTGGCGCTCGCTGCTCCGGGAATCCTGCGTGGATTCCGTGGCGGTATCGGCCACGATCCGGCTCGGCGGTTGCTTGCGCTCTCCGTTCGCAGGTTGCCGCCCGAGCGCGTCGACTGGGCGCGGGCGATGCTCGGAGAATTCGAGCAGGTTCAGGGACGGCAGGCACGCTGGCGGTTCAGTCTGGGCTGCGCGTGGGCCGCCGGTCGCATCCGTCTTGAGTCCCCGGAAGCTGGCGGTGCCGGCTTGCGAGGTGTGATTTTCGGATGCGCGGCGCTCTCGCTTGCACTCGTCGGCTACGGCTTCGTTCAGTACCCCGGCCTGCGTTTCGAGTCCAACTTCTGGGGAGCGATGATCGTCTTTCTCGCGACCCTGCTGACGTACGTAGGGCTCGCGGTCGTGCTCGCGCGAGGCGGCAGCCAACAGGCGATTACAGCTCGTCGGTTCGGGCTCGGTGGAGGGCTTGCCACAGGGGCCGGCTGGCTGCTCGGCATCGCTCCGCCCGCCGCCCTCAAGGGCTGGGTGTTCCTACCGCTTCTCATCGCACTCGTTGGCCCGGCGGCAGTGGCAACTATCGCGGGGCACCGTTCCCGCGATTTGCGCACGGGCAATCTCACAGCCTTGTGGAGCGGACTTGTCGCCGGGCTCGCCGTGTTCATCGTCTGGGCGAGCGTGACCTACGCGGACGCTGGCGGCCCCTATGACGACGGCCTCCTCAAGGACTTCCGCGCGAGCGGCGCGCACGATCTGCCCACCTATGCGGTCGGCGACAGTCTCGGAAGCGGATTGGTTCTACTCCTCTTGATCCCGACGGTTGCCTGCGCCCTAGGCGCCCTGGGCATCCGCCTCCTCAAGGCGACACGGCGAACCTGAAGACGCCCTCGTGAAACGATCCGCGCAGGGCTCAGACCTGAAGACTCGCGCACCCCTCCTGCCGGGCTGGTTTGCACCCCTATGTTCCGGACGGAGGGCTAACCCAACCGGGCAGTCCGCACGAATGCGCCCCACCTGAAACGGTCGGTCACCTGTTCATGCGAGACGTCGTCGACGCGACAGCGGAGTGGAGCTAGTCGGGCTCGAACCGACGACCTCCTGGGTGCGATTCGCGCCAATCGCGTTCGCTCGGAGCTGCTCGCGTGTAGTCAGCGCCCTTAAGCCTCCGCCGGTTCCCCGCGGTTCGCTCAGTTTGGGTAGCAACGCTGGTAGAACGAATGCTGCCTCGACCCGCACCCGTTGCGACGCTCGCAGGGCATCGCAGTCGGCCATGCTGCATGCCGTGAGGCAGTTGCCGACCGGCACGGTCACCTTCATGTTCACGGACATCGTGGGCTCGACGAAACTGCTCGACGCCCTCGGTGCCGAGCGCTACGCCTACGCCTTACGCGAGCACCGCGCCGTGGTGCGCGCTGCGCTCGAGGCGCACTTTGGTGTCGAGGTCGATACAGAGGGGGATGCGTTCTTCGCCGCATTCGCTCAGGCGCCGGCGGCGCTCGACGCTGCGGAGGACGCGCACCGTGCGCTCTCGGAAGGCCCGATTTCGATCCGCGTCGGCATCCACACAGGCACCGCCCTTGTCGTGGACGGCGGCTACGTCGGCGCGGATGTCCACCGCGCGGCGCGAATCGCAGCCGCAGCGCACGGTGGCCAGACGCTGGTGTCCTCGTCGACGGCGGCGCTCGTCCGTAGCGCCGATCTTGCCGACCTCGGCGAGCACCGCTTCAAGGACCTGGCGGCGCCTGAACGCGTCTACCAGTTCGGCCACGACGCGTTCCCTCCGATCAAGACGCTGCACCAGACGAATCTCCCGATCGCGCCGACCGTGCTCGTCGGCCGCGAGCGCGAGCTCGGCGACGTCCGCGAGCTGCTTCGCCGCGCCGACGTGTCCGTCGTCACCCTCACCGGCGCGGGCGGCAGCGGCAAGACGCGTCTTCTGATGCAGGCCGGTGCCGAAGCAGCCGACGACTATCCCGACGGAGTCTGGTTCGTGCCGCTGGCGGCGCTGACGGACGCGGACCTGGTCGCGGCCGCAGTGGCCCAGACGTTCGGCCTGCGAGAGGGCGGCGACAGGACATACCTCGACGTGCTGCGCGAGTACTTGCGCCCCCGGCGGCTGCTGCTTCTGCTCGACAACCTTGAACAGCTCCTGCCCGAGATAGCGCCGATCGTCGCCGAGCTCGCCGCCGGATTCGCCGGCCTCGACGTGCTCGCGACGAGCCGGGAGCCGCTCAGAATCGGAGCCGAGCGCGAGTACGCCGTGCCGCCGCTCGCGGCCGGTGAGGCGGTTGCCCTGTTCGCGCAACGGGCCGAGCTCGAGCTCGACGGTGACCGTCCTGTCGTCGAGGCGATCTGCGCGCGGCTCGACGGCCTGCCGCTGGCGATCGAGCTCGCCGCCGCGCGCGTCCATGTCCTGCCGCCGGCGAAGCTGCTCGAACGGCTGGAGCGACGGCTGCCTCTGCTGACCGCCGGCGCACGCGACGCGCCGGAGCGCCAGCGGACGCTACGGGCGACGATCGCCTGGAGCCACGACCTGCTTGAAGACCACGAGCAGCACCTCTTCGCGCGCCTGGCGGTGTTCGGGGCCGGCTGCATGTTCGAGAGCGCCGAGGACGTCTGCGACGCCGACGTGGACACGCTCGGGTCGCTCCTCGACAAGAACCTGCTCCGCCGTGATGGGTCGCGCTACGAGATGCTCGAGACGATCCGCGAGTTCGCCGGAGAACGGCTCGACGAAGCCCGAGACGCCGAAGACGTCCGTCGTCGCCACGCCGAGCACTTCCTCGCCGTCGCGCTCGAAGCGGAACCCGAGCTGGTGCGGCGCGACCAGCGCCAGGTCCTCGACCGGCTCGAGGCAGAACACGACAACCTGCGCGCCGCGCTCACGTGGCTGCTCGACCATGAGCCCGAGGACGCGCTCCGGCTCGCGCACGCCTTGATCGTCTTCTGGTACACGCACGGGCACGCCCGGGAAGGACGTGACTGGCTCGTCTCTGCGCTCGACCGCACGGCGCCGACACCGAGCGCGACCCGCGCCGGAGCGCTGGACTGGGCCGGATACCTGACCGCCGAGGTCGGTGAGGACGGGCACGCCCTCGTGGATGACGGCATTGCGTGCGCGCGCGAGGCCGACGCCGACGCCCCACTCGCGCTCGCGCTCAGCCACGTCGCAGTGAAGTTCGGGGCCAGCCGCCTCGACGAAAGCCTCGCCCACCTCGAAGAGGCACGTGTGCTCGCGGAGCAAGCCGGGGATCCGTTCGTTCTCGGAACGGTCCTCAACAACCTCGGCGTGTGGACGTCGCTGAGCGGTGACAACGAGGGTGCCCGCGTGCTGTACGCAGAGAGCTACCGCATCCGTGCCGAGATGGGCGACGTCTCACGGATGGCGCTGTCCCTGAACAATCTGGGCTCGTCGCTGTACAGCGCCGGGGATTTCTCGGGCGCGCACGAGCACCTGACTCAGGCACACGAGCTCGCGCGCGAGATCAACGACCGCCGCCACATCCAGGCGACGCTAGAGGACCTCGGGTGGCTCGCCGCCGTGGAGGGTCGTCCGGCCGATGCGCGTGAGCTGTTCACCGACGCGATGACGAACGCGCTGCAGATCGCGAACGCAGCCGCGATTCGGTCCACGCTCTACGGCTTCGCGACACTCGCCGCCGCCGACGGGGACTGGCGCCTGGCGGCACGGTTCGCCGCCGCGGCCGATCCGGAGGTTCAAGGATCCGCCGCATTCATCGACCCGTTCACGACAGCGTTTATCGAACGGCACGTCGCGGCGGCCCGGGCGGAGGCCGATCCAGCGGAGTGGGACGCAGCGTGGACCGCCGGCGCCGCACTGACGCTCGAGCAGGCGGGGTCCGAGGCGGTTGCGGCAAGACGCAGAAGTGCAAGACCGTGACGCTGGAGTTTCGAGAAACCGCAAAGCGCGCATTTGCACGCCTTTCGTAAGTGGAGCTAGTCGGACTCGAACCGACGACCTCCTGGGTGCGATCCAGGCGCTCTCCCAGCTGAGCTATAGCCCCTCGAGGGCGCATTGTAGCCGCATGCGGCGACGCCTCTCTTCCGCTTTGCTCCGCGCATGAAGGGCCGCACACTGACGCAACGCGAGCTCAATCGCGCCCTCCTTGCGCGCCAGCTTCTGCTCGAACGAGCCCGCCTGCCGATCGGGCGCGCGCTCGAGCGCATCGGCGGGATCCAGGCCCAGTACGCGCCCTCGTCGTACGTCCGGCTCTGGACGAACCTCGACGGGTTCGCGCGTGAGGATCTGACGCGCGCGCTAGAGCGCAAGCGCGCCGTCCAGGGGACGCTCATGCGCTCGACCATCCACCTCGTCTCGCCGCGCGACTACTGGCTCTTCTCCGCGGGCGTCGGCCCGTCGCGCGAGGCGCACTGGCTGCGCACCTGGGGGCGCGGGCAGACGGCAGACGAGCTCGCCGGGCGCGCGCGAAGGTCTCCGTGCCGCGCTCGCGTGGCCGCACCGTCCGGCGCGACGAGCTCCAGCAGATCCTCGACGCGCACGGACAGAGCGTGTGGGCCGGCGCCTGGGTCGAGCTGATCCGCGAGCCGCCCTCCGGCACCTGGGAGCGGCGCCGCGCCGACCTGTTCCGCCTCGCGGCGGACTGGATTCAACGAGAGACGCCGACCGAGGAAGCGGGGATCGAGCATCTGCTGCGCCGCTACCTCCCGCGTTCGGGCCGGCACGCCCCGCCGACGCGGCGAGCTGGGCCGGCATCCCGGCCGCGCGCATGCGCGAGACGGCCGAGCGGCTCGACCTGCGCACGTTCCGCGACGAGGCCGGCAGGCCGCTCGTCGACCTTCCCCGCGCCCCGCTCCCCGGCGACGTGCCGGCGCCCGCGCGCTTCCTCCCCACCTGGGACGCGACGCTCCTCGCGCACGCGCGCCGCACGCAGATCCTCCCGGAGCAGTACCGCGAGCGGGTCTTCCACGTTCGCAACCCGCAGTCGGTCTCGACGTTCCTCGTCGACGGGACCGTCGCCGGCACGTGGCGGGTCGAGCCGAGCGCGCGCAAAGCCACCCTTATCGTCGAGCCGTTCGAGCGTCTCCCCGGCTCGGCCGTCGAGGAGCTGCGCGCCGAGGGGACGGGGCTAGCGGCCTTCTACGAACCCGGGCTCACGCCCGCGGTGCGCTTCACGCGCGCCGGATGAGCGTGACGCCGTCGCGAATCGTCAGCTGCACGCAGACGACGCGGTCGTCGTTCAGTACCCGGTCGTTGAAGGCGCGGATCGCGACCGTGCCCTCCGAGTCGTCGGACTGGTCGAGCACCTTGCCGCTCCACAGCGTGTTGTCGGCGACGATGATCCCGCGCTCGGTGAGCCGCGGCACGACCGCCTCGTAGTAGTTGAGGTAGTTCGGCTTGTCGGCGTCGATGAAGACGAGATCCCACTCGCCGCCGAGCGCCTCGATCGTGTCGAGCCCCGGCCCCATGTGGATGGTGATCCGGTCCGACAGGCCCGCCTGCTCGATGTAGCGCCGCGCTACAGAGGCGTGCTTCTCGTCGACCTCGCACGTGTCGATGTGCCCCCCTGCGGCCAGTCCCGCCGCCATCGAGATCGACGAGTAGCCGGAGAAGGTGCCGAGCTCGAGGATCCGCCGCGCTCCCGCCGCGTAGACGAGCAGCTCGAGGAAGCGGCCCTCGATCGGGCCGGTCAGCATCTGCGGCGCCGCCAGCGATGCGTGCGTCTCCTCCGACAGCGCGGCAAGCAGCGCCGTCGGCGGGGTCGTGTGCTCCTCCGCGTACTGCTCGATCTCCTCCGGGACGACGAATGCCATCTCTCAACCTCCTACGGGCTTCAGGGAACGGGCAATCGCGGCGAGCGTCGCCGCGGGGAATGGGCCGCTGACCGCGTAGAGCACGACGCCGGACCGCCAGTACAGGTGCGGGATGATCTCACTGCCCTGGCCGAACGTCGCCTTCGCGCCGTTCACGTCGACGGTCGAGGTCGTCTCGGCCCCGCACTCGAAGCCGAACGGGTCGCCCAGCCAGCCCTTGGTGCCCGCCAGACGCTGGGTGACCTCGACGCGCTCCCAGCCGCGCTGGTAGACGGCGGCGAAGAGCGACGAGTAGCGCGGGTTCGACGCCTCGGGCCCGGTGCGCGCCGAGCGCGGCGCCCAGGACAACGCTGCTCGCCGGCGGACCGAAGTACTGCACGCTGCGCCGCTGGACGAACGGCGTCGCGCCGCCCTTCGCCGCCGGCCGAAACGTCGTCCACTCGGGCGCGCGCCAGTAGAGGCTGCCACCGCCGAACGGGTCCGTGAGCGCCGCGGCGAACGACTTCGCGAGGACGGACGGGTTCGGGGCCGGCGCGGCGAGCGCGAACGCAGACGCGACGAGCGGACCGATCAAATCGTTATGCCCGTTCGACCCGCGACCCGCCGACGATGCGCTCGATCCCGTCCTCGAGCCGGACGAGCGCCTTGCCGTTGCCGTCGTAGTCCGGTGACCAGACGAGCAGCGTCGCCGGCTCGCCTGTGACGCGGCACGGCTCGTTGAGCGGCTCCTCCTTCCCGCTCCAGACGAGCACGAACGGGTTGTGCTCGGCCTCGCGGCCGATCGTCGTCTCGTCGGTGTGGCCCGGGAGCACGCGCGTCTCGGGAGGCAGGGTCATCGACGTCCATGACCGACCGCCGGACCGTCGCCGCGTCGCCGCCTCCGACTGCGTCCTTGAAGAGCAGGTCGCCGGAGAACAGCACCTCGCCGTTGACGAGGAAGACGAGGTGGTCGTCTGCGTGGCCGGGGGTCGGGCGCGCCTCGACGCGCAGGCCACCTGCCTCGACCGGGCCCGTGACGACGTCGATGCCGAAGCGCCGCACCAGCTCGTCCTCGTGCTCGACGTGGTCGCCGTGACCGTGCGTGCGCAGGACGTGCCGCGGCGTCACGCCCCAGCGCTCGACCGCGGCGAGCAGCGGCTCGATCGGCGCGCCTGAGTCGACGAACAGCGCGTCGCCGCCCTCCCCGTCCGCGACGACGTAGGCGTTCGAGAGATAGCCCGGGTGCATGCTCCGTTCGACCAGCAACGCGCGAGTACGCTACCCGCGAGCGATCGACTTCTTAAGGGAGGCTGCATGGCGGGGTTGATGTCCCGGGCGGGATTGGTCATAAAAGCGAAGTTCTCGAAGCTGCTCGACCGGGCCGAGGATCCGGGCGAGACGCTCGACTACTCGTACGAGAAGCAGCTCGAGCTGCTCCAGAACGTGAAGCGCGGCATCGCCGACGTCGTCACGGCGAAGAAGCGGCTCCAGATGCAGGAGACGCAGCTCCAGGACAGCATGGTGAAGCTCGATGGGCAGGCGCGCCAGGCGCTCGGTGCCAACCGCGAGGACCTCGCGCGGCAGGCGCTCGAGCGCAAGAGCGGCGTCCAGCAGCAGCTGCAGGGCCTCGACGGGCAGGTCGCCCAGCTCGAGCAGCAACAGGAGAAGCTCGTCGCCAGCGAGAAGCAGCTCTCCGCCAAGATCGAGGCCTTCCGGTCGCAGAAGGAAGTCATCAAGGCGCAGTACTCGGCCGCCGAGGCGCAGGTGCGGATCGGCGAGGCAGCCACCGGCATCGGCGAGCAGATGGCCGACACCGGGCTCGCGATCCAGCGCGCCCAGGACAAGACCGAGCAGATGCAGGCGAGGGCGGGCGCGATGGACGAGCTGATCTCCTCCGGCACGCTCGACGACTTCACGACGCCCGGCCAGTCGCAGCTCGACCGCGAGCTGGCGCAGGTTGCGTCGCAGTCGCAGGTCGAGTCGGAGCTCGCGCAGCTGAAGTCGGAGCTCGGATCCGGCGCGGCGCCCGATCCGGCCGCCCTTCCCAGCGGGTCGGAGGAACCAGAGGCGGCGCCGAAAGAGGCAAGCCAGTGATCGCCCGGATCATGGGCGGCGAGGGTCAGTTCGAGATCTCGGAGGATGTGCACGGCCGCCTCAACGAGCTCGACGAGCAGGCCGCCGGGGCGCTGGAGCGCAGCGACGAGGACGGGCTGCGCGCCCTGCTGACGCAGATGGCGCGGCTCGTCGAGACAGACGGTTCGCGCCTCCCTGACGACTACCTCGGCGCGTCCGACCTCGTCATCCCGCCGACCGACCTGACGCTCGACGAGGCGCGCGAGCTGTTCACCGAGGAAGGCCTGATCCCCGACCTGCCGGTCGCCTCGGGCTAGAGCGGAGCGTCGAACAAACCGAACCAGCGCGCGATCTCGGGCTCGATCGGGAGCTCCTTCTCGAGCTGCGCCTTCAGCTCGAGCTCCTTGGCGTTATCGCGCTCCTTGTCCGTCCCGGTCGGGACGAACGGCCAGAACGCGCCGCGCTTGTACCCGTAGATCCAGTAGACGGGGTGCTCGTAGCCCTTGAAGCGGAACACGGCTGCGAGCAGCTGCTCGTCGAACCCGCCCTCCTTCAGCTGCGAGTCGATCAGGTGCACGGTCGTGACGAGATCCTCGAGCTCGTCGTCGCGGACGATAATCCACTCGTAGCCGAGGTCGTCGGTCTTGCGGTCGACCTTCGACTCTGAGTCGCGTGCGGCAACCTGGAGCAGCTCCTGCAGATCGTTCTCGGCGCGCACGAACTCGCCGGCCGAGAGCGGCTTGAAGACCACGGCGGCCACGCCTGCGGGCTGCAGGCCGAGCTCGGTGTCGAGCGTAACCGCCGCGGTCGAGAGGGCGAAGATGCGGTCCCGACTGGGCCGGCTTCAGCTTCTTCCGGCCGAAGAGAACGTCTCTGATCCCCACCTACAGGTTGACCGGGCGGCCCATCTCCCGCGCGATCTCGGCCAGCGCCGCCAGGCGCTTCTCGAGCGGCGGGTGCGTGGCGAACAACTCGCCGGCGCCCTTCTTGACCCCGGCCGGGATGATGAAGAACGCGTTCATCGACGAGACCTCGCGCAGGTCGCGCTGGGGGATCCGCGCGATGTTGCCGGAGATCTTCTGGAGGGCGCTCATCAGGTGCTCGGGCGCGCCGGTGATCAGCGCCGAGCCCCGGTCGGCCGCGAACTCGCGGTAGCGGGAGATGGCGCGGATGAGGATGTAGCTCAGCGCGTAGGTGACCGCCGCGACGACCAGGACGATCAGCCACACCGGCGGGCCGTTGTTGTCGCGCCGGCCGCCGCCCCAGAGCCCGGCGTAGACGGCGAAGCGGGTGATCAGGCCGGCGAGCAGCGCGAAGAAGCTGGCCAGGGTCATGATCAGCACGTCGCGGTTGCCGATGTGCGACAGCTCGTGGGCGAGCACGCCCTCGATCTCCTGCGGCTCCAGCGTCTCCCAGAGCCCGGTGGTCACTGCGACCACGGCGTTCTTCGGGTTGCGGCCGGTCGCGAAGGCGTTCGGCACCGGAGTGTCGATGACCGCCACCTTCGGCTTGGGCAGGTCGGCCATGGCGGACAGGCGCTCGATCATGTCGTGCAGCGCCGGCGCCTGGTCGCGCTCGACGATCTTCGCCCCTGAGGCGACCAGCGCGAGCTTGGCGGATGAGAAGTACTGGAACACCGCGAGCGCGGCGACGATGACGATCCCGACGATGAAGCTGCCGCCGATGAAATAGATCAGCAGGGCGCCGAAGATGACGTAGACCAGGCCGAGCAGGCCACCGGTGAACAGGAGCCGCAGCGTCAGACCGGTGTCGCGTCCGTAGGCCTTGCGTTTCATGTGTATCGAACTCCTTTAAAGAGGGTGCCGAAATTCTAGCCCGGCATCATCGGACGACCGAGGCGCGCGCCGGGTAAAGTGGCGCGGCCCATGCGCCGCTCGGTTTTTGCCGGAATCCTCGCGCCGCTCGTGCTGCTGCTTGCAGCGTGCGGCTCGGGCTCGCCCACCACGCCGACGCCGAACACGGTGATCGGCAATGCGCCGACGACGAGCACGACGGCGGGCGGCGGCGGCGGCACGGGCAACGCGGCCGCCGGCAAGGTCGTGTTCAAGGCCAACTGCACGGCCTGTCACACGCTCGCCGATGCGGATGCCAAGGGCACCGTGGGGCCGAACCTCGACCAGGTGAAGCCGTCTGACGCGGTCGTCGCCGCGCAGGTCACGAACGGCGGCGGCGTGATGCCCGCGTTCAAGGACACGCTGAGCGCGCAGCAGATCGCCGACGTGGCGGCGTACGTCTCGTCCGTCGCCGGCAAGTAACCAGGTTCCGGGGCCGTGATCGACGTCCGCGCCGCCCGGGCAGACCCCGAGCGCTACCGCGCCGCCCTCGCGCGCCGCGGCGCCGCCGAGGACTTCGACCGCCTACTCGAGGCCGACGCGCGCTGGCGCGCCCCGCAGCAGCGAATCGACGAGCTCCGCGGCGCGGCGAAGATCAAGGGCAAGCCGACGCCGGAGCAGCTCGAGGAGCTGCGCGCGAGCAAGGAGGAGCTCGCCCGCCTCGAGCAGGAGCAGCAGGACGCCGCCGAGGAGCGTGAGCGTCACCTCGCGGTGATCCCGAACCTCGCCGACGAGCGGGCGCCCGACGGCGGCGAGGACGATGCCGTCGTCCTGCGCGAGGTCGGCACCCGGCCGCGGTTCGACTTCCAGCCGCGCGACCACCTCGAGCTCTCGGCGCCGCACGAATGGATCGACATGGAGCGCGGCGCCCGGCTTTCCGGCGCGCGCTTCGCCTACCGCCGCGGCGACGTCGCCCTGCTCGAGCTGTCGCTCTACCGCTGGGCGATCGCCCGGCTGGCGGCGCTCGGATTCGAGCCCGTGCTCCCGCCGGTGCTCGTCCGCGAGCAGGCGATGTACGGCACCGGCTTCCTCCCGACCGAGGAGTCGAACCTGTACCGGCTCGACGAGCGCGACGGCCTGTACCTCACGGGCACGTCAGAGGTCGCGCTCGCCGGGCTGCACATGGGCGAGATTCTCGACGAGCTGCCGCTGCGCTACCTCGGCTACTCGACGAACTTCCGCCGCGAGGCGGGTGCAGCCGGGAAGGACACCCGGGGCATGTTCCGCGTGCACCAGTTCGACAAGGTCGAGATGTACGTCTACACGACCCCCGACGAGTCGCCGGCCGAACACGATCGCCTGCTCGCGATCGAGGAGGAGCTGGTCGGGGAGCTCGGCCTTCCCTACCGCGTCGTCGACATCGCCGTCGGCGACCTCGGCGCGCCGGCCGCGCGCAAGTTCGACATCGAGGCGTGGTTCCCGTCGCAGGAGCGCTACCGCGAGATCACCTCGTGCTCGAACACGACCGACTACCAGGCGAACCGGCTCGAGATCCGCTACCGGCCCGCCGGGAAGGGCACGGCGACCGTGCACACGCTGAACGGAACCGCCGTGACCGCCCGGGCGATGCTGGCGATCATGGAGAACTTCCAGGACGCGGCAGGCGGCATCGACGTGCCCGAATGCCTGGTCGAGCTCGGCGCTCCGCCGCGCATGGGGCCGGCAAAACAGCTCTAGAACCACCGAAGGCGCTAGGGAGGGCGCCTTCGGGGGGAAGTGTTTACTTCTAGGTGAGGAGACGCAGCAGAATCCCCGCCATACCCGGACCGTCGGCCACGACCCTGGCCGCGGCCTCCCCCGAACGGGGGATCAGCCCTTGCCGTAGACGGCCTTGATGCAGCGGCCGTGGTACAGCTTGAACCCGGTGTGGCAGTGCTTGGCCTTGGCCTTCTTGACCTTCTTGACCTTCTTCTTGTTGACGACCTTCTTGGCCGACTTGACGCCCACCGTCTTCGTAACCGTCGGGCCCCTGACCGTCACGGTCTTCGTCGACGTCGCCCCGGCCGCGGTGACCGTGACCGGCGGTAGCGGCGCCCCTACCTGGGTGACCGTCTGCGTCACGGGCGCGCCAGGCTGCGTGACCGTCTGAGTCACGGGCGGCGCGGTCACCGTCTGCGTCACCGTCGAGGTCGCGCCGGGCGCGGTGACGGTGGTCGGCTGCGTGACGGTCTGCGTCTGCGTCGAGGTCGACGTCACCGTCTGCGTGACGGTCGTCGTCACCGGCACCGTCACGGTCGTCGTCGAATAGGGCGCGGTCACCGTCTGCGTGACGGTGGTCGTCGAGCCCGGCGCGGTGACGGTCGTCGTCGACGGCGAGGTCACCGTCTGCGTGACCGTCGACGTCGAGCCCGGCCCGGTAACAGTGGTCGTGGACCCCGGGGACGTCTCGGTCGTCGTGGAGCCCGGCGCGGTGACGGTCGTCGTCGACGGCGAAGTGACCGTCTCCGTCACGGTCGTCGTCCTGTAGGGGACCGTCACTGTCGTCGTGGCCGGCTTCGTCACCGTCACCGTGACAGTGGAGGTCGACGGCGAGGTGTTCGTCGTCGTCGAGTACGTGGTCGAGCTCGTCGAATTGGTCGACGTCGACTTGGTCGTCGTGCAGTAGTTCGTGCAGTAGACGGTCGTGGTGCACGACCCGTAGTTGCAGGTCGACGTCGTCGAAGAGCCGCCGCCGTACCCGCCGAGGCCCCCGGCGGCGTACGCCGCCACGGCGAAGCCCAGCGCAGCGACTGCGACCAACCCCACGATCCCCAGAAACGTCTTCAACTTCCCCCTATCTCGCCGGCCGCAACGATGCCACACGTGACGCCGCCATCATGACGCACCCGTCGCGACTGCACAAGGGCCATTCGGCTCGTCCTTCCGTGGGTGATCAGCGAGCGGCGGGGCTGGGATTCGAACCCAGGGAGCGCTTGCACGCTCAGCGACTTTCAAGGCCGCCCCATTCGGCCACTCTGGCACCCCGCCGGGGCGCCCATTGTCGCAGCGTCTAGGCCGCCTGTGCGTTGATCTCGCGGTTCAGCGCGAGGCGCCTCAGCGCGGCCGCCTCGATCTGACGCACGCGCTCGCGGGTCAAGCCCAGCCGCCGGCCGATCTCCTCGAGCGACTGCGGGTCGGTATCGCCGTTCAGCCCGTAGCGCCACTTCACGACCTCGCGCTGGCGGTCCGGCAGCTCCTCGACGGCCTGCTTGAGCGCCGTCTGCTCGAGGCTGACGGTGACCTCGTCCTCGGGGCTTAACGCCTCGCCCGCGAGCAGGTCGCCGAACGACGCGTTGTTGTCGGCCCCAACCGGCCGGTCGAGGCTCGTCACCGCGCGCGCCGCGTCGCGCACCTCGAGGAACTTCTTCACCGAGAGCTTCGCCTCCGCCGCGATCTCCTCGTCGGTCGGCGGACGGCCGAGCCTCACGAGCAGCTCGCGCTCGGCCCGTGCGATCCGCTGCTCGCGCTCGGCGATGTGCACGGGGATCCGGATCGTGCGCGCCTTGTTCTGGACGCCGCGCTGCACCGCCTGCCGGATCCACCAGGTCGCGTAGGTCGAGAACTTGTAGCCCAGGCGCCAGTCGAACTTCTCGACGGCGCGGATCAGCCCGATGATGCCCTCCTGGATCAGGTCGAGCAGCGCCAGGTCGTGGCCCTGGTACTTCTTCGCGATCGAGACGACGAGGCGCAGGTTCGAGTTGATCATCCGGTCCTTCGCAGCCTTGTCGCCGCGCTCCACACGCTTCGCGAGCTCGACCTCCTCCGCCGCGGTGAGCAGCGGGTACCGCGCCGCCTCGTTGAGGAAGAGCTGGAGCGCGTCGGTGGTCGCCGAGGCCAGATCGCCGTTGACGTACGTGGGCGAGTCCGACTGGCGCCCGCAGTCGTCGCGCAGCTCGATGCCGCGATCCTGGAGCTCCTGGTAGAGCGACTCCACCTGCTGCTCGTCGTACTCGAGCGAGGCGATCAGCTCGTTGAAGGCCGTCAGGTTGACGCAGCCCTCCTCGTCGCCCTGTTCGATGAGTGCGGACAGCTCGATCTGGCTCACCCTCCGCTCCTTCCCACGCCTAGCGCTGTTTTAACGTGAACCGGAGGCGTATAACGGGACGAATGTTGACCAGACGCGCATTCGCGGGGGCTCCATGACGCACCGTTCTACGCTGCAGACCCTCACGCTGGTTTTGGCCGTCGTCTTCCTCACGGTCGGGATTCTCGGCTTCATCCCGGGGATCACGACGCACTACAGCGACCTGAGCTTCGCGGGAAGCGACTCGGGCGCGAAGCTCTTCGGCCTCTTCCAGGTCAGCATCCTGCACAACATCGTGCACCTGCTCTTCGGCGTTGCCGGCCTGCTCGCGGCCCGGTCGTTCGACGGCTCGCGCATCTACATGCTGGGCGGCGGCGTCATCTACCTCGTCCTCTTCGTGCTCGGCCTGTTCGGCGGCGCCGACTGGATCCCGGCGAACAACCCCGACGACTGGCTCCACCTCGGGCTCGGCGTCGTCATGCTCAGCATCGGGTACCTCTTCGGCCACACGACGCTGACGACGGTCGATCGCACGGCGCCCGCCTGATCCGGGCAGAATGGGGCGGTGCCCCAGACGGATCACGTCGTCCTCGAGCAGGTCGAAGCCGCCCTCGGCGACGAGGGGCAGGCGCGCGTCGCGGTCGCGTTCCTCGCGGGCGCGGACGTGACGATCCCGGAGCCGGAGCTGAACGGCGCGCGGCGCCGCGCGATCCTGCTGCTCGCGGCCGGCGGCGACCCGAACCGCGATCTGCACCTCGACGGGCGGGCCGTCGAGTCGATCGCGAAGGACCTCGACTCGACGCAGCGCCGGGAGGCGCTGGCGAGCGGGCTGACGGCCGTCGCGGACGCGGTGCCGGACCTCGAGATGCTGCAATCGACGGCCGACGAGCTGCTCGCCGACGCCGACCTCGCCTGGCGCTCCTTCGCCTGTTCGCTCCTCGTCGAGGAGCTCGCGGGCGACGGTGACTGAGCAGCAGCTGAAACTTCACTCAAGTTCTTGATTTTCGTGCCGAGTCCCATACGGTGCTCGCAATGGGGTCTCTCAAGTGGGTGGCGTACGCCGCTGCCGCAATCGTGTTCGCCGCCCTTCCGGCGGCCGCGTCCGGCTCGCAGCTGATCGACCGGAACGCCAACAACGTCAAGCTGTCGATCTCCAGCGACGGCACGGCGCTCGTGACCTACGTAGATCAGGGGCAGCTGAAGCGCACGCTCGCGTGGGGCGCCGTCAACTCGATCGCGCCCACCACTGCCCGCAAGCAAGTCGCCTTCAAGGTCGACTACTCCGGCGGGTACAAGAGCTTCCATATCAAGGCGGGGCAGTTCCGGGGCAGCTGCGGGAAGTACGACGGGCCGACGCTGCACTGGGTCGTCGCCGCGTGCAAGGCGCCGGACGGCTCGTACTGGGTCGCCCAGACCTGGCAGCGCGCCCTCCCGAACTTCGGGCTGCTCGGAAGCCTGTTCCAGCGTCAATACGAGCTGCGCCTCTCTCATTTCTCGGGCGCGCTGCCGGTCTTCGACGTCGGCGTCGGCTGGGCGTACGGCAAGTTCCACACGATCTGGGGCCAGTTCACGTACCTCGGCAAGCCGATCTTCGGGTACGGCACGACGCGCGACGGCCAGCCGACGGACACGTTCGGCCGCATCGCCTACGTCGACACGCTCGACTCGGCGTACGGCAAGGGCTGGAAGCGCGAGAACAGCTTCGTCACCCACAAGACGTTCGGCACGTTCTGCTACGGCTTCTACCCGCACGGAGCGCACCCCTCGGGCATGTCGAGTCGCTACCGGATCACGATTATGGGCCCCGGCGTGCAGCCGGACTTGTACTGGGAAGGCGCCTCGCCCGGCGCGTACGACAAGACCTTCGACCAGGAACAGAAGGCGAAGCTCCGGGCGTACGGCGACTCCACCTGCGGGTAACGGCAACAATCCTGAGATGACCCCTGCCCGGCTCCTCGTGGCCGGTCTGCTTCTTCTGGCGGCGGCGCCCGCGTCGGCGGCCACGTTCTCCATGGACGTGCGCCCGCTCGACGGCTCGGGCAATAACCTCGTGCACCCGGACTGGGGCAAGTCGGGGACCGAGTACCTGCGGGTCGCGCCGGTGCGATACGCGGACGGGATCGGCGCGGTCGAGGACGGCCCGTCGGCCCGCCGGATCAGCAACCGGGTCTTCAACGACGGCGGCCAGAACCTCTTCTCCGAGAACGGCGTCACCGAGTGGGGCTGGGTCTGGGGCCAGTTCCTCGACCACGACTTCGGGCTCGAGGACCAGCGCCCGCGGCGGATCGCGCCGATCGCGTTCGACCCGCGCGACCCGCTCGAGGGCTTCCGGAACGATCTGCTGCAGATCGACTTCTGGCGGACGCCGCCGGCCCCCGGCACGGGGGTCACGTCGCCACGTGAGCACCGCAACAACCTGACGAGCTACATCGACGGCTCGAATGTGTACGGCGTCACGTCGACGCGCCTCGCCTGGCTGCGCTCCGGGCCGCGGCTGCTGCTGACGCCGTCCGGCTACCTCCCGCGCGCGGCCGCCCGCGGCGACGCGGACACGGCGCCGCCGATGGAGCTCGAGGGGCCGCTCGCGGCCACACCCGCGAAGGCGGTCGTCGCCGGCGACATCCGCGCGAACGAGAACATCGCGCTCACCGCGGTGCAGACGCTGTTCGCACGCGAGCACAATCGCCTTGTGGCGCGGCTGCCGTCGTCGCTGCCGGCCGAGCTCCGCTTCCAGATCGCGCGGCGCGTCGTCGGAGCGGAGGAGCAGTACGTGACGTACAACGAGTTCCTGCCGACGCTCGGCGTCCGGCTCGCTCCCTACCGCGGCTACCGCCCGGGCATCGACGCGGGGCTGTCGAATGAGTTCGCCGTCGTCGGCTATCGCGCGCACAGCATGGTCAACGGGACGCTGGACGAGACCGAGCCCGCAGGCACGTGGGCTCCGTCGACGCTCGCCACGCTGGCGGCCGGCGGCGTCACAGTGCGGCCGCACGACGGGCTCGTGTCGCTCTCGATCCCGCTCGGGCTGGCGGTCGGCAACCCCGACCTGCTCGAGCGGGTCGGCCTCGAGGCGATGCTCGAGGGGCTCGGCGCCGAGCGCGAGTACCGCAACGACGAGCAGATCGACAACGCACTGCGCTCGATCCTGTTCCTCGTCCCGAAGCCCGGGACGCTCGACCCCGGTGTCTGCCGCGGGCCGACGACGATCGACCCGGCGTGCTTCAACCGCGTCGACGACCTCGGGTCCATCGACCTCGAGCGCGCCCGCGACCACGGCATCCCGCCGTACAACGCGCTGCGCGCCGCCTACGGGCTGCCGCGGAAGGCGACGTTCGAGGACGTGACGGGCGAGCCGTCGAGCCCCGACCTCGGCGCGCGGATCGACGACCCGTCGATCCTCGACTTCGTCTCGCTGCTCGATGCGCAGGGCAACCCGGTCGTTCCGGGCAGCGGCGCCGGGGCGGTTTTCGGCATCCGGCGGACGACGCTGGCCGCGCGGCTGCGGGCGCTGTACGGCGACGTCGACCACATGGACGGGCTGGTCGGGATGCTCGCCGAGCAGCATCTCCCCGGCGCGGAGTTCGGACAGCTGCAGCTCGCGATGTGGAAGCGTCAGTTCACCGCGCTGCGCGACGGCGACCGCTTCTTCTACGCCAACGACCCGGCGTTGGCCGAGATCAAGCGGCGGTTCGGGATCACGTACAAGCACACGCTGGCCGAGATCCTGCGGCTCGACGCGGGCGTGCCCGCGCAGGGCGACGTGTTCAAGATCGCCGCGCCCTGACTCATCCTCCGGCGGCCGGGTGCCGAAGACATGGACATGCGGGAGCTCAGCCCCGAGCTCGCACTCATCGACGAGGATCTGGCGCGCACGGCCCGTGCCGCCCTTCCTCCGGCGCCGGACGTCCTCGCCGCGGTTGCGCGGCACCGGGAGTCCGAGCCCGTTCGGCGCCTGCGCGCGGCCCTGGTCGCGGACGCACTGCCCGAGCCGAGCCGCACGGGCAAGCCGGTGCTGCGCCTCGTGGTGGGCGGGCTCGCCGGCCTCGGCGCCATCGCCGGTGCGGCGCTCGTACTCCGGCCCGACTCGTCCCAGCAGGCGGTGCGCGTTCCGGCTGGGCACACACGCCCGACAGTCATCCGGGCAGAACGTGCGGCCCTGGAGCCCGCGACGCCCGTCAAGAAGGCCGTCACAGCTCACGTACCGCGCCGAGTGCCGTCGGTGCGGCTGAAAGCGGCGGTCGTCCGGCACGTGCGGAGCGCACCGCCGGCGCCGCGCCCGGCTCGGACGCCGGCGCCGCGGCGGAAGGCCGTGGCGGCCAAGCCGCTGGCACTCACCGTCGGGCATGCCGTCTCGAAGCCTGCAACCCCGCCGCTCACCGAGCATCTCCCCGTCCTGACCTGGGCTGCGGCCGGGCAGGCGACGCACTACCGGGTCGGGCTCTTCCATGACGGCGACCCGCCCACGCTGGTCTGCGAGGTGTGGACGGACGACGCCCGGCTGGCGCTTTCGTCCGTGAGCACGCCGCCGAGCCGGTCGCTCACGCCCGGGGAGTACCGCTGGGTCGTGTACCCCGTGTTCGGCGGCAACGGGTCGCTGGGCTCGGGCGCGACGGCCGACACGCAGCTGGCGCAGGGCACGTTCACGCTCTGACCGACCGTATGATCGCGCCGTGGCCGGGGGCGACGAGCTGCGGGCGGCGATGCGCCGCTTCCCGGCCGGTGTGGCGCTGGTCACCGTGGCCGTCGACGGGCAGCGGTTCGGCATCACTGTCGGCTCGCTCGTCTCGCTGTCGCTCGAGCCTGAGCTCGTCGGCATCTCCATCGGGCTGCAGTCGTCGATCTACACGCCGCTGAGCCACGCCGGGCGGTTCGCCGTCAACGTCCTGGCCGCGGAGCAGATCGGGCTGGCGCAGCACTTTGCGCGCAGCGGGCTGCCGCCGCTGGTCGCATGGACGGACGTCCCGCTGCGTGAGTCACCGACACCGGAGCCGCTCGTCGAGGGCGCGCTGGCCTGGCTCGCGTGCACGACGGTCGCCCGGCACGACGTCGGCGACCACACGTTCTTCGTCGGTTCGGTCGACTCGATCGAGCTCGGCGACGAGGGGCGTGGCCTCAGCTATGTCCGCGGCTCGTTCGTGCCGGCGTGAGCGTCGACGCGGTCGTCTTCGACCTCGACGGGCTGCTGCTGGACAGCGAGCAGCTCTGGGACGAGGCCCGGGAGGAGCTGGCGCGCGAGCGCGGCGGCCGCTGGCACCCGGGGGCGCAGCGGGACATGATGGGCATGAGCTCACCGGAGTGGTCGCGCTACATGCACGACCGCATCGGGCTGCGCGAGTCGCCGGAGGAGATCAACCGGCTCGTGGTCGAGCGGATGCTCGCGCTGTACGACAAGAAGCTGCCGCTGCTCCCGGGCGCGGTGGACGCGGTGGAGCGTCTGGGCGAACGGTGGCCGCTCGGGCTCGCGTCGTCCTCGAACCGGCCGCTCATCGACCGGGTGCTCGAGCTCTCCGGTCTGGCCCGCTGGTTCCGGGTCACGGTCTCGTCAGAGGAGGCGGCGCGCGGCAAGCCGGCCCCGGACGTCTACCTGGAAGCGGCGCGGCGCCTGGGCGTCGATCCCGCGCGCGCGGCGGCCGTGGAGGACTCCCATAACGGCATCCGCGCAGCGCGCGCCGCCGGCATGGCCGTGATCGCCATCCCGAACGCGCATTTCCCGCCGGGCGAGGAAGCGCTGGCAGAGGCCGATCTCGTGCTCGACTCGCTCGCCGAGCTGACGCCGGAGGCAGTCGAACGCGCCGCCGAGGCGCACGACGGCCGCTGAACAAACCGGCACACCTCCCAACCAGGACAGTCCATGTGACGAAAGCGTGCCGCTTCGAGCCCGGGCCTCTTGGCAAGCGATCCAGCGTCCCAGTCCCGGGGCGCCAAGGTGTACCGGGCCCCTTCCATGGACAGTCCATGGAACTGTTTGCCCACAGGGTGGCGCGCGCCCGACAGGCGGTACCGAGTAGGTCGAGTCAGTCGGTGACGCGGCCGAGCAGCACGCAGCCGTTGTGGCCGCCCAGGCCCATCGCGTTCGACAGCGCCACGTCGACGCGTGCCTCGCGCGCTTCGTTCGGGACGTAGTCGAGGTCGCACTCGGGATCCGGCACCTCGTAGTTCATCGTCGGCGGGATGACGCCGTGGTGGATCGCGAGGACGCACATCATCGCCTCGATCGCGCCCGCCGCTCCGAAGCAGTGGCCGGTGACCGACTTCGTGGACGACACCGCCAGCTCGTACGCGTGGTCGCCGAAGACGTCCTTGATCGCCTTCGTCTCGGCCGCGTCGCCGAGCGGCGTCGAGGTGCCGTGCGCGTTGATGTAGTCGACCCGCTCGGGCTCGACTCCGGCGCGCCGCAGCGCGGCACGCATCATCTCCGCGACGCCCACTGAGTCGGGGTCGGGCGCGGCCATGTGGTACGCGTCGTTGGACGCGCCGTAGCCGAGCACCTCGGCGTAGATCGTCGCGCCTCGGGCGCGGGCGGCCTCCAGCTCCTCGAGCAGGAGGATGCACGCGCCCTCGCCGATGACGAAGCCGGCCCGCGTCGCGTCGAAAGGCCGTGACGCGCGCGGCGGGTACTCCTCCTCGGCCGCGAGCCCGCGCATGGCGCAGAAGCCGGCGAGGATCAGCGGGTGCATGGCCGCCTCGGTGCCGCCCGCCAGCACGGCGTCCGCATCGCCGCGGCGGATCAGCTCGGCGCCCTCGCCGATCGCGTGCGAGCCTGTCGCGCAGGCGGACACGACCGCGTAATTCGGGCCCCGGATCCCGAGCGAGATGGCCAGCTGACCGCTGCCCGAGTCGACGAGGACACTCGGGAGGAAGAAGGGCGACACGCGGTCGGGGCCGCGCTCTCGCATGACGTCGGCTTGCTCCATCATTCCGATGAACCCGCCGATCGCGGAGCCAAAGACGATCCCGACCCGCGACGGGTCGAACCCGTTCAGACCGGCGTCGGCGAGCGCCTCGCTGCCGGCCGCGAGCCCGAAGAGCACGTTGCGCTCCAGCCGACGCGCCTCCTTCGGCGAGATGATGTCCGGCACCTCGAAGTCCTTGACCTCCGCCGCGACGCGCACGGGGAAACCGGAGGCGTCGAACGAGCGGATGAAGTCGATGCCGCTCTCGCCCGCAACGGCCGCGCGCCACGTGGACGGCGCGTCGTTGCCGAGCGGCGTGACGGCTCCAAGCCCGGTGACGGCGACGCGGCGCATCGCGCCATTCTGGCCACCGGACACACTGCTGCGCTGCGCCTACGTCTCGTGAACGGCTTTCTCCGCAAGCGCGAGCTCCGCGAAGACGTCCCAGTGCGCGTCGATCCAGGCGGCCATGCGCTCCTCCTCGGCGCGGTTGTCGCGGGCCACCTGCGCGGTCGCCTCGTCGCCTGCGCGGACGGCCAACCGCTCGAGCAGCTGATACGTCGCGATCTCCAGATGCTCCGTCGCGTACGCATCGCGGGCGCCGCGCGCGGCCTTCTCGCTGCGCGTGAGGTCGATGACGCTCTTCATCAGAGCCGTGAGGAGCCCGCCCGCCTCGCGGACGAGCGACGGCGAGCGCCCGTAGACCTCGAGCCGCGCCTGCAGCCGGTCGATGTGCCGCTCGGTCTCGACCTTGTGCAGCCGCAGCGCCTCGCGCACCTCCGCATCGTCCATCCCGTAGACCACCGAGTCGAGCACGCGCAGCACGGTCTGCTCCATCGCAATCGCCTCGTCGATGTGCTTGGCGAGCTCGCGCTCGAGCTCGGTCGTCGTCGTCATGGAGGCCTCCTCTGTCGAAATGTGCCGCAGCACAAAGCGACCGTACTCGCCGCCGGCGAGCGCCGCGCGCCCCGCGCGGTGCACGTCCCAGGTGCCGTCGAGCTCGCTCATGCGCATAGCCTTCCGACCGCATGCCGGGGCCAAACGTTCCCTTCCCGCCCATGGAGGCGGAGCTGGTGTCCGAGCTCCCGACCGGCGACGGCTGGCAGTACGAGCCGAAATGGGACGGCTTCCGCGGGGTGCTGGAGAACGACGGCGGCGAGCTTGCACTGTGGTCGCGTAAGGAGCGGCCGCTGCTCCGCTACTTCCCCGAGCTGCGGCCGCTCGGCGACCTGCTCCCGCCCCACTCCGCGCTCGACGGCGAGATCGTCATCGCGCGGAACGGCGTGCTCGACTTCGACTCAATGCAGATGCGCCTCCACCCGGCCGAGAGCCGCGTTCGCAAGCTCTCCGCCGAGATCCCGGCCGACTTCATCGTCTTCGACGTGCTGCTCTGGGACGGCGAGCCGCTGCACACGCTCCCGCTCGAGGAGCGCCGAGACTTCCTGGAGCGCGTCGGCAAGGGTTTCCATCTGTCCCCGTCTACTCGCAACCCGGACGTCGCCCGCGAGTGGCTCGACACGTTCGAGGCAGCCGGCCTCGACGGCGTCATCGCCAAACGGCTCGGCGTCCCCTACCACCCGGGCGCGCGGGACGCGGTCACGAAGGTCAAGCCGTTCAAGACCGCGGACTGCGTCGTGGTCGGCGTGCGCTGGAAGGCGAAGCCGAGCCACCTGGCGACGCTGCTCCTCGGCCTCTACAGCGACGAGGGCGAGATCGACTACGTCGGCTCGGCGGCCGTAGGCGCGAAGCGGCACGACGAGATTCTCGCGCGCGTGCAGCCCCTGCTCGAGGATGCGCCGGAGCGCCGTTTCTCGGAGCCGAACCGCTGGGGCGGCGGCGAGCTCGAGCAGTCTCCGATCCGGCCGGAGCTCGTCGCCGAGGTGCGCTACGACAAGGTGCAGGGCAACCGCTTCCGACACGGCTCACGCCTGCTGCGCTTCCGCGAGGACAAGGACCCGCGCGACTGCACATGGCGCGAGGTGCGGCCGCCGCGCAGCCCGAACGACCCGACCTTCGAATCGCTTCTGGCAGGGTGACGGGCCATGCGGAAGATCAACATCGCGAGCCCCGACTTCGACTACGACGACGATGACCCGGAGGGGTTCCGCGCCGGCCTGTTCCGCGTCGGCACGCAGCTGGGCGCCACGAAGACGGGCACCAGCGTCTACGAGCTGCCGCCGGGCCAGCAGATCTGCCCGTACCACTACGAGTACCCGGAGGAGGAGTGGCTGATCGTCCTCGAGGGACGGCCGACCCTGCGAACGCCCGCGGGCACCGAGATGCTCGAGCCCTGGGACGTCGTCTTCTTCCCGACTGGTCCGGACGGCGCGCACTCGGTGCGCAACGAGACCGAGGAGATCGTGCGCGTGCTCATGTACTCGACGAACACGTACCCGGCGGCCGCGGTCTACCCCGACAGCGACAAGGTCTTGATCGTGACCGGCGATGAGCGGGTCATGGTGCGCAGGTCGAGCAACGTCGACTACTACGACGGTGAGGCCTGACGCGTACGGCGAGCTCCTGCTCGCGCACCTCGACGGCGAGGAGCGCGGCCAGGAGATCGTCGAGCGCGACGACGGCTACATCGAGGCAATGGCCGGCCCCGGGGCGTACTTCGCCCCTTTCCGCCGCTGGCGCGCACACCAGCGGAAGGCGGTGCGCTACATGCGCGGCCGAGTGCTCGACGTCGGAGCCGGCGCGGGGCGGGTAGCGCTCGAGCTGCAGGCGCGCGGCCACGAGGTCGTGGCCATCGACGTGTCGCCGGGCGCCGTCGAGGTGTGCCGCCGGCGCGGCGTCCACGATGCGCGCGTCATGGCGTTCGAGGACGTCGACGAGACCGTCGGAAAGATCGACACCGTCGTGATGTTCGGCAACAACTTCGGGCTCTTCGGCGGCGCGGCGAAGGCACGCCGCATGCTGCGTCGGCTGCACCGTCTCACCAGCCCGGACGGCCGGATCGTGGCCGACACGCGGGGCACCTTCTGGACCGACAACCCCGACCACCTCGGCTACCACGAGCGCAACCGCCGGCGCGGCAGGATGCCGGGCCAGCTCCGGCTACGCGTCCGCTCCGGGCTCGCCTCGACGCCCTGGTTCGACTACCTGATCGTCTCGCCGGAGGAGCTGGGCGACCTGGTCGCCGGCAGCGGCTGGCACGTCGCACGCCTCATCGACGGCGAGGCCGGCATGTACATCGCCGTGCTCGAGAAGGCCTAGCCGTTCTTCGCGCGCGACGGCTGCACGCGCGGCGGCTCGTCCGGCATCTTCGGGAAGTTCGGCGGGTACGGCGCCTCGCCCTCGCCGGCCGCCTCCTCCCGCTCGACCCACTCGAGCAGCACCCGCAGGTCGGACACGGCGTCGTCGATCCCTGCCTGAACGTCGCCGAGACGCGCGAAGCGCTCGAGCATCGTCGGGATCGTGAAATCCTCGGTCGCGACGTCCGGGAGCTCGTCCCAGGTGACAGGTGCCGACACCGTGGCGTCCGGCCGCGCCCGCACCGAATAGGCCGACGCGATGGTGCGGTCGCGGGCGTTTTGGTTGTAGTCGATGAAAACCTTCTCGCCGCGCTCCTCCTTCCACCAGGCCGTGGTGACGATGTCGGGGAGCCGCCGCTCGATCTCGCGCGCGAACGCTAGTGCGCAGCGCCGCACGACGCGGAACCCCCAGTTGGGCTCGATGCGGCAGAACACGTGGATGCCCCGGTTCCCGGAGGTCTTGGGCCAGCCGACGTAGCCGATCTCGTCGAGCACCTCGTGCACGCACGCGGCCACGCGCTTGGCGTCGGCGAACGTCGTGCCGGGCTGCGGGTCGACGTCGATGCGCAGCTCGTCCGGATGCTCGGTGTCGCGCCGCCGCGACGGCCAGGGATGGAAGTCGATCGTGCCGAGGTTCGCGGCCCACGCGACCTGCGCGACCTCAGTGACGCAGAGCTCGTCGGCATGCCGGCCGGACGGGAACGTGACGCGCGCCGTCTCGATCCAGTCGGGTGCGTGCGCCGGAACGCGCTTCTGGTAGATCGCCTCGTCCTCCGCGCCGCCGGGGTGTCGCTTCAGCTGCGTCGGCCGCTCGTACAGCGCGCGGACGATGCCCTCATCGACCGAGACGTAGTACTGGACGTGGTCGAGCTTGGTCAGCCCCGCGGTCCGGAAGTAGACCTTGTCCGGGTTGGTGACCTTGACCGTGTGCCCGCCGATCTCGAGCTCGACGAAGGGCGACGCCATGGGGGCGAAGTATCCTCAAAGCATGCTGGAGGATCCGCAGCCGATGGCCGTCACGCTCGAGCCGCTCGACGACTACGTCGTCATCGAGCCGGTCGACGAGGAGACGGAGACCCGGGCCGGGCTGATCATCCCGGCCTCCAGCGACACCGGCTGCCAGACGGGGATCATCACCGCCGTCGGCGCCGAGGCGCACGGCGTCGAGCCCGGCGACAAGGTGCTCTTCCCCAAGGGCGCCGGCTGGGACGTGCGGCTCGCCGGCAGCGCGGTGAAGATGATGCGCCGCGGCGAGCTCATTGCCCGCGTGAACGACTGAGCACATAATCGTTCGCGTGCCGAAGCAGCCTGCTCGGCGGCTCGCGACGATGTACTTCATCGACATCGTCGGCTCGACGGCGCTCGCGACCGACCTGGGCGACGCCCGCTGGCACGAGCTCCTCACGCGCTTCCGGCGCCTCGTCCGCGGCGAGCTGAAGCGCTTCGGCGGCCGCGAGCAGGACACCGCGGGCGACGGCTTCTTCGCGACGTTCATGGAGCCGGCCCAGGCGCTGCGTGCGGCCGTGGCGATCGCCGCCGCCGTGCAGGAACTCGGGGTCGACGTGCGCACCGGCATCCACACCGGCGAGATCGAGGAGGTCGACGGGAACGTCGGGGGCATCGCCGTCCACGTCGCCGCGCGCGTCATGGGGCTCGCCGGCGCCGCCGAGGTGCTGGTCACGAGCACCGTGCGCGACCTCGTCTCCGGCTCCGACGCGACGTTCGAGGATCGCGGCCTGCACGAGCTCAAGGGCGTCGAGGGCAGCCGTCACGTCTTCTCCTGACCGCCGTGGAGATGCGGCTCCCGCAGCCGCTTTCGCCCGAGGAGGCGGCGGAGCGGCTGGCGCACGTCGTTCCCGTCAAGGTGTCGCGACGAGCACGCGTCGTGCTCGCCGTGGCCGGCGCGATCGTCCTCGTCGCAGCCGTAGCCGGCGGGGTGCTCGCCCTTCGCGGCGGCGCTGCCAACGAGCGAGTCGACCTCATCCAGCTGGACGCCCGCTCGGGGCACATCACGCAGACGGTGCACGGGAGGTCGCTGGACCACAACCCGACTCTCTGGTTCAACGAAGGAACGATCTGGCAGATGAAGGGGGCGAGCAAGGCGCGTCTCGTCGCCCGCGACGCGGCGAGCGGAGAAAGCCGCGTCTCGATCCCGCTGGGCGTCAACCCGTGCGATTGCAAGATCGCGTTCGGGTTCGGCTCCGTCTGGCTCGCGCAGAACAAGATCTCGACCAAGGGCGCGAGCGCCGGCACGTTGCGCTGGGAGATCCAGCGGATCGACGAGCTCAGCGGTCGGCGTCTGACGACGGTCCTGCTCCCGCCCGACGCCGTGTTCGGAGCGATCGCGACGGGAAACGGCTCGGTCTGGGTGCTCCAGACGGACGGCATGCTCGATCGCATCGACCCGAGCGGAAACCGCATCACGGCGCGGTACAACACTCGCGCGATCGAGACGGACATCCTGGAGGTCGTCGGCGGCTACGTGTGGATCTGCGAGTGCGAGTTCAACCAGGTGCGGCGCTTCGATGCCCGCACGCGAACGGCGCGCACCTTCAAGATCGCCGAGAACGCGTTCATCGTTCCCGTCGTCGCTTCGAAGGTGACGCTGTTCGATCCAGGGAACGGAACGGTGACCGTCATGGACCCGCAGACCGGGCACGAGCAATCGCCGGTGGGGCTCGCCGGACAGCCGCAGGCCGCTGCCGTGCTCGACGGAATCGCGTGGATCGCCGCCGGGCCTGTCGTCGACCGCGTGAACATCACCACCGGCAAAAAGTCGGAGATCGACATGCCGAAGGGCGTCTGGGCCGCCGGGATCGCGGCCGACCCGGCCACGCACACGCTGTGGGTCAAGAGCGGCCGGCCGCAGAACAACGCGTGATCGCCGGCGTCGACCTCGGCGGCACCAAGATTCAAACCGTCGTCCTTCGCGACCAGGAGGTCGCGGGCAGCTCGCGCGTCATGACACCGCGCACGGGCGAGGCGAGCGACGTCATTAACGCGATCGTCGGGACGGTGCGCGACGCGCTGGCCGGGGCAGGCGGCGGCGGCCTCGAGGGTGTCGGCATCGGCTCGCCGGGCGACGTCGATACCGATGCCGGCGTCGTCACGCTGGCTGCCAACGTGCCCGGCTTCGAGGGCCGCGTCGAGCTCGCGCGCCTCGTCTCCGAGCAGCTCGACGGAGTCTCCGTCGTGCTCGGCAACGACGTCAACGTCGCGGTTCTCGGGACATGGCAGCGGGGCGCCGGCCGGCCGTACACGAACCTGCTCGGCGTCTGGGCCGGCACCGGCGTCGGAGGCGGGCTCGTGCTCGACGGCCGGCTGTACACAGGCCGCGGCGCGGCCGGCGAGTTCGGCCACATGGTCGTCCGGCCGAATGGGCTGCGCTGCGGTTGCGGACGCCGCGGATGCGTCGAGGCCTACGCCGGACGCGCAAGCATGGAGCGGCAGGCGCACCGGCTCGTCAAGCGCGGACACAAGACGACCCTGTTCAAGATCATGGAGCACCGCGGCCGGGACCGGCTGACCTCGGGAGTCTTCGCCAAGGCGCTCGAGGACGGCGACGCGATGGCGCAGAAGCTGATCCAGCAGGCCGAGTGGGCGCTCGGTCTGGGTATCGCGTCGGCGCAGAACCTCCTCGACCTGGAGGCCGTGGTGATCAGCGGCGGGCTCGGCGACCGCCTCGGGGAGCCGTTCGCCGACCGCATCGTCGCGAACATGGCGCCACACCTGTTCATCCCTGACCACGCTCCCGCGGTGATCGGCACGGGGCTCGGCGAGCTGTCGGGCGCGATCGGAGCGGCGGTGCTGGCCGGCGGATGACGCTCGTCCAGGAGGAGATCGTCGGCCGCGACGCCGAGCTGCTCCTGATCGAAGGCCTGCTGCTGGCCAACGATCCCGTGGCGGTCGTGCTCGAAGGCGAGCCCGGGATCGGGAAGTCGACGCTCTGGCGCGCCGCCCTCGTGTCGGCGCGCGAGCACGGGCTCCGCATCCTCTCCGCACGACCGACCGAGGCGGAGCACGGGCTCGCATACGCGGGGCTCGGCGACCTCCTCGAGGTCGTCCTGGACGACACGCTCCCCGCGCTCGCGCCGCCCCGGCGCCGGGCGCTCGAGATCGCGCTGCTGCGCGAGCCCGGCGACCGCGTCGACAGCCGGGCGCTCGCCGTCGGCGTCCGCGACATCCTGGACGCCGCCGCCCCGGCGCTCGTCGCCGTGGACGACATCCAGTGGCTCGACGCAGCCTCCGCCGAGGCGCTCGCGTTCGCTGTGCGACGCGCCAGGGAGCCGCGTGTGCTCCTCGCGCGCCGGCCCGGGCCGCCCGGGGTGCTCGAGCGCGCGGTCGTGGCGGAGCCGACGCCCATTGGGCCGCTGAGCGTCGGAGCCCTCCACCGCCTCATCAACGACCGACTCGGCCGGCAACTCGCGCGGCAGACGCTGCTCCGTGTGCACGAGCGCTCGGGCGGCAATCCCTTCCACGCGCTCGAGCTCGCGCGTGCGCTCGGCACTGACGTCGACCCGACCGGCCCGTTACCGGTGCCGGTGACGCTCGAGGCGCTCGTGCGCGCCCGGATCGATGCGCTGCCCGTCGCGACGCGAGACGCGCTTGCCACCGCGGCCGCGATCGGCCCTGCGCCGGAGAAAGTGCTTGAACGCGCAGGCGTCGATCTGGACGCGCTCGACGACGCGCTCGCAACCCATGTCGTCGCCTGGGAGGACGGGACGCTTCGGTTCGGCCATCCGCTACTCGCCTCGGTGGTCTACGCCGACCTCCGACCGGCCAGGCGCAGAGCAGTGCACGCTCGAGTCGCGCGAACCGCCGACGAGCCGCTCGCGCAGGCCCGCCACCTCGCGCTTGCCGCCCGTGCACCCGATGAGGACGTCGCCCGAACGCTCGACGATGCCGTCACGGCCGCCGGCGATCGCGGAGCGGCAGCGGTTGCCGCCGAGCTGGCCGAGCACGCGCTCCGGCTGACGCCCGCAACACCGGCGCGCCACCGCCGGGCGCTCGCCGCCGCGCGCGCGCAGCGGGCGGCCGGCGAGTCGAGGCGGGCACGGGCGATCGTCGCGGACGTCCTCGCCGAGCCCAGCGCCGGCACGGAGCGGGCCGAGGCCCTCGTCGTGCTCGCGGATCTCGAGAGCCTCGATCGCGCCGCCGACCTGCTCCAGACGGCACTGGAAGCGACGTCCACGCCGGCACTCCGGGCCGCCATTCTCACCCGGCTGGCCTTCGCAATTCGCTTTCGGACGGGCTTCGCCCAGGCGGAGGAGCACGCGCGAGCCGCACTCTCGCTCTCCGAGGGCCTCGCCGACGACCGCCTGATCGTCGACGCGCTCGTTGTCCTGTCCCACCTCGCCGCGATCACGGGCGACCCCGACGCGCACGGATTCGCGGCGCGTGCGCTGGAGGTCGCCACGGCAAACGGGGATCCGGCGCTCGTCCGAACTGCCCGGTTCGCGACCGCCGAAAGCCTGTGCCTCGAACGCCGCGTCGGCGAGGCGCGGGCCGTCTTCGAGCGGGCGTATGAGGACTGGCGGGACCGCGACGAGCTTGTCGCGGCGGTGACCCTCTGGCAGCTGGCATGGGTCGAGCTGTGGGCGGGCCGCTGGGAGCGGGGCGCGGACGTCGCCGCCCGGGCGCATGAGCTCAAGGTGCAGTACGGGCTCGAGCAGCCGCCGGACCTGCTCCCGATCTCCCTGATCGCGCTGCACCAGGGGCGGCTCGAGACAGCCCGCGACCTCTCCGCACGGGCGCTGCTCATGGCCGAGACTCACTTCGGCCTGCGGCCGCCGATCCACCTCGGCATCCTCGGCACGGTCGCGTTCTGGAGCGGCGACCCGGCCAGGGCCGCCGACTACTACGAGCAGGCGGAGGAGCAGGCATTGAGGCTCGACTGGATCGAGCCGACCCAGCGGCCGTGGACGGCAGATCACGCTGAGGCGCTTCTCGAATTGACGCGCGCGGAGGAGGCGGTGGCGCTCATCGACCGCCTCGAAACGGACGCCACCCGCGTGCAGCGCGGCTGGGTGCTGGCCGAAGTCACACGCTCTCGCGGGCTGATCGCAGCCGCGCGCGGCGCGATTGCCGAGGCGACAGCGACGCTGGAACGCGCTGTCGAGGAGCACGCCGCGGCGGGAGACGGGTTCGGGCGCGGGCGGGCGCTGCTTGCGCTTGGCGTCGTTCGCCGCCGTGCGCGCCAGAAGCGTCCTGCACGCGACGCGATCGAGTCGGCCCTCGAGGCGTTCGAGGCGCTCGGCGCCGCGACCTGGGCCGCCCGGGCGCGCGCGGAGCTCGGCCGGATCGGCGGGCGGACGCGCGCAGAGGGCCTGACGGCGGCCGAGCGCCGGGTTGCCGAGCTCGTCGCGGCCGGTCGGACGAACCGCGAGGTCGCGGCCGAGCTCTTCCTCGCCGAACGGACGGTCGCAAGCCACCTGACGCACATCTACGCGAAGCTCGGCGTCCGCTCGCGCACCGAGCTGGCGCGCCGACTGCACTGAGCAAAGTTCAGACGTTCTTGCGTTTTCACCGCGGCACCACCGCCGTAGCGTCGACAGCGTGCCGAGCTACCTCGTGGAGACGTACCTCTCCCGGAGCCAACCCGGGGAGCGCGCCGCCCGCGAACGTCGCGCACGCTCGGCCGCCGAAGAGCTGACGCGCGAGAACGCGCCCGTCCGCTTCCGGCGCGCGATCCACGTACCCGAGGACGAGACGTCGTTCTTCGTCTTCGATGCGCCGTCGGCGCGTCTGGCGCAGCTCGCCGCGGCCCGGGCCGAGCTCGACGCGATCCGCGTAGTCGAGACCGTCTCGTCAAGAGAGGAGGAGAAATGAGCTCGAAGCGACTGCTTGCACTCCTGGTGGCGGCCACGGCCGTAGCCGTGTACGCGGGAACGGTGCTCGCGACGCCGAGCGTCGGCTTCACCAGCACCACGCTCGCCATGGGGCATGTCAACTCGCTCAACCTCAGCACCTACCCGGCGGACGAGCCGCCGTGGCAGCAGCCGTGGGGCCTGATCCTCAAGACGCGCGCGGCTTCCGACCTGTACGTGCAGTCGAACGTCTGGCCGCCGGGTGGCAGCACCGGCTGGCACACGCACCCCGGCCCCAGCCTGATCACCGTCACGGCGGGCACCGTGACCGCCTACGAGGGCGACGACCCGTCGTGCACGCCGCACGTGTACTCGTCGGGCCAGACCTTCGTCGATGTGGGCAGCGGGCACGTGCACCTGATCCGGAACGAGGGCACCGTCGAGGCGCGCTCGATCACCGTGCAGCTGATTCCCGTCGGCGCCACGCGCAGGATCGACGCGGCGGCGCCCGGGAACTGCCCGTTCTAACGCCGGCTGAGGGCGGCGGCCACTTGCCGCCGCCCTCATGTCGCGTCAGCCGGCGTCGAGAGCTGCGATCCACTCGGCGTAGAGTGGGTCGACGACCCGGTACTTGCGGCCATCGGCGTCCTCGATGTCGGCGCTCTCGAGCAGCCGCTGCACGGCCGCGTTCGCTGCGCTCTTCTCGAGCTCCAGGCGCCTGAGGATGCCCGTGCGGTAGGCAGACCCACCGCCCGCGACGATCGAGCGCAGCGTCTTTTGCGCCACGGTCGAGTGGTAGCCGCGCCATCGCGCGTCGAACTCCGGCTCCAGCTCGGCGAGGGCGGCGGCGTGGGCGTGCTCCCAGTGCTCGAGCGTCGCCGTGTCGCCCTCGGCAACCTGCTCCCAGAGGTGGTAGGCGAGCATGATGGCGCGCTGCGGGTGGCCCTGCGCCGTCTCGAGCAGCGGCCCGAGCGCCTCCCCCACGCCGCGCCCGGTCTGCGCGAATCGATCGGCGATGGAACCGGCGATGTCCTCGTCGCGAAGCCGGCCCAGGCGCATCGGCACAGCCGATCCGTACAGCGGCCGGTCGCGATTCTCGAAGAGCTGTTTCATCAGCCCCGGCTCCGAGCCGGCGAAGACGTAGGACGCGACCTCGCCATGGTGCTGGATGTGGCTCCGGATGAGCCCGTCGAGATCCGGGACGTTGCCGACGTCCTGGAACTCGTCGAGTGCGATGAAAGCGCGGTAGCCGCCCTGCTGCTCCAGCTTCGTCGGCAGGTCGAGCAGCGTGTGCAACGCCGCGATGGGCTCGACCTTCGGATCGACCTGGATCCGCGCGCCGATGCCGTAGGCGCCGAGGGACAGGCCGAGCCCGGTGCGCTGGAGCAGCTCGTCGACACGGGCACGGAGCGAGCCCTTGAGCTGGCGGGCGTACGCACGCTCAAAGCGGATGGTGACGTCGGCGATGGACACGACCCGGTAGAGGTCGACGAGGACGGGGACGAGGCCCTGCTGCTCCTCGCCGTCACGGAGCGCACGCTTGAGCAGGCTCGTCTTGCCGTATTTCCGCGGCGCGAACAGACGGACGTAGTGTCCGCCGACAGCGGCACGGAGGAGCTCGTGCGTCTCCTCGTCGCGGTCGAGCAGCTCCTCTGGCGCGATCGGGCGCGAGTAAACGAAAGGGTTCGTGTCGACGATCATGTCCGCTGCCAACGTACCAGAAAGTACGTTGGCAACGGACTGACAATCTTCTGCGGCCCGGGCGCTTAATGCGATGCCGGCGGCGACCCCAGCGGCTGCCCGCCCGGGCCGCCCGCGTACGTCAGCCACGGGACGGTCGGCTGCACGTCGACGCTGGGCTGCGTCCAGTCGCAAACGCCGGTCGGGAAGGTGGCCTGCAGGCGCGACCACTCGTCATCCGTGAACGTCACGGCGTAGTCCGCGCGGCTCAGCGGCTTCAGCCGGCACTTCATCACGTCCGACGTGAACGGGCCGCCGGCAATCACGCGCGGGACGGCGTAGTACGGGAACGCCGTGCGGCATGTGGTCGTGTCCGTGACCTGGACGCCTCCGATCCAGCAGGAGTCGACGGCCAGCGGGGGACGGTCGCGCCGCACCTTGAGCGCCAGCGGATCCGTGGTCGGGTCGGACTCGACGCGCGAGAGCCAGCTGTCCATGACGAGGAGCGGGCTGTTCGTGGCGCACGGGAGCGTGCCCTGCGCGACGGAGCCGCCGCAGCTCCAAGACGGGTCGCCGGCGAGCGACACCGGGCTCGTCCAGATCACCTGGTTGTCGTGGTTGCCGTTGGCCTTGTCGAGGCGCGCGCGGAGCTCGTAGCTGTGGAAGTCCGTATGGATCTCGTTGTTGCTCGAGCCGCGCAGATCGATGATCGGGACGCTGGCCAGCGCCTTCCCGTCGGTCACGGCCCCTGTCCGGTAGGCGGTCGCGACCGCACCCGGATCGGCCTGCATCCGCTGCGGCTGCCACTGCCAGTCGATGTCGAAGCCGCCGACCTTCTCGTTCATATCGACGAACTGCTCCGGCGAGATCAGCCCGCCGTTCACCGCGTCGAGGCCGTACTGGATGCCGACGTTGTCGGTGGGCCGGTTCGCGAAGCCGTCCGAGGCCCGCCGCCCCCAGATCGCGACCTGGTAGTCGGCGAGGTCGCAGCGGACGCCGCCGGGGTTGGTCTGGGCGTTGTACTCCTGGTCGGCCGGAACGCCGCAGTCGGTGATCGTATTGGTCTGCGAGGGGTTCATCGACTGGTCGAACGCGAAGACGTGCACCCACGCGTTGCAGCTCGCCGGCGTCTGGTGGCCGGACACGAATGCTTCCTGCTGGACGAGCGGCCACAGCTGCGGCGAGATGGTCTGCCAGTAGCGCGTCAGCAGCGCGCAGTCCGTGACCTCGTTCCCCGTCGTCCACGTGTCCGGGAAGCTGCACTGCGGCGTGAGCCCGTCGAGCAGCCCGGGGTAGGTGCTGGCGACGAGGTGCTGACCGATGCTCCCGCCGGAGCAGCCCTGGCCGATCGTGTAGCGGATCGAGCCGTAGCGCTCGAGGATGTGCTCCTTCAGCATCATCAGCGACTCGGCGGTGACGACGTCGTTCGCGTTCTTGCCCTGGATCTGCAACGAGTTGTTCGCGACCATGAACCCGCGCGAGAGCGCATTGCCGTCGAGCACGGACGTCGGCGTCGACTGCTTGTGGTACGGCGCCGTGCTCTGGCCGAACGGGGTGACGAGCTTGTGGTTCCACGCCGCCTGCGGCGCCCACGCTGTCCACGGCTTGCCGGGGTCGGCGAGCACCGCGATGTCGTAGATCCCGCGGTCCATCGTCCCCCGTTCGACGCGCACGATGTACGGGACGGTGTCGCCCTGGTCGGTCGTCGTCGTGTCGAGGTCGGGCGGCGGGTTGCTCGGGTCGTAGGCGGCGAACTGACCCGTGACGGAGGAGTGGTACTCGTACGACACGACCGTCGGCGCGTTGCACTGGTCGTCGGTCGCCGGGCCGAGCCCGTTGTCGGCCGTCGTGCAGAACCACGGCTGCACCTGCGGGCCGGCGAAGATGGGGCCGCCGATCGGGTGGTTGGTGATCGTCAACCGAACGGTCGAGCCAAGCTTCGCCGAGACGACGTTCGCGCCGACCGCGAGCGAGTCGACGAGCCCGACGTAGCGGCCGTCGGGGCGCCAGTCGAACGCGGCGCTGACGTCGCGGCCGCCGACGCTCACCGTCGGCCGCTGACGCTGCAGCGTCGCCCTGTCGGGCATGACGATCTGGACGAGCGCGTCACCGCCCGAGATCAGGTCCGCCCGGTTGGAGAGCACGCGGATCGCGAGCGGGCCGGTGTTCGGCGGCGCGGGCTGGCTGAGGCCGCCGACCCCCTGCGCGTTCGTGGGCGTCGAGGTCAGGCTCGCGGAGCCGAACGCCGCGGGCGCAAGGGCGAGCAGGACGACGGGAATCAACAGGCGCAGCGGGCTCATCTCGAACCTCCTGGGACAGAAGTCTCCGTTGACGCGCAGGAGTAAACCACACGGAGTGGTGTTTCGCCGCCTGGGTGGCGAGCGCGGCTAGGCGCCGAGCTCGTCGAGCGGCGTTCCGTCGTCGCAGCGACTCGCCCCGACGTGGCGGAGGTATGCGCGAACCTCCGAGCGGCGGACGTAGTGGAGCATCCCGCAGTCGATGCTTTTCGAGCGGGCGTTGAGCCGCTCGCACGGGACGGTGTGCGACGGCTCGCCGGCCTCGGCGGTGACACACGTGCCGCCCTTCACCAGCCACTCCTGCGCCTCGATCGAGAGCGTGCCGTCCGCATAGACCCAGCCCTTCCCCGCGAACGGGCCGCAGTACGTCCGGCGCACGTACGCCTCGGCCTCCGCGCGGTGCTCCCCGATATCGGGGTGGAGCTCGTTCGCCCTGGCCATCATCCGCTGTACGCAGCGGTTCTCAGGCGACGACGACTTCGTGCTCGAGCCACAGCCCGCGGCGATGCAGAGCACGAGGGCGACCGCGAACAACCGGGGAGCCTTCACGGACGCAGCATCGCGAAATCTTCAGGCGGCGTCCTCGGTCGCCTGAGCCGGTTCCCGGATGAGCTGGTACGCGAGTCCGGCGAGAGCGGCGCCGGCCAGCGGCGCCGCGATGTAGAGCCACAGGGCGTGCAGATCTCCGCTGACGACCGCGGGGCCGATCGACCGGGCGGGGTTCATCGACGCGCCGGAGATCGGTCCGCCGAACATCGCGTCCAGCCCGACGGTGCCGCCGATCGCGATCGCCGCGGCCTCTCCGACGGCGAGGGTGTCGGTCGCGACCGCCATGATCACGAACATCAGGAAGAAGGTCATGACGAGCTCCCAGAGGAACGACTGGCCCTGAGAGCCGGACGGCAACGTCGCGCCGACGTGTGCAATGTTGCCCAGCGAGCCACGCAGGATCGCGGCGGCGGCGAGGGCGCCGGCGAGCTGTGCGCCCCAGTAGCCGACCAGGCGCGGCCATGGGAAGTGCCGACTGAGCGCAAACGCAAGGGTGACGGCGGGGTTGAAGTGCGCCCCGGAGATGTGGCCGACCGCATAGATCATCGCCATGATCACGAGGCCGAACGTGATCGCCACGCCGATATGGCCGAGCTCGCCGGTCTTCGCGTCGACCATGATCGCGCCGCATCCGGCGAAGACGAGCGCGAAGGTGCCGATGAACTCGGCGGTCAGCCGCCGCAGCGACTCGCTCGCGAGCGGCCGCTCGATCAGCGTTCCGGAAGCAGTTCGCGGATGAGCTTCTGGACGCGCTCGTCGATCTCGTCGCGGATCCTGCGAACGGTGTCGAGGTCCTCCCCGCTCGGGTCGTCGAGCTGCCAGTCCTCGTACTTCTTGCCCGGGTAGATCGGGCAAGCGTCGCCGCAACCCATCGTGATGACGACGTCCGCGGCACGTACGGCCTCGTCCGTGAGCGGTTTCGGGAACTGGTCGCTCATGTCGACGCCGATCTCTTCGAGCGCGGCAACGGCGTTCGGGTTGATCTCGCCGGCGGGCGCCGATCCGGCAGAGCGGACGTGGACCTTGCCGCCCGAGCGGAGCTTCAGCAGGCCGGCCGCCATCTGGCTACGGCCCGCGTTATGCACGCAGACGAAGAGCACTTCGGGGTGCTCCGTGCTGACGGGCTCGATCGCCTGCGGCATCGCCTGGCCTCCTCGGTATCGATGACGGTCGATGTCGTCGGCCCGGATGATGGCGGGGACATCGATCTCTGTCAATATCTACAGATGCCGGCCAAGACCATCGCGGTGATCGCCCCGTCGTGCCCGCCGCTCCTTCAGGAACCGCTGGCGCCACAGGACGCGGAGCAACTCGGTGCCGCGTTGAAGGTCATTGCCGACCCCGCCCGGCTCCGGCTGCTCAGCCTCATCCAGGCACAGCCCGGTCACGAGGCGTGTGTGTGCCATCTGACGGAGCCGCTCGGCCTGAGCCAGCCCACGGTCAGCCACCACCTCAAGGTGCTACTGCAAGCCGGACTGGTGGAGCGCGACCAGCGCGGGAGCTGGGCGTACTTTCGCGTGCGCGAAGAACCGCTCGCCGCGCTCCGCGCACTGCTCGCCTGACGGCAGCGGCAGGAGGGAATCGCCGAGCGCGCTACAATGAGCACGACCGGCGGGGATGCCGCGGAGGCCTGACTCCTCTCTTCGACTCCCATTGCTCGCCGGCCATTCCGTGGGAGAGGGCGCATAGCTGCCCGCTTCGCAGCATCCGAGAGAGGAGCTCACATGATGCAGGACGCCGCAGTTGGCACGGTGCGGTCGGACGGTGCAGCCCAGGCTGACGTACCGCTGGAGGGCTCGTTTGCCGCACGGCGCGCGGCGGAGCTAGAACCGCCGCCCATGGTCTTCGGAACATGCGAGTTGACGCTGTCGGAGCTACAAAACGGGCGCCGGGCCGACCTGCTGGAATTGCTGATGCGTCACGGCGTCAAGCGGTTGACCGCAGAGCGGATCCTCGAGATCCACTGCGGTGACGGGGCCGACACCGGCCGTGCAAGGTCGCACCCGACTTCGCGAAGCGCCTCGAGCCTCCGCTAGTGGCCGCGGCGGCGGCCGTGCCGGTCAGCCGCCTGGATTGCCGTCGGCGCTCAGCGTCGACGGCTCGCCGCCATGGGACGCGAACGTCTGCTCCCAGCCGACGTTTATGAGCATCGCGCCGACCTCGCGCACAGCGAGCGCGATCTCGAGCCCGATCTCGCGGATCGCCTCCGTTTCACGCGCGGTCGACGAGTTCGCGTGCAGCGCCGCAAGCAGCGTCTCGAGCCGCTCGATCTCTTCGTAGTTGTGCTGCTCGGGAGTCCGGCTCACGCGAGCCGTGGTTCCGCTTGCGCCGGCGAGTCCGTCACGGACGGCACGGAGTCCGTCACGGACGGCTCGGAGTCGTCGGAAACAGGCAGCTCGTCGGAACCGAGGAGCTCGTCGGAAACGGCGAGCTCGTCGGACTCGTCCACCGGCGGCACCCAGGTCCCGTTCGCCTTGGCGAGACGGATCTCCGCCGCCTCACGCTTCCGTTCGAGCTTCAGGGCGCGCTTTTCCTTGACTGCGCGTTCGCGCGCATGCTTGGCCATGGTCTGTCGCTTCTTGGATGCGCTCATCCAGCCCCTTTCGTTGGCCGGTCAGACCGTCGGGCCCGGCCGGAGTTGAAGGGGCGCGCGCAGATGCGCACGCCCCCTGCAAAAGGCCGGGCTAGCCGACCGTAACGACGTTGGTCGCCACCGGCCCCTTGTCGGAGTCGGCGGGCTCGTACTCGACCTTCGCGCCCTCGGCAAGCGACTTGAAGCCTTCGCCCGACAGGTTGCTGAAGTGCACGAAGAGATCCTTGCCGCCGTCTTCGGGAGTGATGAACCCGAAGCCCTTGGCGTCGTTGAACCACTTGACGGTTCCAGTTGCCATAAAAAACACCTCCTTCCCGCTAAATCACGAACGCGTAAGGAGGCGATAAGCGCCCGAACTCGTCCTAACTAACTTACGAATTAGAGTATCAGCCGCGAAGACCTGACCGCTTGATCAACCCCGCGCGGCGCGCAGCGAGGCGAGCAATGGGTCTTGCGACAAGGCGGAATCAGGACGGTTCCGGGAGGCGCAGCCACGCCGGGTATTTCTCGGGATGCTGCCGGCGGTCACGGTTGAACTCAGCAGCAGACCTGAAGCCCTCGGTGACGACGCGCTCGAGCGCGATCGTCGCAGTTGGATTGTCACGCAGGTACTGCTGCCCCTCGTCGGAGAGAAGGATTTCCTCCGAAGGGTCGCGCCGCTCATAGAGGTTGCTGCTCACGGGCGGAACGCTAGCGATCGGCGGGGCATGGTGGTCGCCGGGACACGTCTCAGGGCCAAGGCCCCTGAACGTGTCCCGGCTGTGCCGGTGGCTCAGTCGCCGTCGTCGTTCGACTTCGACCCTCGCAGCCAGATCACGAAGCGGTGGTCGACGAGCGCCGGCGCGTACGGCGCCGTGTTCGAGCCGGCCACGCCGTTGGCATCCAGTGTGCGGACGCGTGCCTGCGCCCCCGTGGGACAGCCGCCGAGCCCGCCGCCGGTGTTGTCGATCGCGACCGAGGCGATCGTGTCGTTGTTCGAGAACGAGTTGTCGCCGCTCACCATCGCGCTGTTGATGGTGAAGCCGACGTCCGTGAAGCAGTAGACGCCTGGCGCGGGATGCGTCACCCCGGACTGAGGCAGGTTCCCGCTCGAGAGGTTCGGATCGAGCGTGCCGTCCTCGAGGACATTGGCGAAGGCAACCTTCTCGTTAGGGCCGGCCTTGGGCGAGCCCTTGGCGGCCGAGTAGGCGACGCCGCCGATCGCGCCAAAAAGGACGATCGAGATCGTGGCCGCCAGGGCCTTCGTGCGAAACCGCGTCATATGTACCTCCCTTGTCGGGCGGCGTCCATCGAGCGACGTTCCCCCACCGCCGGCGTACGCAGGCAGCGAGCCTACAACCGTCTCCCAGTCGCCGCCCACGTTCGAACGGCGCTGATGGGACAACGTTCGAACCCTCAAGCCGGTTGAATCGTGGGCGCTCGCCGAACTTCTTCAATCCTGAGCGGGCCGAGCGTCGCTTCCGGCCCGCGGAGTTGGACCGACCGGTAGACAGCAAAGCCGCGTCGCTCCATGATCGTGCGGATGGTGAGCGATCTCCCGACTGGTGTCGTGACGTTGTTGTTCACCGACGTCGAGGGGTCGACTCGGCTGCTGCACGAGCTCGGCGACGATTACCCGGATGCTCTCCACGAGCACCGGCGACGACTCCGCGCCGCCTTTGCCGACCACGAAGGCATCGAGGTCGACACGCAGGGTGACGCCTTCTTCGTCGCCTTCGGCCGCGCCTCGAATGCCGTCGCCGCGGCCGCTGACGGCCAGCGCGCGCTGGCCGACGGACCGATCCGCGTTCGGATGGGGCTGCATACGGGGGAACCGCGCCTGACGGAGGAGGGGTACGTCGGCCTCGACGTGCACAAGGGTGCGCGGATCGCAGCTGTGGGCCACGGCGGTCAGGTGCTCCTGTCGCAGACGACACGCGCCCTCGTCGACGCGGACGTCCGGGATCTGGGCGTGCACCGCCTCAAGGATCTCAG
>CAWCYR010000003.1:0-146075 GCA_963799895.1 uncultured Thermoleophilia bacterium
CTCGATGATCGGGGTGCCGGGGATCCGCCGCGACGGCGACTTGCCGCCGAGCCAGCGGTTGACGGTCGCGCCCACGTCGGCGAACTCGCCCTCGTGGATTGGCCGGACGCGTTGCGGCCGGCGGCATACGCGAGCAGCATCGCGTGCTCGCGCGAGTGATCCGTCGACGGCGTCGTGGGGTCGCAGCCGTGGTCGGAGGTGATGATCAGCAGGTCGCCGGGCCGCAGCGCCTCGAGCAGATCGGGCAGCCGGCGGTCGAAGTCCTGCAGGCAGCGATGGAAGTTGACGGGGTCGTTGCGGTGCCCCCAGAGCTGTCGGTCTCGACGAGGTTCGTGAAGATGAAGCCCTCGTCGAGCTCCTCGCGGAGCAGCTGCTCGGTCTGCTGGATGCCCGTCGACGTTCGACTTCGTCGGGTGCGACTCGTCGATGTCGCAGCCCGCGAAGATGTCGCTGATCTTGCCGACGCCGTAGCACCGTGATTGCCCGCGTCGCGGATCGAGGCTCAGGTAGTTCGGCCGGCGCGGCTCGAGCGAGTAGTCGTGGCGGTTCGGCGTGCGCTCGTAGCTCCCGGGCGCGCCCGTGAACGGCCGCGCGATGACGCGGCCGACGGCGTGCTTGCCGGTGAGGATCTCGCGCGCGATGCCGCACGCCTCGTACAGCTCCTCGAGCGGCACCGTCTCCTCGTGCGCGGCGATCTGGAAGACCGAGTCGGCCGACGTGTAGACGATCCACTTGCCCGTCCGCTGATGCTCCTCGCCGAGCTCCTGGATGATCTCCGTGCCCGAGGCCGGCTCGTTGCCGATCACGCCGCGGCCCGGTGCGGTGCATGAACGGGTCGATCACGTCGTGCGGGAAGCCGTGCGGGTACGTCGGGAACGCCGTCGCGGTGACGACGCCCATCAGCTCCCAGTGGCCGCGTCGTCGTGTCCTTGCCCTTCGAGCGCTCGAGCAGCCGCCCGCGACGGCGGGCGCGCCCGGCTGCGGCGGGCAGCCCTCGAGCGGCTCGACGTTGCCGAGCCCGAGCGCCTCGATGTTCGGCAGGTCGAGGCCGCCGACGGCGCGCGCGACGTTGCCGAGCGTGTTCGATCCCTCGTCGCCGTACTCGGCGGCGTCGGGCAGCTCGCCCGCGCCGACGGCATCGAGCACGATGACGCAGGCGCTGCGGCATGGCGGCTATTCTAGAACGGGCGGTGCGGCCGTTCCTCGGACTCATCGGGTTCGTCGCTCTACATCGTCGGCGATCGTGTCGGCTGGCGGCAGGCGTCACCTGGCTCGTGATCAGGATCAGCCCCGACCGAAGCGCGCGAAGAAGCAGCCGCGTCGAGACGCCGGCGGTCAGCCGCCGTTCACGCAGCGGGCGCATGCTGAGCGCATGATGCAGCGCGCGCGTCGAGCTTGCGATCGCGCGCCTCGTAGCACGTCGCTGCGCCGGCCTCGGCCGCGCCGATGCGCGCGGCCCGGCTCGCGCCGGCGGAGCGACTGGGCGCGCGCTCCGCGAACACGCGCTCGTTCGCGGTCGACCACTATCGAGCACACGACGGTGCGGCGCCGCGGTCGTCGTTCTCCCGCGCTGGTCGGGCCGAAGACGCTCCGCGACCGCTCGTGATCTCGCCGCACGGCAGCGGCGTCGAGCCGCGAGAACGCGAGGCGCTGCTCCGCCGGCGCTCGGCCGCTTCGCCGACCCGGCGACAGGGGCGCACCCGAGCTCGTACTGGGGAAGCCCCGGTGAGATCGCCGACCTCGCGCGCATGCCGCGATCGTCCGACGAAGCGCTCCCGTGGCTGCGGATCGACCGCGGCGCGATCTATGCGATCGGCGCGAGCATGGGAGGCCAGGAGACGCTCCTGCTTGCGGCGCAGCATCCGCGCATGCTCGCCGGCGCGTCTCCTTCGACGCGCCGACGAACATGGCGGCGCGGTACGCGTCGTTTCCGAGCGCTGCGACGGCACATCGCTGCAACAGCTCGCCCGCTCGAGTTCGGTGGCATCCCCGCCTCGACGGCGAGGCCTGGGCCGACCGCAGCCCGCTGTTCTATTCGCGCGAGCTCGCGTTCTCCGCATGTCCCGCTCGAGATCTGGTGGAGCACGCACGACCGCATCGGCCGGGATCAGGCGCGACGCATCGGGCCTGCTCTGCCGCGCCATCGAGAAGTCGAATCCGCGCGCCGCGTACGGCAGATGCGTCGGCACGATGCGCACACCGCCGAGATGCACCCGCGACGACGCCTGCCGTGCCGCTCGCGCGCATCGGCCGTCGTCTGCGCGCCTAGACGCGGCGAGAGCGGCAGCACGTCGTCGAGCGGCGTGTACTCGAGGCCGTGCGCCTCGGCGACTGCCTCGTACGTGATCTTGCCGTCGAGCACGTTGACGCCGCGCGCGAGCGCGGGGTCGCGCGGCGACCGCCTCGCGCGAGCCCGAGGTTCGCGATCGCCTCGACGTACGGGAGCGTCGCGTTCGTGAGCGCATTCGTCGACGTGATCGGCACGCCGCCGGGCATGTTCGCGACGCAGTAGTGCGTCACGCCGTCGACCTCGTAGACCGGGTCGGAGTGCGTCGTCGGCGTGCGACGTCTCGGTGCAGCCGCCCTGGTCGATCGCGACGTCGACGAGCACGGAGCCCTCCTTCATGCCGGCCGACCATCTCGCGCGTGATCAGCTTCGGCGCCCGCGCGCCCGGGATCAGCACGGCGCCGATGACGACGTCCGCCTCGGCGACCGACTCCTCGATCTGCAGCGCCGACGACATGACGAGGCTGACGCGCCCGGACAGGATCTCCTCGAGGTGGCGCATGCGGTCGATCGAGCGCTCGAGGATCGTCACCTGCGCGCCGAGGCCGATGCGCGATGACCGCGGCGTTGTAGCCGACGATCCCGCCGCCGATGCACGACGCACGCGGCCGGGCGCGACGCCCGGCGACGCCGCCGAGCAGCAGCCCGCGGCCGCCGAGCGGCTTCTCGAGGAAGTACGCGCCCGCCTGCGCGGCGAGCCGGCCGGCGACCTCGCTCATCGGCGCCAGCAGCGGCAGCCGGCGGTCGTCGGTCTCGACCGTCTCGTACGCGACGGCGGTGATGCCGCTCTCGACGAGCGCGCGCGTGAGCGGCTCGTCGGCGGCGATGTGCAGGTACGTGAAGAGCACGAGCCCCTCGCGCAGCCGCCGGTACTCGGGCTCGATCGGCTCCTTCACCTTCAGGAGCAGCTCGGACGCCTCCCACACCTCGTCGACGCTGACGATCCGCGCGCCGACCGCCTCGTACGCTCGTCGGCGAACGAGCTGCCGTCGCCGGCCGTCGTCTCGACGAGCACCTCGTGCCCCTGCTGGACGAGCTCGAGCGCGCCCGCCGGGGTCAGCGCGACGCGGTACTCGTCGGTCTTGATCTCTTTGGCGACGCCGACCTTCACGGCGGTGGGAGCCTACCCTGCGAGCCGCTCAACAAGCCGCCGCTGCTCGTGGTCGAAGAGCGGCGGCTCGCCGGCCCGCGCGTTCTCCGCCGTGCGCTCGGGACGGCGGGTCGCGGGGATCTCGGCGGGGACCGTTGCCTCGGCACTCATGCGCGCATCATCTCTTTCGCGCGACGCCCCGCCGCGAACGCCGCCGCGAAGAAGCCCGGCTCCTCGTCCGGGCCGCGGCCCATGAACGAGAGCGGCAGGCCCGCGCAGGCCTCCTCCCAGCCCTCGCCCGCCGCCCTCGGGCACGGTCGGCGGACGAGAGCGCCAGCACGGCGCGCGCATGGTGCGAGACGCCGCGATGGCGCTCGCGCTCGTCGCGCTCCGAGACGCGCACGGCGAGGATCGGCTCGCCGCCGAGCGCGCGCGCCACGTTGGCGACGTCGGCGAGCGCCAGCGCGCCGTGTCCCCACGGGCTGCCCGTGCCCACGAGCCCAGGCCCGACCGACGCGATCACCGCCTCGTAGCGCCGCGCCGCCCAGAGGAGCGCGCCCGCGACGCCGGCGCACTGCACGTCGCCGTCCAGGCACGGCGCAGCGGCGACGGCCACCTCCACGAGCCCGCGCGCCTTCAGCGCGCGCACGGCGTCCGACAGGGACACCGGCAGCGCTCCGCCCGCCACCTGCACGTACGCGACCCGCGTGCCGGCCAGCCCCGCGGCGACCGGCACGACCTGGCTGTGCACGGTGCAGAGCACGACCGGCATGCCGTCGAGGCTCTCGGCGAGCTCGTCCGTCCTCCTCGGCGAACCGCGCCGCCGCCTGCACCGGCGTGTACGGCAGCGTCATCACGTGCGCGCCCGGCTCGGGCGCGAGGCCGAGGCCGCGCGTCAGGTTGGCGACAAGCACGTCGAAGCCGCCCGAGCCGAGCCCGAGCTCGCGCGCCTGCGCGTTGACGAGCACCTCGTCGCCGAGCGCGACCGGGCCGGTCAGCCGCGGGTACGCGACGCACGGCTCGCCGTCGACCTCGAGCCGGACGAGCCCCTCGGCGCGCTCGACGATCGCCGTGACCGCGCCGCGGCGGAGGCCGATCACCCGCGCGCGGCGTCGACCAGCGCGAGCGTCACGTCGACCATCGCGTCGAGGTCGGCGACCGCGATGTGCTCGTCCGACGAGTGGATCGCGGCCATGCCGTTGCCGAGGTTGAGGCACTCGAGGCCGCGGTCGTTGAAGACGTTCGCGTCCGCGCCGCCCCCGGTCAGCATGAAGTTCGGCTCGCGGCCGACGCGGCCCAGCGCCTCGACGGCGATGCGCACCGGCGTGTCGGACTGGCGGAAGCGGTAGCCCGTGAAGTGCTCCTCCACGTGCGCCTCCATGTCGCAGTCCGAGAGCGACGCGGCAAACGTCATCGTCTCGAGCATCTCGCGGAGCAGGTCGGTGAGCGCGTCGTGGTCGTGCGAGCGCACGTCGCAGTCGAACGAGCACAGCTCCGGCACGACGTTCTTCGCGGTGCCGCCGCGGATCAGCCCGACGCTCGCGGTCGTGATCTCGTCGAGCCGGCCGAGCCGCAGGTCGGCGATCGCCCGCGCGGCGGCCGCGATGGCCGAGCGGCCCTCCTCGGGCGCCATGCCCGCGTGCGCCGCCTTGCCGCGGAAGATCGCCTCGATCGACGCCTGGTGCGGCGCGCCGAGGATGACGTCGCCGATCGGCGAGGCCTGGTCGAACACGTAGCCGACCCGGGAGACGAGCCGCGTCTCGTCGAACGCGCCCGCGCCCTCGAGCCCCGTCTCCTCCTTCGGCGTGAAGAGGAGCTCGATGCCGGCGTGCGGCCGCCCCTCGGCCAGGATCCGCCGCACCGACTCGAGCATCACCGCGACCGCCGACTTGTCGTCGGCGCCGAGGATCGTCTGCCGCGCGTTCCGGATCACGCCCTCGTCGTCGACGACCGGCTCGATCGGGCCGTCGGGCGGGACGGTGTCCAGATGCGCGCAGAGGAAGATCGGCGTGCCGCCGTTCTGCGCGGTCGGCTCGATGCGCGTGTAGAGGTTCCCCATCGTCGAGCCGACGCGAGCGCCGGCGTCGTCCTCGTCCACGTCGAGCCTGAGGTCGCGCAGGTAGCGCGTGACCGCGTCGGCGACGGCCCGCTCCTGGCCCGACGGGCTCGGCATCGCCGCGAGCTCGACGAAGAGCTGGGCGACGTCGGTCAGGCCGTTCTCAGGCACGGCGGCATCGTATGACGCGATGGGACGCGCCGCCGCAGCCGCGGTACTCGCGCTGGTGCTCGCCGCGCCGGCGCAGGCCCGGACCGTCCTGCTCGGACGGTCGTGGGACGGGCGCCCGATTCACGCCGTGCAGGTCGGCAACCCGCACGGGACGCCGGTGCTCGTCGTCGGATGCATCCACGGCAACGAGGCGGCCGGGATCGCCGTCGCCCGGGCGCTCGAGCGCGCCCGGCCGCGCGACCTCGACCTGTGGATCGTCCCCGACCTGAATCCCGACGGCGTGGCCGCGGGCACGCGCGGGAACGCGCACGGCGTCGACCTGAACCGCAACTTCGTCGGTGCGGCCGCGACCGGTGGACCGTGCGTCCGCTCCCGAGCGCGGGCGCGTCGCGACGAGTGTCCGGGCGCTTGCTCGAGCGACGCCCTGGCACACGTAAATGCCCGCGTCGGATGGCGGCCGCGAACCGGCGTGTACGCGTCGGGCCGCGTCCGCTCTCCGAGGCGCGAGGCGCGCATCGCGCGTTCGGCTGCGATCATCACTGGGCGGGTCCGCCCGCACGTGACCATCTGGTTCCACCAGCACCTCGACCTCGTCTGGGCGTCGGGCGGCGACCATCACGTCGAGCGCGCGTTCGCCCGCGTGTCGGGCCTCCCCTACCGCCCGCTCCCGCGCCTCGACGGCACCGCCGTGACGTGGCAGAACCACGTGCTGCGAGGCACCACGGCCTTCGCGGCCGAGCTGCCCCTAGGGCCGGCGAGCCGCGTGCAGGTGCGCCGCTACGTGACCGCGGTGCTCGCCGCGGCCCGCGTGCGCGACTGCGCGCGCTCGAGCCCTGCGCCGACGAAGTCGCGGAAGAGCGGCGCCGGGCGTGTCGGGCGGCTCTTGAACTCCGGGTGGAACTGGCTGGCCACGAACCACGGGTGGTCGGGCAGCTCGATGATCTCGACCAGGCGACCCTCCTGGTACGTGCCCGAGACGACCAGGCCGAGCTCCTCGAGCCGCCGCCGAAGGTGGTTGTTGACCTCGTAGCGGTGCCGGTGGCGCTCGTGGACGACGCCCTCGCCGTACGCCTCCTGCGCCCGCGTGCCCTCGGCGAGCTCGACCGCCTGCGCGCCGAGTCGCATCGTGCCGCCGAGATCCTCGATCTCCTTCTGCTCGGGGAGCAGGTCGATGACCGGGTACGGCGTCTCGGGGTCCATCTCGGTCGAGTTGGCGCCCTCGAGCCCGGCCACGTGGCGCGCGAACTCCGACACCGCAACGTGCATACCCAGGCAGATGCCAAGGTACGGGATGCCGTGCTCGCGGGCGACGCGGCACGCGAGGATCTTGCCCTCCCACCCGCGCGACCCGAACCCGCCGGGGACAAGCACGCCGTCGACGCCCTCGAGCGTCTCGACCGCTTCCTCGTACGACATGTGCTCGGCGTCCACCCAGCGCACGCGCACGCGGCAGTCGTGATGGACGCCCGCGTGCTTCAGCGCCTCGTGCACCGAGAGGTACGCGTCGTGGAGCTTCACGTACTTGCCGACGAGCGCGATCTCGATCTCTTCGAGCCGATCCCCGATCCGCTCGGTGATCTGCAACCACTCGCCGAGGTCGGCCGGTGCCGTCTCCAGTCCGAGCTCCTCGCAGACGAGCTCGTCGAGGCCCTCCTCCTGGAGGAGCGAGGGAACGAGGTAGACGTCCGGGACGTCGCGGCACGAGATCACCGCGCGCGTGTCGACGTCGGCGAAGAGCGCGATCTTGTCGCGGATGTCGACCGTGAGCTCGTCGGTCGAGCGGCACACGACGATGTCGGGGTGGATGCCGATGCGGCGCAGCTCGTTGACCGAGTGCTGCGTCGGCTTCGTCTTCAGCTCGCCCGCCGCGCCGATGAACGGCACGAGCGTGCAGTGCAGGTAGAGCACGTTCTCGGGGCCGACCTCGCGCCGGAACTGGCGGATCGCCTCGAGGAACGGCTGCGACTCGATGTCGCCGACGGTCCCGCCGATCTCGCTGATGACGACGTCGGCCGGCGACGCCTCGGCGGCGCGCTTGATGCGGTGCTTGATCTCGTTGGTGATGTGCGGGATCACCTGGACGGTCGCGCCCAGGTACTCGCCCTTGCGCTCGCGGCGCAGCACCGCGCTCCAGATCGCGCCGGCGGTGTGGCTGGCGTTGCGCGACAGGTTCTCGTCGATGAAGCGCTCGTAGTGGCCGATGTCCAGGTCGGTCTCGGCGCCGTCCTCGGTGACGAACACCTCGCCGTGCTGGAACGGGCTCATCGTGCCCGGGTCGACGTTGAGGTACGGGTCGAACTTCTGCGCCTGCACGCGCAGGCCGCGCGTCTTCAGCAGCCGGCCGAGCGACGCGGCGACGATGCCCTTGCCGAGAGCCGAGACGACGCCGCCGGTGACGAAGACGTACTTCGTCGGGCGCGGGCTCACGCGCGTCCCCAGGGCGTCGAGCTCGCGGAGGACAGGCGTGCGCTCGACGATCGCTCCGAGGGAGCGGTGCTCACCGAGGAGGGTCAGGCCTGCGAGGGCGCCAATGGCGATCCAGCGGCCTTTTGCCGTGAGACGACTCACGGAACTCAAGCCTAGCAGCGCACCCAGCGCGTTCGAACCGGCGTCCCCCAGCATCCCCATCTCGCGGAGATCGTAGGGAAGCAGGCAGACGGCCACGCGGCGCGGCGCCCCGACCGCGGTCGCCCCCACGAGGTACGCCTTCAGGGCGCGGCCCGGCTTCGTGTCGAGCTGGTTGAGCGCGTTCGCCGAGAGCGCCACGAGCAGCGTCCCGGAGAGCGAGCGCGTGCGCATGAAGGCGACCGCGGGGATGCCGACCAGCTTCAGCATGCCGGTGGTGCGGCCGCGACCGAGGTGCGCGCGGAAGCCGCGCTCCGGGCCGCTCCAGACGTCGTCGGCGAGGCCGATCGCGGCGACGAGCCACACGTCGCGGCGCAGGCCGGCGAGCCAGCCGACGACCGGCAGGCGCAGGCCGCGGTGGTTGATCGCGGTCGGCCCGGCGCCGAGCAGCGCGTCGGCCAGCTGGTGCGCGCGGTGCGCGAAGCCGCCCAGGTCACGTCCGGTGGTGCGGTGGCCGAGCGGCAGCTCGACCTCCTCGATGCGGAGCCCGGCGCGGGCGGCATCGATCGTCGAGCGCACCTCGCAGCCGAAGCCGGCGGCGAGCGGGAAGACCGCGCGCCGCGCGGCCGGCGAGAGTGCGCGCTGGCCCGAGAGCGGCTCGCGTGCGTCGATGCCCGACAGCCCCTTGATCAGCACGCGCGCCGTGCGCTTCGCGACCCCGAAGCCGCCGCCCTGCCGCTCGGCGAACGCGGCGACGGCCAGGTCGGCGTCCGCCTCGTCGAGCGGCCGCAGATCGCCGGTCAGGTCGGCGTCGGCAAGCAGCAGCCGCCCCGGCGGCGCCTCCCGCTCGGCCACGGTGAGCGCCTGGCCCTTGCCGCGCCGCGGCAGCCGCACGACCCGCGCCCCGGCCTCCTCCGCGCGGGCTGCGGTGGCGTCGCGCGAGCCGTCGTCGGCGACGAGGATCTCCGCCTCGGGGAACTGCTCGCGCAGCGCCGCGACCGTCGCGCCGATGCGCTCCTCCTCGTCGCGCGCGGCGACGAGAACGACGTCAGCCAACGGGGTTGATCGGCGGCATCAGAGCGTCGTCCTCCTCGCGGAGGCCGTAGCGCCCGCCGGGGCCGCCCTCGAGCAGCAGCGCGAGGGCGAGGCGGCCGGTCGGCTGCTCGAGGTCGTCCACGGTGGAGAGGCCGGCGGCGCGCAGGACGGCGACGGCCGTCGTCGACGCGTCCGAGCTCTCGACGCCGACGGCCGGGACGCTCGCCGTGCCGAGCCCCGCGTAGAGGCCTTTCAGGAAGCGGCCGGTCGGGCCGCGCTGGGGGCCGACGGTACGGGTGACGACGACGCCGTCGGCCTTCCCGAACTTGCCGGTCTGCTCCTCGATCAACTTCGTGCCGAGGGCGTTCCAGAGCGGTGCCGTCGCCGCCGGCGACAAGCTCCTCCGCGAGGCCCTGGCCGAGCTTGCCGAGCCCGTCGTCGCCGGCGTAGCTGGCGATCAGCTGGCGGCGGCGCGCGAGCGCCGACTGCATCGTCTTGCGGTCGACCGGCAGCTTCAGCGCGCGCATGAAGGCGACCTTCCCGCCCGCGTCGCCGACGGCTTTCTGGACGCTCGAGCGGACGTCGTCGTCGACCGAGCCGACGAAGACGAGCGCGATGCGCTTGCCGTCGAGGCGGTGCGCCATGAGCGCCGGGTAGCTGGAGTCCACGAAGTCCTGGGTCGCCTTCTGCTGGCGCTCGAGGAAGGCGGACTTGCTCTGCGCCTGGTCGAGCTGGCTGCGTGCGTTGGTGAGGTCGCGCCGCAGCGCGTCCTCGCGAACGCCGCGGCCGGCGATCCCGACGCCGACGAGGATCCCGATGACGAGCGCGAGGAAGACCGCGACGAGCGACGCGACGTGGTAGCGGAAGTCGAACATTGGCGCGCGGAGTCTCGCAGAAGGCCTTAAAGACACTGTCCCCGGTGCCAGACAGGTGCGACGCCGGAGCACTCGGGACAGCCCCCGCTGACACGGGGACGGCCCCTTGACGACGTCCCAACCCGCCAGGGGCTGTCCCTGAGAGTCGGCGGGTGCCGGGTGGTGTCAGGCTGGTGTTGGGCTCGTGCGTGTGACTCTGGGGCTGTGTGACCGCTTTGGGTGTGTCCTTCTCGGGGATTTGTCCGCGTGCGAGCGCCGGCGCCGGTCTGGCGCCCCGCTTGTTGGCTTGATCAGAAGCCTGTCCGCCTTGTGGGCGTGACTCCTCACAGACCTGCCGTGAGCGGTTTTCCCGTGTCAGACCGGCACCGGTGGTTCGTGTACTCCAACCGAGGTCGGAGGTGACAGGGATGGTTGCAGACCTGGTCGATGTCGTGGTTGGCGTCGATACCCATCGTGATCAGCACGTGCTGGTGCTGGTCAACGCGAGCGGCGGCGCGTTGATCCGGCGTGCGGAGGTGGCGGCTGATCAGGCGGGCTACCGGGAGGCGCTGCGTGTCGCCGGCGAGGCGTCGGGCTGCCGGGTGTGGGCGATCGAAGGCTGTGGGTCGTACGGGGCCGGGTTGGCCCGCTTCCTGCTCGCCCAGGGGGAGCGTGTGCTGGAGGTCGAGCGGCCGCTCAGATCACGCGGCCGCGATGGCCGCTTGAAAGACGATGGCCTGGACGCGCTTCGTGCCGCGCGGGCGCTGCTCGCCGATCGGGCTGCTGGTGAGCCGCGCGCCGCGGGGGCACGTGAGGCGCTGCGCGTGCTGCTGGTCGCGCGTGAGGCGGCCGTCGACGAACGACGCAACGGCCTCAATCAGCTGCGCGCGCTCGTGCTCACCGCACCCGCGCCACTGCGCCGCTCGCTTGCGCGGCTGCCCAAAGGGAAGCTGATCGAGCGATGTCGGCGGCTCCGGGCCGGCAGGGGCTCGTGTCCCGAACTGCAGGCGGCCACGCTCGCGTTGCGAAGCTGCGCCCGGCGTGCGCACCTGGCCGACCAGGAAGCGAGCACGCTCGAGCGCGAGCTCGACCAGCGCCTGCGCGCGATCTGCCCCTGGCTGCTCGACCTCGCTGGCGTGGGACCGATCAGCGCCGCGCAACTGCTGGTCTCGTGGTCGCACCCGGGCCGGATCCGAAACGAAGCCGCGTTTGCCCGCCTCGCCGGCGTCGCCCCGATCCCGGCCTCCTCCGGCAAGCGCATCCGCTACCGACTCGACCGAGGAGGCGACCGGCGACTGAACCGCGCGTTGCACACGATCATCCTCAGCCGCCGCCAACACGACCCCGACACGATCGCCTACATCGAGCGGCGCCAGGCTGAAGGCAAAACAACCCGCGAAGCCATCCGCTGCCTCAAACGCTTCCTCGCCCGCTCCCTCTACCGAAAGCTCGAGACGATGCCCCACCTTGCTTGACAGTCATAGAAGCATCCCCAGTGTTTGAGGCGGAGCTGCCTAGTCCGTCACGAGCCGGGCGCTCCAGGGGTAATCGTCGGCATCGGCGACGAGCCCGGCGCGGACCGGATTGTCCATCACGTAGTCGCGCACGTCGACGCGCCGTTCCTCGTCGATTTTCCGCGTTCCGTACCTCCCCTGAAAGAGATGGCCGTACCGGTTGTGGCGTCGGTTGAAGCGGCGGCCGTAGGTGCCTTTCAGCGCGCTCATTCCGGCCGAGAGATCGCTGCCCTGCGCGGCACGACGAGGTGGAAGTGGTTCGGCATCAGGCAGTACGCAAACAGTGTCCAGGCGTGCTGCCTTGCGACGTCGCGCATGAGCGCGAGAAACGTCCGGTAGTCGGCGTCGTCGAGGTAGATCTTCATGCCGGCGTTTCCGCGGGCAGTGACGTGGAACAGGCCGTCGCCGAGGGCGCTTCGCGGTTGCCGAGGCACGCCGCTGACGGTACGCGGGTCATTCGCGCTAGCTCGTGACTGTTCTGTGTCTAAACACTGGGGACAGCCCCCTGCGGGGACAGCCCCTGCGGGGCTGGCGTCAGGAAGCGCTGTCCGCGGGCTCGCCGGCTTCGGGAGCCGCGTCGCCCTTGAAGTACGGCTCCGGTTTCTGGACGGCCTCGTGGTCGAAGGCCTCGTGCTCGTCCGCATCCGCCGACGGGTCCGATGTGTCCGGCATTTGATCCTTGTTGCGGGATCCGAGGATCCAGGCCATGAAGCCACCCATGGCTCTAACCTATGCCTAGGGCGTCGCGCAGCCGGGTGCCGACCAGGTCGAGCACGTCCCGGATGGCCGGCGAGGCGAGGATCGCCACCAGGATCGCCATCAGCCCCGCGAGTGCGATCAGCACCAACGGCCACACGCCGACGCGCGCGGCTCTGCAGCCGGGAGACGCCCTTCGCGTCGACGAGGATCTCCCCCACCCGCAGCCGCGTCAGGAACGTCGACGACATGCCCGACCGGTTCCGCTCCAGGAACTCCGTGAGGTTGAAGTGCGTGCCCACCGCGACGATCAGCTCAGCGCCCTTCTCGTACGCGAGCAGCATCGCCACGTCCTCGCTCACTCCCGGCGCCGGGACGAGATGGAATGGCACGCCCAGCGCCTGGGCGCGCGGCGCGCCCGGCGCGACGCCGTCCTCGTAGGCGTGGACGACGATCTCGGCGCCCGAGCGCAGCGCGCGGTCGGAGACCGAGTCCATGTCGCCGACGATCACGTCCGGCTTGTAGCCGGCGTCGATCAGCGCGTCGGCGCCGCCGTCGACGCCGACGAGCACCGGCCGGAAGTCGCGCACGTACGGCTTGACGATGCGCAGGTCGCGCTTGTGGCCCGGGCCGCGCGCGACGACGAGCGCGTGCCGGTCGCGGAAGCGGGTGTCGAGCTGCGGGAACTGGATGCCCTCGGCGAGCAGCCGGCCCTCGTCGCGCAGGTACCGCATCGTGTTCTCGGCGAACGCCTCCAGCGCCTCCGTGACGCGCGTCTGCTGGTCGGCGAGCGCCTCGGCGAGCTCGGCCTCCGTGAGCACGCGGCCGCCCGCGACCTGCGCGTTGCCGCGGTAGACGTTGCCGCCGCGGACGGTGATCTGGCTGCCCTCGGCGACCGTCTCGAAGAGGTCGGCGCCGGGCGCGTCGATCAGGCAGACGCCCGCTTGCACGAGCTGCAGCGGGCCCGGGTTCGGGTAGCGCCCCGTCTGCGACGGCGCCACGTTGACGACGATGCGGATGCCCGACTCGGCGAGCTCCTCGGCCGAGACGCGGTCGAGGTCGGCGTGGTCGACGATCGCGATGTCGCCCGCCCGCAGGCGGCGGACGAGCGTCTTCGTGCTCCGGTCGAGCCGGGCCGTGCCCGTGTACTCGACGAACGACCGCGCGGTGCGCGGCAGCGAGAAGACAGATTCCAGGCGCGCGTTAATGGTCATCGGCTACGACGGCCGCTACAAACTCTCGGCCGCCGAGCATACGTTCAAGCTCCGCGCTGCGCGCAACATCGTCGAGCTGCTCGATCCGCGTGTGCGTCGGGTCGCCCGGCACCTTCTCGACGCTGAAGTGCCGCTGCGCCCGGCTCGCGATCTGCGGGAGGTGCGTGATCGTGACCACCTGCGCCGAGCCGGCGAGCTCCTCGAGCAGCGCCGCGACCGCATGTGCCGTCTGCCCGCCGATGCCGGCGTCGATCTCGTCGAAGACCATCGTGTCGCCGCCGGCCACGGCCGCGATCGCCAGCGCGATGCGCGAGAGCTCGCCGCCGGAGGCGGTCTGCGCGGCCGGCGCGAGCGGCATGCCCTGATTCGGGCGGACGAGGAACGCAACCGTGTCGCGGCCTGTCGCCCCCGGCTCGGCGTCGCCGAGCTCGGCCACGAACTCGCCGGCGCCGAGGCCGAGCGAGGCGAGCCGCTCGGAGACCGCCTCGGCGAACGGGCCGGCGGCCTTCACACGCCGCTTGTGCAGCGCGGCGGCGGCCTTCTCCCAGCGCTCCTGGGCTGCCTCGGCTGCGCGCCGCGCCGCGTCGACCGGGTCGAGGCCGGCATCCCGCGCGTCGAGCTCCACACGCGCCTGCCTCGAGGCGCTCGAGCAGCTCGTCGTAGGTGGTGGCGCCGAAGCGCCGCCGTGCGCCCGCCATCGCGTCGAGCCGCTCCTCGACCTGCTGCAGGCGGCCGGGGTCGGCCTCGAGCGTGTCGATGAACGCGCGCAGGTCGGCGCTTGCCTCGCGCAGCCTGAAATCCGCGTCGCGCAGCTCCTCGGCAATGCGGGCCAGCTCCGGCGCGATCGCGCCGAGCGGCAGCAGCGCGGCCTGGGCGTGACCCACGAGCTCGGCCGCGCCCTCGCCCTCGTCCGGCGCGAGAGCGGCGGCCGCCGTCGAGGCGCCCTCGCCCAGCTCGGCGACATGCCGGACGCGCTCGCGCTCGGCGCGCAGCTCGTCCTCCTCGCCCGGCTGGAAGTCGCCCGCGTCCTCGACGAGCGCGCGCAGCTCCGCGAGCCGCTCCTCGGAGCGCCCGGCATCCTGCTCGGCCTCGGCCAGCCGCTCGCGGGCGGCCGCGAGCCCGCGCCAGGCGGCGCGCGTCTCGGACCGGTCTGCCCCGGCGAAGGCGTCGAGCACCGCGAGCTGGAAGGCCGGGCGCGAGAGCCGGCGCTGCTCGAACTGCCCGGACATGGCGATCAAGCGCTCGGCCGCGGCGGCCACGTCCTCTCGGGCCACGCTGCGCCCCCACGCGTAGGCACGTGTGCGCCCGTCGGCGAAGACGCGGCGCGCGAGCACGAGCGTCTCCTCGCCCTCGGGCCGCAGCTCGGCGAGCTCGCCCAGAGCCTCGTCGTCCTCCGGCAAATCGAGCTCCGCCTCGACGTAGGCCTCCGTCCCGGCCGGCCCGATCACCGATGCGTCGGCGCGCGCCCCGAGCAGCATGCCGAGCGCCTGCGCCAGGATCGTCTTGCCGGCGCCGGTCTCGCCGGTGATCGCGTTCAGCCCCGGGCCGAGCTCGAGCTCGGCCTCGCGGATGAGCACGAGGTTCTCGATGCGGAGGCTACGAAGCAAAGGTCTCGCGGTAGCGGCGGAAGAACACCGACTCGGGCAGCATCGCGAGCCTGCTTCGCTGCTCGCCGAGCCGCACGTGCACCTCGGGGCCGACGCCGATCTCGGCGGCGGTGTGGCCGTCGACGAGCACGGTGGCGTGCACGTCGAGCGTCCGGTTGCGGATGACGACCTCGCCGTTGCGCCCGATCACGAGCGGCCGGACGCGCAGGGAATGCGGCGCGATGAACGTGATCGCCATCGCGTCGAGGCCCCAGGCGAGCACCGGCCCGCCGTTGGACAGGTTGTAGGCGGTCGACCCCGACGGCGCCGAGCAGACGATCCCGTCGCACGGCAGCGTGCCGAAGTCCTCACCGCCGACCTCCCAGTTCAGCTCGGCCATGCGGCCGAGGGCGGTCGCGTGCACGACGACATCGTTGACCGCGACGTGGGCCTCGCCGTCGACCCGCACGTCGAGCGTCGGCAGATCGGCCACCTCGAACTCGCCCGCGAACGCGCGCTCGAGCCCGTCCTCCAGCTCGTCCGCCGGGATCGAGGTCAGGAAGCCCACGCGCCCGTAGTTGATGCCGAGCACCGGCACGTCGGTGCCGAGGTAGTGGCGCAGCGCCCGGATCATCGTGCCGTCGCCGCCCAGGACGACGGCGAGGTCGGGCCGCGCCCCGTCGTCGCTCAGCTCCACTCCGCTGCGGCGCGCGACCTCCTGGAGCCGGTCGTACGCGCTCGCGACCAGCTCGCGCTTGCCGTGCAGGAACACGGCCGCGCGGCGGACGGCGTCAGCAGACTTCGGCGTCGATCCGGTCTTCGAAGTCATCGGGGACCCGTGGCTGGTCGGTCTGGACGAGGTGGAGGAAGGTCTCGCGGTTGCCCTTCGGGCCGGGCAGGCCGGAGTCGACGACTGCGCGCGGCTCGGCGTCCCATTCGAGGGCGGCCCAGGCCACCTTGCACACGACGTCGCGGCGCGTCTCGACATCGCGGACGACCCCGCCGCGGCCGACGTCGCCGCGGCCGGCCTCGAACTGCGGCTTGACCATGACGAGCGCCTGCCAGCCCGGCTTCGCGAGGCGCAGGACGGGCGGCAGCGCGGTGCGGACGCTGATGAAGGAGACGTCGCAGGTGATCAGCTCGGGCGGGAACGGGAGCTCCTCGACGTAGCGGGCGTTCGTGCGCTCGAGCACCGTCACGCGCGCGTCGTCGCGAAGCCTCGCGTCGAGCTGGCCGTGGCCGACGTCGAGCGCGATCACGCGCGCTGCGCCGCGCTGGAGCAGGCAGTCCGTGAAGCCGCCGGTGGACGCGCCGACGTCGAGGCAGTCGAGGCCGCGGACGTCGAGATCGAGGCGCTCAAGGGCGTGCTCGAGCTTTTCCCCCGCCCGGGAGACGAAGCGCGGCGGCGCCTCGACGACGACGTCGGCATCCTCGTCGACCTGCTCACCGGCCTTCGCGTGGCCGGGCACGCGGCCGGCCATGACGAGCGCCTGCGCCTGCGACCGCGAGGCGGCCAGGCCGCGCTCCACGAGCAGGACGTCGAGGCGCTTCTTCACGGGGTAGAGGGTAGGTGCGCGGGCGGTGTGGACGGAGGGCACGGCGCAGATTCGGCTCATTCGGCCAGGACGGCGAGGTCGTCGAGCAGGGCGTCCACCACGTGCGTGTCCGCGTCCACGCGGCCGAGCGCGCCGCGGGCGAGCGCGGCCTGGTCGGAGGCGAGCTCGCGCGTGCGCGGAGCGCCGTAGCGCTCGACGGCGCCGTCGCCGTCCAGGAGATCGTCGACGAGCTGGAAGAGGCGGCCGAATGCCTCGCCGAACGCCGTCCAGTCGTCCTCGTCCGGGCGCTCGGCGAGGGCCAGCGGGAGCCGCACCGCGGCGGCGAAGAGCTGCGCGGTCTTGAGGCGGTGGAGCTCGAGCACCTCGACGTCGGCCGCCGTGATGTCGAGGTACTGGCCCTCGATCATCCCGAGCGTCGCCTCGGCGAGGACGGCCGCAGGCCCGGCGGGTCGTAGCTGCGGCGAGCGCGAACGCCTCGGTGAGCAGCGCATCGCCGGCCAGGATCGCCACCCCCTCGCCGTAGCGCCGTCCGCGCTCGGCGGCCGCGGCGTTCGTCGTCGTCGTCGAGCGCGGCAGGTCGTCGTGGACGAGCGAGAAGGTGTGGACGAGCTCGAGCGCGAGCGCCGCGGGGAGCAGCCGCTCCGCGTCGACGCCGACCGCCTCGCCGACCGCCAGGCAGAGCACCGGCCGCAGCCGCTTGCCGCCCCCGTCGACCGGGTAGCGCAGCGCCTCGCCTAGCCCGTTGGCGCCGTCGGTCTGCCAGTGCTCGGGGCGGCGGAGATAGGCCTCGACGAGCTCGCGGAGCTCGTCAGGCGTCCGCATCCGCCGCCCGCTTGGCGCGGTTCGAGCTCGGAGTCGACCTCTTTCGCGATCCGGCTCAGCTCGCTGAGCAGGTCGATCGCCGCCTCCGGGTCCTCGGTCGCCTCGAGCTGCTCCCGCACTTTGTCCAGCTGTGCGAGCAGCTCCTCGGCACGCTTCAGTGACTCTTCGGCTTCGCTCATCGGCGGCCTCCAGCTCGCGGGCGATTCTGCCCAGGATCCCATTCACGAGGCGCGCCGCATCGGGGCTCGCGTAGCGCTTCGCGAGCGCGACCGCCTCCGCCATGGCGACGTCGCGCGGCGTCTCGCCGCGTGTCGAGCTCCTGCACGGCGAGGCGCAGCACGTTGCGCTCGACGGCGCCCAGGCGGTCGGCCGTCCAGTCGTCGGCGGCCTCGGTGATGCGCGCGTCGAGCGCCGGCGCGTTCTCGACCACGGGCCGCGCCAGCTCGAGCGCGAACGGGTCGATGTCGCCGAGGTAGAGCGAGCCGAGCGGCTGCCCGGTCAGGTCCCACTGGTAGAGCAGGACGAGGGCGGTGCGCCGGGCCTGGCGGCGGCTACTCATGGGCGAGCGCGGGCAGCTGCCCCGCTGCCTCCTCCAGGAACGACGTCGAGTAGCGGCCGCTCCGCGAACTCCTCCGTGCGCATGACCTCGGCGGCGACAGCGGCGCGTCGTCGCGACGCCGCGCACCTCGAGCTCGCCGAGCGCGCGCAGCGCAGCGCGCGATCGCGCTCGGCCGGTCGACGTCCCAGACGATCACCTTGGCGAGCAGCGAGTCGTAGTACGGCGGCACCGACGCGCCCTCCTCGATGTGCGTGTCGACCCGGACGCCCGGGCCGAGCGGCACGCGGAAGCGGTCGATGCGACCCGGAGAGGGCATGAAGTCGCGCGCCGGGTCCTCGGCGTTGACGCGCACCTCGATCGCGTGGCCCTGCCGCGGCGCGCGGCCGGTGAGCGAGAGTCGCTCGCCCGCAGCGACGCGGAGCTGCTCGCGGACGAGGTCGATGCCCGTGATCAGCTCGGTGACCGGGTGCTCGACCTGGAGGCGGGCGTTCAGCTCGATGAAGTAGAACGAGCCGTCGGGCGCGAGCAGGAACTCGAACGTGCCGGCGTTGCGGTAGCCGAGCCGCTGGCAGGCGCGCTCCGCGGCCGCCTCCATCGCCTCGCGGCTCTGCGGCGTGAGCGCCGGCGACGGCGACTCCTCGATCAGCTTCTGGTGGCGCCGCTGGATCGAGCACTCGCGCTCGCCGAGCGTGAGCACGCCGCCGTGCGCGTCGCCGAGCACCTGGATCTCGACGTGGCGCGCGGGCGCGACCACCTTCTCGACGTAGATGGAACCGTCCGCCGAACGCAGCCTCCGCCTCGCCCGAGGCGAGCGCGTACGCCTCCGCGATCTGTCCGGCGGCTGTCGACGCGGCGCATGCCGCGCCCGCCGCCGCCGGCGACCGCCTTCAGCAGCACGGGGTAGCCCACCTCCCCGGCGACCTGCCGGGCCTCGGCGACGTCGACCGGCCCCGCGCTGCCGGGGACGAGCGGGACGTCCGCGGCGCGCATCTCGTCCTTCGCGCGCACCTTGTCGCCCATGCGCGCCATCGTGTCCGGGAGCGGGCCGACGAAGACGAGGTCGTTGTCGGCACACGCCTCCGCGAAGGCGGGGTTCTCGGCCAGGAAGCCCCAGCCGGGATGCACGGCCTCGCAGCCGGTCGTCACGCCCGCGGCGATCACGGACGGGATGTTCAGGTAGCTGCCTGCGGCCGCGGGCGGGCCGATGCGCACGGCGCGGTCGGCCATGCGGACGTGCAGCGAGTCCTCGTCCGCGGTCGAGTAGATGGCGACCGCCTCGGCGCCGACCTCGTGCAGCGCCCGGATGACGCGCACCGCCACCTCGCCGCGGTTCGCGACCAGAACCCGGTTGAACACCTAGACGGCGTCGAGCGGGGCCGCGACCGGCGCCGGCTCGATCTCGAAGAGGAGCTGCCCGAACTCGACCGCCTCGCCGTTGCCGACCGCGATCGTGCGGACGGTGCCCGCCGCGTCGGCCTTCACGTGATTCATCAGCTTCATCGCCTCGAGGATGCACAGCGTCTGGCCCGCCGAGACGACGTCGCCTTCCTCCACGAACGCAGCTGCTCCGGGCTCGGGGGCGCGGTAGAAGGTGCCGACCATCGGCGACTCCACGCGCAGGAAGCCGTTCGAGGCGGCGTCGACGGCCGCGGTGCCGGGAGGCAGGGGCTCGGCGACGCCGATGTGGGTGGGCGCGGCGACGAGCGCCGGGCGGTCCTCCGTCCGGCGCACCGTCACCCGTAGGTCGCCCTCCTCGACCGTGATCTCCGCGACGCCCGACTCCTGGACGATCGCGGACGAGATCCTGGATCCGCTCGGCGCGGCGCTGGTCGACGGCGCCGCCGAGCATCGTCTCCTCCCGGTCGCGCGGGCGCGGATCGCGCGCAGAAGCGGCTCGGCCTCCTCGCCGAACATCGCGAGCAGGATCAGCTCCTCCTCGCTGGACGCGAGCCCGGCGGCATCCTCGCGCAGCTCGTCGAAGTCGAGCTCCTCCTCCGGCTCGTCGTCGGCGGTGAGCGCGACCGCGCGCTGGATGGCCGGGTCGAACGGCGCCGGCGGCGTGCCGAACTTGCCCTCGATCAGGTCGCGGAACTCGTCGACGACGGTCTGGTAGCGCTCCGCCGAGAGGACGTGGAGGAGCGCCTGCGAGGCGAGCACCTGGCCGATCGGCGCGGCGAGCGGCGGCGAGCCGGCCTCGCCGCGGATGAGCTCCAGCTCGGCGAGCACCTCGTCGATGCGGTCGCCGGCGGCGTTCGCGCGCAGGTGCATGTCGAGCGCCGCGACCAGGCCCGGCGGGGAGGCGGTGCTGGGCGGCGCGCGTCGGAGATCGCGCGGCGGGAGCGGCGTGACGGGCTCGTCGCCGATGTACTCGTCCACGAGGTCGGACGCGCGCCAGAGCGCGTCGACGTCGATGCCGGTGTCGATGCCGAGACCGCCGAGCGCGTCTGCGAGCGACTCGCCGGAGACGCGGTGGACGGTGAGCGCGACCGGGAAGACGGCGGTGGCGATCCGGTCGGCGCCGGCGCGAGCCGCCTCGAGCGCGGCGACGAGCGCGTTGCCGGCGGCGCCCTGGCAGTAGAGGCCGACGGGCAGGCCGCTCGCCTCCTGGATCGAGCCGAGCAGCTCGTGCACCTTGTGCGGCTCGAGCGCGCCGGACGGGTCGTGGACCAGCACGCGGGCGGCGCCGAGGTCGGGCAGGCGGCGCGCGGCCTCGACGAGCGAGTCCTGCGGCGTGTCCGGGCTGTAGATCAGGCCCGCGTCGAACTCGCGGTCGAGGCTCGTGATCGCCTCCCCGCCTCGCGCAGGTTCGAGACGTCGTTCAGCGGGTCATGCAGGCGGAAGACCTCGATGCCGCTCTCGGCCGCCGAGGCGACGAAGCGGCGCACGAACTCGACGCCGAGCGGGCGCGAGCCGACGAGAAAGCGGCCGCGCAGCGCCAGCGCGAGCGGCGTCTTCGTGCGCGCGTCGAGCGCACGGATGCGCTCCCACGGGCTCTCGACGCCGCGCCGGACGGCGCTGTCGAACACGCCGCCGCCGGAGACCTCGAGGTAGGCGAAGCCCGCGCCGTCGAGGATCTCGGCGAGGGAGAGCAGCTCGGCGGTCGGCAGGCGCCCGGCGAGCGGCTCCTGGCTGAGCAGCCGGATGGAGGTGTCGACGAGCGCTGGCACGGCGCTGAGTGTAGGGGGTTAGCGGGGCGGGACGACGCTGAATCGGAACGTCGCGGGCGGGCCGTTCAGGCCGGTGCTCAACGCGCTGACGTTGAACGTGTGGGTGCCGCGGCCGACCGTGAATGCCGCGGGGGAGCGGCAGGAGCGCGGCGGGGACGTGTCGATGGAACAGCGGAATGTGGCCCCGGCAGTGTCGGAGCGGAACGCGAAGGTGACGCGGGCGTGGCGCGCGTGGAGCGTCCGCGCTGGGTGGCGGGTGATCGTGACGCCGGGCGGGCGCACGGGGCGCATTCGCGGGCAGGCGCAGGACGGCCGCGTCGCCAGCCTGCGTGGCGGCGACGACGAGCTTGCCGTCGGGCTGGACGGCGAGGGCGGCGGGCTGCGCGGTGCCGAGGCCCGCGGTGCCGCCGGCGCCGAAGGTCGGATCGGGCTTGAGCGCCGTCGTGAAGCGCGTGAGGCCGGTCGCGGTGGCGACGACGATCCGCTGCTGCGCGTCGACGGCGAGCGCCGTGACCTGCGCCGGCGACCGGCGCCGTTGCCTCCGTGGCCCCGTTCGCGCGTGAGCCGGAAGACGGCGGTCCGGGTGGCGACGGCGAGGCGCCCGTCCGGCAGGACGGCCAGACCGACTGCCGTGCCCTTGCCGAGCCCGCCGCCGACGGGCGGCCCGAACGTGGTGTCGAAGGATCCCCCGGTGAGGAACGCCTCGACGATCGCGTTGCTCGTCCCGGCATCGCCGATCGCGCCGGCGACGAGGATGCGGCCGCCCGGCGCGGCGGCGACCGCGTGGCCCTCCGCGGTCAGTCCGGGGAACGTCAGGCCGGAGCTCCATTCCGCCGATCCGTCGGGCCTCAGGCCGTAGATCTGCGTGGCCAGCAGCACGACGATCCGGCCGTCCGGCAGGACCGCGATTCCCTGCGCGCCGGCGGGGCCGCCGCCCTGCAGGCCGGCCGCGCCGCCGCGTGAAGATCTCCGCCGTGCCGCCGTTCCGAAGCTCGTGTCCGGCATCCCGTCGGCGTTCAGCCGGAGCAGCCGGACGTGGTACGTGACGGTCTCGCCCGTCGTCGTCAGCGTCTGCCACGCGACGAGGAGCTTGCCGTCGGGCTGCGAGGGCGAGCGCCGGCACCTGGTCGACGCCGGTCGCGTCGAGCGTCAGCCGCCCGTCGCCGTGGAACGTCGTGTCGACGGAGCCGTCGCCGTTCCGCCGCTCCACGAAGGCAGGGCTCGTGCCGGCGCCAGATGCGCCGGAGACGAGGATCTTGCCGTCGGGCTGCAGCAGGAGCGCCTGGGCGCGCTCGGCGCCGCCGAGATCGATCGTGACCTCGCCCTTCAGGCCGAACGTCGGGTCGAGGCGCCCGTCGGCGGCGAGCGCGGTGCCGCAGAGAACGAGGGCGACGGCGAACGCGATCGCCGCGCGCACGGTCAGGCGCGAGAGATGTAGCGGCCCTCGGCGGGAGCGACCTTGATGCGGTCGCCCGTGTTCACGAAGAGCGGCACCTGAACGGTCGCGCCCGTCTCGAGCTTCGCCGGCTTGGTCACGTTCGAGACGGTGTCGCCCTTGATCCCGGGCTCCGTCTCGATCACCTCGAGCTCGACCGACGCGGGGAGCGTCACCCCGGAGGGCTTCCCGTCAACGGTCAGCACCTGGACGCTCGACGACGGCTGCATGAAGTCGATGACGTCGGAGACCGACTCGCGCGGCAGGTTGAACTGCTCGTAGCTCCCGGTGTCCATGAACACCACGTCGTCGCCCGCGTCGTAGAGGTACTGCGCCTCCTTGACCTCGGTGTGGATGCGCGTGAACTTCTCGCCGGCGCGGAACGTCCGGTCGACGACGGCGCCGGAGTCGAGGCTCTTCACCTTCGTGCGGACGAACGCGCCGCCCTTGCCCGGCTTGACGTGCTGGAACTCGACGATGCGCCAGACGTTCCCGTCGATCTCGATGTGCATGCCGTTGCGAAACTGGTTCGTGTTGACGGTCTCGGCCACGGCGGACGAGTGTAGCGACGGGGTTACGCGGCGAAGGCGTACACCGCTGCCCGCTGACACGGGGACGGCCCCTACGAGCGGCCGGCTTCAAGGGTTCCGCCGGCAGGCCTCTAGCTCATCACTTGGGACAGCCCCCGCTGACACGGGGACGGCCCCTACGTGAGGCTTACGAGCTCCTTCGTGAAGGTCGTCAGGATCTCCGAGCCGCTGTCGCGGACGACGACCAGGTCCTCGATGCGGATGCCCCCTTGGCCCGGGAGGTAAATCCCCGGCTCGACGCTCGTGACGTTGCCCGTCGCCAGCATTTCCGTCGATTCCGTCGAGAGGCGCGGCAGCTCGTGAACATCCATGCCGACGCCGTGGCCGAGGCCGTGGCCGAAGTAGTCGCCGAACCCGGCCTCCTCGATCATGTTGCGCGCGGCGGCATCGGCGTCGAAGCCCGTGACCCCGGGGCGCACCGCGTGGAGCCCGGCCAGCTGCGCCCTCAGGCAGGCGAAGTAGGCCTCGCGCAGCTCGCCGGCGAGCTCGCCGGCCGCGAACGTGCGCGTGCAATCCGAGCAGTAGCCGTCCAGCGTCGCGCCCGCATCGACGATCACGGTCTGGCCCTCCTCGACCACCCGGGCGCCCGGCGTCGTGTGTGGGTTGGCGCCGTTCGGGCCGGCGGCGACGATGGTCGGGAAGGCGAAGCCGTCGGCGCCGAGCTCGTGGAAGAACGTGCCCATGCGAAACGCAAGGTCGCGTTCGGTCTGCCCGATCGCCGGCTCCTCGGAGAAGCGCTGGAAGGCGGCGTTCGTGATCTCGGTCGCCCCACGGATGGCCGCGATCTCGCCCTCGTCCTTGACCGCCCGTAACCCCTCGACGACACCGTAGGTCGGAACGAGGTCGAGCCCGGCGTCGCGAAGGGTCTCGTAGTGCGTATACGAGAGCGTGGAGGCTTCGAACGCGACGGTCCCCCGCAGCCGTGTGGCCACGTCGGACACGATGGCCCGCTTCGTGATCCAGAACTCGACGTCGGGCACCTGCTGGCCCGCCTCGGCGTAGCGGAAGTCGGCGAAGAGGCGGACGCGCTCAGGCTCGACGATGAGCGCCGCGTTCGAGGACTGAAAGCCGGTCAGATAGCGGACGTTCGTCAGGTTGGTGACGAGCAGCGGCTGCTCGAGCAGCTCGCGCAGGCGGTCGACGCGCGCGTTCACGAACGGCCGACCAGGAACTCGAGTGCCTCGTGGTAACCCTCCGCTCCCTTGCCGATGACGCGGTGGGCGCGCACTCCCTCGAGCACCGAGAACCGCCGCCACTCCTCGCGCTCGTCCACGTTCGACAGGTGCACCTCGACGACGGGCTTGCCGGAGTAGTCGAGCGCGTCCCGGATCGCCCAGCTGTAGTGCGTCCACGCGCCCGGGTTGACGATGATGCCGTCGGTTACCTCGGCGGCGTCCTGGCACCACGCGACGAACAGGCCTTCCTGGTTGGTTTGCCGGCACCGAACCTGGCAGCCGAGCTCGCTGCCCCACTTGTAGACCTGCGACTCGAGCTCCTGCAGTGAGAGGCCGCCGTACAGCGCCGGATCACGCTTGTCCAGCACGTTGAGGTTCACGCCGTTGAGCACGTCGATTCGCACAGGCGCCGGATTATGGCGAGATGAGCGAGTCGAGCGCCGCGTGCACCTCGTCGAGCGGCACGCTCGTCGGTGATGACGGGACGGCCGGGCGCCTCGAGCAGGACGAGCCGCGGCCGGCCGTCGACGGCCTTCTTGTCGCGGACAAGGGCGTCCCGGGCGGCGTCGCGGTCGACGGCGACCGGCTGCGGGTCGAGCAGCTCGCGCACCCGCTCGCGCCAGTCGGCGTCGAGGCCGTAGCGGCGCTCCGAGAGCTCCAGCGCGGCGGTGAGCCCGAGCGCGACGGCGTCGCCGTGGCGGATGGCGTAGCCGCTCGCCGCCTCGAGCGCGTGGCCGAACGTGTGGCCGAGGTTGAGGATCGCGCGCTCGCCCTGCTCGGTCGGGTCGCGCAGGCAGACAGCCGTTTTGAAGGCGGCGGCGCGGCGCACGAGCTCCGCGTCGGGCAGCTTCCAGAGTTGCTCGCCCGCGAGCAGGCCTGTCTTGACGACCTCGGCCATCCCGGCGCGGCGCTCGGCGGCCGGGAGCGTCTGCAGGAGCCCCGGGTCGATCACCGTACGCGCAGGCCAGTGGAAGGCGCCGACGCGGTTCTTGCCGGTGCCGGTGTCGAGCCCGGTCTTCCCGCCGATCGCCGCGTCGACCTGGCCGACGAGCGTCGTCGGCACGGCGACCCACGGCACGCCGCGCAGGTGCGTGGCCGCGACGAAGCCGGCGACGTCGGTGACGCAGCCGCCGCCGAGCGCGACCACGGTGCCGGTGCGGTCGACGGCGAGCTCGTCCCAGAGCCGGCCCGCCACGGCAAGCCGCTTCGCCTCCTCGCCCGGCGGCAGCTCGTGCTCCGAGGCGAGGCGGATGCCGAGCGCGATCTGGGCGTCGGCGCCGTAGATGCCGGCGACGTGGCGGTCGCTGACGAGCGCGACGCGGCCGTCCCCCGGGATCAGCTCGGCGAGGCGCTCGAACGCCCCGGTCTCCACGTGCACGCCGCCCGCGGCGAGCACGACGCCGTCCGGGTCGGTCGCGCGGGCGTCCGCGACCTCGCTCGTAGATCGGCCTGCGCGCCTCGTAGAGGCATGCGGAACTCGCGATCGTCCCGCGCGAGCGGGCGCCGCGACGCGCGGACGCGTTCCCAGGCCGTCGTCGACGTCGACGTCGAGCAGGACGGTGAAGTGATCGGGCGAGCTCGGCGCGCGTCGCCGCCGACAGCACGGCTCCGCCGCCGAGCGCGATCACGGCCGGCTCCGGCGCGCGCGAGCACCGTCGCCGCGGCCCGCTCCTCGGCCTCGCGGAACACCGCCTCGCCCCGTGCGCGAACATCTCCTCGATCGCTCGTCCCCGACTGCGCCTCGACCTCACGGTCGAGGTCGACGAACGGCCGGCCGAGCCGCTCGCGCGACCTCGCGCCGATGCGTCGTCTTGCCCGCGCCCATGAAGCCGACGAGCGCGAGGTGGCGGCCTAGCGCGGGTCGCCACGTGGATCCGCTCGAGGTACGCGCGGTGCGCGGCGAGCAAGTCGCCGAGCGCGTCGCCGCCGAACTTCTCCCGCGCGGCGCGGGCGAGCTCCCACGCCACGGCGGCCTCGGCGACGACGGCCAGCGCCTCGACCGCCGAGACGTCGCTGCGCTCGACGAGCGCCTGCGCCGCCTCGCCGGTCGCGAGGTCGACGGAGCGCAGCGGGCGCATCAGCGTCGGCAGCGGCTTCATCGCGGCGCGGACGACGACGTCCTCGCCGTTCGAGATCGCCGCGCCTCGATGCCCGCCGGCGTGGTTCGTCTGCGCGGCGGAAGCCCGGGGACGATCTCGTCGTGCGCCTCGGAGCCGCGGCGCCCGGCCAGGCGAAGCCCGTCGCCGATCTCGACGCCCTTGACCGCCTGGATGCCCATCAGCGCCGCCGCGAGCCGCGCGTCGAGCCGGTCCTCCTTCGTCGCGTAGGAGCCGAGGCCCGGCGGGACGCCGCGTCGCGCGCACCTCGACGACGCCGCCGAGCGTGTCGCGGTCGGCGCGCGCCTCGTCGACCGCGCGCGCTGCCGCTCGTCGTCGGTCTCGCCGCCGACCGAGACGACGTGCCTCGACGCTCGACGCCGAGCTCGCGCGAGCAGCGACTTCGCGACCGCGCCGGCGGCGACGTGCACCGCCGTGTGCCGCGCGCTCGCGCGCTCGAGCGCGTTGCGGACGTCGTCGTGGCCGTACTTGAGCGACGCCGGCGAGGTCGGCGTGGCCCGGGCCGCGGCAGCGTGACCGGCTTCGTGCCCTTGCCCGGCGGCTCGCCCTCCGGCGGCCACGGGCTCATCCCCCACGTCCAGTTCTTGTGGTCGCGGTTGCGGACGACGAGCGCGAGCGGCGTGCCGAGCGTGCGGCCGTGGCGCAGGCCGGCGAGCACCTCGACCCGGTCGGTCTCGATCTGCTGCCGCGGGCTGCGGCCGTAGCCCTGCTGCCGGCGGCGCAGGTCGGCGTCGATCGCCGCCGCGGTCGAGCGCGAGCCCGGCGGGCAGGCCGGTGACGATCGCGACGAGCGCGGGGCCGTGCGACTCGCCGGCGGTGACGAGCCCGAGCGTCATCGCCGGCAGACGCGTACGGCGCGCGCGCATGACGTCGACCGGCGCCGGCGACGCCCGTCCAGCGCTCGAACGAGCGGCGCCCTGGCGGACGAGCACCTCGAGCCCGTCGACGACGCGTCGCAGCCGGCGGCCCGCGCCGCCGCGACGAGCGCGGTCGGCGCGCCGTCGGCGCGGTAGGCGAGGTCGACGACGCGTCTGCCCGGCGCGCGGCTCGACGAGCAGCTCGTCCTTCACCGGCGTCGCGTTGACGACGAGGTCGCAGCCGCGCGCGTCCGGCGGCCAGTCGCTCGCGCCGCGCGCAACATGCGCGTCGTCGGCGCCGGCAGCGCCGGCGGCGACCGCCGCGCGCCGCGCCGCCGGCGCCGAGCACGCAGGCCGCGCGTCCGCGCGTCGACGCCCGGCGAGCGATCTCGCCGCGTCGGTGCTCGAGCCGAGCACGCGGCCGTCGCGGAAGACGAGCGTGTTCACCGACTCCGCGCTCGGCCGCTCGTCGAGCTCGTCGCAGAGCGGCGACGACCGCCTGCTTGTGCGGGATCGTCACGTTCGCGCCGGCGAAGCCCGAGCGCCGCGAGCCCGCGCACCGCCGCCTCGAGCTCGCTCGGCGTCGACGCGGCAGCGCGACGTAGCGCCCAGTCGAGCCCGCGCGCCGCGAACGCGGCGTTCTGCATCCGCGGCGACAGCGAGTGCGCGACCGGGTCGCCGAGCAGCGCGACGAGCGCGTCACGCCGATCACGCCGTAGCCGTGCGCCGGCGTACGCGTCGAACGCCGGCCGTGCTCGCGGTGAAGAAGTGGTGCACCTTGTCCGGCTTGCGCACGAAGTAGAGGTAGTCGACGTGCGCCGGGTGCGCGGCCGCCTGGATCGAGGCGAGGCCGGGGTTCGCGATCGGCGTCGGCGGCAGGCCCGCGTGCACGCGCGTGTTGTACGGGTTCGTGGCTCGTCGAGCTGCGACTCGTGGATCGGCTCCGTCGGCGGGATGTTCAGGCCGTAGCGGAGCGTCGCGTCGATCCCGAGCGGCATGTGCGCGTGCAGCCGGTTGTAGATCACCGCGGCGACCAGCGCGCGCTCCTCCGGCGCCGACGACCTCCTTCTCGATCATCGACGCGATGATCAGCACGTCGTACGGCGTCAGGTTCTTCGACCGGGCGTACCCCATGTTCACACGCGCCCAGTTCTCGCGGAACGCGTCGAGCTGGTCCTCGACGAGCTGCTGCGTCGTCGTCCGCGTCGTGAAGTCGTAGGTCGCCGGGAAGAGGAAGCCCTCGAGCGTGCGGCGCTTGCCGTCGCGCGCGAACTCGCCGGGAACGCCGAGCCGCCGTCAGCTGCGAGGTAGCGCTCGCGGCGACAGCTTCGGCGTCACGTGCCGCTTGTGCTCGGCGATCTGTTGACGGCCGCGATCCGCTGCGCCATCTCCGCGCGGGTGAACCCCTCCGGGAAGACGATGCGGAGGACCTTCAGCGCGGCGGCGGCCGTGGTCGTCGCCGGCGTCGCCGAGCCTCGCGTCGTGCGACGAGCGACGTGACGCCCAGCCGGCCCCGGCCAGCACGCGCGACGATCACGAGGACGCGCGAGCAGCCGCCGCAGCACGATCACCGGCGCCGAGCGTCCCCTGCGGCATTCACCGCTCGCCCCGGGACTCGCGCCACTCGAGGTAGCCGGCAGCAGATGCGGCGGCGGCGCGGGCGTCGTCGGCCGTCGCCGGCCCGGCGAGCTTGGTCGTGAAGCGCTCGTCGAAGGTCTCGACCGGCACGTCGACGCGCGCGCGCAGCGCGCTCGACGAACGCGCTCCGTCTCGCGCGCCTGCTCGCCGTGCTCGCCGCGCAGAGCGTCAGCGGCAGGCCGACGACGATCCGCTCGGCCTCCTCGCCGCGGATCAGCTCGACGAGCCGTCGAGGCCGGCGCCGCTCCCGGCGCGCTCGACGACCCGAGCGGGCGGGCAAGCGTCCCGGTCGGGTCGGAGACTGCGACGCCGGTGCGCGCGGAGCCGTAGTCGAGGGCGAGCACCTTCACGGGTTGGCGATTGTAGTTACGGCGCCGGAGGGCGGCCGTCCGCTGCGCGGACGGCTAGGACAGCGCCTCGACGATCAACGCCTCGGCGCGCGCAATCGCTTCGCCGAGCCGCTCGGGCTGCTTGCCGCCTGCGCGCGCCATCGTGGGCCGTCCGCCGCCGCCGCCGCCGATCAGCGCCGCCGCCTCCTTGATCGACGGCGCCCGCGTTCAGCCCGCGGCCTTCGAGCGAGTTGTCGAAGTTCAGCGACGAGCGTGGCCGTGCCGTCGTCAGCGCGCGCCGGCGACGACCGCGGCGGGAGCGTGCCGTTGCTTGAGCCGGTCGGTGATGTCGAGGAGCTCGTCGCCGCTCACGCCGTCGAGCTCGGCGCGGACGACGTTCACGCCGTTCACGGCGGTGATCTCGGGCGCGATGTCGACCTCGGCCGCAGCGCCGGCCTTCGCCTGCTTGCGCGCCTCCTTCTTCAGGCGCTCGATCTCGGCGCGCAGCTCGCCCGCCTCCTCCGCCCGGGCGTGGAGCAGCGACCACGCCTCGCCGGAGGTGACGGCCTCGATACGCCGCGTCCCGGCGCCGACGGAGCCCTCGGACGTGATCACGAACGGCCCGATCTCGGCGGTCGCGCGGACGTGCGTTCCGCCGCAGAGCTCCCGCGAGACGCCTTCGATGTCGACGACGCGCACCTGGTCGCCGTACTTCTCGCCGAAGAGCATCATCGCGCCGAGCTTGCGCGCCTCCTCGATGGGCGTCACGTACGCGCGCACTGGGTGATTCTCGAAGACCCAGTCGTTGACCTTCCGCTCCACCTCGGCGCGCTGCTCGGTCGTGAGCGCCTCCGGCTGCGTGAAGTCGAAGCGGAGTTTGTCCGGGCGTACGGCAGACCCGGCCTGGCGGACGTGATCGCCGAGCACGTCCTGGAGCGCGCGGTGCAGCAGGTGCGTCGCCGTGTGGTTCGCCATCGTCGGGAAGCGCACCGACCACGGCACGACGGCTCGTACCCGCTCGTTCTTGGCAAAGCCGGCTCGCCTCGTAGTCGCAGCACGTCGCGATCGCCAATCCGGTTGACCTGCGACGAGGTCGGCCCGCTTGCCGCTCTCCTCGCTCTCGATGGAGCCAGCGTCCTGCACCTGGCCGCCGCCTTCCGGGTAGAACGGCGAGTCCTCAAGCGTCGCCTCGAACTCGCCGTCCGCGAGGGGACTGACCCGCAGGACAGCGGTGAGGACGTCCGTCTTCTCGTAGCCGACGAACGTCGGTGCGGCGGGCTTCGCGGAGCACCGATCAGGGTCGCCGCGACACTCATCGCCATGCGCGCGAGATCTCGCGGTGCTCCTCCATGAAGTGCGTGAAGCCCTCTTCGTCGAGGGCGAGGCCGCGCTCGCGCGCGAGCTCGCGCGTCAGCTCGACCGGGAAGCCGTACGTCGTCGCGAGCTCGAAGGCGTCACGGCCAGTGATCTCGCCCTTCGCGGCGACCTCCTCGAAAAGACGCAGGCCGCGCGCGAGCGTCTCGTCGAAGCGCTCCTCCTCGGCGCGCACGACCTCCTGGATGTGCGCGCGGTGCTCGACCAGCTCGGGGAACGAGGGCCCCATCTGCTCGGCGACCACGTCGGTCAGCCGCCAGAGGTCGGACAGCCCGATCGCCTGAGCCTGCTGGACGGCGCGGCGGATGATGCGGCGCAGCACGTAGCCGCGCGCCCTCGTTCGACGGCACGACGCCGTCGCCGACGAGGAACGTCATCCCGCGGCCGTGGTCGGCGAGGACGCGGTGCGCCTTCGTCGCGCGCGGGTCAGCGTCCCAGGCGACGCCGCTCTGCTGCTCGATCCAGGCCATGATCGCCTGGTAGCCGTCGGTCTCGTACACCGACCGGTTCGGCACGTCCTGCAGGATCGCCGCGGTGCGCTCGAGGCCCAAGCCGGTGTCGACGTTCTGCTTCGGGAGCGGCGTCAGCGTCCCGTCCGTGTGCAGCTCGTACTCCATGAAGACGAGGTTCCAGAACTCGAGGAAGCGGTCGCAGCGCGGGCAGGCCGGCGCGCAGTCGGGCTCGCCGCAGCCGTACTGCTCGCCCCAGTCCCAGTAGATCTCGGAGTCCGGCCCGCACGGCCCGGGGCCGCCGACCGACCAGAAGTTCTCGCTGCTCGGCAGCGCGACGATGCGCTCGGGCGGCATCCCGATCGCGCTCCCAGAGGCCGCGTCGCGGTCTCGTCCTCGCCGAGGCCGAGCTCCGGGTCGCCGGCGATGCACGCGTGGCCCAGACGCGCGACCAGTCGAGCTCCAGGCGCTCGCGGATGAACGTCGACGCGAGCTCGATCGCGCCCTCCTTGAAGTAGTCGCCGAACGAGAAGTTGCCGAGCATCTCGAAGAAGGTCAGGTGGTGGCCGTCGAGCCCGACCTCGTCGATGTCCGGCGTGCGGAAGCACTTCTGCGACGTCGTCGTGCGCGGCGCGGGCGGCTGCTCGCGGCCGAGGAAGAACGGCATCTGCGGCTGCATCCCGGCCGTCGTCAGCAGCGTCGAGTGGTCGCCGGCGCGCGGGATCAGCGGCCACGACGGCAGCCGCTGATGGCCGTGCTCCTCGAAGTACGAGAGGTAGCCCTCGCGCAGCTCGGCGGTCGTCTTCATGCGAGCGATTGTGCCCACTTGTCGCGCGCCATCGCGCGCACCTCGAGCTCGAGCTCGCCCTCCGGCCACCACACGCTCCGCCACGGCTCGATGCCGAGGCGGGTCATGACCGCGATCGACGCCGCGTTCTCCGGGTGGACGATGCTCACGACCCGGTCGCGGCCGAGCGCCGTGAACGCGTGGTCGAGCGCCGCGCGGCCGCCCTCGGTCGCGTAGCCGCGGCCCCACACGGCCGGGTCGAGCGCCCACCCCACCTCCACGTCCTGCGGCCAGAGGCGGTGGTGCGACAGGCCGATGCGCCCGATCAGGCGCCCGGTCGCGCGCTCCTCGACCGCCCAGACGCCGTAGCCGTGCTCGTCCCAGTGCGCCCGCCAGCGTGCGAGCGCGGCCTTTGACTCTTCCGGCGTGAAGGGCGCCCCGGTCGGGCTCAGATAGCGCGTGAAGACCGGGTCGACGTTCAGCCGCTCGACGTCCGGCGCGTCGTCGTCGCGCCACTGCCGGAGCAGCAGGCGCCCGGTCGTCAGCTGCGTCAGCGGCCGCCGGCCGCGCTCTGCGGCTCGTCCTCGTCCTCGTCGATCTCCTCACGGATCTTCTCGAGGGCGCGGCGGATCAGGCGCGAGACGTGCATCTGCGAGATGCCGATCTGCTGCCGCGATCTGCGACTGCGTCAGCCCCTCGAAGAAGCGCAGGTGGAGGATCTGCCGCTCGCGCTCGTCGAGCACGCGGAAGCCCGGCTCGAGCATCGCGCGGTCCTCCGACACCTCGTACTCGTGCTCGATCGTCCCGAGCGTCTCCAGCGGGTCGAGCTCGCCGTCCTCGTCGCCGATCGAGCCGGCCGAGAGCGAGACGGAGCTATATGCGCGGCCGCTCTCGATCGCCTCGAGCACCTGCTCCTCCTCGACCCCGGCCTCCTTGGCGATCTCGGCGATCGTCGGCGAGCGGCTGAGCTGCACGGTCGAGCTTCTCGACGATCTTCGAGAGCTGGACGGACAGCTCCTGGAGCCCGCGCGGCACGCGCACGGCCCAGCCCTTGTCGCGGAAGTGCCGCTTGATCTCGCCGATGATGTTCGGCGTCGCATAGGTCGTGAGCTCCACGCCGCGGCTCATGTCGAAGCGGTCGATCGCCTTGATCAGGCCGATGGCGCCGATCTGGACGAGGTCGTCGAGCTGCTCGCCGCGGTAGGCGTAGCGGCGGGCGAGCGAGCGGACGAGCGACATGTACTGCTCGATCAGCTCGTCGCGAGCGGCGAGGTCTCCCTGCTCGTGGTAGCGGCGCAGGAGCGCGGCGTCATGCGGATTCGGCATCAGACAGGCCGGGCCTTGAGTCGAGCAGGACCCAGTCGCCGTCGTCGCGCGTCTCGACCGCGTGCGAGTCGACGGTCGAGTCAAGCACGCGCAGCAGGCCGAGCTCGCGCTCGCCGGCCGGCTCGAGGTCGTGGCGGAGCACGCTGCCCTCGAACGGGCCGAGGCGCGCCTCGATGCGCCCGTCCAGCAGCTCCATCTCGAGGGTCACGTGCCCGTCGCCGCGCTCCCGCTGGAGCACCTCCTCGACGGCCAGCTGGAGGTCCTCGAGCGCCTCGATCGTGAAGTTCTGGCGCATGGCGACGCCGCCCAGCACGAGGTGCGCGACCCCGAAGTAGGGACGCTCACGCGGGACGGTCAGGGAGATCCGGTCGCTCATCGGGTCCATCTTGCCGCGTCTACGCGGCCACGTCGATCGTGCCCGCACCGACGACGGCGTCGCCGTCGTAGACCACAGCGGTTTGCCCGCGGGCGGCGCCGTGAAACGCCTCGGCGAGGTGAAGCGTGAAGCCGCGGCCGTCCTCGACCAGGCGGGCGGGGACGAGTGGCGAGCGGGCGCGGAGCTTGACCTGGACTGTGGCGGCGGGCGCGTAGAGGCGGCCGCTTCACGCGAACCGTGGTCGTACCGAGCGCCGCCCGCGGGCCGACGACGACGGTGTTGCGGCGGGCATCGGTGCGGAGCGCGTAGAGCGGCTCGGCGGCGGCGACGCCCAGGCCGCGGCGCTGACCCGGCGTGAAGCGCCAGAAGCCGTCGTGGCGGCCGAGCTCCTGGCCGTCCTCGTCGACGATCGGGCCGCTCGCGCCTCGAGCCCGTGCCGCTCGAGGAAGTCGCGGTAGTCGCCGCCGGCGAGGAAGCAGGCCTCCTGCGAGTCGGCGCGCCGCCGCGACCTCGAGCCCGGCGCGCGGCAGCCTGCGCCCGGGTGTCCGCCTTCGTCTGGTCGCCGAGCGGGAACCAGAGGCGGTCGAGCAGCTTCGGGTCGATCGTCGCGAGCATGTACGACTGGTCCTTCGAGGGGTCGACGGCGCGGGCGACGAGCAGGCGCCCGTCGCGCTCGACGATGCGCGCGTAGTGGCCGGTCGCCAGGCGCGACGGCTCCCGCGCGGCGGGCGAAGCGCAGCAGCTCGGCGAAGCGGAAGCGGCCGTTGCAGCGCGTGCACGGGTTCGGCGTCTCGCCGCGGCTGTAGGCGCGGACGAAGGGAGTCACGATCGCGCGGCGGAAGTCCTCGCGGGCGTCGAGCGTCACATGCGGGAGCCCGCGCTCGTGGCAGGTGCGCCGCGCGGCCAGCACGGCCTCGGGCGAGCAGCATGCGCGCGCGGCGTCCGGCCCTTCCGGATCGAGCCAGAGGCGGAGCGTGACGCCGACCGCCTTCGGCCCGGCGCGCAGCAGCGCGACCGCGCTGTCGACGCCGCCGCTCATCGCCACGGCGACCCGCTCGGGGTCGGGCGCGGCGCGGAAGACCTGTCCGAGCGCAGCGGCGAGCGCGTCGACCGCTAGCTCGTCCCCGCCGACCGCCGCCGCCTCGAGCAGCGTCAGCCCGGCGAGCGGCTCGGCGATCCCGGGCGCGTCGGCGTCGACGATCCGGTCCCGTTCCACGGCGAGGCGGACGAGCGCCCACTGCCCGTCGCGCGAGGAGTCTCCGACGATCTCGATCATCGGCGGCCACCGTAGCGACCAGGGCGCTACGATGGTGCGTGCTCGACCTCGTGCGTGGTTCCGGGAACGCAATTGGAACCAACACCAAGGAGAAGGGAGTTCGGGTCCGGTCTTTGGCCGGCAGGGCACCCACCTGCCAGTGGCAGGTTCTCAGCGCCCCGGTCTCATCGGCGAGGTGGAGCAGTTTTGGGGGCCGGCGGAAACGCCGGCCCTTCTTTTTGCCAGGGGCTGTCCCCGCAGGGGGCTGTCCCGAGTGACCGGGCGATATCTCGATTTTCGAGCGGTGCTCTGTCCGTGCACTTGGGACAGCCCCCGCTGACACGGGGACGGCCCCTTACGGCGCGCCCGCGTAGCGCCAGCGGACGATGTCGGTGCTCTGCAGGCCCAGCAGCTTGGCGACCCTCGGCGTGACCGCGAACTGGACGCCCGTCGGGACTCGTCTCGAGATCACCTGCGTCAGCACCTCGTGCGACCCGAACTCGAGGTAGAGCTTCGTCCCGCACCCGAGCACCGGGTGCGCGATGCCGGCGGTGCCCTTCTTCAGGACATAGCCGCAGGCCGTCCTCGTGCCGGTCTGCTCGGCGAGCTTCGGCGCTGCCGAGCCCTCGTACCACCCGCCGCCCATGGCCGGCACCGCGACCGGCAGCACCGGGTGCTTCCGGTCGGGCTTGCGCTGCTCGACGATCGCGACGGCGGCGACGGCGGCGAGGATGGCCGCCGCCCCGAGGGCGAGCGCCCGCTGGAGCAGCAGGAGGCTCACGTCAGAGCCGGCCGGCGGTCAGCAGCTCGCCGAACGACGAGCGAATCAGGTCGTCGAAGTCGGCCGGGAGCATCCCGTCCGGGCTCGCGTACTCGCGCAGGTAGACGAGGAGCGCCAACCACTCCTCGTCGCGGTAGTGATCCTCCCCGTAGCGCTCACGTGCGCGGCGCTCGATATCCCACAGGTTCCACTCGCGTGGGCCTCCGCGCAGCGGCAGCTCGACGACGGCTCCGCCGTCGGCCTCGGGCGGCGCGACCGGCACCGGCTCGGGCTCGGGCTCGGGCTCCGGCTCGGGCGGCAGCGGCGGGACGACGACAAGCTCCACCGGCTCCGGCTCTGGTTCAGGCTCGGGCTCCGGTTCGGGCTCCGGTTCCGGTTCGGGCTCCGGCTCGGCGATCGCCACGACAAGCGTCTCCGGCTCGAGCGGCGCCTCCTCGGGCTCCTGCGGCTCGGGCAGCTCCTCGTCGCGCACGACGCCGCCCTCGTGAACCGGCAGGGGCTCCTCCTTGGTCTCGTGCCGCGGCGGGCGCAGGCCGAAGACCAGCATCTCGATCCCGACGAGCACGAGCAACGCGGCGATGACGACGCCTGCATAGATCGCCGTCGAGACGCCGATCGAGGTGAGCACGACCGCGACGGCGACCAGCAGGATCGCCTCGAAGACGAGCCGGATGACCCGGTTCGAGCCCATGGACTACGCGCCTTCGGCCCGCTGCTCGGGGGTGTCGTGCGTGCCGGTGTCCTCGTCGTCGGAGCGCTCGATCAGCCGCACGTGGCGCGGCGGCTCCGGCACCTCCTCGACGGGCTCCGTCTCCGCGACATGCGGCGCGCGTCGGAAGAGGCCGCGCTTGCGCGGGGCCGCCTCGGGCTCCACGGCCGGGGCTTCGGCGGCCTCCGGCTCCGGCTCCGAGCCTGGTGTCTCGATCGCCTCGGGCGCCGGCTCCGCCAACGCCTGCGGCACCGCCACAACGGCGGGGTGCCGGACGGCGAGGCGCCACGAAACGAGCTCGATCAGAACGGTCACGACCCACCCGAGCGTCATGACCCCGATGATCTGGGACGTGCTCAGATCGGCCAGCCCGGCCGCGACGGCAAGTGAGGCAAGGAAGATCGCCTCGAGGACGAATCTGCGGCTTGATCCCGCCATCTGCGGGACGGAGGCTAGCTCGCCGGGGTGCTGCCGCTCGTGCCGGCCGGCTCAGGCGCGGCTCGGAGCCCCGCGGGCGGCGCCGCGGCGCCGTCGCGTTCGGCCTCGCGCTCGGCCTGCGCGAGCAGTGCCTCGACCACGCGGCTGATCGCCGGCTCGCCGAGACCGGCGGCTGCGAGCAGCTGCTCCGCGCCCTGCTGCGCGCGGGTCATGATCGTCCCCGCCTGGCCGCGTGCCCACTCGAGCGTCTGCTCGACCTCGGCACGGGCGGCGTTCGTGAGCTCGGTCGCCTGGTGGCGCGACTGCTCGAGCAGCCGGGCCGAGCGGGCCTCGGCCTCGCGCAGCTCCTGGCTCGCGTCGCGGTTCGCGTCGGCGAGCAGCTGGCGGGCCTCGTTGCGCGCCGCGTTCAACGTCTCGGCACGCAGGCGCTCGCTCTCCTGGCGGAAGCGCTCGACATCGGCCTCGCCCTGCTGCATCTCCTGCTGGCGGCGGCGGATCTCCGCCTCGGTGCGGCGCAGCTGCGCGGCAGATGCCCGCTGCGCGTCGCGCTCGAGCACGTCGGCGAACTCGGCGGCCTCGCGGATGAGGTGGAGCGCGTCCATGCGCATCGCGTGCCCGGTCGGCTCTACGTCCGCCGTGCGACCGGCGGCCTTGAGCACGCGCAGCTGCGCCTGCAGCTGGACGACGTGCCGGCGGTAGGCGTCGAACGCGTCGCGGACAGCGTCCGGCTCGTACCCGTTCTCCGTCGTGCGGAGATCCTCCAGCCGCGGCAGCGATTGGATCGACGGGCTAGGCGTGCGTGCGGTGTCTTCGGTGGCCATGCGTTCTCCTCATCCTCCGGGCGGCTGGGGACCCCGGGCGCCTTGCGCGCAGTATGACGCTCGCTGCGGTCTACGTCACCCGGCGTCGGGATCCTGCGGCAGCACCGCGATCCCGAGCTCGTCGAGCTGTTCCTGTGGAAGCTCTATCGGTGCCCCGGTCATCAGATCAAGACCGGCCTGATTCTTCGGGAACGCCTGCGTGTCGCGGATGCGCGGCTCGTGCAGCAGCGCCATCACGAGCCGGTCGATGCCGGAGGCAATGCCGCCGTGCGGCGGCGCGCCCATGGCGAGCGCCTCGAGCAGGAAGCCGAACTTCTCCTGCTGCTCCTCGGGGCCGATGCCCAGGTACTCGAAGACCTGCTGCTGGAGCGCGGGCTCGTGGATCCGGAAGGAGCCGCCGGCGAGCTCGCTGCCGTTCCCGACCAGGTCGTAGGCGACGGCGCGCGCCGAGGCCGGGTCGGTTGCGAAGAGGTCGAGCGTGTCGTCGGTCGGGCGCGTGAACGGGTGGTGGGCGGCGTTCCAGGTCTTGGTGTGCTCGTCGTACTCGGCCGCGTTCATGTCGACGATCCAGAGGAACTCCCAGCGCGACTCGTCGACCAGCTCGAGCTCCCGCCCGAGCTGGATGCGCAGCAGGCCGAGCACCTTGGCCGCGAGGCGCGGCTCGTCGGCCACGAAGAGCAGCGTGTGCCCGGGCGCCGCCACTTCTCCAGGAGCGCCTCGTCCAGGAACTTGGCGATCGGCCCCGAGATCTCCCCGTTCTCGCCGAATGACGACGTAGGCAAGCCCCTTGGCGCCCCACGACTTCGCCTGGTGCTCGAGCGCCTCGACCTCTTTGCGTGAGAGCTCCTTCGGCACGGCGAGGTAGCGCACGGCCGGCGCGTTGGCGAAGACGCCGAACTCGGAGTCGCGCGTGTCGGCGGTGGCCTCCTGGATCTCCATGCCGAAGCGCAGGTCGGGCCGGTCGATGCCGAAGCGGAGGATGGCCTCGTCGTAGGCCATGCGCCGAAACGGCGTCTCCAGCTCGACGCCGATCGTCTCGCGCCAGATGCGCGCCACGATCCGCTCGATGAGCCCGAACAGGAAGTCCTGGTCGGGGAACGCCATCTCGACGTCGAGCTGCGTCAGCTCCTGGAGCCGGTCGGCGCGGAGATCCTCGTCCCGGAAGCAGCGGGCGATCTGGTAGTAGCGCTCGAATCCGGAGATGACGAGCAGCTGCTTCGCGATCTGCGGCGACTGCGGCAGCGCGAAGAACTTGCCGGGCTGCAGGCGCGCGGGCACGACGAAGTCGCGCGCGCCCTCGGGCGTCGGCTTCCAGAGGATCGGCGTCTCGATGTCGACGAAGCCCTCGCGCTCCATCTCCTCGCGGATGATCCGGACGACGTGCGCGCGCGTGCGGATGTTGCGCTGCATGTGCTGGCGGCGCAGGTCGAGCCAGCGGTAGCGCAGGCGCAGCGCCTCGTCGACGTTCTCCTCGTCGAGCTGGAACGGGAGCGGCGTGCGCGCGCTGAGGACCTCCAGCTCGTCGACCTGGACCTCGACCTCGCCGGTCGCCATCTTCGCGTTGACGGTCTCCGGCGAGCGGCGGACGACCTTGCCCGTCGCCTGCAGCACGAACTCGTTGCGCACGCCGTGCGCGACCTCGGCCGCCTCGGCCGCGTGCTCGGGGTTGACGACGAGCTGGGTGATGCCGGTCTCGTCGCGCAGGTCGATGAAGATCAGGCCGCCGTGGTCGCGGCGGCGTGTTGACCCAGCCGGCGAGCGTGTGCGTCCGGCCCTCGTGCTCGGGGCGCGGCTCGCCGCAGCGCAGCGTCCGCCAGGCTCATCGTCGGGCGAGCGTAGCGGCGAGCTCGTCGAGGGCGACGCGGCTCGTCGTCGGCGCCCGGCGCGCGGATCGTCGCGCGCCGTCCGCGCCGACGAACACGGTCGGCGCGCGCCCCGAGCCGGCCGGCCTGCGTCAGCTGGCCCTTGCGCGATCGGCCGGCGTAGTCGGTGTCGGCCGCGAGGCCCGCGCGCGCGCAGCTCGGCGAGCAGGCGAGCACGCGCTCGCGCGAGCGCGCCGCTCGTCGAGCACGAAGAAGACGTCGACCGGCGGCCGCGCCGGCGGATCGTCCGGCTGAGCGAGAGCAGCAGCCGCTCGATGCCGGCGCCGAAGCCGATGCCGGGCGTCGGCGGCCCGCCGATCGCCTCGATCAGCCCGTCGTAGCGGCCGCCGCCGCAGATCGTGTCCTGGGCGCCGATGGACGCGTCCTTGAACTCGAAGGTCGTGCGCGTGTAGTAGTCGAGGCCGCGCACGAGCGTCGGCACGAGCTCGTAGCCGACGCCCATGGCGTCGAGGTAGGCGCGCACGGCGGCGAAGTGCTCGCGGCAGGCGTCGCAGAGCGACTCGCCGATCTTCGGCGCGCCGCGCAGCAGCTCCTGGACGCGCTCGTCCTTGACGTCGAAGACGCGCAGCGGCGAGGTCGCGCGCTTGGCGCGTGCGTCGGCGTTCAGCTCGGCCTCGTGCTCGTCCAGCCAGGCCGAGAGCTTCTGGATGTACGCAGGCCGGCAGTTCGCGTCGCCGATCGAGTTGAGGTGCAGGGTCCTGTTGCGAACGCCCAGCCGCTCCGCGAGCGCGTCGTACAGCTGGATGATCTCGGCGTCGACCGCGGGGTCGTCGGAGCCGATCGCCTCGACCGACAGCTGCCAGTGCTCGCGGTAGCGGCCCTTCTGGGGCCGGTCGTACCGCCACATGGGGCCGACGGTGTAGAGCTTCTGCGGCTGCGGCTCGCGGTGCAGCCCGTGCTGGAGGTACGCGCGGCAGATCGGCGCGGTCGCCTCCGGGCGCAGCGTCAGCGAGCGGTCGCCGCGGTCCGTGAACGTGTAGGTCTCCTTCTGGACGACGTCGGAGCCCTCGCCCGAGGTGCGGATGATCAGCTCGGTGTCCTCGAACGCGGGCGTGTCGATGCGCCGGTAGCCGTACAGCGCGCAGTGCGCCTCCATCTCCCTCCGTGCCCACTGCCACAGCGGCTGCTCGGCCGGGAGGATGTCGTGGGTGCCGCGCGGCGCTTCGAACGTCACCGAGCGGCCCGCAGCTCGGTCAGGAACGGGTTCGATGCGAGCTCCTCGCCGAGCGTCGTCGGCTGGCCGTGCCCCGGGTAAACGGTGGTCTCGGGCGGGTAGCGCTCGGCGAGCAGGCGGATGGCGTCGAGGAGCGTCGGCCAGTCGCCGCCCGGCAGGTCGACGCGGCCGACCGAGCCGGCGAAGAGCACGTCGCCGGAGAAGAGCGCGCCGTCGGCGGCGAAGGCCAGGTGGCCCGGCGAGTGGCCGGGCACGGGGACGTCTGCCACGCAATGCCGGCGAGCTCGAACGCCTCGTCGCCGGCGAGCCGGTGCTCCGCCTCCCACGGCCGGATATGCACGCCGTAGGCGGCGTAGATCTCGTCGGGCCGCTCGAGCACGAAGGCCTCGGTCTCGGCGATCCACACCGGCGCGCCGGTGCTCTCGGCCAGGGCGGCGACGCCGCCGATGTGGTCGAAATGCGTGTGCGTGATCAGGATCCCCGCGACGCGGGCGCCGCGCCCGTCGAGCTCCGCCTTGATCTCGGTCGCGTCGTCGCCCGGATCGATCACGACCGCCTCCTGCGCAGCGCTCGAGGCGCGGACGACGTAGCAGTTGGTCCCGATCGGGCCGAGCTCGTAGCGGTCGACGGCGAGGGCCACGGTCGGGCGAGTCTAACTTCGGCCTCGCGTGGTAGAACGCCCGCGATGGACGCGTGGAACCTGCTCGAGCTCAAGGCACCCGAGGGCACGCGCGACCCGATCGTTCTCCATTCCACGGACGAGGCGCGCGCCGTGCTCGTCGTCCTCAACGCGGGCCAGGAGCTCGGCGACCACGAGGTCAAGGAGAACGCCTGGATCACCGTCCTGGACGGCACCGTGCAGCTCGACGCCGACGGCTCGTCGCGGGAGGCCGGGCCGGGACGCTCCTGCGATTCGAGCCGGGCGAGCGCCACGCCGTGCGCAGCGAAGCCGGCGCCCGGATCCTGCTGCTCCTCGCCCCGTGGCCCGGCGCAGGCCACTACCGCGGCGGCTAGCGGGTCTTCGGCTTCGCCTTCGCCGTCTTCCCCGCGTCCTGCTTCTTCACGTACGTGCGGTACATGACGCGGTCCATCAGATACCCGAACGGGATGAAGAACGCGAGCAGGACCAGCGTGTTGAAGATGATGGCCGCGGGCTGCTGCCTGCCCCGGTTCAGCAGGTAGAGGATCCCGAACATCGCGGGCGCGAAGATGAGGCCGCGGCGGGTCGCGCGCTGCCAGCTCGGCGGCTTGACGACGCGGCCCCCGGCGACCCGGATCGGGGCGTCCTTCTTCCCCGCGCGCGTGCCGGTTCCGTTGCGGCTCGGCTGCGGGATGTCGTCGGCCTCGACCTCGTTGCCCTCGCCGTCGACGTAGACGTACTCGTAGTCGTGCCGGGTGGTCTTGACGCGCCGTCTGCGCTGCTTGCGTGAAGGCATGCATCCAGCCTAGCGCGGCAGTTGCAGGCCAAGCTCGAGCTCGAGGTAGCGCGTTCCCGGTACCGGGTTGAAGCGATAGGGCTCGATCTCGCGGAAGCCGATCTCGCGGTAGAGCGCGTAGGCGGTCTGCATCGTCGGCAGCGTGTCCAGGCGCATGCGGCGGTAGCCGAGCCGGCGGGCTGCGGCGATCGCCTCCTCGGTGAGCGTGCGACCGAGCCCGGCGCCGCGGCCGGCCGGGTGGACGTACAGGCGCTTCAGCTCGCAGGCGTCCGCCTCGAGCGCCCGGACGGCGACGCAGCCGACGACCGTGCCGCCGGCTCCTTCGGCCAGCAGGAGCACGCCCGTCGGCGGGAGGTAGCCGGCGGGGAGCGCCGCGAGCTCGTCGTCGAAGCCCTGGAAGCCGAGGTCGACGCCGAGCGACTCGGCGTACTCGGCAAAGAGCGTGCGGGCGGCCTCCACGTCGCCGGGCGAGGCCGGGTCGAGCTCGCGGATCACGGTCCTACTGCTCCCATTCGACCCGGCCCGCCAGGATGACTGCGGCGATGACCGGCCCGGCCAGGTGGTAGGCGAGGTGGCGCCAGTCGGGCGCGTCCAGCAAGACGAGGTCGGCGGCGTAGCCGGGCGCGATCCGGCCGGCGCGGCCGGCCTGGCCGAGAACGTGCGCGGCGTTGAGCGTGCAGGCGGTGAGCGCCTCGGCCGGGCTCAGGTGCAGCTGCGTCGCGGCGAGCGAGCAGACGAGCGGGAGGCTCTCGCAGAACGCCGAGCCCGGGTTGAAGTCGGTCGCGAGCGCGACGGCGGCGCCGGCGTCCACGAGCGCGCGCGCCGGCGGCATCGGGCGGTCGAGGAAGAGCGCGCTTGCCGGCAGCAGCACGGCGGTGACGTCGCTCGCGGCGAGCGCCGCTATGCCCTCTGGCCCGGTCGCCTCGAGGTGGTCGACCGAGCGCGCGCCGAGCTCGATCGCAAGCGGCACGGCGCCCGACTCCGTGAACTGGTCGCCGTGCAGCCGCAGCGCGAGCCCGGCGTCGCGGCAGGCGGTCAGGTAGCGGCGTGCCTGGGCGGCGTCGAAGGCGCCGCGCTCGAGGAAGACGTCGGCCGCGTCGGCGACGTCGGCGGCCGCGGGCAGCACCTCGGCCAGGGCGAAGTCGAGGTAGGCGTCCGCGTCGTCGAACTCCGGCGGGACGGCGTGCGCACCGAGCCAGGTCGGGCTGCCGCCGGCGTCGCGGACGGCGCGCAGCGAGGCGAGCTCGGTTTCCCGGTCGAGCCCGTAGCCCGACTTGCCCTCCCAGGTCGTCGTGCCGGCGCGGAGCATCCAGTGCCGGTGGCGCCGGACGGCCTCGCCGAGCCCGCGCTCGCCGGCCGCCCGGGTGGCGCGGACGGTCGAGAGGATGCCGCCGCCGGCGGCGTGCAGCTCCTCGTACGAGGCGCCGGCCGCGCGCAGCGCGAACTCCTCGACGCGGTCGCCGCCGAAGGCCGGGTGCGTGTGGCAGTCGACGAGGCCGGGCACGGCGCTGAAGCCGCTGCCGTCGAGCTCCTCGACGTCGCCGTCGAGCGGCCGCAGGTCGCGCATGGGACCGGCTGCCGTGATCAGCCCGTCCTCGCAGAGCACGTAGGCGTGCTCGACGACCGTGACCTCCGCGAGCCGGGCGCCGCGCGCGGGCGGGCCGTCCGGCGCCGGCGTCGCGAGCTGCTCGAGGTCGCGCACCAGGAGGCGGCTCACGGCCGCACCGTCACGCGTCGCGAGCGGGCAGGCGCAGGCCGTGCTCCCCTGCGACCTGGACCGCGTCGTCGTAGCCGGCATCCGCATGGCGCAGGACACCCGTCGCCGGGTCGGTCGTCAGCACGCGCTCGAGCCGGTCGCGGGCGTCGTCGGTGCCGTCGGCGACGACGACCATGCCGGCGTGGATCGAGTTGCCGATGCCGACGCCGCCGCCGTGGTGGACGCTGACCCACGTCGCGCCGGCGGCCACGTTGACCAGCGCGTTCAGGATCGGCCAGTCGGCGATCGCGTCGGAGCCGTCGGCCATGGCCTCGGTCTCGCGGTAGGGCGAGGCGACGGAGCCGGCGTCGAGGTGGTCGCGGCCGATGACCACCGGCGCCGACACCTCGCCGCTCGAGACGAGCTCGTTGATCGCAAGCCCGGCGCGGGCGCGGCCGCCGAGGCCGAGCCAGCAGATCCGCGCAGGCAGCCCCTGGTAGGCGATGCGGTCGGCGGCGAGCCGGAGCCAGCGCACGAGCAGCAGATCGTCCGAGAAGAGGTCGAGGAGCATGCGGTCGATGGCCTCGATGTCCTTCGGATCGCCCGACAGCGCCGCCCAGCGGAAGGGCCCGATGCCGCGGCAGAAGAGCGGCCGGATATAGGCCGGGACGAAGCCCGGGTATGAGAAGGCCTCCGTTACGCCTCCCTCATATGCCTCCCCTCTGAGGTTGTTGCCATAATCGAAAACGTAGCTGCCGGCCCGGACGAGCTCGAGCAGCGCCTCGACGTGCGCGACGATCGACTCGCGCGCGCGGCGGAGGTACTCGTCGGGGTCGCGCTCCCGCAGCCCGGCGCCCTCGTCGACGGAGAGGCCGCGCGGGACGTAGCCCGTGAGCGGGTCGTGCGCGGCGGTCTGGTCGGTGACGAGGTCGAACCGCTCCCCGCGCCGCGCCAGCTCGGGCACGACGTCGGCGGCGTTGCCGAGCAGGCCGACCGACAGCGCCTCGCCGCGCTCGGCGGCGCCGCGCACGCGGGCGAGCGCGTCGTCGAGCGACTCGGTCGCCTCGTCGAGGTAGCGGGTCTCGAGCCGCCGCTCGATGCGCGACGGGTCGACCTCGACGCAGAGGATCGCGGCGCCGGCGAGCGTGGCGGCCAGCGGCTGCGCGCCGCCCATGCCTCCGAGCCCGGCGGTCAGGATCGTCCGGCCGTGCAGGTCGGGGCTGCCGAAGTGGCGCTCGCCCGCCGCGCAGAAGGTCTGGTAGGTGCCCTGCAGGATCCCCTGGCTGCCGATGTAGATCCAGCTGCCGGCGGTCATCTGGCCGAACATCGTCAGGCCGAGCGCCTCCAGCCGGCGGAACTCGGGCCAGGTCGCCCACCGCGGGACGAGCAGCGAGTTGGCGATGAGGACGCGCGGCGCGCCGCGGTGCGTGCGCAGGACGCCGACGGGCTTGCCGCTCTGGACGAGCATCGTCTCGTCGTCTCCGAGCTCGAGCAGGGTGCGGACGAGCGCGCGCAGGGCCGCGTGGTTGCGCGCAGCCTTGCCGGTGCCGCCGTAGACGACAAGGTCCTCGGGGCGCTCGGCCACCTCGGGATCGAGGTTGTTGAGCAGCATGCGGAGCGGCGCCTCGGTCGACCACGACCGTGCGTTGAGCTCCGTGCCGCGCGGGGCGCGGATCGCGCTGAGGTCGCCGCAGAGGCGGTCGACGGTGCTGTCGGAGACGGCGGTGCCGCTCACGGGCGCGGCTCGCGCTGCGCGCGGACGCGCAGGCGCCACCAGTTCCACGCCATCGCGAGCACGAACGCAGCCGCGGCGAGCACCGCCGCCAGGACGACGTCGCCGCCCGTGATCGCAGCGACGACGACGACAAGCACGGCGAGCGCTCCGTAGAGGATCGCGCTGTCGCGGAGCTGCCTGGTCACGCGAGCGGCCCCGCGACGTGCTCGACGGCCCGGATCAGCGACCCGTCGCGGATGGCGGCGGCGACCGACTCGATGTCCTCGGCCAGCGGCCGGTCCTCGCGGAGGCGCGGCGAGACGCCGCGGACGAAGGCCCGGGCCGCGCGGACGCCGGCGCCCGGCTCGAGCGGCGCCAGGAACTCGACGCCCTGGCAGGACGCCAGCAGCTCGATCGCGAGCGTGCGCTCGACGTTGCCGAGCACCGTGTTGGCCTTGAGGCCGGACGCGTTGCCCATGGAGACGTGGTCCTCCTGCCCGGCGCTGGTCGGGATCGAGTCGACGCTCGCCGGGTGGCAGAGCACCTTGTTCTCGCTGACGAGGGAGGCGGCCACGTACTGCGGGATCATGAACCCCGAGTTGAGTCCGCCGTCGGGGGTGAGGAAGGCGGGCAGGCCGCCGGACAGGCTCGGGTTGACGAGCCGCTCGATCCGGCGCTCGGAGATGCTCGCCAGCTCGGCGACCGCCATCGCCAGCGCGTCGAGCGCGAACCCGATCGGCTGCCCGTGGAAGTTGCCGTTCGAGACGAGCAGCTCGTCGTCGACGAGGACGAGCGGGTTGTCGGTGGCTGCGTTGACCTCGACCTCGACCGTGGCGCGCACGTAGGCGAGCAGGTCGCGCGTCGCCCCGTGCACCTGCGGCGCACAGCGGAGCGAGTAGGCGTCCTGCACCTGGTCGCACCAGCGGTGGGACTCGTTGATCTTCGAGTCCTCGAGCAGGCGGAGCACGTTCGCCGCGGCGGCGGCCTGGCCCGGCAGCGGGCGGAGCGCCTGGATCTGCGGCAGGAAGCTGGTGCGCGAGCCCTGCAGCGCCTCGAGGGAGATCGCGCAGGCGATGTCGGCAGCACGGGCGAGCGCGCTCGGCGCGGAGCAGCCCCAGCGCCGCCATCGCGGCCATGAACTGGGTGCCGTTCACGAGCGACAGGCCCTCCTTGGCGAGGAGCCGGATCGGCGCGAGCCCGACGCGGCCGAGCGCGTCCGCGCCGGGGAGCAGCTCGCCCTCGATCCAGGCCTGGCCCTCGCCGATGAGCGGAAGCGCCAGGTGGGCGAGCGGCGCCAGGTCGCCCGAGGCGCCGACCGAGCCGCGGCTCGGCACGTGCGGCAGCACGCCGCGCAAGACGCACTCGACCAGCAGGCCGGCGACCTCCGGCCGCGCGCCCGAGTAGCCCTTCGCCAGCGTGTTCGCGCGGAGCAGCATCGCCGCGCGCACCACCTCGGGCGGGTAGGGCTCTCCGACGCCGCAGGCATGGCTGCGGAGCAGGCGCACCTGCAGCTCTTCCGTCAGCTCCTCCGGGATGGTCTGCGAGACGAAGCGGCCGAACCCCGTGTTGATGCCGTAGGTGTGCTCGGTCGTCCCGTGCGCCGCGCGCTCGACGAGCTCACGCGCCGCCGTCATCCGCGTCCGCGCGGAGTCGGCGAGCTCGACCGGCCCGCCCTCGACGGCGACCGCCCAGACGTCCTCGACGGTGAGGTCGTCCCCCGTCAGGACGGCGGTCGCGAGCACGTGGCCGAGTCTAGTCCCGCCGTCGACACGCTTTCGGCGCAGACCTGTCACCCACGCGTGCGCCGCTCCCGATTACCGTCGATACCGGAGGGAGGCCCGCGGCCGGCCCCGGGGACTGGTCCGGTCGGGACATGCCCGGGGGTCAGGGGTCGAGGAGCCGGAGGTCTAGGAGCCGAAGCTCGAGCAGACGCGACGCGTCGAACCCGGCGATCCGCAGTGCGCGGCCCGCAGCGCCAGCGGCCGCCCCCGCTGGCATGAGGCCGACCAGCTCGGAGCTAGCGACCTCGGCGCCGCGGGCCTGTGCCTCGCGCTCGATGCGCGCGACGATGGAGGCGAGCGCGGCGGCCTCCCAGTCCTCGACGTTCATGCTCACCTGCGTCAGGCCGGCGTGCTTCAGGTCCATGCCCAGCGCGCGCACGCCGGGGAAGCCACCGCCGGTCTCGCGGACGAGCGCGGCGATCTCGCGCGCCGCCCCGGGCTCTCCGCCGAGCAGGTTCACGTTGAACGCGATCAGCGGCTTGCGCGCGCCGACGAGCACGGCACCCGCGCGCTCGTCCAGGCGGCGGGGGCCGAAGTCCGGCGCGAGCTCGCCGGCGTCGACCCGCGCCTGCAGCCCATCCGGGCCGCCGCGCCGGAAGAACGCCGGGCCCCGCCCCGGCGCAAGTTCCCCGTAGAGGAAGACGGGCAGGCCGAGCTCCGCGCCCACCCGCTCCGCCACCCGCAGCGCGGCTGCCCGTGCGCGCGGCATCGCCTCAGGCCGGAGCGGCACGACCGGCACGACGTCGGCCGCGCCCACGCGTGGATGCACGCCTTCGTGGCGGCGCAGGTCGATGCGCTCGGCGGCGACTCCGACGGCCGCGACCAGCGCCTCGACGAGCGCGTCGTCGCCGCCGACGACCGTGAAGACGGAGCGGTTGTGGTCGGCGTCCGCGTGCACGTCGAGCACGCGAGACGCCGGCGAAGGCCGCGCCGGATCGCGTCGAGCACCGCCTCGTCGCGGCCCTCCGAGAAGTTCGGCACGGCCTCGAGCGGCAGCTCCACGCTGCCTACTCTACGAGCGCGTGAAGGAGTACTACGACACCCGCGCGCCCGAGTACGACGAGTGGTACGAGGGCACCGGCCGCTTCGCCGAACGCGAGCGGCCCGCGTGGAACGAGCTGCTCGACGAGCTCGCCGACGCGCTCCGCGCGCTCCCGCCCGCGCGCACCCTCGACGTCGCCTGCGGCACCGGCTACGCCACTCGCTGGCTCCCGCGGCGAGATCACCGGCCTCGACCAGAGCCGCGCATGCTCGGGATCGCGGCCGACCGCCTGCCCGACGCACGCTTCGTCCAGGGCGACGCGCTCGCGCTGCCATTCCCGGAAGGACAGCTTCGACCGGGTCACGACGATGAGCTTCTACGGCCACCTCGAGGTCGCAGAGCGCGAGCGCTTCCTCGCCGAGGCGCGCCGCGTCGCGCGCGAGCTCGTCGTCGTCGACGCAGCGCTCCGCGACGACACCGAGCCGGAGGAGCAGCAGGAGCGGATCCTCAACGACGGCTCGCGCTGGGAGGTCTACAAGCGCTACTTCACGGCGGAGGAGCTGCTCGAGGAGCTCGGCGGCGGCGAGGTCGTCTACGACGGGCGGTGGTTCGTCGCCGTCCGCTCGCCCCGATGACGGAGGTCGTGCCCGATTCTGCGCGTCGACGACGCCCGAGCCGGCGCAGCGTTCTACGCCCACCTCGGCTTCCGCGTCGAGTGGGAGCACCAGTTCGAGCCGGGCTTTCCGCTCTTCGTCTCGATCGCGACCGCCGACGGCGCGCGGATCTTCCTCTCCGAGCACACCGGCGACGCGCGCCCGGACACGCTGCTGTACGTCTGGGTCGACAAGGTGGACGACGCCTACGCGGCCCTGCGTGATGCCGGCGCCGAGGTCGAGCCGCCGGAGAACCAGCCCTGGGGACGCGAGCTCGCGGTCCGCGACCCGGACGGCAACCGCCTCCGGATCGCGACGCGCGCCGACGCTTGACCCGCCGCCGCTCGTCGTACCGGTCGATCGCCTCGCTCCAGCGCGACAATCGCGCCTGCCGCGCTTGCGGCGAGGCGGGCTACCCGCTCGAGTCACTGCCCGTCGTCCAGCCATACACCGGCCAGCGCGCGTACATGTTCGGGCAGGCGCCGGGCTACGAGGAAGGCGTCGCACGGCTCCCGTGGCAGGGCCGGGCCGGAAAGACGCTCCGCCTCTGGCTCGGGATGACCGACGAGGCGTTCTTCGAGACGTTCTACTGCGCGTCCGTCACGCGCTGCGACCCCGGGCGGGCGGCCTCCGGACGCGGCGACCGCGTGCCGACGCCACGCGAGCAGGAGCTCTGCGCGTTCTGGGCCGACCGGGAGCTGGAGCTCATCCGGCCCGAATTGATCGTCCCCGTCGGGCGGCTTGCGATCACACGGTTCCTCGGCGCGACCCCGCTCGAGCACTGCATCGGCCGCCGGTTCGGCGACGCGCGACGCCGGTCATCCCGCTCCCGCACCCCTCCGGGGCCAGCGCGTGGCCGTACCAGAACCGGGCGCTCCTCGAGCGCGCCGTCGCCGCCATCCGCAACGAGCTCGAAGCTATCGAGACGCGACCGCGATCATCCGCCGCCCCTGCGCGGTGAGCGGCTCGCCGGCGCCGTCGGTGAAGCGCACCTGGTCGAAGCCGGCCTCGCGCAGCCAGTCGCCGAGCTCGGCGGCCACGAACATCCGCACCGACATCGAGAACCGGCGCGTCCGCCCATCGCGCACGACCGTGCGCTCCGTGTCCGCTCGGCCCGTGACCGGCTCGAAGACGCCGTGGTCGACGACCAGGTCGTCGCCCTTCTCGATCACCACGGCCGGCAGCCAGCGCGGCAGCAGCTCGGCGAGGTTGTTGCCCTCGATCAGCACGGCGCCGCCGGGCTTGAGCGCCTCGTGCACGTCGCCGAGCACCTCGCGGTTCGCCTCGTCGTCGAAGTAGCCGAACGACGTGAACCACGAGACCACGCGGTCGAACGCGCCCTCCCACGCCAGCTCGCGCATGTCGCCCTCGACGTAGTCGACCTCGACGCCGCGCGCGGCCGCGTCCCGGCGCGCAACCTCGAGGAAGAGCGGCGTCCGGTCGAGGCCGGTCACGCGCGCGCCGCGCTCGGCGAGCCGGTTCGCGATGCGCCCATGCCCGCACGCGAGGTCGAGGACATCCATCCCCGGCTCGAGCGCGAGCAGCCGCCAGATCAGGTCCGTCTCTGCGTCGGCGCGCTCCTCGAGCGCCTCGGCGAAGAAGTAGAGGTAGTCGTCGTCGAAGATCGCGTCGGTGTCGAAGCGCGGCGCGGTCATGCGCCGTCCACCGCGTAGAGCCGCCATTCGCCCGGCACGCCCTTCAGCTCCGCCACCCCGCGATCGAGGAATTGGATCCCGGAACCGGCCACGAGATCCTTCACGGTCGAGGACACGAGCACCTCACCGGGCGCGGCGCGGGCGGCGACGCGCGCCCCGATCGAGACCGCGATCCCGGCGACCTTGTCGTCCAGCAGCTCACACTCCCCCGTATGCAGCCCGGCGCGCACCTCGAGGCCCAGCCCGGACACCGCCACCCCGACCGCGCACGCGCAGCGGATCGCCCGCGCGGGCCCGTCGAACGTGGCGAAGAAGCCGTCGCCTGCCGTGTCGACCTCCCGGCCGCGGAACCGCGAGAGCTGCGAGCGGACGGCCTCGTGGTGGCGCTCGAGCAGCTCCCGCCAGCGGCGGTCGCCGAGCTCGGCCGCCGTCGCCGTCGACCCGACGATGTCAGTGAAGAGCACGGTCGCGAGCACGGTGTCCGGCTCCTGGTCGGCCTCGGGAAGCTGCGTCACGAACCGCTCGATCTCGCGGATCACCGGTTCGGAGCCCTCGCCGGCGAAGACGTGGTCGTCGCCGGGCTGCTCCACGTACCGGGCGCTCGGGATCTGGGCGGCCAGGTAGCGGCCCTCCTCGACCTTCGCCACACGGTCGCCGGTGCGGTGGATCACGAGGGTGGGCACCCGGATCGACGGCAGCACCGCCCGGACGTCGATCTCCATGTTCATCCGCATCAGGTCGAGCATCGCGCCGGGGCTGATGCTCATCCGCCTGAAGCTCGCCCACCAGCGGACGAAGTCCTCGTCTTCAGCCTTGCTCGGCATCAGCACGCCGAGCACCCGCCGGATCGACTCCTCGGTGACCGGCGTCGGCGCGCGCTCCTGGTCGTCGATGAAACGCCGAATTTCGTCCTCGGTGTCGGCCCACGGGTAGTCCGGCGCCCACGTGCCGCGGGCATGGCCGCCGTACAGAACGAGCCCAGCGTCCGCTGCGGATGCGAAGCGGCGAAGAGGACGGCCATCGGCGCGCCCTCCGACACGCCCATGATCACGGCGCGCTCGGACCCGGCAGCGTCCATGACCGCCCGAATGTCGTCGGCGCGCTCCTCCAGCGTCGCGATCCTTCTTGACGCGATCCGAGAGGCCGGTGCCGCGCTTGTCGAAGATGATCGCGCGCGAGAACGATGCGAGGCGCCCGAGCATGGCGCGCGAAGAGCGGGTGCGCCCAGAAGAGCTCGACGTTCGAGATCGACCCCGGTGTCATGACGAGGTCGACCGGCCCGCCGCCCGCCACGCGGTACGCGATCGCGACGTCGCCGCTCTGGGCGTAGCGCGTCTCTGACAGGTCCATCCGACTAGCCTCCCACGCCTGGCACGCGCCTAGTCTCGGGCGCGCAGCCCGGCGCGGCAAGGGGGCCAGCGGTACCCTCAGAAGGTGGCCGTTCCTTACCGGCAGACGTTTGTGCGCTTGCTCGCGTTCCTGCGACCGTACAAGTGGTCGCTGTGGGTGTCGGTCGTGCTCGCGGTCGGCTCGCAGGCGTGTGCCGTCCTCATGGCCTGGCTGACGGGCACGACCCTCGAGTCGGTGCTGACGTCGAAGTCGACGCACGACCTCTGGGTGCTGATCGGCCTCGTGTTCGTCGTCGGCCTCATCCGCGCGCTGCTGATGTTCGGCCGGCGGATGATCTCCGGGAACCAGGCCATCGGCGTCGAGTTCGACATGCGCAACGCCCTGTACGCGAAGCTCGTCCGGCTGCCGTTTCGCTTCTACGACCGCTACCAGACCGGCCAGCTCATGTCGCGGGCGACGGTCGACCTGCAGACCGTGCGCTTCTTCCTCGGCTACGGCCTGATCTTCTTCTTCCAGCACACCCTGACCGTGGTCGGCGCGACCGCCGTCATGTTCTTCGTGAACTGGAAGCTCGCGCTCGCGGCGACGGCGGTGACGCCGTTCATCGTCGTGCTCGCCTACCGGTACTCGCACGTGTCCCACCCGGTGCTCCGCGACGTCCAGCAGCGGCTCGGCGAGGTGGCGACGGTCGCCGAGGAGAACATCGTCGGCGTCCACGTCGTCAAGTCGTTCGCCCAGGAGGGCGCCGAGTCGAACAAGTTCGACGAGCGCTCCGAGGCCGTCTTCGTCCAGAGCGTGAACGCGAACCGGCAGCGCGCCATCTACGTGCCGCTGCTGTCGTTCCTGCCGCTCATCGCGCAGGCCGCGGTGCTGCTCGTCGGCGGCCACATGGTCGTGAGCGGCGAGCTCACCTACGGCGACTTCTTCTTCTTCAACGTGCTGACGCTGATGCTCGTCATGCCGCTGCGGATGCTCGGCATGTGGATCGGCCAGGCCCAGCGCGCGACCGCCTCCGGCGAGCGGATCTTCGAGATCATCGACGAGCCCGAGGACATCCGCGACGCGCCCGACGCCGCCGAGCTGCCGCCGGGCGAGGGCCGCGTCCGCTTCGAGGATGTCTCGTTCGAGTACGCCGACGGCCGGCCGGTGCTGCACGACGTCGACCTCGAGATCGCGCCCGGCGACACCATTGCGCTGATCGGCCACACCGGCTCCGGCAAGACGACGCTCGCGTCGCTCGTGCCCCGCTTCTACGACGTCGAGCGCGGCCGCGTGACGGTCGACGGCGTCGACGTCCGGGAGGTCACGCTCGCCTCGCTGCGGCGGTCGATCGGCGTCGTCGCGCAGGACCCGTTCCTCTTCTCGGCGACCGTGCGCGAGAACATCGCATTCGGCGTGGGCGAGGCGACAGACGACGAGGTCGAGCGCGCCGCCCGGCTGGCGCAGGCGCACGACTTCATCGCGGCACTGCCGGACGGCTACGAGACCGTGATCGGCGAGCGCGGCATCACGCTGTCCGGTGGCCAGCGCCAGCGGCTCGCAATCGCGCGGGCGCTCATCCTCGACCCGCGCATCCTGATCCTCGACGACGCGACCGCCTCCGTCGATGCCACGACCGAGGCGCGCATCCGCACCGGGTTGCGCGAGGTCATGCGCGGCCGCACGACGATCATCATTGCCCACCGTCTGTCGACGCTCGCGCTCGCCGACGAGCTCGTCGTCCTCTCGGACGGCCGGATCGCGGCGCGGGGCACGCACGACGAGCTGATCGAGACGAGCCCGGTCTACCGCGACATCTACGAGCACGGGCTGCTCGAGCGCGAGTTCGCCGAGCGGGTCGAGGAGCGGGGCGCGGCGGACGCCGTCCCTGTCAGCGGAGACGAGGTCGCGGCATGAGGGTCTGGCAGGCGGGCAGCCACCTGACCATGCAGCGCGGCGCCGAGGTGAGCGACTGGTCGTGGAGACGCACCGTGCGGCGCGTGACGACGCTCGGCCGACTGGCGAAGCCCTACAAGCTGCGCACCACGCTCGCGCTCGGCTCGCTTGTCCTGGCGGCCTTGACGGCGCTGGCGCCGCCGCTGCTCGCGCGCGACGCGGTCATCAACATTCAGAACGGCGACCTGAACGCGCTCTCGTGGGTAATTGCCGCGTTCGTCCTCGCCGGCGTCCTCAGCCTGCTCGCCTCATCTGCCCAGACCTACTTCACCGGCTGGACGGGCGAGCGCATCCTCGCCGACCTGCGCAACCGCCTCTTCCGGCATCTGCAGCGGCTCTCGCTCGGCTTCTACGAGCGCAACCGGGCCGGCGTGATCATCAGCCGGATCACGAACGATGTCGAAGCGCTCGACCAGCTCGTCACGGACGGCGTCACCACACTCGTCCAGAACTCGCTGATCCTCGTCGGGTCGGCAGTGCTGCTCTTCTACCTCGACTGGCAGCTCGCGCTCGCCACCCTCGTCGTCTTCCCGTTCATGGCCGTGGCGACCGCGCTCTTCCGCTCACGCTCGTCGCGCGCGTACGCGAGCGTCCGTGAGCGGCTCGGTCTCGTCACCGCGACGCTCGCAGAGGACATCAACGGCATGCGCGTCGTTCAGGCGTTCTCGCGCGAGACGCCCAACATGCGGCGCTTCCGCGAGGTCAACGAGCACTACCGCGGCGCAAACCACACGACGATCGTCCTGAACGGCCTCTACTTCCCGTTCGTCGACTTCCTCTCGGCGATCGCGACGATGATCGTGCTCGGCTATGGCGGCTACCTCGTCTTCCACGGCGAGACCAGCGTCCCGACGCTCTTCGCCTTCATCCTGCTGCTGTCCAACTTCTTCGACCCGGTGCAGCAGCTGTCGCAGCTCTACAACACGTTCCTGGCCGCCACGGCCGCGCTCGACAAGATCATGGACGTGATGGACGAGGAGCCCGAGGTCCTCGACCGGGCCGGCGCGGCCGAGCTGCCGCGGATCGCCGGCGACGTCCGCTTCGACGACGTCCGCTTCGCCTACGGGCGCGGCGCCGAGGTACTGCACGGCATCGACCTCGACGTCCCCGCCGGAACCACTGTTGCACTGGTCGGCCACACCGGCGCGGGCAAGTCGACGATCGCCAAATTGCTGGCGCGCTTCTACGACCCGGTCGCGGGCGCGATCACAGATCGACGGCACCGACCTCCGCAACGTGACCCAGGACTCACTGCGCCGCCAGCTCGGCGTCGTGCCGCAGGAGGGCTTCCTCTTCGCCGGCACGGTGCACGAGAACATCGCCTTCGGCCGGCCAGGCGCGAGTCGCGAGGACGTGGTCGAAGCGGCGAAGACGGTCGGCGCGCACGACTTCATCGAGCGGCTCGAGGACGGCTACGACACCGACCTGCAGGAGCGCGGCACGCGGCTCTCGCTCGGTCAGCGCCAGCTGGTGGCGTTCGCGCGCGCACTGCTCGCCGACCCGCGCATCCTGATCCTCGACGAGGCGACGTCATCGGTCGACATCGGCACCGAGCGCCGGATCGAGGCGGCGCTCGACGTCCTGCTGGCCGACCGCACCGCGTTCATCATCGCCCACCGCCTCTCGACGATCCGCAACGCCGATCTCATCGTCGTGCTCGAGCACGGGCAGGTCGTCGAGCAGGGCACGCACGCCGAGCTGATGGCGCGGCGAGGGCTCTATACCGCGCTGTACGGCGACTGGGCCGACGCGGCCTAGTACCCTCGCCGCGTCGTGATCGGGGCGGTCTACAGCGAGGCGTGGGTGCTGTACAAGGGCTTCTGGCGGCACTTCCTGCCGATCGCGCTTGTGCTCTACCTGGTGATCGGCGCCGCGACCGTGCTGTTGACGCTCGCACTCGGGGGGATCGGCTTCATCGTCGCCGTCCTCCTGACGATCGTCGGCCTCCTGTGGTTGCAGGGCGCGCTCGTGCTCGCGGTTCAGGACGTCCGTGACGGGCGCGCAGACCTCACGATCGGCGAGACGATCCGGCGGGTGGGCCCATACGTGGGCACCTTGACGGTCGCCGGTCTCACGCTTCTCGTCGGCGCGGCCGCTGTCGTGATCGCCGTCGGGTTCATCTTCCCGTTCCTGTTGATCGTCGTCTTCTTCGCGTTCGTCTACGCGCTGGTCCGGTGGGTCTTCCTCGTGCCGGCGATCGTGCTCGAGAAACGCGACGCGTTCGGAGCGTTCGGACGCAGCCGGGACCTCACGAGTGGACATTTCTGGACCGTCCTCGGCGTCGTGCTCCTGGCACTCGTCGTCGAGTTCGTGGGCGGCATCGTCGTGGCGACCCTCTTCGTGTGGCTCCCGGATTCCGCCCGCGGCGGCGTCCAGAGCCTCGTCGGGAACACGCTCATCACGCCGTTCGTCGCCGCGGCGTGGACGCTCCTGTACTTCCGTCTGCGCGGCGGAGCCGACGAGCCCGAGCCGGGACCCGCCCCCGCGCTCTGACGGGGAATAGAGTGCCCGCCGTGGCGCTCGACCGCGAGACCGAGGAGCGCATCGACCAGCCGCTGTCGCCCGAGGCGGAGCGCGAGACGCGCCTGCCGCCGGCGACCGCGGTCGAGCAGATGCGCATCAACGTGCCCGTGCGCGGCAACCGCAAGCTGCGCACGGTCATCTCGCGCGCAAACGAGGACAAGCAGCTGAAGGCGTGGTGGCACGTCGCGAACGTCAACGCGGCGGTGCGCCTGGAGATCAACGACCACTCCTGGGTGCACATCCAGATCGTCGCGAACATCGCCCTGAAGCTCCTGCGCCAGCTGACGAAACACGGCGTCGAGCCCACCCTCGTCCGCGACTACGGCTTCGACAATGACGACGCCGAGATCGTCGTCACGCTCGGCGCGCTCCTGCACTGCATCGGCATGGCCGTGCACCGCGACGGGCACGAGGAGTTCAGCCTCTTCCTGGCCGAGCCGAAGGCGCGCGACCTGCTCGCCGGCGTGTACGAGGAGCCGGACCTGACGGTGATCGTCTCCGAGGTGCTCGACGCCATCATCAGCCACCGCGAGTCCGGCCATCCGCTGACGATCGAGGGCGGCGTCGTCCGTGTCGCCGACGCGCTCGACATGGCGAAGGGCCGGTCGCGGATCCCGTTCGAGCGCGGACGCGTGTCGATGCACTCGCTGTCCGCGGCGGCGATCGAGGACGTGGAGATCAAGGACGGGGACGAGAAGCCCGTGCTGGTCGAGGTGCACATGAACAACTCGTCCGGGATCTACCAGGTCGACGGCCTGCTGAAGGCGAAGCTGCGCGGCTCCGGCCTGGAGCCGTACGTCGAGGTGGTCGCGCGGATCGACACCGAGGCGGAGAAGCGCCTGGTTCCGGTGTACCGGCTCGAGACATAGCTCTCAAGCCTGCCGGGCCCGCCGCCGATCCCTAGGGCGTGGTGCTGGATTCGCCTGACGCCAGCTTCGAGCTGCACGCCAACCGAGTGCTCGCATTCCTGCAGGAGCGCCTGCCGTTTGCGATCTGGATGGTGACGCGGGCGGCCGGCAAAGATCAGATCGTGCTCCAGGCCGAGGGCAGCGCTTTCGGCATGTCGCCGGGCGACCGCTTTCGCTGGTCGGACAGCTTCTGCGCGCGGATGGTCACGCGTGAGGGCCCCCGCGTCGCCGCGCGGTCAAGCGACTGGCCGGCCTACGCCGAGACGCCGTTCTCACGGGAACTGGGCGTCAACGCCTACATGGGCGTCCCGATCCCCGACGAGGACGGCCAGCTGTTCGGGACGCTTTGCGCGTTCGACCCGGAGCCGCAGCCGTCGGAGATCGCGGCCGAGCTCCCCCTCGTAGAACTGGTGGCCGAGCTCCTCGGCGCCGTCATGGCGGCCGAGCGTGCGCTCGACGCCGAGCGGCGGCGGAGCGAGCGTGCGGAGCGCAGCTCGCGAACGGATGCGCTGACCGGGGTCGGCAACCGCCGCCTCTGGGACGAGGTCGTGGCCGCCGAGGAGGCGCGCTGCGCGCGTTACGGCGACCCGGCCGGCGTGCTCGTGCTCGACCTCGACGGGCTCAAGTACTGCAACGACGTGCACGGCCATGCGGCCGGCGACGAGCTGATCCGCCGCACCGGGGAGGTGCTGACGGAGGCCGTGCGAACGCACGACTTCGTGGCGCGCCTCGGCGGCGACGAGTTCGGGGTGCTGGCGATCCGCACGGACGGCGACGGCCTGGACCAGCTGCGGCGGCGCCTCGTCCGCACGCTCGAGGAGGCCGGGATCGAGGCATCGCTCGGCGCGGCGGCGCGGAGCACGGATGTGCCGCTCGAGCATGCGGTCGCCGCAGCCGACACCGCGATGTACGAGGCCAAACGGGCCCGGCTACAATCCGACCCGGCCTTGCGGGGTCGTCTAATGGCAGGACACCCGGCTCTGGACCGGGCAGTCTAGGTTCGAGTCCTAGCCCCGCAGCTTCCGAAAACCCCCGCTCGACGGGGGTTTTTCTCGTTTCAGGCTGCGACCGTCTCCTTCGGCTTGACTGCGTCGATCCGCTCGAGCCAGCGCGTAGCCCGCATGCGCTCGAAGAGCTCGCGCGCCTCCTCGAGCAGCGGCTCCGCTTCGGCGCTCCGGCCGCAGTCCGCGAGCCACACACCGTAGTCGGCGAGGACGTGGGCGGTGTATGTCACGCGACCCAGGCTCCGTGCCGCGGCCAGCGCGTCGCCGAAGGCGTCTGCCGCAACGTCCTCCCGGCCGGCAGCAACCGCGCGGAACGCGCGCAGCCGCCCTCCCTCCGTTCGTAGCAGGCGCGTGAGCGCCGACTCCGGCACCGTCTCGTACCGCTCCGCCAGCGGCTCCGTCGCCGCCGTATCGCCAAGCAGAACAGCGAAATCGGCTCCGAGCCCCAACGCGTCGCAGGCCTGGCTCCATTCCTCTCTCGCCGCGCGCATGTCCCAGAACGTCGTCAGATGGTCGACCCCCTTCCGTACGTCCCCGGAAAGGAACGCGTAGAGCGCCTGGCTCGTGGCCCCGTGCGCGGCGTTCTGCACGTCCTTCGATTCGGCCAGATCTGCCGGGACCCGCGCCAGCCAGTCCCGGGCGCCCTCGTCGTCGCCGCGCTCGAAGCTCGCCTTCACGACGAAGAACACCGCGATGATCGGGGTTGGGGTGCGCTGGATCCCGTCTTCGAGTGTCTCGGCCGCCACGGCGAGTGCGCTGTCCCAGTCGGCATTCTCGTAGTGCGACGCGGAGAGCGCCGCGCCGAACTGGGTCAACCAGGCGCGGTGACCTCGCGCCCGCGCAGCGTCGAGCCCCCGCGCGAGGAGCTCATCGGACTCCGCGGGACGGTCGGCGGTCTCCGCGAGGACGGCCAAGTTGTTGATCGCCCTGACGAGCGGCTCGGTAAGGTCGTACTCCTCGGCGATGCGCCGCGCCTCGCGCAAGAGCGCTCCCCGCTCATGGATCCGTAGCCGGCTGATCAGCAGGCTCTTCGTGTTCAACGCCTGCGAGAGGAGCGTCATGTCGCCGCGCTCCTCGGCCACGTCGAGCGCGAGCTCGATGTGCTCGCTCGCCCGTTCTGGATCACCTGTGAAGAATTCGATGCGGGCGAGCTCGGCGGCGAGGTTGCCGATGTCGACGTCGTGCTCCTCATCGGCGAGCGCGTCGAACGCGGGCCGCAGGGTCGCCAGCGCCTCGTCGGCGCGATCGAGATACCAGAGCGCGAGGCCAAGCGACGCCGCGGCGCGGGCAGCTGCGTGGGTATCGCCCTCCGCCGTGAAGGTCTCGACCGAGGCGCGCAGCCGCTCCTCGGCCTCTGCCATCCGGGATGCCTGGAATGCCAGTCTGCCCGCGGCCTCGAGCAGGCGCGCCCGCTCGAGCGGCTCCTCTGCGATCGCCGCCGCATCGTCGTACGCACGCTGGCCGTCCTCCGGTGCTCCGAGCGAGGCGGCCCGCTCGCCTGCGCGCTCGAGCCACTCGGCCGCTGCCCGCCTGCTCTCTGCCGCGCCGGGATCGTTCGGGTCAGCCTCATACGCGTCGCGATGGTGCGCGGCGATCACCTCGGCGATCTCGTCGGCGTCGATGCCTGCGTCGACCTCGAGGTACGCCGCCGCCGTCCGGTGTAAGCGCCCGCGCTCCCTCTTGGCTAGCGTCTCGTACGCAACGCGCTGGACGAGGGCCTGGAGGAAGCCGTATTGCCCCCGCTCGGGCGAGCGCGGGTCGGCGTCGATGGTCAGCAGCTCCTTGCGGACAAGTCGCTCGAGGACAGGTGCAACGGCGTCCTCGTCCACTCCGTCCAGGCTGGCAAGCCCGCGGGCGCCGAAGGTCTTGCCGAGCACGGCGGCGTGCTGGATCAACTGCCGTTCCTCCGCCTCCAGCCCGTCGAGGCGCGCGGCGATCAGCGCCTGCAGCGTCTCCGGCACGTCGAGATCATCGAGCGAGCCGGCGACGCGGAGCGTGTCTCCGTCACGGGTGAGCGCCCCGCGATCGAGCAACATGCGCACCGTCTCGACCGCGTAGAGCGGGATCCCGTCGGCGCGCCCGCGAATCTGCACACGCACCTCGCCGGGCAGGCCCGGCACGAGCCCGTCGAGGAGTGCGTCCATCGCGTCGTCGGAGAGCGGCTCCAGGACGAGTCGCGTGGCGCTGCGTCCGTGGGCTCCGAACTCCGGCCGGCGCTCGAGCAGGTCGGGACGGGTCAGCGCGAGCACGAAGATCGGCTTCGCGCGCGACCACTCGAGCAGATGCTCGATGAAATCAAGGAGCGCAGTATCGGCCCAGTGCAGGTCCTCGAAGACAAGGGCGACCGGGGCCGTGTCGCTCATCCGCTCGAAGAACAATCGCCAGGCGGAGAAGAGGTCGGCCCGCTCGACCTGCGGGCGCTCGCCGAGGCCCAGCAGATGGCGGAGCAGCGGCTCGACCCACTCGCGCTCACTGTGATCAACGACGTGTTCCTCGACCGACGCCGTGAGCTTCGCCGAGGCGCTCTCCTCGGGCTCGTCCTCGGCGATCCGCGCCCGCATGCGCACCATCTCGGCCAGCGCCCAGAACGCCACGCCCTCCCCGTAGGCGAGACACCGCCCGCGGTGCCACCAGATGGTGTCCGCGAGGCCGTCGACGTGCTTCTCCAGCTCCCACGCCAGGCGCGACTTGCCGATTCCGGCGACGCCGATGACGGTGACCAGCGTCGCCCGCTTGTCGCCCCCCGACGCGTGGAAGAGATCTTTGACGAGCCGAAACTCGCGATCGCGTCCGACGAACGGGGCCTCGAGCGTGCTCGCCCGCCCCTCCCCACCGCGGTTGGCTACGACGCGAAGCGCACGCCAGAGGTGTGCCGTCTCGCTCTTGCCCTTGAGCTCGTGCTCGCCCCCGTCCTCGTAGGCAATGGCGGCCTCAGACGCACGCTTGGTCGCGTCGCCGACGAGCACGGTGCCCGGCGCCGCCGCCGACTGGATGCGCGACGCCGTGTTGACCAGGTCGCCCGCGACCATGCCCTGGCCCTCCGCGCCGAGTGTGACCGCCGCCTCGCCGGTCAGGACGCCGGCGCGCGCCTGCAGCGTCGGGTCGAGCGCGGGCACGGCGGCGACGAGATCGAGCGCCGTCCGCACCGCGCGCTCCGCATCGTCTTCCTGGGCGACCGGTGTCCCCCAGACCGCCATCACGGCGTCGCCGATGAACTTCTCCACGGTGCCGCCGTAGCGCTCGACGAGCGTGCGCGCGATTTCGAAATAGCTGGAGAGGAGCTCGCGCGTGTCCTCGGCGTCGCGGCCCTCGGAGGCGGTCGTGAAGCCGACGAGGTCGGCAAAGAGGACGGAGACGAGCCGCCGCTCCGCCGCGGTACCGGACGGCTCGGGCGCAGGCACCGCGGCCACCGAGGCCAGCGGCGTCCCGCACTCCCCGCAGAACCGCTGCCCGGGCGGGTTTGCCTTGCCGCATGCCGAGCAGACCGCGGCGAGCGCGTGACCGCACTCCCCGCAGAACTTCTGACCGGGCGGATTCTCGGCACCGCAGCTCGTGCAGGTCACGTCGGGCACCACAAAAGCCTATGGCCGTTCAGCCGCGCCAACAAGCATCCGGGAGCTGACGACCCGGGTAGACGTAGCGTGACGATGCGTCCGCAGCTGATCCTCACGCTCGTGCTCGCATGCGGCGCGATCGCTCTGGTGCCGTCCGCAGCGCCGGCAGGATCGGCCGCGCGCGTCCGGACGCTGACGTTCTCGTACACCGCTCACGACGGCGCGGCGCGAACCGCCTACCTCGTGCTCCCCGCGTGGTACGGCCCTGACCGCCACCCGGCGATCCCGCTCGTGATCTCGCCCCACGGGCGCGGCGTCGACGGCGCGTACAACCTGCGTTTCTGGGGCGACACACCGGCCGACGGACCGTTCGCACTCGTCTCGCCGGACGGGCAGGGGCGGCGGCTGCCGCTGTACTCGTGGGGCTACGCCGGTCAGATCGACGACCTGATGCGGATGCCCGAGCTCGCGCGCGCGGCGTTTCCGTGGCTCGAGCTGAACGGCCGCACATATGCGATCGGCAGCAGCATGGGCGCACAGGAATCGCTCCTGCTCCTCGCGCGCCGCGATCCGAAGCTCGCCGGGGTCGTCGCGTTCGACCCGGTCACCGACATGGCCGCGCGCTACCGGGCGTGGCCGCTCACACCCGGGCGAGCACCAGCTCCCGGCGCTGGCGCGGACCGAGATCGGCGGCTCGCCCGCACACATCCCGCAGGCATACGCCGCGCGGAGCCCCGTGAGGCCCGTGTGCGCGCGATCGCCCGCTCGGACGTGCCGCTCCAGCTCTGGTGGAGCCATGGCGACGCGGTCGTCACCGATCAGGCGCACCAGACGGGCGACTTCGACCGCCGCCTCGCCGCGATCGCCCCGCGGGCGCCGGTTCAGGAGATCGTCGGCGACTGGCAGCACGCGCACGAGTTCCATCCCGAGACGCAGCTCCGGGCCGCGCTCGCCTGCTTCCACCTCGTTCCTGCCGACGGCATCCGCGTGCCCGCGTACGTCAGGCGGCGCGACGGCACGATCGACGAGCTCCCACCGCGCAGCGGCCGACCGACGGTGCCGTTCACCCGTGCGTTCTGCGGCCGCGCAGCTTCCTGACGAACCCTATTCGACGCTCTGGGTTAGTAGAACCAGGATGCGAATCCCTTCATGTTCGGGGCGCGCACATGGCCGTGGGCGACCGTGACCTCGAAGCGCCGACCGGTACCGCTCACCTCGACGAAGATCGCGCCGTCCGGTCTTAGGACATAGCCGATGCGATGGGCGGCCAGCGGAGCGTCCGCACTCGCAAGCGCCGTCAGCATTCCGCTGTACCGGCTTGTCTGAAGCGCGCGCTCGAGGTCGGTGCCGCCGAGCTCGCGGAACGTGCGGTACGGCCTCGAGCGGATGAACGCGGCAAGGTCACGCGCGGTCGCGCGGTCATCGAAGTAGCGGCGGCCGCGTTCCGTGAACGGAATCTCGACGGCATTGTGGCTCCCGAATCGGTCGGGCCAGATGTGGCCGTACGAGCCGCCGATCTCGCAGCCGTCGTAGGGCGCCGGGAATCGGTTCATGCTCATTACGACTCGGTTGCCACGCGGCTTTGCGCCGCCGCCACTATCGACGAGCTGGGAGTGGTACGGAAGCCGCCGGACACACGCGTAGTAGGCGCGACCTGGTGCCAGCAGCGCCTGCATGACGGGCCGCAGGTGTGAGAGATCGAAGACCACGACGCCGTTCCGGCCCGCTACGACGCTGACGCCGTCGGCGCGAGCTTGCTGGAGCGGGCCGGTCGGGTTGCCGATCGGCTTCGGGAGAAACCGCCGCGGCGCGGGACGAGGCGGAGCCTGTGGCGGGACATGGCGTCGAGGTGTGAGGTAAGGGAATGGCTGCCGGGCTACGACCTTGCCGTGCACGTCGATCGCTTCGATTGCCCGCAGCCGGGTGGCGACCGTGTCGTGCCCGTCGGGAACGCGAAAGACGAAGATCCCGGCATCGATCGGCTTTGAGACGTAGTAGAAACGGATGTCGCTCGAGGAGCCGTCGGCATACCGCGCAGCAAGGCGCTGAGTGGACGGCACGCGCACCGTGCCGCCAACCTTCTGGACCCACTGCAAGCCGCTGGCGGCTCCCATCTGCCAGCTCGCGTTGATCGGTCGCAAGGCGAAGCGTTGCGTCGAGCGCGAGGGCTGACAGCCTCCGAACCCGCTCTCGGTGAGGATCCAGCAGAAGCCGCCCCTTCGAGCCGGAGCGACGTACAGCGCATGCGTCTTGCCGTCTTCCCGGTACGTCGTCACGCGCCGTGTCTGCGATGCGACGACGCCGCTTGACGCGGGACCGATGAGACCCCAGTCGTAGAACTGCGCCTTCACGCTCGTCGGGGCCGGCTCCCCGCCGGTGAAGGGGACATCGATGCGGCCGAGCAGGTTCGCGACGAACCCGCGGAGCCCGAGTGCCGGCGTCGCCAGGAGCGCCGCCGCGCCAACCACGACCGCTGCCAGCACGAGCCGTTGCGTCCGCCGCCGGCGGCCTCCCCGAGCGACGACGTCATCCCAGTCGCCGCCCTCCGGCGGGAACGGCGGCACGAGCCGGTCGAGCGCCTCGGCGAGCGGGCTCACGACCTGGCCCCCACGCGGCCGAGCCGCTCCTCGAGCGCTGCGCGCGCCTGGTTCAGCGTCGCGCCGACCGTGCCCGGCGCGATGCCGGCGACCTGCCCGATCGCCGCGTAGTCGAGGTCGGCGTAGTAGCGCAGGAACACGACGAGTCGCTGGCGCTCCGGCAGCGCTGCGACGGCGTCGGCGAGCTCGCTCAACGCCGCCTCGGGCGCGGGAACCTCACCGAGCGGTTCGACACGGGGCCGGTCGCGCACCTGGTTCCGCGCCGTGTTGACGACGATCCGCCACAGCCACGTCTCGACCGTGGCGTCGCCGCGAAAGCGCCGCCGCTCGCGAACGGCGCGGGCGAACGCCTCCTGGACGATGTCACCAGCTGCCTCTCGGTCGCCGCAGATAGCGGCAGCCACGCGGCGGTAGGAACCGAGCCGTTCCCGGTATGCGCGCTCGATGTCGGCCAGTGATGCACCCCGCACCTCATGGAGACTGACACGGTGCGGGCGCGGTTTCTTTATCCCAACGATGAGCCCCGGCCGCGCGTCTAAAGAGGCATGCGATCGGCAGTGGTCGTGCTCGGGCTCGCCGTCCTGGCCGCGGGCTGCCGCGGGTCGGGTTCGACCGAGCGGCCGTTCGTCCTCGACGGCCCGATGGCCGGCGGCGGCCGCCCGTTCATGGGAGTCGGCCCTGACGGCGCAATCGTCCGGTACGTCGAGCGCGGCCGGTTCGCGTACGCACTGACGCTACGGAACCGCTCAGACCGGCGGGTCACGCTCGTCGATGCGCAGGCACGCACGGCGTCAGGCGGCCTTGTCCACCAGATTGGTGCATCCGCAGCGTCATGGGAGCCGGTCGGGTGCGGGGGCCATTCGTGTCCGCCTGGGCCGTATCCGTTCTCGCCGCCTGCGGCGGAGCGGATGACGCCGTTCCTCGTCGACCCTACGAAGTACGTCGCGGTTGAGCTCGACTTCCGGCTGGACGACTGCAGCCACGTCCCCGCACATGTGACCTCCCCCACGCGCCTGCTCGACCTCGTCTATCGCGACGCCGGCACCAGGCGCCGCCAAACGATCTCCCTCCCCGGCCCGATCCGCCTACGGAACCCGACCGTCCGCGACTGCGCCCACCAGCCGACCAGCAACATCTCGGTGCAGGGCGGCGGCGAGCCGGGCTCCCGCTATGGCTACGGATCCTCGAGCGAATGGTCCGTGCCCACGAGCAACGGCGACGTCTGCACGACCGGTGGCGGCGCCCTGCACTTCCGCAGCCGTCTCTTCAAGGCGCCTTTCTCGTACCTCGAGCAGGTGCTGATAGATCTGCCGTCGCTGCGCGGCGCGGGCTTGTACCGGACTCTCGGCCGTGCCCGCGGCCCCGCCACGGTCACGCTCCGCGCCCGAAAGGACGGCCGCTGGGAGCGCGACGTCGCCCGGATCAGCATCGTCACGGTCGACCGGACCGGCGCCGACTACGGCGGACGGTTCCGCGGCGAACTGGGCGCGGCGCTGACGGACTACTTCCGGACGTACGGCCGGTGGCGCTGCGTCGTGCGCGGCTAGGAGTCGTCCTCCTCGCCGGCGCCGAGCGCGTCCGGGATCGGCTCGTCGTTCAGCTTCTCAGCGTTCCGCCACGCCTCGCGCATCTTCTCGTCGTCGACCTCGCCGCCGCGCTGGCCGTCGAGCGCGTTCTCCTCTTCGAACTGGCTCATGGGCGCCTTCTACCCGATCAGACCGCTTCCAACTCCGACGGCCGCAGCGCGCCGACGCGGCTCGCGATGAGCGTTCTCCGCGCGGTCGGAGCTCTCCGCATGGCCGGTCACAGCGGTCAGGAAGTCGTCGCGCTCCAGGGCGTAGAGCGCGATGGGCGTCGCCGCCGTGACGGTCGCCGTGCGCGGCACGTCGCGCAGCAGGGCGATCTCGCCGAACCCCTCCCCCGGGCCCAGCGTCCGCGTGTGCTCGCCGTCGATCATGACGTCGACCCGGCCCTCGGAGACGAGGTAGTAGCGGTCGCCGTGATCGCCCTGGCTGAAGATCACCTCGCCGGCCGCGGTTTGCACCGGGGTCAGCCGGCCGGCGAGGAGCTCCAGCATTGCCTGCGGCAACGCCGTGAAGATGTCGGTTGCCCGCAGAGCAGATCCAGCTCGCTCTTCGCGACGACGGCGCCACGGTCGAGCGCGGCGAGCGGACGGAAGAGGAGCACCGTGAGGATCGGCAGCAGCCCGCCGGTGACGACGAGCGCCCAGCGGACGCCGATCCCGCTGATCAGCAGCGGAGCGAGGATCGAGCCGAGGGCGAGCGCGCCGGTCGTGATCGAGTTGACAGCGCCGAACACCCGCGCGAGCACGTCATCGGGGACGGCGCGCTGGAGCAGCGTCAGGTCGGTCACGTCGACGATGGTGTTGCCGATTCCGACGAGCAGGAGCAGCGCGAATGCGAACGCCGAGTTGGGCCATACGCCGATGAGCGCGATCGGGACGCCCCAGAGCAGCATGCCAAGAGCGAACTGGTTCGACACGCGGCCGTAGCTGACGAGCAGAGCTGCAGCGACGGCCCCTGCCAGGCCACCGATGCCGACGGCCGAGTTGAGCGCGCCGAGCCCGCCGGAGCCGAGGTGGAGCAGGTCGAACGCAGCAACGACGATGAGGACGTTGAACGCGCCGGCGACCAGTGTCTGCGCGAACATCAGGCCTTCGAGAACGCGGAGGCGAGGATCGGTCACGACCGTGCCGAACCCCGCGAACGCCGTCTTGAGCTTGCCCTCGCGCGCCGGCGCGCGCTCGCGGCCGGCTCCGCCGAAATGCGCGCGACGAGCAGCGCGGAGAGGAGGGCCGTAGCGGCCGTCGCCAGGAAGACGACGCCCGTGCTCGTAACCGCAAGCAGCAAACCGCCGATCGCAGGCCCGACGAAGAGGCCGAGGCTCTCGATCGTGCTCGCCGTGACGTTCGCGGCGGTCAGCTCCGACGGCGTCCGCGCAAGCGAGGGCACGAGCGCCGCCTGCGCCGGCCGGAACGCCGTCACGACGATCGCATTGAGCGCGACCAGCGTGTAGACGACCGCGCTGGGCCCGTCGCCGAGGATCACGACGCCCGCGGCGCCGATCGACGCCGCCTGCGCGAGGTTGGTCAGGAACATCACCCGCTTGCGCGGGTACCTGTCACCGAGGATCGAGAGGAAAGGGGCGGCGAACGCCGACGGCAGGAGCCTGATGACGGCGACAAGACCGACGGCCGTCGCCCCGCCAGCGTCGAACGCGTAGACGGCGATCGCAATGAAATAGGCGAACCGGCCGAGCTGGGTCGCCGTCCACGCCAGCTCCAGCCGGCGCAGATCCGGATTGGCGAAAACGTCGCGAAACGCGGACAGCGACTCGCCAACGCTCCCCCTGATCCGACCGAGCACCGGCGAACAATTGCAGCGCTCGTTGCAATTTCCTAGTGAGGAGGGAAGATTTCCCCAACTACCATCGTCTGGTTGGTCGTATGACCCGGCAGGCGAAGATCGAAGGAGGAACACCAGTGGAGGATCGCGAGGACATCGGAACGGAGACCGAGGACGACGTGCAGGCACACTCGCTGCTCGACAACAAGACCCAGGGCGACGGCAAGACCCAGGGCGACGGCAAGACCCAGGGAGACGGCAAGACCCAGGGCGACGGCAAGACCCAGGGAGACGGCCGGCTCTAGCCGATCAAAGTTTCCGACGCACTTGCTGACCGGGGCCGAAAGGCCCCGGTCTCGTTGTTAGACCGCGAGGAGCCGCTCGAACCGGGCCGCATCGTCGTACGGCCCGATGATGGAGAGATAGAGCCCGCCGCCGAGGATGTCGCCGGCCACGCGCTGGACGTCCTCGACTGTGACGGCGTTCAGAGCGTGCAGATGCTCCTCGGGCTCGCGAACCCCGCCGCCCTTCACCTCGTCCCAGAGCGCGCGCGTGAGCAGGTCCTGCGGCGTCTCCGTCGAGAAGACGAACCGGCTCTTGGCGTAGGTTCGCGCCTTCTCCAGCTCGTCGCTCGGGATCGGCTCCTCCGCCGCCCGGCGGAGCTCGCCGGCGATCACCGTGATCGCCTCGTCCACCTTGTCGACATTCACGCCGCTCTCCGCCCAGAGCGCGCCGGCGTCCGAATGGTTGAACGCCACCATGTAGATCGAGTAGGCGAGCCCGCGGCGGATGGTCAGCTCCTCGTAGAGCCGCGACGACATGCCGCCGCCCAGCACCGTCCCGAGCAGCTGGACCACCGGGCGGTCGGGATGCGACTCGGCGTACGTACGAGTGCCGAGGCACAGCTGCGCCTGGTCGATCGGTTTCGAGTCGAGCAGCACCGTGGGGCCGCCGTCCGGCGCGGCCGGAGCGAAGTCGGGCGCGCGTGTCCCCTGGAGGTCGCCGACCAGCTCCTCGACCCGCGCCAGGAGGGAGTCGTCCACCCGTCCGGCCAGCCCGACGACGAGCCTGGATGGCTCATACATTCGGCCGGCGAAGTCGACGATCCGGTCCCGCGTCATCCCGCCGACCGTCTCCTCGGTGCCGATCCGGATGCGGCCGAGTGGGGTGTCGCCATAGACGAGCAGCTCGAAGTTCTCGTCGACGTAGTCGCTCGGGTTGTTGAACTTCGAGCGCATCTCCTCGATGATCACGCCCTTCTCGCGCTCCAGATCGTCCGGGTTGAAGACCGAGTTCCGAAGCATGTCGGTCAGCACGTCGAGCGCCTGGGTCGCATACTCGGACGCGCACTTCACGTAGTAGTACGTGCCCTCCTTGCCGGTCGAGGCGTTGAACAGCCCGCCGATCGCGTCGACCTCGCCGGCGATCGCCTTGGGCGTCGGCCGGCGCGGTGTGCCGCAGAAGACCATGTGCTCGACGAAGTGCGCGAGTCCCTGGTCCTGCTCGCGCTCGTAGCGCGACCCCGCCTCGAACATGAGGTAGCAGGCGGTCGACTGGACGCTCTCCATCGGCGCCGCGATCACACGCACGCCGTTCGGCAGCGTCGTGCGGTCGAAGACGGTCACCGCAGAATCTTCTCGATCGCCTTGATCAGCTGGACGCCGGCGGTGCGCCGGTCGTCCTCGAGCTTGTCCACCGTCTGCGCGAGCTGGGCGACCGCGGCGACGTCGTCGCCCGTGTCGCCTTCCATGAGCGCACGCACGCGGCGGGCGCGCCGGAGGAGCTGCAGCGCGATTGCGGCCTGGTTGCCGAACAGGCCGAGCAGGTCCATCTCGGCCAGCGTGAAGCGAGAGTTCGTCGGCCGGTCGAGCACGTAGAGGACGCCGAGCGCCTGCTCGTCGTGCAGGAGCGGCACGCACATCATCCCCTCGGGCACGTATCCCGTGCTTTCGGCGGTCGTGCGCGAGAAGCGCGGGTCCTGGCGCAGGTCCTCGATCACGAGCGGCTGCCGCGTGACCAACACCCAGCCGCCAATGCCCGTGCTGGACGGGAAGCGCTGGCCGATGAGGGTGTCGCTCCCCTCGCCTGCGACGGCCTCGAAGACGAGCTCGTCCGCCTCCTCGTCGAGCAGCATCAGCGACGACGCCTTGGCCCCGAAGATCGAGCGGGCGACCTCGACGATCGACTGGAGCAGGGCGCGGTAGTCGTCCTCGGAGCCGAGGACGCCGGCACTGACGGCGTCGCGGAGCTCGCCGTCGTCGCCGTTCACGCGTCGCCCGCCACGTTCGAGGCCGTCAGGTAGAGCACGTTCTTGAGCTGGAAGGGGGTCAAATCGCGGTGCTTACTCAACACGAGCGCGCAGATTCCCGCCAGGTGCGGCGTCGCGAAGCTGTTGCCGGTCGCGCGGATCTGCCCGCCGCCGCGCCACGCCACGTCGAGGTTGACGCCGCGCGCGAAGAACTCGACGGGCGGGTCGGGGTTGTAGAAGAACATGTGCGAGTCGTCCTCCTCGTGGCTCCCGACGGAGATCACCGAGGAGAAGCGCCAGGGGTAGCTCTCGACCGGCATGTTGTGCGCCGAAGCGACGAGCACGGTGCGGCGGAAGTAGGCGCTGTCGGCGAGCTCGTGCAATACGCCGGCGAACTGGCTCTTCGTCGTCGAGAGGCTCATGTTGATGACGTGGTAGTCCTGGTCGATCGCCCAGCGCAGCCCGGCGAGCAGCACCGGGCCGCTGCCGGTGGCGCCGGCACCGAGGACGCGGACGCTGTAGAGCTCGGCCTTCGGGGCGAGCATGTGGATGATCCCGGCGCACGCGGTGCCGTGGCCGACGACGTCGCCTTCGGTGTCGTCCTCGACGATCGTCTCACCCTCCTCGCCGATCGAGACGACCTTCGCGCCGGCGATGGGGCCGACCAGCGGGTGGTCGGGCTCGACGCCGCTGTCGAGGATGCAGACGCGCACGCCTTCGCCGTCGGCGCCGCCGACCGCCCACTCGCGCGTGACCTGCTCGGGCCACTGCAGCTGGATGCGGATGCGCTCCGTGTCGCCGAGCGGCAGGCTCCACGCGGGGAGCGGCCCTCGGTCCGCACGCTCGGGCTCGGACATGCCGACGATCCTACGGCTCGTCGGCGGTGCTGTTGAGCAGGACGCGGGCGCAGTCCTGCGCGGATTCGGCCAGCGAGCGGGCGCGGATGACGCGGTCGTCGTCGGGACCGGTAGCGAGGTTGATCTCGACGAGGTGGGCGGCCGCCCGAGCCGACCCGGCGGCGAGCAGAGCGGCGGAGGTCGCGTCCGGGCGAAGCGCGGGCTCGCCCCAGTGCGCCGCCTCGGCGGCGAGGTAGGCGACGTCGTTGGCCGCGGCCACGATCCGCAGCGGGATATCGGCAGCGCGGTCGAGCGCCGTGACGATCGCGTGGCTACGCGCTTCCGGGTGGACGGACTCCGGCAGCGAGAGCGAGGCGAGTGCGTCCTCGTAGGCCTGCGCGTTCGCGGCGGCGAGCGGCGCGAGCCGGCGGCGGAGCGCGGTCGCCTGCGCGACAACCGCCGGCGCCTCACGCCAGCCCGGGGACGCACCGGCGACCATGCCGACGAGGCCCGCAGCCATCCCGGCCGTCAGCGCGGCAACCGCGCCGGCACCCGGCGTCGGCCCCTCGGCCGCCAGGCGGTCGAGCAGCTGCGCGAGCGGGAGCTGGAGCAGGTCGTCTGCGGCGCGCGCCATCGGCGCGCATCCTCCCATGGGGCCGTCCCCGCGACAGCGGGGGCCGTCCCAAGTTCATGCCCGAAGACCGAGCTTGGCCCAATCACTGGGGACAGCCCCCGCTCCGCGGGGACAGCCCCTGCTAGATCTGGGTCAGGTCGCGCCGAAGCGCGTTGACCAGGTGGCGGTCGGGCTCGACGCCCGCCGCGGCCAGCGCGGACTCGAGGTCGGCGACGACCTGCTCGCGGTACTCCGCGTCCGCCCGGGCGCGCTCGACGATGCCGTCCAGAGACGCGCGCACGACCGGCAGCTCCTTCGCCGCCTGCACCCACGAGCCTGGGGCAGGCGGAAGGGCCGCGATCAGATCGGCCAGGCGCTGCTCGTCGTACGTCTCTGCGCTCACGATCCACCAGACGGGGAAGGAACGGCTTTTCTTCCCTCGTACGCTTCGCGAAGCTTGACGAGGCAGCGTGAGATGCGGCTCGCGATCGTCCCGGCCGGCAGTTCGAGCGCATCGCCGATCGTCTTGTAGCTCTCGTCGCGGGCAAAGAAACGGTCGAGGATGTCCCGGCAGTTCTCGGGCAGCTCGCCCATCGCCTGGTGGACAGCGAGCGCGTCGTCAAGCGCGTCGATGCGCTCCTCGTCGGCGAGGCCCTCCTCCAACTCCTCCGTCGCACGTTCGCGCGACCGCGCGCGGATCGAGTCGATGCACAGGCGGCGCGTCAGCTGCGCGAGCCACGGCCGCAGCGCGTCGTCGTCGCGGAGGCTGTCGAGATGCTCGTAAGCGCGCATGAAGACGTCCTGGAAGACGTCCTCCGCCTCGGGATCCGGGAGCCGGAAGCCCTGCAGGGCGATGCCATAGACGTAGCGCGAGTAGCGCTCCACGAGCTCCGCCCATGCGGTCTGGTCGCCGTCGCGGCAGCGGGCGACGAGGTCGCCGTCGGACTGTTGTTCGGACGCCATGAAGTGATCCTGGCAGGGCGATCGGCTCGATGGAAGTGCACTCCGCCGACGAACCCTTTATGCTCCCGCGCCGTGGACGATCCACAGGCCCCAGCAAGCGAGCCCGCCGAGGCGGTTGTCGTCGTGGAGGAGATCGAGGTCGACTCCAACGGCGGCGGCGGCATGGGCGGCATGCTCTGGGACGAGCCGCTCGACGCCGTCCTGCGGTCGGTCGCCGAGTTCATCGGCGCGTTCTTCTTCTTCTTCATCGGCATCGGTGCGGGCGTGTCCGTCACGATCGCGGGCGAGCCCAGCCTGCTGCTCGTCGCGCTCGCGAACGGCCTCGCGCTGGCGATCGCCGTCACCGCGCTCGGACATATCTCGGGCGGCCACTTCAACCCGGCCGTCACGATCGGGTTCCTCGTCACGCGACGCATCGCGCCGCTGCTCGCGCTGATGTACATCGTCGCGCAGCTGCTCGCGGGCATCGCCGCGGCCGCGATGGTGCGCTGGCTGTGGCCCGGGACGTTCGCCAAGGCAGCCGGCTACGGCGCCCCGGCGCTCGATCCGAGCCTCTCGTCCGGCGAAGGGCTCGTCCTGGAGGCGCTGCTGACCGCGTTCCTCGTCTTCGTCGTCTTCGCGACGGCCGCCGACATCCGCGGCGCGTTCAAGATCATCGCCGGCTTTGCCATCGGCCTCACGGTCTCGGTCGACATCATGGTCGGCGGGCCGCTGACGGGCGCGATGATGAACCCGGCCCGCGCGTTCGGCTCCCACGTCGTGGACAACAACTGGTCGAACGCCTGGATCTGGTACGTCGGGCCGATCCTCGGCGGCGCGATCGCCGCCCTGCTGTACGAGCTCCTCTATCTACGCCCGCTCCGGCCGCCGCCACCCGGGCTGCCCGAGAGCAGCGTGGAAGAGGAGAGCGTCGCGACCGCCGCGCTTCAGTAATCAGTACTAGGGAGCGGTCTCGCAGCCGGCGACGTGGTCGTCGACCAGCCCCGCTGCCTGCATGAACGCGTAGACGGTCGTCGGGCCGACGAAGCGGAAGCCGAGGCGCTTCAGCTCGCTCGCGAGCGCCTGAGACTCGTCCGTCGCCGCCGGGATCTCGTCGCCGCTGCTCGGGCGCTGGCGCGGGGGTGGCGGAAACTCCCAGACCACGTCGGCGAACGGGCGATCGAGCGCCTCGATGGCGCGCGCGTTGGCGATCGCCGACTCGATCTTGCCGCGATGCCGGACGATCTCCGCGTCGGCAAGCAGACGCTGGACGTCCCGCTCGTCGTAGGCGGCCACACGGGCGGCGTCGAAGCCGTCGAAGGCCCGACGGAAGCCCTCGCGCTTGCGCAGGATCGTGCTCCACGAGAGCCCTGACTGGAACGACTCGAGCGTGAGCAGCTCGAAGAGCCGCTCGGGGCCGGCGCTCCGGCCTCCCCCACTCCTCGTCGTGGTAGGCGACCATCAGCGGGTCGTCGCCCGCCCACCAGCAGCGAGTCACGCCGTCGTCGCCGGTGCGGAGGTCAGCCATGGCGGAAGACTGCCTCTTCCGGACGCGTCTAGCGGCAGTGAGGAGTCACGGGCAAAGATGGGCAGGCGCGGCCGCCAATCTGGGTGACCCCGCCGATGCCGCGCAGCGCGCCCCTTCGTACCGTCGTGAGCGACCACGACACCGATCGAAGGGGAACATTCATGAACGTCTCGAAGAGAACCGTCGGACGAGCGGGAATTGCCGCGATCGCCGCCGGCACTGCTGCATCGCTGCTCCTGGCGGCGACCGCGGGTGGCGCCTCCTCGCGCCCGGGCGCCAGAGCCGCGCCGTCGGTGACGCTCACGAACCAGCTCGCGCTCGCGCGGGTCGCTACGGCCAAATACGTCAACAACCTCGCCCGGGCCAAGAAGGACGGCTACGGGATCATCACGCGGATGATCCCGAACATGGGCTACCACTTCATGAACCCGAAGATCAAGGGCTTCAACGTCACGAAGCCGGCCATCCTCGTCTACGAGCACCGGGGAACGAGCTGGCAGCTCGGCGCGCTCGAATGGGTGTTCACCTCGAAGCCGGCGACGCCGCCGTTGCCGGGCGCCAGTACGGCACGTTCGGCGCAGGCTGCCACTACATCGACGGCACATACGTCCCCGCGGAGGCGCAGGACTCGTGCCCGGCGGCCAGCCCGCAGACCGGGGCGAAGTTCAACTTCTGGCACCCGCTGCTGATCACCATGCACGTCTGGATCTGGTACCCGAACCCGTCCGGCCTGTTCGCGAGCACCAACCCGCTCGCCGCACCCTTCAACGCCGGGTAGCCCCCGCTCCCGCACGGCGGTCGCGATGGCCGTCGTGACGCGGGCGGGCACCGAGCTCCTCGAGCGCGACCCGCGCGCTCGAGGAGCTCGGAGGGGGCGCTCCTGGCCGCACGGCGCGGCGAGGGCAGGCTCGTGTTCGTCGCCGGCGACGCCGGCATCGGCAAGAGCGCGCTCGTGCGCGCGTTCTGCGAGACCTTCGCCGCGGACATGCGCGTGCTCTCCGGCGCGTGCGACGGCCTGCGCACGCCGCGGCCGCTCGGGCCGTTCGCCGACATGGCCGCCGCTGGAGGCGGGCGCCTCGAGGAGGCGATCGCCTCGGGCGCCGGCGCGGAGGCGGTCGTTCGACGCCCTCGTTGCGGAGCTCCGCGCCGACGGCGACACGGCGGTCGTGATCGAGGACGTGCACTGGGCGGACGAAGCGACGTTCGACGTGCTCGGCCTGCTAGGCCGGCGCGTCGAGAGCCTCGGCGCGCTCGTCATCGTCACATACCGCACCGACGAGCTGTCTCGCACCCACCCGCTACGCATCGTGCTGGGCGACCTGGCCACCGCGGCCGGCGTGCGGCGGCTGCGGCTCGGGCCGCTGTCGGAGGCCGCCGTCGCGGAACTCGCGTTCGCGGGCGGTGTCGACGCGGACGAGCTTTACGCCAAGACGGCCGGCAACCCGTTCTTCGTCACCGAGGTCCTCGCCTGCGGGAGCGGCGCGGTGCCGGCAACCGTTCGCGATGCGGTGCTGGCCCGCGCCGCGCGACTCTCGGAGTCCGCGCGCCGGCTGCTCGACGCCGCGGCGATCATCCCGCAGCCGACCGAGCTCTGGCTGCTCTCGGCGCATGACCGGGGACGGGCTCGCCGCGCTCGACGAGTGCCTCGCCTCGGGCATGCTCCGCGACACGGGCACCGCGGTCGCGTTCCGCCACGAGCTCGCGCGGCTCGCGGTCGAGGGCTCGATCAGCCCGTACCGGCGCGTCGAGCTCCACCGGGCCGCGCTCGAGGCGCTCCGCAACCCGCGCCGAGGGGCGGATCGACTTCGCGCGGCTCGCGCACCACGCAGACGCGCGCAGCGATGCGGAGGCAGTGCTCGAGGTCGCCGTGCCCGCCGCCGAGCGCGCCGCGGCGGTCGGCGCGCACCGCGAGGCTGCGCGAGCAGTTCGCGCGGGCACTCCGCTATGCCGGGTCGCTGCCGGCGCTCGAGCGTGCGCACCTGCTCGAGCGGCGCTCCTTTGCCTGCTACCTGACCGACGAGCAGGTCGCCTCGGTCGGCGCGCTCGAGGAGGCCCTCGCCCTGCTACCGCGACGCCGGCGACGCAGGCCGCGAGGGCACGGCGCTCTGCTCGCCTCGCGAGCCGGCGCTGGTGCGCCGGCGATCCGGGCGGCGCGACGTCGGCCGCGCTCGAGTCCGTGCGCGTGCTGGAGCAGCTCGGGCCCGGCCCGGAGCTTGCCCGGGCGTCGGCCAGCGCGTCCGCGATGTTCATGAACGCCGGAGCAGGCCGACGAGGCGCTGCGCTGGGGCGCCCGCGCGCTGGAGCTCGCCGGCGGCGCCGGCGAGACGGAGACGCTCGTCTACCAGCTCAACAACACCGGCACGACCGAAGCTCCTACTCGGCGACCGCGAGGGCCTCGCGGACCTCGACCGCAGCATCGCGCTCGCCGCCGAGGCCGACCTCGCAGACCATGTCGGGCGCGGCTACATCCACCTCGGCTGGGCGGCCGTCCGTTGGCGTGACTTCGGCGCGATCCCGCGTCTCGACGAGGGCATCGCCTACTGCACCAGCCACGGCCTCGAGCTATGGCGGCTCTACCTCATCGCTTTTCGCTCGCGGCTGGAACTCGACCAGGGCCGGTGGACGGACGCCGCGGAGGTCGGCCTCCTTCGTGCTGCAGCAGCGGACGCAGGTCGCGCCGCTCCTGCGGGTCGTCGCGCTGACGACTCTGGGGCTCGTCCGCGCCCGGCGCGGCGACCCGGAGGCGTGGCCGCTCCTGGACGAAGCGGCCGACCTGGCCGCCGGCAAGCAGCTCCAGCATCTGGCACCCGTCGCGATCGCGCGGACAGAGGCGGCCGCGCTCGCCGTGAGGCGCGAGCTCGCGGCCGAGGCGTCCTCGGCCACGCTTGCGCTCGCGCTCGAGGTGCGCGCCGCACCCGTGGCCGGAGAACTGGCGTTCTGGCGGCGGCGCGCGGGCATCGAGGAGCCTGTCCCGCAGGGGCTCTGGGAGCCGTTCGCCCTGCACCTGTCCGGCGAGCACGCGCAGGCCGCGGCCCGCTGGGAAGAGCTCGGCCTGCCCTACGAGGCGGCGTTGGCGCTCGCCGATGCAGACGATCCGGAACGCCTTCATGTCGCGCACGAGCGGCTGCGCGAGCTCGGCGCCGGGCCGGCCGCCGAACACGTTGCGCGGCGGCTGCGCGAGTTGGGCGAGCGCGGCGTCGCCCGCGGCCCGCGCCCGGCGACGCGTCGCAACCCGGCCGGGCTCACGGCCCGGGAGACCGAGGTGCTCGGGCTCGTCGCGCTGGGCCTCCCGAACGGCGAGATCGCCGGGCGGCTCTATCTCTCTCCGCGCACGGTCGACCACCACGTGTCGGCGATCCTGCGCAAGCTGGCGGTGAGGAGCCGCGCCGAGGCCAGCTCCGAGGCCGTTCGGCTCGGGCTCGCCGGCCAAGATCGGTAGTCAGGCGCCCCAATCTGGGCAGCGCTGCCGATGCCCGCAGCGCGCGCTGGGCGTAGCGTCAGCGCATGCCGCGCTACGTCGTCGAGCGCCTGTTCCCGGACGGGTCGGGGATCCCGGCCGGGGAGAGCCCCGCGATCGTGGCGCGCAACACCGACGAGGGCGTCACCTGGCTGCACTCGTACGTCAGCGACGACCGGACGCGCTGGTTCTGCGTCTACGAGGCGCCGAGCCCGGAGGCGATCCGCCGGACGGCGATCCTCAACCGGCTACCGGTCGACCGGATCACGCACGTCCTGCTGCTCGATCCGCACGCGTACAGCTGACTGTCGCGGGGCTGTCCCGTGTCAGCGGGGGCTGTCCCCAATGATCGGGCGAAGTCTCGGTCTTCGGAAAAACGCTGCCGGCTGATCCCGGCATGTCCTATGCAGGCACTCGGGACAGCCCCCGCTGACACGGGGACGTCCCACGCCCGCGCTTGTACACCCCCGGCGGGATTCGAACCCGCGGTCTCCTGGCTGAGAACCAGGCATCCTAGGCCACTAGACGACGGGGGCTAGCCGACCGGACTTTAGCAGCGGTCAGGCCCCGCGAGCCGCTACCAGCGGCCCCGTGTCGAGCGCGTCGTAGCCGAGCCGGCCGGCGATCTCCTCGCTCGTCGGGCGCGTCCCCTCGGCCCACAGGCTGCGAAGGAAGACGCCCGTCTTCGGGTTCGACCACCAGTCGTCTCCGACCTCGCGCTGCAGGTACTCGCGCAGCTGCGACGAGCGGATCCAGGCGCGCAGATAGTCGGCGGAGTAGAAGCCCGCGTCCATGTCGGCGAGGTAGTTGTCGGGCGCGTAGCGCACGCCGCTGGCCTCGGTCAGCAGCTCGGAGTAGCGCGCCGGTGCGTCCTCGTCGACGGGCTCGCCGAACGCCGACCAGAACTCCAGCTCGAAGCGCAGCTTCGCCTCGTAGCGACGGAAGAGCAGCGTCTCGACGAACTGCGACGCCTCCGCATTCTCCGCTGCCTGCTCCGCCGTGAGGCCGAAGTAGCGCTCGTGCCAGCCGGGCTCACGCGAGATCGCCTCGACGATGTACGAGTAGATCTCCGTCAGCGCGTGGTCGCGCGACACGGCCCGGAACGTGAAGGGCAGGTCGTCCGCCGAGCCGGCGTAGTGCAGCGCGTGCCCGGCCTCGTGCAGGAACGCGGCGTAGTCGTGCATGCCGCCCTGCGCGCGCGTGATCAGGTGCACGACCGACGGCGGGTCGGAGGGAACCACGCAGGCGCGCGGGCTCTTCTGCGGCCGGTCGTCGAGGTCGAGCCGGATGTTCGGCTGCGCCTGGAGGTCGAGGCCGATGCGCTGGAGCGTGTCGAGGCAGACCTCGACGCAGCGCTCCTTCGTGTACGTCGACTCGAGCGGCGAGAGGCGGCGCACGTAGCCGACGTGGAACGACGCCGGGACGGCGTCGCGCTCCGGCCCGAGCAGCCGATCGAACCAGCGCTCGCGCAGCTGCTCGAAGACGCCGGTGAGCTGACCGCTCGCCGCCTGCAGCGCCTCGGAGAGGTCGGAGAGCGAGATGCCCTTCTCCTCCTCGTTCCGCTCGACCGGGTCGCCGATCCCCGAGATGTCGGCGTCGAGGTCCTCGATGCGGCGGATCAACTCGAGCCGGTCGTCGTTGAAACCGGCCGACACCTTCTGCGTGGCGACGCCCAGGTCTTCGCGCTCACCGTAGTCGGGCAGCACGGCGAGCTTTGCCTGCGCCGTCCGCAGGGGCACGTTCTCGCCCTGGAAGGGCACGCGCGCGGCCAGGATCCGGTTCTCGACCTCGTCGGCGAGCTCGGCCACCTCGCGCGAGACGAGCCCGCCCTCGCAGGACTTGCGCAGGCGGTAGAGCCGCTCGAGCTCGACCGGGTCGCCGGCCTCCTCCTCGGCCGCGAGCAGCGCATCGCGCTGCGCGTGCGTGAAGAGGTCCTCGTACTTCGCGACGATGGCCGCGCCCTCGGAGGTCTCCTTCTCGCCCACGCGCACGGCGCGCGCCTCCTCCATGCGCTCGAAGCGGTACTGCCGCAGGCGTTCCTCGAAGGCGCCGGCGTTGAGGACCGTGGGCGCGCTCATCGCGTGGCCAGCTCGTGCACGGCGGTCGCCAGGTCGTCGAGCGCGAACGGCTTGGAGATGATCGCGTCGACCTCGACCGGGCGCTCGAAATGCGTGAGGTCGACCGAGCCGGTCAGGAGGGCGACGGCAGGGCGCTCCCCGGGCGGCAGCCGGTCCAGCAGTGTCAGCCCGTCGCCCGGCCCTTCGCCCATGCGGATGTCGAGCAGAATGACGTCCACCTCGGCCGTCGCGGCCTGCTGCACGGCCTCGTCGACTGAGCCGGCCTCGAGCACGGCGTAGCCGTCGAGCTCGAGGTTGACACGGCAGAGCATCCGCAGGGCCGGGTCGTCGTCGACGACGAGGATCGTGTAGCCGTCGCCGTCGTTCATGCCAGCGCCGCCCGGATCCGTTCCAGCGAGCGCTCGCGGCCGAGCAGCTCGAGGCTCTCGAAGAGGCCCGGCGAGACCGTCGAGCCGGTGACGGCGACGCGAATCGGCGCAAACGCCTTGCGCGGCGAGAGCTCCAGCCGCTCAGCGACCGCGCGCAGTGCCTCCTCGATCCGCTCCGCCGTATAGGGCTCCAGGGTCGCGAGCTCATCGGCGGCGGCGATCAGCATCGGGCGTCCGCCATCGACATCGGCGGGCGGATCGATCTCGTGGAAGAGGAAGCCAATGTAAGTCGGGTACTGCCCGAGGGTGGCGATCTTGTCCTTGACGAGGGGGACGGTCTTGCGAACGAGCTCCTCAGGCCAGTCGATGCCCCGCTCGCGCAAATACGTAACGAGGCGGTCGCCGTACTCCTCGTCGGAGAGCTCGCGCAGGTACACGCCGTTCAGCCACTCGAGCTTCGTGTAGTCGAAGGTCGCCGGGCTCGAGCCGACCCGCCCGAGCGAGAAGCGCTCGATCAACTCCTGTGGCGTCATCACGGTCGTGTGGTCGTCGTACGACCAACCGAGCAGCGCGAGAAAGTTCATGAGCGCCTCGGGGAGGTAGCCCGCCTCCTGGAACTCGTCCACCGACTGGGCGCCGTGGCGCTTCGACAGCTTCTTGCCGTCGTCGCCGAGCACGTCGGGAACGTGCGCGTAGACGGGCAGATCGGCGCCGAGCGCGCGCAGGATCTGGATCTGCTTCGGCGTGTTCGAGACGTGGTCGTTGCCGCGGATCACGTGCGTGATGCGGTCGTCCATGTCCTCGACAGGTGACGCGAAGTTGTACGTCGGCCGTCCGTCGGAGCGGACGATGACGACGTCCTCGAGCTTCTCGTTCGGGAACTCGATCCAGCCGCGGACGGCGTCCTCCCAGCCGGTCACGCCCTCGTCAGGCATGCGGAAGCGGATCGCCCCCTCGTCCTCGTAGGCCGTGCCCTTCGCGACGAGGCGGTCGGCCAGCTCGCGGGCGCGCGGCATCGCGTCGAGCTGGAACGTGACGGGACCGTCCCAATCGATCCCCAGCCACCGGAGCGACCGCTGGATCTGCTCCACCGACTCGGCCACCTCGCGGCTCGTGTCGGTGTTCTCGATGCGGAGCAGGCACTCGCCGCCGCGGCCGCGCGCAAACAGCCAGTTGAAGAGGAAGGTGCGCACGCCGCCGATGTGCAGAAAGCCGGTCGGCGAGGGCGCCATGCGGACCCGGACAGACACGCGGGTAGGTTACTGCCGTGCTCCTCGGGGCCCACTGCTCAGGCGGGATCAAGGCCTCGCTCGACCGGGGCGCGGAGATCGGCGCCGATGCCGTCCAGCTCTTCGCACAGAGCCCGCGCGCGTGGCGCTTTCCGGAGCACGAGAAGGCGACACTCGAGCTGTTCGCATCACGGATCTCCGAAGGCCCCGTCCGCGCCGCGCTCGTCCATGCGCTCTACCTGATCAACCTGGCGACGCCGAACGACGAGATCTACGAAAAGTCGGCGTCGACGCTCGCGTCGACCGTCGACGCGGCGGCGGCGATCGACGCTGACGTCGTCTTCCACGTCGGCTCGCACCTGGGCGCGGGCTTCGAGGCCGGCCTGAAGCGAGTCGTCCCCGCGATGAAGCGGGCGCTCGACCGCACGACCGACACGACGTGGCTGCTGATGGAGAACTCCGCCGGCACCGGCGCCACGATCGGGCGGTCGGTCGACGAGCTGGAGGTGATCTTCGACCGGCTCAAGGGCCACCCGCGCCTGGGCATCTGCCTCGACTCGTGCCATCTGTACGCGACCGGCTACGACGTGACCGACCCGGACGCGTACGCCGCGCTGCTCGAATCGGTGGACGGCGCGCTCGGCCTCGACCGGCTGCGGGCGCTGCACGTGAACGACTCTGCAACGCCGCTCGGCTCGAACCGCGACCGGCACGCGAACGTCCTCGAGGGCGAGATGGGCGAGAAGCTCGGCGTGTTCCTCGCCCACCCGGCCGTCCAGGACCTGCCCGCCTTGATGGAGACACCCGGCATCGAAGGGCACGGGCCGCGCGCCGAGGACATGCAGGTGCTGCGCGACCTGTACGCGCGCTGGAAGCCGAAGAAGAAGCGCAAGAAGACCGGGGCTACATCGCGCGCATCGACATCAGGCCGATGACGCGACCCGCGCCGTCGCGTGCGACCAGCCGCGCCGGTAGCTTCGCCCGCTGGACGCGGGCGAAGAAGGCGTTGTCGCGGAGCGCCACAGGCAACACGTCGCCGTCACCCAGGTAGATCTGGAGCTGCGCCACGTCGTCGCTCGCGATGCCGGCGACGGTCAGGAGCTGCGCGCCGGCGCCCGCATATTCCCACCCGGGCGAGAACGGCCACTTCCGGAACGCCACGTCGACCGGCGCGCATGACATGCCGACGCCGCCGCGCGCGACCAGCGCGTAGCAGACGCCACCGGACGCCCTGCCGATCACCATGCGGACGAAGTCCTGGTCGTCGGGCTTGATGAGGCGCGCGAAGTCGCCGGGGGCGAGCCCTGTCGGTCCGGGCATGGTCGCCGGCATCCCGCTGGGTCGCGGATGCGGCCGCAGAATCCTCGCGAGATCGTCCGGCACCGCCTGGCCACGCGGCTCGCGGCGCTGGAGCCAGCCGATGCTGCCCCCGCTGACAGTGCGGTCGACGGACGAGGGGCCGAGGAGGGGCAATCCTGTATGGAACTGCCCGATCTCACGGCCGAGGGCAGGCGCTACCGGGATCGCACGCCGCTCGCCCTCGTCGTCGATCGCGTAACCGCTAAGCGTTGTGCGACCACCGGGATCGATGACCAGGAACGCCCCGTTGCCGCTTTCTGCCTCGTGCGGCCCGCCGTCACCGTCGAGCACCACATGTCGGGCCTCGGCAGCTACGAGCCCGAAGCTCGCCTTAGGCCCCGGGACGCCGCCGGCACCCGGATCGGTCAGGGGCTTGTCGACGGCGAGCGGCACGGCAAGGTCGTGAGAGCGGGCGAGCTGATCCCCCGGGACACACGCCACGTCGCCGCCCTCGTCGATCGCCGCCTGAACGAGTCGGAGGCACACCGCTCCGCCGGTCCTGAAGCCGACCAGCCGATACACGCGGCCGGCGTATGTCGTGCGCAACAGCTCGCGTACGTCGAGCTTCGGATCGAGCGGCGAGAAGCTCTTCCCGTTCCTCAGCTCGGCCGTGTCGGCGGACGACGCCGGTGTCCCCGGGCTGCCCTCGAGCCAGTCGCTGAACCCGTGGCCGATCGTCTCGGCGACGGCGGCGGCGCCGACGACGAGCGCGGCAGCGGCGATCGCGATGGCGACGAGCGGGCGGCGCGCCCGGCGCGTGCCGCGGGCGCGCGTAACGACGTCGGCCCAGTTCGGGTCGCGCCGCGGTACAGACTGTTCGATCGACAGGCGGATCGCGGCGTCGAGATCGGTCATGAGCGCACCTCCGTCATGCGTTCGCGCAGCGCCGCGCGCGCCGCCGAGAGGGTCGCGCCGACGGTGCCCGGGCTGATGTCCATGACCTCGGCAATCGCGTGGTAGTCGAGGTCGGCGTAGTAGTGCAGAAAGACGGCAAGCCGCTGGCGGTCCGGAAGGTCGCGGATGAGCGGCCCGAGGTCGTCGTCGTCGCTGTAATGGGGCAGTCCTGTGAGCGCCGCCGGCCCCGGGCGTGGTCGCGACGTTCGTGCGGTGTTGACGACCGTCTTCCAGAGCCAGGCGGCCAGCGGGCCCTGACGGCGGTACCCGCGCCGGTACTTCAGCGCGCGGGCAAAGGCTTCCTGAACGGCGTCGTACGCCGAGTCGGCGTCGCCGGTGATCGACGTCGCCACGGCCAGGAACCGACGAAAGTCGCGCCGGTAGACAGCTTCCAGCTCGTCGGCGTTCACCGCCATTCCAATGCTACGACCGTCGGCGGCTCCAGATTCTTTAGGGGCCGCCCGAGAGCCCATAGAGGACGAAGCGGCCGTCGCCGCGGCGGAGTGCCAGGAACCCGGGCGTGCCCGGGACCCGCGCTGGAACGAACGCCTCCATTCCGCGCACACGCGCATGCGCATCGGCGATGGGCATGCCGACGACCGAGACGACCCTGGGCTGGATGTAATCGCGTCCGCGAAACGAGACGATCTCGCGCGTGTGCTCGTCCCAGACCACCCCGACCGTCGTGGCGACGGCGATGACGAGAGCCACGAGGAGTGCGCGCGCGACGAGCACGCCTCGACCGTACGGCGCCCGACGATGGCGCCCTCAATGGGACGGCCGTGGGGCTAGCGCTCGGCGTTCGGCGCGAGCCGCGCGAACACGCGGAAGCTCGGCCGGTCGAGCGGGAGCTCGAAGAACTCGGGGTTGACGCACCCGAGGTCGGCGCCCTTCGCCTCGTAGCAGCTCGAGACGTCCGCCTCGCACATCGGCAGCGGCGCCCGCACGGCCTTCACGGCACCGAAGCCGTCACGCCGCCGCTCGGCCTGCTGGAGCATCGCCAGGTCGATCTCGACGGAGTAGACCTTCTGCATGCAGCCGACGTACCGGCGGCCGAACTCCTCGTACGCGTAGACGAACGGGCACGCGCGCTCGACGCAGGCCGCCGGGTACACGACCTTGTCGCAGTGGACATCGCATCTCCGGCACTCGACTTCCTGTTGCGGATGCAGCGGCAGGCGCTTGGCCGGCGACGCTGAGGAGATGTCCATACGGCGGATTGTCGGCACGTCTGCGGGCCTCCGCAAGACTTGACAGTCCTCGCCAAAAATGCTTGCTCAGCGCCCGCCGTTCAGCCGCCGGACGACGTTGAGAACGTCCATCATTGTGTACGCCTCATAGTCTGGCTCGACGCCATCCAGATGCTCGTCGGCGCGGCTCCAGAGCGCCTGCACCGTCACCATCCCGGCGTCGTGGGCGCCGCGGACGTCTTGCCGCACTCGGTCGCCGACGAATAGCGCGTTGGCGGCCTCGACGCCGAGCTCGTCGAGCGCGCGCTGGAAGATCAACGGATGCGGCTTGCGCTTGCCGACGTCGGACGAGAAGACGGCCGCATCGATGCGTGACGCGAGCCCCTGCTTCTCGAGCACCGGCTTCAGCAGCCACCCCGGCACCGACGTGTTCGACACGATCGCGGTCTTGAGCCCACGCGCACGGAGCGCGTCCAGCAAGGCGTGCGCGTGCGGGAAGAGCAGCATCTCGCCCTCCCAGGTGCTCGCCTGCGCATACAGGCGCACGTCGTCCTCGCTCAGGTCGGCCCCGAGCTCGCGGAAACAGCGCGCGAGCATCTCGAGATGGTCGAAGTCCTCCTCGGCCTCCGAGGCGAACAGCTCGTCGAAGTGCTCGCGGAACCAGCCCGTGACGGCTTCAGGCGAGACATCCGCCCGCCCCTCCAGAGCAGCGAGGCCGGCCTCCGTCCGCGCGAGGATGAACGCGTCGTCGGCCTGCGCGTCGTAGGGCATCAGCGTGTCGCCCCAGTCGAAGAGGACGGCCTCGATCATCAGCGTGTTCTACCCGCCGAGCGGCCAGGAGCAGGTCGATACGCTGGCGCGCGTGGTCCGCAGGATCCTCTGGGCGTCGCTCGCCCTCGCCCCGGCCACGCTCGCGATCCACTACTTCGCCTCGCCCGGCGACACCGCCGACTTCATCCTCGCCGCGGTCTCGCTGATCCCGCTCGCGTGGCTGATCGGCGAGGCGACCGAGCACGCGGCAGCCCATACGGGCGCCGGCATCGGCGGCTTCCTCAACGCGACGTTCGGGAACGCACCCGAGCTCGTCATCGCGCTGATCGCGGTCAACTCCGGCAAGTTCGACGTCGTCCGCGCGTCGCTGATGGGCTCGATCGTCGGGAACCTGCTGCTCGTCCTCGGCTTCTCGCTGCTCTTCGGCCCGGCCGCGTCGATCGACCGCCGCTCGAGCTTCTCCTCGCTCGGGCTCGTCGCGGTCGCCGTCGCGCTTGCGCTCATCCCCTCCATTCCCGCGTTCCATGGCAACCCGGAGCGCCACAGGATCGCGCAGCTCTCGATAGCCCCGGCGGTGGTCCTGCTCGTCCTCTACGTCGTCGTGACCTGGCGCAACCTGCGGCGGCACCGCCAGGAGCACGTGTCCGACGATCCGCCGGAGGACGCAAGCTGGAGCCTCGGCGTCTCGCTCGGCGTCCTGGGCGCAGCCACCCTCATCACCGCGCTCATCGCCGAGATCCTCGTGGGGAGCATCGACACGTTCGCCAACAACGCCGGGCTCAGCGACTTCTTCGTCGCCGCGGTGATCGTCGCGATCGTCGGCAACGCCGCCGAGCACGGCGGTGCCGTGGTCGTGGCGCATCGCGGGAACATCCGGCTCGCCGCCGAGATCGCGCTTGCCTCCGCGGCGCAGGTCTGTGTCTTCCTCATCCCGGCGGTTGCGCTCGCTGCGTGGGCGCTGAAGCCGCTTGCCCTCTCGTTCCGGCCGTTCGAGCTGATCGCCGTCGCCGGGGCGGTTGCGCTCACGGCCGCGCTGCTCGCGCAGGGCCGGTCGTCCACGTGGCGCGGCGCGGTGCTCGTCGCCGCGTACGCCGGGTTCGCGGCCGCGGCGTTCGCCGTCGGCGACCGCTAGCCGGAGCTGACTCGGGCCTCGAGGTCGAGCAGCGCACGCTTGGTCTCGAGGCCGCCTCCGTACCCGGTCAGGCTGCCGTCGGCGCCCACGAGCCGGTGGCAGGGAAGGACGATCGGCAGGGGATTCCGGCCGTTGGCCGCGCCGACGGCGCGAGCGGCGCCGGGCGCCCCGAGCAGCCGCGCCTGCTCGCCGTAGCTGCGGGTGGTGCCGTACGGAACGGCGGCCAGGGCGAGCCACGCACGGCGCTGGAACGGTGTGCCGGACAGCTCGAGCGGGAGGTCGAACGTGCGCCGCTCGCCGCCGAAGAACTCGCGCAGCTGCCGCGCCGTCGCCGCGACGACCGGATGGCGTTCGTCGACCGCGCCAGGCTCGCCACCGAAGCGCACGGCCTCGAGGCCGCCGTCGCCGGCGACGATCGTAAGCATCCCGACCGGCGTCTCCACCGTGCCGCGGCTCACGCGTCGGCCTAGGGCGCCATCGGCAGCGACGTGCGCGTCATCGCGTACGTCGCCCAGCTCAGCCTCACCGGGCAGCCGTCACCGTCGCGGTGGATCTCCAGGAGCTCGCCGCGCTCGCGGCCGGACACGGTCCGGTAACGGTCCGGGCCGACCGGCTCGAAGACAGCGGGCTCGCGGCTCGAGCCGGCGGCCGCTGCCCGGAGTCGGCCGTCGCGGTACGTGAGGACGAACTCCCAGCCCTCTGTCCACCAGTTGCCGAGCACGCCGTCGAGCTCGGACGGCGGCGCCTCGGTCGGGCGCCACGGCTCCGGCATCGGCGCCATGAGCTCGGCCGCCTGCACGGCGAGCGCAACGCCCTCCGCGTCGATCGACAGGTGCGGGCTCGCGTTCGTGAAGAGCACGGCGCCGGTACGCCCGCGCGTCTCCCAGGCGAGGTTGGCCAGGAAGCCGTTCATGCCGCCGCTATGCCCCGCGAAGACGCGCTCGCCGTCGCGCCACATCAACAGGCCGAGGCCGGACCCGTACGTCCAGGCGGCGTGGTCGGCCATCGTCTGCAGTCGCTGCATCGGCCGAAACGTCTCGTTGTCACGCAGGAAGCCGGCCCAGCGGGCGAGGTCGGCGGTGGTGCTCCAGAGCTGACCTGCCGGACGGCCGGCGTTGAGGTCGATGTTGCGCTCGACATTGAGAACGTCGCTCCAGGGCTCGGGGTGGTAGCCGACGGCGGCGGCGTCTTCCGGCTCCCAGGTCGTTCGGTGCAGGCCCGCGGGGCCGAAGAACCAGTCCTCGATCGTCCGCTGGTAGTCGCCTGTGATGCGCCCGACGACGTCGCCGAGGAGCGTGAAGCCGATGTTCGAGTAGTGCCACTCGTCGCGGGGCTCGAGCACCCGGCCGACCTCGCCGAGCCGGGCGAGCAGCTCGTCGCGCGTGAGGAAGGCCATCTCGTCCCACGACGAGCCGGGCTCCTCGCGCTGCAGGCCGGACGCGTGCGACAGCACGTCCTTGACGCGGACGCGCTCGTCGGCGAGCTCGGGCACGTACTCGCGCAGCGGCGCGAGCAGATCGACTGCGCCTTCGTCGGCGAGCCGCAGCACGGCGGCCGCCGTGAACGTCTTCGTGATGGAGCCGATCCGGTACTGCGTGTCGGGCGTCGCCTCGCGGCCGGCGGCCGCGTCGGCGAGACCGACGGCGAGCTCCCAGACCACCTCGCCGTCGACGAAGACGGCGGCGCTGACGCTCGGCAGCCGCCGCTCGGCCTGGAGCGCGCGGACGCGGCGCTCGAGCTCGGCCTCAGGCGGTCGCAAGGACGCCGAGGGCGCGCGGGATCAGCTCGATCGCGCGATCGATGTCGCCGTCGCCGACGTCCAGGTGCGTGACCGCCCGCAGGACGTTCGGGTGGATCGTCATCGACATGCCGACGCCGGTCTCGCGCAGGCGCGCGATCGCCTCGGCGGTTGTCAGGTCGAGCCGGCCGACGTCGAGCTGGACGAAGTTGGTCTCCACCTGGTCGAGGTCGACCGGGAGCCCCGCCGCGACGAGGCCCTCCGCCAGGCGCCGCGCGCGGGCATGGTCGTCGGCGAGCCGGTCGATGTTGTTCTCGAAGGCGTAGACACCGGCCGCGGCGACGATGCCGGCCTGGCGCATCGCGCCGCCGAACAGGAACTTGTAGCGGCGGGCGGTCTTCATCCGCTCCGCGTTGCCGGCGACCAGCGCGCCCAGCGGGCAACCGAGCCCCTTCGAGAGGCAGATCGTCACCGTGTCGAAGTGGCGGCCGATCTCGGCGGCCGGCACGCCAAGGGCGACGGCGGCGTTCATGATCCGCGCGCCGTCGAGATGAACGGCGAGCTCGAGCTCGCGGCACGTCTCGGTGACGGAGACGATCTCCTCGAGCGGCCACACCCGCCCGCCCGACGCGTTGTGTGTGTCCTCGAGCGACACGACCCGGGTGAGCGGGTGGTGGACGTCCTCGTCGTAGCGAACCGATCGCCGGATCTGGTCGGATCGTCAGGCGACCACACTCGCCGGGGAGGCCGCGCGTCACGAGGCCCGAGTGGACGGCCGGGCCGCCGAGCTCGTAGAGCAGGATGTGCGAGTACTCGTGGGCGAGCAGCTCGTCGCCTGGCTGGCCGAGCACGTGCAGCGCGATCTGGTTGGCCATCGTCGCCGTTGGCAGGTAGACGGCCTCCTCCTGGCCGAGCAGAGCGGCGGCGCGCTCCTCGAGCTCGAGCACGGTCGGATCCTCGCGCTTCTGCTCGTCGCCGACGACCGCCTGCGCGATGGCGGCGCGCATGCCGGGCGACGGCTGGGTGGTGGTGTCGGAGCGGAGATCGATCATGGGCGGCTCATTCAAGCAGCCGCCGGGCCACTACACGGAAGCCCTGAACCTGGAGGGCCCCGCCGAGCGGGGCCCTCCAACCTCGGGCCGCCCGCGCCTTGCCTCATTGCGCGATGGCCGGCGCAGCGTGGGGCTCTGGAGCCGGCGCCACATCCAGCAGGATGAGGGCCAGGTTCGACCCCGCCGTCGCAGCGGCAATCGTCGTCACCAGCGCCAGCAGCCCATCGGCGACGTTGAAGCCGAGCCAGCCGCCGACGAGCGCACCGGCCAGCGCGGCGACGAGGCCAGCGGCCCGCCGCTCGTCGCCGAGCCAGCCGAAGTAGACGCCGAGCCCGATCGGGAGGCCGATCGACACGACTGAGAGCAGCTCGTCGTCGAGCGGCGTCCCCGGGAACCATTTCAGCGTGACGAGCACGGCCAGGAACCAGCCGCCGAAGCCGAGCACGACCGGGTAGGCGGCCCGCAGCGCGATGCTCATCGCGCGGCCGTGGCGACGCCGCCTGACCGCCATCCAGGCGAGCGAGGCGAGGGTCAGAAGCGCGAGCCCGGCGATTGCGGCCGCGAAGCCCTTGCCGAGCGCCGTCTGCGTGACCTCGGGCGTGAAGTCGACGCGCTCCGGCTTGTAGAGCGAGTGGTCGACGCGGCCGCTGTCGAAGAACGTGTTCACGAGCTGGGTGCCCGCCTTCGGCTGTTCCGTCCAGAAGGAGGTCGTGTGGCCGAACCCGGGGAGCACGACCTGGTGGCCGTTCGGAAGCGACGGCAGCAGCTCGCGCCTCGTGATCTGCGGCGGCGTGGCGACGTCGAGTGCACCGCCGATCAGCAGCGTCTCGACACTGGATCGCCGGACGCGGCTGTACTCGTTCTCGTCCGGGGCCGCCGGCCAGGCGTCGGCGAGCCTGCCGTCCGCCCAGACGAACCGGGTGCCGGGGTTGCCCCAGATCGCGCCGTCAGGGCGCGGGCGCGAGAAGTACCGCTTGGCGGCCGCCGCGTCGGTGCGGCTCATTGCCGCCAGCTCGCCCCAGACGAAGGACTCGGGGAAGGCGACGCCGGCGAGCAGCGACTGGAACCACAAACCGCTCGGGTCGCCGTGGGCGGCGGAGATCCAGGAGCCGAGCGTCATTGGGGCAGAGATCGGCGCGGCCTCGGACCCGGACTCCATCAGCCCGTAGAACGAGGCGACCCGCACGTTGCCGGAGCGAATCGGCAGGTGAAGCCAGCTCTTCGGCACGTGCGTCTCCTTCAGGAGAGCGGCGAGGTCGCCGGTCTGCCGGCTGCAGTGCTCGTCGCGCCGGCACGCGGCGGCGTAGCGGCGGATCTGCTCGTCGGTCGTCCGTCCGCTCCAGAGGAAGTTCCCGGGAGGGTTCACGCCGATCATCACCGAGCGGTGGACGCTTGCCGGATGACGCCACGCGTAGATCATCGCCGTGCGCGTCCCGGCGCTCTCGCTGAGCAGATCGACGCGCCGGTATCCGAGCGCGACGCGCGCCGCATCGAGGTCGTCGACCAGCTCGGGGATGCTGTAGCCGCGCAGATCGACGCCGTCGGCGGTCAGGCGGTCGGCGCACGCGCGGAATCCATCCGCGTAGGCGCGCATCGAGGCGGTGCCGAGGATGTCGGTCGAGTGCTTCAGCGCCGAGACGACTTCCGGGCACTGGAGCGGGAGGAGCCGTCGACGCCGCGGTAGCCGACGAGGACGACGTCGTGGTGGTCGGCGAAGCGGCTCGCCTTGGCGAACTGCATGTTGCTGATCCCGGGGCCGCCCTCGAGGCGGAAGATCGGATCGCCCGGATGGGGCGAGCGAGCGCGGATGCGGGTGACCGGCAGGGCGATCAGCCGCGACTGCGCGTCTGCGCGGTTCTCGGGCACGACGAGCGTGCCGCAGTCGGCCGCGTAGCCGCCGCGATCGGTGTCGTAGGTACATGGGTGCAGGAAGACCTGCCCGGCGCGGGCGCCGGACGGGACGGAGACGCGGTCGTCGCCGGTGCCGAAGCGGAGGTAGCCGAGGCCGGTGGCGACAAGCGCGATCAGGACGAGTGCAGTGATGCGGGCGGGCGTGAACGTGTGGGGTTTTGAGGTCATGGCCCCACGGTGACGCGCGCGGAGCGGCCTGGGAATGCGGCGGGCACCCGAATCACAGTGCGGCTGGCTACACCACGGCTACCCTCGACCGATGGATCTCGACCTGCTCGAGCGGAAGCTCGCCGACGCCGGCGAGCCGGCCTACCGCGCCCGTCAGGTGTGGCGGTGGACGGCGCAGGGAGCCGCGTCCTACGACGCGATGACCGATCTGCCCGCCGCGTTGCGTGCGCGGCTCGCCGAGCAGGTCGCGTTCTCGTCGCTCGCAGTCGAGGAGGAGGCGCAGTCGCGCGACGGGACGCTCAAGGTGCTGTTCCGGACGGGCGACGGGCATCCGGTCGAGGCCGTGCTCATGCGCTTCCGCGACGGGCGGCGCTCGATCTGCGTGTCGTCGCAGTCAGGCTGCCCGCTGACGTGCGCGTTCTGCGCGACGGGCTCGATGGCGTTCGGCCGCAACCTGACTCCCTCGGAGATCGTCGATCAGGCGCTCCACTTCCGCCGCATCGAGCCGATCGGCCACGCCGTCTTCATGGGCATGGGCGAGCCGATGGTGAATCTCGACAACGTCGTCGCCGCCGCCCGGCGGCTGCCCGATCTCGGCGTCACCCACCGGCGGACGACGATCTCGACGGTCGGGTGGATGCCCGGCCTGCGCCATTTCGTGGACGACGTCGAGGAGCCGATCCGCCTCGCGCTGTCCGTGCACGCGCCCGAGGACGCGCTCCGGAGCGCGCTCATGCCCGTGAACGAGCGCTACCCGCTGGCCGAGGTGCTCGACGAGTGCCGGCGCTACGTCGAGAAGCGCCGCCGCAAGGTCTTCGTCGAGTACGTGATGCTGGCCGGCGTGAACGACCGGGTCGGGCAGGCGCGGCAGCTGGCCGCGCTGCTGCGACCAAGGAACGCCTTCAAGGTCAACCTGATCCCGTACAACCCCACCGGCGGCGCGTTCACCGGATCGTCGCCGGGCGCGATCGAGGCGTTCGCGGCGACTCTGCGTTCAGCGGGCGTGCCCGCGACAGTGCGCCTCACGCGCGGACGGGACATCGCCGCCGCGTGCGGGCAGCTGGCAAGCGCGCCGCGCGGGCGCGTCGCAGTCCCCGGCTAGCGGCCCTCACCGCCGGCGCGGCGCCACCTTCACCGCACGACGGCGACGACGACGAGCACCACGGCCGCCCAGGCCGGAAGGCTGAGCGACATCCCGAGGAACATGCCTCGCGCGAGCGCACGCCCGGAGCCGGGCGGTGCTGCAGGCGGAGCTGACAACGGGCGCAGCATCGTGCGTCAGATGTTCCCCGCTGCCCGCGACTCGATACTCCCTCGAAGGAGTGATTTGCAGGCATTTTCGGTTTGGACGGTGTCTGGTCAGTCAACACCAGGACCCCCACGTCAATGTCTGGAGGCTTGTCTGAGATGACCAACGACCCACCCAATCGTCGCGCCGCAATCCTCAATGGGATCGTGGCGATCGCAGCGCTGGCACTGGTCGTCGGCACGGCGGCCCACGCCGACACCGTCAAGCCGAAGGTCTCGCTCGGCCCGGTCGTCGTCGCAAACGGCGCGGCGACCTTGAACGGCTCGGTCGGCGCGAACCCGTCGTCGACGAAGCTCGCCATCAACGGGCAGCCGGTCTCCGTCAACACCGCCGGCGACTTCTCCGCGCTCGTCGACCTCTCGGGGCAGAGCGCGCTGACGCTGACGCTGACGAACCCGACGACCGGCGACGTCTCCGAGACCCGCATTCCGCTCACCACCAACGTCGTCGGTGCCGGGGGCGTGATCTCACCGACCGTCCTCGACGCGCTCGACCAGGCGGCCGTGGCGATCACGAAGCCAGTAGACGGCTTCGCGAGCGTCGACGGTCAACCGCTCCAGGTCGCCGGCTCGGTGCTCGACAAGGGGTCGCTGGCCGGCCTGACCGTCAACGGCAAGAACGAGCTGAGCGCCGTCAAGCCGGACCGCACGTTCGCCGAGACCATTCCCGGCACGAGCGAGCGGGTGGTCGTCACCGCGACGGACAAAAACGGCTTCTCCCAGACGTCCTCGTACGAGGTCCGCCAGAGCCCGACGACCATCGCCGCCGCCGGAGCCAACGGGGTACGCGTCAAGGCCGTCCGCTACCACGTCAAGGGCGTCCGGGCGACGCGCCGGCTGACGATGAGCGTCACGGTCGTGGATCGCTCCGGCCGGCTGGTGCGCGATGCCGTGGTGCGCGTCCGGGTGGCCAACTTCCAGGTGCGCCGCCACTTCCTGCGCAGCGGCCAGCAGAGCAAGAAGTCGTCTACGAACGGGACGGCGACGTTCGTCGTCCGCGTCACCAAGAAAGCGTTCGGCAAGCGCGTCTTCATGCTCGCGCTCGCGAAGACGCCGTCGGCGTCGGCGAACCGGACGACGTCGGTGCTTCTGCCGCGGGCGGCGCGGCCGCGGCGCTAGCTCTCCCTCAGGGGCGACGTGTACGCACACGTCGCCCCTGCCGCGCCCCGCTATTCGCTGCTCGAGGCGCCGCGCAGGTTCCCGTTGCGGCGCGCCAGGGCCGAGTGCTCCTGGACGAGCTCGAGCTGCGCGGTAGCGCTGCGCAGGTGGCTGCTGAGGATCTCGAGCCGCTCGGGCTCCGAGACGGACTCGAGCAGGTCCTGCTTCACGCGCGCGTCCATCTCGACCCGCCGCGCGATGGCGTAGGAGAGCTCCGGGTCGTCGAGCTCCGGCGACTCGACCTCGGCGCCGACGGCGTCGCGCAGGCTCTCGAACAGCTCGAGCGCCAGCTGCCGGTCCCCCTCGCCCGCCTCGGCGTCGCCGTCCGCGACGGCCTCGACCTCGCCGGTGCGGAACGCCCGTCCCTCGGTGAAGCGCAGCAGGCGGAACCGCTCGCCGCCCTGGACGACCACGACGAAGCGACCATCCTCGAAGCGCTCGACCACCTCGGTCACCCGGACGGTCGTGCCCACGTCGCGGAGCCCCTCGTCGTCGGTCAGCAGGATCCCGAACGGCGCTTCCTGCTCGATCGCCTCGCCGACCAGCTCGCGGTAGCGCGGCTCGAAGATGTGCAGCGGCGTCAGCTCGCCCGGGAGGACGACGATCCCGAGCGGGAAGAGACCCATCTCATCGGCCATCAGACGCCTTTGGGTGCCTCCGCGGCGACGGGCTCCGACGCCTCGCCGCTCAGGTCGGGATGCTCCTCGAACCCGTAGCGGACGATCACCCGCTTCGCGGCCTTGACCTCGTCGAGCCGGCCGACGACCGCGTTCGTCGGCGCCCGCTTCAGCGCCTCCGGGTCGTCGACGGCCTCGCGCGCGATGTCGGCCATCGCGTCCGCGAAGGCATCGAGCGTCTCCTTCGCCTCGGTCTCGGTCGGTTCGATCATCAGCGCCTCCGGGACGACGAGCGGGAAGTAGATCGTCGGCGGGTGGTAGCCGTGGTCGATCAGCCGCTTCGCCACGTCGAGCGCCGTGACGCCGTGCTCGCGCTTCAGCGCGCGCGCCGAGACGACGAACTCGTGCATGCAGAGCCGGTCGTACGGCAGGTCGTAGTCGTCGCGCAGGCGGGCGAGCAGGTAGTTCGCGTTCAGCACCGCCGTCTCGGACATCTCGCGCAGCTGCGGGCCGTACGCGCGGATGTACGCGTAGGAGCGGACGAGGACGCCGAACGGGCCGCCGAACGCGCGGACGCGGCCGATCGACTTCGGACGCTCGTCGTACCAGCGGAAGCGAGCGCCTTCGAACTCGCGCGCCACCGTCGGCACGGGCAGGTACGGCTCGAGAATGTCCCGGACGGCGATCGGCCCGCCGCCCGGCCCGCCGCCGCCGTGCGGCTGCGAGAACGTCTTGTGCAGGTTGAAGTGGACGACGTCGAAGCCCATGTCGCCGGGCCGCGACTTCCCGCAGATCGCGTTGAGGTTGGCGCCGTCGTAGTAGAGGAGCGCGCCCGCGGCGTGGAAGATGCGCTGGATCTCCTCGACGCCCTCGTCGAACAGGCCGAGCGTGCTCGGGTTGGTGATCATCAACCCGACCGTCTCGTCGTCGACCTTCGCGCGCAGCTCCTCGAGGTCGACGTTCCCGCGCGCGTCGGTCGAGACGCCGACGACCTCGTAGCCGCCCATCGTCACGCTGGCCGGGTTCGTGCCGTGGGCGGTGTCGGGGATGAAAACCTTCCGCCGCCGCGTCTCGCCGCGGTCCTCGAAGTAGGCGCGCATGAGCATCAGCCCGGTGAGCTCGCCCTGGGAGCCTGCCGCGGGCTGGAGCGACACGGCATCGAGCCCTGAGATCTCGGCCAGGATCTCCTGCAGGCGCCACATGAGCTCGAGCGCCCCCTGCGCGCCCTCCTCGACCTGGTGCGGGTGGAGGTCGCGGAAGCCCTGGAGCGCGGCCACGCGCTCGTTCACGCGCGGGTTGTGCTTCATCGTGCAGGAGCCGAGCGGATAGAAGCCCGTGTCGACGCCGTAGTTGCGGCTCGACAGCTCGGTGAAGTGCCGGACGATCTCCGGCTCGGCTAGCTCCGGCAGACGCGGCGGCCGCTCGCGGCGGAGCCCCTCGGGCACCTGGACCGCAGGCAGGTCGTGGTGCGGAAACGAGTAGGCGATCCGGCCGGGCCGCGACTTCTCGAAGATCAGCTTCACGCCGCGACCTCCTGCAGCACCTCGGCAAGGCGGTCGATGTCGGCGGGCGAGCGCTTCTCGGTCACACAGACGAGCAGCACGTCGTCCATGCCCTCGTAGTCGCTCCCCAGCGCGTAGCCCGGATTCACGCCGCGCTCGCGCGCCGCGGCGATCACCTCGCGGGCGTTCCGTCCGACGCGGATGGCAACCTCTTTGAATGTTGCCTGATCGGGAAACACTAGTGGAAATCCGAGTCGGTCCTGCACGAGCTGCCCGAGGCCCATGCAGGTCTCCCCCAGCTCGCGAAGCCCCTGAGGCCCCAGCCAGCTGAGGTAGACGAGCCCGCCGAGCGCGAGCAGCGTCTGGTTCGTGGTGATGTTCGAGGTCGCCTTCTCGCGGCGGATGTGCTGCTCGCGCGTCTGCAGCGTGAGCACGTAGCCGCGGCGGCCCTGGACGTCGGTCGTCTCGCCGACGATGCGCCCCGGCATGCGACGGATCAGGTCGCTGCGCGCCGCGAGGAAGCCGTAGTGCGGCCCGCCGAAGGAGATGTGGTTGCCCGCGCCCTGGCCCTCGCCGATTGCGATCGCCGCGCCGTAGTTGCCGGGCGCCTCCAGGACGCCGAGTGACAGCGGGTCCACGTGCACGACCGGGAGCGCGCCCGCGTGCGCCGCGGCGGCGGCGAGGTCAGGCGCCGGCTCGAGGCAGCCGAAGAAGTTCGGCTGCTGGAAGAAGACCGCGGCCGCGTCGGCCGAGGCCGCCGCGAGCCGGTCCGGGTCGGTGACGCCGCCGTCGTGCGGCACCTCGACCACCTCGAGGCCGAAGCCCGGCGCGTACGTCTTGACGACCTGCCGCACCTGCGGGTTGAGCGTCTCGGCCAGCACGACCTTCGAGCGGCCCGTGGCGTGCTTCGCGACGAAGCAGGCATCGGCGGCGACAGTCGTGCCGTCGTAGCCGGAGGCGTTGGACACGTCCATCCCGGTCAGCTCGCAGATCACGGTCTGGTACTCGAAGATCGCCTGGAGGACGCCCTGGCTGACCTCAGGCTGGTACGGCGTATAGGCGGTGAGCAGCTCGCCGCGCGAGAGCACCATGTCCACGATCGCCGGGACGTAGTGGTCGTAGATGCCGGCGCCGAGGAACGAGAGCTCGCGCTCGGTGCCGACGTTGCGGCCGGCGAGCGCCGAGAGGTGGTCGACGATCTCCTGCTCGGACAGCGCCGGATCGAGGTCGAGCTCGCGGCCGAGCCGGACGCCGGGCGGCACCTGCTCGAACAGCTCGTCGACCGAGCCGACGCCGATCGCCGCGAGCATCTCCTCGCGGTCGGCATCGGTCAGCGAGAGGTAGCGGGCCGCGCTCACTGCTCCTCGAGCACCTTGCGGTAGGCGGCGACATCGAGCAGGGCGTCGACCTCGGCAGGGTCGGCGACCCGGATGCGCACGAGCCAGCCTTCCCCGTAGGGATCCTCGTTGATGGTCTCCGGAGCGGAGACGACCGCCTGGTTGACCGCGACGATCTCGCCCGAGAGCGGTGCGATCACGTCGGAGACGGCCTTCACTGACTCGACCTCGCCGTAGGACGTGTCCTTCGTCGCAGTCCCGCCCTCCTCCGGGGCCTCGAAGTGGACGATGTCGCCGAGCGCATCGGCCGCGAACCACGTGATCCCGAGCGTCGCCTCGTCGCCCTCGATGCGTGCCCAGTCGTGCTCGGCGTGGTAGCGCAGGTCGGCGGGGTAGCTCTCCTCGGCGGCCATCAGGTCTCCTCCTTGCGGTAGATCGGCTTGCGCACGACGGTCGCCCGCCGCGGGTTCCCGCGCACGTCGATCGTCAGTCCTGTCCCGGGCTCGGCCGAGCCGGACGGCACGTAGCCCATGCCGATGCCGCGCTCGAGCATCGGCGAATGCGTCCCGGAGGTGACCTCGCCGCCGCCGGCCGGCGATTCGATCGGCATGCCCTGCCGCGGGATCGCCTTCTCGTCCATCACGAAGGGGACGAGCCGGCGCGTAGGCCCCTCCTCCTTCACCCGGCGGATCACGTCCACCCCGGTGAACTCCTTGTCGAGCGCGCACGTCCAGCCGAGGCCGGCCGAGATCGGGTCGGTGTCGGGCCCGATGTCGTTGCCGTGGAGCGGGAAGCAGACCTCGAGGCGCAGCGTGTCGCGCGCGCCGAGCCCGCAGGGGACGGCGCCGCGCCGCAGCACCGCGTCCCAGAGCCGTGGCGCATCGTCCGCGTCGCAGAGCAGCTCGACGCCGCGCTCGCCGGTGTAGCCGGTGCGGTTGACCATGCAGGGGACACCGTCGATCTCCGCCTCCGCGAAGGTGAACGCCGGCCGGTCGGGCAGCTCGAGCCGTTCGATCGACCGCGGCCCCTGCACCGCCAGCAGGGCGTACCCGTCGGAGATGTCGCGCACGTCTGAGCCGGAGATCTCGCGCTCCTTCAGCCACCCGAAGTCGAGCTCCCGGTTCGACGCGTTGACGATGAGCAGGAACCGGAACGGGTCGAGCTGGTACACGATCAGGTCGTCGATGATCCCGCCGCGCTCGTTGGTGATCAGCGTGTACTGGGCCTCGCCCGGCGCGATCCGCCCGAGGTCGTTCGAGAGGAGCGACTGCAGGAGCTCCGCGGCGCGCGGACCCTCGACCTCGAGCTCGCCCATGTGCGAGACGTCGAAGACGCCGCAGTCGCTCCGCACCGCGCGGTGCTCGGGGACAACGCCCTCGTACTGCACGGGCATCTCCCAGCCTGCGAACGGGACCATGCGCGCGCCGGCCGCGAGGTGCTGCTCGAAGAGGGGCGTCCGCCGGAGCGTCTGCATGCGCGGGCGATGCTAGTTGGTGGCGCTATCCCGGCAGGGGGCTGTCTCCGCAGGGGCTGTCCCCGCAGGGGGCTGTCCCCAGTGGTCGCAGTCGGAGACCGTCCGGAAACGGGCTTCTGAAAACGGAGCCCTGCCCAATCACTTGGGACAGCCCCCGGTGATACGGGGACGGCCCCTAGTTGTCGTCGCGAAGGAACGAGGGGATGTCGATCTCTTCGCCGCCGGGGGTGTCGAAGCTCTCGCGCTCGCGCGGGCGCGACGTGCGGGCCGGCGCCGTCTCGGTGAGCAGCGCAGAGGTGCGCCGCCGCCGGGCGGAGCGCGGCGTGCCGAACCCCGTCGCGATCACGGTGACCCGCACCTGGTCGGCGTGCTTGTCGTCGACGACGGCCCCGAAGATCACGTTGGCGTTCTGGTCGGCGGCGCCGGTGACGACCTCGGCCGCCTCGTTGACCTCGAACAGTCCGAGGTCGGCCGGGCCGGTGATGTTGAGCAGGATCCCGGTCGCGCCCTCGATCGACGCCTCGAGCAGCGGCGAGGACACCGCGGCCCGCGCGGCCTCGCCGGCACGGTTCTCGCCCGAGGCGATGCCGATGCCCATCAGCGCCGAGCCGGCGTCGCGCATGATCGTGCGCACGTCGGCGAAGTCCAGGTTGACGAGCCCGGGCACCGTGATCAGGTCGGTGATGCCCTGGACGCCCTGGCGCAGGATGTCGTCGGCGATCCGGAACGCATCCAGGATCGAGGTCTGCTTCTCGACCACCTGGAGCAGGCGGTCGTTCTCGATCACGATCAGCGTGTCGACGCGCTCGGCGAGTTCCTGGATGCCACGCTCGGCCTGGTCGCCGCGGCGCTTGCCCTCGAACGAGAACGGCCGCGTCACGACGCCGACGGTCAGCGCGCCCAGCTCACGCGCGAGCTCCGCAACGATCGGCGCGCCACCCGTGCCGGTGCCGCCGCCCTCACCCGCGGTGACAAAAACCATGTCCGCGCCCTTGAGCGCGTCCTTGAGCTCGTCGCGGCTCTCCTCGGCCGCGGCGCGCCCGACGTCCGGGTCGGCGCCGGCGCCAAGGCCGCGCGTTGCGTGCGAGCCGACCTGCACCTTCATGTCCGCCTCGAGCATCAGCAGCGCCTGCGCGTCGGTGTTGACCGCGATGAACTCCACGCCCGCGACGCCCGCCTCGACCATACGGTTGACGGCATTGGTGCCGCCGCCGCCGACACCGGCGACCTTGATGACGGCGAGGAAGTCGCGGCTGTCGTCGTGGGGTCTCATGGCTCAGGGTCAGGTTGAAGGCTAGCCCCGTCTCGGGGCAGAACCGGCAGAGCGTACGTCCCCGATTCCCGCCTGTCAATCCGGGAAACTCGCCGCAACCCTTACCCTCTACCTTAGAGTTTAGTGTTTGTTCCGGTGACGGGCCTCGACGGAAGGGCGAGGTCGAGGTACCTGATCGTCTGCCGTTCCTCGGGGCTGAGCGTGGCCAGGACCCGGTCGGCGACGGCCAGCTTGAGCGCAACGTCGCGGGCGTTGCCGAGCCGGAGCTCGACGTGCGACCGCAGCACGAAGGTGAGCTCGCCCGCGACCGCCCGGACCTTGCGGATGTCGGGGAGCAGGGCGCTTCGCGACTGCCGCGCTGCGGCGAGCCCGCGCAGCGCGGTGTCGACCGTGGACGGCAGCGCCGCCCGGCCCTGGCGGATCGTGTCGCGCGAGACCCAGATGGTCGGGAGCGTGAGCGTGAACGGCCTGCGCAGCTGCTTGAGCACGGCGCCGTGCTCGGACACGAGCCAGCGGTCCCGGCCGCTGCGCAGGATGGCGGCGGGCTCGTCCGGCTGGACCATGATCTTCAGCGTATTCGGGAACGAGCGGTCGTAGGTCGCGCTGCGGATCTGCGGGAGGGCCTGGAGGCGGCGTTGCACCTCGGAGCCGTCGAGCGCGACAAGGCTCGTCCCGATCAGCGGGGCGAGCGCCTCGCGCACCTTGCGCTCGAGCGACGGCTGGGCGCCGACAACCTGGACGTCGCGGATGGCGAAGATGGACGACTGGCGCGCAATCGCGAAGGCGGCCATGCCAGTGAGCAAGAGCGCGACGCCGGCGACGACCGAGCGGGTCGACGGGACGAGGCGCGCCAGATCCACGCGCGCGGGCGCGAGAGAGCGTGCACGACGGGACTCCACGGACGCTTTTTCGGCGTCCGCGGCCCCGACCCTGCCGCCGCTCTTAACAGGGACTGTCCCTGTTAAGAGGCGAGCACGGGAATCTCGATCCGGCCGAGCAGCTCGACCTCGTGCTCGAGCACCACGCCGAACCGCTCGTGCGCGCGGCGCCGTGCCTCGGCCATCAGCGCGAGCGCGTCTGCGGTGGTGGCATCGCCGGCGTTCTCGATGAAGTTGGCGTGGCGGGGCGAAACGACCGCGCCGCCGAGGGCGAAGCCCCTCAGGCCGCAGGCCTCGAGCATGCGGCCCGCCGAGAGCTCGTGATCCGGGTTCTTGAAGACGCTGCCGAAGGTGCGCTTGTTCGTCGGCTGGGCAGCCTTGCGCTGCGCCTGCATCTCGGCGACCTTCGCCTTGATCTCCTCGACCGGCCGTGGATGCAGACCGAGCTCGGCGCGGGCGACGACCTGGCCGTGGCCGAGGCCCGAGTGCCGGTAGCGCAGCCCGAGCTCGGCGGGGGTTCGCCAGCCCGCCCCCTCCGCGGAGACGACGAGCGCCCGCTCGAGCACGCCGGCGATGTCGCCGCCGTACGCGCCCGCGTTCATCCAGACACCGCCGCCGGCCGTGCCGGGGATGGCGCAGGCGAACTCGAGGCCGCCGAGGCCCGCCGCGCGGGCACGGTGCAGGCAGACGGCAAGCGGCGCGCCGCCGCCCGCAACGACCAGATTGCCCTCGACCGCGGCGGACGCGAGGTCGCCGGTGAGCTTCAGGACGAGCGCGTCGACACCCTCGTCGGCGACGAGCAGGTTCGAGCCGAGCCCCACGACGGCCACCTCCGCCCCGCGCTCGGCCGCCCATGCGAGCGCCTCCTCGAGCTCCGCGACCGTGGAGGGCTGCGCGAACCAGCGCGCCGGGCCGCCGGTGCCGAGCGTCGTGAAGCGCGAGAGTGCGACGGCTTCCTCGATCACGCCAGCTCCTCGAGCAGCAACGGGACGGCCGCGTCCACGTCGCCCGCGCCGACGGTCGCGACGACGTCGCCGGGGCGCGCGCGCTCGGCGAGGAAGCGGGCGCCGTCCGCCGGGTCGGGCGTCCACGCGACCGGCATGCCCGGCCGGACGTCGAGCAGCGCCAGCACGACCGTCCGCCCGTCGATGCCCTCCAGCTGCTGCTCGCGGGCCGCGTACACCTGCGCGATTGCGGCGGCGTCGGCGCCGGCGAGCGCCGCGCCGAGCTCGTGCGCAACGTGGCGCGTGCGCGAAGGTAGGTGCGGCTGGAAGAGGACGAGGACGCGTCCGGGCGCGGTCTCGTGCAGCGCCGCCACCGCCGCCTCGACCTTCGCCGGGTTGTGGGCGTAGTCGTCGTACACGGCGACTCCGCCCGCCTCGCCGCGGCGCTCCAGCCGGCGGCCGACGCCGGCGAAGGTGGCGAGCACGGGCTCGGCATCGGCGCGCGCGACGCCGGCCGCCTCGAGCGCCGCGAGCGCCGCGCCGGCGTTGCGGCGGTTGTGCAGGCCCGGCACGGCCAGCTCCAGGTCGACCGGCTCGGGCTCGCGGATCACGGCCGGCACCTCGGCGAGCCAGCCGTCGAAGAGCGCCTCCACCTCCGCGCGCGAGGCGAACTCGCTGTGGTGGTCGAGATCGATGTTCGTGATCACGGCGATGCGGGGCCGAAGCGCGGCGATCGTCCGGTCGGACTCGTCGCCCTCGACGACGAGCCACCCGGTGCCCGCGCCGGCGTTCCCGCCGAGTTGCGGGACGTCGCCGCCGATGACGTAGGCCGGGTCGAGGCCGAGCCGCTCGAGGACGAAGGCGATCATCGCGGCCGTGGTCGTCTTGCCGTGCGCGCCCGCGACGACGATCGCGTCACGCGCGGCGACGAGCTCGGCGAGCAGCTCCGCGCGTGAGCGGCCCTCGACGCGGTCGCGGTACGCCGTCGAGACCACCGCCTCCCACCCGTCGGGCGGGTCGGACTCTGGCGAGACGGCCACGTCGATGCCCGCCGCCCGGACGTGCTCGAGGTACGGCGTCTCGGCCCGGTCCCAGCCGCGCACCTCGGCGCCCCACGCCTTCGCGAGCACCGCGTACCCCGAGAGCCCGGCGCCGCCGATGCCGGCGAACCACAGCCGCCGCCCGCTAAACGGCGAGCTCAAGCAGCTCCTCCGCGATCTCCGCGGCCGCGTTCGGGCGGGCAACGCGGAGCATCGCCTCGGACATGCGCTCGAGCCGATCGGGATCGTCGATCAGCGAGCGCAGGAGCGCCGGCACGCGGCCGAGGTCGGTCTCCGGAACGCAGACGGCGCCGCCGGCGCGGTCGAAGAAGCGCGGCGTTCTTCGACTGGTGGTCGGCGGTCGCGAACGGGTACGGGACGAGCACGGCGGGCTTGCCGGCGGCGGCCAGCTCCCAGACCGAGCCGCCGGCGCGCGCGAGGACGAGATCGGCCGCGGCATAGGCCGAGCCCACCTCGTTCGTGAACGGGACCAGCCGGTAGTCATCCCGCGTGACCCGCTTCGCGCAGCGCGTCGAAGTCGCGCTCGCCGGAGAGGTGCAGGACTGCGGGGCCGACCGCGCCGAAGCTCTCGATGACGAGCTCGTTGAGCGCGCGTGCTCCCTGGCTCCCGCCGAACACGAGCAGCACCGGCCCGTCGAGCGGGAGCCGGAAGAGCGTGCGCGCCTCCTCCTGGGTCGGCGGCTTCGAGCGGCGCGGAATCGGCCGCCCGGTGATGCGGTACTTGCCGCCGTCGCGACCCTCGATCGGGAACGAGAGGAAGACGCGCCGGGCGAACGGGGCTGCGAGCCGGTTCGCGAGCCCGAGGTGCGCGTCCGACTCGAGCAGCGCGGCGGGATCCGCTGCCGCGCGGCCGCGGCGACGATCGGCCCGGCGACGTAGCCGCCGCCGCCGAAGACGACGTCCGGCTGCGCGTCGCGGACGATCCGGCCGGCGGCGCGCATCGCCTTCGCGTCGGTGACGAGCGCGCGCACGAGCTCGAGGCTCGGCCGGCGCGGCAGCCCGCTCACCTCGTACGGGTGGAACTCGAACCCGGCCTCAGGGACGAGCCGCGCTTCGAGCCGATCCGGCGACCCGGCGAACGTCACCCGTGCGCCGCGGGCGAGCAGCTCCTCGGCGACTGCGAGCGACGGCAGCACGTGGCCGGCGGTCCCGCCGGCGGCGATCAACACTGACGACGACTCGGTCATCGGCCCCGATGTTAAGGAGCAGCCCGACCGCTGCGAGCGCCACGACGAGACTCGAGCCGCCCGCGGACACGAACGGGAGCGGAATCCCGGTCAGCGGCGCGAGGCCGAGGACGGCCGCGATGTTGATGATCGCCTGCCCGCAGATGAGCGTCGTCAGCGCCGACGGCGAGCCGCTTGCCGAACGGGTCCTTGCACTGGATGCGCGATGCTGTAGCCCGGCCCAGGCGAAGACGGCGTAGGCGGCCAGCACGAGCAGTGACGCCGATCAGGCCGAGCTCCTCGCCGATGATCGCGAAGATCATGTCGGTGTGCGCCTCCGGCAGGTAGTTCATCTTCAGGAGGCTCTCGCCGAGCCCCTTGCCGAGGACGCCGCCGGAGCCGAGCCCGATCATCGCCTGCACGCTCTGGAAGCCGGCGCCGAGCTGGTCGTGCCACGGGTTGAGGAAGCTGAGGAAGCGCTCGCGACGATAGGGCTCCATCCAGATCGCGGCGAGCCCGACCGCCGAGACGAGTACCGTCGACGTGGCGACGAGCCGCATCGGCGTGCCCGCGACGACGAGCACGCCGATCAGCATCAGCATGAGCGTGATCGTGGTGCCGAGGTCCGGCTCGAGCATGATCAGCAGCGCGAAGACGGCAAAGACGAGGCCGAGCGGGCGGGCCAGCTCGCCGAGCGTCTTCGGCGGCTTGCGCTGGGTCAGGTAGGCGGCAGCCCAGACGGCGATCGCGACCTTGGCGAGCTCGGACGGCTGGAAGACGACCGGGCCGACGGTCAGCCAGCGGCGCGCGCCGTTCACGGACGCGCCCATGGCGAGCACGATCAGGCACAGGAAGGCGGCGCCGGCGACGAGCAGCGGCGACGCGTCCTTGAGCCGCCGGTAGTCGAAGCGCGTCGCGCCGACCAGCAGCCCGAGGCCAACGAGCGCGTAGACGGTCTGCTTCTTCAGGTAGTAGCCCGGGTCGCCGCCGCCCAGGGTCGCGGGAGCCGATGTCGCGCTGTAGACCATGACGAGCCCGAAGGCGACGAGGCTCAGCGTGACCAGGATGAGCAGCGTCGACTCGATCTGCGCCCTTCTTCATGCGAGCTCCTGCACGAGGCGGCGGAAGTCCTCGCCGCGCTCGGCGTAGCTCGGGTACTGGTCGAAGCTCGTGCCGGCCGGCGAGAGCAGGACGACGTCGCCCGGGCGGGCGTCGCGCGTCGCGGCGGCGACTGCACCGGCGACGGTGCCGGCGCGCTCGTAGGGACGGCCGGCCGCGTCGAACGCCTCCGCCAGCTCGTCCGCGAGCTCGCCGACCAGGTAGGCGGCGACGACGTTCGCCGGCAGGTCGCGCACGAACGGCCCGTAGTCCTCGCCCTTGGTCTGCCCGCCGAGGATGAGGCGCACAGGAGCATCGAAGGCGCCGGCTCCCGCGAGCACCGCGAAGGTATTGGTCGCGATGGAGTCGTTGACCCAGCGCACGCCGCCACGCTCGGCGACCAGCTCGAGCCGGTGCGGGACGCCGCGGAAGGAGCGCAGCGCCTCGGCAATCGCCTCGTCGGGCAGGCCCGCGGCGCGCGCGGCGAGCGTGGCGGCCGCCGCGTTGGCGCGGTTGTGCCGGCCCGGCAGCGCGGGCTCGGCGGGCAGTGGGTCGTCGGCGGTGAAGACGGTGCCCTCGTAGCCGGGCGGCACGATGCGGGTGCGCGCGCGCTCGAAGATGCGGAGCTTCGCGTCGCGGTAGGCCTCGAAGGTGCCGTGCCGGTCCAGGTGGTCGGGCGCGAGGTTGAGCAGGACGGCGACCTCGAGCTCGCAGCTCGTGCACGTCCTCGAGCTGGAACGACGACAGCTCGCAGACGATCCAGGCGTCCTCGGCGGCGTCCACCGAGGTGAGCGGGCGGCCGACGTTGCCGGCGACCTCGACCGGCCGGCCGGCGGCGCGGAACATGGCGCCGAGGAGCTCGGTCGTCGTGGTCTTGCCCTTCGTGCCGGTGACGCCGATGAACGGGCGCGGCGCGAGCAGGCGCCAGCCGAGCTCGACCTCGCTCCAGACGGGAATGCCGCGCTCGCGCGCGCGGGCGACCGGCGGGGCTTCCGCCGGGACTCCAGGGCTCTTGATCACCAGATTCACGTCCCCCGTCGCTCCCTCGTCGGTACCGACGCGCACTTCGACGCCCGCCGCCGCAAGCCTCCCCGTGTCGACGTCCGGATCGCGGTCGACGCCGACGACCTCCACGCCCCGCCCGGCCAGCGCCAGCGCCGCCGCCTGCCCCGAGCGCGCGAGCCCGACGACCAGCGCCCGCCGCGGCGAGCATCAGCGTCCCGGGAAGTGGAAGAAGTACTGGAAGTACACGGCGAACGCGCTCGCGCACAGGATCGCCCCGAGGATCCAGAAGCGCACCATGATCTTCGTCTCCGACCACGCCTTCATCTCGAAGTGGTGGTGGATGGGCGCCATCAGGAAGATCCGTCTCCCCCAGTACTTGAAGCTGATGACCTGGAGGATCACGCGAGAGCGCCTCGATCAGGAAGATGCCGCCGATCAGCAGCAGCAGCAGCTCGGTCTTCGTCATCACCGCGAACGCGCCGAGCGCGCCGCCGATGGCCATCGAGCCGGTGTCGCCCATGAACACGTCCGCGGGGAACGCGTTGAACCAGAGGAACGCGATCGCGCCGCCGACGAGCGCCACCGCCGAGGATGGCCATATCCAGGTAGACGAGGTTCGGCTGGTGCACCTGCCGGAGGCGGATGAACGTGAAGATGCAGATCGCCGTGAAGGTGATCAGGGCGATGATCCCGGTGCCCGCGGCGAGGCCGTCGATGCCGTCAGTGAGGTTGACCCCGTTGGCCGCCCCGGCGACGACCAGGAAGATGAGGACGTACCAGAACCACCAGATATCGATCGTCCCGATCGCCGGGATGTAGATGTGCGAGTCGAGGCCCTCGCGGTTGGCCGCGTAGCCGAGGACGGCGCTGATCGCGCCAAGCAGCAGCAGCTTCCAGCGGCCGGACAGGCCGAGCGAGCGCTTGTGGCGGAGCTTGATGAAGTCGTCGAGGAAGCCGACGCCGCCGCACCCGAACGTCACGAAGAGAACGGTGAGGCCCGGCAGCGTGTAGCGGCCGACGATCAGGAAGGGGATCGAGCGCCGCGAACAGCATCAGCAGGCCGCCCATCGTCGGCGTGCCCTGCTTGACCACGTGGCGCGCGGGGCCCTCCTCGCGGATGTGCTGGCCGAGCTCGCGCTCGCGCAGGAAGTCGATGAACTTCGGCCCGGCCAGGATCCCGATGACCATCGCGAGGATGGCGGCGGCGATGACTCGATCCATCTAGGCGAGAATCTTTGTCAGCTGCTCGGCTAGCGCCTCGAGGCCCATCGCGCGCGAGGCCTTGATCAGCACGCAGTCGCCGGGCTGGACGAGGCGCGTGAGCGCCTCGCGGGCGGCGTCGACGTCGGGCACGGCCTCGCCGAAGCCGGCGCCCTCGACGTAGCCGGCGGCGAGCGGCCCGACGGCGAGCAGACGCGGCGACGCCGGCGGCGCGGGCGTGCGCGCCGATCTCGCGGTGGAAGCGCGGCGGCGTCGGGGCCGAGCTCCGCCATGTCGCCGAGGACGGCGACCGTCGTGCGCCCGTCCGCGGCCTCGACGAGGTGATCGATGCGCGGCCCGCATCGAGAGCGGGCTCGCGTTCCAGGCGTCGTTGATGAGCAGGCCGCCGCCCGGGAGCGGCACCTCCTCGCCGCGCCAGCGCGACAGCTCGACGTTCCCCGCGCCCACGTGCGCCTCGTCGAGCGGCAGCCCGAGCGCCTCGTAGGCGAGCAGCGCGGCCAGCGCGTTGTCGGCGTGGTGGCGCGCGCGGACGCTGAGCTCGAGCGTCACCCGGCGGCCGAGCACCTCGGCTGTGAGTCGCGCGCCGTCGTCGAGCGGCTCCCAGGCGACGACCTCGCGCGTCGCCGGGGAAGCGGCGGACGGTCAGGCCCGCGGGGATGAGCGGCTCGAGCTCGGGCGACGTCGGGACGACGGCGGTGGCGCCGGCCGGCAGCGCCTCGAGCAGCTCGGCCTTCGCGCGGGCCACGCCCTCGAGCGACCCGACCAGCTCGAGGTGCGCCGGCGCGATCGTCGTGATCACGCCGATGTCCGGCCGCGCGATCGTCGCAGAGCGGCGGCGATCTGCCCGAAGCCGCGCATGGCCAGCTCCAGCACGCAGACCTCGGTGTCCGGCTCGAGTCGGGCGAGCGTGAGCGGGACGCCGAGCTCGGCATTGAAGCTCGCCTCGGCCGCGACGGTGCGCGCGTGCGGCCGGCAGAGCGCGGCGAGGATGTCCTTGGTCGAGGTCTTGCCGACGGAGCCGGTGATGCCGACGACCTGCGCGTTCGAGCGGTCGCGCACCGCGCGGCCGATCGCGGCCAGCGCGGCATGCGCGTCGTCCGGGATCAGGACGGCGGCCGCCCCGCGCGCGAAGGCGTGATCGCGGAAGTCGGCGCCGCGCCCGACGGCGACGAAGAGGTCGCCCTCCTCGACGCGGCGCGAGTCGATGTGGACGCCGGTGGCCTCGTCCGTCCAGCCGGCCCGGGTCGAGCCGGCCGAGCCCTTCGATCTCGTCGAGCGCGAGCGGGATCACGCGGGGGTCACCAGCGCACGGATGGCCTGGCGCGCGACCTCGCGGTCGTCGAACGGCTCGATGCGGCCGGCGGTCTCCTGCCCCTGCTCGTGGCCCTTGCCCGCGATGACGACGACGTCGCCCGGGGCGGCCACCTCGACGGCGCGGCGGATCGCCTCGCGGCGGTCGAGGATCAGATCCAGCTCGCCAGGTCCGGTGCCGGAGGCGACCTCGTCGGCGATCGCCCGCGGGTCCTCGCTGCGCGGGTTGTCGGAGGTGAGGATGGCGACGTCGGCGAGATCGGCGGCGATGCGGCCCATCACCGGACGCTTCGCGCGGTCGCGGTCGCCGCCGGCGCCGAACACGCAGATCACGCGGCCGGTGGCGAGCGCCCGCGCCGTCTCGAGCACGTTCGCGAGCGCGTCCGGCTTGTGCGAGTAGTCCACGACGACGGTGAACGGCTGGCCCTCGTCGACGGCCTCGAAGCGGCCGGGCACCCCGTCGACGCCGGCGAGGCCGGCGACGATGGCGTCGTCCTCCACGCCGACGAGCCGCGCCAGCGCGATGGCCGCCAGGGCGTTCTCGACGTTGAACCGGCCGCGGAGGCGCGTGCGGATCTCGAGCCCGCCCGCCGTGAACGCCGCGCCCGCCGCGGACAGCTCGAGCCGCTCGGGACGGAGGTCGGCGTCGTCGGCGAAGCCGAAGGTGAGCAGACGGTCGCCGGGGAGGCCGGCGGCGAGACGCCTCCCCCACTCGTCGCCCACGTTCACGGCGGCGGGCGGCCCGGCGTCGAACAGCCGCCGCTTCGCCTCGAAGTAGCGCTCCATCGTGCCGTGGAAGTCGAGGTGGTCCTGGCCGAGGTTCGTGAAGGCGAGAGCGGCGAAGCGGACGCCGTCGAGCCGGTGCTGCTCGGAGCCGTGCGAGGTCGCCTCCATCGCGACCGAGCGGTTGCCGGCGTCGACCATCGCGCGCAGCGTCCGCTGGATGTCGACGGACTCTGGCGTCGTGCGCACGGCCGGGACGCGGTCGTCGCCGACCCGGCTCTCGATCGTCCCCAGCAGGCCCGGGCGGCGTCCGGCGGCCTCGAGGATGGCGTGCACGAGAAAGGTGGTCGTCGTCTTCCCGCTCGTGCCGGTGACGCCGACGACGTCGAGCTCCGCGCTCGGATCGGCGAAGAAGGAGACGGCCAGCTGCGCCATCGCGACGCGCGTGTCGGGGACGACGATCTGCGGCGCTGCGAAGTCGAGCTCGTGGTCGACGGCGAGCGCGACGGCGCCGCGGTCGAGGGCCTCCGCCGCGAAGTCATGCCCGTCCGCGGTGGCGCCCCGCAGGCACACAAACAGCGACCCGGGCGTGGCGTCCTGGGCGCGGTATGCGAGGTCGGCGACAGGCGTGGATGCGCCCACGACGCGACCGGAGGCTGCGGCGGCCAGCCGTGACAGCTCCATGACCGACTGCAGGTTAGGCGTCAGGAGGGACGCCGAGGTACTGCAGGTCGTAGCGCGCGATACGAGCGAACGCCGGCGCCGCGACGGTGCCGCCGTAGATCTGGCCGTGCGGCTCGTCGACCGAGACGAGGATGACGAGCCGCGGCGCCGTCGCCGGGACGAAGCCGACGAACGATGACACGTACTTCGATTGTCGCGTACCCGCCCGCGTCCGGCTTCTGGGCCGTGCCCGTCTTGCCCGCCACCTGGTAGCCCTGGACGCGCGCATTGTCGCCCGTGCCGCCGGTGGCGACGACGTCCTTCAGCATCGAGACCATCTCGTTCGCGATGTGCGGCGATAGGATCCGCCGCTGCGTCGGCCGGACGGCCTTGTGGCCGGCGACGCTTGTGACGAAGTGCGGCTGGATCCACACGCCCACGTTCGCGATCGCGGCGTAGGCGGACGCCATCTGGAGCGCGGTCACGCCGATGCCCTGGCCGATCGGCGAGGTTGCCGATCGACGACCCCGACCACTTGCGCTCGGGAAGCAGGATCCCGGCCGACTCGCCGGGGAAGTCCACCCCGGTCTGGCGGCCGAAGCCGAAGCGCCGGATCCAGTGGTAGAAGCGCTTCTGGGTTCACGAGCTCGGCGAGCGTGACGGCGCCGACGTTCGACGACTTGGCGACGATCTGCGCGACCGACATCTGCTCGGTGACGGTGCGGTCGCTCTCGTGGATCGTGCGGTCGGCGACCTTGATCACGGGCGGCAGCGTGAACGAGTTCTGGGGCGTGACGAGCCCCTCGGACAGCGCCGCGCCGACCGGGACGATCTTGAAGGTCGAGCCCGGCTCGTAGGTGTCGGTGATGGCGCGGTTGCGGGTCACGTCCGGGCTCGTGCTGCTGAACTTGTCGGCGTCGAACGACGGGCTGGCGGACATCGCCAGCACGCGGCCGTTGCGCGGGTCGAGCACGATGCCGGTCGCGCTTCTGGCGCTCCACGCGCGCCCGGGTGTCGTCGAGCACGTTCTGGAGGTTCTCTGCATGATCCGGTCGAGCGCGAGGTGGACGTTCCGCCCCTCTCGCGGCGGAACGGAGTTGACGGTGTCGACCGCACGCCCGGTCGGATCGCGGACGATCGTCTCCGTCCCGGGGCGGCCGGCGAGGACCCTGTCGTACTGGCGCTCGAGGCCGGCGAGCCCGACGTTATCGACGCCGGCGTAGCCGATGACGTGCGAGGCGATGTCGTGCTGCGGATACTCGCGCTTCTCCTCCGCGTAGAAGCCGAGCCCGGGGAGCCGCAGCTTCTGGAGCCGCGCCGTCTTCTCCGGATCGGCCTGCCGGTCGATGTAGACGAACCGTGTCTTGCGGTCGGTGAGGGACTTGCCGATCGCGTTGCTGTTCAGGTCCAGGGCCCTGGCGGCCGCCACCGCCGTGGCCCAAGGGTTGTGCACGCGGAGCGGATCCGCGTAGACCGTCTCTGCCTGCGTGCCCATCGCCAGCGGCACGCCCTGGTGGTCGAGGATTGCCCCGCGCCCGGCAGGGAGCGCGACGGTCACCGTGTTCTGCGACTCGCCGAGGCGTTCGAGCGACGCCGCCTGGACGCCCTGGAGCCAGATCGCACGGCCGAGCAGGCACGCGAACGCGATCGTCGTCCCGAGCAGCAGCAGGCGGATGCGCCTGTTCGAGATGCGCGGGCTCACCGGGCGGTCGGCTCGAGGTCGAGGAAGCGCTGGTTGTAGCCGGCCCAGTGGTAGCCCTGAAGCACCGCCTGCGCGCGGATCGTGTCGGGCAGCGCGCCCTGGGCGGCCTGCTGGTGCAGCTGCGCGTTCTCGGTGCGGAGCTGCGTGCGCTCCTCGCCGAGCCGGTCGAGCCGCAGGTTCAGCTTCAGCACGGCCACGTTGACTGCGACGATGCCGGTCAGGAGCACGGCGACCAGCGACGATCCACACGACGCCGCCGGCGACGCGCCGCCTGGGGACGCCGCGGGGCTGCGTCCGCCGGCGCGGGCGGGCCGGGGGCGCCTCCGGGAGCGGCTGAGTGCGCGCGGCGTCGGCTGCAAGCGACGTCATCAGGTCTTCAGCGCCGCCCGGAGACGTGCGGATGCCGACCGCGGGTTGATCGCGAGCTCCTCCGCGGACGGGCGCACGGCGCGCTTCGTGAGCTGGCGCAGCTCCGGCTCCTGGCCGCAGCGGCAAACCGGGAAGTCCGGCGGGCAGACGCAGCCGCGTGCAAGGTCGCGGATGAACCGCTTGACCGTGCGGTCCTCGAGCGAGTGGAAGGCGATCACCGCCAGCCTCCCGCCCGGCCGCAGCATGTCCACGGCGGCCGGGAGCGCGTCTTCGAGCTCGGCGAGCTCGTCGTTGACCGCGATACGGAGCGCCTGGAAGACCCGCTTGGCCGGGTGCCCATCGCCGAAGCGCGCCGGCGCGGGGAGTGCGCTCTTGATCGTGTCGACGAGCTCGCCGGTGCGCTCGAAGGGTTGCTCGCGCCGGCGGCGGCCGATCGCGCGGGCGATCTGGCGCGCGTAACGCTCCTCGCCGTATGCCCGGAAGATCCGCGTCAGCTCACGCTCGCTGGCGTTGTTGACGATGTCGGCGGCTGTTTCCTCGCCGTTCGTGTCCATGCGCATGTCGAGCGGCCCGTCGTGCGCGTAGGTGAACCCCCGCTCCGGGCGGTCGAGCTGCATGCTGGAGACGCCGAGGTCGAGCAGGATCGCGTCGGCCTTCACGTCGTTGTCGGCCAGCTGGCCCATGACGACGGAGGCCTCGCCGCGCAGGAAGCGCGCCTGGACGCCGGCGTGGCGCTTGAAGCGCTCGAAGTACGGGCGTGCGTCCGGGTCGCGGTCGATCGCGATGAACCGGCCGCGGCCGCGCAGCTCGGCCGCGAGGACGGCCGCATGACCGCCGGAGCCGAAGGTGGCGTCCACGACGGTCTCGCCGGGCTGGATCTCGAGGAGGTCGCGCACCTCCTCGGCCAGCACGGGGACGTGGTCAGCTCCGTTGTCGCGCAAGACGTTCGGCAACATGCTCCGCGCTCCCTTCGAACTCGTCACGCTGTTTTCTCCAGGCCTCGCGATCCCAGACCTCGAGCCGGTTGCGAACACCCGCGACGACGACCTCCCGCCCGAGCTTCGCGTACGTCGACAGCGGCGTCGGGATCATGACCCGCCCCTGCCGGTCGACCTCGACCTCGACCGCCCCCGAGTAGTAGTAGCGCTCCATCTCACGTGCCTCGCGGCTGAACGGGTCGAGGGCGTCCAGCTGCCGGCTGACCAGGCTGTCCCACTCTTCGCGCGCAAAGACGTTGAGGCACTCGTCCAGCCCGCGGGTGACCACGACGCCGGCCCCCAGTTCCTCGCGGAAGCGGGCCGGGAGCGTGAGTCGGTTCTTGTCATCGATCGTGTGCTCGTGCTCGCCAAGCAGCATGGAGGGGTCTCGTTTCTCGCCGCGGTTGCCCCACTTTAAACCACGATCCCCCACTCTGCAACACCTTTGTGCCACGCGGGTACTGTTGGGCCATGGCGCGGGTCGAGCTGCACGACGACCACTTCGTGATCCGCAACGAGGGGCTGCGCCGCCTGCTGACGATCGTGGGGTCGATCAGCGTGCGCTACGAGGCGGTCGCCTCGGTCGCAGTGGGGCTGGACGAGGTGCCGCCATGGTTCACCTGGCGGATCGGCTTCAACGCCGCCGTCGGCACGCGGCGCGCGGGCATCTTCTGGTGGCGTGGGAAGAAGTGGTTCCTCGACGTCTCCGATCCCGCCCGCGCGCTGGTCGTCCAGCTGAAGACCGGCGCCGGCTATGACGCGATCGCGGTCAGCGTGGACGACCCGGAGTCGCTCGCCACCGCGCTGCGCCAGCGGCTGGGCTAGCCGTCGACCGCGGCGGGCGGCGCCGGGTGGACGCCCGGCCCCGTCGTCGCGTAGGCGCCGCAGCGCGCGGCGAACGCAAGCGCCTGGTCGACGTCGTCTCCCCGGCCGAGCGCGAAGGTCAGCCCGGCGGCGAAGCAGTCGCCGGCACCGTAGGTGTCCACGATCGGCCCGGGCAGCCGAGCGGCCGCGTACGTCCCCTGCTGGCGGTCCGCGTACCAATCGCCGCCCTGCGTGCCGCGCGTCGCCACGATGAGCTGCGGCTCGGCGGGCGAGCGTCCCGAGCACGTACTGCTCTGCGGGGTCGTTCGCCGCTGCTCGACCAGGGCGTCGAGCTGGACGCCGGCCTCGCGGATCGTCGGCAGCTCGCGGGCGGTCGGCGACGAGGATCCTGGCCCGGCGCGCTTCCCGGAGCGCGCCGGCGTCGCCGTCCGGTGAAGTAGACGGCGTCGACGCCGTCCAGCTCCTCCCAGGGCAGCCGGTCGTCGCCGCGCGGGCGTGAGCTTCTGCTGAAGAGCGTGATCGTCCGCTCGCCGTTGTCGTCGGTGAACGTGACTGCGCGGCGCTGCGGCTCGTCGCGCGCGCGCCGCGAGCACCCGGACACCGCGGTGCGTCAGCTCCTGCTCGAGCCGGTGGCCGAGCTCGTCGTCGCCAAGCGCAGTGAAGAAGTCGGCAGCCGTCGGCGAGGCGGGCGAGCTGCCGTGCGGCGACCGCCCCGCCGCCCGCCCGGCTCCTCCCACGCGCGCGGGCCTGCACGATGTCGCCCGCGACGCGGCACGCGCGGGACGCGCAGGAACTCGATCCACTCGACGTGGCCAACGACGGCGGCGCGCATCTCCCGGGCAGTCTCACATCGGGCGACCGCCGGCGTTTGTGTCCATGATGGCCGCAGTGACCGTCCCGCCCTTCGAGCGCTTCTACGCCGAGCATCGCGACGCCGTCTACGCGTTCCTGCGAGGGCGGGTCGGTGCCGGCGCCGAGGATGCGTTCCAGGAGACCTTCCTGCGCGCGCTGCGCGGCTACGGGTCGCTGCGCCACGGCGAGCACCTGCGCGCGTGGGTGTTCACGATCGCGGCCCGCGTGGTCACCGACGAGCACCGGCGCGGCCGGCGCGTGATCGTCGCCGAGATCCCGGATCTCGAGTCGATCGAGTCGTTGGATGAGCGGCCGAGCTACGAGGAGCTCGAGGAGCTGACCGACGGGCTGCCGCCGAAGGAGCGCGCCGCCGTCGTGCTCCGCTACGGCTACGACCTCGACTACGCCCAGATCGGCGACGCGCTCGGCTCGAGCGCCGAGGCCGCGCGCCAGGCGGCGTCCTGCCGGCGTCCGCCGCATCCGCCGAAAGGAGCAGTCATGACGATTACCCCCGAGCTGGACACCCGCTTTCGCGAGGCCGCCTTGCAGCAGGGGCTGCTCGACGTGGCCTACGACATCGCCGACACGCCCGTCGGGCCGCTGCTCGTGGCCGCGACCGATCGGGGCCTCGCGCGGATCTCCTACGATCCCGACGCAGACGCGGCCGAGGATCAGCTCGCCCGGGTCTTCGGGGCTCGGCTCCTCCGCGTGCCGCGCGCGGTCGACCCGGTGCGCCGCCAGCTGGACGAGTACTTCGAGGGCGAGCGCCACGACTTCGAGCTGCCGATCGACCTCCGGGTGGCGAGCGACTTCTCGCGCGCCGTGCTCGCCGAGCTCGCGCACGTGCCGTACGGCCGGCTGACCACGTACGGCGCACTGGCCGTGCAGGCGGGCCGGCCGCGTGCGGCGCGGGCGGTCGGGACGATCATGAACCGCAACCCGATCCCGATCGTGCTCCCGTGCCACCGCGTCGTCGGGTCGACGGGCAGCCTCGTCGGCTACGGAGGCGGCCTCGAGCGCAAGCAGCAGCTGCTCACGCTCGAGGGCGCGATCGTCGGCTAGGCGGGCTCGGGGGGATGGCCCTCGTCGCAGCGGTGCGCTGGACGCTCCCAGGCTAGGACGCAGGGCGCGTTCATATTCAAATACGGGCGCAACCGAGGACAACGCATGGGAGCGTCCAGCGCGGCGCGGCGGCTCAGGTGTTATCCCCCCGAACCCGCCTGGTTCAGGCGCTCGACGCCGTCGAGCAGCGTCCAGTTCGCCTTGAGCGCAACCTCGGCCGCGTCGACGAGACGGTCCTCGTCGGCGGCGGAGGCGCGCTCGCGCAGGATCTCCTCCGCGCGGGCGGCGTGCTCCTTGTCGAGCTCCGCGTGCACCTGGAAGTACGAGAGCGCAGGCGAGTCGGGCCGGTAGCCGTAGTGCTCGACGAGGCCGGCCAGCTTGGTCTCGGCGATCGCCGGCTGGGCCGACTCGACGGCATAGAGCACGGCGATCGCGGCGAGCGCGTCGTCCGGGCTCCACGCGTCGACGCACTCCTGGGTCTCGGGCGCGGCTGCGGCCTTGTCGGCGCCGAGGCTTGCGGCCCAGGCGTCCCAGAGCATCACGTGCGCGGCCTCCTCGGCGGCATGGGAGTCGCCGGGGCTCGCCGCCGTGCGGGCGGCGGTCGCCACCGCGGTGACGGCGTGGCGGTACTGGCCGGCGTACACCTGCAGCTCCTCGCGCGTGAGCTCGCCCTTCTCCCAGCGCGTGTAGAACGGGTGCTTCAGGACGTTCCAGCGCGCGTGCGCGTCCTCGATTCGCCTGAACAGCTCCATCCTTCCTCCTCTCACGGGGTCCGTCGGGCACCCTACCGGGCGTGAGCGAGGTCCTCGCCGAGCGCGAACAGCGGGTGACGCCGCTCGAGCTGTTTTTCGACCTGGTCTTCGTCTTCGCGTTCACGCAGGTGACGACGGTGCTCTCGGACGACCCGACGTGGACGGGGCTCGGGCAGGGGCTGCTGATCCTGGGGGCGCTCTGGTGGCCGTGGGCGTCGTTCGCCTGGCTGACGAATTCCGTCGACCCCGACGAGGGGCTCGTGTGGGGATCGATCCTCGTCGCCTCGGCGGCGATGTTCGTTGCGGCGCTGGCCGTCCCCGAGGCGTTCGGGGCGCACGGCGTGGTGTTCGGCGTCTTCTTCGCCGTCGTGGTGGTCATGTTCCTGGCGGTCTACGCGCTCGCTTCGCACGGCGACCGGGCGCTGCTCGGCGCGATCAAGCGGATCGCCCCGCTGCCGCTCGCCGGGGCGGTGCTGATCGTGGCGGCCGGCTTCGTCGACGGCAGGCTCCGGTCGCTCTTGTGGCTGGGCGCAATCGCGATCGGCTTCTTCGGCCCCCTGTTCACGGGGCTCGAGGGCTGGCGGCTCCACGTCGCGCACTTCGTGGAGCGGCACGGCCTGATCGTGATCATCGCCATCGGCGAGTCCCTCGTCGCCATCGGGCTCGCCGCGCGGGTCACCGCCCTGAGCGCAGCAGTGATCGTGGCCGCGCTGCTGGGCCTCGGCGTCGCGGCGGCCTTGTGGCTGGGCTACTTCGACTACTTCCCGGCGGCGGCGGAGCGGGTGCTCGAGCAGCGCCGCGGCACGCAGCGGATCGCCCTGGCGCGCGACCTCTACACGTACCTCCATCTGCCGATCGTGACCGGCATCGTGCTGTTTGCCTTCGCGATGAAGAAGACGCTGGCGCACGTCGGCGACGAGCTCGACATCGTCCCCGCCGTGGCGCTCTGCGGCGGGCCTGCGCTGATGCTGCTCGCCTTCTGGGCCATGCGGGCGCGGATCGGCCGCGCGCTCCGCTGGAGAAGCGGGCGGCTCGTCGCCGGTGTGGTGTGCCTGCTGCTGATCCCTGTCGCGACCAGGGTGCCGGCGCTCGCCGCGCTCGCGCTCGTCGCGGCCGTCTGGGTCGTGCTGCACGCATACGAGCTGATCTGGTGGCGCGAGTCGCGGGCGGAGCTGCGCGCGAGCCGATCGGCCGCCCCCGCCTGAGACCGGGGATTCAAGGAATCGTTCGCCTGGCCGACACAGGGATGTGGCGCGTCGACGGTCGGCGCGCCCCACACCGATCGGAAGACCAACATGACGAAGACCCTCTCGGCGATCGCGGCAGTCGCCACGCTCGCACTCGCGCCGCCTGCGTTCGCGGCGTCCCGGGACGCCGCGATCCTTGCCCAGGACGACAACAACAGCGGGCATGTCGCGCGCTATGACTCGCTGCTGAACCGGCTTCAGCCGAAATGCCGCCAGACGCGGAGCGCGATCGCGCGCCTCACCGTGAGCGCGAAGCGTGTCACCACCGCGGACGGCTACCACTACTCGAACCTGACGCTGCTGCTCGCGCTCTGGGGGACGATGCCGAACCGGCTGGCGCGGGTCGACTGCGCCGGGCAGTACGCGTCGATGGTGGTGCTGCTCGAGCGGCGCCCCTGACGCCAAGCGTCAGACGTGCGAGACTCTCGTTTCCGTACTGCTTCTCGGGACGATGTTCACGGAGGTGATGCACCGTGAGGGTCTGGGGCATGTCGAAGAGCCAAGCCCACTACCGGCCGGCTCCCACGCCCGAAGTGCGCTGCGACCACTGCAAGTTCATGTTCCCGCGGCTGGGCGTGGGCGGATGCAGGTTTGTTCGAGGGACGATCCGGAGCTCCGGCCACCTGCGATTCGTTTACTCCTCGCGCGTGAACGGGAGCTGAGCCTCGGTGCGGGCCCGACGGAGCCGGTACCGACACCCCACTGTTCACCACCCACGGCCGCGCGCTGACCGCGGCGAGCTTCCGCCGCAGCCGCGACGCGTGTGAATCCAGCGTCCTCGTCCGCCCCCGCAGACGTGCGGACGTACCCCACTCGCTCGGTGCGCCACCGCCGAAGGCCTCGAACAAGAGCACCGTCGCGCACCGCAGAGTTCATTCGCTTGCGGCGTGCGCGAGCGCCGAGGGCGTCTGGCAGCCGACGATCGCCGGGGCCTCGTGGACCAAGGCGTCGTTGTCGAGTGCCTCTACCATGAAAAGGGCGAAGTCGACGCGGCGCGTGAGGTTGCTCTCAAGGATGGGGTCGCCGACATGGCGGCTCCATACGGGCAGGCCCTGGCTCTCGCCCTCCTCGAGGTCGCTCCCGCGCACGACCGTCCACCGCGTGTCGCTGGCGAAGATCCGCCGGGCTGCCTCCACCTGGTCGTCGAGGTCGGCGAAGCGAGCGAGACGCGCGAGTGGGCCGAAGACCTTCACGAGGGTCTTGAGCTTCAGCGAGTACACGTCCTGGCCATCGAGGGTGATGTGCCAGCCGCACGAGAAGATGAGGCGGGCGCCCGGAGGCGCGTAGTCGAGCACCGCCTGGGTCGTTCCCGTCGAGTACCCGTGGACGCCTCGCGGGGTCATCACAGCGAGAACCCCGTCGCATCCCGCGACCGCGCGCTTGATGACCTCGCGGTCGTCCGTCGCTCCCGGGATGACAGTGATGCGCCCGTTGAAGGCGTCGAGCTTCCCCACGCTTTGCTCGCGGCACACACCAACCACCTCGTAGCCGCGATCCAGCGACTGCTGGACCATGTACTGCCCAAGCTTCCCAGAGGCCCCAACGATGCAAACCCTCATCGTGTGCGTTCCGGAGCGCCCCGGACATTCGGTTTCATCGGATTCTCCTCTTGACGCCGCGATAGACGAAGGCCTGCGAGGCCTCGGGGCTGGCTCTGACTCTATGCGAACAACCCCGCGATCAGGGACATTCCGAGAACACTCGCCCAGGCGACAGTTCCTCTCGCGCGATCAGACGCGTGGGTCGTACCCGAACTCGCGGACCTCTTGCGTAGGACGCTCGACAGCCACCCGTCGCGTCTGCGGCGGAAGCTTGCCGCGGTGAGGTTCACGACCCAGGGCCGGGGCTTCAGCGGCGGACTGTTCGACGACGTGGCTCCCGTCATGGTGGCCGGGGACGGGACGGTCACCACCACCGCCGCCTATCGCCTGGGCGGCGTCCCCGGCTCGCCGGGCCGGGTCAGTCTTCGGGGAGCCAGCCTCGCCGGTATTTCACGAACCTGGAGCGCGGAAGCTTTGCGCGCACCTTCTTGTACGCGACGGCGGGATCGGACGTTGCGCGAGTCACGCTCGCGCCGTATCGCGCTGCGGCCTTGCAGACGACGTAGCGAAGTCCGCCACCGACGCCCCTTCCGCGCCCACCGACCGCGAGCACGACTGCCGATTGCTTGCCCGCTGCCACGATGATGTGCTCGGTCTCGGGCGCGCAATAGAAGAAGTCCCAGGCGGAGAGCACGCGCTTCTTTCCTTCGACGATCAAGGTGCACTCACCCGCGAGTACGAGGAACGCCTCCTGACCCTTTTCACGGTGGTACATGCCCATGCGCTGACCCGGCTCGAGCACGCTGACGTTGATCCCGAAATGGGGGAATCTCCGCTTTCCCTCGAACGTGCAATAGGCGCCGAGCGGGCCATCATCCTTCCAACGAGACTCGCGCGCGTTCACGACGAACCAGCCGTCGCCGTCGACGACCAGGCCGTTCCTGCTTTGTCGCACCGGCGCCTCGGGCATCGGGTCGGCATACCCGCCACGCCGTGACCCGAAGCGCTAGTCGGGCTCGACGAGCCGGTACCCGACGCCCCACTGATTCACGACCCAGGGCCGCGCGCTCACGGCAGCGAGCTTGCGTCGAAGGCGGGAAGCGTGGCTATCCAAAGTTCTAGTGCGGCCGAGCGACCGAAAGCCCCACACCTCTCGCAAGAGCTGCTCCTTCGTGAACACGCGAACCGGCTCCGATGCGAGCTTCAGCAGCAGCTCGTACTCCTTCGCCGCCAGCACGACGCGCCGCCCGCCGACGCGCACGTCGCGCGTGCGCCGGTCGACGACCAGCTCGCCGGCCTGCAGCCGGTCGCGCTCCGCCGGGCTCACGCGCCGGAGCACGGCCCGAATCCGGCTCAGCAGCTCGTCGTAGACCAGCGGCCGCGCGACGTAGTCGTCCACCCCGCGCGCGAACGCCCGCACGCAGTCGACCGGGTCGCGCTCGCCGATCATGATCACCGGCACGTCGCGGTTCCACGAGCGGCCCGGCTCCCCGGCGCGCAGACGGGTGCACACCTCGACGCCGGGCGCGTCCTCCAGGGTGCTGCCGAGCAGCACCAGGTCCGGGTGCGCCCGTTCGGCCAGGTCGAGCGCCTCGACGCCTGCCGTGGCGTGCAGCACCTCGAACCCGTCGCGCTCGAGGTGGCGGCCCAGGAGCTCGCGGGTCGTCTCCTCGGGGTCGGCCACCAGCAGCGCGTCCATGCAACCGACGGTAGAGCGACCTCCGCCACGCCGCCAGATGTCCTTTCATGCGAGTTCGTGACAGACGTTCGACAGGTGCGCCCACACCCGGCCGCGCCGGGCGCGGCTACAAGCGGCCGTGCCGGATGACGCCGACGAGCAGCCAAACGGCCAGGATCGTCGAGAGCACGAAGCCGAACACCGAGACGACGTTGATGCCGAGGATCTGAGGCCCCTCCGTCGCGAAGATCCCGATCAGGCTCGAAGAGATCAGACCCGCGCTTACGACCAGCGCGACCACGAGCCGGTTGAACGCAACGTCCATCCCCTGCAGGAACTCGTCGACGCCCTTGTGCACGAAACCGACCTCGATCTGCCCGTCGCGCGCCTGCTCGAGCACGTCGTTCAGCTGGTACGGCAGCTCGCGCGCGATCCGCACGAGATCGGTCGTCTCGCGCCGCGCCCGCCCGACGACGCGGCCCGGGCTGTAGCGGCGCAGCATGAGATCGCGGGCGTACGGCTTCGCGACCTCGAACACGTTGAACTCCGGGTAGAGCTCGACGCCGACCGACGCCAGCGTGGCGATCGCCTTGTCGAGCAGCAGCCAGCGCGTCGGCAGCTCGAGGTTCATCGAGTAGATGAGGTCGAACCCCTCGCGGATCACCTGCAGCGGGTCGATCTGCGACAGCGGTGCGCCGTAGTAGCGATAGAAGAGCTCGCGGAGCGCTGCCTGTAGCTCGGCCTCGCGTTCGCGCGGGTAACGGACGCCGAGCTCGGCGAGGCGCTTGGGCAGCGCGTCGACGTTCTCGTTCGCGGCGTCGATGAACAGCCGCGTCAGCTTCGTCATGTCGGCGTCGGTCAGCTTCCCGGCCAGGCCGAAGTCGACCAGGCCGATCGAATGGCCGCCGTCCAGCACGAGAATGTTCGCCGGGTGCGGGTCTCCGTGGAAGAACCCGTTCTTGAAGACCATGGTCATCCAGGTCTCGGTCATGATCTCGGCGAGCCGGCGGCGCTCGATCTCCGGCGTCGTCGAGAACTCGACGTCACCCAGCTGGATGCCGTCGAGGTACTCGAGCGTCAGCACCCGCGCCCGCGTGTAGCTCCAGTACACGCGCGGGATGCGCACGCGCGGGTGCCCGGCGAAGTCCTTGCGGAACTGCTCCGCGTTGCGCGCCTCGCCGCGGTAGTCGAGCTCCTGACGGATCGAGCGCGCGAACTCGTCGACGATCCCGCGCGCGTCGATGAAGTCGAGGCGCCGGATGCGGTCCTTCGCCAGCTTCGCCGCCTGGTAGAGCAGGGCAATGTCGGACTCGATCTGACCTGGCGCGTTCGGGCGCTGCACCTTGACCGCGACGCGACGTCCGTTGGGGAGCACCGCGCGGTGCACCTGGCCGATCGACGCGGCGGCCACCGGCGTCTCCTCGAACTCCAGGAAGAGCCGCTCGATCGGCAGCCCGAGCTCCGCCTGGATGACGAGCTCCACCTCCGCGTACGAGAACGGCGTGACGTCGTCCTGGAGCGCGCGCAGCTCGACGATGATGTCCTGAGGGAGCAGGTCAGGCCGCGTCGAGAGCAGCTGCCCGAACTTCACGAACGTCGGGCCGAGCTCGTCGAGCATCGCCCTGAGATGCGCGCCGCGCTGCGACGGCGTGCCCTCTACCGGCTCGCGGCGGCGCAGCCGCCGGTTATCGAAGAGGTAGCCGAACCCGTGGCGGGCCGCGACCTGCGCGATCTCCGACAGGCGGCCGAGGTTGCGTGGCGGGGCCGTCGCCATGGCAAAAGTGTGACAGGCGACTAGGCCCGTAACGTTTCCGGCCCCTGGTGCCATCTCCCTGACATGACCACGGACGCCGAGCTGATCCGTCGCGCGCGGACGGACGCACACGCCTTCCGCGAGTTGTACGACCGCTACTCGGCGCGCGTGTTCGCCTTCCACCGCGGCCGCACCCGCGACCTCGACGCGGCGCACGACCTGACCGCAGAGACGTTCGCCGAGGCGTGGAAGTCGCGGAAGCGCTTCCGCGACGAGGCGGGTGGCTCCGCCGGCCCGTGGCTGTTCGCGATCGCCCGCCACGTGCTGGGCTCCTCGGTGCGGCGCGGGCGAATCGAGCGAGCCGCGTGCACGCGGCTCGGCGTGCTCGAGCGGCTCGACCGTGAGCCCGCGACGGCGGAACCGACGGAGGCGTGGCTCGACGAGGCGCTCGCCGAGCTTCCGGACGACCAGCAGCAGGCGCTCGAGCTGCGGTTCGTCGACGACCTGGCCTACGCCGACGTCGCCGCCTCGCTGCAGACGACGCCCGGCGCCGCCCGCGTCCGAGTCCACCGCGGCCTCGCCGCGCTCAGAGACCGACTGACCAGGGAGGAACGATGACCGAAGAGACCACACTGAACCGCCTCGGCGACGCGCTCGAAGGCTCCGCCGAGGCCGACCTCGCGCCACGGCGCCGGGTCACGGGCCGCCGGCTCGCCGTCGCGCTCGTCGTGCTCGCCGTTGTGGTGCCGGGCGCCGCGATCGCGGTCGGCACAGCTGACCGGCCCCGACCAGGTCGCACAGAGCATGCCCGCGGGCACGCTCGCCCTCGCCGGCACGCAGCCGAGCTGCACCGTCGTCAAGGACAACGTCGAGTTCCACTGCGTGCTCGAGCGTGCCCCCGCGCCGGAGGTCTCCGACTGGAAGGGCACCGTGGAGCCGACCGTCGACGCGACCAAGCACGTGAACGGCGGCTGCCGCTCGCTCCGCTCCGACGGGCGCGAGTGGGAGTGCTACCTCGGCCAGGTGGCCGTGGCCCAGCAGATCATCGGGCCGAAGTTCCTGGGCGAGTACGCCCCGTCGCCCGGACAGGGCTAGCCGCGGGGCGGCGAGCCGTTCGGGCCCGGCGTCGGCACCTGACCCTCGAGGAGCCGCAGCCGGTGCTCGAGCTGCGCGACGCGGAGCTCCAGCTCCTCGAACTGATCCTTCGTCACGAGCCCGAGGTCGGCCAGGACATCGGCGAACAGCGCTCCGGCGCGATCGCCGACCCGGCCGGCCTCGGAGCGCCAGCGCCCCATCGAGTCCTCGATCACGGCACGCACCTCGTCGCGGCGCATTCCACCGCGCCCCGCGAGGTCGTCGGCCAGGCGGTCGGCCCGCTCGGCGGTCAGCGAGACGGCTCCGACGGCAGCCAGCCCGAGCTGCTGAACGAGCTCCCGGATGGCGCCGCGATCGTCCACCGCCGCCTACCTGGCGCGGCCGTGCGGGCGGGTCCGGCGCCGCTGGCGGCGCCGCTCGCGGCGTGAACCGTCTGCGCCGCCGCCCATGATCGTCGGCGCGAACTCCGGCGCCGGCGCCTCGGCTGCGGCCTCCTCGGCGGCGGCGAGCACCTCTGCCGCCTCGACGCCGCTGACGACGGCCGGGGCCGCCTGCTTGCGCCGTGCGTACTCCGGCTCGCGCTCCTTGAGGAGGGTCAAGAGCGGCGTGCAGATGAAGATCGTCGAGTAGGCGCCCGAGATGACGCCGACGAGCAGCGCGAACGCGAAGTCCTTGAGCGTGGCGCCGCCGAAGAGCAGCAGCGAGATGATCGGGAGCACCGTGATCAGCGTCGTCGCCAGCGAGCGGCGAATCGTCTCCCAGATCGACACGTCCGCGATCTGCGCGAACGGCGCGCGCTTCATCAGCGGGATGTTCTCCCGGATGCGGTCGAACACGATGATCGTGTCGTACATCGAGTACCCGAGGACGGTGAGCACCGCCGCGACCGTCGACGTACTCACCTCCCGGCCGGTGATCGAGTAAATGCCCACGGTGATCAGCACGTCGTGGGCGATGCCGGCGAGCACGGGCACCGCGAACTTCCAGTTGAAGCGCAGCGTGATGTAAAGGACGATCAGCAGGAACGAGACGAAGATGGCCAGGATGGCCGAGCGTGCGATCTGCGAGCCGAAGCTCGCCGAGACGCTCTTGACGCCGTACGAGATGTTGTCGCCGTACTGGCCGGTGATCTCCGCGCGGAGCTTCGTCAGCTTCGCCGGGTCGAGCGACTTCATCTGCAGCTGGAACGAGCGGTACTGGCCGTTCGTCGACGGTCCTCGTCCCTGGACGACGGCCGCCGGCTGGCCGATCGACGCCGCGATCTTCTGGAAGTCGCTCGTCGTGGCCGGCTTGTTGATCTTTCCGATGGCGACCTGTGTGCCGCCCTTGAAGTCGATGCCGAGGTTCAGGCCCTTGATGCCGAGCGAGAGGATGCAGATCGCAACGACCGTGCCCGAGATCGCGAACCACAGCCGCTTCTTGCCCATGTAGTCGATCTGCAGCCACTTCGCGTGCGCCTGGCCCGAGGCGCCCATGAATTTCGGGCTGTCGAACCAGCGGAAGCCGGCGAGCAGGCCGAGGAACGCGCGCGTGACGGCGACGGCGGTCAGCATCGAGATCGCCGTACCGATGAGGAGGACCAGGGCGAAGCCCTTGACCCCTGCGGTGGCGACCGCGAACAGCACCAGGGCGGTGATCGCCGTGACGACGTTCGCGTCGACGATCGTGCTGAAGCCCTTCTGGTAGCCGGCGGCGACGGCCGCGCGCACGGATTTGCCCGCGCGGGACTCCTCTTTGATGCGTTCGAAGATGACGATATTCGCGTCTGCTGCGACGCCGATCGTGAGGATCAGCCCCGCGAAGCCCGGCAGCGTCAGCGTCACGTTGAAGAGCAGGAGCACCGCGTACAGGAGCGCCGCGTAGATCCCGAGGCCGAGCACCGCGACGACGCCCAGGATCCGGTAGACGACGATCAGGAAGAGCGCGACCACCAGCATGCCGACGATCGCGGCGCGGACGGCCTGATGGAGCGAGTCCTTGCCGAGCGTCGCCGAGACGGTCGTCTGGTCGACGATGCGGAACTTGACCGGCAGCGCGCCCGTCTGCAGCACGAGCGCCAGGTCCTTCGCCTCGCCGATCGTGCCGATGCCGGTGATGCGCGCGCCGCCCGAGCCCGAGATCCCGTCGGGCGTGCTGTTGAAGTCGATGTACGGGAACGACTTGATCTGGTTGTCGAGGACGATCGCGAAGTGCCCGAACGCGGCCGTCGGGTCGGTGCCGGCCGGCAGCGTCGCGGCGCGGATGCGGCCCTCGCGCGCGATCTCGCGCGTGATTTCGTGGAACTTGCCCCCGCCCTTGCCCGTGAAGGCCATGAGGACTTCCGGCTCGCCGGTGTCGGAAGCGAGGTCGGCCTGCGTGCCGTCCAGCTTCAGGTCGCCGCCGCCCATCTCGGGCACCGGGTTCTTGACGAGCGGGCTCGTGTGCTTGAAGAGGTAGTAGTAGGTGACGCCCGGGATCGGGTTCGTGCTCAGGCCCGGGCAGACGCGGCCGCTGACGTCGCACGTGATGACCGCCGTGTTCGCCGGGCGGCCGAAGATGGTCCAGCCCTTGGGCAGGCCGTCCGTGCCGGGCTTCGCGTTGTTCTTCGCCTTGCCGCCGGCGGCGAGGATCCTCTTGCAGCCGAGCGTCTTCTTGCCGGTGAGGCACTTGGCCGCCTTGGAGCTGAGCAGCCCCTTCTTCGTCAGCGCCGGCCCGGCGACGAGCTTCTTGTTCGGCCCGAAGAGGTAGTAGGCCGAGCCCTTCGAGCCCGCCTGTGACGTGACCGGCGCGAGCAGGTCATAGAGGTTCGTGTGCGCGATCGGCTGCTTCGACAGCGGGTTGACCGACGGGTTGACGAGGTCGTCCTCGAGCTTGTAGAGCTCGAGCGCGGCGGTCGAGCCGATGATGCCGACCGCGCGCTGCTGGTTGAAGACGCCCGCGAGCTGCACGGCGATCTGGTTGTTCCCCTGCTTGCGCACCTCGGGCTCCGACACGCCGAGCTTGTCGATGCGGTTCCGGATGATCGTCTCGGAGCGGTCGATGTCCGCGGACGTCAGCGTGTGGCCGGGCGGCGGCTGCGCCTGGAGCACGACCTCGATACCACCCTGCAGATCGAGCCCGAGCGTGGGCGACTTGTGGATGGGCGAACCGGGGATCGTAAGCAGCGCGACGCCCGCCAGCGCGACCAGCGTGGCGAAGACCAGAAACAGCTGTGTGCGACGGTTTGACACCTAGAAAGACCCTGCCTCAGCGTAGCCGGGAACGTCCGGAATGAAAGGGGCCGGCACCTACGTTCGTGCCGGTTCGGACGGTTCCTCGTCCGGGACGGCCGCCTCCTCCGGCTCCGCCTCGGTTACCACGGGCTCGACGAGGATGGCGATGGCGCGCTTGTCCAGGCGGACGATGGTGCCCGGCGAGATCTCGACGTCCAGGTCGGCCTCGCGGACCTCGCGCACGGTGGCGTAGATGCCGCCGGCCGTCAGGATGACGTCGCCCGGGTCGACGGTCTCGCGCGCTTGCCGCTGCGCCTGCTGGCGGCGGCGCTGGGGGGCGATGAGCAGGAAATAGGCCAGCCCAACCAGTAGGACGAGAAACAGAATGGCAGTCAAGCCGCTTCCTCCGACGTGTTGAGACGGCCGAGGGTCTCGGCCTTGAAGGATGCTAGCTCCCCGCGCTCGATCGCGGCGCGTGCGCGCGCGGTGAGGTCGAGCAGGTAATGCACGTTGTGCAGGGTCAGCAGTCGCAGGCCGAGGACTTCATTTTGGTTCACAAGATGTCGGACGTAGGCCCGCGAAAAACGTTGGCACGCGGGGCATGAACATTCGGTAAGAAGTGGCCGCGGGTCGCGCGCGAAGGCCGCGTTCTTCAGGTTCAGCCTGCCGGTCGGGACGAGCGCGGTGCCGGTGCGGCCGAGCCGGGTCGGCAGGACGCAGTCGAACATGTCGATGCCGCGCTCGATCACCTCGAGGATGCCCTCGGGGTCGCCGATGCCCATGAAGTAGCGCGGCTGCGCGGCCGGGAGCAGCGGCGCAGCGCGCGAGACGGCGGCCGCACGTCGAGCGGGCGATCCTCGCCGACGGAGAGCCCGCCGAGCGCGTAGCCGTCGAAGCCGAGCGCCGTGATCTCTGCGATCGAGCGCTCGCGCAGCTCGGTGTCGATCCCGCCCTGGCCGATGCCGAAGACGAGCTGGCCGTCGGCGCGCGCCGCCTCCCGCTGGCGCGTGGCCCAGGCGGTGGTCCGGCTGACCGCCTGCTCCAGCTCTTCGCGCGGCGCGCCCGCGGGCGGGCAGACGTCGAGGCACATGGCGATGTCCGAGCCGAGCGCGGCCTCGGCGGCCGCGACGCTTTCGGGCGTGAACCGCGCGGGGTCGCCGTCGTAGACGGAGCGGAAGGTGACACCTTCGTCGTCCGCCGCGAGGATCGTGTGGCGCAGCGAGAAGACCTGGAAGCCGCCCGAGTCGGTGAGGATCGGGCCGTCCCAGCCCATGAACCGGTGCAGCCCGCCGAGCTCCTGCGATCACATCGGTGCCCGGGCGGAAGGCGAGGTGGTACGTGTTGGCGAGGACGATCGGCGCGCCGACCGCGCGCAGCTCGTCCGGGTCGAGCGTCTTGACGGTCGCCTTGGTGCCGACCGGCATGAAGGCCGGCGTCGGCACGTCGCCGTGCGCCGTGTGCAGGACGCCGGCACGGGCGGCGCCGTCGGTGGCTGTCACTTCAAGCGCACTCATCGAGCCAAGCTACCCGCCACCCCATCGACGGAGGCCGGCTTGCCCGGCCGCAGTCACGCCGCGCGAAGTCGCGTGTGACTTCGATCCGCTGAAAATCGTCATGGCGAGCGGAGCGAGCCGGATTTTCAGCGGAGAAGCATGGCGTCGCCGAACGAGTAGAAGCGGTACCGCTCCTCGATCGCGAGCCGGTACAGCTCGCGCGTCTGCTCGACGCCGGCGAACGCCATGACGAGCGCCAGCAGGGTCGACCGCGGCAGGTGGAAGTTCGTCAGCAGCGAGTCGACGCGCCGGAACTCGAAGCCCGGCGTGATGAAGAGGTCGGTACGGCCGGCGATCGGCTCGCCGCGCGCCAGCGACTCGAGCACCCGCGTCGTCGTCGTCCCCACGGCGAGCACGCGCTCCGCCTCGCGGATCCGCTCCCAGGCCGCCGGCTCGACCGCGTAGCGCTCGCTGTGCAGCTCGTGCTGCTCCAGCGTGTCCGCCGCGAGCGGCCGGAACGTGTCCAGGCCGACGTGGAGTGTGACGCGCTCCATGGGCAGCCGGTCGAGCAGCTCGGGCGTGAAGTGCAGCCCGGCGGTCGGCGCGGCCGCGGACCCTTCTTCACGCGCGTAGACGGTCTGGTAGCGCTCCGGGTCGCCGAGCGGCTCGGTGATGTACGGCGGCAGCGGCACCTCGCCGGCCGGCGCGCCGTCCAGCCTGACGCGCCAGCGGCCTTCGCCGAGCGGCTCGACAAGCTCCGCGCTCCCGATCCGGTCACCGGGCCGCAGGCGTCGCGACGGGCGCGCTAGCGCCTCCCACTCCCCGGGTTCGCGCAAGGGCTCCAGCAACAGCACCTCGGCCGCGCCGCCGCTCGCCCGCCGGCCCGTGATCCGAGCGGGAACGACCCGCGTGTCGTTGACGGCGAGCAGCTCCTCGGGCGCGAGCTCCTCGGGCAGGTCGGAGAAGGTCCGGTGCCGCACCGAGCCGGTCGCGCGCTCGTACACGAGCAGCCGCGACGCGTCCCGGCGAGCCGCCGGATGCTGCGCGATCAGCTCGGCCGGCAGCTCGTAATCGAGCTCGTCCGATCTCATCCGACGCCCACGCTAGCGTTGCCCGCCATGGACGACGAGGCGCTGAACCGCGTTCACGAGCGCCTCGCTGAGGCCTCGGAGGAGCGTACGCAGGCCGCCGATGTGGACGCCGCGCTCGAGCGCGCACGCGCCCAGGTCGAGCAGCTCGCCGAGCTCGCCGCGAACCTCGAGTCGTCGCTCCCCGAGCGGGTCGGCAACGCCGTCCGCGACGGCGTTCGCGCCGAGGCGCTCCCCGTCGCGCGCCAGATGGCCGAGGTGCGCGGCCTTGCCGGGCAGACGATCCGGCGCCTCGAGCGGATCGAAGGCCAGCTCCTCGCCGAGCGGCGCGCGCGCCTCGACGACCTCTCGCTGCTCGTCGACCTCGTCTCGTCCGGCTGGAAGGGCGTCGACGGGCGCCTGGAGCGGATCGAGCAGGGCTTCGAGCGCTCGGGCGGCGCGATCGTCTACCGCATCGAAGAGCGCCGCGCGAACAGCTAGCCGACGAGCTCAGGCTCGGCGGCAGTGACGCCGGCCGGCAGCAGTAGCTCGAAGCGACTGCCCTCGCCCGGCGTGCTCTCGACGCTGATCCGGCCGCCGAGTGCGGTCGCGAGCTCGCGCGCGATCGCCAGCCCGAGGCCGGTCCCGCCACCGCCACCGGACACGAACGGCCGGAAGATCCGCTCGCGATCGGCCGGCGAGATCCCCGGCCCGGTGTCCACGACGGCGACCGACACCTGGCCGTCGATCTGCGCGAGATCGACCTCGACCCGGCCCCCGTCGGGGGTCCAGCGGAAGGCGTTCGAGAGCAGGTTCGAGACGATCTGCAGCAGCCGGTCGCCGTCCGAGACGATCACCGGCCGCGCCGCGAGGTCCACGTGTACTCGATGCCGCGCCGGCGCGCCTCCTCGCCGAACGCCTCGTAGGCCTGCTCGATCAGCTGCGCCATGTCCACCTCCTCGTGCAGGACGGTGAACCGGCGCGCGTCGAGCTTGGCGAGATCGAGCACGTCGCCGACGAGCCGCTCGAGCCGCGACGCCTCGATCGCGATCACCTCCAGTGAGCGCGCGCGCAGCTCCGGGTCCTCGACGATGCCTTCGCGCAGCGCCTCGACGTGGCCGCGGATCGCCGTCAGCGGCGTGCGCAGCTCGTGCGAGACGGTCATCAGGAAGTTGCGCTCGAGCTCCTCGACCTCGCTCAGGCGCCTGGCCATCTCGGAGAAGCGAATCGAGAGCTCGCCGATCTCGTCGTCGCCCGGCGGCGGCAGCTGGACGTCGTAATTGCCTTGCGCCACCTCGTCGGCTGCGTCGGCGAGCGCGAGCACCGGCCTCGTGATTCTCCGCGACAGCCACCAGCCGAGCCCACCCACGACAAACGCTCCGATCAGGAAGGCAATGCCCAGGCGCTGCATGAGCGTGATCCAGCCCGAGCGCAGCGTGTCCTTCGGGGTCGCGACGACGAGCGCGCCCCACACCTGCTTGTCGAGCCTGAACGGCGTCGCGTAGGCGAAGTAGGTCTCGTCGAGGCCCGGTGGCACGAAATCGAAGCTGTGCGGCCGGCCGAGCCGCCAGTTCGGGAAGTAGCTGTCGGGTAGGTGGCGCAACCCTGGCTGGCCGCTCAGGAAGGAGTTCCCGCCGACGTAGTAGATGCGGTTGCCGCTCGCCTTCTCCAGGTCCCGGGCTGATAGCTGGACGGGCGGCCGGTTCTCGTCCTGCGACCGGATCGCCTGCTTCTCGTAGAGCTGTGCAAGGCCGGCAGCGTTCCGCTGCAGCTCGCTCCGCGTGCGGTCCTGGACGTAGCTCTGAAAGAGCCCGAACGCGATCGCGGCGGCGATCACGCCCGACAGGACGATGCCGATCAGGAAGAAGGCAGGAAGGCGGAAGCGCAGCGAGCGGAACACGGCGCCGCCCTACGCGCTCACCGCGCCCCTGGCATGAGCGACCTTGTAGCCGACGCCCCACACGGTGACGATCGGCGACGCGTCGCCGAGCTTCCGGCGCAGCTGGCGGACGTGGACGTCCACCGTTCGGGTGTCGCCCGCGAAGGTGTAGCCCCAGACGCGCTCGAGCAGCTGATCGCGCGTCAGGACGATCCCCTTGTGGTCGAGCAGCTCCCAGAGCAGGTCGAACTCCTTGGGCGCGAGCTGGATCTCCTCCTCGCCGACCACGACCTCGCGACGTCCGGCGTCGATGTGGAGCTGGCCGTAGCTCGAGCGTGCGCGGCTCGGCCGGACGGCGGTCCGCGTTGGCGCGGCGCAGGATCGACTTCACGCGCGCGACGAGCTCGCGCGGGTTGAAAGGCTTCGTCATGTAGTCGTCCGCGCCGACCTCGAGGCCGATGATCTTGTCGACGTCCTCGTCGCGTGCCGTCAGCATCAGGATCGGCACATCCGAGCCCTTCCGCATCCGGCGGCAGACGTCGATGCCGTCCGCGTCGGGGAGCATCAGGTCGAGGACGACGAGCGACGGCTTCGCGGCCTCCAGCTTCACCAGCGCGTCGGCCCCCGTCGCCGCGGTCTCGACGCCGTACCCGGCGTTGCGCAGATAGAGCGCGACGAACGAGGCGATCGACTCCTCATCCTCGACGACGAGGATCGTCTGGACGGTTCCGGTGGCGGGCATTCCCTCGTCCAGCATGCCAGAGCCGGGGGTCAGGGCCGCTGGCGCTTGGGCGGCGGCGCCGGCATCGGCGCCTTGATCGTGACCCAGGTGCGGACGTCCGGCACCGGCACCCCGGGTGAGTCGTTCAGCTGGTAGGTGCCGTCGGACAGCCCGAGCTCGGCGTAGCCGGCGCCGAGCAGCATCGCCTTCCCGCGGCCAACAACGCTCAGCTCCACACCGACGCCCTGGTCGATCTGGACGGTGAACTTGCCGCTCGTCCGGAAGCGGATGTTCTTGCAGCAGTAGACCGTCGCCGTCGGCGTCTTGATCTTGATCGTCTGGTACCCGCGCACGATCGTCGTGCCGGTGTTCGAGTACGGGCTCGTAATGGTGATCTTGCCGCGGTCGACACGACCGACCAGGCCCCCCTGCACGTTCTGCAGCTGGAACGACCCGCGACCGTCCTGCACCGCGAACGTGCCGTCGCGCTGGCTGCGCATTCCGAGGGGCGTCGACGCAGCCGCCGACGCCGCCACGAGAGCGGCGACGAGCATGCCGAGAACAAGGGCGCGGGCTCCCACGAACTGAAGTATCGGGGTCCGCGGTGTGAACACGATGAGTAAGACGTAAGAAAGCCGTAAAGGGCCGAACCCTGTAAGCATCGCCGACGTGCACGAGATCACCGCGTTCGGGACGATCGTGCTCATCGTTGGCGCGGCCTTCGTCCTCGCCGTGCTGGCGAGCAAGCTGACGTCGTACGTCCCGGTGCCCGCCCCGGCGATCTTCCTGCTCGCCGCGGCCGTGGCCTCGGACGTGTTCCCGCACCTCCGCGACGAGCTCTCGATCGAGACGGTCGAGCGGGTCGGCGTCGTCGCGCTGATCCTGATCCTGTTCGACGGCGGCATGCACGTCGGCTGGAGGCGCTTCCGCGCGTCGGTCGTCCCGATCGGCGTGCTCGGCGTGGTCGGGACGTTTGCGACCGCGCTGATCATCGCCGTCGCCGCGCACGCGCTCTTCGACTTCAGCTGGACGACGGCCGGGATCGTCGGCGCGGCGCTCGCTCCCACCGACCCGGCGGTCATGTTCGCGGTGCTCGGCCGCCGCGAGATCCGTGGGCGGAGCGGGACGATCCTCGAGGGCGAGTCGGGCGCGAACGACCCCGTCGGGATCGCGCTGATGATCGGCATGCTCGACATCGCCTCGCACGGCGGCGACGTGACCATCGGGGTCGTCGGCGACTTCGCGCTCCAGATGGCCGTGGGCCTGCTCGCGGGCTACCTCGGGGCCCGCGTGCTGCTGCCGTTCATGCGCACCTCGCTGCCCCACGAGGGCCTGTACCCGCTGCGCACGCTCGCCGTCAGCCTTGCCATCTACGGGGCGGCCACCGTCGCACACGGCTCCGGCTTCCTCGCCGTGTTCGTCACCGGCATCCTCGTCGGCGACGCGCGCGCGCCGTACAAGGCCGAGATCGAGGGCTTCCACCGCGCCCTCGCCAGCCTGGCGGAGATCACGGTGTTCGTCGCGCTGGGACTGACGATCGACCTGAGCGACGTGTTCTCGGGGTCGGACTGGCTCAAGGCGCTCGCGCTCGGCGTCGTGCTCGCGCTGATCGCGCGGCCGCTCGTCGCAGGCCCGCTGCTCCTCCCCGTCCGCCTGCGCTGGGGCGAACGGCTCTTCATCATGTGGAGCGGCCTGAAGGGAGCGGTTCCGATCCTGCTAGCCGCGCTCGCGCTGCTGCAGGGCGTCGACCACGCGCAGCAGATCTACGAGATCGTCTTCGTGGTCGTCGCCTTCTCGGTGATCGTGCAGGGCTCGCTCGTGCCGTCGATGGCGCGGTGGCTGCACGTGCCGATGCGCATGTCCGACCTCGAGCCCTGGCACATCTCCATGCGGCTGCCCAGGGAACCCTCCGGCGTGCGCCGCTTCACCGTCGCGTCGGGGTCGCGGGCGGCCGCCGAGCGGATCGAGGACCTGCCCCTGTCCGAGCGCGCGTGGATCGTGATGCTCGTGCGCGACGGCGAGCCGGTGCGCGCCGGCGGCTCGACGGAGCTCGTGCCCGGCGACGAGGTGCTCGTCATCACCGGCGGGCACGACGCCGACGTGCTCCGCCGGCTCTTCGAGCGTCAGTCGTCGTAGCGGTAGAAGCCGCGGCCGCTCTTGCGGCCGAGGAGGCCCGCCTGCTGCATGCGGACGAGCCGCGCCGGCGGCGCCATGCGAGGCTCGCGGAGCGCGTCGTAGAGCGCCTCGGACGCGTGCACGTGGATATCGATCCCGACCAGGTCGACGAGCGCGCACGGCCCCATCGGCCAGCCCGCGCCGCCCTTCATGCCGGCGTCGAGATCCTCGGGCGTCACGCGCGCCTCATCGAGCACGCGGATGCAGTCGTTCAGCAGCGGGATCAGCACCCGGTTGACGACGAAGCCCGGCGTGTCGTGGCAGCGGATCGGCGTCTTGCCGAGCCGCCCGGCGAAGGCGAACGCCGACTCGTAGACGTCGTCGTCCGTGAGCTCCGTCCGCACAACCTCCACGAGCGGCATCAGCGGCGCCGGGTTGAAGAAGTGCAGGCCGACGACGCGCTCCGGCCGGCCGCTCCCGGCCGCGATCTCGGTGACCGGCAGCGCCGACGTGTTCGTGGCAAGGATCGCCTCCGCCCCGAGGATCCCGTTCAGCGCGCCGAAGACCTCGCGCTTGAGCTCGGGCTCCTCGAGGACCGCCTCGATCACGAGGTCGCAGCCGGCCAGATCGCGCAGCTGGGTCGTCACGCGCAGGCGGGCGACCATCTCGTCGCGGGCCGTCTCCTCGAGCTGGCCCTTCTCGACCTTGCGCGTCAGGAAGTGCTCGATGCGCCCGCGCGCCCGCTCGCCGAGCTCCGGCAGTGACCTCGCGGCCCACCACGTCGAAGCCGGCCTCGAGCGCGACCTGGGCGATGCCGGCGCCCATGGTGCCCAAACCGACGACGCCGACCGAGCGAATTTCCACGTCCTCGATCCTATGGAAGGAGGAGCGCCCCCAGCGCGTCCTGAGCACATGCCCCGCTCGTTCGTCATCCTCGCCGCCCTCGCGCTGCTGCTGCTCGCCCTGGCGGGCGCCGTCGTCGACCTGACGCGCGGCCGCCGGCCGGCGCTTATCGGCGGGTAGCAAGCAGCCAGAGCCACCACACCTCGCCCTCTGGCTCCTGCATCGCCTCGACCCGGTGGTCGACGACCTCCAGGCCGGCCTCATCGGCGAGCCTCAGTGTCGTGTCGGCGTCCCAGCCGCTGAAGAACATGTCGACCCCGAGCCAGTCGCCCTGCCACGCCGGGAGGTCTGAGGCGGCGAGCGACGCGAGGAAGAGCCCGCCGGGGCGCAGCCAGCCGCGGATGCGACCGAAAAGGGCGCCGAGCTCCTCGCGCGGGAGGTTGTTGAGCGCGTAGAGCGAGACGACGGCATCGAAGCTGCTGTCCAGGAGCTCGACCGTCGCGGCGTCGCCGTGGATGAACATCGCGGCCGGGATCCGCTCGCGCGCACGCTTGAGCTGCTCGGCGGAGATGTCGACGCCGGTCAGGCGGCCGTGGGTGGCGAGCCGCTGCGTCGTCGGCCCGCCCGCCCCGGAGCCGAGCTCGAGGATGTCGGCGCCCCGCGGGAGGCGCGCGAGCAGGTCGTCGACGCGCGCGTCGCGCTCGGAGTCGTCGATCTGCGCCTGCCACTCGGCGAACCGGTCCGGGAGCTGGTCCCAGCTCCGCTCGACGATCTCCTTCGCGATCAGCCCGGCCGCCTGCTCGAACTGCTCGACGCTGAGCCGAATATGCGAGTGGCGCCAGATGCTCTGCGGGAAGATCCCGGCCGCCTCGACGGGCGGCGCGCGGTCGAGATCGTCGAGCACGACGACCGGCCGGATCGGGAACCGCCACGGCAAGCGCTCGCGCTGCGGGTCGTGCTCGGGCTCGCCGGTGATCTCGACCACGCCGTACACCGCCTGCCACACTGCCGCGTAGAGGATCGCCCGCTCGCCCGGCTGCACGCTCGGCCGCCTCGAGGAGCCGTGCGCACGGATCGCGTCACGGTCGATCTCCCGTGGGAGCGGATGCGAGCCGCGCCCGCGGACGAGCAGCCAGAACTGCATGGGCTAGGCCCCAGGTGGCGTGAGGCGGCTGAAGTCTGTCCCTCGGGGGCCGGCTCCGGGACAGCTCGTCAGAAGCGCTCAATGACGCCGGCGATCGCCATGCCGAAGCCGACGCACATCGCCGCGATGCCGTAGCGCTCGCCGCGGCGGTCGAGCTCGTTCAGCAGCGTCGCCGTCATGCGAGCGCCCGTGGCTCCGAGCGGGTGGCCGAGCGAGATGCCGCCGCCGTTCGGGTTGATGTCCTCCCAGCGGTCCTCGAGCCCGGCGTCGTGCGCGAACTGCAGCACGACCGACGCGAACGCCTCGTTGACCTCGATCACCGCGACGTCGTCCCAGGTGAGGCCCGCTCGGCCGAGCGCCTTTGCGCACGCCTGCGGGTTGCCGTGCAGCATCCGGTGCGGGTCGACGCCCACCAGCCCGAAGGAGACGAAACGCCCACGCGGCTCGAGGCCGAGCCGCGTAGCCGCAGCTTCGCTCGTGATCAGCACCGCGGCCGCTCCGTCGCAGATCTGGCTGGAATTCCCGGCCGTGACGACGCCGTCCGGGATGAACGCCGGCGCCAGCCCGGCCAGCTTCTCGGCGGAGGTGTCGCGGCGCGGCGTCTCGTCGTGGACGAGCGCACGGACCGGCGCCGCCACGGCCGCCCCGCCGCCCGACTCCGGCTGCGGCTCTGCAGCGCCGCCACCCCCGTCGAGCTCGATCGTGACGATCTCGTTGTCGAAGCGCCCCGCGTCGGTCGCCGCGACCGCGCGCCGGTGGGACTCGAGCGAGTAGGCGTCGAGGGCCTCGCGGCTCAGCCGCCACTCGCGCGCGATCACCTCGGCGGAGATGCCCTGCATGACGATGTCGTGCCGGGCGGTCAGCTCGGGCGACAGGTCGCCGCCGTTCGACCCCATCGGGACGCGCGACATCATCTCGACGCCCGCCGAGATCACGACGTCGAGCTCGCCGGCGCGGATCGCCGTCGCCGCGTTGAAGTTCGTCTGCATCGAAGACCCGCACTGGCGGTCGACCGACGTGCCGCAGACGGTGTCGGGCCAGCCGGCGATGAGCGGCACCATCCGGCCGATGTTCCAGCCCTGCTCGCCGATCTGCGTGACGCAGCCCATCTGCACGTCCTCGACCTCCCCTGGATCGAGGCCGGTCCGCTCGACGAGCGCGTTCAGGATCCGGGCCGCAAGGTCGTCGCCGCGCGTGCCGGACAGCGAGCCGTTCCGCCGCCCGATCGGCGAGCGGACGGCGTCGATGATCAGCGCGTCGCCCACGCGTCGAGTCTACGCAGCCGACTCCGCGCCGAGTGGCCGCGCGGGGAGCGGAAACGACGTGATCCCGGCCCGCTCCAGGAACGGAGCCGCCTTCGCCCGCTCTGCGTCGTCGGCCGCGCGGGACCGCGTATAGGCCGCGCTCGCCGGATGCCCGATCCGCTCGATCGTGTCCCCGGCCGTGACGAGGTCGCCGTCCAGGATGGCCCTGGCCGCGTCGTTCCATGGGCTCCGAACCGGCGTCGCATCGAGCACCCGCTCGCGGAGCTCCGGACCGCGGTCGAGGTCGCGGAACACCCAGGTCACGTCGGCGAGGCTGCCGAACGGCGAGCACAGCGCAGGCACGAGCACTGTGCCGAGGTCGAGAATGTCGTTCGCGAGCTGGCCCGCCTGGTCAGGTTGTCCGACAGCAAGGGCGATCGCCGCCGCGGTCGGGTACGCCAACGCATGGGCTTGCGCATCCGATGCGCGCGCCAGCGTGACGGCGCGCTCGATGTCGTCGGCTGCGCCGTTCGTGTCGCCGCGCGCGAGGCTAATCCACGCGCGCAGCGCGAGGTCACCGGCGGTCGAGTAGCTCGTCCCGCCGGCGTCGGCCGCTGCGATCAGCTCGTCGAGAGCGGCGAGCGCGCCGTCCCAGTCGCCGTCGAGGTACGACCAGGCCGCGCCCTCGGACCTGATGGTCGCGAGCTGCCGGCCGAGGCCATACGCGGTGGCCAACTCGAGGCTGCGCTCGAATGCCCGCAAGGCGTCTGCGACCCGGCCGTAGTACAGGAGCTCGGATGACAGGTTGCCGGCGGCACGCGCCGCGACGTCGAACGCCCCTTCTGATTCGGCAGCGACGGATATTTCCTGCAGCGCGTCAAGGCCGCCGGCGTCCCCGAGGCAGCAGCGCGCCGTCCCGACCGCGACCAGGACGGGCCATCGTCCCTGCGCGATGCCGAGCGAATCCAGGATGCTGGTCGCCTCGGAGCCGAAGCGCACCGACTGGTCGAATCGCCCTCCCAGCATCTCCAGCGACGCCGCCTGCGCGAGCACCTCGGCGCGCACGCGCGTGCGGCCGGTTCCCGCGAGCTCGAGCGCGGCCGCCAGATGACGATCGGTGGCCCCACGGTCGCCGATGCTCCACGCGACGCTCGCGGAGAGCGCCTCGGCGCGGGCGGCGCCGCTCCGGTCGCCGGCATCCTCGAAGCGCCGGAGGGCCGCCGCGACCGCGCCGCGCGCGTCGTCGCCGCTGTACCAGAGCGCCCGCGCGTAGAGCAGCTCGAGCTCGCCACGCTCTTCGTCGTCGCCGGCGAGGCCGAGTGCGCCGGCGAAGGCCTCGACGGCCGACCGGTGGGCGGCCAGCGAAAGCGCGCGCTCGCCAGCGGCCCGAAGCGCCTGCCGCGTCCGCTCGACGAGCTGGGGGTCGTCGTCGACGCCGGTCGCGCGTGCAAGCTCGAGCGCCTGCTCATAGTGGTGAGCGATCAGCTCGACGAGCTCGTCCGGCCGGCCCAGAGCCGCTGTCCATTCGGCCGCCCGCTCGTGCTTCACGGCCCGGCTGCCCCGTGGGATCTGACCGTACGCGACGTCCCTGAGCAGGACGTGGTGGAACGCGTACTGGGTGTCGCCGGCGACGGCCGACCGGCGCTCGCGGCGAACGAAGTCCTTTCGCTCCAGCATGCGCAGGAGCTCGTCCACTTCTGTCTCGTCGATCTCGAGCGCCGCCGCGACTGCGCCCGGCCAGAACACCTTCCCGTACACGGCCGCCTCCTGGACGAGCGCCTTTTCGCGCTCCGGCAGCGCATCAAGCCGCGCGGCGATGACTCCCTGGACGGAGTCCGGCACCCCGCCCGCCGACCCACGCTCCGCCAGCATGCGGACGTACTGCCCCGCGAACAGCGGATTGCCGCCCGCCCGCTCGAGCAGCGCCTGCTGCTCGTCCGCGTCCTGGACGGGCCGCTCGAGGAGGGCAGTGAGCAGGCTCACCGTCTCCTCGTCCCGGAGCGGCTGGAGCGAGACGGTCGTCGCGTTGGCCTTGCCGCCGCCCCAGGCCGGCCGCCGCTCGAGCAACTCGGGGCGGGCGGTCGCAATCACGAGCAGCGGCGCCCTGCGGGACCACTCCACGAGCTCGTCGAGGAAGTCGAGCAGGCCGTCGTCGGCCCAGTGGAGATCCTCGAACACGAGCACGGCAGGCCCGCGATCTGCAATCGCCTCGAGGAAGCGACGCCACGCGCCGGTCGCGGCTGCCGTCAACGAGCCTTCCGCCAGGCCGACGAGCGGACGAAGCTCCTGCTCGAGCCAGCGTGCTTCCCCGGCGTCGCCCGTGAGCCGCGCGACGGCGGCCTTCAGCTTTGCGGAGGCCTCGTCCGACGCGTCCGTCTCGAGAATCCCCGCTTCCGCCTTCACCACCTCGCCGAGGGCCCAGAAGGCGATCCCGTCGCCGTACGAGAGACAGCGGCCCTGCCGCCATGCGATCAGCTCGGGCGCGCCGTCGACAAGGCGATACAGCTCCGCCACGAGCCGGGACTTCCCGATCCCCGGCACACCGACGAGCGTCACGAGGTGCGCTCCGCGGTCCTCGACGATCCCGCGGACGAGCGAGCCCATGAGCTCGACCTCGCGGTCACGGCCGACAAGAGGGCCGGACGGGACCGCGATGACATCGACACCTGCCGACGCGATCGCCCCGAGGGCGGACCACGCGCGTACGGGGGCCGCTTTGCCCTTCGCCTCGACGTCGTGCGGCGCGCCGTAATGGATCGACTCCCGCGTCACGGCCTCGGTGCGCTCGCCGACCAGGACGCCTCCCACGGGCGCTGCCGCCTGGAGCCGCGCAGCCGTGTTGACGACGTCGCCGGCGACGAACGAGTCGCCTGCCTCGGGGCGCGCGCCGACGGTGACGAGTGCCTCCCCGGTATTGACGCCAACCCGGACCTCGATGGCGTCGGACGCCGCCCACTCCCGGATGGCGAGCGCGGCGCGTACCGCGCGCTCGGCGTCGTCCTCGTGCGCCGCGGGCGCACCGAACACGGCCATGACCGCGTCGCCGATGAACTTCTCGAGGGTGCCGCCGTGCCGTTCGAGCTCGTCTCGGACGCGCGCGTGGTACGGCGCCAGCAGGTTGCGGACGTCCTCCGGATCGAGCTGCTCGGCGCGGGCGGTAAACCCGACGAGGTCGACGAAGACGACGGTGATCGTCTTCCGCTCCTCGCGCGTGTCGGCCGCTCCTGCATCGAACGGCGCGGCGCACGCGTTGCAGAAACGCGCGCCGGACGGATTCTCCTGGCCGCAGGTCGAGCAGACGACCATCGCCGAAGCCTACGACGCCGCGGTCATGACCGCGTAGAGCCGCCAGTCGCCCGGGACGCCTTTCAGCTCATGCGCGCCCCGGTCCTCGAACTCGAGCCCCGAGCCGGCGACGAGGTCCCGGACCGTCTGCGAGACGAGCACCTCGCCAGGCCCGGCAAGCGCCGCCACGCGGGCGCCGATCGACACGGCGATGCCGGCCACCTTTCCGTCGTGGAGCTCGCACTCCCCGGTGTGGACGCCGGCGCGGACATCGAGACCCAGCTCTCGGAGCCCCTCGACAATCACTTCGCTGCACCGAATCGCGCGCGCCGGCCCGTCGAAGGTCGCGAAGAAGCCGTCGCCGGCCGTGTCCCGCTCCTCACCGCGGAAGCGCGCGAGCTCGCGCCGCACGAGCGCATGGTGACGCGCCAGCAGCTCGCGCCACGCGCTGTCGCCGAGCGCCGCGGCACGCTCGGTCGACCCAACGATGTCCGTGAAAAGCACGGTCGCGAGCACGGTGTCCGGAACGGCCGGCGCCCGTTCGCCGGCGACGAACCGCTCCACCTCCTCGGGAATCTCCGGCGACAGGAAGATCCCCCATCCATCGGTGCCGGACACGCACAGCGCCTGCGCGCCGGGGATGAGGGCTGCGGTGTCGAGGCTGTACTGCTCGTAATACGTGGCCTGGCGATACAGCACGAGCGTGGGCACGCGGACGGCCGGCGTGACGTCCCGGATGTCCGATTCCATCCACCCGCGGTTGAGCGCGTAGGCGACCTGCGGCGAGGCGCCGACCCGCAGCCAGTTGGCGAACCAGCGGCGGTCGGCCTCGTTCGCGAAGAGCGTCGGGCCGATGTCGCCGAGTATCTCGTCGCTGAACTCCTGCGTCCCCCAGTTGTCACGCAGGCGCGGGAGGTCGGCCAGGGACTCCTCGCGGTCATCCTCGGAGAGGTGCATGAACGGGTGGAACAGCACGAGCGCCCGGGTCCGCTCGGGGTACGTCGCGGCGTAGAGGATCGCCATGGAGCAGCCGTCGTGCGAGCCGAGCAGCACGGCGTTCTCCGAGCCGACGGCGTCAAGGACGCTGCGCATGTCCTCCATGCGCGTCTCGAAGGTCGGAAGCTGACCGCCGTAGTCGGAGAGCCCGACGCCCCGCTTGTCGAACAGGATGAGCCGGAACGAGCGGGCGAGCCGCTCGTAGAACGCGCGCATGTGCGGCGACTCCCAGCCGTAGACGAGGTTGGACACGAAGTCGTGCACCCACACGAGGTCGGTGTCGCCCTCGCCGACCACCTGGTAGGCGATCGCTGTACCGCCGCTGCGCGCGTAGCGGATGTCCGGCTGGACTGTCACGTGCCGGGGTCTCGCGGCTCCGCGACGTGCGCGATCCAGATGCGCCGCGGCTTGAGCGCCAGCAGCGCCTGCCCGGACTCGCTGCGATCGAATTGCCCCCACGTGTAGCCGACGTCGCCCGCGACCACGACGAGGCCTTCACGCGTGGAGACGAGCACGGACTGGTGCCCTGGCGTGTGCCCGGGCGTGGGCACGATCCGGACACCCGGGAGGATCTCCGCCTCGCCGTCGTGCTCTACGTAGGTCGCGCCCTCGAACTCGACCCACTCGGGGATCGTGTAGTCGTCCGCCCGGGCCGCCTCGCGCTCTGCCCGCTGCACGTGGATCGGAACGCCCGGGAAGAGGCGGTTGCCGCCGCAGTGGTCGAAGTGCAGGTGCGTGTTGATCACGCAGACGCACGTCGCGCGGGATGAGATCCGGGTTGAAGCGGACGCCCCACTCGGCGTCCAGCTCGGGCGTCGAGTCGATCATCCCGGTGTCGACGAGGATCCGCCCCTCTGGGTGCTCGATCGCGTGGATGGAGTTCGGCCAGCGCTCGCCCTCGAAGAGCACGTCGCCGTACCGGATCGCGCGAACGTCGTCCAGGTGCACCGACGTAGACTCTCCCGCATGGCCACCACCGCTGTCGAGCGCCGCGCGTTCATCGACGGCGAGTGGGTCGACACGGGCGCGTGGGTCGATGTGCGCTCGCCGTATTCGGGCGAGGTCGTGGGCCGGGTCACGAAGGCCGGCGCCGCCGAGGCGCAGCGCGCCGTCGATGCCGCCGCGCGCGCGATGGAGAGCCCGCTGCCTGCGCACAAGCGGGCGGAGGTCCTCGTCCGCGTCGCCGGCTACCTGGGGCGGCGGCACGAAGAGGCCGCGCGCACGATCTCCGACGAGGCCGGAAAGCCGATGCAAGGCCGCGCGCGTCGAGGCCGCGCGGGCGATGTCTACGTACACGATGGCCGCCGTCGAGGCCCGCAAGCTGGCCGGCGACGTCGTGCCCATGGACGCCACGCAGGCGGGCGAGGGCAAGTTCGCGTTCACGCTGCGGCAGCCGCTCGGCGTCGTCGGCGCCATCTCGCCGTTCAACTTCCCGCTCAACCTCGTCGCCCACAAGATCGCGCCCGCGCTCGCCGCGGGCTGCGCCGTCGTGCTGAAGCCGGCGAGCGCCACGCCGCTCTCGGCGCTGCTGCTGGCGGAGCTCGAGGAGGAGGCCGGCCTCCCGGCCGGCTGGCTGAACGTGCTCGTCGGGCCGGCAGCGGAGATCGGCGACGTGCTCGTGAGCGACGACCGCGTCGGCGTGCTGACCTTCACCGGCTCGGGTCCGGTCGGCTGGAAGCTGCGCGAGCGCGCGCCCCGCAAGAAGGTGCTGCTCGAGCTCGGCAACGCGACGCCCGTGATCGTCGAGGCGGACAGCGACGTCGACGCCGCGGCGGCCGCCGTGGCCGCCAACGCGTTCTCGTTCGCCGGCCAGAGCTGCATCTCCGTGCAGCGCGTCTACGTCGCACGCGACGTCTACGACCGCTTCGTGGGCGAGCTCGTCCCGAGGGTCGACGCGCTCGTCGGTCGGCGACCCGGCCGACGACGACACCGACGTCGGGCCTGTGATCGACGAGGACGCACGCGACCGCATCCTCGAGTGGATCGACGAGGCGCGCAGCGCGGGCGCGGAGATCCTCACCGGCGGGCAGCTCGAGGGCGGCCTGATCCGCCCGACCGTGATCGCGAACCCGCCGGCCGACGCCAGGGTCTCGTGCGAGGAGGTGTTCGGCCCGGTGATGACGGTCGACGCCGTACGACTCGCTCGACGAGGCGATCAAGCGCGCCAACGGCACGCGCTACGGCCTTCAGGCCGGCATCTTCACCGCCAACGTGAAGACCGCGATGCGCGCCGCCCGCGAGCTGGAGTTCGGCGGCGTCATCGTCAACGAGGCGCCGACGTTCCGCGCCGACCAGATGCCCTACGGCGGCGTCAAGGACTCCGGCAACACGCGGGAAGGCCCCGCGTACGCCGTCCGCGAGCTGACCGAGGAGCGCGTGGTCGTCCTCCAGCTCTGACGTTTTTCCGCAGCTAGGCTTGCCGCGCCATGGCGGGACGCTCGCTCTTCGGGCGCGACCGGCCGGTGCCACCTGTCCCGGAGGCCCCGCCACGCGCTTCCACGCCGGGTCAGCTGCGGCGGGAGCGCCGCGCGCTGAGCCGTGTGCGTGAGGAGCGCATCCGCGATCTCGGCGGGCTCGCCCTCGAGATGGTGCGCCGCAATCGCTTCCGCCAGGACCTGCTGTTCGAGCAGTGCCGCGAGCTGTTGGTGCTCGAGGACCGCATCCGCCTGCTCGACGAGGCGCTCGACCGGGCGTCAGCTGCGCGGCGCCGGCGCGGCAGCATGTACTGCGAGTGCGGCGCGCCGCTCGCCTGGGGCGCGCACTTCTGCGCCAACTGCGGGCGCGGCGCCGGCGACGCCGTCGTCAGCTGCGCACGGTGCGGTGCGCCGCTGCCCGCGGACGCGCGCTTCTGCAGCAACTGCGGCTCGGTGGCCGACGACACCGCGCGCTCCGAGCACGTCTCGGCGAGCTACGAGCAGACCGCACACGGCGAGGAGTTCTGGCGCGACGCGCAGGAGGGCGACCCGTGGGAGCGGTAGCGCCGGAGGCCGACCACTGCCCGCACTGCGAGGCAGGCGTCGCGCCGGGGCAGGAGTACTGCCTCGAGTGCGGCGCCCGGCCTCCCGCACCCGCACGGCGTCATGCCGGCGCTCGCCGGCGCCTGGCGCGCCCGGCTGCGCTGGTATCCGGGCGACTGGATCTGGGCCGCGCTGGTGCTGCTCGTCGTCGCGGCCGCCGGCGCGGCCGTCGCTGTCGCCTCGACAGGGACGACGCCGACCCGCACGGAGCTCGTCGTGGCGACAGGCGCGAAGCCGGTGCCGGTCACGCCGACGCACCAGGTGACCTCGACGCCCACGCCGGCGCAGCAGCAGCGCAACGAGAACCGCACGCACAAGCCGCCGAAGAGGCAGACGACGCTGGTCGCGTGGCCGTTCGGGCGGACGGCCTACACGGTCGTGCTCTCCTCGTACCCCTCGGCGACCGGCTCAGCGACGGCGACCGGGCTCGCGCGGCACGCCATGAAAGCAGGGCTGACCGACGTCGGCATCCTCGACTCGTCGCGCTACTCGAGCCTCCATCCCGGCTACCTGGTCGTCTTCACCGGCGTCTACGAGTCCGCCGACGACGCCGCGAGCGCACAACAGCACGCCCAGCGGCTCGGGTTCGGCAAGGCCTACACCCGGCAGATCGTCAGCTAGGAGCTAGGCGGCTTGGGCCGTTTCGAGGTGCTGGTGCGACGGGCAGAAGTCGCGTTCCGGCAGCGGGGTGCGCTGGCACGGCTTGCCCTTGCGGGTCGTTGCCCGGCAGCGCGGGACGCCGCCGTCGAAAGCGCCGGCCTCGATCTGGTCTTCCACGAACGAGACCGCCGCATTGATCCCTTCTTGCACGATCCAGGCAACTTCGGCCTGCGCCGTGATCGGGAAGTAGCGACGAATGTCCTGGAAAAGGGCGCGATCCGGCTTGGAAAAGTACTGCGGGTCCTTTGCCAGCCGTGACAACGTCTGCTCGCATTCCCAGAGCAGCGCGCGGCGGTACTCGAGCCGGACTTCGTACGCGACGTAGGGATCGATCAGGTCGCGAAGCGAGCGATACATGGCTCGCGAGTACTGATACATACATGCCTGGATGTGCTGGATCCGCTCGTCCGTCTCGTCCCGCTCGAAGGCGGCTTCTATGGGCGCGAATGTAGTTGTCATGCGGAATCTCGTGATC
>CAWCYR010000004.1:0-419163 GCA_963799895.1 uncultured Thermoleophilia bacterium
GAGTACGTCGCCCCAAGCGAAGCCGCTCGACCCGGCGGCGACCGACATGCCGCTCACGATCCCATTGAAAGCGGTGTCGGCGGCATTCGCCGACAAGGACAAGGGGCTGGAACTGGCCGTCGACGGCAAGCCGGAAACGGCGTGGGTCGTACAGGCCGAAGCCCGAAAGGACAACGGGGCGATTTTCGAGTTCGACAAGCCACTGGCCGGTTTTGCGGGCGGTACGGAACTGGTGCTCGAGCTGAAGTTCCGCAACGCGGGCGTCGGACGCCTGCGGGTCTCGGCTTCGACGGAAGCCAACCCCGCCACCTGGGCCAGGCGACTCCTGCCGCAGCACGTGGCCGAACTGCGGGCCGCCGCACCGCAGGCCGCAGCTTGCCGGCGTCGCTGCGAAAGGCCGTCGCCCGCTGGTTCGCTCCGTTCGATGACGAGGCGCGCGAAGCGGATCGTGCGCCCTGCGCGAGCACAGGCGAAGCTGCCCCGGCCGAGGCTGTCCGAGGTGTACACGACCGTCGCCGGCGGGCAGGACGTCTTCTCCTCCGCCGCGGCGAGGTCGACAACAAGCAGGGCAAGGCCGCGCCGGGGTTCGTCCAGGTGCTGTCGCGCGCGGCGGACCGGCCGTCCGGCGGAAGCCAACCCGCCGTCGACCCGCGGATTCCGCTGGCCCAATGGATGACGGACGTCGAGGGCGGAGCCGGGCCGCTGCTGGCGCGCGTGATCGTCAACCGCCTCTGGCAGCACCACTTCGGCAAGGGGATCGTCGGCACGCCGAACGATTTCGGTGCGCAGGGCGACGGCCCACGCACCCCGAGCTGCTCGAGTACCTCGCGGCGAACTGGTGCGCGGCGGCTGGAAGCTCAAGCCGCTGCACAAGCTGATCATGCTCAGCGACGCCTATCAGCAGTCGCACGAGGTCGATCCCGCGAACCTGAAGATCGATCCCGGACAACCGCTGCTGTGGCACTTCCGCCCGCGGCGGCTGGAGGCCGAAACCATCCGCGACGCCCTGCTGGCCGTCGGCGGCAAGCTCGACCCGACGATGTACGGCCCCAGCGTGCTCGACAACACGCCGCGGCGGAGCGTCTACCTGCGCGTGAAGCGCAGCGAGCTGATCCCGATCATGACGATGTTCGACGCCCCCGAGCCGACGCAGAGCATCGGCGAGCGGAGCGTCACGACCGTGCCGACGCAGGCGCTGGCCATGATGAACTCGCCGTTCGTGCCGCCGGCAGGCCGAGAAGCTGGCCGAGCGCATCCGCCCGGCAAGAGGGCGAATCGATGCTCGAAGCGGCCATCGACCGCGGCTACCGCATCGCCTTGGGCCGTCGCCGACCGAGGCGGAACGGGTGGCGATGAGCGCGTTTGTCGAAGCCGCAGGCGGCGGCCTCCGGCGGGGCGATCGCCAGCAGGCCCTGGCGGAGTTCTGCCACGTGCTGCTGTGCCTGAACGAATTCGTGTACGTCGATTGACGGTAGCCGCAAGCGGTGCGGCGTGTTGGCTCTGCAGCTCACGACGGCCGTCTGACCACGGTGGGCATTCTGACGGAGTGCCAATCATGTTCAACTTCTACTCGCCCGCGGACTGCGCTGCCGCCGCCGCCGTTTCCTGCAGCAGGCCGGCCTGGGCTTCGGCTCGCTGGCGCTGGCCAGCTGCTGCACGGCGAATCGCCGCGCCGCCACAGCGCGCCGATCCGCTGGCGCCCAAGGCGCCGCACTTCCCCGCCAAGGCGAAGTCGGTCATCTGGCTGTTCATGACCGGCGGGCCGTCGCAGGTCGACACCTGGGACTACAAGCCCGAACTGCAGAAGCGCGACGGCCAGGAGCTCGCCGGCGCCGACCCGAAGACCGGCTTCTTCACCACCAGCGGCAAGTGCCTGAAGTCGCCGTTCGAGTGGGCGCAGCACGGCCAGTCGGGCACGTGGGTGTCCGACATCTTCCCGCACCTGGCGCAGCACGTCGACGACATGGCGTTCATCCACTCGTGCTACCTGCGGCAGAACAACCACGCCCCGGCGTCGATCGAGCTGATGACCGGCATGAACCGGCCGGGCTTCCCCTGCCTCGGCGCGTGGGTGACCTACGGCCTGGGCTCGAGAACCAGAACCTGCCGGCGTTCGTGGTCATGCACGACACCAGGCCGCGCGGCGACGACCAGAACTGGTCGGCCGGCTTCCTGCCCAAGACCTACCAGGCGCTGACGCTCGACGCCCGCCGCAAGGAGGCGATCGACAACCTGGCCCGCGACGCCCGGCACAGCGACGGCCAGCAGCGGCCGCAGCTCGACCTGCTCCGGCAGCTCAACCAGGAGCACGCCGCGGCCGGCCGACGCAGGCCGACCTGGCGGCCCGCATCGAGTCGTTCGAGCTGGCCTACCGGATGCAGATGGCCGCGCCCGAGGCGCTCGACCTCGCCAAGGAGCCGGACGGCGACGCACAAGCTGTACGGCCTCGACAACCCGAGTGCGCGACCTTCGCCCGGCAGTGCCTGATCGCCCGGCGGCTGGTCGAGCGCGGCGTGCGCTTCGTGCAGATCTTCTCCGGCAGGGCATCGGCGGCGACGGCAGCGTCGACGACGTGCCCTGGGACGGCCACAGCGACATCGAGACGAACCACCGCTCGTGCGGGCTGCAGACCGACCAGCCGGCGGCGGCGCTGCTCACCGACCTGAAGGCGCGCGGCCTGCTCGATCGACGCTGGTGATCTGGGGCGGCGAGTTCGGCCGCACGTCGCGACTCGCAGGGCGCCAAGGGCCGCGACCACAACCCGCACGGCTTCACCATCTGGCTGGCCGGCGGCGGCGTGAAGGGCGGCGTCCACTACGGCGCAGACCGACGAGTTCGGCTACAAGGCCGTCGAGAACCAGGTGCACGTCAACGACCTGCACGCGACCATCCTGCACCTGCTGGGCCTCGACCACACGAAGCTGACCTACCGCTTCAACGGCCGCGATTCCGGCTGACCGACGTGGGCGGGGAGGTGATCCGGGAGGTTTTGGGGTGAGTTTGGTTGATGCGCAGCGGTTGGCGCGATCTTCGCCGAGGGCCAGTTCAAGCCGCACGAGGCGTAGAACTGCAGCGGTTCCTCGCCGAGTACTGCTTGAATCGTCCACCGGCACGACGCATACTTTCGCCTCGCTGGATGCGATTGACGGTGGAGGCGGTGAAGGTGATAGCGCGGCTGCTGGGCGGAATCGGGAATATCGGCCGGTCGCGGATCTGAGGTATTTCCGTTCCCCATTGACCGCAGCAACGCGTGTCAAAAGCTGACCCTCTGCCTCGGGCCTGCGAACGGCCGACCTGTGGCCAATTACAATTTGCACGTGCGCCGACCTGGTTCAACCGATCACAGGTGTAGGCTATACTGTGCCAATACTGTGCCAATATCGATTGCCTGATCGAATCGGATTAACCAAATGCCGTCCAGGATGAGGTCCGAGCCAAGCTCATTCAGCAGTTTGACGTTGACCGACTTCGCAAAGAACAGTAGCCGTTCACGGGCCACACCGTCTGCGTGACGATCCCGCGGACGCATGCTGTGGCATTGTTGCCGGGTTAGGAGTCCGGCAAGAGTGAGGGGCCGGCTCGCTGGGCGAAAGATGCCTCGATCGATTCGACCAGGAAGGCCAGCACGTCGCGTCCGTGCTGGGTGCAGGTGGCGAGGACCGTCCAGATGCGTTCGCACCATTTCCGCCGGCGACGCCCCGCGTTCCCTGAGTCACCTTGCGATCCAGCACGACGAACCGGATGGCCTGTTCGGCCAGATTGTTTGTTGGCTCGACACCCGGTGTCGTCACGAATCGGATGTAGCTCTCGCCATGCTCTCGAAACCGTTGGGCCAGGTTCTGCGCCTCGCTGGTCGGAGGCGTGCGGAACGGGAGCGGAGGTCACAGTGATTCGTGGCCGCCTCGATCGCCGTTGCCTGGGAACGTCGGCCATAAGTCACGGCGGCACAATATGTTATTCCGGTATGTGCACATGGATTTAATAATCATTGACGTACGATAATGTCGTTGTACAATTGCTTAGTTGTACGTTTTCGTGCGAAAATGCCTTAACCGAAAGGTTGTCTGCGATGAAAGCTTAGCCGCCGGAGCGGTCTTGCCTGTTGACCAAATTCTCGGTCGAGATGACCTGATTGCGCGTTTTTCGGGAATACCGCAGAACAGCGTTCGGATTGAAGCGGAGCGGCGAATCGGCAAGACATGCGTGCTCCGGAAGATGTGGGTGCCGATCCGCCTGACGACTGGGACGTTGTTGCTCTTCTTCCGGACATTGAGCAGGTGCAACACTCAGTCGCAGAATTCTCTGAATTGGTCTGCCGAGAAGTGCAGAATCGGCTCGCTTTTTGGGTGCAGGGCAGTCGCATGTTGAAGTTTCTGGATGCTTAGCTCTTTCGCGGGGCAGAAGTTGCTGGCCTTAAGTTCCCGGAAAAGAAGGACCGCCCGGATGGCTACTGGAAACGGTTACTCACCTGCACAATCGAAGAGATTCTGTTGAGCAGCAGCAAGCCGTTGGACGGACCCTCATCTTCCTGTTCGACGAGATGCCGTGGATGATCTCTGCAATCGCGGAGAGGACAGTCCAAGCGGCGACGGAACCACCATCAACCGTGCCGCGGTCTTTTTCCTCGCCGCAGCAGATCCGGTGACGGGGCCGTTCTTCCGAATGCTGATGTGCGGCTCCGTCGGTCTGCACCACGTGCTTGGTGAATTGAAGGCGAAGGGATACCGCAATCAGCCCGTCAACGACATGATCCTCGTCGAGGTGCCACCGCTCGATCAAGAGGAGGCGATATGGTCTGCGTTTGGCACTCATGGTCGGAGACAACCTCGGCGGAGACGAAGAAGTTGCTTCGTACATCGCTCAGCAAACCGGTGGATTCGCATATTACATTCACTGGATCGTCAATCTCCTCAAATTGCGGGGTGCGGCCTCGTGTCCCGCGGTGGACGACGGTATCCACCAACTCTTGACGGGCAGCCCACGATCCATGCGACCTGCGTCATTTTCTTAACGCGGCTTGACACTTACTATTCAAGCGACGCCAGGACGGCGATCGCATTGTTGGATCATGTCGCGAATGGGCGCGAACCCGTGTTGCTGCACGGTTTCGAATACTACCAGTGAAGCCATCGACGACCATCGGATGCGCGACCTGCTTCGGCTGCTCACAGCATCACTATCTGGTCGAGCGGGCCGTCATCGCTTCCAAGTCGTGGTTCAGCTGTGGTGGAAAGGTGAACGGGGGCTTTCGTGACCGTTCGCACCTTCATCTCGCGTTATGAGCAATACGAGACCTACGAGTAGATGGGCAGGCCGAGGCGGAACGAGAGGCCGCGGTCGGTCGGCGCAACCCGGAAGACGTTGGGCCGCTTGACCGGGTCGATCAGCTCCTGCCCGCCCTGGTAGACGATCCCGATCGGGCAGGTGGGCGGCGTTCGCCGCCGACCAGGAGGCGTCGACGCCCGTCCCCTCGTCGACGACCGCGAGCGCGCGCTCGTCGATCGCCTTCCGGACGTTGCGCAGCGCCTGGAGCGGCGACAGCTCGTCGTCCAGCTTCGAGATGTGCATGCGGTAGCGGTGGTCGCCGGCGGTCAGTACGCCGCCCTGCGTCCGCTGCTGCACGGCGAGGTCGACGCCGTTTGCGATCGCCTCCGCGACCTCCGGCGCGCCCGTGAACGGCGCGTTCACGACGATCGTCAGCGGCGTGGCGGACTGCGTGCTCGAGCCCCCTGCGCCGCCGCCGCACGCGGCGACGCAGAGGGCGAGCGCGAGCGCTAGGCCGAGCGGCTGGTGATGCGGACGGAGATACGGCCGTTGTCGCATTCGGCCTTGAGTGCTACCAGTCCGGTCGTCCCGCCCGACTTCTCGTAGGAGACCTCGGCGTCCTTGTCCTCCTTCTCATGGAAGGCGACGTCGTAGCCGGCCGGCGAGAACCCGTCGTTGTACGCGGTGTACGCCGTATCCAGGTCACCTTCGTAGTAGGCGTTGACGACGGTGGTCGGGCCGTCCTGCCGCGTCTTCACGTACGTGACGCCGCTGGGCTTCGGGAAGCCCGTCGGCAGACCGCTGTCGCCGGACAGCGCCGCGCCTTCGCACGTGATCTCGTTTCCGGCCTCCTTCGACGCCGCCTCCGCCGCCTTCTCGCTGGAGCTCTTCCCACCGCCGCACCCGGCGACCCCAAGCGCAAGCGCGAGGAGGAGGAGGGCCACAATCGATCGTTTCAAGGCAATTCCTTTCGTCGGGAGTTGCGCTTGTAGCGCATCCCCTGCGCCGGGTCAAGCTGATATCACCCTGCAAATCGGGGGATTTTCGCGATATCATGGCTCTAGATCAGCGCCCGCCCGAGGTAGACCGCCTGCACGGCCGGATCCTCGCCGATGTCGCGCGGCTCACCGGCGGCGATCGTCCGCCCCGCGTCCAGCACGACAACGTGACGGGCGACGCGGCCGACGAGGCCGAGGTTGTGCTCGACCACGAGCACCGCGATGCCGCGGTCGCGGATCCGCGCAAGCACGCCCGCGATGCGCTCGACGTCCTCGGGAGCCGCGCCGGCCGACGGCTCGTCGACGAGCAGCACGCGCGGTGACGCCGCGAGCCCGGCCGCGAGCATGAGCAGGCGCTGGTCCGTGCCCGTGAGGTGCCCGGCGACGCGTTCGGCGTCGTCGGCGAGGCCGACCTCCCGCAGCGCGGCGAGCGCCGTGCCGCGGGCGACGCTCGAAGCGGCGCGGGCGCGCGGCGTGGCGACGAGGGATCTGGCGAGCCCCGTCGCAGGGACACGCAGGCCGGCGCCGACCCGCGCGTTCTCGAGCACCGTCAGCCCGGCAAAGACCTGCGTCGACTGGAGCGTGCGCACGATGCCCGCGAGCGCCCGTGAGCGCTGGCTGCCGCGCGGGAGCGGTGACCCGTCGAGGAGCACCGAGCCGGCATCCGGCGCGAGTGTGCCGGCGAGCAGCCGAGCGCCGTCGTCTTGCCGGACCCGTTCGGGCCGACGAGCGCCTGTGATCGCACCGGGCTCGACCACGAGGTCGAACTCGGCGAGGGCCGGGTCGTCGCCGAACCGCTTCCGAGCCCGCGCGCCTCCAGCCGCGCCGGGCGCGGCGGCCGTCAGTGGCACCGAATCAGGCATCTGCTCCCGGCGGCGGAAGAGCGGCGGGAGCACGGTCTCGCTCCGGATCGCGAGCGCGCCGAGCAAAAGCGCGGCCGCAAACAGCGTCCCCAGGCGCCCGGTGGCGACCCCGGCCGAGGAGGCCAGCCGATCGGCGGCCCAGAAGAGCCCCCCGACGAGCGCGGTGCCGGCGACGGCCCCGCTCGCCGAGCGCGCGCCGCCGAGCAGCACGGCGGCAAAGATCGTGAACGACAGCACGGGCGAGTAGGCGGCGGGGTCGGCAATGCCGTCGAGCTGCACGGCGAGCGCGCCGGCGAGCCCCGCGTAGAGCCCCGCCGCCGCGAAAGCCGCCGTCCGCAGGCGCAGCGCCGGCACACCGAGCGCCAGCGCCGCCGCGGGCCGCTCGCGGAGGCCTTCGAGCCCGAGGCCCGGCTGGCCGCGCGCGACGCCGGCAAGCCCAAGCGCACCGAGGGCGACCAGCACCACGGCGAGCTCCCAGTGGAGCGTCGCTCCCAGGTCGACGCCGGCGATGCTCCCCTGCGCCACGACGCGGCCCTCCGCCCCGCCGGCGAACGCCGGAAACTCGGCGAGCCCCTCGGCGACGAGCCACGCGACGAGCCACGTCGCCACCGCGACGAACGCCGGCCGGACACGCCCGACCGCGACCCCCACCACGCCGCCAGCGATCGCGCCCGCGAGGGCACCGGCGGCGGCGGCCGCAAGTGGCGGCCAGTCCCCATCGACCCGCAGGACGGCGGCGACGACTGCGCCGACGGCAAGCAGCGCCCCTTGCGCGAGCGAGGGCATCCCGGCAAGGCCGACCACGAACGTGAGCCCGACGGCCGCGAGCGCGAGATACGCCCACGACGCGAGGCTCGTGAGTGTCAACTGGTCGCGCAGGACGAGCGGCAGCAGCAGCGCCGCCGCCGTGACCGCGGCGAGGACGGTCTGCGACAGGCCCCAGGCCGCGCGCACGTCCTGGACCGCGCCTCGCGCCGCTTCCGCGATTCGTTTCATTCCTGCTCCTCCAGGGCCTGCCGGGGCGGGCGCAGCGCGACGAGCAGGAGGACGGCCGCGATCGGAAGTACCTCGCGATACTCCGGCCCGAGCTCGTAGCCGCCGACGGTGAGCCCCGCGATCGCCGCCTCGGCAATCCCGAGCGCCACCCCGGCGCCGAACGCGCGCCACGGCGACCCGAAGCGAACGAGGAGCGCCGCGACGAGGCCCTTGACCCCGAGCAGCAGCCCCGTCTGCGTCGAGAACGATGCGCTCGGCGCCGCCACGATCGCCGCCAGCGCGGCGAGCGCACCGCACAGCCCGAACGCGGCGGCGACGAGGGCCTGGACCGGGACGCCCATCATGCTGGCGGCGTCCGCGTCGTCCGCGATCGCGCGCAGCGCCCGTCCGAACCGGGTGCGCGCGAGGATCAGCGACGCGCAGGCAGCGAGCGCGACGCCGACCGCGATCACGAAGAACGCACGGGCCTGGACTTCTACGTCCCCCACCGCGAAGTAGCCGCCGGTGCCGACCCGGCGGAAGGGCAGCGGGTCGGGGATCACGTAGCTCGCGCGCGTGAATATAAGGGCGACGAGCGCATTCAGTGCGAACGCCACCGCCAGCGTGGCGCCGACCCAACCGATCGTGGAGCCCCGCTCGAGGTACGGCTGGATTGCGAAGAGGTAGGTGCCGGCCGACGCCGCCGTGCAGACGAGCACCCCTGCGACGAGGGCGACGAGGAAGCGGACGCCGCCGATGCTCGTCTGCGTGACGGGCCCGGTGCCCGCGGCGACGAGCAGGGTGGTGAAGACGGCGAGCCCGACGAGATCGCCGTAGGCGAAATTGACGATGCCGGTCAGGCGGTAGATGAGCGAGTGCCCGACGGCGACGAGGCCGTAGACCGCGCCCGCCGCCGCGCCCGTAACGAGCACCTGGAAGGCGAGAGCCACGACCGCGCTTCGTCAGGCGGGGCTGAGCGGGCGACCCGCCTCGCCGCGCGCCGCCGCGAGCAGATCGTCCCAGGTGACCCGCTTGACACGCGGCTTGCCGCGGGGCTCGCCGGCCGCGCGCTCCGCAGCGTCCAGCGTCTCCCAGCCCGCGTACGAGACGACCTCGACGCCGCGCTCGCTGAGCAGCTCGAGCGGCGCCGCGGGATCCGGCCGCTCTGCCGGCGGAAGCCGTCCCTCGCCCCAGTCCTCGAGCACCAGCGCGACGGTCTCCGTCGCGTCCTTCTTGTTGGTGCCGATGACACCGCTCGGCCCGCGCTTGATCCACCCTGCGCAGTAGACGCCGTCGCCGACCCGGCCACCCTCGTTCGGGATCGTGCCGCGCCGCTCGTCGAACGGGACGCCGTCGAGCGGAACGCCGTGGTAGCCGACGCTGCGGAAGACCAGCCCGGCGCGGGAGCGTCTCGCGCTCGTCCGTCGGGACCGCGCTCACGTGGCCGGACTCGTTGCTTTCCAGGCGGTTGCGCACCAGCTCGACAGCCTCTGCCCGGTCGTCGCCGAGGATCGCGACGGGCGACACGCAGAACTGGAAGCGCACGAGGCGCTGCTTGCCCGCGGGCGGGCGGGCGGCCAGCTCGTGCAGGACCTCCATGTTGCGCCGCGCGTTCGTGTCCGCCTCGGCGAAGGCGGCGCTGGCAGGGTCGAGCTCGAGCTCCGCCGGGTCGACGGCCACGTCGGAGCCGGCCAACTCCCCCATCTCCTTGAGCTCGGGCGTCGTGAAGGCGGCCTGCGCCGGCCCGCGCCGCGCGACGACGACGATCTCCCTGAGCGGCGAGCGGACGATCGCCTCGACGGCGGCGTCGGTGGTGTCGGTCGGCGCCAGCTCCTCCTCGGTCAGGGCGAGCATGCGCGCGACGTCCAGGGCGACGTTCCCGGCGCCGACGACCACGGCCCGCTCCACGTCGAGGTCGAAGGGGATGTCCTGAAAGTCGGGGTGGCCGTTGTACCAGGCGACGAACTCGGTGGCGCCCCAGCAGCCGGGAAGCTCTTCGCCGGGGATGCCGAGGTGGCGGCCGGTCTGCGCGCCGACCGCGTAGACGACCGCGTCGTAGAAGCGGCGCAGCTCGTCGTGCGCGATGTCGCGGCCGACCTCGACGTTGCCGAGGAAGCGGAAGCCCGGCCGGGCGGCGATCTTCTCGAAGGCGCGCGAGACGTCCTTGATCTTCGGATGGTCGGGCGCGACGCCGAGGCGGACAAGGCCCCAGGGCGTCGGCAGCCGGTCGTAGAGGTCGACTTCGGCCGGCGGATCGGCCGCGAGCAGCGCTCCGGCCGCATAGAAGCCGGCCGGCCCGGAGCCGACCACGGCGACGCGGAACGGGCGGGCGGGCGCGCTCACGCCGCGACCCTAGCGGGCGCGCCCGCTCGCAAGCCGGTCAGGTCAGGTGGAACGCGCCATCGCGGGCTCGGTCGCCGCCACCTCCTGCGGGTGCTTGAACAGCGTCCAGGCGAGCCAGCCGAACAGCGCGAGCACGAGGACGGCGTTCACGGGATGGAGCCCGCCGACATACCCGCCAATGCCCGCGAGGACGAGCTGCAGGAACGCGAGAATCGGCGCCACGATCGAGACGATGCGCACCCGCGTATCCGGGTGCCAGGCGAGGAGCGCAATGATCAGGAAGAGCAGCGCGCCCGGCATGGTCAGGAAGAAGCCGAGGCCACGGTGCGCGTCCAGCGTGGTCGAGTTCGAGACGCAGTGGGCCGCCCCCTTGTCGCAGTCGTCCGAGTTCTTGATGACGGACATCCGGAAGATGCCTTCGCCGGCCAGGAAGATCTGGACGATGATTGCCACGACGTACAGCGCGGAGAACCACTTCAGGATCGACCGGCAAACCCGGTGGACTCCTGCCATTGATGAACCCCCTCAGATCGAAAGTGGACGCGGCGAACGTACTAAACGCGTCGGCCGCGTACAACCTAAGGAGGGAAGGCTTCCTGGAGGGCTAGTGCGCGCAGCCGGAGCCGCAGCCGCCAGCCGAAGCCTCGACCGGCTCACCCGTCTCGTCGTCGACCTGGAACGAGTGCCCGCACCCGCAGGCAGCAACGACGTTCGGGTTGTTGATGGCGAAGCCGCCCTGGAGCCCGTCGACGTAGTCGATCTCGGTGCCGCGCAGGTACGGCTCGCTGTACGGGTCGACGACGACGTCGACGCCGTGCACGCTCATCTCGTGGTCGCCCTCCTGGGCGGCGCGGTCGAAGCCGAGCGCGTACTGGAAGCCCGAGCAGCCGCCGCCCTGCACCGCGATCCGCAGGACGCCGAGCTCGCCGTCCTGCTCCTCGGCGAGGAGCGCCTTGATCTTGGCCGCGGCCGCGCTCGGTCAGCGAGACGAGCTGGACAGGCTGTTCGGCAATCGCCACGATCAAAGTGTAGCGGGCGCCTCCCCGGTCGCAGGACGGGACTTTGTGACACCGCACACGCGCATGGAATGGCGGTTCTTGCGTGACCTCGTGCCGGGGGTCCGGGGATTGGTACGGTGCCCCCGCGTGCTCGGAGAGTGGCTGCCGTTCCTGATCTACGGGCTCCTCGCGGTCGTGATCCCGGCCACGATGATCCTCGGGTCGTTCGCGTTCGCGCAACGGCCGCAGAAGCGCACTCGCGTCCGTGAGATCCCCTTCGAGTCGGGCGTCTCGCTCGGCCCGCCGCCGACGCAGCGCTTCACGGTCAGCTTCTACCTGACGGCGATGCTCTTCATCGTCTTCGACATCGAGATCGTGTTCCTCTACCCGCTCGCGGTGGTGCTCAACGACCTCGGCTGGTTCGCCTTCTGGGAGCTGATGTTCTTCGTCGCGATCCTCGCGCTCGCGTACGTCTACATCTGGCGCAAGGGGGCCCTGACGTGGCGGTGAACCGGCCGAAGCGGCTGGCCGACTTCGGCCTGAAGAGCGAGCGCGTGCTGATGAAGGGGCGCGGGCCCGGGGTCTTCGAGGAGGAGCTCGGGGGCGATCTGGAGCAGAAGCTCGGGCTGACGACGCTCGAGAAGGCCGTCGCGTGGGCGCAGGCGAAGTCGATGTGGCCGGACACCTTCGGGCTCGCGTGCTGCGCGATCGAGATGATGGCGATCGTCGCCTCGCGCTACGACATCGCGCGCTTCGGCATGGAGGTGTTCCGCTCGTCGCCGCGGCAGGCCGACCTGCTGATCGTCTCGGGCCGCGTGGCCCACAAGATGGCGGCGCCGCTGCGCCAGATCTACGACCAGATGCTCGAGCCGAAGTGGGTGATCGCGATGGGCGCCTGCGCGAGCTCCGGCGGCATGTTCAACAACTACGCCGTCCTGCAGGGCGTCGACAAGATCGTCCCGGTCGACATCCACGTGCCCGGCTGCCCGCCGCGCCCCGAGGCGCTCATGGAGGGCATCGTCCGGCTGCACGAGAAGGTGCAGGCCGGCATCCCGCCCGCCTACGAGCTGCGCGGAGTCGCCACATGACCGCCGAGGGTGCGCCGCTCCGGCGCACGCCCGCGCCACCCGCCGCGGCCGAGCGCTACCTCGGCGTGCCCGGGCTCGTCGAGACGAAGGAGGAGCACGGCGAGGTCACGCTCGATCGTCGACGCCCCGCGGCTCCTCGAGGCGTGCCGGTACCTGCGCGACGAGCATGGGCTTCTGGTTCCTGTCCGACGTCAGCGCCGCCGACTACCTCGGCTGGGGCGAGAAGGAGGTGGCCGGCTACATCGGCACCGCCTCCGGCCGGGACATCAACACGCTCAGCTCGCAGGGCTACGCGCGCAAGCCCGAGCCGAAGCCGAAGCGCTTCGCGATGAACTACCACCTGCTCGCGCTGCGTGAAGGCGCGCCGCGCGTGCGCGTCCAGGTGTGGCTCGACGACGGCGAGCAGATCGACAGCGTCGTGCCGGTCTGGCCGACCGCCGACTGGCACGAGCGGGAGGCGTGGGACCTGATGGGCATCCCGGTCGCCGGCCACCCGAACCTGACCCGGATCCTCATGGAGGACGACTGGGTCGGGCACCCGCTGCGCAAGGACTACCCGATCGGCGGCGAGCCGGTGCGCTTCTCGAGCGACGAATGACTGTCACCACCCGCCGCCCCGGCATCGACGCCGACGCGCGCCCTCCGATCTACGAGGGCACACGCATCCCGGCGAACATCCCGACCATCCTCGAGGTGCCGCAGGTGCTGCGCGACGGCGGCGACGTGCTCGAGATCAACTTCGGCCCGAACCACCCGTCGACGCACGGCGTCCTCCGGCTCGTGATCGAGCTCAGCGGCGAGAAGGTCGTCGGCCTGCGCGCCGTGGTCGGCTACCTGCACACCGGCTTCGAGAAGACGATGGAGCAAAAGACGTGGTGGAAGGCGATCACGTACCCGGAGCGGATCGACTACCTCGCCTTCCAGAACAACGAGCTCGCGTTCGTGCTCGCGATCGAGAAGCTGCTCGGCATCGAGGTACCGCGCAAGGCGACCTGGATGCGCACGCTCCTCTGCGAGCTGAACCGGATCCACTCGCATCTGGTCTGGCTGGGGACGGCCGCGCTCGAGATCGGGGCGATCTCGATGTTCTGGTACACGTTCCGCGAGCGCGACACCATCCTCGACCTCTTCGAGATGGTCACCGGCGTGCGCATGCACACGCGGTACTTCCAGACCGGCGGCCTCGCCGAGGACATCCCGGTCGGGCTTCTACGACGCGTGCCGCTCCTTCACGAGGCAGATGCCGAAGGGCGTCGACGAGTACGAGAACCTCGTCGACCGCAACGGCATCTGGCTGGAGCGGACGCGCGGGATCGGCCTGCTGTCCGCCGACGACGCGATCGCGCTCGGCCAGTCAGGCCCGGTGCTGCGCGCCTCGGGCATCAACTGGGACCTGCGCAAGGACGAGCCGTACCTCGCGTACCCCGAGGTCGACTTTCGAGGTCCCGGTGCACTTCAACGGCGACGTCTACGACCGCTACCGCGTCCACATGGAGGAGATGCGGGAGTCCACGCGGATCATCGTCCAGTGCCTCGACCGCCTCGAGGGCATGCAGGACGAGCCGTGGATCGCGGACGACCGCAAGGTCGTGCTGCCGCCGCGGGAGGAGCTGCACACCTCGATGGAGTCGCTGATCCATCACTTCAAGATCGTCACCGAGGGCTACCGCGTCCCGGAGGGGGAGGTCTACGTGGCGGTCGAGTCGCCGCGCGGCGAGTTCGGCTGCTACGTCGTGTCCGACGGCGGCCCGAGGCCGTGGCGGGTCAAGTTCCGCGCCCCGTCTCTCGTCGCGCTCGAGGCGACGGCGACGTGCATGGTGGACGCGCTCGTCGCCGACCTGATCGCGATCGTCGGCTCGCTCGACACGGTCATGGGCGAGGTCGACCGGTGAGCGACCTGCGCGCGCGACGGCGCGAGATCGAGGCGATGATGGCCGAGTACCCCGACGGCGCGCTCGGCGACGCTGCCGGCGCTGCGCCTGGCGCAGGAGCGCTACGGCTGGCTGTCGCCTGACGCGCTGCGCGAGGTCGCGGACGCGCTCGGCACGACGCCGGCCTACTGCGAGTCGGTCGCGTCGTTCTACGACATGCTCCACCTGGCGCCCGTCGGCCGGCACCTCGTCGAGGTGTGCACGAATATCTCCTGCGCGCTCGTCGGCGCCCAGCAGGTGCTCGAGGCGTTCCAGGCCGAGCTCGGCGTCGGCCCGGGCGAGACGACCGAGGACGGCGAGGTCACGCTGCGCACCGTCGAGTGCGCCGGCGGCTGCGGCTGGGGCACGGTCGTCGCGATCGACCACCGCTACCGCGAGCCGGTCAGGCCGAGGACGTCCCGGCGATCGTCGAGGAGCTCCGGAATGCCTAGGCACTCCCTCCTGCTGGCGGAGGCGGACACCGCGCGACCTGACGCAGCTGCGCCGAGTACAGGAAGATCGGCGGCTACAAGTCCCTCGCGCGCGCACGCGCGCGGGAGCCTCAGTCGATCATCGACGAGGTGATCGAGTCGAACCTGCGCGGCCGCGGCGGCGCCTTCTTCCCGATGGGCCGCAAGGCGAGCTTCCTGGCCAAGGGCACCGGCAAGCCCACGTACCTCGTCGTCAACGCCGACGAGTCCGAGCCGGGCACCTTCAAGGACCGCGAGATCATGTTCTCGGCGCCCGCACCGGCTGATCGAGGGCTGCCTGATCATGGCGCACGCGATCCAGTGCGACCGCGTCTTCATCTACATCCGCGGCGAGTACCTGCGCGAGTTCGAGATCCTGCGCGGCTGCGCTCGAGCAGGTGCGCGGAGGCCGGGCTGCTCGGCGGCGTGACGATCGTGCTGCACCGCGGCGCCGGCGCGTACATCTGCGGCGAGGAGACGGCGCTGCTCGAGTCGCTCGAGGGCAAGCGCGGCCAGCCGCGCTCGCGGCCGCCGTTTCCGGCCGTGTCGGGGCTCTACGCCGCGCCGACGCTGATCAACAACGTCGAGACGGTCTCGACCGTGCCGGTGGTGCTGGAGCTCGGCGGCAAGGAGTACGCCCGGATCGGCGATCCGCCGAACTCGACGGGCACCCGGGTCTTCTCGCTGTCAGGCAACGTGCGCAACGGCGGCAACTACGAGCTCGAGGTGGGGACGACCCTGCGCGAGCTGATCTACGACATCGGCGGCGGGATTCCGGACGGCCGCGAGCTGAAGGCCATCATCCCGGGCGGCTCGTCCGTGCCGGTGCTGACGCCGGACCAGATCGACACGCCGCTCGACGCGGACTCGATGGCGGAGGCCGGCTCGATGCTCGGCTCCGGCGCGGTGATCGTCATCGACGACCGCTGCTGCATGGTGCAGCTCGGCCTGCGGGTCGCGCAGTTCTACATGCACGAGTCCTGCGGCAAGTGCACGCCCTGCCGCGAGGGCACGCGTTGGATGGTGCAGATCCTCCACAAGATCGAGGACGGGCACGCGGAGCAGTCCGACCTCGACCTCCTGCTCGACGTCTGCGATCGCATCCTCGGCAAGTGCCTGTGCCCGCTCGGTGACGCCGCCGCCATGCCGGTCGCGAGCTACATCGACAAGTTCCGCGCCGAGTTCCAGGAGCACGTCGACGCCGGCCGCTGCCCATTCGGCGGCGAGTCGTCGCTCGAGGGCATCGTCGCCCCGGTCGAGCAGCACGCGGCGCACGTTGAGGTTTCAGCGTGATGCTGGCTCAAGCCTCTCGCCGGATGGCGCCGGTGTGGGGTTTGAACGTGTTCGTCGCGCGAGCCTCTAGGGACAGCCCCCTGCGGGGACAGCCCCTGGCGGTGATGCCATGAGCGCCACGGAAGTCGTCACGCTCACGATCGACGGCCGCGAGGTCGAGGCGCCGAGGGGCCAGGGCCTCGTCGAGACCGCGATCCAGGCCGGCGTCGAGATCCCGGTGTTCTGCTACGAGCCGCGGCTCGGCCCGGCGGTCGGTGCCTGCCGCATGTGCCTGGTCGAGGTCGAGGGCACGCCGAAGCTGCAGGCCGGCTGCACGTTGACGGCGCAGGACGGGCTCGTCGTCAAGACGGCGCAGACGTCGGAGAAGGCGGCCGAGGGGCAGAACGGGACGCTCGAGTTCCTGCTCATCAACCACCCGCTCGACTGTCCGGTCTGCGACAAGGGCGGTGAGTGCCCGCTCCAGGACCTGACGTTCCGCTGGGGCCCGGGCAAGACGCGCATGACGTTCATGAAGCGGACGTTCGACAAGCCCATACCGATCAGCCCGCTGATCGCGCTCGATCGCGAGCGCTGCATCCTCTGCTACCGCTGCACACGCTTCTCGGAGGACGTCGCCGAGGACGGCCAGCTGATCGCCCGCAACCGCGGCGCCTCGTCGATGATCGCCACCTTCGAGGACGAGCCCTACCGGGCGCCGTTCTCCGGCAACGTGATCGAGCTCTGCCCGGTCGGCGCGCTCACGTCGACGGCCTACCGCTTCGAGGCGCGGCCGTGGGAGATCCAGAACGTGCCGAGCGTCTGCACGCTCTGCCCGGTCGGCTGCAACATCTCGGTGACCTCGCGCGAGGGCAAGGTCAAGCGCGTGCAGAGCCGCAACCACCCGGACGTCGACGAAGGCTGGCTCTGCGACAAGGGCCGCTTCGCCTGGCCGTCGATCTACGCGCGCGACCGAGTGGCGGCGCCGATGGTGCGCACCGGAGAGCAGCTCGGGGCAGTGCCGTGGGAGCAGGCGCTCGACGCCGCCGAGGAGCTCCTGCGCGAGTCGCGCGGGCGGACCCTGACGGCACTTTCGGGGACAGAAACGCTCGAGCAGGCCTACGCGCTCGGCCGGCTCCTGCGCGTCGGTCTCGAGGCGCACTCCGCGGTACTGCCGGAGCAGACCAGCCCCGCGCTCGACGCCTATCGCGCGCCGCTGTCGGCCATCGGCTCGGCCCAGCTGGTCGTCGTGATCGGCGACGAGCCGGCGGGCGAGCGTGCGCCGATCGTCGACCTCTGGATCCGCTCCGCCCGCCGCCGCGGCGCGGAGATCGTCACGGTCGGGGTATCCGGCTCGGTGCAGGCGCCTGCCGGGAACGGCGCGGCTGCCTGCCGCCGGCTCGCCGACCGGCGCAGCGCGCTCGGGCGGCGCCTGCGCGACGCGGAGCGAGCCGTGGTCATCTGGTCAGGCCCCGGCGGCCGTGGCGGCGAGGATCTCGCCCGCCTTGCCGGCGCCCTCGGCTTCGCCGAGCGGGAGGGCTGCGGCGCCTTCTACCTGCCGTCCACGCCGAACGCGCGCGGCGTCGCGGAGGCGTGGGCCGCCGCGGACGACGGCGGCGACGTGGACCCGGAGCCGCTCCGCCTGCTCGTCGTCTCCGGCGACGACGCGGCGGCCGACCCCAACGTCCGCGTGCTCGCCGAGCGCGCGGACAAGGTGCTCGTCTTCGCCATGTACCGGCGCGGGCTCGCGTCCTGGGCCGACGTCGTCATCCCGGCGACCAGCTACCTGGAGCGCGACGGCACCACCATGAATCTCGAGGGCCGCCTGCAGCGCCAGCGCCGCACGGTCATGCCGCCGGCGACGGACGAGACCGCGGTGATCGCAGAGCTGGGCCGGCGCCTCGGTGTCGAGATAGCCGGCTCGCCGATCCTGCTCTTCGAACAGCTATCGGAGCGCATCTACGGCGGCATGGCGTTCGACGACGTCAGCGAGACGGCCGCACTCCCCGCACGCACACCGCCGGTGGCGCTCCTGGCCGCGCGCCCCCGACGACGTGCCGACGGACGCCGGCGCCGAAGGCCTGCGGCTGGTCGGCTACCGGCCGCTCTTCTCGGGCCCGGCCGTCGACCGGGTGGACGAGCTCGGCTTCCAGCGCCCGGAGCGTGAGATCGCGCTGGCGCCGCGGGACGCGGCCGCGCGCGGCATCGCGAACGGAGACCCGGTCGTCGTCCGCACGAACGGCACGTCCGTCCAGCTACGGGCCAGGATCGAGCGTGCACTCGCCCCGGGGCATGCACGAGTGGCGGAGGAGCACTGCCGAGGCCTTGGCCGCTACGCCGAGGTTCTCCCTAACCGCGATTCCGACGGAGGAGGAATCGTGGCATGAGCCAGCCCTGGTGGATCGACATCATCAAGGCGCTCGTGATCGTGAACCTGGTCATGGCCGCGTTCGCGTACACGACCTGGCTGGAGCGAAAGCTGCTCGGCCGCATGCAGCTCCGCTACGGGCCGAACCGGGCAGGCATTTTCGGGCTGCTCCAGCCCATCGCGGACCTGATCAAGCTGATCCGCAAGGAGAGCTTCTTCCCGGCCAGCGCGGTGGACGTTCTCTACATCACCGCCCCCGCACTGTCGGCCGCGACCGCGATCGCCGCCTTCGCCGTTATCCCGTGGGGACCCGGGTGGGACATCGGCGGGTACCACGTCAGCGGCGTGGTCGCCGACGTGCCGATCTCGCTGATCCTGGTCTTCGCGCTCGGCTCGCTCGGCATCTACGGCTTCATCATCGGCGGCTGGGCGTCCGACTCGAAGTACTCGCTGCTCGGTTCGATGCGCACTTGCGCGCAGCTCGTCTCGTACGAGGTCTCGCTCGCGCTGAGCGTGCTCGGCGTGGTGCTGATGGCCGGCTCGCTCTCGCTGACGCGCATCGTCCAGGAGCAGGCGAACACCTGGTGGTACGCGGCCCCGCAGTTCGTCGGCCTGGTGATCTTCTTCATCGCCGGGATCGCGGAGACCAACCGGGCCCCGTTTGACCTCCCGGAGGCCGAGCAGGAGCTCGTCGCCGGGTACCACACCGAGTACAGCGGCATGCGCTGGGGGCTCTTCCAGACCGCCGAGTACATCAACATGCTGGTGCTCTCGGGCCTCTGCGTGACCCTCTTCTTCGGCGGGTGGGACGGCCCGATCGGGGACAGCTACGGGCCGCTCTGGTTCCTGCTCAAGGTCTTCATCATCATCTGCATCTTCATCTGGCTGCGCGCGTCGCTGCCGCGCCTGCGCTACGACCAGCTGATGAACCTGGGGTGGAAGGTGCTGCTGCCGCTCGCGACGATCAACGCGGTCGTGACGGCGGCCCTGGTGGTAGCGCTGTGACCAGCCCGGCGATCGGCACCTTCAAGGGTTTCGGCGTCACGCTGAAGCAGATCTTCCGCAAGCCGCTGACGCAGCAGTACCCGGAGTACAAGCGGCCGCTCTACCCGCGCTTCCGCGGCCGGCACCGGCTGCATCTGCACGAGAACGGGCTGGAGAAGTGCGTCGGCTGCTCGCTGTGCGCGGCCGCGTGCCCGGCAGACTGCATCCGCGTCGTGCCGGCGGAGAACACGCCGTCCAACCGCGTGTCCCCGGGCGAGCGCTACGCGCGCATCTACGAGATCAACCTCTCGCGCTGCATCTTCTGCGGCTACTGCGAGCTGGCCTGCCCGTTCGACGCGATCACGTTGCAGAACGAGTTCGAGCTCTCGGAGTACTCGCGCGACGACCTGATCTACACGAAGGACATGCTGCTGGCGCCGCCGATGAAGCGCGTGCCGGTCGCCGACCCGGATCTCTACGACACGCCCATCCCGGCGTACAAGGCGTCGAGCTGATGGGCAACGCGCTCGTCTGGCTGGTCTGGTTCGTGGCCGTCTTCGCGTGCCTCGGCTCCGCCGTCGCCGTGATCTCGTTCACGAACCCGTTCTTCTCGGCGCTGGCGCTGATCGGCAACCTCGCCTCCCTGGCCGCGCTCTACCTGCTCCTCTCGGCCGAGTTCGTCGCGGCGGCGCAGGTGCTCGTCTACGCGGGCGCCGTGATGGTCATGTTCCTGTTCGTGATCGCCTACCTCGGCGACCGGGCCGGGTCGCCCTGGGCCGGCGGGCCAAGCGTGCAGACGCTCTTCGGCGTCGCCGCCGCCGGCGCCCTGCTCGTCGAGGTGATCACCGTCCTCAGCCTCGCCGCGGGCGACAACCTCAGGACCGCCGCTCACATCACCGCCGATTTCGGCAGCCCCGCCCAGATCGGGCGCGTCTTCCTCTCCGACCACCTCCTCGCCTTCGAGATCACTTCGATCGTGCTGCTCGCGGCCGCCGTCGGCGGCGTGATCCTCGGCGCCGAGCGCACACCCCAGGACGCGGAGACATGATGGGCCCAGACGTCATCTGGTACGTCGCCGTCTCGGCCGCGCTGTTCTCGATCGGCGCACTCGGCGTGTTCCTCCGGCGCAGCCCGCTGACGATCCTGCTCTCGCTCGAGATCATGCTGAACGGGGCGAACCTCGCCCTGATCGCATTCGCGCGCCACGGCGGTGACCCGACCGGCCAGATCTTCGCGCTGACCGTGATGGCGGTCGCCGCCTCCGAGGTCGTCGTCGGCCTCGGCTTGATCGTCGCCCTCGCGCGCGACCGCCTGCCGCTCGACGTCGACAAGCTCCGCCACCTGCGCGGGTAGATGAGGCTCCCATGACCACCGGAGGCTGGATCTGCCTGGCTGCGCCGCTGGCCGGGGTCGTGCTGATCATCCTCGGCGGCTCGCGCACCTCGCGGCGGACAGCCGGGTGGCTGGCGACGCTCTCGGTCGCCGTCTCATTCGGCGGCGCGCTGTGGAGCTTCGCCGACATGCTCGGCAAGGACGTCCCGCAGCGGCACGCGTCGAGCACGGCCTACACGTGGCTGACGGCCGGGACCAGCTTCCAGTTCCCGCTCAACATCTACGTCGACCAGATCTCGGTCTGGATGATGCTGATCGTCTCCGGGATCGGGATGCTGATCGTCCTCTACTCGATCGGCTACATGGACGGGGTCGACGAGGAGCGCCGCTACTTCGCCTACATGGCGCTGTTCGTCTTCTCGATGCTCCTGCTCGTCGAGGCCGGCAACCTGCTGATCCTGCTCGCCGGGTGGGGCCTCGTCGGGCTCTGCTCGTACCTGCTGATCGGATTCGAGCACGAACGGCCGGCGGCGATCGCCGCAGCCAAGAAGGCGTTCATCATGAACGCGATCGGCGACGCGACCATGGCGCTCGCCCTCTTCGTGCTCGTCTGGCAGACCGGCACGCTCGACTTCCCCGGCGTCTTCGAGCGGGTGCAGGCCGGCGACCTCGGCGGCGGCGGCATCCTCGTCGACCTGGTGGCACTGGGCCTGCTCGGCGGCGCAGTCGCGAAATCCGCCCAGATCCCGCTGCATACGTGGCTGCCGGACGCCATGGAAGGCCCGACCCCGGTCAGCGCCCTCATCCACGCGGCCACGATGGTGACCGCCGGCGTCTACCTGATCGCGCGCACGCACGTGATCTTCGAGGCGGCGCCGCGCGTCCTCGATCTCGCCGCCGGCCTCGGCGCGGTCACGCTGCTCGTCGCCGGGCTGATCGCCCTCGTCCAGACGGACATCAAGAAGGTGATCGCCTACTCGACGATGTCGCAGATCGGCTACATGTTCGTCGGGGTCGGCATCGGCGCGTACTCGACCGGGCTGTTCCACCTGATGACGCACGCGTTCTTCAAGGCGCTGCTCTTCCTCGCCGCGGGCGTGGTGATCCACGCGCTCGGTGGCGAGCAGGACATGCGCCGGATGGGCGGCATGCGGCGCTACCTGCCGAAGACGTTCCTGGCCATGCTCATCGGAGCGCTGTCGCTCTCGGCCATCCCGCCGTTCTCGGGCTTCTTCTCGAAGGATCTGATCCTGTCGTCGACGATCGCGGCGGGCGGCTGGTGGGGCTACACGCTCTTCGTCATCGGCCTGATCGGGTCGTTCCTGACCGGGCTCTACACGTTCCGGCTGATTTTCCTCGTCTTCGGCGGCGAGCCGTCGGCGTACGCACGCGAGCACATCCACACCGGCCACGGCGAGGGGCCGTTCTCGATGATGTTCGCCGTCACGCGTGCTCGCCACTGGCGCGCTCGTGGCCGGCTGGCTGCAGGTCGAGGGGCTCTGGCACGACATCACGACGTTCCTGAACCCGGCCGCCGAGCCGCTCGTCGAGGCCTCGGTCGGCGAGGAGACGATCGCCAGCGCGATCTCCGTCGGCATGGCCGTGCTCGGCATCGGCCTCGCGTGGGCGATCTTCAGTGCGCACCACATCCGCGTGCCCTCCGCGAATTGGGTCCGGCGCGTGCTCGAGCACAAGTTCTACTTCGACGAGGCGTACCAGGTCGTGTTCTTCAAGCCGGCCGCGCTGCTCGCGACGGCCGGCCGTCGCTTCGTCGAGACCCCGGTCATCGCCGGCTCGCTGCGCGGCCTCGGCCTCGCGGCGCGCGGGGCGGGCGCCGGCGTAAGCGAGGCGCAGACGGGCATCGTCCGCACCTACGCGCTCGCGCTCGCCGGCGGCGTCGCGATCCTCCTCCTCGTCTTCGTGGCCGTCCGATGACGACGCTGCTGATCTTCTTCCCGATCGGCGTCGGGCTGTTGCTCTGGCTCGTGCCGTTCCCCGGGCGCACGGCGGCGTCGCTCGCGCTGCTCGCCGCACTGGTCGAGGTCGGGATCTGGATCCTGGCACTCCAGCGCTTCGAGTTCGACAAGGCAGGAACACAATTCGCGCAGCAGACCAACTGGTCGACCGATCTCGGCTTCTCGTACCACGTCGGGATGTACGGCTTCTCGCTGTGGCTCGTCGGCCTGACGGTGGTCGTCGGCGCCGCCTCGGTCGCCTACGCGTTCTGGGCAGGCCGCGAGCGGGCCCGTGCCTACTTCGGGCTCGCGCTCTTCCTGACCGGCTCCATCGTCGGCGTCTTCACCGCCCAGGACCTGATCCTGTTCTACGTCTTCTTCGAGACGATGCTGATCCCGCTCTACGTGCTGATCGGCGTATGGGGCGGGCCGGGGCGGCTCGGCGCGACCATCCAGTTCGTCATCTACACGGTCGCCGGGTCGCTGCTGATGCTGATCGCGATCATCGCGCTCGGGGTCACCCAGGGGACGTTCGACCTGACGCAGCTCGGGACGAGCGACAGCCACGTGATCTTCCTCGGCTTCGTCGCCGCGTTCGCGGTCAAGGCGCCGCTGTTCCCGTTCCACGGCTGGCTGCCGTCCGCGTACCGCGAGGCGCCGCCCGAGGTCTCGGCGGTGCTCTCGGGGGTCGTCTCGAAGGTGGCGGCCTACGGCTTGCTGCGCATCGCGATCCCGATCTTCCCGGGGCCGGCGAAGGACCTGCAGTGGCTGCTCCTGACGATGGCGATCGTGACCCTGCTCTACGGCTCGCTGGTGGCGTTCCGCGCCCCAGACGTGCGCGGCGTGATCGCGTACTCGTCGATGGCGCAGATGGGGCTGATCACGCTCGGGATCTTCGCGCTGAACGACCCCGGCCTCAACGGCTCGGTGCTGCAGATGGTCAACCACGGGCTCGTGTCCGCAACGCTGTTCCTGCTCGCCGGCGCGGTCGAGCGGCGCGACGTCGACCGGCGACTTCGCGTTCCTCGGCGGGATGGCGAAGGGGCGGCCCGCTGCTCGCGACCCTGCTGATGACGGCCGGGATCCTCGCGCTCGCCGTGCCTGGCTCGACGATGTTCGCCGGCGAGTTCCTCGTCCTGCTCGGCGTCTTCAAGGTCGGCTGGGGCTGGGCGGTCGCGGGCGCCGCTGGCGATCGTGCTGGCGGCCATGTACGCGCTGCGGCTGATCTCGGCGGTGCTGCACCGCGAGCGCGGGTCGGCCGTCCCCGACAGCGCGCTCGACCTGCGGCCCGGTGAGGTGGTGATCATCGTCCCGCTCCTCGCCTGCCTGATCGCGCTCTCCGTCTCGCGCCGTGCGCCGGGCGGTCGTTCCGAGCGCGGGCTCGCCGCTGGACGTCTCGCCGTGACCAGCGGCGGCATGCCGTGATCGCCGACAGCCGCAGCGTCGACTGGCTCGCGCTCTCGCCGACGCTGGCGCCTCCTCGGCGCGTCCGGCGTCGCCCTGCTCGGCCGCGTGCTGGTGCCGTCGGCGGACGCGCCGCGCGTTCGCCGCGGTGCGTCGGCCTCGCCGGCTTCGTCGCCGCCGGCGTCTTCGCCGGCGTCGTGTTCGACCGCACGCCGAGCGGCCGGCGTTGATCGCCGAGCTCGCTGACCCGCGACCGCTGCGCCGCGCTCGCGCAGATCATCATCGCCGGCTGCGGGCGTCGCTCGCCGTCGCTCGTCGTCCTGGGGCGACGCATCGCGCGCGACCACGTCGGCGAGTACTACGCCCTGCTCGCGCCGCCGGCGGCGGGCATGGGTTCATCGTCGCCGCCGGCGAACCTGATGACGCTGTTCCTCGGGCTCGAGTGGTTCTCGATCGCGCTCTACATCCTGTGCGCGATCGAACCGACCGCCCGGACTCGCTCGAGGCCGGGCTCAAGTACCTGATCGTCGGCGGCTTCGGCTCGGCGGTCCTGCTCTTCGGCTCGGCGCTGGTCTACGGCGCGACCGGCGAGCTCGGCTTCGACGAGATCGCGCAACGCGCCACGGCCGGCGCAGCGACGACGCGCTCTTCGTCGCCGGGCTGGCGATGATCATCGCCGGGCTCGCTTCAAGGCCTCGGCGGCGCCGTTCCACATGTGGACGCCCGACGTCTACGAGGGCGCGCCGACGCCGGTGACCGCGTTCATGTCGGCCGCGACCAAGGTGGTCGCACTCGTCGCTGACGCTGCGCATCCTCGACGACCGCGTTCCCGCGAGCGCGACGTCTGGACGATCGCGATCGCCGTGATCGCCTGCATCTCGCTCGCGGTCGGCAACTTCGCCGCGCTCGTCCAGACGCAACGTCAAGCGCCTGCTCGCGTACTCGTCCGATCTCGCAGGCCGGGCTTCATGCTGATCGCCGATCGTCGGCGAACAACGCGCTCGGCGGCCGGGCGCTCCTCTACTACCTGGCCGTGTACGCGCGATGTCGATCGGCGCCTTCGCGGTCGTCGCCGCGCGCGAGCGCGAGCTGAAGCGCGACGTGAGCGTCGACGACCTCGCCGGCATGTGGCTGGGAGCGGCCGCTGCTCGGCGTCTCGATGCTGCGTCTTCATGCTCGGCTTCGCCGGCCTGCCGCTCACAGGCGGCTTGTTCGCGCAAGTTCTACGCGTTCGCGGCCGCGTACCAGACCGGCTGGTGGTGGCTGATGCTCGTCGGCGTCGCCGCGCACCGTGGTCAGCCTCTACTACTACCTCGCGATCATCCGTGCGATAGTGGGGCTCGCCGGCCGAGCTCCAGTTCGCGGCGGCCGCCGGCGGCTCGCCGCCGCGAGACCTGCTCCTCCAGACGCGGTCGTCGGCGCGCTCGCCTTCACGATCGGCTCCTTCTTCTTCGTGCAGCCGATCATCGACGTCGCCCGCGACGCGACGAGCGCGCTTCCCTTTTAGACCCGCCGGGTAGGCTCAGGGGCAGTCCTCGACCACGGAGGTTTCTTGCCATGGCAGACGTCTCGATGACGTGGCTCGGCCACGCCACGTTCCGCTTCGACACCCCCGGCGGCAAGCGGATCTACGTCGATCCGTTCCTGAACGGCAACCCGAAATGCCCGGACTCCGAGCGCGAGCCCGAGCGCGTGGATCTGATCGCGCTCACGCACGGGCACGGCGACCACCTCGGCGACACCGTGGCCCTGCACAAAAAGTTCGGCTGCTACGTGCTCGCTCCGGTCGAGCTGCACGACTGGCTCTGCACCAAGCAGGGCGTCGACCCAAGCAAGGGCTTCGACCCGAACAAGGGCGGCACCGTCGACTGGGACGGGGTCAAGATCACGCTCACCCACGCGCAGCACTCGTCGTCCACGCCCGACGGCACGTACGCCGGCGAGCCGGTCGGCCTCGTGTTCCAGTTCGAGAACGGCCTGTCCGTCTACGTCGCCGGCGACACGAACGTGTTCGGCGACATGCAGCTGATCGCGCGCCTCTACCAGCCGGACATCGCGATCCTGCCGATCGGCGGCCACTACACGATGGATCCGCACGAGGCCGCGCTCGCGCTGGAGCTCCTCGGCGTCCAGACGTGCATCCCGTGTCACTACGGCACGTTCCCGGCACTCAAAGGGACGCCGGACCAGCTCCGTGAGCTCACCGACGTCGACGTCGTGGCGCCGCAGCCCGGGGAAACGATCGCGCTGCCCGCCCACGTCACTGCATGAGAGAGCGGTGGTTCGGGGCGACCGGGAGGCGGGTGCCGGAGATCGCTGTCGAAGGCGACCTGGATCTCGAGGGCGCGCTGGTGCTGGACCGCGTCGACGAGGCGCGGCTCCGGGAGGCGCACGACTGCGGCCTGCCCGTGGTCGTGCGCGCCGCCACTGCGGACGAGGTGCGGCAGGCGCTCGCCCACCCGGAGGTCGCCTCGGCGATCGTGCCACCAGACCAGGCCGAGCTGCGCGACCTGGACCTGACCGAGCTGACGTACGGCGGATGACGTACTCGATCGCAGCCTGGGACGGCCGGCCAGTGGGGCGTGGCGACGCAGTCGAAGTTCCTCGCGGTCGGCTCGGTCGTCCCCTGGGCGGCCGCCGACGTCGGCGCGATCGCGACGCAGGCTTACGCGAACCCGCGCTACGGCCCGGAGGGCCTCGACCTGCTTCGCCAGGGGCTCTCCGCGACCGAGGTGGTCGAGCGGCTGACCTCCGCAGACGACGGGCGCCAGCAGCGGCAGCTCGGAGTGGTCGACGCCCGCGGCGGGGCGGCGACGTTCACCGGCTCCGAGTGCTTCGACTGGGCCGGCGGCCGCGCGGGAGACGGGCTATGCGGCACAGGGGAACATCCTCGTCTCGCAGCCAACCGTCGACGCGATTGCCGATACGTTCGAGGCAACCGCGGGCAAGCCGCTCGCCGTGCGCATACTCGATGCGCTCGACGCCGGCCAGGCGGCCGGCGGGGACAAGCGCGGGCAGCAGTCGGCGGCGCTCCTCGATCGTCGAGCGGGACGGCGGCTACGCGGGGCTCTCCGACGTCGCGATCGACGTTCGCACAGACGACCACGAGGCGCCGCTCACCGAGCTGCGCCGGCTCTACGAAGCCCACCAGGCGATCTTCGGCGCCACGCCCAGGGACGAGTGGATCCCCGTGGACGAGGTGCTCGCCGCCGAGCTCGGCAAGCGGCTCGCGGCGCTCGGCTTCACCGGCGACCTGCCCGAGGCGCTCGACGCCTGGGCCGGGAACGCGAACCTCGAGCTCCGCGTCGACGGCGCCGACGCCGTCGACCCGGTCGTGCTCGAGGAGCTCAGGAGCCGGACGTGAGCGGCTACGCCACATCGAGCATCGCCGGGCTCGAGCGGCCCGATGGCTGGGCGCCGATCCGGCGGCACTTCGGCATCCGCGGCTTCGGCGTCAACGCGTGGACGGGACGCGAGCCGGGCGACACGATCATCCCGGAGCACGACGAAGACTCGGGCCACGAGGAGCTCTACATCGTCACAGACGGCGTCGCCGTCTTCACCGTCGCGGGCGAGCGGATCGAGGCGCCCGCGGGGACGCTGGTGCACGTCCCCGATCCCGCGACGATGCGCGGCGCCGTCGCGCAGCAGGCGCCGGCGACCATCCTCACGGTGGGTGCGGCCCCCGGCGAGCCCTTCTCGCCGCGAGCCTGGGAGACGAACCGGGACATCCTGCCGCTGTTCGACCGCGGCGAGTACGCGGGCGCGAAGCGGATGCTCGAGCAGGCGCTGGCGGAGTACCCCGACAACCCGGCGCCGATCCTCTTCAACCTCGCCTGCGCGGAGGCCCAGCTGGGCGAGAAGGACGAGGCCCTCGCGCACCTGGCCGGTGCGATCGCCCACGAGCCGCGCTTCGCCGAGTACGCCGCATCCGACGAGGACATCGCGCCACTCCGCGACGACCCGAGGTTCCCGGCATGAGCTGGCAGATCGCCCGCATCGACGAGCTCGAGGCGCTGCCGGTCGACGAGGAGGGCCTGGTCTGGCGGCCCGTGCGCCGGCACTTCGGCATCCAGTCGTTCGGCGCGAACGCCTACACGGCGGCCAAGGCCGGCGACCGCGTCGTCGAGGAGCACACCGAGTCGACCAACGGCCACGAGGAGCTCTACTTCGTCGCCACAGGCAGCGCGCGCTTCACGCTCGACGGCGACGAGGTCGAGGCGCCGGCGGGCACGTTCGTCGCCGTCCCGCTGCCCGTTCGGCGCGGCGCTGTCGCGAACGAGGCCGGCACGACGATCGTCGTCTTCGGCGGCAAGCCCGGCGAGCCGTTTGCCGTCTCCGGCTGGGAGGCCTCGTTCGCAGCCTTCGCCTACGAGCGCGCCGGCGAGCCCGCGCGCGCCATGGCGACGCTGCGCGACGGCTACCGCGAGGATGACTGGGCGGCCAACTACAACCTTGCCTGCCTGCTGGCGCTCCACGGCGAGACCGACGAGGCGCTCGAGAAGCTCGCCCGCGCGGTGGCGCTGAACGACGAGGCGGCGAAGCTCGCATCGGATGACAAGGACTTCGCCGTGCTGCGCGACGACCCGCGGTTCGCCTCAGCTGTCGCCGGGCAAGCGTTGGCCCCCGGCGAGCAGGCGTAGCCCCGGCACCGGGTCGGCGTCCGGCCGGGCAACCACGAGCACGGCTCCGTGGTCCGGGCCGGCGAGCGCGTCGACGACCAGCTGAAGGCCGACCGCGAGCGCGAACGCCTTGTGGGCGTGCTCGCCGCCGAACGGCACGAGCTCTTCCGGCGCGGCGTCCCCGCTCAGCACGTCGCCGTACGTCACCCGGCCCATCGAGACATCGGCGACGAGCGCGCGCCCGTCCGAGCTCGGAACGGCGATCGCGAGCGGGTTCGTGCCCGTCAGCGGCGGGCCGCCCTCGGGGTGCGGAAGCCGCCGCGGCGAGGTTGCGGTCAGCACCGCGACGAGGCCGCCATCGGCAAGCAGACGCGCCCAGTAACCGAGCGCACCGGTCGGGAACGTACGCACGGCGGTGATCACCCGCGCATGCTCCGGGGGCTCGGCGAGCTGGGCGTCGCAGATCGCGGCAAGCGTGAGGTAGCCGAGCGCCGCGCCGCCGTCCCAGCGCTCGTAGCCCGGTTCGGCGATCAGACGCTCCGGCCTGGCCTCGGGGTGGAGGTCGGGCAGCGTCTCGAGCCAGTCGACCCGTGTGCGCCCGTGGCCTCGCTTGCCGCGCCGTTCGCAGTCGGCGAAGTGCTCGGCGAGCGTGCGTGCGTCGGCGCCGCCGAAGCCGAGTGCCTCGATCCGCGTGGTGAACTCGTCAACCAACGGCGCGCACGGCGGCCCGGAATGGACGGCGCCGGAAGTCGAGCATGGGCCAGCCGCGCGCTGCGGCGATGCGGTGCAGCGCGCGGTCGGCGTTCACGGCTACGGGATGCCCGACGGCCTCGAGCAGCGGCAGGTCGGCGACCCCGTCGCTGTACGCGGTCGACGCGTCGAGATCGACGCCTTCGAGCTCCCGCACCGCCGCCGCCTTGCCGGCGCCGTGGCAGGCGCGCACGACGGCGCCGGTGTATGCGCCCTCGGCATCGATCTCCCCGAGTGAGCCGATCGCACCGTCGAGCCCAAGGGCAGCGGCGAACGGCGCGACGATCTCCTGGAGCGTCGCCGTCACGAGGTACACCGGTTCGTCCCGGCGGCGATGGTCGCGCGCGAGGGCGAGCGCGTCCGGATAGACGAGCGGGCGGAGCACCGGGTCGACCGCGTCGGTCGCCATCTGCTCGACGTCCGCCGCCGCCACGCCGCGCAGCAGTGCGATGCCGTCGGCGATCCCCCCTGCGACCCGTTGGGGGTCGGCGCCGCGGGCCGCGAAGAGCACCTGCCAGAGCCCCGCCTTTGCAAGCTGACGGCGGCTGATGATCCCCCGCTCCCGGAACGCGCCGGCGAGGGCGAGCGCGCTGGACCGGCGAATGAAGGTGCGGTCGAGGTCGAAGAAGGCGGCGCGAATCACTCGATCGAGCCTAGACGCAAACAGAACCCTTACCGGACGCGCCGAAAGTCGCTCACAGACAGAACCGACGTTATGCAGCGAGGGCAGACGACCTAGGAGGCATTTCGAAATGAAGCACCTGAAGTTCTGGATCGGGGGAGTGGTTGCGATGCTGGCGGTAAGCGGCGTGGCGCTGGCGGGCGGGGCGGCGAGCACGGCGACGCCGTCGGCGACCTTCACGGCGTCGGCGAAGCGCGTCGAGACGCGCAACTGCCAGGGCGGCGACGGGAAGTACACGATCACCCGCGGCCGTTACGAGGGCACGTTCGTCAGCACGACCCCGGCCCTGAACGGCCCGGCGCGCCTGACCATCCGCAGCGTCTACAACAACGACGAGAGCGCGGGCTGGGTCACGGGCGAGCTCCAGGTGCGCAACGGCACCGTCGAGGGCCGCACCCAGGCGAAGTTCTCGGCGGTCGACCTGGACGGCAACGTCGAGGGCCTGCTCGTCGGCAAGACTGGCCCGCCGCGGGCGAACCTGCTCGCCAACTTCTCGGCGACGTTCGACCAGAGCAGCTCGGGCGGCTTCACCGACGGCAAGCTCGGCTCGGGCGCGTCGGGCAACGAGGCGCTCGTCTTCGGCGGGGGCTGCACGAGCGACAAGCCGGACAAGGCTCCGAAGAGCGGCAACGACACGAAGCCGACGGATCAGACCCAGCAGAATGCACCGAAGGACGGCGGCCGCCACAAGTAAGGCCGCAAGGTTCAAACCGCAGTGGGACGGGCGCCTTCGGGCGCCCGTCCGCGTTTCAGGTTCCGGCCTCCATCGCCGCCTGGGCAAACGCGTCGAGCACGAGCGCCACGTCCTGCTCCGGCGCCCCGGTCCGCTCGATGTTCGCATCGAGGTAAGCGTTGATCGCGTCCCAGTGGGGTTGTGCCGCCCGCTCGAGCTCAGCGCGCTCCTCCGGCGACGCCGCATCCACGCGCGCGGCGCGCTCTCCGTCGTCGCTAACGCTGTAGCGGCGGATCAGCGGGGCGAGCGGCCGGAGGTCCTCGGGGAGCAGTTCCAGGTCGACATCGATGCCGTCGATCTCCTCCAAAATCAGGAGACGAGCGGCAGCGAGCGAACGATCGCGCCGCGCCGCGCCGCGCGTACCCGGTCGGCGAGCTCGCGGATTGCCCGTGACGCCTCTGCGTCGGGCTCGAGCTCGACGAGCATCTCGCCGGCATCGGCGGCCTCCCGCAGCGCCGGGTCGAACGGGATCGTCCCGAGCAGCGGCACGCCGAGCGTCTCGGCCAGCGCCTGACCGCCGCCCGAGCCGAAGAGCTCCTGGCCGGTGCCGACGAGGTACGACATGTTCTCGGCGACGCCGAGCAGGCGCATGCCGGTCTTCTGCGCCATGTCGGCTGCGCGGACGGCGACCTTCTGTGCGGCGGGCTGCGGCGTCGTGACGACGAGCACCTCGGCGCGCGGAAGCAGCTGGCCGAGCGAGATGGCGACGTCGCCGGTGCCGGGCGGCATGTCGATGAGGAGGGTGTCGACCTCGCCCCAGTGCACGTCGCTGAGGAACTGCTCCAGCGCGCGGTGGAGCATCGGGCCGCGCCACATCACCGGTGCGTTGTCGTCGAGGAAGAAGCCGATCGACATCAGCTTCAGGTCGCCGCGCACGGGCGGGACGATCATCTTGTCGACGACGACCGGGCGCTGGTGGACGCCGAGCATGTGCGGGATCGAATGCCCGTACACGTCGGCGTCGAGGATGCCGACGCGGTCGCCGAGGGCGTCGAAGGCAGCCGCCAGATTGGCCGTGAGCGAGGACTTGCCGACCCCGCCCTTGCCGCTGGCGACGGCGATGACGCGCGTGGCGGGGTCGAGCGAGATGCCACGGCGTTCGACGCCGCCGCGCAGGTGGGTGACGAGCGCGGTCTTCTCTTCCGGGCTCATGACGTCGAACGCCAGCTCGACCGAGTCGACGCCGTCGAGCGGCAGCACGGCGTCCTGGACCTGCTGCTCGAAGCTGTGCCTGAGCGGGCAGCCGGCGACGGTGAGCGCGATCGTGACCGCGACGCGCCCGCCCTCGATCTCGATGCCGCGGACCATGTCCAGTTCGGTGACGGGGCGCTTGAGCTCGGGGTCGATGACGCCGGTGAGCGCACGCATGACGTCGTCGCGAGTGGCCATGCGGCGAGCGTAGCTCAGTTGTACGGGGGAACGCCGGGCCGCTCGATGCGCGTCGGTTGGACGGCCACCCGCTCGCGTTCGACAGCGCCGTTCGCCCAGCGCTGCACCTGGTCGATCTGCGCACGGGTGTAGACCGCGTGCTCCTCGAGGCCGGCGACCGTGCCGCGAAGTTCGTCGATGGCCGTCTGGTCGTCTCGGAGCACGGCCTCGCCCAGGTCGTAGGTCGCGCCGCGAATCTCGTCGGCGATCCGGCCGAGCTGCGCACGCAGCGCCAACACCTCGCTACGCGTCGCCGATCGCGTACGGAGGGTCGACACGGCGTAGGACGCGCGTCCGCGGATCCGCGAGGCGAGCGCCTGCGCCAGGCCAGGGGGATCCTCGCGGTAAAGCTCGTCGCCGCACATCCGGCAGAACGGGCCGGTCTCGACGGGTGCGCCGCACGAGGGGCACGTCGTGGGTGAGGCGAGTCCGCTCACGGACGAATTCTCACCCGATCCTCCGGCGGTCGAAACGCCCGCAAGGCGCGTGCGTGGTGCCAAGCAGCCGCTTGAGCACCCTGGCGTTGCGCGGCGCGAAGCCGTTCCAGTCGTTGTTGAAGTAGGCGTAGACGTCGACCTGCTGCCGCCAGGCGTCGATCCGCTCGGCCCACGAGCGGAGCTCACGCTCGGAGTAATTGCCGCCCCGGCCGCGGTGCCCGTGGTGGAAGCGCACGAACGTCCAGTCGGCCGTCAGCTCGAGCGCCTGAAACGGCCGTTGCGGGCTGTCGCCGATCACGAGCGCGACACCGTGCCGGCGGAGCAGCTCATACACGTCGTCGGCGAACCAGCTCTCGTGCCGGAACTCGAAGCAGTGGCGTCCGGCCGGCAGCTGCTCGAGCGCGCCGGCCAGCCGCGCGTCGTCACGACGGAAGTTGGCGGGGAGCTGCCACAGCACGGGGCCAAGCTTGGGCGAGCCTGCGAGCGGCGCGATCCGCGCGTAGAAGAGCGCCAGGCTTTCCGAGAGGCCGCGCAGCCGCCGGACGTGCGTCACGTAGCGGCTCATCTTGATCGCGAACGTGAAGCCCGGCGGCGTTTCGCGCCACCCAGTTCGCGACGGCTGTCTCGCGCGGCAGCCGGTAGAAGGTCGCGTTCACCTCCACCGTGTCGAAGAAACGGGCGTAGTACTCGAGCCAGCGGCGGGCGGGCAGGCGCTCGGGGTAGAAGACGCCGTGCCGCCAATGGTCGTAGTTCCAGCCTGAGCAGCCGATGCAGACCGGCTTCACGCGCCCAGTGCGGCCGCAACGCGGCCGAGCGCGGCCGGCGAGGCCGCCGCGACGAGGCGGGAGCGCCCCTCGAGGTCGAGCGGCGCCTCGACAAGCGGCCCGCCGTCGATCAGCTCGGCGACCAGACCGCGCTCGCGGAGGAGCAGCAGGCCCGCCGCGATGTCGACCGAGCGCGCCGGCTTGAGCGAGCAGACCGCGTCCACCCGCCCGGCGGCGAGGTGGCACAGCGACAGCGCCAGGGAGCCCATGAGCCGAAGCCGGCGGGCGACACCGACGAGCTCGCCCGCGACGTCCGCGACCAGCTGCGTCCGCGTCGCCTCGCACACGAGCAGCTCGATCTCCTCGTCCGGCCCCTGGCCGTCGAGCGCGACGCCGTTGAGCTGCGCGCCGCCGCCGCGGCTTGCCGTCCACTCCTCGCCGCTGCCGAAGTCGTGGACGAAGCCGAAGACGACGTCGCCCATGACCGGCCCCTCGGCCACGGCGAGCGAGAGCGAGAAGAAGGGGATGCCGCGCTTCGCATTCAGTGAGCCGTCGATCGGGTCGAGCACGAGCCGGGTCGCGCCGCCGCCGAACGAGCGCTCGCCCAGCTCCTCGGATACGAGCGTGAACTCGTGGCCCTCGGCGTGCAGCGCTTCGAGACGGCGCACGACCGCCGCCTCGGCGGCGGCGTCGATCGCGGTCGTGTCGTCGCCGCCGAGTCCCGCCCCCACGACCGGCTCGCGGTCGGCGCGTGTCGGCAGATCGGCCAGCACGGCCTGCACGTCGATGGCGACCGTGCGGGCGAGTTCCAGCCAGGGCTCGCTCAAAGCTCGTGAAAGAGGAGCCCGGAGAAGAGCTTGGGATAGAAGTAGGTGCTCTTCTGTGGCATCGTGAGGCCGGCCTCGGCGACGGCACGCACCTGCTGGATCGTCGGGGGGCGCAGCAGGAACGCAGCCTCTGCCTCGCCGTTGTCGACGAGCGCCACAGCCTCGTCGGCACGGGCGGTGTACTGGGGCTCCTCGATGCCGAGCTGCTCGAGCACGACGGTGTCGAGCCGGTCGTCGCCGGGCGACTCCACGAGCGCGGCGCCGTCGCGTCGATAGACCAGGAAGGCGGCGTGTGCATGATCGACCTCGGCCAGGCGGGCCAGCGCCTCCTGGGGGCTGCCGCCGATCGGCGTGATGCGGAGGTTGCCGTTGAGCTCCGGCAGCTCACGGACGACGCGGTGCGTCGGGAAGATGACCAGCCCCTCGCCGGCGGTGTTGGCGAAGACGACCATCATCTCCTGCGCCTCCGGCGACCCGTCCTCGGCCGCAAAGGCGAGGGCGGTCTCGTACCGGTGGTGCCCGTCGGCGATGACCAGCGACGAGTCGGCGAGCGCCGCCTGCGCCTCCGCGATCGCGTCGGGCTCGGTGATGCGCCAGATCTGCGCGGTGGAGCTTCCGTCGGTCGCGTCGAAGAACGGGTCGCCCTCGGCCAGCGGCGCCAGCGCCTTCCGGGGTCGCTGTGCCGGATCGTCGTAGAGCAGGAGGATCGGCGAGAGGTTCGCGCGCACGGCGCGCAGCAGCTCGAGCTGCGAGCGCCTGGCCGCCGCGTGCGTGCGCTCGTGCGGACGGACGATCCCGCGCTCATACGGCTCGACGCGGACGAGACCGAAGAAGCCCTCGCGCCGGTGCCGGTTGCCGTCGGGGCCTTCGTAGTCTTCCTGCAGCCACCAGAGCGCCGGCGCCGCCTCGCCGACCAGGACGCCGTCTGTGCGCCAGTCGCGCCAGAGGCGGGCGGCATCGTCGGGCGAGTCGGGGAGGATCAGGCGGGCCACGTTGTACGGGCTGCGCGCCAGGTACTGCTTGCGCTCCTCGGCGGAGATGACGTCGTAGGGCGGCGCGACGAGGTCGGACGCCGGGCCGGTCTTGCGCTCGTCGTAATGGACGGCGCGAAAGGGTCTCACCTCCGCCACCGCGTGACCCTAGCAACGCTCCTCGTGTCCACTCGGCTGCCTAGACTCGGCGAGTGAGCACGATCGCCGAACTCATCGAGGAGCGGGTCGTCGAGGGCACCTACGCCGTCGCCCGCAAGGAGCGGCGGCGGACGAAGAACGGCGCGCCGTACCTCGTGCTCGAGCTCGTCGACCCGAGCGGCCGGATCGACGCGCGCGTGTGGAAGGACGTCGAGCTACTCGACTCGCGCTTCAGCGAGGGCGACGCCGTGCGCCTGCTCGGCCGCGTCGAGCGCTTTCGCGAGCGGCTCCAGGTCGACGTGCGATCGCTCGAGTTTGCGGAGGGCGTCGACCCGGCGGCGCTGGTGCCGGCAATGCGGCGCGACGCGGACGAGCTGGAAGGCTTCCTCGACTTCCTCGCCGCCGAGCTCTCGCATCCGGGCCTGCGCTCGGCCTGTGGCCGGCTGCTCTCCGATCCGGGCCTGCGCGAACTGCTGCGCCGCCTTCCAGCCGCCGAGACCCACCACTCGTACGCGGGCGGACTGCTCGAGCACACCGTCGGGGTGGCGACACTCGCCCGCGAGACGGCGCAGCTCCACGCGCGCCTGCGCCACGACCTCCTGCTTGCGGCGGCGCTGCTGCACGACGTCGGCCGCACGCGCGAGCTTCGCGCGGCTCCGGGGTTCCCGCCGACCGAGGAGGGCCGCCTGCTGGGCCACGTCCACCTCGGCCTGCGGCTCGTCGAAGAGGGCACACTCGAGCTCGACGGGAACGTGCGCGCCGAGCTGCTGCACGCGATCGCCTGCCACCACGAAATGCGTGCCGCGCGCACCGCGGAGGCTGCGGTGCTGTACCACGCGAATCAGCTCGACGCGGTCGCGGCGACCAGGCCGGTGGAGTAGTGCCGGGCACGGTCGCGTGGATCACGATTGCGCCGGTCAAGAGCCTGGCGCTGCAGCCGCTCGACGAGGTGCGGCTCGAGCTCGAGGGCGCTGCCGGCGACCGGCGGTTCCTCTTGCTCGATGCCGACGGGCGGCTGCTGAACGCCGAGCGCGTCGGCAAGCTCGTCGGCGTGCAGGCCCGGTACGACGAGGCGGCGAGCACGCTCGAGTTGCGCTTTCCGGGCGGCGAGGTCGTCGCGGGCGAAGTGGCGACCGACGGCGAGGTCGAGACGGCGATCTACCGCGGCGCATTGGTCGCGGAGCGCCTCAGCGGCCCCTGGGCCGAGGCCCTGTCGGACTGGACAGGGCTGCCCGTGCAGCTGGTGCGGCCGCGCTCCGGGAACGCGACCGACCGCGGCGCACAAGGCGGCGTCTCGATGGTCTCGACGGCTGCGCTCGACGCGCTCGCCGCCGAAGCGGAATGCGACGGCGTCGACGGGCGCCGCTTCCGGATGTTGTTCGGCGTGGACGGCATCCCGGCGCACGCCGAGGACGGATGGCTCGGCCACCCCGTTCGCGTCGGTGACGCGCTCGTGAAGCTCCACGGCAACGTCGGACGCTGCGTCGTCACGACGCTCGACCCCGACACGGGCGAGCGCGACCTCGACACCCTGCGCACGCTGACCCGCTACCGCGGCGAGGTCGAGACGACCGAGCGGCTGCCGTTCGGCGTCTGGGGGCAGGTGCTCGAGCCGGGCACCGTCCGGCTGGGGGATGCCGTCGAGCCTGTCAGGGGGGTTTGACGGAACGTCGCTCGTCGCAGGGGTGCGATGGTCGTTCCGAGGCTAGGACGCAGGGAGCGTTCGTGTTCCTATCAAGAGTGTCTTGATTGAAACGTCACACGGGCGCGACCGAGGACGACGCCTCGGGACGTCCAGCGCGGCCCTGCGACTCAGCGCCGTTTCGTCAAGCCCCCCTAAATGTTGAAGCGGATGTTCAGCACGTCGCCGTCCTCGACGAGGTAGCTCTTGCCCTCGAGACGCTGCTGCCCGCGCTTCGACGCCTCGGCGTGCGAGCCCGCCTCCACGAGGTCGTTCCAGCGGATCACCTCGGCGCGGATGAAGCCGCGCGCGATGTCGGTGTGAATGGTCTCGGCGGCGTCGAGGGCGGTCTCCCCGCGCCGCAGCGTCCAGGCCCGCGTCTCCTTCTCGCCGGCCGTGAAGAAGCTGATCAGGTCGAGCGCCTCGAACAGCCGGAGGACGACCTCCCCCAGCGCCGACGGCCCGTCGCGGAAGCCGGCCGCCTCCTCCTCGGGCAGCTCGGCGAGCTCGGCCTCGAGCTTGCCGTCGATGCCGCCGGGGCCGTTGACGAGCGGGATGATCGGCTTCAGCGTCAGCGGCTCGAGCTCGGGCGGCAGCTCGCCGGGATAGTCGGCGACCCGCCCGCCGGCGTCGACGTGGGCGAGCAGCTTCTCGAGCTCGCCGACCTCGGCACGGAGCCTGGGATCACCGGATTTCGCCTGGGTGCGGACGCGCTCCAGGCGTTTCTCGACGTGGTCGCGGTCCGCGACGAGCAGCTCGAGGTGCAGCGTCTCCAGGTCATCGTCCGGCGTCGCGTCCTGCGAGTGGCCGTCGAGGACGGCGAGCAGCGCGTCGACCTGCCGGAGGTTGCCGAGCAGTGCTGCACCGGTTCCCGGCACGTCGACGACGCGGACGGCGGCCGGTGTCACCTTGCGGGCGCCGACGACTGCGGCGACCTGGTCGAGCCGCTCGTCGGCGATCGGGGCCATGCCAACGTTGGACTTGTCCGAGACGGTCGCGTACGCGGTGATCTCGGCGCCGGCCTTGGTCAGCGCGTTGAAGATCGTCGTCTTGCCGCTGTTGGGCAGCCCGACGATGCCGACCTCGAGTGCCACCGATGGCGGATCGGGCTAGGCGGCGGCGCCGAAGCCGACGTGCGACTCCCGCGCGTAGCGCTTGACGTAGACGACCTTGCGGAGGGACACGGAGTAGTGCCCGTCCTCTGCGTCGATCTTGAAGACGCCGTCGCCGGCCTTGGCGAGCGCCGCCTCGAGCTTGTCGACCTCGTCCGTCGTGACGAGGGCGCTGAGCCCCTGGCCGCCGTCGAAGCCGATCTCGATGCGAATTCGTTCACTCATCTGTCACCAATTCGGTCAGGACGCCGTGGACGGCGTCGGGGTGCACAAACGCTACCTGCAGGCCGAAGAGCCCCGTCCGCGGTTCCGCATCGATCAGCTCGACACCGGTCGCCGCAAGCCGTTCGAGCTCGCCGCGGAGATCGTCGACGCGGTAGGCGATGTGGTGCATGCCCGGGCCGCGCTTCGCGAGGAAGCGGCCGACGGGCGTGTCGACCCCGAGTGGGCGGAGCAACTCCACACGCCCTTCGCCCACCCGCACCGATGCGGCCTCGACTCCCTGCTCCACGACGGTGTCGCGATGCTCGACCTCGCCGCCGAGCAGCTGCCGGTAGGTCCTGATCGCCACGTCAAGATCGGTGACGGCAACGCCGACGTGATGGATCTCGCGCGCCGCCACTGCGGCGATGCTACTTCCACCAGCCCGGCGCCATCTCGGCGTCTGCCGGGTCGTCGCCGGCTCCGAACGCGACGTACTCGATCCCCTCCGGGCCGGCCTCCATGTTTCGCATCGTGTTCATGCCGAACCGGATGGCGTCCCCCTCGTGGAGGTCGACGATCTCCTCCTCGACCTTCACGCGGCCGGACCCGCGGACGATGACGTAGACCTCCTCCTGCCCGGAGTGCTTGTGCCCGAACGGGATGCGGAAGTTCGGCTCGAGCGTGAACAGCGAGACCCCGAGCGTCTCGCCCTCGATTGGCCGGCGCGCAAAGCGCGCCTGCATCTCGTCCGGCATGTCGAACTTCGGCGCCATGTTCTCGACGTCGCGCAGGTTCAACTTGGTGTAGTCGCCCATGGGTCGGTTCTCACCCGGCACGCCGGTGGCGCAAACGCCGACGAGACTTGGGCGGACCACTGGGGACAGCCCCTTGAGGAGCACCCGGCTTCGTCGAACGTCACCCGTTCAGTAGGCGCCTCGTACCGCCTCCGTCGGGGTCACTCCACTCGCTGAGCGTCAGTGCAGTCGAACTGGGGACTTCGGAGAGCCCATCCCCCTCGACGCTGTACACCTCGACCTCGGAGAGGTATCCGTCCTCCACAAAGAGGAGGACGCCGATCGCGTTTCCGCCGGAATCGGTCCCGTGCGCGTCCGACACCATGCGCTCCGCGACCTTGGCAGCGGACAGTGAGCGATCTGCACTCAGTCCGAAAGACGGGCATCCGCAAGAGCACGAGCGTCCGGTTGTCTGCACGCTCCCCGCCTGGACGAGCAGTGCGTCGCGTCCGGGGAAGTCGCGCTCGAGAAGAACGGCGAGAACGGCGTGCTGCTCGGGACTCAGCGATCGCCCCTTCATGCAAGCAGGCTATAGCCGCGAACGGGAGAGCTCTCTTTACGCGGACGGAGGCAATTCGTGGTCGGTCAGCCGGGATCGGCGGCAAGCAGCTCTTTGGCCGCCTCTGCGTCCGCGGCCCGCACCACGATCTCCCGCGCGCCCGCCGCCGTGAAGTCCTCGAGCGGCGAGTCGATCGCCTGCGTGTCCCGGTAGTAGCAGTCGATGCCGTTCGAGCGCAGCAAGCCGCACACGATCTGCGCCTCGGTCTCCGTCTCCACGACCGTCACCACGCTTTCGTCCGGCTCCACGGCCGAAGGCTACTGGTCTAGTCGGCGAACGGGACCGCGCGGGGCATCCCGACGGTCTCGGAGGCGCTCGACTCGGGCATGACGTCCCCCATCAGCTCGTTGAGCTCCGCGCGGTCAAGCGTCTCTTTCTCGAGCAGCGCCTGGGCAACGCGGTCGAGGGAGGCACGGTGCTTGTGCAGCAGCCTGACGGCCTCCTTGTATGCATCGTCGGTGAGGCGCGCCTGCTCCTGGTCGCGCACGCGCTTCGTCTCCTCGGAGAGCGCGTAGTTGTCCGCGCGCATCGTGCGCGAGGAAACCTCATCGGCCATCCCGTACTCGAACACCATCGAGCGGGCGAGCCCGGTGACGCGCTCGAGGTCATTGGCAGCGCCGTTGGTGACCCGCCCGAAGACCACGAACTCGGCGGCTCGGCCGGCGAGGTACACCTTCATCATGTCGCTGAGCTCTTCCTTCGTGTGCAGGTACCGGTCCTCGCTCGGGACGTTCAGCGTGTAGCCGAGCGCCTGGCCGCGCGACACGATCGTCGCCTTCTGCACCGGCATGACGTCGCCCATCAGGTGCGACATGACCGCATGGCCGCCCTCGTGGTAGGCGAGGATCTGCTTCTCCTTCTCGCTGACCACGCGGCGCTGCTGCATGCCCGCGACGACGCGCTCGATGGCGCCGTCGAAGTCCTCGGCCTGGATCCAGCTCGCCTCCCGGCGGCCGGCGAAGATTGCGGCCTCGTTCGTGATGTTGGCCAGGTCGGCGCCGGTGAGACCGGCGGTCGTCCGCGCCACCACGGCGAGATCCACATCCTCTGCCAACGGCTTGCCGCGCGTGTGCACACGCAGGATCTCCTCGCGGCCCGCGACGTCCGGCGGCGAGACGTGCACCTGCCGGTCGAAACGGCCCGGGCGCAGGAGCGCCGCGTCGAGGTCCTGCAGGCGATTCGAAGCGCCCATGACGACCACCTGGTCGCGGTCGCCGAATCCGTCGAGCTCGACGAGCAGCTGATTCAGTGTCTGATCCTGCTCGCGGTTGAACCCGTGCCCCGTACGGGCCGCGCCAACGGCGTCGAGCTCGTCGATGAAAACGATGGCAGGCGCGTTCTTGCGCGCCTCGTCGAACAGCTTGCGGATGCGGGAGGCGCCGAGGCCGGCGAACATCTCCACGAAGGCCGAGGCGCTCTGCGAGTAGAAGCTCGCACCCGACTCGTTCGCGACCGCTTTGGCGAGCAGCGTCTTGCCGGTGCCCGGCGGCCCGTACAGCAGGATGCCCTTCGGGACGCGCGCCCCGAGCGACTCGAACCGGCTCGGGTGGCGGATGAAGTCGACAACCTCGACAAGCTCGGCCTTCGCCTCGTCGACGCCCGCAACGTCCTTCCAGGTCACCGAGCTCGACGAGTTCGCCTCGATCGACTTCGGCTTGACGCGCGGCATGAGCGCGAGCGTGCGCCAGAGCAGATAGACGATCAGGCCAAAGAAGATGAGCGGCATCCAGGTGAGGAGGAACCCCGGGAGATCGTGGATGAATCCTCCTACGTCCGGCACGCCCGGTTCATCGGCAGCCGCGGGCCAGACCTGAAGCCGAAAGGCCTACACGCGCGCGGCGAGCGGCTCGAGCCAGGTGTCGATCGGCTCACTGGACCGGACGACGTGCATGCCCGCGGCGGCGAAGCGCTGGAACGCGGCATCGGCATCCTCGGTCCAGTCGACGACGCCGGGGACCACGACAGAGGAGGTGCAGTCCTCCAGCAGATAGACCTTCTCGACCAGGCTACGGTCGACGGCGGTGATCCCGGTCAGGAGATCGTCGATCGTCCAGGCGACGCAGTGGCTCTTCGCCTGGCCGGCGATCAGGACGGCGTCGAACGAGAGCAGCTTCTCGATCAGCGGGCGGTTCTTCTCGCCGATCGCGTTGCCGCGCTGGTCGTCCACGACCTCGGGGCCGAGGATCGAGTAGTGCTCGGTCAGCGGGTTGTTGCCCTTGACGCGGAAGTCGGGCTGGCTTGCCCGCGCGATGCCGTGGAAGAAGATCGCCTCCTCGACGGCGGGCACCAGGGCGTGGCCGATCCCGCCGAGCATCGCGTGGTACGGCCAGATGGTCAGCGCGTACTTGCCGCCGCGCGCGAGCCGCTGCACGTAGTGGATGAGGTAGCGCCGGACGTACTCCTCGTCGAGGCCGAGCGTGCGGACGACCTCGGGGTTCGGCCGCCAGCGGCCGTCGAACACGTCCTGGACGGTCACGATCGTGTACGGCGCCGGGTGGTTCCCGTCCTCGTCGACGAGCCAGATCGAGTGGAAGATCTGCATCGCCATGTGCGTGTCGAGCGTCGGCAGGATCTGCGTGATCACGTCGAGGTTGCGGTAGATGAACTCGGAGAGCCGCCGGTTGTCGTCGACCGCGCCGGTGCCCGAGCGGCCGCGAACGTAGAGCTCGAAGTTCGGGAGGCAGAACGTGTTCTGGACGTCGACGCAGACGAGGCAGACCGAGAAGGCGTCCTCGCGGGCCGGGCGCAGGTCGTGCTCGGCGCCCCAGCGTTCGGCGTCGGCCGCGCGCTCCTCGTAGGGCACGGGCCAGACTTCGGAGACGCGCTCCGGGTCGAAGTGCGGCGGCAGCGGCAGGCCCGGCATCAGTCGACGAGTGCGAGCTGCGGGTTGGGTCGGTAGCGCCTGCCGACCTTCGCCGTCGGGCGGCCGTCGGTCATCACGATGTCGGCGGTGAAGTCGTTCTCGCCGCGGATCAGCGAGGAGCCGACGCCGTACGAGTCGACCGGGACGCCGCGCTCCTCGAAGGCGCGGATCTTCTCGACCGTGAAGCCGCCGGAGACGACGATCTTCACGCGCTCGAAGCCGTCTCGGTCGAGCGCCTCGCGCACGTTCAGCACCAGCCGCTCGTTGACGCCGCGCGGGTCGAAGTCGCCCATCTCGTCCCAGAGCGAGCGATCGACGAGCTGGCCGGACGTGTCGAGACGCACGCCCCAGAGCCGCGAGCCGAGCGCGCGGGCGACCTCGAGCGAGGTGCGCACGGAGTCGTTCTCGAAGTCGGCCAGCACGACGATGTTGAAGTCGTCGGGCGCCCACTCCGCGAACTTGGTCGCGGCGAGCACCGTATTGCCGCCGTACGCCGCGATCAGCGCGTGCGGGACGGTGCCGACGCCGCGGCCGCCCCACCAGGAGGCCTGCGCGTCCGTCGTCATCCCGATCGCAGCGCCGATATACGCGCCCGCGACGTGGGCGGCATAGCCGTCGCCCGTCTGGACGCGGTGGTGGTCGTGGCGCGCCGGCATGAAGATGATCGGCTTGGCGTTCGCCGCCTCCAGCACACGGGTGACGTTCGTGGCGACGATCGTGCGCCGGGCGAGCGTGCCGAGGTAGACGGTCTCGAGGTGGGCGAAGAGCGTGTAGTCGCCCTCGATCGTCATGACCGTCTCGTACGGCTCGATGCGGTTGCCCTCGTAGAGCGCGTGCACGGTCAGGTCGTCGAAGTGGTCGGCGCACAGGCGGAGGACGGCGATCGCCTCGTCGATCCCTCCGAGCACGGCATCGTGCTTCTGGAAGACCTGCATGACGACACGCGGGTGGCGGCCGTCGGCGAGCAGCGCGGCGCGCGTGTGGTTGAAGTACGCGTCCGTGTAGTAGCCCTCCCGCATCTTCTCGACGGGCAGATCGAAGATCTCGGCGGGCAGCCGCTCGGGCGCGGCGACGGGCTCGGTCGATGCGGGCCGGTCCATCCGCGGAGATTACGCGGTCTCGAGCGCCAGACAGGCGTCCAGCGCGGCCTGGGCGACCTCGAGCTGCTGCGGCGTCGGCTCGGCGGTTGCGAAGCGGTGCTGGAACTCGTATCCGGGCCACGCGAGGGCGCGGGCGACCGGATGGCCGGGGTGGCGGGACATCCAGCCGAAGATCTCCGTCGCGGCGGCCACGGAGCCGATCGCAGCCCCGAGGCGCGCTGTCGGCCGAAGCTGCTTCGGCGCCTTCGCGGCGATCATGTTGCCCACCGCCGCCGACACGAGCAGCGGGCCGACGAGGTGCGTCCCGCAGCGTTCGTGCTCCCGGGCGCGCGGCTCGTCGTGCTCGTAGCTGCCGATCGAGATGTGCTCGGCGCCGTGGTAGGCGGCGAGCTCGCCGCCGCGCAGCGCGAGCAGCGCGGGCGCGAAGGCAACGGCGGCGCCGACGACCTCCTGCGCGACCGCGTTCAGCCGGCTCGCGCGCACCAGTCGCAGGAGCACCGCCCCCGCGGCCATCGAGGCCGCAACGGACGCGCGCTCGAACGGCAGCCGCGCCTGCGGCAGCTCGGAACGCATGCGCGGGAGCAGGGCGAAGATCTCGGCGAAGCGCGCCGGCCCGCGCAGGAGCGGGTTGCGCAGCTTGGCCGCCTGCAGCGGTTTCTCGCCCGATGCCGTCCGGACCTCGCCGCTCTCGTCGCGGATGGCGACGGCCCACGAGGTCGGCCCGTGCACGAGCACACCGTTCGTGAGCGCCATCCCGCCGAGGCGGACCTTCTCGCCGACCATGCGAAAGAGCGTAGCGGGCTACCCGATGGTCACCGCGGCGTGCCGGAGGAATCGCACCCCGAGCTCGAGGTCGTCCAGGGGGACGCGCTCGTCGGCGGAGTGGATCAGCCGCGCCGCCGTCTCGGCGTCCATCGCGCGGATCGGGAAGAAGCCGTACGACACCGTGCCGAACGCGTCGCGCACCCAGTGGCTGTCGGTGAACCCGGGGACGATGAGCGGCACCGCCTGCGCGCCCGGCTCCTCCTGCTCGACGAACGACGCGACGGCATCCCAGAGCGGCGTGTCCATCGGCGAGCGCGTCCCGCCCTGCGCCTCACCCCACTCCAGGTCGTAGTCGGCGTCGCCCAGGCATGCCCGCACCGCGGCCTCGACCTCGTCGCGCGAGTGGCCGGGGAGAATGCGGCAGTCGACCGTGACCTCGCAGAGGGCCGGGATCACATTCCGCTTCTTCGAAGCCTCGACCATGGTCGGCGAAACCGTGAAGGACAGGAGAGGCTCGACCATTTCGGCCGCCATCGGATCGACAGCGGCCGCCCGGCCAAGCGCCTCGCCCGCGCCCGGCACCTCGCCGGTTACCGCCTCGAGGAAGGCTGCCACCTCGGGCTCGAGCCGCGGCGCCACCTGCAGCTCGCCCAGCCGCTGGATGAGCACGGCCGCCTTGACCAGCGCGTTGTCGGCGATGCGCGGCATCGACGCATGGCCGCTCCGCCCGTGGACGCGCAGGATGAATGGCGACGTCATCTTCTCGGCGACGCCGCAGACATAGAACACGCGGCCGCCCAGGACGAGCCGGTCGCCGGCGCCCTCGTTGACCGAGTACTCGGCGCGCACCGCGTCGGGATGCTCCTCGACCAGCCACTGGAGGCCGAAGCCGTCGCCGACCTCCTCGTCGGCGGCCGCGAGGAAGATCAGGTCGCCGGCCGGCTGGAAGCCCTCACGGGCAAGCGACGCGATCGCGACCGCGCTCGCCGCCACCTCGCCCTTCATGTCGAGCGCGCCGCGGCCCCAGATCTCGCCGTCGCGCAGCTCGCCGGACCAGGGGTCGACCTGCCACTCGGCAGGGTCGGCCAGGACCGTGTCCGTGTGCGAGAGCATGAGCAGCCTGCGGCCCGTCGCCGCTGCCCGGGATCCGCGCGACGAGGTTGGCGCGCTCGGGCACCCGCGCGTAGAGCTCGCACTGCGACGCCGTTCGACTCGAGGTACCCGCGCAGAAGCTCGGCCGCCGCCGTCTCGTTCCCGGGCGGGTTGACGGTGTCGAGGCGAATCAGCTGCTGGAGCAGCCCGGCCATCTCGTCGCGGAGCGAGATCGTCGTCAAGCGCCCTCGATCTCGCGGTTCGCGATATCGGTCAGCTCGTTGCGCGCGTCCCAGAGCTCCGGGTACAGCTTCTGGTGGATCAGCTTGGCGAGCAGCTCGACCGGGCGTGCCCTGCGTGCCGCACCTGACCCTCGCCGATGATGCGCCCGATCATCTTCAGGTGCCGGATGCGCCACATGCCGAGGCGCTCGTCCAGCTCGATGAGCAGCTCGGCGACGGTGTAGAGCTGCTCGAACTCGCGGTTGCGCTGGTAGAGCTCGACGACGCTGAGCCCGGCCTCGCGGCGCAGCTCGTGGAAGGCGGCGCCGAGGTCGGGGGCGACGCGGCGCAGCTCGCGGAAGCCGGGCGAGTCGAAGCCGCTGCCGTGGCCGAGCACCGGGCGCACCCAGCGTGTGTACTCCCAGGGCGAGAGGAGCTCGAGCATGTCGAGCCCGGCGTCGACGCGCTGCAGGCAGCCGATCGAGCGCTGCAGCAGGCGGATGGCCGGCGCGAGCTCGCCTTTGCGCACGTGCGCGGTCGCCAGCTCGGCCTCGCTCCAGGCGAGCTTCAGCCAGAGCTCCGACGCCTGGTGCACGGTCTGGAAGAGCAGCTCGTCGTGGTGGGCGCGCTCGCCCTCGCGTCTTCTGCAGCGCGAGCAGCTCGTCGGTGCGGAGGTAGCGCTCGTAGTCGCGAGGCGCCCGGCCCCGGCAGGATCGGCGCGAACTCGTCCTCGGTTTCGGGCGCCGTCGCCATCAGTTTCAGGCCCCAGCATACTTCCGCCATGAGCGACCTCTTCGCCGACGCCGCGAAGGAGCGGCTGCCCGCCGTGGCGCCGCTGGCGATCCGGCTGCGGCCGCGGACGCTCGACGAGTTCGTCGGGCAGCGCGCAGATCCTCGGCGAGAGCTCCGTGCTCCGCCGGGCGATCGAGGACGACCGCGTCTCCTCGATGATCCTCTACGGGCCGCCGGGCAGCGGGAAGACGACGCTCGCCCGGGTGATCGCCGAGCACGACCGGCGCCGCATTCGAGGAGCTCTCGGCCGTGTCGGCGACGGTCGCCCAGGTGCGCGAGGTGCATCGCAGCGCGCCCGCGACCGGCTCGGCGGCAACGGCGAGCGGACGATCCTCTTCCTCGACGAGATCCACCGCTTCAACAAGGCGCAGCAGGACGCGCTGCTGCCGGCGGTCGAGGAGGGCATGATCACGCTGATCGGCGCCACCACCGAGAACCCCTACTTCGAGGTCAACTCGGCGCTCCTGTCGCGCTCGCAGGTGTACGAGCTCGAGCCGCACTCGCCCGAGGACCTCGTCACGGTCGTCGAGCGCGGCGCCGAGTCCATCGAGGCCGACGTGCCGGAAGAGCTCGCCGGGCTGATCGCCGAGCGGGCCGGCGGCGACGCGCGCAACGCGCTGAACATCCTCGAGCTGGCCTGGGACACCGCGGTCTCGGCAGGCGAGCCGCTGTCCGCGTCGCACATCGAGGACGCAGCCCGAAAGCGGCCGCTCGTCTACGACAAGGGCGGCGACGCCCACTACGACTTCATCTCGGCGTTCATCAAGTCGATGCGCGGCTCCGACCCCGACGCGGCCGTCTACTACCTGGTCGCGATGCTCGAGGGCGGCGAGGACGCGCGCTACATCGCCCGGCGCATGATCGTCCACGCCTCCGAGGACGTCGGCCTCGCCGACCCGCGCGCGCTGCTGGTCGCGGTCGCGGCCGCCCAGGCGGTGGAGCACGTCGGGCTGCCGGAGGCGCGGCTCAACCTGGCCGAGGCGGCCATCTACATCGCCCGCGCACCGAAGTCGAACGCGGTCCTGAAGGCGCTCGGCGCGGCCACAAAAGACGTCCGGGAGCATGGTCACCTGCGACCGCCGGACGCGCTGCGCGACTCCCACTACGCCGGCGCGAAGAAGCTCGGCAGGGGCAAGGGCTACATCTACCCACACGACGACCCGAGCGGCTTCGAGGTCGACAACCTGCCCGACGAGCTCAAGGGCCGGCGCTACTACGAGCCCTCTGCGAATGGGGAAGAGGGGCTAGAGAATCCGGGCGCCGAGAGCGCTGGCGATCAACTCGACCGCTAGCTGGCCCGTCTGGTTCTCACGATCGAGCACCGGGTTGACCTCCACCAGCTCGAGCGAGGTCAGCAGCCCGGACTCGGCGACGATCTCCATCGCGAGGTGAGCCTCGCGGTAGTTGAGGCCGCCCCGTACCGGGGTGCCGACGCCCGGCGCGACCTCGGGGTCGAGCACGTCCATGTCGAGGCTCAGGTGGACGAAGTTCTCGCCGGCGACGTGCTCGAGCGCCTCCTTCATCACGTGCTCGACACCCACCCGGTCGAGCTGCTCCATCGTGAAGACCTTCGGCTCCAGGTGGCCGAGCAGCTCACGCTCGCCCTCGTCGAGCGAGCGCACGCCGACCAGCGCCACCCGGCTCGGCTGGACGGCCGGCAGCGGCCACGCGTCGCGGGCGAACGCAGGTCCTGCCAGGCCGAGCGCCGCGGCCAGCGCCATGCCGTGAACGTTGCCGCTCGGCGTCGTCTCGGGGCGGTTCAGGTCGCCGTGCGCATCGAGCCAGAGCACACCGCCGGGGCCGCGGACGCGGGCGAGCCCCCCAGCGTGCCGAGCGCGACCGAGTGGTCACCGCCCAGCACGAGCGGTATGTGGCCCTGCTCCAACGCCTGGGCGACGAGATCGGCGATGTGCGCGCAGGTCCTCAGGATCGGCTCGAGGTAGCGAAGGCGCTCGTCGCCCTCGGCCACAGCCTCCCGGACGGCGGTGCCGACGTTGCCTCGATCGACGACCTCGAGCCCGAGCTGCTTCAGCCGCGCGTCGAGCCCGGCGTACCGGATCGCGGAGGGGCCCATGTCGACGCCGCGGCGGCCCGACCCGAGGTCGAGCGCGGCGCCGATCACGGCGACGGACTTGGGCGGCGCGTCGACGGCCACGGCGCCGTCAGCCTAGGGATTAGCGCGGACTGACCGTTGGCCCGGGGAAGCCGACCGCGCGCACGCCTGCGTACATCGCCTGCCGGAGCTCGCCGCCGACAGGCGGGCGCGCGAGCGCGAAGACCGGCACCGGCCGGCCGCCGATCCACGAGAGCGAGACGTAGTCGCCGAGGAAGGCGCCGATCTCGCCGTCGGCCATCCAGTCGAGCCGCATCGGCCGCGGGTCGAGGCGGCGCGGCTGCCGCCACGTGCGCCCGGCCGTCGCCGAGCTGGCGAGCACGACGTCCGCGGTCGCACAGGTCACGAATCCGAGCTCACAGCCACCGTCGGGCGGCACGGCGTACGAGATGACCGCAAGCCGCGTCGTGGAACCGGAGGTCGCCGGGTCGACGCCGAGACCCGGGACGACATGAGCGAGGCCGGTCAGGCCCGGGACGCGGATCGGCTGCGTCCAGCTCACGCCGTCCGCCGAACTGGTCAGGACGATGTCGTCAACGTCGCAGTCCGGCGTGAAGCGGCAGTCGCTCCACGCCGCCCAGATGCGTCCCCCGCCATCGACCTCAGCGGAGACGAAGGGCGGGACCCGAAGGCCCCGGACATCCTCGCTCGTCAGGGGAGAGACGCGCACGGGGTCGGTGAACGTCACGCCTCCGTTCGCCGACCGCACTGCGCCGATCTGGTCGACGCCGGGGCGGTTGGACTCGAAGACCGAATAGAGCACGACGAGGGTGCCGTTCTTGAGCACGGCCGGCTGCGCGCCGTTCACGATCGCGCCGGAGATCGACCGTGCCGCGGTCAGCACGGGCAGCGACCAGGTCCCGCCACCGTCGGCGGACGAGCGCACTGCGATCCCGCCGGCGGCGACGTCGAGGTAGGCCAGGTAGCACGTCCCGCGCAGCGGGCTCGCCGGCCAGTTGTCGCAGACGATCCATTCCTTGTCCGGGCTCTCCGGGCCGTCCGGCACGGCGACGACCGGTGCGCGCCAGGCCAGCCCGTCGGCCGAGCGGCTGACGACGACGCCCGTGCCGGCGTCGTCGAGCACGAGCGAGGCGGCGAGCCAGACGCGATGCTGCACGTCGTACGCCACGGACGGGTCGGTCGCGCGCTCGTAGCGGCCGGTCGGCTGCGAGTTTGTCGTGAGCGAGGGCAGGAGGCCTGCTCGCCACGTGGAGCCAGCGTCGCGGGAGGTCGCGAAGCCGTTCACGGCCGCGCCGCCGCCGTCGGCCGCACGCGCGACCTGGAAGACGGCAACCATCGCCGAGCCGTAGGCGAAGCTGTCCGGCTCGGCCTCGGTCTGGTGCTGACCGTCGAAGCTGCCGAACGGATCGTGCGAGAGCTCCCGCGACACGGTCTCGCAGTCGGCGGCGACGGCATCGACGAGGTCGGCGGTGACCGTGTCGATCCCGGAGCCACAGCCGACGTCGTCCCTGGCGCCGTCCCCTTCGGCAACGATGAGGTCGTTGCCGGCCCCGGCCCGGACCGTGTCCCGGCCGCCGCCTCCGTCGATGAGGTCGGGGCCGCCGAGCCCGTTCAGGATGTCATCGCCGCCGAGCCCTTCGAGGGTGTCATGCGAGGGCGTACCGGTCAGGCGGTCGCGACCTTCCGTCCCGCGCACGGGGAGCGCCGTCGGGGCGCTCAGCGGCACGGCGACGCCCGCCCACGGGTAGCTCGCGAACAGCGCCGGCCGAGAAGCGAACCCTGCGCATGCGCCGACCGGCAGGACCAGCGCCGGCTCGCGCACGGCGCCCTCGAACGAGCGCGGGGTCGGGCAGGCGGCGAGCGGCGGCGGACCGGACACGAGCGCGGGCGCAATCAGGGCCGCCGCGGCCGTCGTTGCGGCGAGAGCGAGCGCGGTGGTCGTCCGCCACGGAGGCACCTACCGCCACTCTCCCCCTGTCGTCAGGCCATGGCAACCCCGGAGCAAGGACGAACAGCCCACGGGGAGGACGAAGTGGCGAGGGCCGGATTCGAACCGGCGACACCACGGTTTTCAGCCGTGTGCTCTACCAACTGAGCTACCTCGCCTCCTGGCCATGCGCTCTTGCGGGCAAAAAGCACACGGCTGAGTCGAAAGATAGCCGGTCACCGCAGGCTCATCCCGAGAACCACGGCTAGCCCGCCGGCCCCCACGTGGGCCACCCGTCGAGGTTCGCAGCGTGGGTGACCTGGGTCGTCGTCGAGTCGCCGAGGCGCATGGTGAAGATGTCGGCGAAGGTGCCCCCGCGCGGATTCGGCGTGGCGCCCCGGTCGGTCGCGAACACGATCGATGTCCCGTCCGGCGACCAGGAGCCGGCGAGCGCGTAGTGGTACGGCGACAGATGCGTGAGCTGGTGGAGGCCCGTCCCGTCCGGGCGCACGGTGAAGAGGTTCGTGCCCGGGTTGAGTTCCGAGTCGTCCTTGGAGTTGCGGAACAGGATCAGCTGTCCGTCAGGCGACCAGTCGGGTGAGGTGGCGCCCATCGACCAGGACGTGAGCCGGCGCAGCGCGCCTCCGCCGATGTTCGCGACGAAGATCGCCTGCGGCTTTCCGCGCAACGAGTCGACCCGCTCGAACGCCAGCCGCTTGCCGTCGGGAGAGGCCCGGGGGGCATGGACCTCACCGTGGAATGCCGGACTCCGGAACAGGATCGTCAGGTGCTTGCCCGCGAGGTCGAACTCGGCCAGGTCGGAGTGTTCGATGGCGTCGTGGCGGATGCGGCCGTGCTCGTACTGGAAGACGATGTGCTTGCCGTCGGGCATGAACGACGCGTTGCTCTCGTCCACGCACACCGGGGGAATCGCCTTCGGTGAGCAGGGCGGGCTGAGCCGGCGCTGTTCAGTTCCGTCCGGGTGGACGAGCCAGAGCGAGCAGGCGCCCACCGGGCAGCGAGTGAAGACGATCCAGGTGCCGTCCGGGGAGAAGTGGGGCTGGTCTTCCTCGACGGCGACTGGCGAGTGGGACACCTTGAGGAGTCCGGTTCCATCGGGGTTTGCCACCCAGATCTCGCTCCAGAGCGGCTTGTCCTGGAGGCGGTACCGGGTGAAGGCGATGAGCCCGTTCTTGCCGGGCGTGGTGGCGCCGGCGCCGCTCGCCAGGACGAACGCAGCGGCCAGGGCACAGGCAAGGATGCCGGCGACGGACGCGGCCAACGGACGGGAGAGCAGGCGGCGTGGCAAGGAGATCCTCCTTCGAAGTGGACTGTGTTTCGAATGCCCCGCGAAGGGGCGGCCAGGCGGCGTGCCCTAACGGACGGCGGTCGGCCTCCAGAGCGGCCGAGTGGGTCCTCCCCCGTAGTGCTTCGCAGGCACGAGGACGACCTGAGCCGCGCCGGTGCCGTCCGGCTTCACCGTGGTGATGGCGTTGCCATCGCCACTGACGAAGGCGATGCGCGACCCATCTGACGACCAGCTGACGTTCGGCCAGAATCCCGGGCCGCGCAGCCGGCAGACGCAGCGGGGCAGGCTGTGCAGACCGCTGCCGTCAACGCGGACGACACCGTTGGACGAACTATGGAACCCGGCGAACGCGATCCGCTTGCCGTCAGGCGACCATGACGGGCTGAGGCCCGTGGCGAGCCGGTGCAGCCCCGTTCCGTCCTGGCGAACCACGAAGACGCCGGCGTTCCCGTTGAAAGCGATGTGGGATCCGTCTGGAGATACCGCCGGCTGGCTGATCCAGGCGGCCGTGAAGCCGAGCCCCGTCAGCGGAATCCGCCGCGGCGGCGCGCTGCCATCGGCGGGCACGACGTAGAGGCCGTCCGGGTGCGTACCGACGAAGACCAGACGGTTCCCCGTCGACCACGAGACACCACCGCCGCGCTCGCCCCGAAGCGCGTTGGTGGCGACGCGCAGGCGTCGCTTCCCGTCGCTCGTGGTGACGTAGAGGTTCGGACCGTTCGCGAGCTGGAATGCGACGAGCGCCCCGTCGTGTGACCAGGTCGGCCAGCCCGAGACCTCCGTCGCAATGCTTGGCCCGACGTGGCCGTCGGCGCCGACGACGACAAGGGACGACGAGTTCGACCCGCTCCCGGAGCGGTCTGCGAGCAGCTTCGAGCCGTCCGGTGACCACTCGAGCCCGAAGAGCTCCTGCGGGTCGTTGGTCAGCCGGGCTCGCCGACTGCCGGCCGTGCGAACGAAGATCTGGCCGCCGTCCGAGTACGTCAGCGGCTGCGGCAGCGCTGCCGATCCCTGCGTGACCTTTGCCGGTCCGGCTCCGGACGCGTTCACAGGCAAGTTGCCCCCGCCGCCCCTGTCGATACCTGCCAACACCCCGGCCCCCAGGCCCGCGGCGATGAGCGCGGCGATGCCGTACCGGCGCCGGCGCCGTCTCGCCCGCGCACGCGCCTCTTCGATGAGCGCCTGCTCGTTTAGCGCCTCGAGGACGCGCTCGACGATGTAATCCACCGTCTCCGGTGCGGGTCGTGGCCGCGGAGTGTTCTCGATGGGCGATCGCGGGCTCATCAGATGGAGCTACTATGATTAGCACCATGCTGAAAGTCAAGGTCGACCGGGACGACCCCTCCGAGCTGCACGGTCAGGTGGCCGGGGAGATCCGCCGTGCGATCGCGCAAGGCGAGGCGAAGCCCGGCGACCGGTTCCCGCCTGCGAAGGATCTCGCCGCGGTCCTCGGTGTCAACACGAATACCGTGCTGCGCGCGCTGCGAGACCTCCGCGACGAGGGGCTGCTCGAGTTCCGCCGCGGGCGAGGCATCACCGTCACCGGGACGCCGGAGCAGGGCGCGGTGCTCGCGCGCACGCGAGACCTGCTCGAGTATGCGCGCCAGCAGGGCTATCGGCCCGACGAGGTGATTCGGATCATCGAGAGTCTCGCCTGAGGCTCGAGCAGCGTCTAGAGCTCTCGCGCGAGCGCCTGTAGCTCGCGGTCCTCACGCACCGAGACGTAGTAGAGGAGCGCCGTCAGCCCTGCGAAGGCGGCGAGCAAGACCTCCGCCGCGAATGGCCGCACGTCGAGGAACACACCGAGGATGTAGAGCGGGACCAGCACGTACAGGACGGTCATGGCGAACGCGCAGACCGCGCAGAGCGCGAGCGCGCGAAGCCTGCTCGCCGCGCTCGGCAGCAGCAGGTCGCGCTGGCTAACGCCGGGCTTGTAGGGCTTCGTGCTGCGGTTCGCGATCGACGCCCGGTCCCACCCACGCCGGTCGTCGCGGCCGTCGTCCCACGGAAGCGGCTGCGCCATCGAGCCAGTATGCGCGCGCGTTGCAGATGCATCAAGCGAACGTGCGGGGCGCCGAAGCAGGAACTGCGTCAGAGCGCGCGCAGGGCGACCCGGTCGCCCGGCGCGATCACGAACGTCTCCGCCGCGCTGCCGCGTGAGATGGCGATTGCCACGCTGCCGTACGAGTCCTCGAAGACGACGACGTCGCCGTCGCGAACGTCCGAGAAGGTCGCCGCCGCGATCGCGTAGTAGCGCTCCCGGGCGAGCTCGACCTCGATCCTGTCGCCAAGCGCGATCGCCGCCTGCTCGAGGTGCCGCCGGCGAACGTTGAGCTCGACGTTGCCGAAGCGGTCGACGGAGAGGCAGCGTGCGACGATCAGGCCCTCGCGCACCGTCGGCTCGGGCAGGTCGATGCGGACGAGCGTCGAGGGCTCGACCGCGGGGCCGACGTCTTCGAGCGGGCGGCCGGACGCGAGATGGGCCGCGACCGGCGAGAAGATGTCGCGCGCGTGGAACGTCCACGAGACGTGCTCGAGCCACAGCTCGGGGTTCGTCAGCTCGCGCGCCGCGTCGATCCCGCCCAGCCGCTCGGCCGCGACGACGAGCAGGCCGTTGTCGGGGCCGACGTACAGGCGACCGTCGGAGCCGCGCAACGCAACCGCACGGCGGTCGCCTCCGACCTCGGGGTCGACCACCGCGAGGTGGACGCCGACCGGCATGTACGGGAGGGCGTTGGCGAGGCTGAGCGCGCCCTGCAGCACGGCCTGGGGCCTGATGCCATGGTTGATGTCGATCACCCGCGTTCCGGGTGCGATCTCCTCGATGACGCCGTGGCAGACGCCGACGAACTCGTCATCGAGCCCGAAGTCCGTCAGGAAGGTGACGACTTTCATACGAGGCGGCGACGTTACCGCGCCGCCCACGCCACCGCGGCGGTCAGGCCCTCCACGCCGGGGCGCTCGGACTCGGCGGCGACGGCAAGGCCGGCGGCGCTTGCGGCCTCGGTGGTCTGCGGGCCGATGGTCACGACCGGAGCACCGCCGAGCCCGGCATACGCCCTCGCCGCCGACGGCGACGCCAGGACGACGAGATCGACGTCCGGAAACGCCTCCGGGCGTAGCTCACGCGTCCGGTAGAGAGGCACGAAGTCGGCGCCGAGCGCGTCGATGAGGAGCCGGCGGGCGCCCTCCGCCGCGGCGAGCAGGACCCGCCCCGCGGGGCGCGGCAGCTCGGCGAGCAGGCCGTCCTGACTCGCCTCGGCGGGACCAGGTCGACGGAGAAGCCGCGCGCGCGAAGCGCCTGGGCCGTGGCCGGCCCGACCGCGGCGATCCGCGCCGGGCGGCCCCTCAGCCGCCGCGCGAGCTCGTCTACGCCGTTCCGGCTCGTAAGGACGAGCCAGTCATAATCGGTCGCATCGATCGGCTCGTCGCCGAGTGGCTCCAGCGCGATGAGCGGGCACGACACAACCTCGTGCCCTTGCTCGCGCAGCGCCGCGGCCAGCTGGTCGTCGAGCCCGGCGGGCCGCGTGACGGCGACCCTCACGCGGCGACGAAGCCGGCCAGCTCCCGGGCCACTGCTTCCGGGTCGTCGCCGCTGCGCCGCTCGAGCCACGTCCCGTCCTCGGCGGCGACCAGCGCGGTCAGCAACACGCCGTCGTGGTGCGCGGCCACGGGCGCCAGACAGCCGCCCCCGAGCGTCGCCACACAGGCACGCTCGGCCGTGACGCGCCGCCGCGTCTCGTCGTCGTCTGCCGCGGCCACCAGCTCCTCCTCGCCGGCACGTACCTGGAGTGCGAGCGCGCCCTGGCCCGCCTCGGGGAGCATCTCGTCCGGCTCGAGCCGCCGTCCGATCTCCGCCTGGAGACCGAGCCGGTCGAGCCCGCATGCCGCCAGCACGACCGCGTCGAGCTTGCGCTCGCGGCCCTTCTGCAGCCGGGTGTCGATGTTGCCGCGGAGCGGCTCGATCACGAGCCCAGGCTCGAGCGCAAGCAGTTGGGCCCGCCGGCGGACGGACGCGGTCCCGATCCGCATGCCGGGACTGAGGTCGGCGACGCCGCAGAGCGCGTCTCGCGGGTCCTCGCGCGCGAGGTAGGCGCCGACCAGCAGCCCGTTCGTGTCCGTCGAGGTCATGTCCTTGGCGGAGTGGACGGCCACGTCGATTCGTCCGGCGAGCAGCGCCTCCTCGATCTCCTTGACGAAGACGCCGCGCTCGCCGATCTGCCCGAACGGACGGGTGCGATCGCGGTCGCCCGCGGTTGTGATCGGCACCAGCGCAACCTCGGCTCCGGCCGCGCGCAGCGTCTCGGCGGCGCCTCCGGCCTGCGTCATCGCCAGCCGGCTGCCCCGCGTCCCCAGCCTTACGAGCGTGAGTCGTTCCCCGCCGTCTCGTCCAGCCCGAACAGGTGGCGGACGGCATCGGCGTACGCGACCCCGTCGGCGCCGGCCGCCGCTTCCTTCAGGCGCACGGTCGGGAGGTGCAGGAGCTTGTTGACAATCCCGGCGGTCAGCGACTCGACCGCGCGGCGCTCGTTCTCGGACATGCGCCCGAGCGCGCTCTGCGCCCGCGCGAGCTCCCCCGCGCGGATTTCCTCGGCGCGCTCGCGCAGCTCGGCGATGGCAGGAACGACGTCGAGCGACGCGTGCCAGGCCGCCCAGCGCTCGGCCTCGAGATCGACGATCGACTCGGCGCGCACCGCTTCTTCACGCCGTCCGGCGAGGCTGGCCTGGACAACGGCCTCGAGGTCGTCGATGTCGTAGAGGTAGCAGCTCTCGAGCGCGTGGATCTCGGGATCAAGGTCACGGGGGACAGCGATATCGATGAGCAGAAGCGGGAGCCCCTTGCGGCGCGCAAGCGCCGCACGCACCTGATCGGCGCGGAGCACGTAGCCGGGCGCGCTCGTCGACGAGACGACGACGTCCGCCTGCGGGAGCACGCGCTCGAGCGCGTCGAGCCCGACCGCCTCGGCGCCGAAGCGGCGCGCGAGCGCGGCGCTGCGCTCCTCGCCGCGGTTGGCGACGGCCACGATGCGGCCGCCGCGTTCGGCGAGATTGCGCGCGGTCAGCTCGCCCGTCTCCCCCGCGCCGACGACGCACGACGGCACGGCCCTCCAGAGTCCCGAAGACCTGCTGCGCGAGCGCGGCCGCCGCCGATGCGACCGACGTCGGGCTCTCGGAGATCGCCGTCTCGGCGCGCACCTTCTTGCCCGCGTAGAGCGCTTGCCGGAAGAGCCGGTCGAGCACCGGGCCGGTCATGCCGGCCTCGTAGGCGGCGCGTACCTGGCCGAGGATCTCGCCCTCGCCGGGAACCATCGAGTCGAGCCCGGCGGCGACGCGGAAGGCGTGCAGCGCGGCCGCATCGTCATGGAGCCGGTAGAGCACCGGCCGAGCTCGCCGCCGGCCAGCTCGGTCAGCGCGGCCTCGGCCCGCGCCTCGGCGGCTTCGCCCACGAGGTACAGCTCCGTGCGGTTACAGGTCGAGAGGCAGACGGCCTCGTAGCCCTCGCCCGCGAGCTCGGCCGCCAGCGCCGCGGCCGCGTCGCCGTCGAGGGCCACGCGTTCGCGCACCTCGACCGGCGCGTGGTGGTGCGACGTGCCGACCAAAACCAGGTCCGGAAATTTCATGCGAAGTGCGACGCCGGGAGCGCCAGGTGGACGGTGACCACGAGCGCGAAGCCCGCGAGGAGGAGAAAGGCGACCCGCCGCCCGCGCCAGCCGAGGCCGTAGCGGACGACGAGCAACGCGGCGTAGGCGCACCAAGTGAGCAGCGTCGCCGCCATCAGGGCGTCGATGCCGCCGCCGCGCTCGTACAACCGTCCGAGCCCGATCGCGATCCCGACCGTGAGCGCCGGCAACGCGACCAGGATCGTCTTCGCGGAGAGCTCGTCGAGTGCGACCAGCGCCGGTGCCTGCGGGCGCAGGATCTCGGCCTCGCGCCGCTTGAGCCGCCGCTCCTGCCACAGGTAGACGCCGGCGAGCCCCGCCGAGAGGGTGAAGCCGGCGAACGCCGCGAGCACCAGGCCGACGTGCAGCGCCAGGAACGCGGTCGAGAAGTCCCCGCCGGCATCCGAGGAGACCCCGCCGGCGACGTACGAGACGGCGAGCAGCGCCACGGCGAGCGGCATGAGCACGAGCCCGAGCACGCGGTAGCTCGGCCGGCAGCCCCAGACCAAATAGCCGGTCACCAGCAGCCAGACGAAGAGGTTCAGCGAGCCGGCCCACGTGCTCCACGGGAAGCCATCCGCCCGTGCGGCCTGGGCGACGAGCAGCCAGGTCTGGACGAGCCAGCCGATGCGGACGCCCCACGTCGCCGCGCGGCCGAGCGAGCCAGGGTGGCGAACGTTGCCTGCATAGGCGACAGCAGCTTCGCCGTAGGCGAGCAGCGCCGGCCAGAAGAGGAGCTCAGCCAACCCTGGCCTCCTCCCGGTCGTCCTGCTCCTCCGTCGCGCGCCGCTCACGGGCGCGGCGCGCAAGGTCGCCGAGCTCACGGTCGAGCCGGGACACCTTCAGCGCGATGATCAACAGGTAGACGAGCACGGTCACGAGCACCACCGTGTACGCGGCAAAGACGTAGCGGTCGCCGCTGCTCACGCCAGCGCCTCGCGCAGCTCGCGGAGGTGGCCGTCGAGCCGCTTACCGGTGAGCTCGACCTGGTACATCGTCGCCGCCAGCGAGACCATCCCGGCGAGGCAGATGCAGAAGACGAGGAACATCGATCCGGCCATGTCAGGCCCGCTGCTCTTCAGCACGACCGGATGGATCAGGTCCGAGCTGAGGCGGATGGCGAGGAAGCTGATCGGGACGAGCACGACGCCGAAGAGCGCGTAGACAGCCGAGATGTTCGCCCGGCGGCGCCCAGGCTCCACGGAGTAGCGGAGCATGAAGTACGCGGCGTAGAAGAGGAAGAGCACCAGGAACATGACCAGCTGGCGAGAGCTCCACGTCCACCAGACGCCCCACGACACCCGCGCCCAGATCGACCCGGTCACGAGCGTGAGCACGCCGAAGATCAGCCCGATGTGCACGGCGGTGTAGCTCTCGAGGTCGTAGCGCTCGTCGCCCAGCCAGAGCAGGCGCAACGCCTTCCACGCGCCCCAGCCGAAGCATGCGTAGGCGGTGAGGGCGATCGGGACGTGGATGTAGAAGATCCGCTGCGAGAAGCCCTGGTCGGCGTCGTTGGGCACCCAGAAGAGCGCGAGCGCGATGCCCCCGCCGAGCAGGACGAGGGTCGCGAACGCGAAGAGCGCAGGCCGGTTATTCCGCAACGACGTACTCAAAGCTTGCCCACGAGAGAATCGCAAAAACGAGGTCGTACAACGCGAGAAAGGCCAGGTAGCGGCCGGGTTCGTCGGCCACGGTAGCGCCCACGCCGCCGACGATCACGGGAATGCCGAGCGGCAGGAAGAGCAGCGGCAGGATCAGCTCGCGGGCGCGGCTCACCACGGCCATCGCCGAGAGCAGGGTCCCGACCACCGCGATCCCGATGTCGGCGAGCACGACGGCGACGATGAGCTCCCAGCTGACCGGCCGGAAGAAGAGCGCGTACGCCGGCAGCGCGACCGCCTCGGCCAGGCCAAGGAAGGCGAGCACGCTGAGCGTCTTCGCGAGCCAGATCGCACTCCGGTCGAAGGTCGCGAGCACGAGCCCGTCCATGACGCTGCCCTCGCGCTCGGCGACGAACGCACGCGTGAGCCCGAGCAGCGCGGTGAAGACGATGCCGATCCAGAGCAGGCCGTCGGACGCCTTGCCGGTGGCGCCGGTCGGCAGCGCGAAATGGAAGACGACGAGCGAGGCGACGACGAAGAGCAGCATCGCCGGCACGGTGTCGCGCGAGCGGAGCTCGAGCAGCAGGTCCTTGCGCGCGAGCGCGGCCACGTCGCCGAAGTAGCCGGTCACGCCGCGAGCGCGAGGCGTCGGGGCCCGAGCGGGTCGAGCCGCTCCGGCGCGTGGGTGGAGACGACGAGGGTGCGTTGACCGGCGAGCTCGCGCAGCTCGCGGTCGACGAGCCCGGCCGCGTCGGCGTCGAGGCCGGAGAAGGGCTCGTCGAGCAGGACGAGCCGCGGGTCGTGCAGGAGCGTGCGGCAGAGCGCCAGCCGTTGCTGCATCCCGCGCGAGAAGGTGGCGACGCGGGCGTGGCGCTCCTCCCAGAGGCCGAAGCGCTCGAGCAGCATGCCGATCCGCTCCCGCCGCTCGGGCACGCGGTAGAGGCGGCCGTACAGCTCGAGGTTCTCCAGCGGGGTCAACTCGAGGTAGACGAGCGGCTCGTGCGCCAGGAAGCCGATCGCGGAGCGCTCGGCGCGCACCTCGAGCTCGCCGCCCGTCGGCGCGGCCAGTCCGGCGAGCAGGCGGAGCAGCGTCGTCTTGCCTGACCCGTTCGGGCCGGTGAGAACGAGGAAGCCTCCGTCCTCGACATCCAGGTCGAGCCCCTGAAGAACGCGCTTCTCGCCGTAGCGCTTGCTCAGCTTGCGCGCGCGAATCACACGACCACGTCCAGCAGCACGAAACCCAGGAATACGACGCTGATGACGCCGTTGACGGTGAAGAACGCAGCGTCGAGGCGGCGCAGGTCGCCCGGCCGGATGAGCGAGTGCTCGTACGCGAGCAGCCCCGCGACCGCGAGGACGCCCAGCCAGTAGAACACTCCCGCGCTGAGGCCGACCCCCACGGCGGCGAGCAGCAGGACGGTCAGGACATGGAGCACCCGAGCGCCGCGAAAGACGCCGTCGACGCCCCAGCGCACGGCCCAGGAGTGCAGGCCCTGCCCGCGGTCGACGTCGAGGTCGAACAGCGAGTAGAAGAGGTCGAAGCCGGCGATCCAGCAGGCGACCGCCGCGCCGAGCAGCCACGCCTCCCACGGCAGGTTGCCGGTGACGGCGACCCAGCCGCCGACCGCCGCGAGACCGTCGACTGCGCCGAGCCAGAGGTGCGCGAGCCAGGTGACCCGCTTCAGGTACGGGTAGATGACGAAGCCGGCGACGGGAATCGGCCAGAGCCAGCGGACGATCGGGTCGAGCTGCCAGACCGCAACGAGGAACACGGTCAGCGAGACGGCGCAGAACGCCAGCACCTGGGCTACCGAGAGCGCCCCGGACGGGAGCTCGCGCGCTGCCGTGCGCGGGTTGCGTGCGTCGATCGAGCGGTCGATGAGCCGATTGAGCGCCATCGCCAGCGAGCGGGCGCCGACCATCGCCACTGTGATCCAGAGCAGCTGCGACGCCGACGGGACGGCTTCGAGGGCGAGCAGCGCGCCGACGTAGGCGAACGGCAGCGCGAAGACCGTGTGCTCGATCTTGACGAGCCGCGCGAAGCGGACCGGAAGCGGCGGCGCCGCCGCGGAGACTTCCATTGCCGCGATCCTACGTCTGGCGGTGCGCCGTGCCCTCGCCGGCGAGCAGCGAAAGCGCATGCTCGAGCGCGGGACGCAGCACCGCGTAGCCATCCCGGCACCCGCCGGGCGAGCCCGGCAGGTTGACGACGAGCGACGACCCGCGCACGCCTGCGACGCCGCGTGAGAGCAGGCCGTGCGGCGTCTTCGCGATCGAATCCGCGCGCAGCGCCTCGGCGATCCCCGGCGCGATGCGATCGACGACCTCGAGGGTCGCCTCGGGCGTGACGTCACGCGGCCCGAGGCCGGTGCCGCCGGTCGTCAGCACGAGCGCAGCGACGTCGGCCAGCTCGGCGACGGCCTCCGCGATCAGCTCGCGCTCGTCGGGAACGACCCGGCGCTCGACGTCGTAGCCCCCTGCGACCAGTAGGCGCTCGAGCTCGTCGCCGCTGCGGTCCTCGCGCTCGCCCGACGAGACGCCGTCGGACACGGTGAGCACCGCGGCTCTCACACCGGCTCCTTGGTCTTCTCGAGGAGGCGCACGTCGCCGACGACCATCTCCTTGTCGATCGCCTTGGCCATGTCGTAGACGGTCAGGGCGGCGACCGAGGCTGCGACGAGCGCCTCCATCTCGACGCCGGTGTGCCACGTCGCCTCCGCGGTGGCCATGATCTCCACGCCGCCGTCCACGACGCCGGCGCTCACCTGGATGCTCGTCAGCGGCAGCGGGTGGCAGAGCGGGATCAGGTCGCTCGTCCGCTTCGCCGCCATGACGCCGGCCAGTTCGGCGGTGACGAGGGCATCGCCCTTCGGCAGGCCGCGGAGGCGCTCGGCGGTCGCGGCAGCCATGCGGACGGATGCCCGCGCGACGGCGCGGCGACGGGACACCGGCTTGGAGCCGACATCGACCATGCGCACGCTGCCGGACTCGTCGACATGCGAGAGCTCGCTCACGCGGTCGCCTCGAGGGCCGGCGCCAACGCCTCGTCGAGGTCCGCCAGCTGCTCTGCGATCCAGCGCGTGACGTCATGCTCGCGCACCTGCGCGCGGATCGCGGCCAGGCGGCGCGCCCGCTCCTCGACGGGCATGAACAGTGCCTCGTGGATGGCCTCCGCCTGCGCGCTGACGTCAAACGGGTTCACCGTCAGCGCCCACTCCCCTAGCTGCTCGTGCGCGCCCGTGTTCTCGGACAGGATGAGCACGCCGTCGCGCTCGTTCACGAGCGGCGCCTCCTTCGCGACGAGGTTCATGCCGTCGAAGATCGCGTTGACAAGCAGGACGTCGTACTGCTTGTACGCCGCCACCGACTGCGCGAAGTTGTCCGCGATCTGCAGGTCGAGCGGCATCCAGTCGGCCGTCTGGAAGCGATCGTTCACGGTTCGCGCGGCGCGCTGGATGGCCGCGAGGTACTCGGCGTACTCGGGAATGTCCTGCCGCGATGGATCGAGAAAGGCGAGCATCTGCACGCGGCCGTGCAGCTCCGGATGCGCCTCGAGGAAGAGCTCGTAGGCGCGCAGTCCCCGCACGACGTTCTTGGAGGGGTCGGTGCGGTCGACACGCAGGACGAGGAACTCGGGCCGGCGCTCCACGATCGTTCTCTCTGCTGACAACACGGTCTCGCTCTGCGCGAGGTCGTCGAACTCCTCCACGTCGATGGAGATCGGCCGTGCGGTCACACGCGTGGTGCGACCGTCGTGGCGCGTCTCGTTCGCGCCGAGGTCGACGTCGGCGCCGAGGATGTCCGCGCAGCTGCGCAGGAAGTTGAGCCGCCACCGAGCCGTGTGGAAGCCGACGACGTCGTTGGCGAGGATCCCGTCGTGGACCGCCCGCCGGATGTCCTCGGGCAGGACGCGCCAGTAGTCCGGCTGCGGCCACGGGATGTGCACGAAGTGGGCGAGGGTCGCCTCCGGCGCCTCGCGGCGGACGAGCCGCGGCGCGACATAGAGGTGGTAGTCGTGGAAGAAGACGGTCGCGTCCGGCTGCCGCGCCAGCTCGCCGACGACCACGTCCGCGAAGTTGCGGTTGACGGCGCAGTAGCCGTTCTCCCACGCGTTGTGCAGCCCCTGATCCCAGTCCGGCGACTCCGCCAGCCCCCACAGGTAGTGCTGCGCGAACCACAGCACCGGGTTGGCGACGACGTTGTAGTACCAGTCGTACGCCTGCAGCGGATGCCAGACGAGCCGGAGCTGGAACGCGGAGCCGTCGCGCGCCTGCTCCTCGAACGCGGCGCCGCCGTTGCGCTCCGCGACGACCCGGTCGCCCTCGCTCATCACGCTGGCGATCCAGGTGACGTCGTGATGCGTGACGAGGCTGCGCAGCGCGGTGACGAGGCCGCCTCCGCCGCGGCGCGCCTGGATCTGCCCGTCCATGCCGACCGCGTAGCTCACGGGCCCGCGGTTGGAGACGATGATGAGCCGGCGCCGGGGAGACATCGCCCGGCACCTTAGACCGTCGCGGCTAGACCCTCTGGTTGACGACCAGCTCCGTCTCGCCGATGTCGCGGCCGCTGAGCTGGTTGAAGAGCGCGAGCCAGTCGCGCAGCAGGCGAGGGGTCAGGAAGCGACGGCGGACGAGCTCTTTGCCGCGCAGCCCGCGCTGGCGCGCGCCCGCCGGATCGTCGAGCGCCTCGCGGCAGGCCTCGGCGCACTCGGCGGCCGAGTCGACCAGCCAGCCGGTCTCGCCGTCGATGACCTGGGTGACGATCCCGCCCGCGCGGCCGGCCACCGTGGGGCGCGCCTTCCACAACGACTCGGTCACGGTCAGGCCGAAGCCCTCGCGGATCGACTTCTGGATGTTGACGCTCGAGTGCACCTGGAAGGCGTTGACCTCGACGGAGCCGACGTTGTTGAGGTTCGAGAGGATGAAGATGTCCGGGTCGCCGGCCGCGTACGTGACGGTCTGGTTGTAGAACTCCCAGCCCTCGGGGTCGTCGTGCGCCATCGCGCCCACGAGCGCGAGCTGGACGTCCGGGTGCGTCTGCTTCACCTGGCGGTACGCGTCGATGACGCCGAGCGGGTCCTTCCACGGGTCGAAGCGCGATACCTGCGTGAGCAGCGGCCGTTCCACGTCGATGCCGAACTGGTCGACGATGTATGCGGCGTCCTCGGGCGACAGCGCCATGTTCTTCGGCGTCAGGGGGTCGATCGCGGGCGGCCAGATGAACGCCGGTGGAAGCCCGTCGATCGGCGGTACGAAGTCCGGGATATGGAAGATGGCCGCGTCGTAGCGGCGCAGCGAGGGCGCGAGCGTTTCCACGACGGGCTGGTAGGGCGTCGACAGGTCGATGTGGCAGCGCCAGATCCAGCGCGCCTGCGTCGAGTCCTTCAGGTAGTCGATCATCGCCGCCGGCTGCGGGTCGTGGACGATGATGAAGTCGTAGCCGTCCTCGAACTCCTCGGCGTTCATGCGGTTGTACTCGAAGAAGACGCGCTGCTGTTCATCGGTCAGCCCGTCGGGCCTGCCCTGCAGGGCGTTGTGGATGCGCTTCGTCACGTCGAAGAACTCGTCCTGGCCCTTGATGATCCGCCACTCGACGTCGAGCCCCGCGTCGCGCATGAGCGGGACCAGCGTGTAGTTGATCTCGGCAACGCCGCCGCCGAACGCGGTCGCGGAGAGATGCAGGACGCGCGCGCCCGCGAGCGGGGCGGCCAGCCGGCGGATCTCGTCCATGAGCCCACGCGACACGATCGTCGCGTAGTCGGCGAGCGGCTTCGTTCCGACGTTGACGAGTTGGAGCATCCGAGAAGGTGGCGAGGCGAGTGGGGCTATTCCGAGAGGAGCTTCACGAACCGGAGACGCGAGCCGGTCCCGCCGGGGCGAGCGCCGACCTCGAACTCGTCCGCGAGCGCCTGGATGATCGCGATGCCGAGGCCGCCCTCGTCGAGCTCGTCGCGATCGGCGGTCGCATGCTCGTGGACGAAGCCCTGCCCGTTGTCGTTCACCTCGACGATCAGCCGGTCGTGCTCGAGTTCGTAGACGACCTCGACCGTGCCATCGCCGTTCCCGTTGCCGTAGGCGTGCCGTACCGAGTTCGACGCGGCCTCCGTCACGGCGAGCTTGAGGTCGCCGAGCGTCTCGTCGGAGAGCGGGCGCAGCCCTGCCAGCCCGGTGAGCGCGAGGCGCACGAGCGTGATGTACTCGGGCTTCGCGGGAATCGTGAGGCGCACAGCCTCAGTCGTGCTGGGAGCTTCGGTCCGCATTCGGGAAGTTTACGCAGATCCCTTCGGGGTCACGGTGCAGGTTTCTCCTTGTTCGACCACCACTCGCCGACTCCTATTCCCCCGACGGCGTGTTCCAATCAAGGCGCCGACTCTTCAGGGCGAGGCATCCGGAACAGCGGGCCGGACCGCGAGGTGGACCTTGACCGTCTGCGTGTGGTTGTCGCGCACGATCGTGAACCCGACCACCTGCCCGGGGCGGAAGTGCTCGACCAGGACCCGGGCGACGTCGCCGGAGCTTCGCACCGGCCGCCCGCCGATGGCGGTCAGCACGTCGCCGCCGCGGCGGATCTCGGCGCCGTTGAAGAACTCGACGCGGCCACCTCCATGCAGCCCGGCGGCTTTCCCGGGCGTGCCCGGCGTGACGGTCTCCACCAGGGCGCCGCGCCTGACTGCCACGCCGAGATGCCGCGCGAGCGTGGGCGTGAGATCGCCGGTCTCGATGCCGACGTACGGGTAGCGCACACGTCCGGATGCGATCAGCTGGCGCAGCGAGCGCTTGGCCGCATTGATCGGGACGGCAAAGCCGACGCCCTCGCCGCCGCCCGTGTCGGTGCGGATCTGGGCGTTGATCCCGACCGCGTCACCCGAGGCGTCGAGCAGCGGACCGCCCGAGCTGCCGTGCGTGATCGGGGCGTCGGTCTGGATCGCATCGGAGAGGTAGTAGTCGGAGGTGATCGAGGGGATCGAGCGGCCAACGGCAGAGACGACGCCGACGCTGAGCGACCCGCGATTGCCGAACGGGCTGCCGATCGCCGCGACCGGAGCGCCGACGCGCAGCGCATCGGAATCGCCGAGCGGAAGCGGACGGAGGGCGTGATTGCCGGGATCGACACGGACGACGCCGACGTCGTCGAAGAGGTCCCACCCCACCATCTGCGCCTCGACCCGGTCGCCGTCGGCGAACGCCACGTAGACGTCGCGCGCGCCCTGGCCCTCCGTCGTGATGACATGAGCGCTGGTGAGGATGTAGCCGTCCGGCGAGACGACGAAGCCGGAGCCCTGCGCCGCGTGCTCGGCCGGCGGCGCGCCGCCGAAGTAGGTGTAGAGCGTCACGACGCCCGGGGCGCGCGCGCCGTAGATGCGCTCGGGGTCGAAGCCGCTGCGGGCCGGGAGCGGCGCGGAGGTGGCCACGCCGGACGCATCGATCTCGCCGACGACGACCTTCGCCGGGCGCGTGCTCGCGCTGTCCCGGTGGGTGCCGCCGAGCAGGAACACGATCGCGCCGCCGACGACTGCCGCGCCGAGCGCGATCACGGTCACGGCCAGCGGGCGCACGGGTCGAGCGTATCCCCCCGCAGCGTTTTCCCGTGAAAACGCTCCAGGCGTTTTCCCGTGAAAACGCCTACGCCTCCGGGTCGGCTGGCAGCACGAGCGTGACGCGCGTGCCCGTGCGCCCGTCCAGCTCCAGCTCGCCGTGCATCAGCTCCGCGAGCTCGTGCGCGATCGCCAGCCCGAGCCCACTGCCGGAGGCGCGCGTGCCCTCGCCGCGGTAGAAGCGCTCGAAGACCTGCTCGCCCTGCGCGGCGGGTACGCCGGGCCCGTCGTCGACCACCTCGAGCGCGACGCGGCGACCGACGGAGCGAGTCACGATGCGGACGCTTGTCCCCGGCGGCGTGTGCACGAGCGCGTTCTCGACCACCGCGCGGCCGATGCGCAGCACCTGGTCCGAGTCGGCGAGGGCCGTCACGGCGCCGTTTGTCTCCACCGCCAGCCTGCGGCCGCCCGCGCGCGCTGCGGCGTCGAACTCGCGCCCGAGCACCTCGGCGGCCTCGTTCAGGTCGACCGGCTCCGCCTCCACCGGCATGCGGCCCGCGTCCATGCGCGTCAGGTCGAGCAGGTCGGCGGTCATCCGGGTGAGCCGCGCGACCTGGTCGCGCATCGTCTCCAGGAACTCGTCGCGGGTCTCGTCGTCGAGCTCCTCGTCTTCGAGCAGCTCGAGCGCCGCCCCGAGCGCGAAGATCGGCGTGCGTAGCTCGTGCGACGCGTTGGCGACGAATTCGCGCCGCGCGCCGTCGAGGGCTGCCAGGCGCCGTCGCATGTGCTCGAACGCGTTCGCCAGGTCGGTCAGCTCGTCGGAGCCGCGGTCGACGACCGGCTCGCCGAACTCGCCGTGCGCGATGCGGTCTGCGGCGCGCTCCAGGCGGCGAATCCGCCGCACGTGCAGGGACGCGGCGGTGAAACCGAGCGCGAGCGCGGCAAGGAGCGCCGCGGCGCCGGCAAGCAGGATCCGCCGCTTCACGAGCTGAATGTCGTCAAGCTCGCCCTGGATCGGCGTCGAGATCAGCACGACGGGGAGATCGGGTATCGCGACGACCTTCGCGGCCTCGGCGTAGTGCGTGCGGTGGCGGACGACGGTGCCGGCCGCGATTCGGCCGGTTTGCGCGGCGCGGCGCGCAATCGGGTCGGCGCTGACGTCGGAGGAGTCGATCGTCGCCGAGTCGTCCGTGACGTTCAGCCGCTGGCCCGCGGGCGTGAGGATGGTGACGCGGTACGACGGGTACTGGTCATTCAGGTCTTTCGCCGTCACTGTCGTGCCGAGCCCGCTCTGGTACAGGTTCGCGATCGTGCCGATCTGGTGCTGAACGCGGTGCACCTTGCTGGAGACAAGGCGCGTCTCGAGCGACGGAACGACCGAGAAGTAGACGACCGCCAGCGGGCCCGCGACCAGCACGACCAGCGCCAGGCCGAGCCGCCAGGCGAGCCGCACGCTGGTTACACGTCCCGGAAGCGGTACCCGACGCCGCGCACGGTGAAGATGTACTCCGGGCGGCGCGGATCCTGCTCGAGCTTCTCGCGCAGGTGGCGGACGTGCACGTCGATCGTGCGTGGATCGCGGTAGTCGGAGTCGCCCCAGAGCCGCTCGAGCAGGGCCTGGCGGGTATAGACCCGACCGGGCCGCTCGGCCATCGCGCGCAGGATCTCGAACTCCACATACGTCAAGGTCACCTCGTCGCCCCGGACGTCGACCCGCCGGCGGCCGGGGTCGATCCGGAGGCCGTCGGCCTCGATGACCTCGTCGGCGCCCGGCTCGTGGCGCGGCGCCGACGCGCGGCGGAGGAGCGCTCGCACGCGGCTGCGGAACTCGCGCACCGAGAACGGCTTCGTCATGTAGTCGTCGGCGCCGAGCTCGAGTCCGAGCACCTTGTCGAGCTCGTCGTCGCGCGCCGTGAGCATCAGGATCGGCACGCTCGACGTTGCGCGCAGGCGCCGGCAGACCTCGAGGCCGTCCAGCTTCGGCAGCATCACGTCGAGCACGACCAGATCGACGCGCTCCTGCGCGAAGCGGTCGAGCGCCTCCTCGCCGTCGTGCGCAGGGACGACGCGAAAGCCGTCCCGGGCGAGCGGGAACGTGAGGAGCTTTTGCAGGGACTCCTCGTCGTCGACGAGAAGAATTGTCGCGGAGTCGGGCATCGTCTCTATGGGCTGCGCCCTCGCACCGCAGCTGTCCTTACTATAGCCCGCCGTATGCAGGCACCTACCCTCGGCTCACCGCGGCGCCAGCGGCGGGCCGGGAAGCTCTCATTGCCGGTCAATGGGCGCCTCTACCGGGTCACGCTGACGGCCGCGCTGCTCGTCGTGCTCGCCGTCTCGTTCGCGGTCACCCGCCCCAAGGCGCTGCCCGCGCCGCCGCCGCCCGCCTTCGACAGCCGCTCGGCCGGCACGCTCGCGACGCAGCTCGCGACGCAATACCCGGACCGCGCGCCCGGCACGCGAGGCGCCGACAGCGCCGCGGACTGGGTCGCCGGCAAGCTCGCCTCGTACGGCTACGCGGTGCACCGCGACCGTTTCGAGGCGACCATCCCGGGCCGCGGCCGCGTGCCGCTGCTGAACCTGATCGCCGTGCGGCGCGGGCAGACCGCGCGGGCGATCGTCGTGACCGCCCATCGCGACGATGCGGGCACAGGGCCGGGTGCAGATGCCAATGCCTCGGGCACGGCGGCGCTGCTCGAGCTCGCCCGCCTCTACGGCTCGGCGCCGGCAACGGCCGGCGGCGGCTCGCTGGAGCCGACGCACACGCTCGTCTTCGTGTCCACGGACGGAGGCGCCTCCGGCGGCCTCGGCGCCGACCACTACGCCGCCGGGGCGAGCGTCAAGCCCCGCACGCTGGCCGTCGTCAACCTCGTCGCGACGGGCGGGCACGCCCGGCCACGCATCGACTTTGCCGGAGGGGCGGGCCGCTCGCCGGCGCCGGCGCTCATCGCGACGGCGATGGCGCGGATCCACGACATCAGCGGCCGCGACGCGCGGCACACCGGCATCTTCGGCCAGCTCGTCGACCTCGCCTTCCCGCTGACGCTGTACGACCAGGGCCCGTTCCGCGAGCGCGGCATCCCCGCGCTCACGCTGACGACGGCCAACGTGCGCCCTCCCGAGCCGTTCGGCGACGGCCCGGAGACGCTGTCCACCTTCCGTGAGGGCCAGATCGGCTCCGCCGCGCAGTCGGTCATCGACTCCATCGACCAGGGCCTCGTGCTGGACACGAACCCGTCGAGCTACCTGCTTGTCGGCAGCAGCCGAATCGTCGCGGGGTGGGCGGTCGAGACGGCGTTGATCGCCCTGACGCTGCCCGTCCTGCTGGCGACGCTCGACCTGCTCAGGCGCCGGCGGCGGCTGTTACTGCCGCTCGAAGGCGCGGCGCGGGCTCAGGGCCGCCGCCTCGGCTTCTGGCTCTATGCCGTCGTGCTCTTCTGGCTCTTCGCCGGCGCCGGGCTCTGGATCGATGGCGAGGCCCGGCCGCTTTCGCCCTTCTCCCCGGCCGTCGGCGACTGGCCGCTCGGCGCGATCGCCCTGTACCTCGTGCTCCTCGCCGCCGGCTGGCTCGTCGCGAGGCTGCGGCTCGCGGGACCGCCGGCGGCGCCGGGCGAGCAGGTCGCCGGCTATGCCGTGGCGCTCGTTGTCACCCTCGGCGTCGCCGCCGCGGCGGTCTTCACGAACCCGTACGTCCTGCTCTTCGTCCTGCCGTCGCTGCACGCGTGGCTGTGGCTCATGCAGGCGCGCGCCGCGGGCATCTGGCTTCGCGCGGCGCTCTACGCGGCCGGGTTCGTGGGGCCGCTGCTCCTGCTCGGGTCGCTCGCGTTCCGCTTCGGGCTGGGCCTCGACGCACCCTGGTACCTGGCCGAGCTGGCCGCCGTCCGCTGGATCCCGCCGGTCGCCGTCCTCGCAGCCGGAGCATGGCTTGCAGCAGCGGCGCAGGTCGGTGCTCTCGCCTTCGGGCGCTATGCGCCGTACCCGAGCCGCGGCGAGCGCCGGCGCGTCGGAGCGGTCGCGGTCGCCCGCCGGTTCCACCTGCCCGCATCTCGCGCACAATGAGTCCGATGTCTGTGCGGACCGCCTTCAGGTGGCTGGGGACTGCGCTGATCGCATCGGGCGTGCTCGTCCTCGCGTGGGTCGTGCTGGTCTGGCAGTGGCAGGACCCGTTCACCGCGCTCTACACCAAGTGGGAGCAGCGCCAGCTGCGCAGCGAGTACGCGCAGCGCGTGTCCGAGTACCGGCGGCCGCTGGTGATCCGGCACAAGAAGAAGCGCGACCTGGCCGCGTACGAGCTCTCGATCGCCGCAGCGGCGCGCCGCTACCGGCACTCGCTGCACGAGGGCGACCCGATCGGGCGGATCAAGGTGCCGCGGCTCGGGCTGAACATGATCTTCGTCAACGGCACCGACACCGACACGCTGAAGAAGGGGCCGGCGCGCGACCTGCAGTCGTACCTGCCCGGCGAAGGCAAGCTCATCTACATCGCCGGGCACCGCACGACGTACCTGGCGCCGTTCGGGAGCATCGACAAGCTCCGCCCCGGCGACCTCGTGACGCTCGAGCTGCCGTACGGCGTCTTCAAGTACCGGATCACCGGGCACCGGATCGTCGGCGCGAACGACCTTGCCGTGCTGAAGTCGCACGGCCGCGAGGTGGTCGCGCTCCAGGCGTGCCACCCACGCTTCTTCGCCACCCACCGCTACATCGCGTACGCGCGGCCGGTCAGCGTCGCGCCGTGGGACGGCGCGCCATACCGGTACAGCGGCACCGAGCTCGCGGCGCTCGGGCGGCATACGTTGTCCAACTAGCAAACGGCGCGCGGGCGTTAGTGTCTGCGCGTGATCTCCGTCGTCGTACCCGTTCACGACGAGGAACACAGCGTCCAGCCGCTCTTCGGCGAGCTGCGCGCGGCGCTCGACCCGCTCGACACGGAGTGGGAGGTGCTCTTCGTCGACGACGGGTCGACGGACGGGACGTTCGGCGCGCTCATGCGGCTGCACGACCGCGAACCGGGCGTTCGCATCGTCCGGCTCCGGCGGAACTTCGGGAAGGCATCGGCCCTCGCCGCCGGCTTCGCCCAGGCGGCCGGCGACGTCGTCGTGACCATCGACGGCGACCTCCAGGACGACCCTGCCGAGATCCCTCGCCTGCTCGCGAAGCTGGACGAGGGCTTCGACCTGGTCTCCGGCTGGAAGACGCGGCGCCGCGACCCGCTGCGCCGGCGGATCGTCTCGCGCGTCTTCAACGGCGTGACCTGCCGCATCTCCGGCTTGCGCCTCCACGACCTCAACTGCGGGCTGAAGGCCTACCGCGCCGAGGTGTTGCGCGGCCTCCGCATCTACGGCGAGCTGCACCGCTTCATCCCGGTGCTCGCCCACTACCGCGGCTTCCGCGTGGCGGAGGTGTCCGTCAACCACCGGCCGCGTGGCCACGGGCGCTCCCGCTACGGGATGGAGCGCTACCTGCGCGGCTTCTTCGACCTGCTGACCGTCACCTTCATGGGCCGGTACCGCTACCGGCCGCTCCACCTCTTCGGCGGCCTCGGGCTGCTGCTCGGCGGCGTCGGGTTCGCGGTGCTCGCGTATCTGACCGTCGTGAAGCTGATGGGGCAGGGGATCGGGCAGCGCCCGCTGCTCACGCTCGGGGTGCTGCTCGTCGTCGTCGGCATCCAGCTGTTCTCGCTCGGCCTCGTCGGGGAGCTCGTCACCTCGCTCCACGAGGAGCGCACGGGCGATCGCGAGCGCGTGGAAGCGCTCGTCGACGAGATCGTCGGCTGACGGTTGCGGGTCCTCCTCTTCGGCACCTACGAGCGCGGCTACCCGCGGAACGCCCAGGTCGCGGCCGCCCTGGGGCGAGCGGGCGTGGAGGTCGCCGAGCGCCACGAGCCCGTATGGCCCGGCGGTGAGCAGTGGCGCGCCGGGCCGCGCGCCCTCCTGCGGCTGCTGGCCGCCGAGACGCGCCTGGCGCTCGGCCCGCGTACCGACGCCGACGCGGTGCTCGTCGGCTATCCCGGCCAGCTCGACCTCGCGGCGGCGCGGCGGGTCGCCGGCAACGCTCCGGTGGTGTTCAACCCACTCGTCTCGCTGTGGGACACGCTGGTCGACGACCGTGGGCGCTTCCGTGACGGGGGTGCGGCGGCCCGCGCGCTCCGGCGACTCGACCGCTGGGCGCTGCGGGCGGCCGACCTGGTGGTCGCGGACACGCGGGCGAACGCGGAGTACCTCGCGGCGCTGGCCGGGCTCGAACGGGTGGAGGTGTGCTTCGTCGGCGCCGAGGAGCGCCTCTTCAGGCCTGCCGACGTCCAGCGCGAACCGGAGACCGTGCTGTTCGTGGGCAAGCTGATCCCCCTGCACGGGCTGGCGACGATCCTCGCCGCCGCCCGGCTCGCCCCCGGCATCCGGTTCCGTGTCGTCGGCGACGGCCAGCTCCGCGAGCTGCTCGACGACCGCCCCGCCAACGTCGACCACGTGCCGTGGATCCCGTACGAACGGCTGCCCGCTGAGCTGCAGCGCGCCACCTGCGCGCTCGGGATCTTCGGCACGTCGGCGAAGGCGGCCCGCGTGATCCCGAACAAGGCGTTCCAGGCAATCGCCTGCGCGACGCCGCTCGTCACGGGCGACACGCCTGCGGCGCGCGAGCTCCTGGTCGACGGCGAGAGCGCCCTGCTCGTGCCGCCCGGCGACGCCGAGGCGCTGGCGGCGGCCGTCACCCGCGTCTGCGAGAACGCCGGGAACCTCGGCGCAGGCGGCCTGGCCGCCTACCGCGAGCACGCGAGCGAGGAGGTGCTCGGCTGCCGGTGGCGCGCGCTCATCGAGGGCCTGCTGTGACCGCCCGACGGCTGCTCTGGGCGGCCATGGCGGCCTACGGTGCCGGTTTCGCCGCCCTGTCCGCGCTCCGCCACCGCGCATTCGAGACCGGCCGCTTCGACCTCGGCAACATGGTGCAGGCCGTCTGGTCGACGGCGCACGGCCATCCGCTGCAGATGACGAACCTCCAGGGCGAGCAAGTCTCGCGCCTGGGCTCGCACGTGGATCCGCTGCTGGCGGCGTTCGCGCCCGCGTGGTGGGTGTGGCCCCGGCCGGAGCTGCTGCTCACCGCGCAGGCGGTCGCCGTCGCGCTCGGCGCGCTGCCGGTGTTCTGGCTCGCGCGCAAGCACCTGCATTCGGAGACAGCCGCTCTCGGCTTTGCCCTCGCCTACCTGCTCTACCCGCCGATCCAGTGGGCGACGCTGAGCGAGTTCCACCCGGTCGTGCTCAGCTGCCCGCTGCTGCTCTACGCCCTCTGGTACCTGGATGAGGACCGGCTCGTAGCCTTCGCCGTCTTCGCCGTCCTGGCCGCGCTCGGCAAGGAGGAGATCGGGCTGGTGATCGCCGCCGCGGGCGTCTGGTACGGCGTCTCGCACCGGCGGCTGCGGGCCGGGGTCGCCATCGCGGTGCTCGGCGTCGCCGCGACCGCGATCGCCGTGGACGTCATCGTGCCGCACTTCCACGAAGGCCCGTCGCCGTTCCTGGGCCGCTACCGCGCGGTCGGGGGGACGCCCGGCGGCGTGCTCAAGAACCTCGTCACCAACCCCGGCGTCGTGCTCGACAAGGCGTTCGACTCGCGCGGGATCCGCTACCTGCTCGCCCTCGTCCTCCCGCTCGCCGGACTGTCGCTGCTCGCGCCCCTGGCGCTGCTGATCGCCCTCCCCGAGATCGCCCTCAACCTGCTCTCGTCGGTCACGACGCAGCAGTCGGTCGAGCAGCACTACGCGGCCGGCGTGACCCCCGGGCTCGTCGTCGCAGCGGTGTTCGGCGCGAAGCGGCTCATTCGGCTGGGCCAGCCGGCTGCGATCGTGGCGAGCATCGCCGTCGCCGCCGGGCTCGTGGCGAACCTCGACCTCGGAGCGCTGCCGTGGAAGCACCGTGTGCGGGAGCTGATCTCGGTGTCGGCCCACGACGACGCCGCGCGGCGGGTGCTTGCCCGCGTGCCGGCAGGCGCGCCCGTGAGCGCGACGAACACGCTCGGCGCGCACCTCTCGGCGCGGCGCCGGATCCTCAGCTTCCCGCGGACGAACGGCGTCGACTGGGTGGCCGTCGATGCAACGCGGCCGAGCATCCTCGACCGCTCGAGCGCCGGCCAGGACGGCACCCGTGCCGTCGCCGCGCTGCGGCGCAACCCGCGCTGGCGGCTGGTCGCCTCGGACGACGGTGTCCTGCTGTTCGTCAGAGCGGGATCGCCTGCGGCAAGAGGTACGCCGACAGCGCGACGGTGAGCCACTGCGCCGTGAGGTCCTCCTCCGAGCCGGCGAGCGTGACCGGCCAGGCGAGGTACCAGACGACGAGCCACGGGGTCGTCAGCAGGAGCAGCGCCGACGTGAGCCCCGAGCCGGGCGCGTCCCCCCGCCGCCTGGCGGGCAAGCCACACGTAGGCCGCGACGAAGACGAGCGCGAGCGCCCCGGCGGCGAGACGGTGCGGCACGCCGAGCTCCGCCAGCCGGGACGGGACGGCGTAGCTCGTCTGCTCGCCTGCCTTGCGTACGACCGGCTCGAGGGCGTGCAGCCAGCCGGTGCCGTAGCGCCACGTGGCGATGACGGCGATCGCCGCGAAGGCGCCGGCGAAGCCGAGGTGCCGGACGCGGCGCCCCTGGTGACGCGCCTCGAGCGCGCGGAGCGGCAGGAGCAGCAGCGGCACCCACTTGACGAGGATCGCCGTCGCCCAGGCCGCCCCGGCGAGCTGGCGCCGGCCGGCGGCCGCGAAGGCGAGCGCCCCTGCGACCAGCGCCGCCACCCAGGCGTCGTTGTGCCCACCGCCCGCCGCGTGCAGGGCCACGACCGGGTTCCAACCGACGAACGCGCAGGCGAAGACGGCGTTCCGCGCGACCCGCGTCGCCGCGAGTGTCGCCAGCAGCATCCCGAGCGCCGCGAGTGCCTTGAACAGCCATGCCGCACGTCCGGGCGATGTGCCGGCAACGCGGGCGACCGGCTCGGAGGCAAGCGTGAACGCGGGCCCGTAGATCGACGACGTGCGGCGCCATGACGTCCCGACCCAGGGCACCGCGGGGTCGCGGGGCTCGTCCGCGGGAACCGCCCGGTACGGATTCTCGCCGTGCACGACGGCGAGGCGGGCGTACGACCAGTAGGTCCACGCATCCGTCGAGATCAGGAGCGGCCCGGCGAGTGGCGCGAGTTGCACCGCCGCCGCGATGACGGCCACCGCGGCGAGCGGGGCTGTCCGCCGGCGGAGGAGCGACGAACCGGCGACGTACGCGGCGAGCGCAACCACGGCGAGGGCGAGGAAGGCCCACGACCAGACGTGGTCGCCGCGGGGGTGGCCGCCGTGCAGCGGCTCGAGTCTGGAGCCATCCGGCCACGCGAGCAGAGCGGCGGCGAGCGTGAGCAGCGCCGTCGCGACCCCGGCCGCGACGGCCGCCCGCGGGCTAGTCAGGAGGCGGCTGGTGATGCCCGGCGTCCGGCGTGCCCGGCGACGGCGTGGTGTTGGCAGGCGGCGGCGTGGTCTTCTGCTGAACGGCCGGAGGCGCCTGCTGGTGCTGCTGCGGCGTGGTCGTCGGCGTGGTGGTCGGGGTCGTGGTCGTCGTCGTCGTCTGCGAGGACGAGCCGCTGTAACTGTTGTAGTAGCCCTGCCACTGGTACTGGCCGCGGTAGTACGACAGCCAGTCCGGCGTGCCGCGCGGCGCTGGGAAGCCCCTATCCGGCGTGCCCGTGGTGGCCTTCTCCATGTAGTCGTGCCAGATCTGCGCGGGGAAGGTGCCGCCGGCGACCGCGATGCCGTGCACGTTGGTCATCGGAACCTCTCCGCGCGGATAGCCCACCCACACCGAGGTGGTCAGGTTCGGCGTGTAGCCGCAGAACCACGCGTCGGCGTGATCGGTCGTCGTCCCGGTCTTGCCGGCGGCCGGGCGGCCGAAGTTGGCCGCGACGCCGGTGCCCTCCTGGATGTTCTCGCCCAGGATGCGCGTCACCTCGGCGGCGACCCAGTCCGGAACCGCCCGGTGCTGGTCCGGCACGCCCCACCCGGCGTCCCGATCGACCGTCCCGTCGCTGAGCACGACCTTGCGGATGCCGGTCGGCCGCGACGCGATGCCGCCGTCGGCAAAACTCGCGTACGCGGAGGTCATCTCGAGCGGCGAGACCGCGATCGACCCGAGCCCCATGGACGGGTAGGGCGGCAGGGCGGTCGTGATGCCGAGATCGTGTGCCGTCTCGGCGACGTTCTCGGGGCCGACGTCCAGCGTGAGCCGCGCGTACACGGTGTTGTCCGACTTCAGCGTCGCGTTCTCGATGCTGATCGGGCCGAGGTAGCTGTCGTCGTAGGTGTGGACGTCCCAGGGCTGCGAGAGGGGATCCGGCTGATAGGTGAACGGCGCCGAGAGGTACGAGGTCGTCGCGGGGTTGATGCCCTGCTTGATCGCCGTCGCGAGCACGAATGCTTTGAACGTCGACCCCGCCTGTCTGCGGGCTTGCGACGCGAGGTTGAAGTCGTTCTCGCGCCGTCCCGGCACGACGGCCGTCATAGCCTTGATCTCGCCGTTCTGCGGATCGATGGTGACAACGGCCGCTGCCGGGTCGGTGCCGAGGTTCAGTCGGCCGCGGATGGCGTTCGCCGCCTCACGCTGGTAGCGCAGGTCAACCGTCGTATAGACCTTGAGCCCGCCAGAGCGCACCGTGCTCGCGCCGTACTGCGCGACGAGCTCGTCGTTGACGTAGTTGAAGAAGTAGCGGTCGCGCGGCTTGACATAGCGGATGTCGTACTTCCGCCGTCCGTCGCGGAGCCCAAGGGGCGAGCGGACAGCCTGCCGGTATTGCCGCCGCGTGAGGTCGCCGTTGTCGAGCATGGCTCGCAACACCTCGTTCCGCCGGTCGAGCGCCGTTTCCGGGTGGATGTACGGGTCGTAATCCGACGGCGCCTGCGTCAACCCGGCGACCAGCGCGGCCTGGGGTGGAGAGAGGTAGCGCGGCGTCTCGCTGAAATAGGTCTGCGCGGCGGCCTTGACCCCGTACGCGTGGTTCCCGTAATAGACGGCGTTGAGGTACTCGTCGAGGATCCGCGGCTTCGACCACTTGTCGCTCAGCTTGATGGCGAGGCACGCCTCCTTGATCTTGCGGTCGAGCGTCCGCTCGTTCGAGATCGGGTAGAGGTTGCGGACGAGCTGCTGGGTGATGGTCGACGCGCCCTGGACGGCCCGCCCGGCCTGGATGTCCTTGACGGCGGCGCGCAGGATGCCCTCCCAGTCGACGCCGCCGTGCTGGTAGAAACGCCGGTCCTCGATTGCGATCGTCGCCCGCTGCATCCAGGTCGAGACGTTCTGCAACGCGGTGGGCTGGCGGTTCCGCGCGGTCGGGATCGAGCCGAGGAACTTGCCGTTGCCGTCGTAGACGAGCGTGTTCGCGCCCTTGGAGACCGGTTGTAGGGACGAGAGGCTGCAGTTGTTCAGCGCCGCTGCCGCGCCGCCGAAGGTGGCGGCGACGATCCCGAAGACGACGAGCAGGCAGATGCCGAGGATGACGAGCGTGCGCCGGCGGCGCTGCGCAGCGCGTTCCCGCCGGCGCCTGCGGCGGCGCTGCCCCGGCACCAGCTCCGGGCGCCGGAACCTCGGAGTCGGGCTCACGGCAGGACGCCGGCCTCACGGAGGCGGGCGTGCGCGCGGATCCGCAGGTCGCTCGCGAGCCGGTCGGCGGCGGCGGGGTCGGGAGCCGGCGCCCGCACGGTGACCGTCGCGGCGGCGTCTAGCGCCGTCACCGAGACATCGGCGTTGGTTTCCTCGCGCAGCAGGTCGACGACCTGCGCGAGATCCTTGTCGAGCGGTACTTGCACGGTGATCTGGGCAACCTTCTCGCGGCTGACGATCGTGGAGTTGCGGATGGTATCCGAGGCCAATTTGCTGTTCGGGACAATCACCCGGTCGTCCGTCCGGCGTGCGGATGAACGTGTAGGTCAGGCCGATCTCCTCGACGACGCCTTCTTCGCCGGCCACCGTGACACGGTCCCCGAGCCGTAGCGGCTGGGCGAACGCGATGAACAGCCCGGCGACGAAGTTGGCGAGCGTCGACTGGGCTGCAAAGCCGACGATCAGCGCGACGACCGCCGTCGAGGCGAGCAGGCCGCCCGCGACCGCGCGGACCGACGGGATCACGAGCAGGGCCGAGAGGATCCCGAACGCGACGATCCCGACCATGACGCGTGCGCCGCAGCACGCGGTAGCGCGTGACGGCCTCCGGCGCGAGCTCGCGCCGGGCCATCCAGCGGTCGACGAGCTTGGCGATGATCGCCGCGACCACGATCGCAGCGAGGGCAACGACGGCGCGCGTCCACGAGGGCATGCCGCTTCTTTACGTGCGCGGTCGGACGGGCTGCTACTCCGTCAACGGCTTGCGGCCTGCGAAGCCCTCCTCGACCGTATGCCACCAGCCGATCTCCGGCTCGCCCACCCGCCAGCAGAGCAGTACCACGTCGCCGTCGCGCTTGGACGGGAAGTCCAGCAGCCCGCTGTCGAGGTCCTTCATCTGACACGCCGGCGGCCTGGATGCGCGCAACGCACTCGGCCAGAGCCGCCTGCTCCTGCTGCACCGCCTCCATGCGCGCCTCGGCCGACCGGGGGTCGAACCCGTGCCCGTTTCCTGCCGCTGCCACTGCGAGCGCCTCGTGCTCATCCTCGAGCCCGCGTAGTGCCCGGCGGCGGCGCGACCATCTCCTCGGCGAGCGGGCGAACGGTCTCGAGCGCCTCGTTCGCCTCCTGAACGCTGAACAGGCGGTCGGCCACGGGCCGTTATCATCGGCCCGTCGTGGGCGTCGGTCAACGGGTGCGCACCGCCCGCGCGCGGGAATCCGAGGCGCACGGCCCGGCGGCCGCGCGCAACCCGGCCGTCGAGATCTTCCTGTGGAGCCGCGCCGCCATCTGGGCTCGCCGCATTGCTCGCGCTCACCGCGCTCGACGGGAGCCGGAACCCGAAGGCGTGCGAAGTGGGACGACCCCGCCCTGACCCACGATCTCGGACGCGTCACCGACGTCTGGGCGCGCTGGGACAGCGTCTGGTTCCTGCGCATCGCCGAGCACGGCTACGGCGCGCACGCGAACGACGCGGCCTTCTTCCCGCTCTACCCCGGCAGCGTGGCGCTGCTCGGGCGGGTGCTCGGCGGCCACTACATCCTGGCCGGGATCGCGATCTCGCTGGCGTGTGGGCTCGCCGCGTTCATGCTGCTCTACCGCCTGGCGGAGTCGCGGCTCGGCGCCGAGGGCGCGCGGCGAACGGTGCTCTACGTCGCCGTGTTCCCGATGTCGCTCTTCCTCGGAGCCGTCTACACGGAGTCGCTCTACCTGCTGCTGGCGGTCGCCGCGTTCCTGCTCGCCGAGCGAGGCCGCTTCGTCGAGGCCGGGGCCGTCTGCGGGCTCGCGCTGCTGACGCGACCCGCCGCGGTCGCGCTGCTGCCTGCGCTCGCAGTGCTGGCCTGGCGATCGGGGCGGCTCAGGGCCGTGGCTCGGCTCGCGATCGCACCGGCGGCGTTCTGCATCTACCCGCTCGTCCTCTGGGCGGAGGTCGGCCACCCGCTCGCATTCCTGAGCGCCCAACGGCACTGGCGGCATTTCTCGCCGGCCGGGCCGCTCGGCGGCGTGTGGGACGGGCTGCGCTCCGGCGTGGCCGGCCTGCGCCAGCTCTGGGTCGGCGACGCCGGCCACGTCTACTGGCCATCGGTGCACGACTGGACGCCGCTGCAGACGGCCGCCGTGAACCTCACCAACCTCGCCTTCCTCGCCCTCTTCGTCGCGCTCGCCGTGCTTGCGTGGCGCCGCTTCGGCGCGCCCTACGGGCTCTTCGCAGCGCTCAGCCTCGCCCTGCCGCTGGCCTCCCCGAGCGGCGGCTGGCCGCTGGAGTCGCTGCCGCGCTTCGGCCTCGTCGTGTTCCCGTTCTTCCTGGCGCTGGCGTCGCTCGGTGGCCGGCCGCGGCTGCACGTCGCGATCGTGTCCGTGAGCTCGATGCTGCTCGGCCTCTTCATCGTCCAGTGGGCGCTCTGGCAGTGGGTGGCGTGAGCCCGGCCGCACTGGACGCGGTCACGCTCGACGCGTACGGGACGCTCGTCGAGCTGGACGACCACGTCACGCGGCTCCGGCAGGGGCTCGCAGAGGCGGGCGTCGACCGCGACGAGCACGCGGTCGAGGAGGCGTTCCTGACCGAGGTCGAGCACTACTCGCGCCACAAATGCGAGGCGCGGGATGCGGCGTCCCTCGCGGCGCTCCGCCGCGACTGCGCCCGCGTCTTCGTCCACGCCCTCGGCGTCGACCTCGATTTCACGGACGGGTTCATGAATTCGATCGCTTTCCGGCCGCTCCCCGGGGTCCTCCAGGGGCTCGCCGAGCTCCAGGCGCGCGGCCTCGCGCTCGCCGTCGTCTCGAACTGGGACTGCTCGCTCGGTGAGCGGTTGCGCGAGGCGGGGATCGAGCTCGACGTGGTCGTGAGTTGCGCCGAAGCGGGCGCCGCGAAGCCGGACCCGGCCATCTTCGCCGTCGCGCTCGAGCGGCTCGGCGCCGCACCTGGCCGCACCCTGCACGTGGGCGACACCGCAGAGGATGAGCAGGGCGCGCGCGCCGCGGGCCTCCAGTTCGCGCCGGCGCCGCTGGCGGAGGTGCTGCGCGGATGGAGGTGACGCGGCCGCTCCCCGCCGAGGCGCGGAGCGATGGGCGGCTGATCGCCTGGCTGACAGTCGTCGGCCTGCTGGCGGCGACCAACTTCTACGGGAACGCGACCGAGAGCCCGCCGAAGAACGCCGTCTTCCAGTGGTCCACCGTGGCCAACCAGGGCACCTTCATCGTGATCCTGCTCGCGATCATGCTGGCGATCGCCGGCCGGACCGACGTGCGCGGGATGTTCGCCCTCTACCGGCCGCGCTCGTGGCCACGGGCGATCGGGCTGGGCGCCGCGCTGATCGTCGCCGTCTACGTCATCCTCGCCGTGGAGAGCCCGCTGCTCCAGCCGGGCAAGGACCAGGGGCTGACGCCGTCGGGCTGGGAGTCGGGCCACACGGCCCAGTTCGTCGCCAACTTCCTCCTGATCGCGTGTTTCGTCCCGATCGTCGAGGAGCTGACGTTCAGAGGCCTCGGCTTCACGCTTCTCGTGCGCTACGGCGAGTGGCCGGCGATCCTCGCGGTCGGGTTCCTCTTCGCCGCCGTGCACGGCATCCCCGCCGCGCTTCCGGTGTTCACCTTCTTCGGCGCCGGGCTCGCATACATTCGCAACCGCACGGACAGCGTCATCCCGGGCATGTTCGTCCACGGGATCTTCAACGCGATCGCGCTCATCGCTTCCGTCACGACCTGACCTACTCTTTGGGAGTGCGCCGCGTGCTCGCCGTCGCCGTGGTGTTCGCCGCTATGCCGGTCCAGGCGGCGCTCGCCGCCGCCCCGTCCGTGTCCGTCGAGGTCTTGCCGGCCGTGGGCGCGGCGCCGCTCACCACCACGTTGACCGCTTCGGGGAACGCGGCCTCGTACCGTTGGGAGCTGCCCGGCGGCGCAACCGCGGCAGGCCCGAGCGTGACGAGGTCGTTTCCCGCCGGCCGCTGGACGGTCGCCGCTGTCGGCACCTCCCCGACAGGTGAGGAGACGCGCACCACGGTCACCATCACCTCGATCGCACTCACGCTGCGCGCGCCGGCGGCGATTCCGACCGGGCAGCGCGCCTGGCTCACGGGCCGCGTGGTGCCCACGCTCGCAGGCGCGGAGGTCAAGGTTGCACGCGGCCGACGTATCACCGCGCACGGTGCGGTCAAGCGCGACGGCAGCTTCCGCGTCGCCATCCGGCCGCGCACGCCGGCGGCCTACAAGGTGCTCCTCGGCAACGTCGCCTCCGCGGCGGAGCCGGTGACGATCCGGCCAAACGTGGATCTGAAGGTCGCGGGTGCGCCGGTCGTCGGCAGCCGCGCCACCGCGGTCGCCATGGTCGATCCGATCGGCGCGGGCCGCGTGACCGTCAGCGTCTACCGGCGCGGGCAGCTGGTGCAGTCCGGGAGCGGCCGGGCCGTCGTCCGGCTCCCGCTGGGCACGAGCAAGACGGCGGCCTATCGGGTGGTCGCGAAGCTCACCCCGGAAGCGGGCTACCAGCCGGCGTCACGGCTGCTCGACGCCGCCGTCCGCATGCCCGACCTGCGCCTCGGCTCGCAGGGCCCCGAGGTGCTCGACCTCGCGCAGCGGCTGAACGCCCAGGGCTACACGGTTCAGCAGGTGGACGATCTCTACTCGGGCGACGACTCCGACGCCGTGCTCGCGTTCCAGGAGGTGCACGCCCTGCCGCGCACCGGGCTCCCGGACAGCCGCGTCTGGGCGGCGCTCGCCGCCTCGACTCGCCCGGCCCCGGAATTCGGCGGCGGCGACCACATCGAGGTCGACAAGACGAAGCAGGTGCTCTTCCTCGTCCGCGACGGCAAGGTCGTGCTGATCTCGCACGTCTCGACGGGCGCGACCGGGAACACGCCGGTCGGCACCTTCCACGTGTACCGCAAGGTGGTCGGGTTCGACTGGGTCCTCTACTACCCGATGTACTTCCTGCGCGGCTTCGCGATCCACGGGTACCCGGACGTACCTGCCTACCCAGCGTCCCATGGGTGCGTGCGCATTCCCATGTGGCTCGCGCCTCGCCTCTTTTCGATGAACAGCTACGGCACGACCGTCATCGTCCACTACTGAGAGGGCTGTCCCCGTGTCAGCGGGGGCTGTCCCTCGTTTTGCAGACCGCGGACAGCTAGTGGGACAGCCCCCTGCGGGGACAGCCCCTGGGGCGGTTACTCCTCTTCCTCGACAGCGAATTCGTCCGGGGTGACGTTCTCGAGGAACTTGCGGAAGTCGGAGACGATCTCTTCCTCGTTGACTTCCTCGCCCTCGAACTCGATCGCGGACTCCTCGATCACGCGCTCGGCGGCGAAGATCGGAGCTTCGGCGCGGACGGCCAGCGCGATCGCGTCGGACGGCCGCGAGTCGATCTCGATCTCGGAGCCGTTCTGCTGAACGGTGATCGATGCGTAGAAGGTGTTGTCCTTCAGCTCGGTGACGGTGATGCGGACGACCTGCGCCTCGAGCTGCTCGAGCGTGTCGGCGAAGAGGTCGTGCGTCATCGGCCGCGGGGTGGACGCGCCCTGGAGCTTCATGAGGATCGCCGCCGCTTCCGGCTGCCCGATCCAGATGGGCAGGTAGCGGTTACCGTCCGCCGTCTTCAGCAGCACGATCGGCTGTTTGCCGACCAAGTCGAAGCTCACCCCGTAGATGACCATCTCCTGCATGGCGACTCTTCTGATGTTAGCGAGGCGCCTGCCGGACAACCGTCGGGCGGTCGGGGCTTAACAGCCTGACCGTGGCTACAATCCCGAGCCGCGCGGGCGATTAGCTCAGCTGGTTAGAGCGCCGCTCTGATAAGGCGGAGGTCCCTGGTTCGAGTCCAGGATCGCCCACTCCCGTTGCCCGAACCAGCGCCTCGAATCGGCCTGCTCTGGCGGGCTGAGTGGGACCCGCCCGGCGCGGCCCAGCCCCGGCTGCACGGCATGTTCGCCGCCTTTGCGGCGCTTGGCATCGACGCGGAGCCGGTTGTCTACTCCGACGACCGCGCGGACGCTCTCCGCGAGCAGCTCCTCGCCCTCGACGGCGTGCTCGTCTGGGTGAACCCGGTCGAGCAGGGGCTCGACCGCTCGCGCCTCGACCCGCTGCTCCGCGAGGCGGCAGCTGCCGGCGTCTGGGTCAGCGCGCACCCGGACGTGATCCTCCGCATGGCGACCAAGCGGGTGCTCGTCGACACCGCCTCGATGAGCTGGAGCGCGGAGACGCACCTGTACCGCACGGTCGCCGAGCTCGGCGAGCAGCTGCCGCGGCGGCTTGCGAGCGGCCCGGTCGTGCTCAAGCAGCAGCGCGGAATGGGCGGCGAGGGCGTCTGGAAGGTCGCGCTCGACCCGGAAGGCGTGCGCGTCCAGCACGCGGCGAAAGGCGCTGCGCCGTTTGCCGAGCCGCTCGACCCCTTCATCGACCGTTGCCGGCCCTACTTCGCGGACGGCGGGCTGATGGTCGAGCAGCCGTTCCAGCCACGGCTTGCCGAGGGGATGATCCGCGTCTATCTCTGCCGCGACGAGGTGGTCGGCTTCGCGCACCAGTACCCGCGGGGGCTCCTCGATCCCGAGCTCGCTGCGACGCTACCGGCCGAGAAGGTCTTCAAGCCGCCGACGGCCTACGAGCCGCTCCGCAGACAGATGGAGTCACGGTGGGTGCCCGAACTTCAGGCGATCGTCGGCGTCGAGCGAGAACGGCTACCCGCGATCTGGGACGCCGACTTCCTGCTCGGGCGAGACGACGCGTACGTCCTGTGCGAGATCAACGCGAGCTCGACGTTCTCGTTCCCCGAGCCCGCGATGCCCGCCGTCGCGCGGGCGGCGCTTCAGGCGCTCTTGGCGGCGCGGACGGAAGCGCGCTCGAGCGCCTCGGCCAGCTCGGCGAGATCCCAGCGGTCGGTGTAGGCGATCTCGATCCGCCCCGGGCGCACGGACGCCTCTCGGCCGAGCAGTCCCTTGACCGCCTCGCCCACCCGCTCGGCCAGCGCCGGGTCGACCGACGAGCGGCCCTTCTGCGGCTTGCGGCGGGCGCCGGCCCAGCGGGCGGCGCGCTCCGCGGCGCGGACCGACATGCCGCTGCGCACGATCTGACGTGCGAGCTTCCGCCGCCCCTCGTGATCCGGGACTGCGAGCACCGCGCGCGCATGGCCCTCGGTGAGCTCGCCGCGCTCGAGCATGGCCAGCACGTCGTCGGGCAGCTCCAGCAGCCGTAGCCGGTTGGAGACGGTCGGCTTCGCCTTGCCGACACGATCGGCGACCTCCCCGAGTGAGAGGTCGAACTCGTCGACGAGCATTGCGTAGGCGCGCGACTCTTCAACCGGGGACAGCTGCTCGCGCGCGACGTTCTCGACGAGGCCGAGGAGGAGTGCGTCGCGGTCGTCGGCCTCGCGGACAATTGCAGGAACGGTCGGCAGCCCCGCTTCCTGGGCGGCGCGCCAGCGCCGCTCTCCGGCGATCAGCTCGTAGCCGCCGGCCTCGCGCTGGCGGACGACGACCGGCTGGATCAGCCCCTGCGCCCGCACCGACTCGGCGAGCCCGTTGGTCGCCTCCTGCTCGAACCGGCGTCGCGGCTGGCGCGGGTTCGCATGGATCATCTCCACGGGCATGTGCATCAGCTGCGGCTCGGAGCCGCCGCCGATGAGCACCTCGAAGCCGCGGCCGAGGCCGCGCCGCGCGGGCTCGCTCACCAGCGCTCCCCCGCCAGGACGAGGTCGGTCGCCTCGGCACTCTCGCGGTGCTGCGCGACGCGTTCGATCAGCTCGTTGGCGACGTCCCAGTAAGCGGCCGCACCGGCGGAGCGACGGTCGTAGTGGATCACCGGCAGCCCGTGGCTGGGCGCTTCGGCGAGGCGGATGGAGCGCGGGACGCGCGCGCGGAAGAGCAGGTCGCCGAGGTGGCGGTCGAGCTCGGCGGCGACGTCAGCCGAGAGGCGTGTACGGCCGTCCACCATCGTCAGGACGACGCCGGCGACCGCGAGGCTCGGATTGAGCTTGGCGCGCAGGACGCTGATCGTCTGCAGCAGTTGCGCCAGTCCCTCCATCGCGTAGTACTCCGCCTGGACGGGCACGAGCACACGGTCGGCGGCGGCGAGCGCGTTCACGGTCAGGGGCCCGAGCGACGGCGGACAGTCGACGAAGATGAACCCGTAGCGCTCGCGCGTCGGCGCCAGCGCGTCGGCCAGGTACCGCTCGCTCGCGTCTCGGCGGCCGAGCTCGGCGGCCGAGCCTGCGAGGTCCGGGCTGGCCGGCACCGCGTCGAGATTCGGGAAGCGTGTGTGCTGGACGACGGAGTCGAACGTCGCGCCGTCGAGCAGGTCGGCGGTCGACGGCTCCGACCGCTCGACGCCGAGCCCCGAGGTGGCGTTCGCCTGCGGGTCGAGGTCGACCACGAGCACCCTCTCCCCGGCCTCAGCGAGACAGGCGGCGAGATTGACGGCGGTCGTGGTCTTGCCGACGCCGCCCTTCTGGTTCGCAAGGGCGTAGATCGTCCCGGCCACGAACGGCAGGGTACTTACGCGAGAGGACGTTTTCGGGCGGCGCCGGGACGGCGGGGGAAGCCGGCCGGCGTAGGCCCGAGCTTCGGGATCACGAGCAGCGCCCGCGTGTCCGAGACCGGCACGACCTTGGCGTCCCCGCCGCCGACCCGGGCGGCCACGGCCGAGACGCGAACCGCGTCGGCATCCGCCGCCGTGTACAGGACCACGATCCCGCCCGGCCGCACCAGCGGCAGGCACCACTCGGCGGCGACCACCGGCTCCGCGAGCGCCTTCGCCACGGCCACGCCCCACACATCCGTCTCCTGCTCCTCGGCGCGCCCCTGGACGACGCGGACGTTCGGGAAGTCCCCCGCGACCTGTCGAAGGAAGTCGCACTTCCGGCCGGTGGCCTCGAGCAGCGTCACCTCTCGCTCCGGCATCGCCACGGCGAGCGGGATCCCCGGCGCACCGCCACCCGAGCCGACGTCGACGATCGGACCCTCAGACCCGGCCACGACGTCGACCGCGGCGAGGCTGTCGAGCACGTGCTGGCGGTAGGCGGCGTCGCGATCGACGATCCCCGTCAGGCCCGGGATCGCCAGCAGCGCGTCCAGCCAGACGGCGAGCCGCGGGTCGCTACTCGGCTGGGAGCGAGACGACGACGTAGCGGTTCGGCTCGGTGCCCTCGCTCCGCGTTTCGAGCCCGAGCTCCTTCAGATGGACGTGCACGATCTTCCGCTCGACGGAGGTCATCGGCTCCAGCGACACTTCCTCGCCCGACGCGCGGACGCGCGACGCCGTCCGCTCGGCCAGCGTCTCGAGCGTCGCCTCCCGCCGGGCGCGGTACCCGGCAGCGTCGATGACGACCGGCTTGTACTCGTCGCTCCGATGGACGATCGCGTTGACCAGGTACTGGAGGGCGTCGATCGTCTGGCCGTGCCGGCCGATCACGCGGCCGAGGTCGCCGCCGGTCAGCGTGGCCGTCACCGCCTCGTCGTCCTCCCGCACCGCGATGGCGGCGTCGAGCTCGAGCTGCGCGACGACCTGCTCCAGGATCTCACGCACGCGCGACGCGACCGGTCCCGCGGCCTCTTCTCCGGCCGGCTGCGCATCCTCGAGATCGAGCAGAGGCGATCACGCGCGCGGGGGTGTAGCCGACACCGAGCAGCCCGCGCTCGCCCTCGGAGACGACCTGGAAGCGGACGCTGGCCTTGTCGAGCCCGGGCGCCAGACGCTCGAGCTCCCGCACCGCGGCCCACTTCGCCTCGCCGACCGTCTCAGCCGCGTCGTGCCTCGTACGCGTGAGCGCGTCAGGTGCCCGACCTTGCCGGAAGCCGACGCTCGCGCGGTTCTGCTTCTTGCGCTTCACGCGGCGGGGCGCCGTCGGTGGTGCAGCGGCCGCCTGCGCGGCTGCGGCGCGCGGGCTGCCCGGACGTCCGCGTGCCGGGCGCCGTCCGCGACGAGCGCTTCTCGCCTTCTGCTGCGGCGGCGGCGGTGCGCGGCACGAGGCGGCGGGTGATGAGCCCCTGCCCGACCGTCCAGAGGTTCGTCGTCACCCAGTAGAGGAGCAGCCCGGCCGGGAACACGACGCTGCCGCTCAGGATGAAGAAGACGAACCCGAGCGGCAGGACCATGAACAGGATCCGCTGCGTCTTGTCCATCGTCGTGGACATGAAGTACGTGGACGCCACCTGGCTGCCGGCGTAGATGACGACCAGCAGGTAGCCCGACCAGTGCGGCTGTGATGTTGTCGGTGATGTTCGGGACGAGGTGCAGCCAGCCCAGGTCGCGAGCCCGGCGTAGTTCTTGAGCACCGTCTTCTCGAAGTCCTTGAGGACGAAGTAGAGCGCGAAGAAGATCGGGATCTGGACGAGCATCGGCAGGCACGAGGCAGCCGGGTTGATGTTGTGCTCCCGGTAGAACTTCATCAGCTCCTCGTTCTGCTTCTGCTTGTCGCCCTTGTACTTCTTCTGGAGCTCCTTCATCTGCGGCAGGAAGACCTGCATGCGCTGCATCGAGTGGATCTGCCGGACGGTGAGCGGGACCATCGCGAGCCGGACGATGATCGTCAGGACGACGATCGACCAGGCCCACGTGAGCCCGACGTCGGAGTGCAGGTGCTCGAGGACCCAGCGCAGCGGGCGCTCGAGCGGGCCGAGGATGGCGAGGACCGGAGGATCGGCAGGATCACGAGCGGCTCCGGAAGAGCGTCTGGTCGTGCACGTGGTCGACGCCGCCGCGGCTCCAGGGGTTGCAGCGGAGCAGCCGCCAGCCGGTGAGGATGCTCCCGCGCACGAGGCCGTACTGCTTGCAGCGCCTCGATGCGCGTAGCGCGAGCACGACGGGTGGTACTTGCAGCTCGCCGGGAAGAGCATGCCGAGCGTGTAGCGGTACGCGAGCACGAGGCCGACGCCGGCGTATCCGGGCAGGCGGAGGATGCGGCTCACGGCGTCGCCTGCTCCAGCGCCTCGCCGATGCGGGCCGACAGCCAGTCGAGCCCGTTGGCTTCGGCCGCCTCGGCGAGCCCGGGCCGCGCGAGCAGGATGTAGTCGCGGCCCGGCGTGGCGCGCTGCGAGCTGCGCGCGCCAGGCCTCGCGGAGCTGCCGCTTCACCCGGTTGCGCACGACGGCCGTGCCGACCTTCCGCGGCACGGCGATGCCGAGCCGCGGCGTCCGCGTCGCCGTCGTCGTCGCGCGCGAACCAGTAGAGGACGAGGCACGGGTCGAGACCGACGTGCCCTGGCGGTAGACGGCATCGAAGTCGCGGGAGCGGGAGAGGCGGTGCCGGCGCTGCACGGGGTCGGGAGCGGATCCCGGGCCGTCAGGCGGAGAGCCGCTTGCGCCCTCGCGCGCGGCGGCGCTTCAGGATCACGCGGCCGGCGCGGGTCGACATGCGCGCGCGGAAGCCGTGCTTGCGCTTCCGGCGGCGGACGTTGGGCTGGTACGTGCGCTTCATCTGATGTCCTCTGAAGAGGTGGAACAGGCGCCGCGTCGGCGCCGCGGCCAGTATAGACGAGCTGTCGCGAACGGGTTATCCACAGCTCCGTTGTCGCACAGCGTCGACGAAAGTGCCGCAAGACGGCCGGGAACCGCTGCGATCGGCGCTTCGAGACCGGTCGTTGTCCACAGGTGTGGAGAGCTGTGTGGACGACGAGAAATTTCCCTGCAAATCGCGCTGTTTTTGTCGAGTGCGGCCGCCAGGCACCGTTGAGCGCGGCCCGCGGACGCTGCTATGCTCGCCCCTTCCTCGGCGACGAGGAGGAGCTCGGCGGAAGCCGTGGAAGGCGCCGATCAGAGCCGACAGCACGAGACGCCTCTGGGCCGAGGTCTCCGGCCGGCTCAGGGAGCCCTCAACGACACGACCTTCCGCACCTGGTTCGGCGAGGTCGAGGGCGACGAGCTGGCGGACGACAGCTTCGCGCTCGCGCGTCCCGAACGACTTCACCCGCGAGTGGATCGAGGGGCACTTCCTCGACCTGATCGCGCGCCGCGCGCGCGCGACGCGACCGGCTCGGAGCTCCGGATCGAGCTCGTCGTCGCGCGAGCGCGGCGCGGCGTGCGCCGGCACGACGGCCCGGCAGCCCGGCCCGCGGGCGCGGCCGCGCGCGCGTCGAGGGCATGAGCCCGAAGTACACGTTCGACTCGTTCGTGATCGGCTCGTCCAACCGCTTCGCGCACGCGGCCGCGCTCGCCGTCGCCGAGGCGCCGGCCCAGGCCTACAACCCGCTCTTCATCTACGGCGGCACCGGCCTCGGCAAGACGCACCTGCTCCAGGCGATCGGCGCAGTACGTCGCCGAGCACGCCGGCGAGCATGTCGGTGCGCTACGTGACGAGCGAGACGTTCACGAACGACTTCATCAACTCGCTCCGCGACAAGCGCATCGAGGGCTTCAAGCAGCGCTACCGCACCTACGACGTGCTGCTGATCGACGACATCCAGTTCCTCGAGCGCAAGGAGCGGATCCAGGAGGAGTTCTTCCACACCTTCAACACGCTCTACGAGGCCGGCCGCCAGATCGTGATCTCGTCCGACCGGCCGCCGCGCGAGATCGTCGACCCTCGAGGAGCGGCTGCGCTCGCGCTTCGAGTGGGGGCTGATCACCGACATCCAGCCGCCCGACCTCGAGACGCGCATCGCGATCCTGCGCAAGAAGGTCAAGACGGACGAGCATCCACATCCCGGACCCCGAGCTGCTCACCTTCATCGCCGGGCGCGTGTCGACGAACATCCGCGAGCTCGAGGGCGCGCTCACGCGCGTGGTCGCCTTCTCCTCGCTGACCGGCCGGCCGATGACCGTCGAGCTCGCGCAGGACGTGCTGCAGCGACGTCTTCCCGCAGCGGCGAGGTGCCCGAGGTCTCGATCGAGCGCATCCAGCAGACCGTCTCGCGAGCGCTTCGGCATCTCGCTGCGACGGAGCTCTGCAGCGACAAGCGCTCGCAGAACATCGTCTACCCGCGCCAGGTCGCGATGTACCTCTCGCGCGAGCTGACCGACGCGTCGCTGCCGAAGATCGGCAGCGAGTTCGGCGGCCGCGACCACACGACGGTGATCCACGCGACCTCGAAGATCGCGCGCCTGATCCGCGAGGACAGGTCTGTGTACAACCTCGTGCAAGAGCTCACCGCCCGGATCAAGCGGTCCGGTGATTCTGTGGACCGTGCCCCTCGCTGCGGCGCCAGTGCCGGTATCTCCCCATTCGGGACCCCACAGCGCAAAGCCTGTCGGAGCAGAGCCGTATGGCCGTCTTCCCCGTCGTCCACACTCCCTATGTACTACGACGAAGGTTCTTTTAAAACATGACATAGAGATAGAGACAGCCGTTGAATCGGCTCGGGCATGAAGCTCACCTGCTCGCGGGACGAGCTCGTCGCGACGCTCGCGATCGTCGTCGCGCGGCGTCTCGACCCGGACACCGTCCAGGTCCTCGCCGGGATCCTGCTCGCGGCCGAGGACGGCCAGCTCGAGCTCGCCGCCACCGACATGGAGCTCTCGCTGCGCTCGTCGCTCGACGCCAGGTCGACGGCGAGGGCGCGCGTCGTCGTGCCGGGCCGGCTGCTGGTCGACATCGCGCGGCTGCTTCCCGGCGGCGAGGTCGTCGCTCGAGCACCGCGCCGAGGAAGGCGTCGCTCGAGCTCGCGTGCGGGACGGCGAGCTACCGGCTGCACACGTACTCAGCGCCGAGGACTTCCCGCGGCTGCCCGAGGTCGACCGGCCGCAGCTGCACTCGATCGACGCCGACGCGCTGCTCGAGCACCGTCAGCGCGCGTCGGCCGCGCCGCGTCGCGTGACGAGTCGCGCCCGGTGCTGACCGGCGTCCTCGTCCGCTTCGAGGGCGGCAAGCTCGTGATGGCCGCGACCGACTCGTACCGGCTGTCGGTGCAAGGAGACGTCGCTCGAGGGCGCCGCGCCCGACCTCGAGGCGATCGTGCCGGCACGGGCGCTCGGCGAGCTCTCGCGCATCGCGCAGGGCGCCGGCGAGCTCGAGCTCGGCGTGCACGAGAACCAGGTCGTGTTCGGCGCCGACGGCGTGCTGGCTGACGACGCGCCGCATCGACGGCCAGTTCCCGAACTATCAAGCAGCTGCTGCCCGACACGTTCGAGCACGAGCTCGACGCTGCCGCGCGAGGAGCTGCTCGAGGTCGTCCGCCGCGTCGCGGTGATGGCGCAGCGCAACTCGCCGCTGCGGCTGCGCTTCGCCGAGGGCGAGCTGACCGTCTCGGCGCAGACGCCAGGACGTCGGCGAGGCGCGGGAGTCGCTGCCGGTGCCGTTCAGCGGCGAGCCGCTCGAGATCGGCTTCAACGCCGAGTTCCTCCGCGAGGGCATCGAGTCGGTGCAGCGGCGACGAGATCGTCGCTGCGGCTGATCAGCCCGCTCCGGCCCGGGCCTCCTGCACGGCGGCAGGACGACGACTTCTGGTACCTGATCATGCCGATCCGGCTCGCCGGCTAGTCGCTGATCGTCGACCGCGTCGCGCCTCACGAGACGTCCGCTCCTACGAGCGGCTCGACCTCGACCTCGCGCCGGGGCTCGTGCTCGTCGTCGGCCCGAACGGGTCGGCAAGACGAACCTGCTCGAGGCGCTGCACGTCGGCACGCAGGGGTTCTCGCCGCGGACGCGCATGGACGCGCAGCTCGTCCGCTTCGGCGAGGACGCCGGCCGGATCGCGGCTCGGCGGCGCGCGGGAGGCGTCGCCGGTCGAGGTCGAGGTGACGCTCCGGCCGCCGCGAGGGCAAGCGCGCGCAGTGAACGGCGCCGCGCTGCCGAGCGCCGAGCAGCTGCGCAGCGAGCTGGCGACGCTCGTGTTCACGCCGGACCGGCTCGCGGTCGTCAAGGGCGGCCCAGCGGTCCGCCGCGCCTACTTCGACCGCGTCGCTCGGGCGGCTGCTGCCGACGCGCGCCTCGACGGCCGGCCGCTACGGCGCCGCTCTGTCGCACCGCAACGCCGCGCTGCGCCGCATCGCGGTCGGTGCGTCGGAACGCGACGCAGTTGCGCCGTGGACGGAGCAGGTCGCTCAGTTCGGCGCGGAGCTCGTCGCCGCGCGCGAGGAGACGCTGGCTCTGCTCGACCCGCTGTTCGCGGAACGCGCCGGGCGAGCTCGGGCTCGACGATGCGACGCTCGCCTACGAGGGCGCTGCCCCGACCGTCGAGGCCCTGGAGACGCGGATCAGCCGCGATCTCGAGCGCGGGTTCACGACGCTCGGCCCGCATCTGGACGATGTGGCCATTCATGCGGGCGAGCGCGACCTGCGGCTCTTCGGCTCGCAGGGCGAGCAGCGCGTCGCCGTGCTGGCACTGCTCCTGGCCGAGGCCGCCGTCCTCGCCGACCGCGGCCGCCCGCGCGCTCCTGCTGCTGGACGATGTGCTCTCCGAGCTCGATGGAGCGCGCCGCAGCGCCCTCGCGGCGCGGATCGCCTCCGGCGGCCAGACGATCGTCACGGCGACGAGCGCCGGGGCGCTGCCGGCCGAGCCGGCCCAGCTCGTCGAGGTGCGACCGGGAGTGGCGGCGTGAAGCCGATCGGCGACGACGTTCGCCGCGAGCTGGGGCGGTTCCCGGGCGCGGCGGGGATGGCCGCGATCGTGTCGGCGTGGCCCGGCGCGGTCGGTGATGCGGTCGCCCGGAATGCCTGGCCGGCGAAGCTCGCCCGCGACGGCACGCTGCACGTCTCGACCAGCTCCTCTGCCTGGGCCTTCGAGCTCACGCAGCTCCGCGGCGAGGTGCTGCCGCGCCTCCAGCAGGCGGTCGCAGGCGAGGCTGTCGTGAGTGGTCTGCGCTTCGCTCCCGGGCGCCTTCCGGCCGTCGCGATGAAGGCGCCGCTCGAGGCCTCAGCAGCCGGTCCCGAGGCCAGTCCGGAGGCCCTCGCCGAGGCCGAGCGCGTGGCCGCCGCGGTTGGGGACGAAACGTTACGAAATCTCATCGCCAGAGCCGCCGCTCTAAGCCTCTCGAAGGCGCCGGACGACCGGCCCTTCTGCTAGACTGTCGAAAGCCTGCAAATGGCTTAAATGCAGGCATTTTTTAATGGCTGAAGCAGCTTATACCGCAAAAGACATCACTGTTCTGGAGGGTCTCGAGCCCGTCCGGCTGAGGCCGGGCATGTACATCGGCTCGACCGGCTCCCGCGGCCTCCATCACCTCATCTACGAGGTGGTCGACAACGCCGTGGACGAGGCGCTCGCCGGACGCAACGATTACGTCGAGGTCACCCTCCATCCGGACAACTCCGTGACCGTCCGCGACGCCGGCGCCGGCATCCCCGTGGAGGTCATCCCGGAGCAGGGCCTCTCGGCGCTCACCGTCGTCCTGACGAAGCTGCACGCGGGTGGCAAGTTCGGCGGCGACGGCTACAAGGTCTCGGGTGGGCTGCACGGCGTCGGGGTCTCCGTCGTCAACGCGCTCTCCGAGTGGCTCGTCGCCGATGTGCACCGCGACGGCAAGGCGTACCGCCAGGAGTTCTGCCGCGGCGAGCCGACCACGGAGCTGACGGAGGTTGGCACGGCGACCGACACCGGCACCACGATCAGCTTCCTCCCCGACGCCGAGATCTTCGAGGAGATCGAGTGGGCGCGCGACACGCTCGTGCAGCGCCTACGCGAGACCTCGTTCCTGACGAAGGGCCTGCGCATCGTCCTGACCGACGAGCGCGAGGGCGAGACGCGCGACGAGTTCTATGCCGAGGGCGGCATCCGCGACTTCGTCGCCTACGTCAACGGCGCCAAGGATCCGGTCCACAAGCACGTCGTCTACTTCGAGGGCGAGCAGGACGGCGGCGCCGTCGAGGTCGCGATGCAGTGGAACTCGTCCTACGTCGAGTCGGTCTTCTCGTTCGCGAACAACATCAACACGCACGAGGGCGGCGCGCACCTGACCGGGTTCAAGAGCGCGCTCACGTCGACGCTGAACCGCTACGCACGCGAGAAGGGCCTGCTCAAGGAGAAGGAGGACAACCTCGAGGGCGAGGACGTCCGCGAGGGGCTCGCCGCGATCATCTCGGTGAAGCTGCGCGAGCCGCAGTTCGAGGGGCAGACGAAGACGAAGCTCGGCAACCCGTGGGTCGAGGGCCTCGTCAAGCAGACGGTCAACGCCAGGCTCGCCGAGTTCCTCGAGGAGAACCCGCAGGACGCGAAGCAGATCATCACCAAGGCCGTGGCCGCGCGGAACGCGCGCCAGGCCGCCCGCAAGGCGCGCGAGTTGACGCGGCGCAAGTCGGCGCTCGACGGCAACTCGCTGCCGGGCAAGCTCGCCGACTGCGAGCTCAACGATCCCGAGTCCGCGGAGCTCTTCCTCGTCGAGGGCAACTCCGCCGGCGGCTCGGCCGTCGACGCGCGCAACCGGCTCTTCCAGGCGATCCTGCCGCTGCGCGGGAAGGTCATCAACGCCGAGAAGAACCGCATCGGGAAGGTGCTCTCGAACACCGAGATCCAGGCGATCATCACGGCCATCGGCACCGGGATCGCCGACGAGTTCGATGTCTCGAAGCTGCGCTACAACCGGATCATCGTCATGACTGACGCTGACGTGGACGGCTCCCACATCCGCACGCTGATCCTCACATTCCTGTACCGGCAGATGCCCGAGCTCGTCGAGCGCGGCCACGTCCACATCGCCGTGCCGCCGCTCTACCGGGTCAAGGTGCGCAACCAGGAGCTCTACATCGAGAAGGAGTCGCAGCTCGAGGACCTGCTCGCGCGTGAGGTGATCAAGGACATGGACGTCACCGACCGCGAGGGCGACACGCAGAAGTTCACGGAGGCGCGCTACGGCCGCTTCGTCAAGTCGCTGCACGAGTTCGACGGGTGGGCGTCGCGCCTGCGCTCCGACTTCGGCGCAGCGCCGGCCAACTTCGTCATCAAGCACCGGCTCGTCGAGACCGACGCGGCCGCGCTGGGGGATCTCCAGGTCGCGCTTGCCTCGCTCGACGGCAACGGCCACGAGGTGTCGATCATCGAGCAGGGCGACGAGGGCGCGCGGCTGAAGGTGGTCGAGCGCGAGACGAGCGCCGCCACCCACGTCGTCGTCTCCGCCGAGCTGCTCACTTCGCCGGTCTACGCGAACCTCCGCAAGGCCTACGGACGCCTGCGCGAGATCGTCGGCCCGCCGCCGTTCGACGTCGCGCTCGGCAAGAAGACGCGGCACGCCGAGACGTACGAGGAGCTGCGCTGCGCAAGTGGTCGACCTCGCCAAGGACGGCATCACGCTCAACCGCTTCAAGGGCCTCGGTGAGATGGACGCCTCGGAGCTCGCCGACACGACGATGGATCCGGCCAACCGGATGCTCGTGCGCGTCGACGTCGAGGACGCCGCCGCGGCCGATCGCCTCTTCTCGATGCTGATGGGAGATCAGGTGGAGCCGCGCCGCATCTTCATCGAGGAGAACGCGAAGGACGTCCGCTTCCTGGATGTCTAGCCCGTCCAACATGGAGCCGCTGAACCCCGGGCGGATCGAGTCGCGCGAGCTCGAGCAGGAGATGCGCTCGAGCTTCCTCGACTACGCGATGAGCGTCATCGTGTCGCGCGCGCTCCCGGACGTGCGCGACGGGCTCAAGCCCGTGCACCGCCGGATCCTGTACGCGATGCACGAGGCCGGCCTGCAGCCGAACCGGCCGCGCCTCAAGTGTGCGCGTGTCGTCGGCGACGTGATGGGCTCGTACCACCCGCACGGCGATACGGCGATCTACGACACGCTCGTCCGCATGGCGCAGCCGTTCTCGCTGCGCTACCCGCTCGTGGACGGGCAGGGTAACTTTGGTAATATCGACGGTTACCCCGCTGCTGCCATGAGGTATACGGAATGCCGGCTCGCGAAGCTCGCGACCGAGCTGCTGGAGGACATCGACGCCGACACCGTCGACTTCAAGCCGAACTACGACGAGTCGCGACGCGAGCCCGAGGTGCTGCCTTCGCGTTTCCCGAACCTGCTCGTCAACGGCTCGTCCGGGATCGCCGTCGGTATGGCGACCAACATGCCGCCGCATCACCTCGGCGAGGTCACCGACGCGCTTGTCGCACTGATCGACGAGCCGTCGATCGACGTCGACCGGCTGATGAAGCACATCAAGGGCCCGGACTTCCCGACCGGCGGGATCATCCTCGGCCGCGAGGGCATCCGCGAGGCGTACCGGTCCGGTCGAGGCCGCGTCGTCATGCGCGCCCGCGCACATGCCGAGGAGCTGCGCGGCGGCAAGTCGGCGATCGTCGTGACCGAGCTTCCGTACGCGGTCAAGAAGGGTGGCGACGACGGCGTCATCACCAAGATCGCCGAGCTCGTCAAGACCGGCACGCTCAGCGAGATCTCCAATGTCCGCGACCTCTCCGACCGGAGCGGTATGCGCATGGTCATCGAGCTGAAGCGCGACGCCATCCCTCAGGTCGTCCTGAACAAGCTCTACAAGCACACGCCGCTGCAGTCGACGTTCGGCTACAACGCCGTCGCGCTGGTGGGCGGTGTCCCGCGCACGCTCGCGCTGCGCGACCTGCTCCAGCACTACCTCGACTTCCAGCGCGAGGTCGTCACGCGCCGGTCGAAGTACGAGCTGCGCAAGGCCGAGGCCCGCGCGCATGTCCTCCGGGGCTACCTCATCGCTCTGGACAATCTCGATCGGATCATCGAGCTCATCCGGGGGTCTGCCGACACCGAGGCGGCACGCGAAGGTCTCATGCGCGAGTTCGACCTCAGCGAGATCCAGGCGCAGGCGATCCTCGACCTCCGTCTCCGCGCGCTGACCGCGCTCGAGCGCCAGCGTGTCGAGAACGAGCACCGCGAGCTGCAGGAGCGCATCGCGGAGCTGCGCACGATCCTCGGCGACGAGTCGCGCATCGACGGCCTGATCCGTGAGGAGCTGCTCAAGATCAAGGACGAGTACACGAAGAACGACGACCGCCGCACGGAGATCGTCGCCGCCGAGGGCGAGTTCGACCTCGAGGACCTGATCGCCGAAGAGGACATGGTCATCGCGATCACGCGCTCGGGCTACATCAAGCGGCTACCGGTGACGACCTACCGCGAGCAGCGCCGCGGCGGCATCGGCGTGATGGGCATGGACCTGAAAGACGAGGACTACATCGAGCACCTCTTCGTCGCCTCGACGCACGACTACCTGCTCTTCTTCACCTCCGTCGGCAAGGTCTACCGGCTCAAGGTGCACGAGCTGCCGCTCGGGTCACGGCAGTCCAAGGGCCGCGCGATCGTCAACCTGCTGCCCTTCCGCCAGGACGAGAAGGTGCGCACCGTCATCGCGACGCGGGAGTTCAAGGAGGCCGAGTACCTGGTCTTCGCGACGAAGAACGGGATCGTCAAGAAAACCCGCTTCATGGACTACAACACGACGCTCAAGGCCGACGGGATCATCGCGCTGTCGATGCGCGACGAGAACGACGAGCTCGTCGACGTCCGCCTCTCGACGGGCGACGACGACATCCTCATGGTCTCGCGCATGGGCCAGGCGATCCGCTTCCACGAGACCGCGGTGCGCTCGATGGGCCGCCCGGCCGCCGGCGTCACCGGCATGAAGCTGCGCGCCGGCGACGAGGTCATCGCCTGCGAGATCGCGCGCGAGGACATGGATCTGCTCGTCGTGACCGAGAACGGCTACGGCAAACGGACTCCGATCCGCGACTACCCGGTCAAGGGCCGCGGCGGCATGGGCGTCAAGACCGTGCAGCTGACCGACAAGAAGGGCCGCCTCGCAGGCGCGCTCGCCGTCCGCGACGGCTACGCGGTAATGCTCATCTCCACGTACGGCACGGTCATCCGCATGCCGGTCGAGGGCATCCGCCGCGCCGGCCGCTCCACACAGGGCGTCATCGTCATGCGGCTTCGCGGCGATGACGAGCGGGTCTCCACGCTCGCCCCGGTCGTCGAGTCCGACGAGGACGAGGACCTCGCAGTCGCCGAAACCGGCTCGACCAACGGCGGAGCGCCCGAGGCCGTCGCACAGGTCACAGGGGACGAGCTCGAGCCGGACGACGGGTCCGACGAGCTCGAGCTCGACCAGGGCTAACCCGCGTCGCGCAACCGCTCGGCCGCGACTTCCGGCGCGAGCGAGTTGATCCAGATCCCGGCTCCGAGCTCGAGGCTCGCGACTGCCGAGACTCGCGGCAGCACCTCCAGGTGCCAGTGCCCCTCGCCGCCGAACGGCGCCGTGCGCAGCCACGCGTTCGTCGGCAACTGGCCCTCGACCGCGGCGATCCGCTGCTCGCCGCTTGCCAGCAGCCCGAGCGCCGCGGTGAGCAGGCGCGGGTCGGCGAACGCGTCGCCGGTGTGCTCCTCGGGCGTGATCAGCAGCTCGTAGGCGCCGCGCGCCGCGAACGGGGAGACCAGCAGCACGCCGTCCCGCTCGGCGATCCGCTCGCTTGTCCCGAGCAGTGCGCAGACGGCGCAGTCCCCGGCGGCCTCCTCGCGAACGAGCGGCGGCGGCTCCGGCAGCCATACGAGCTGCGAGTGCGTGTGCGCCAGGCTGCCGCCGGCGGCACGACCCTCGTTGAGCACCGCCTGCAGGTAGGCGAACCCGGCCTCCCGCGCGGCATCGGCACGCGCCTGCCAGGCGGCCGCGACGTCGTCTACCTCCGTGGCCGTCAGCTCGCCGAACATGCGCACGTGCCGCGGGGTGTGGATGACGACCTCGTGGTGCTCGAAGGCCGGGTACTTGTTCGGTACGACCCGCACCGTCCAGCCCGGCGTGTTCGGTTCGCGGCCCGGTGGCCCGACCGCGAACGTCTCCGGCGGCGTCTGGTCCTCGCGTCCCGCGTCGAACGGGCAGGTGTCGAGCTCCTCCTGCGTCTCCGGCTCGAGTCGTTCCCGCGTCGCCCCGGGCCGCTGCGCCCGCCACGGCGCAAGCGCCACCCACCGCCCCGAGAGCGGGTCGCGGCGCAGCTCAGGAATCAGAGGCGGAGCCGTTGCGCTTGTCGAGGAACGGCGCGATCAGGTCGATCGGCGCCGGGAAGACGATCGTCGTCGAGGCCGAGCCGGAGATATCGAGCAGCGTCTGCAGGTAGCGAAGCTGGAGCGAAATGGGCTCGTGGGACATCACTTCCGCCGCCTCGCGCAGCCGCTGGGATGCCTGGAACTCGCCCTCGGCCGCGATCACCTTCGCACGCCGCTCGCGCTCGGCCTCTGCCTGGCGCGCCATCGCCCGCTGCATGTTCGAGGGGATCTCGACGTCCTTCACCTCGACGATCGAGACCTTGATGCCCCAGGGCGCGGTCGCCTCGTCGATGACCCGCTGGAGGATCTCGTTGATCTTCTCGCGCTCGGAGAGCAGCTCGTCCAGGACGTGCTGGCCCAGCACCGACCGCAGTGTCGTCTGCGCGATCTGCGAGGTGGCGTTCAGGACGTTCTCGATCTGCACGACCGACTTTTCCGGGTCGATGATCCGGAAGTAGGCGACGGCGTTCACGCGGGCGGGGACGTTGTCCTTCGTGATCACCTCCTGCGGCGGCACGTTCAGCGTGACCGTGCGCAGATCGACCTTGACCATCTTGTCCACGATCGGGATGAGCAGGAAGAGACCACGGTCCCTTCGGCGGCGACTTCAGCCGCCCGAGCCGGAAGATCACGCCGCGCTCGTACTCCCGCGCCACCTTGACGGCCGCGCTCAGGATGAACAGCAGGAAGAGGACGACGACTGCGACGACGATCAGTGCGGCGATCACGAGCTGAACACTACGCCGGTACGACGTCCAGCCGCAGGTCGCTGCCGATGCGCTCGACGCGAACGTGCTCGCCCATGCCGATCGGACCGTTCGTCGAGCGCGCCCGCCAGAGCTCGCCGTGCACGAAGACGACGCCCTCCGGGTCCAGCGAACGGCGCACGACTCCGATCTCGCCGCGCAACTCGTCGATCCCGGTCTGGGGTTTCGCGCGGCGTGCCTGCACCACCTTGGTGATCACGAACGCGAACAGGACGGCGATCGTCCCCGCGATTGCGAGGACGACCCAGAGCGAGGTGCTGTAGGCGGAGCCCGCCGGGTCGAACAGCATCAGCGCCCCTACGGTGAAGCTCGCGAGGCCGGCGAGCGTCAGCGCCCCGTGCGTCGGCAAGTAGAGGTCCGCGACGAAGAACCCGGCGGCGAGCGCCATGAGCAGGACGCCCGCCCAGCTGATCGGCAGCACCTGAAGCCCGAACATCGCAGTGATCAGTGAGATCGCGCCGAAGGTGCCGGGGAAGATCAGCCCGGGGTGGAGGAGCTCGACGTGATCCCGAGCACCCCGAGCGATAGCAGGAGCACGATCAGGTTCGGGTCGATGAGCGTGTCGAGGATCCGCTTCCAGAGCGACATGTGAACCTGCGTGACCTCCGCGCCGGCGGTGTGCAGGACGATTCCCTTCGGCACGGTCTTCCGGCCGTCGATCTTGTGCAGCAGCGCCGGCAGCGACGGCGCGATCACGTCGATGACGTGGCGCTGCAGCGCCTGGTACTCGGTCAGGTTCGACGCTCGTGTCACCGCGAGCCTGGCCCACTGCCGCGTTGCGGCCGTGGTTCTTGGCGAGCGTCTGGAGCGACGCCGCGGCGTCGTTGATGACCTTGCGCCGGAGGTCCGACTGGATGTTCCCGCCGCCCACGTCGATCGGCGTCGACGAGCCGATGTTCGTCTGCGGCGCCATCGCGAGGATGTCGGCCGCCTGGCCGATCCAGACGCCGGCCGAGGCGGCGCGCGCGCCCGCGGGCGACACGTAGACGATCACCGGCACCTTCGAGCGCAGCTCGGCCTGGTAGATGTCGCGCATCGAGTCGGAGAGGCCGCCCGGGGTGTCGAGCTGGATGACGATCGCCGAGTAGTGATCCCTGTTGGCGCGGGCGATCTGCGACGTCACGTAGTCGGCCGTGACCGGGTTGACGTCGTTCTTGAACTCGACGGCGAGGACCCGCGGCCTGGCGGCGGACGCGGTTGCAGTTACCGCTCCGACGACCACGAGCGAGACGAGAAGTACCCGCACAAACCGGTGTTTCACCGCTGTAAAGATTCTAGCTGTGGGGTTGTCGCCGGGCGGTCCCCCTGGCACGGTAGACATCCGCCGATGCGAGCCGTCGTCCTCGCCCTCGCCGCCCTGCTCCTCGTCCCCGCGGTAGCCCGCGCTGCCGGCCCGCACGCCGTCACGCGCGAACTCACACCCGGCAAGCACGCGCTGCTGAGCCGAGACGCACCACTTCGGTTCGATCTCGTGGGCGTCAGCTCGCGCGGCCCCGGGACGGTCGAGTTCCGCGTCCGCACCGCACGGGGATGGAGCCCCTGGCACGCCGCGCGAGCCGGAGGCCCGAGGACGGCCCCGACCGGCCGGGGCCGTGGAAGGTCGGGAGCCCCTGGTGGACGGGGCCTGCCCACGGCATCCAGTACCGGCTGCACGGCCGAATCGTGCGCCTCCGCGCGACGTTCGTCTCGAGCCCCTCGACGCCGCTGCTGCCGGTGCGGAGCCTGACCTATGCAGGCGCGCCGGGGATCATTCCCCGCCGCGCCTGGCGGGGACAGACGACCGGCGTACCGCCGCAAGGTGCCGGTGCGCTACGCGCCGGCCGTGCGCTTCGCGGTCGTCCACCACACCGCCGGCGCGAGCCGGCTAGACGCCGGCGCAGTCGGCGGCGATCGTGCGCGGCGATCGAGCGTCTACCACGTGTACTCGAACGGCTGGGACGACATCGGCTACAACTTCCTCGTCGACCGCTTCGGCCAGATCTTCGAGGGCCGCTACGGCGGCATCGACCGCCCGGTGATCGGCGCGCACGCGGAGGGCTTCAACGACGGCTCGGTCGGCGTCGCGCTGATCGGGACGTACAGCTCGGCATCGCCCTCGGCAGCCGCCCGCGCCGCGCTCGTGCGCTTGCTCGCCTGGCGGCTCGACATCGCCCACGTCGACCCGCTCTCGCGCGTGACCTTCGCGTCGGGCGGCAACCCGGAGTACCGCGCCGGCAGGCGGGTGACGCTGCGCGCGATCTCGGGCCACCGTGACACCGGCTACACGACCTGCCCGGGCAGTCGGGCCTACGCGCTCCTCCCGAGCATCGCGGCCGCGGTGGCGAAGACCGGCCTGCCCAAGCTGTACTCGCCGCTCGTCGAGGGCAAGCCAGGCGGGCTCGTCCACTTCACCGGCGCGGCTCTCGGCGCCGCTCGCGTGGCGCGTCGACGTGGCCGACGCGGAGGGCATCCCGGTCGCAAGCGGGTCAGGCTCGGGGACGGCGATCGACTGGACGTGGGACGCCGCCGGCGTTCTCGCCGGCACGTACCACTGGTCGATCGGCGGGCCGTCGGTGCGGCCGGCGTCCGGCTCGTTCAGCGGCGGCACCGACGGCGCTCGCGATCACGGCGTCCGCGTCGCCCACCGTCGTCTCGCCCGACGGCGACGGCCACGCCGACACGGGGCTGGTCACCTACCGCCTCGGGCGCGCATCGACGGTGACCGCAACGGTTGTCGATCCGTTCGGCGACGTCATGTTCACCATGCCGCAGGGCCGGCAGACGGCCGGCACGCACTCGCTCAGCTGGCCCGCCGACGCGCTCGCGGACGGCGCCTACTCTGTCCTCCTCAGCGCAACGGCCGGCGCGAGCCAGACGACGACCACCGTCGGCGTCAGCGTCAACCGCACGCTCGCCCGTCTCGCCGTGCTCGCCGTCGGCGATCTCGCCGAACGGCGACGGGATCGCCGACGCGGTGACCTACTCCTATTCGCTCACGACGCCTGCCAACGTCGTCGTGACCGCTACCCGGCGCGGCGACCCGCCTGTGACGCTCGCCGCGGCCGCGCTTCCTGCGGGCGACACGGTCGCCGCCTGGGCGGGCGCCGATGGGGACGGCACGCCCCTCCCCGACGGGACCTACACGCTCGCGGTTCGCGCCACGAACGGCGTCGGCACGGTTACGCAGAGCGCCCCGGTCGTCGTCGACACGGTGGCTCCTGTATTGCAGCTCGTGAGCCGCAGCCCGCTCCGCATCCGCTCGAGCGAGAACGCGACGCTGACCTTCACCGCGGCCGGACGAACCGTGACCGCCCGGGCGCAGGCGGGGGTCACGCGCAACGTCAGCGTGCAGGGGTCGCCGCTGGTCGTCGTCGCGACCGACGCCGCCGGCAACCGCAGCGCGCAGCTAGCGCTCCGTTAGCCAGGCGTCGTACCGGCCCTCGAGCGCCGCGAGGATCTCCGCGAGCAGCTCTCCGCGGTCGTGCCGCACGCCGGTCTCGACCAGCAGCGACGTGGGCGGCGTCACCGTCTCGGCGGGCAGCGCGCCCGCCGGCACGTTCACGTTCACGCCGATTCCCAGCACGACCAGGTCGCCGCGGGCCTCCCCGAGCGCGCCTGCGATCTTGCGGCCGCCCACGAGCACGTCGTTCGGGTGCTTGATCGCCGACTCGACGCCGAGCGAGTCGGCGACCGCCCGCGCTGCGACGAGGGTCAGGGACGGGAGCCGTTCGGGGGCAACCTTCGGCACCAGGGCGAGCGAGAAGAGCAGGCTTGTCCCGGCCGCCGCCTCCCAGCGCCGGCCGAGCCGCCCGCGCCCCGCCGTCTGGTGGTCGGCGGCCACGACCGTGCCCTCCGCCGCGTCCGCTGGGACGAGCAGCTGTGTGGACTCGGTCTCCGCAACGAACGTGTACGGCCGCCCCAGCCGCCCGCGTAGAAGCGGCACGACCGCCTCCGGGTCGAGGTCGCCCATCGGTCTACACTAGGCGCTTCGTGGGCCTGGGAATCAGCGAGATCGAGGCGATCCTGCCCCACCGACCCCCCTTCCTCCTCATCGACGAGGTCGTCGAGCTCGAGCCGGGGAGCCGCGTGGTGGCGCGCAAGCACGTCCGCGATGACGAATTCTGGACGGCCGGGCACTTCCCGGGGCGGCCGGTGATGCCGGGTGTGCTCATCGTCGAGGCAATGGCCCAGACCGGCGCCGTCGCCGTCCTCAGCGAGGAGGAGAACCGGGGCCGCATCGCGTTCTTCGCCGGCATCGACGGCGTCCGCTTCAAGCGCATCGTGGAGCCGGGGGACGAGCTCGAGCTCGAGTGCGAGCTGGAGCGGATCCGCGGCCCGATCGGCCGCGGCCGTGCGACCGCGAAGGTCGACGGCAAGCTGGCCGCGCGAGGCATCCTGACGTTCGCGGTGGAGCGTAGACGGTGATCGCCAAGGCCAACGGGCAGCGGCCCATCTCGATCACCGGCTTCGGCGCGTACGCGCCGGAGCGCGTGCTGACGAACGAGGAGCTATCGACCATCGTCGACACCTCGGACGAATGGATCATCGAGCGCACGGGGATCCGCGAGCGGCGCGTGGCTGCGCCAGAGCAGGCGCTGTCGGACATCTGCCTGCCGGCCATCCACCAGGCGCTCGAGCAGGCCGGCGTCGCGGCGAAGGACATCGATCTGATCGTCGTCGCGACGGTCACGCCGGACATGGTCTTTCCGTCGACCGGCGCGCTGCTCGCCGACGCGATCGGTGCGCCCGACGCGGCTGCGTACGACCTGTCCGCCGGCTGCACCGGGCTTCATGTACGCGCTCGCCCAGGCCTACGGCATGATCGCCGGCGGCCTCTCCGAGCGCGCGCTCGTGGTCGGCGGCGACGTGCTCTCGCGGATCCTCGACTGGAACGACCGCGGCACCTGCGTGCTGTTCGGCGACGGGGCGGGCGCGGTGGTGCTCGAGCACGTCGACGAGGGCGGGTTCCTCGGCTTCGAGCTCGGCGCGGAGGGCTCGGGCGGCGTGCATCTCTACCTGCCCGCGGGCGGCTCCCGCGAGGCGACGACGGCCGAGTCGGTCGCGGCGGGCGATCACTTCGTGCGGATGAACGGCCGCGAGGTGTTCAAGTTCGCGACCCGCATCCTCGTGTCGTCGGCGCACGACATCCTCGACGAGTGCGGGGCCACGGTCGACGACGTCGACGTCTACATCCCGCACCAGGCGAACGTTCGCATCATCGATCACGCTGCGAAGAAGCTCGGAATCCCGCAGAATCGAGTCGTCGTGAACGCGGACCGCTACGGCAACACGTCGTCGGGCTCGATCCCGCTCGCCATCGCGGACGCCGCCGCAGATGGCAGGCTTCGGGCCGGCGAGCTCGTACTGATGACTGGTATGGGCGCCGGGCTCACCTGGGGCTCGGCGCTGATGACGTGGACCTTGAACGGAGGATCATGAGCAAGATTGCGTTTTGTTTCCCCGGACAGGGTTCCGTGGAGTCCGGCATGGGCCGCGAAGTGGCCGAGGCGATTCCGGCCGCGATGGAGGTTTTTGACCGGGCGAGCGAGGCGTCCGGGCTCGACCTGCGCCGCCTCTGCTTCGAAGCGCCGGTCGAGGAGCTGACGGAGACCGAGGTGCAGCAGCCTGCGCTCGTGGCGACCAGCCTTGCGATCCTGGCCGCCATCCGCGAGCAGGGCATCGAGCCGGACTTCGTCGTCGGCCACTCCGTCGGCGAGTTCGCGGCGCTTGCCGCCGTCGACGCGATGACGTTGGAGGAGGCGATCGAGCTCGTGCGCGAGCGCGGCCTTGCGATGGCGGAGGCGGCGCGTGAGCGCCCCGGCTCGATGGCCGCCGTGCTCGGGCTCGAGGACGAGGTGGTCGAGAACCTCTGCCGCAAGATCCTCGGCGTGTGGCCGGCGAACTACAACTGCCCCGGCCAGATCGTCGTCTCGGGCGAGGACGGGGCGGTGGAGGAGCTGAGCGCCGAGGCCCAGAGCCTCGGCGCCCGACGAGCCATCAAGCTGAAGGTGTCGGGCGCCTTCCACAGCCCGCTGGTCGCCAGTGCCGCCAAGCGGCTGCGGCCGGCGATCGAGCGCGTGCCGTTCCGGGAGACGACGCACCCGTTCATGTCGACGGTCACGGCGAAGGTCGAGCCGGCGACGAAGCTCGGCACGCTGCTCGTCGACCAGCTGACTGCGCCGGTGCGCTTCACCCAGTCGGCCGGCGGCCTCATCGGCGAGGGCGTGAAGACGTTCGTCGAGGTCGGCCCCGGGAACGTGCTCTCCGGGCTCGTCAAGCGGATCGACCGCAGCGTGAAGACAGTCTCGGTCAACAGCGTCGCGGCACTGCACCAGCTCGAAGAGAGCCTGTCCAAGAGTGACGACCTTTCTCGCAAGCGAGAAAGGTTAGGGCCGGTTGACCTTCGCCTCGCTAGAAGGAAAGACCGCGCTGGTCACCGGCGCGTCACGTGGGATCGGGAGGGCAATCGCCGAGGAGCTAGCTCGTGCCGGCGCGAACGTGGTTCTCGGGTATCGGGCAGGCGCGGACGAGGCCGAGGACGTCGCGTCGGCGATCGGCGGCCGCGCAGTTCAGGCTGACGTCTCCGACCCGGAGCAGGCGAAGCGCCTGGTCGAGGAAGCGGGCGACCTCGACGTGCTCGTCAACAACGCCGGCCTGACACGCGACGGGCTGCTCGCCCGCATGCCCGACGAGGACTGGCGCGAGGTCATCGACACCAACCTCGGCGGCGTCTTCCACACCTGCCGGGCCGCGGCGCGCGGGATGATGCGGAAGCGCTCGGGCTCGATCGTGAACATCTCCAGCATCGTCGGCGTCCACGGCAACCCGGGGCAGACGAACTACTCGGCTGCGAAGGCGGGCATCATCGGCTTCACGAAGGCGCTTGCCCGCGAGCTGGGCTCGCGCAACGTGCGCGCGAACGTGATCGCGCCCGGGTACATCAGTACCCGCCTGACCGACGTCCTCCCCGACGAGCTCAAGCAGGCGATGCTGGACAACACGCCGCTGGGCCGGCTCGGGGATCCGGGCGACGTGGCCGGAGCGGTACGCTTCCTCGCCTCGGACGAGGCTGCCTTCATCACCGGCGAGGTGCTGCTGGTCGATGGCGGCCTGGGCATGTAGGGAGACCGCGAATGAGCATGAACGGCAGAAGACGGGTCGTCGTGACCGGCCTCGGCGCGGTGACGCCGCTCGGGAACGACATCGAGACCACCTGGGCGAACCTCACCGCGGGGAAGAGCGGCGCGAACCGCATCACGAGTTTCGACACCACGGGCTACGCGGTCGACTTCGCCTGCGAGCTGAAGGACTTCACCCCGTCCGACTGGATCGAGCACAAGCAGGCGCGGCGCATGGACCGCTTCGCCCAGATGATCACGGCGGCGGCGCGCCAGGCCGAGTCGGACTCCGGGCTCGACGTCGGGCCCGAGGCCGACCGCGTCGGCGCGGCGATCGCGACGGGGATCGGCGGCCTGAAGGCGTTCCAGGACTGCTACGACCAGCTCCTCGAGCGCGGCCCCGACCGGGTCAACCCGTTCTCGATCCCGCAGATCATCCCGAACATGGGCGCCGCCTGGGTCTCGATGGAGCTCGGCACGCGCGGCCCGCTCTCGTCCCAGTGCACTGCCTGCGCGGCTTCGAACATGGCCATCGGGGACGGCATGGACTCGATCAGGCTCGGCCGCGCGGACGTCATGTTCTGCGGCGGCACAGAGGCCGGGATCACGAAGGTCGGCATCGCCGGCTTCACCGCGATGCGGGCGCTCTCGCGGCGGAAGGACGACTCCCGAGAAGGCGAGCCGTCCGTTCGACGCGGGCCGCGACGGGTTCGTGATGGGCGAGGCCGGCGGCGTGGTCGTCCTCGAGGAGCTCGAGCACGCGAAGGCGCGCGGCGCGAAGATCTACGCCGAGGTGCTCGGCTACGGGCTTTCGTCCGACGCGAAGCACGTCACCGAGCCCGACCCGACGGGCGCCAACCCGGCGCGCGCGATGACGATGGCGCTCGGCGACGCCGGCGTCGACCCGACCGAGGTCGGCTACATCAACGCCCACGGGACCTCCACGCCGCTCGGCGACGCCGCCGAGACGCGCGTGATCAAGCTCGCCCTGGGCGAGGAGCACGCCCGCAAGACCCCGATCTCCTCGACGAAGGGCGCCACCGGCCACTGCCTCGGCGCGGCCGGCGCGATCGAGGCGATCTTCACCATCCTCGCGGTGAATCGCGGCCTCATGCCGCCGACGATCAACTACGAGGAGCCGGACCCGGAGTGCGACCTCGACTACATCCCGAACGAGGCGCGCGAGGCCGACGTGCGCGTCGCGATCAACAACTCGTTCGGCTTCGGCGGGCACAACGCCTGCGTCGTGTTCGCCAAGTACGACGCGTGAATGCCGGTGGCTCGCTGGGCCACGTTCGACTGCTACGGCACCCTCATCGATTGGAACGGCGGCATCCGCCGCGAGCTTGCGCGGCTCTGGGGCGAGACCGGGGCCGACGATCTGCTCCGCCGATACCACGAGCTCGAGCCGCGAGTAGAGGCCGAGACGCCGGGCATGACCTACCGGAACGTCATGCGCTCCGTCCTGGCACAGCTCGGCGAAGTCCCACCCGGCGAGAAGGAAGCGCTCGGCCGTTCGCTGCCGTCGTGGCCGGCGTTCCCCGAGGTACCTGCGGCGCTCGCAGAGGCGCGCGCCCGCGGTTGGCGGCTCGCCATCCTCTCCAACACCGATCGCGACTTCATCGAAGCGTCCAAGGCGCGGCTCGGCGCGCCGTTCGACGAGACCGTCGTCGCCTCCGAGATCGGCTCGTACAAGCCCGCGCACCGGCACTGGGAGGAGTTCTTCGCCCGCACCGGCGCGCCGCAGGAAGGTCACGTGCATGTGGCTGCAAGCCGCTTCCACGACATCGCGCCCGCGCGCGACCTGGGCCTACGCACCGTCTGGATCAACCGCCTCGGCGAGCGGCCCGACCCGCCGCCCGATCGCGAGCTGCCCGACCTCGCTCGCCTGCCGGACGCGCTCGACGAGCTCGTCCAGCCATGAATGTCCGTCCGCCGCGCCGGAACGACCTTGACGCCGTGCTCGCGCTCATGCGCGCCCACGACACGGCGGCGTGGGGCGGCTGCGACTGGACGCGCGCCGGCCTCGAGGAGCACTGGGCCGGCCTCGACCTCGAGCGTGACGCGTGGGTCGTCGAGCTGGGCGGCCGCCTCGCCGGTTACGTCGACTTCGAAGCGCTTCCGCAAGGCCGCCTTTTCGCCGACGGCTACGTCGACCCGGCCGCTCGCGGCCGCGGCATTGGTTCACTGCTCGTGGACACGGTCGAAGCGCGAGCCGCCCACGAGCCCGGCGGGGCGTTCCTCCACTACGCCGCGCTCGAGGGCGGAGCCACCTTCTTCCAGCGCCGCGGCTACCGGGACGCCCGGCACCAGTGGCGGATGGTGATCGAGCTCGACGCGGCGCATGATGTCGTGGCCCCACAGGGCATCAAGATCCGGCCCTACCGGCCCGGGGAGGAGCGCGCGATCCACGCGTGCGACGAGGAGTCATTTTCGGTCGGCGGCTGGCTGCACTCGCCGCGCACGTTCGAGGACTTCGAGCGGCGCAACTTCGGCCGGGCGGGACACGATCCGTCGCTGTACCTCGTTGCCGCCGACGCGGACCAGATCGCGGGCATCGCGTTGTGCGACTCGAAGCGCAACGGCGACTGGGGCTGGGTCGACACCCTCGGCGTGCGCCCCGCGTGGCGGCGCCGCGGTATCGGCGAGGTGCTCCTCCGCTCCGCGTTCCAGACGTTCTTCGAGCGCGACGAGCGCACGGTCGCCCTCCAGGTCGACGCGCAGAGCCCAACGGGCGCCACGCGCCTGTACGAGCGCGCCGGCATGCACGTCCTGTACCGGATCGTCGTCTGGGAGAAGATCCTCGGCGATGACTGAGATCCGCGCCCCGCGCCAGGACGAGATCGATGCCGCGCTCGAGCTGCTGAACGCGCACGGGCACGCGATGTGGGGCGAGGACATCACCGACGCCGCGGAGATCCAGCAGTGGTTCGCCTTGCCAGGCATGGAGCTGCGGGCGGCGGCGCTGCCGGACGGCCGTTTCGCCGGGATGGCCGCCGCGGTCGACATCGCCGAAGACCACGCGATCATCTGGCTGCGCGTCACGCTTCATCCGGAGCTCGGCACGGCGGAGCTCGGCGAGGAGCTCCTCGCCGAGGTCGACCGCCTGGCCCGCGAACGCGGCCGGCCCGGGACGGAGATCCACGCCGGCTGCGCAGAGCCCGACGAGCGCGTCGCGGGCATCTACACGCGGAACGGCTACCACCTCGTGCGGCACTTCTTCCGCATGATCGCGCCGCTCGACGAGCCGCCTGCGGCGTCCGTGTGGCCCGAAGGCATCGAGCTGCGCCCGCTCGACCCAGACCGGGACCTGGAGCGCGTCCACCAGGTCGACGAGGAGGCGTTCGAGGATCACTGGGGCTCCGCCCGCACGTCCTTCGCGACGTGGCGCGGGCTCCTGATCCCGGCCGACTGGGACCCGTCGCTCTGGTTCATCGCGTGGGACGGTGACCAGATCGCCGGGATCTCCCTCTGCCGCCCGAGCGCCGAGGGCGACCCGGACCTCGGCTGGGTCGAGGTGCTCGCCGTGCGGCGCCCGTGGCGCCGCCGCGGCCTCGCGCTCGCGCTGCTCCTGCACTCGTTCGCCGAGCTCCGCGACCGCGGGCGGCCGAAGGTCGGGCTTGGCGTCGACGCCGAGAACCTCACCGGCGCAGTCCGGCTCTACGAACGGGCGGGGATGGTGCCCACGCAGCAGTTCGACGTGTACGAGGCCATCGTATGACAGCCGCGTAGACTTCATTCGTGGCCGAGCGGATCGACGTCTCGATCGAGCACCGGCACGACCCCGGGCCGGACGCCAACGGCAAACGCCCGGCCAACACGTGCCCTTCCTGCGGTTCTCACTACCGCGATGACGAGCTCGATCGCACCCTGCGCGTCTGCCCGCAGTGCGGGCATCACTTCCCGGTGCACGCGAAGGCGCGCATCGAGCAGCTCGCCGACGAGGGCAGCTTCGCCGAGGAGGCCTCCGGCCTGCGCTCGAAGGATCCGCTCGACTTCTTCGACCTGCGCCCGTACACGGAGCGGATCGCCGAGGCGGAGCTCGCCACGGGGCTCGGGGATGCGATGGTGATCGGCGGCGGCGCGATCGGCGGCCACGACTGCGAGCTCGCCGTCATGGACTTCGGGTTCATGGGCGGCTCGATGGGCAGCGTCGTCGGCGAGAAGTTCGCGCGCGCCTGCGAGACCGCCGCAGAACGCGGCGTCCCGCTCGTGACGGTGACCGCCTCGGGCGGCGCGCGCATGCAGGAGGGGATCCTGTCGCTGATGCAGCTGCCAAAGACGGTCTGCGCCGTTGCCGACCTGCACGACGCCGGCGGGGCGATGGTGACCGTCATGGCGCACCCGACCACGGCCGGCGTGCTGGCCAGCTTCGCCACGCTGGGCGACATCACCGTCGCCGAGCCGGGCGCGCTGCTCGCCTTTACCGGCCCCCGCGTCGTCCAGCAGACCACGCGCGAGAAGCTCCCGGACGACTTCGGGCTGGCCGAGTCGAACTACCGCTTCGGCCACCTCGATGCGATCGTCCCGCGACCCGAGCTCCGCGACTACGTCACCCGCGTGCTCATGCTCTTCGATGGCCGCTGAGGACGAGATCCGCCTCCGTGAGCGGCTGAGCAAGCTTCGCTCGCTGCCGCTCCTGCGCGGCGCCCGCATCTCGGGCGAGCTCTCGAAGCTCCAGCGCCAGCTCGACCGGATCGGCGCGCCGCTCGACGAGGACGAGATCTGGCGGTCGGTCGAGCTCGCTCGTCACGAGGAGCGGCCGTACGCGCTCGACTACCTCGAGCGGATCTGCCAGGACTTCGTCGAGATCCACGGCGACCGCGCACGCGCCGACGACCAGGCGGTCGTGGCCGGCATGGCGCGCTTCGAGGGCCGCACCGTGATCGTGATCGGCCAGCAGAAGGGGCGCGACATCGCCGAGCGCACCCGGCGGAACTTCGGCATGGCGTACCCCGAGGGCTACCGCAAGGCGATGCGCGCGATGACGCTCGCCGAGCGCCACGGCTTCCCGCTGCTCACGCTGGTGGACACGCCCGGCGCCTACCCAGGCGTCGCCGCCGAGCAGCACGGACAGGGCGGCGCCATCGCGCTGTCGCAGTCGATCATGGCTCGGCTGCCCGTCCCGGTCGTCAGCACGATCATCGGCGAGGGCGGCTCCGGCGGCGCGATCGCGATCGCGCTCGCCGACAAGGTGCTCATGCAGGAGAACGCCCTCTACTCGGTGATCTCGCCCGAAGGCTGCGCCGCCATTCTCTGGCGCGACGTCAAAGAGGCGCCCAAAGCGGCCGCGGCCCTGCGCCCGGACGCGCGCCACTGCCTCGAGCTCGGCGTCATCGACGGGATCGTGCCGGAGCCGTCCGGCGGGGCGCATACCGACCATGACGAGTCCGCCCGGCTGCTGGCGCGCTCGCTCTCGGATGCGCTCGGCAGCCTCGAGGGCATCCCCGGCGATCAGTTGCGCCGGCGTCGCCGTGAGCGCTTCCGTAGGATCGGCGTCTTCACCGAGGCGCTCGCACCCTCTGCCGCACCCTCCTAGGGCGTTTTCCACACCATCCACAGCCTTATCCCCCGAGCCGTGGCCTGTCCGGACGGCTAGAAATAAGGCATGTCGCTGCAGGAATACGGGCGAAAACGCGACCCGAAGAAGACGCCAGAGCCGTTCAAAGGCAAGAAAAAGCCTGGAAAACAGCCGATTTTCGTTGTTCAGCGGCACGACGCGCGCCGTCTGCACTACGACTTTCGCCTGGAAATTGGCAGTGCGCTCGCGAGCTGGGCAGTGCCAAAAGGCATCCCGCTCGAGCCGGGCGCTCGCGCGCTCGCCGTGCACGTCGAAGACCACCCGCTCGAGTACGCCACCTTCGAGGGCGAGATCCCCAAGGGGCAGTACGGCGCGGGCACCGTCGAGGTCTGGGATCACGGCACGTACGAGCTGGTCGAGGAGAAGCCCAACGGCGGCCTGACCGTTCACCTGCACGGCAAGCGGCTCGAAGGAACGTGGACGCTTGTCCCCGCCCATCTGGACGGGCAGGAGAAGAACTGGCTGCTGCTGCGCAAGCGCGATGCGTCCACAGCAGCTGCCGGAAAGCGGACGGAGTACGCGCCGATGCTCGCCACCCTCACCGACACCGTGCCGACAGGGCCGGGGTGGGTGTTCGAGGTCAAGTGGGACGGCTACCGCGCGCTCGCGCGGCTCGTCGCCGGCGAGGGCGCCACGCTTGCAAGCCGGCGCGGCAACGACCTGACCGAGCGCTTCCGCTCGGTCGCGAGCGCGCTGCCGCGGGCCGTGCGGTCGCCCGACTGCCTGCTCGACGGCGAGGTCTGCGCGCTCGACGAGCGCGGCCGCTCGAGCTTCTCGCTCATGCAGCAGGGCAAGCCCGACACACCCATCGTCTACTTCGTCTTCGACGTGCTCGAGATCGAGGGCGAGCCCGTCATCGACCTGCCGCTGACCGAGCGTCGCAAGCGCCTCGAGGCGCTGCTCGACAAGCGTAACCGGAGCGTGCGGCTCTCCGAGGCGTTCGACGACGGCCCCGCCCTCTTCCGGGCCGCCGAGCAGCAGCACCTCGAGGGAATCATGGCCAAGAAGGCCGCCTCGCGGTACCTGCCCGGGAAGCGCACCCGCGACTGGCAGAAGATCAAGACGCACGGCCGCCAGGAGTTCGTCATCTGCGGCTACACGAAGGGCCAGGGCCGCCGGTCCGCCGGCTTCGGAGCGCTCATCCTGGGCGTGTACCGCGGCCGCGACCTCCAGTACGTCGGCAACGTCGGCACCGGCTTCAACGAGGCCGAAATCGAGCGGCTGCGCGAGAGGATGCGACCGCTCGAACGCAAGGACACGCCGTTCACCGAGGCGCCGAAGATGCCGCGCGTCCGCAAGGACGACGTCGTCTGGGTCGAGCCGAAGCTGGTCTGCGAGGTCTCGTTCAGCGAGTGGACGCACGACAACCATCTGCGCCAGCCGGTGTATCAGGGCCTGCGCGAGGACAAGGCAGCGCACGACGTCCGCCAGGAGCTGCCGGTCGAGGACGAGATCCGCATGGGCGGCCACGTGTTGAAGCTCTCGAACCTCGACAAGGTCTTCTGGCCGGAGGAGGGCATCACCAAGGGCGACCTCCTCGCCTACTACCGTGCGATCGCGCCCACGGTGGTCCCGTACCTGCACGACCGGCCCTTCACGCTCAAGCGCTACCCCGACGGCTGGCAGGGCGAGTTCTTCTTCCAGAAGGACGCGCCGCGGGGGATGCCGGAGTGGATCAAGCGCGTGCCCGTCAGGGCGACGACGCGTGAGGCGCCGCGGCGCACCCGAGAGCTCCAGGCGCCGCTCGTAAACGACGAGCTGTCGCTGCTCTGGATGGTCAACATGGGCTGCATCGACCTGAACGCGTGGTACTCACGCATCGACCGGCCCGACCGCCCGGATTTCGTCCTCTTCGACCTCGATCCCTCGGAGGGCGTCGGCTTCCCCGAGACGGTCGAGGTCGCGCTACTCGTGAAGCAGGTGATGGACGCGCTCGGCCTGGAGTGCTTCCCGAAGACGAGCGGGTCGAAGGGCGTCCACGTGCTCGTCCCGGTCGAGCGCCGCTACACGTACGCCGATACGCGCCGCTTCGCGGAGATCGTCGCCGGCGCGCTCGCGCGCACGCACCGCGGGCTCGTCACCACCGAGTGGTCGAAGGCGAAGCGTCGCGGCGTGCTGGTCGACGCGAACCAGAACGGCGAAGGCAAGACGATTGCGAGTGTCTACTCGGTGCGGCCGCGGGCGGGCGCCTCGGTCTCGACGCCGTTGCGCTGGGACGAGGTCACGACCGATCTCGACCCGACCGCGTTCACGATGGAGGCCGTGCTGGGGCGGGTCGAACGCTACGGCGACCTGTACGCGCCCGTGCTGACGACGAAGCAGCGCCTGGAGCCGGCGCTGAAGCGGCTGCAGGCGTAGGGGCGGCTAGGGGCCCCGTTTGAACTCGTCGTCGACCATCCCGGTGACGCCGGGGTCGCGCTGGTCCACGTACTGGTCCGCTTTTTGCGACTGGTGCTCGTCGTAGCTCGCCTCCGAGGGCTCGGAAAGCCCGGTCTTAGCCGCGTCGTCGTTCGCGCTGCCGCTGATCCGCTTCCACCACTCGCTCAGGCCCATCAGGTCGCCTCCTCATCTTCCTCCGCGGCTTCCGCCCCGGCGAAGTCGTATTCCTTTACGTGGACGTCGTCCTTGATGCCCTCGTAGTCCTCGAGCGGCTCCGGCCCGTCCGGGCCGGCGTTGCGGATCGCGTCCTCTTCCCGCTCGACCCGGTCGTCGCCGACGAGGCGTCCCCACCATTCGCGCAGTCCCATGTGCTGGATGCTACTCCGCGCGGCGGAGGAGCTTCACATACCCCCCGACGATGTCGAAACCGAGCCGCTGGTACAGGTCCTGCGGCCAGTCCTCGGCGTCGGCGACGAGGAAGACGAAGTCGGCGCCCGAGATGCGCGCCTCTGTGGCCGCGCGGATGACGACGGCCTTCGCGTGGCCGCGCCCGCGGTGCTCCGGCACCGTGGCCACGTCCTCGATCTGGGCCTCACGGCCGTCGGCGTAAAGGTCCGCGTACGAGACGACGGCGCCGTCCTCGAGCGCTCCGAACGAGCGCACGGTCACCCACCGCTCGAGCAGCGGCTTGTAGTCGAGCAGCTGCTCGGCCACCGCGGCCGTCGACCAGTCGTAGCCGCGGATCACGCGCTCCCGCGCTGCACGCACGCCCTCGTGGCCGACTTCGGCCACTCGGCCGGTGTCGACCGGCTCCGGCTCGCGTAGCTGCACCATGACCACGTGGCGCTCGGGCTCATAGCTCGGGAGCGCGGTCGCGACGCGCTCACCCTCGTCCGCGTGGCGGAACAGGATCGCGCGATGGCGCAGGCCGGCCTCCGAGAAGATCCGGTCGGCCTCCGCCGCGAGCTCCTCGGGCGAGGAGACCGGGCGGTCGACGTAGAGCAGGTTCGAGTCGTAGCGGAGCGGCAGCTCGGGCGTGAGCACCGCGGTGCCGAAGCGCGACGGACGCTCCGCCGTCCCGCGCACGTCGCCCCGGCGCAGGAACGCGAACGCCCGCTCGAGGTGGTCGGCAGCGCGCTCCACGGCGCGCTTCTACCATCGGCGCGTGATCCAGGTGTCGGTGATCGGGAGCGGGGCCGAGCACGTCGGCCGGGCCGAGGAGGTCGGGCGCCTGCTCGCCGAGCGCGGGGCGGCCGTCGTGACGGGCGGTGGCGGTGAAGTGATGGCCGCGGCTGCCCGGGGCGCCAAGGCCGCCGGAGGGACGACGATCGCGGTCGTGCCCGGCGAGAGCCGCACCGGAGCGAACGAGTGGAGCGACCACGTGGTGGTGACCGGGATCGGACACGCCCGGAATCTCGCGGTCGTCGCCTCGGGCGACGCGGTGATCGCGGTCGGCGGCTCATGGGGCACGCTGGCGGAGATCGGCCTGGCGATGCGTCTCGGCCGCCGCGTCGTGGTGGTCGAGCCGGGCTGGGAGCTGCGCGGCGTCGACCGGGTCGGCTCACCCGCCGAGGCGGTCGAGCTCGCCCTGCTCGACCTCGTGTAGCCGCCGTTCGAGGAAGGCCTGCTCGACGGGGTTCGTCGCCAGGTCGAGTGCCCGCCGGTAGGCGGCCGCCGCTTCGTCGGCGCGCCCGAGCCGGCGCAGGAGGTCGGCACGGGTCGCGTGGAGGAGGTGGTAGCGCTCGAGCTCGTCGAGGCCCTCGAGGCGCGCCAGCCCGGCCTCGGGCCCGTCGGCCATCGCGACGGCCACCGCCCGGTTGAGCTCGACGACCTGCGAGGGCTGGACGCGGGCGAGCTCGCCGTAGAGCGCCGCGATCTGCGGCCAGTCGGTCGCGTCCGCCGTCGGCGCCTCGGAGTGCAGCGCGGCGATGGCGGCCTGCAGCTGGTACGGCCCGGGCTGCCGGAGTCGGAGCGCGCGGTCGAGCACACGCGTCCCCTCGGCGATCTCGGCGCCGTTCCAGGTGGCGCGGTCCTGGTCGCCGAGCAGCACGAGCTCGCCGTCGCCGCCGGTGCGGGCGCCCCGCCTCGAGTCGTGGAACAGCAGCAGCGCCAGCAGGCCGAGCGCCTCCGGCTCGTCGGGCATCAGCACCGCGAGCAGCCGTCCGAGGCGGATCGCCTCGTCGCACAGTTCCGCGCGTACGAGTCGTTCGCCGCCCGTCGCTGCGTACCCCTCGTTGAAGATCAGATAGACGACGGCGAGCACGACGCCGAGCCGCTCGGGCAGCAGGTGGTCGGGCGGCACTCGGAACGGGATCCCGGCCTGCCGGATCTTCCGCTTCGCGCGGACGAGCCGCTGTGCGAGGGTCGGCTCGGGGAGCAGGAAGGCGCGGGCGATCTCCGGCGTCTGCAGCCCGCCGACCAGCCTAAGCGTGAGCGCCACCTGGGCATCCGGGGCCAGCGCCGGGTGGCAGCAGGTGAAGAGCAGCCCGAGTCGTTCGTCGGGGATCGTGCTCTCGTCGAGGTCGTCCGTCGCCGCCACCTCCTCCAGCCGCGCGAGCAGCTCCGTCTTGCGCTCGAGGTTCCGCTCGCGTCGGATGCGGTCGATCGCGCGGTTCCGCGCCGTGGTGACGATCCACGCGCCGGGGTTGGCCGGCACGCCGTCGCGCGGCCACCGCTCGAGCGCGATCGTGAACGCGTCCTGGACCGCGTCTTCGGCGCGGTCGAGATCGCCGAGCGTGCGCGCCAGGTAGGCGAGCGAGCGGCCCCATTCTTCTCGGAACGCGCGTGCGACCGCGTCTATCCGCCGGCCCCCCGTGCAACCAGCGGACGGATCTCGACCGAGCCGCGGGACGCGATCGGCACGCGCGCCGCCATGTCGATCGCCTCGTCGAGGTCGTTGCACTCGATGAGGAAGAGTCCGCCGATGAGCTCCTTGGTCTCCGCATACGGGCCGTCGGTGACGACCGGGCGGCCGTCCTCGTAGCGCAGCGTCTTCGCCGTCTCCGGGCCGTCGAGCTCGATCCCCTCGACGGACTTCGCGTGCGAGCCGAGGTAGTCGAAGAGCTCGATCCACTGCGGCATGACCTCCGCGCGGGCCTGCTCGATCTCCGTGGGCGTCATTGCCGCCGTGCCGGACGGGTCGCTGTAGATGAGGAGCGAGTACTTCATGACTCGTCCTCGTAGACGGGGCGCACCTCGATGCCGCCCTGGCCCTGCGGGGCCGGCAGCGCGCGGGCGAGCTCGAGAGCGTGGTCGATCGACGACGCTTCGACCAGGAAGACGCCGCCGAGCGCCTCGCGTGTCTCGGCGTACGGGCCGTCGGTCACGAGCGTGCTCCCGTCCTCGACGCGGACCGTGGTCGCGCTCGCCGTCGGGCCGAGCTCGCTCGCGCGCAGCACGTCGCGGCGCCGGGCGAGAGCGCCGTACTGCTCCCGCCGCGTCTCCTGTTCCGCCGGCGGCAGCTTGTCCCAGCCGGTCTCGTCGCCGTGGATCATGAGCAGAAACTTCATCTGGCCTCCTTGGTCGCTCTATGCCACCGACGAACGGGACGGCCGCGAATCGACCACGCGGCTCAAGCCAGCATCGCGTCGAGCAGCGCGAGCGCACCGCTCTTGTCGAGCGGCTCGTTCAGGTTGCCGCACTTCGGCGACTGCACGCAGGAGGGGCAGCCGTGCTCGCATGGGCAGCCGCGGATCATGCGTGCCGTGTCGGCGACCCAGTCGCCGAAGACGTCATAGCCGCGCTCGGTGATGCCGACGCCGCCGGCGTGGCCGTCGTAGACGAAGACCGTCGGCCGCCCGGTCTGGAAATGGACGTTGGTGGAAAGGCCGCCGATGTCCCAGCGGTCGCACATGGCCCACAGCGGCAGCAGCGCGATGAGCGCGTGCTCGGCGGCGTGCAGGGTGCCGAGCAGCCGCGGCATCCGCTCGGAGCCGTGCAGCTGCCCGGGCTCCGGCAGGAACCAGATCGCCTCGGTGTCGAACTGCGTTGCCGGCAGGTCGAGCGGCTCGAGGTCGATCGTCGAGCCGTCACGGATCGCCTTGCGCTGGAAGGCGACGACCTGCTCGGTCACGGTGACGTGGCCGAAGAAGACGTCGCAGCCGAGGGCGCGCATGCGGCGCAGCTCCTCGTCGATCGCCGTCGTCGTCTCCTTCTTCGCCTGCGTGTAGTAGTCGCCGCGGAAGGGCTCGACCAGCGCCGCCCGTCCTTCGAGGTCGAGCGTCGTGACGCGGTACGACTCGCCGGCGTGCAGGTAGATCGCGCCGTCGTGCACGGTCGAGTAGGCGCGCTCGCGCTCGGCGACGCCGAGGACGGAGCCGGTCTCCTCGTCGACGATCGTGAACGGGTCGGGTGAGGCGGAGCGAAGGCTGAAGCGGGCGGCCGGGTAGTCGCGCCCGTTCCAGACCCAGCCGGCCTTCGTGTGCTCGAGCTCGGGGAGGACAGCCGCCCGCTCGAGCGCCCGCTCGCCCAGGATCGGCGTGTCCTGCTCGTCGAGCGGGGCCTCGAACGCGGCTGCGCGGACGTGGCCGTCGAGGACGCGGTCGTTCTCGTGGTCGAGGATGGCGGCCTCGACGCGCCGGCGCAGAAGCATCTCGGGCTCGCGCATGAAGTACTGGTCGAGCGCATCCTCGCTCGCGACCAGCACGGAGAGCCCGTGCCCGCGGCGGCCGGCGCGCCCCCACTGCTGGCGCAGGCTCGACATCGTTCCGGGGAAACCGACCGAGATGACGGCGTCGAGGAGCCCGACGTCGATGCCGAGCTCGAGCGCGTCGGTCGCTGAGACGCCGAGCAGCTCGCCCTCGACCAGCCGCCGCTCGATCTCGCGGCGCTGCGCCGGCGTGTAGCCGGCCCGGTACGGAGAGAGGCGGGCGGCGAGCTCCGCGTCGAGGCGGTCGGCGGTGAAGCGGTGCACGAGCTCGGCAGCCTTGCGGCTCTTGGCGAAGCAGAGCGTGCGCAGGCCCTGCTCGACGAGGCCCGCCATCAGCCGCGACGCCTCGCCGAGCGCGCTCGCGCGCAGCCCGAGCTCGACGTCCGTGACGGGCGGGTTCCAGAGCGCGACCGTGCGCTCGGCTCGCGGCGCGCCGTCGTCGTAGATGACCTCGGCCTCGACCCCGGCAAGCGTCTGCGCCAGGTCGGCCGGGTTGGCGATCGTGGCCGAGGCGAGCAGGAGCTGCGGATCGGAGCCGTAGACCCGAGCGATGCGGCGCAGGCGCCGGAGGACGTTGCCGACGTGTGAGCCGAAGACGCCGCGGTAGACGTGCGCCTCGTCGACGACGATGTAGCGCAGGTTGGCAAGCACGTCGCCCCAGCGGTCGTGGTGGGGGAGCATGCCGATGTGGAGCATGTCCGGGTTGGTGAGGACGACGTTGGCCCACTTGCGGATCTGCCAGCGCCGCTCGCCAGGCGTGTCGCCGTCGTAGATGGCCGCCCGGATGCGCGGAACGCCGAGCGTCGTGAGCCCGCGCAGCTGGTCCTGCGCGAGCGCCTTGGTCGGGTAGAGGTACAGGGCCCGCTGCTTCGGGTCACGTGCGAGCGCGTCCAGCACCGGCAGGTTGAAGGCGAGGGTCTTGCCGCTCGCCGTCCCCGTCGTGACGATCAGGTGCCGCCCCTGGGTCGCCGCCAACCAGGCATGCGCCTGATGCGAGTAGAGGCGGTCGATGCCCTGTGCCGCCAGCGCCTGGACGACGCGCGGGTGCAGCCCCGGTGGCAGGTCGACGAGCTCCGCGTCCCGCGACGGCTCGATGCCGAGGTAGGCCAGCTCGTCGTCGGAGGACGCGAGGACGTCGTCCCAGGGCGCGACGTCGACCGTTCGGCTCATCAGCCGATGCTAGCTTTGGCTCACCGGGGTGCTCCGCCACGCGGCGGGGCTGAGATCACACCCGTGAACCTGATCGGGGTAATGCCCGCGAAGGGAGAGCTGTGGTTCCACGAGCGCTGACGATCGCCGGCTCCGACTCGGGAGGGGGCGCCGGCATCCAGGCCGACTTAAAGGCGTTCGCCGCCACGCGCTGCCACGGCATGTCCGCGATCGTTGCACTGACCGCCCAGGACACGATGGGCGTCAACGGCACGCTCGAGGTTCCGCCGCAGTTCGTCGAGCTGCAGATCAGGACGGCCTTCTGGGATCCCGGCGTCGACGCGGCCAAGACCGGGATGCTCTGCTCGCGCAGGATCATCGAGACGGTTGCGGAGTTCCTCGAGGCGCACCCGGTCCCGCTCGTCGTCGACCCGGTGATGGTCGCCAGCTCGGGTGCGCGCCTGCTCCAGGAGGATGCGGTCGACGTGCTGGTCGAACGGCTCTTCCCGCTCGCGACCGTGGTGACGCCCAACCTGATCGAGGCGCAGGCGCTCGCCGGCGGCGAGGGCAGTCGGCGCGAGCTCGCCGAGGCGATCCACGCCCGCGGCGCCCCGGCCGTGATCGTGACGGGGGGCCACGGCGACCCGCCGATCGATCATCTCTTCGACGGCGTCGACCACATCGAGATCCCGGTGCAGCGCCACGACGCCGCGGCGACTCATGGCGCGGGCTGCACCCACTCCGCGGTGCTGGCCGGTCTGCTGGCGCACGGCCGGCCGCTCCCGGCCGCGGCGCGCGAGGCCGCCGTGCTCGCGGCGCGCGCGGTGGAGCACGGCCACCCCGAGCTCGGCCGCGGCGACGGCCCCGTGGACGTGCTGGCAGCGTGATCGGCGAGGCCCTCCGCCGGCTGCGCGAGCGCAGGCCGCTCGTCCACCAGATCACCAACTACGTGGTCATGAACGAGACCGCCAACGCCACGCTCGCGATCGGCGCGCTGCCCGTCATGGCCCACGCGCGCGAGGAGGTGGAGCAGATGGCCTCCGCCGCCGGTGCGCTCGTACTGAACATCGGCACGCTGTCGCCGCCGTGGGTGGAGGCGATGCTCCTCGCCGGGCGCGCGGCAAACGCGGCGGGCGTCCCCGTGGTGCTCGACCCGGTCGGCGCCGGCGCCACCGACTACCGGACGGACACCGCGCGCCGGATCGCCGGTGAGGTCGAGCTCGCGGTCGTGCGCGGGAATGCGGCCGAGATCGCCACGCTCGCAGGGCGAGAGGCGGAGATCCACGGCGTGGAGTCGGTCGGCACCGAGAGCAACGCGGAGCTCGCGCGAGCGGCGGCGCGAGCACTCGGCACGGTCGCCGCCGTCACGGGCCCCGTCGACCATGTCTCCGACGGGGCCACCGTGAACGCGGTCGCGAACGGTCACCCACTGCTCGCCATGGTGACGGGGACCGGCTGCATGTCCACGGCGATCACGGGCTGCTTCCTCGCCGTTGCGCCGCCGCTCGAGGCGGCCACCGCGGCGCTTGCCGCCTTCGGCGTCGCCGGGGAAGACGCCGCCGTGGGCGCGCACGGCCCGGGCTCGTTCCACGTCGGCCTCTACGACGCGCTCGCCGCGCTCGACCCGGACACGCTGGACGGCCGCGCGCGCGTCACGGGCGCGTGAAGCTGCACGCGATCGTCCGCGACCTCGAGACCGCCGAGCGTACGGTGGCGGGAGGTGCGACGGTCGTCCAGCTGCGGCTGAAGGACAGACCGACGGCCGAGGTCGTCGCGGCGGGCCGGTCGTTCCGCGCGCTGCCCGCGACCTTTGTCGTCAACGACGACGTCGACGCGGCGCTCGAGCTTCGCGCGGACGGCGTGCACCTCGGCCGCTCGGACGCAGGCGCCGAGCGGGCGCTCGCCGCCGGGCTCCTGCTCGGCCTCTCGGCGTCGTCGGTGGAGGAGGCGGTCGACGCCGCGGGGCGCGGCGCCGCCTACATCGGCGCCGGGCCCGTCTGGGCGACACCGTCGAAGGAGGACGCCGACCCGCCGATCGGGCTCGACGGGCTCGCCGCGATCTGCCGTGTCGTCTCCGTGCCCGTCGTGGCGATCGGCGGGGTCGACGCCTCGAACGTCGCCGACTGCATCCGCGCCGGCGCGGCCGGCGTCGCGGTCATTCGCGCCGCGGCGGACGCGCGCGCGCTCGTCGAGGCAATAGATGCGGCTCGCTGACCTCGGCGAGCTCGGCCTCCTCGCCGAGCTGGAGCGGCGCGGCCTCGCGCGCGCCATCGATGCCGACGCGGCGCTCGTGCCGCCCGATCTCGTTGTCACGCAGGACGCGCTCGTCGAGGGTGTCCATTTCCGGCTCGACTGGACGTCGATGCGCGACCTCGGCTGGAAGGCTGCTGCCGTCAATCTGAGCGATCTCGCCGCCTCGGGGGCCGAGCCGCTCGGGCTGATGGTCACCCTCGCCGCACCCGGGGCGACCCCGGTCGCGGATGTCCTCGACCTCTACGAAGGCATTGCCGAGACCGGCGTCGCGGTGATCGGCGGCGACACCACCGAGGCGCAGCAGCTCGTCCTTACTGTCACCGCGCTCGGCCGCTCGCCGCGGGTGCCCGGCCGCTCGGGTGCCCGGCCCGGCGACGTGCTCGTCGTCACCGGCCCGCTCGGCGCCTCTGCCGCCGGCTTCGAGGCGCTCCGCCATGGGATCGAGTCGCAGTCGCCGCTCGTCCGTGCGCACCTGCGTCCGCCCCTGCGGCTGGCCGAGGGGCGCCGGCTGGCCGCGGTCGCCGGCGCGATGCTCGATGTGTCGGACGGCCTGGCCACCGACGCCGCCCACCTGGCAGCCCGCTCGGGCTGCCGCGTCGTCGTGGAGCTCGAACAGGTCCCGGTCGCGGAGGGCGTGGCCGAGATCGCGGCGCGGCTCAACCGATCGCCGTGGGAGCTCGTATGTGCCTTCGGTGAGGACTATGAGCTGCTCGCCGCGGTGCCCGTGGGGGAGGCGGGCGCGTGCGGCTTCCCCGTCATCGGGCGCTGCGAGCCGGGTGACGGTCTCGTGCTCCTCCTGGCCGGCCAGCCGCTGTCGCTGGCCGGCTGGGAGCACTTCACGCGCGACGCTTGACTGCCGCGAGGCGGGCGGTACGCTGACCGGGCGAGCGACCGCGCCAGGCGGGCGAGGGGAGGAACCCAGGTGCTCCAGTTCCTAGTCGGACGCGTGATCTGGTCGATGGTGCTGTTCCTGGTGCTCACGTTCGCGACGTTCTGCCTCTTCTTCATGATTCCGTCCGACCCGCTCCAGGCGACGCGGGCGAGCGAGACGGAGGGGCTCCCGATCAAGAACCTCTACGCGTTCAACGGCCCCTTCTACGTGGACTGGGCGAGGTTCGTCTGGAGGATCACGGCCCACCGGGACCTCGGCCACTCGATCGTCGACCGGCAGCCGGTCACCGAGAAGATCATGACCGCGGCCCCGATCACGCTCTCGCTGATCATCGGCGGGATGATCGCCTGGATGTTCATCGCCATCCCCCTTGGCGTCCTGTCCGCGCTCCGGCCGCGCTCGCTCTTAGACCGATTCGGCGTCATCTTCGTTCTGATCGGGATCTCGGTGCACCCGATCTGGCTTGGGATGATCCTGCGCTACACCTTCGCCGGCCACTTCCACGTCGCGCCGGCGGGCGGCTACTGCAACCTCGTCCATCCGGTCGGCCGCTGCGGCGGCCCCGTCGACTGGACGTCGCACCTGCTCATGCCCTGGTTCACCTTCGCGCTCCTGTTCGCGGCCGTCTACGTCCGCATGGTGCGCGCGAGCGTGATGGAGACCCTGCACGAGGACTATGTGCGCACCGCCCGCGCCAAGGGCGCGCCGGAGCGCATCGTCGTGCGGCGGCACGTGCTGCGCAACGCGATGACGCCGATCGTGGCCATGGCCGGCGCCGACATGGCAATGTCGATCGCCGGCCCGATCGGCGGGGCGATCCTAATCGAGCGGGTCTACGGCCTGCCCGGTGTCGGGCAGCTCGCCGTGCAGAGCCTCGCCCGCCGCGACATGCCGATGATCCTCGGCATCACCATCTGGGTCATGGTGCTGATCCTCGTGCTCAACCTGATCGCCGACATCATCCTCGCGTTCGTCGATCCGCGGATCACCGTGCGCCCGGAGTCCGTCGACCGCCCGGAGCCGCATACCCGGCAGTCGGCCGAGCCGGTGATCGTGTCGACCGAGACCGCCTGACGTGCGCGCGGTCACCGACGCGTCGTTCGAGCGTGAGGTTCTGCGTTCGCCCCGGCCGGTGGTCGTCGACTTCTGGGCGCCGTGGTGCGGGCCGTGCAAGGCGGTCGAGCCGATCCTCACCGCGCTCGCGGCCGAGCACGACGAGGTCGAGTTCGTGCGCATGGACGTCGACGCGAATCCACTCACGGCGGCTCGCTACGGCGTGCTCAGTCTCCCGACGGCGACCCTCTTCGCCGGCGGCGCGGCGGCCGCGCCGGTGCCCGGCGCGCGCAGGCGGCACGACTACGAGCGCGCGTGGGCCGACTGGCTACAGCCGGCCGAGGAGGGCGGAGAGGCGTAGCAGGGGCACGCGCCAGACGGCCTCCAGCACGATCGCCCGGCTCATCTTCGATCCGCCCTGCTCGCGGTCGGCGAAGGTGATCGGCACCTCCACGACGCTGAATCCGGCGCGGATCGCGCGGTAGGTGGTCTCGATCTGGAACGCGTAGCCGGCGGCCGACACCGCGTCCAAGTCGATCCCCTCGAGCACGGCGCGCCGGTAGCACTTGAAGCCGCCGGTCAGGTCGCGGACGCGCAGCCCGAGCAGCAGCTGCGCGTAGAGCGAGCCGCCGCGCGAGATCACCCGACGCGCGAGCCCCCAGTTGCGTACTCCGCCGCCGCGCACATAGCGCGAGCCGAGCGCCAGGTCGGCGCCCGCCGTCGCCTCGATCAGCCGCGGGACGTCCTTCGGGTCGTGCGAGAAGTCGCAGTCCATCTCCAGGACGAGCTCGGCGCCGGCGGCCAGCGCGTCGCGGAACCCGTCCAGGTACGCCGGCCCGATCCCCTGCTTCTGGGGCCGGTGCAGCACGCGCACGTACGACAGCTCCGCGGCGAGCCGGTCGGCGATCTCGCCGGTGCCGTCGGGCGAGTTGTCGTCGATGACCAGCACCTCGTCCTCGGGGCCGCGCACCTCGCCCAGCGCGCGCAGCATCGGCTCGATGTTCTCGCGCTCGTTGTAGGTGGGCAGGCAGATCAGGGCGCGCACGGACGCACAATAAGATCGGGGCGTGGCGACGGGGCTCCCTCGCAACAGCGACGTCGCCGACCAGTTCGACCTGCTGGCCGATCTGCTCGAGCTCGAGGACACCGATGCATTCCAGGTGATCGCCTACCGGCGCGCCGCCGGGCTGATCCGGGAGACGCCGCGCCCGGTGGCCGAGCTGGCCCTCGCCGGCCGCGCGAAGGAGCTGCCGGGGATCGGCGCGACGATCGAGGGCAAGATCGTCCAGATCGTCGAGAAGGGCGAGATCGAGACGCTCACGCGCCACAAGGAGCGCGTCCCCGCCGAGGTCGTCACCTTCATGAAGCTGCCCGGCCTCGGTCCGAAGACGGTGCGTCGCATCTGGCAGGAGCTTGGCATCACCACGCGCGACGAGCTGCGCGCGGCGGCCGAGCAGCAGCAGCTCCGTACGCTCCGAGGGCTTGGTGCAAAGACCGAGGAGAACGTCATCAAGGCGCTCGCCGCGAAGCCGGCCGGACCGCCGCGGACGCTGCTCGGCACGGCCCTGCCAGCGCTGCTCGCCGTCGTCGAGGTGCTGCGCGAGCAGCCGGCCGCCGATCTCGTCTCCGAGGCGGGCAGCGCGCGCCGCCGGCGCGAGACGGTCCGCGACCTCGACATCATCGCTACGGCGGCCGACCCGAAGGCGCTCACCGAGTACCTGACGAAGCTTCCGTGGGTGGCCGAGGTCGCCGCGCAGGGGCCGACGAAGGCGACCGTCGTCTCGCATGACGGGCTCCGCTTCGACCTGCGCGTCGTCCCGCCCGAGTCGTACGGCGACCTGCTCCAGCATTTCACCGGCTCGAAGGACCACAACGTCGCGCTGCGTGAGGACGCGGTGCGCCGCGGGCTCTCGATCTCCGAGTACGGCGTCCAGAACGTCGAGACGAAGGAGGTCTTCCAGACCCGCTCGGAGGAGGAGCTGTACGCCTTCCTCGGCTACCAGTTCATCCCGCCGGAGCTGCGCGAGAACCGTGGCGAGCTGGCCGTCGCGCGCGAGGGCGGCATCCCGAAGCTCGTCGAGGCGTCGCGAGCTCCGTGGCGACCTGCATACGCACACGCGCTGGTCGGACGGTCGCAACACCGTCGAGGAGATGGCCAACGCGGCGCGGGAGCGCGGCTATGCCTATCTGGCCATCTGCGACCACTCCCACCGGCTGCGCGACGGCGCCCTCGAGGCGCAGGCCGAGGAGATCGATGCGGTCGCCGAGCGCGTGAAGCCGCTGAAGCTGCTCAAGGGGGTCGAGGTCAACATCCGCCCCGACGGCTCGCTGGACATGGACGACGACGCGCTCGCCGGCCGGGACTGGGTGGTCGCGTCGCTGCACTCGAGCTTCGACCGCAACCCGACCGAGCGGCTGCTCGCCGCCATGGAGAATCCGCACGTCGACTGCATCGGGCATCCGACCGGCCGCAAGATCAACAAGCGCCCGCCGGCGGACGTGAACGTCGAGCGGCTCATCGAAGTTGCGCTCGAGACCGGCACCGCGCTCGAGATCAACTCGCAGCCGGACCGGCTCGACCTCAACGACGCGCACGCGCGGGCCGCGGCCGAGGCAGGAGTGCGCATGCCCGTGAACAGCGACGGCCACGGCGTCGAGACGCTGCAGTACGTCGAGATCGGCGCCGCGCAGGCGCGGCGCGCATGGATGACCGCCGACCAGGTGCTGAACACGAAGCCCTGGAGCAAGATCCGCCCACGGTGAGCTTTCGCGAGGACGGACAGGCGACGCTGGACTGGGTCGCGCGCTACCTGGAGCGCGTGGGTGACCTGCCGGTGCTCGCACAGGTCGAGCCGGGCGAGCTGACCGGTCGCCTGCCCACCGCGCCGCCGGAGGAGCCAGAGCCGTTCGCGAACGTGCTGCGCGACCTGGACGAGGTGCTCCTGCCGGCGATCACGCATTGGAACCACCCGCGCTTCTTCGCGTACTTCGCGACCAGCTCGTCCGAGCCGGCCATCCTCGCCGAGTTCCTCGCCGCCGCGCTGAACACGGTCGCGATCCGCTGGCAGGCCTCGCCCGTCTCGACCGAGCTCGAGTACGTCGCCGCCGGGTGGCTCGCCCAGCTGCTCGGGCTCCCGGCCGGGTGGCACGGGCACATCGAGGACACCGCGTCCACGTCCACCCTCGCCGCGCTCGCCGCCGCGCGCACGCTGCGGCCCGACGCGGGCGTCGTCGTCTGCTCTGAGCACGCCCACTCGTCGGTGGAAAAGGCAGCGCGCATCGTCGGCCTCGAGACGCGGAAGACGCCGGCCGACGACGAGTTCCGCCTGCGGCCGGAAGCACTCGATCTCACGGACGCGTGCGCGGTCGTCGCGACCGTGGGCACGACATCGTCGACGTCCGTCGACCCGGTGGGGGCGATCGCCGACCGCGCCGGACGGGGCCTGGCTGCACGTCGATGCCGCCTACGCCGGCGCGGCGATGGTGTGCCCGGAATTTCGGTGGGCCTTCGACGGCGTCGACCGCGCCGATTCCCTCGTCGTGAATGCCCACAAATGGCTGCTCGTGCCGACGGACTGCTCCTGCATCTGGACCAGCCGACCCGACGTCTTCCGCGAGGCCTTCAGCCTCGTCCCGGCCTACTTGCGCTCCGGCGCCGAGGAGGAGCTGAGCCTCTCCGACTACGGTCCGGCGCTCGGGCGGCGGTTCCGGTCGCTGAAGCTGTGGGCCGTCCTGCGCTGCTACGGCCGCAGTGGCCTGCAGGCGGTCATCCGCGAGCACGTCCGGCTCGCCGGGCTCTTCGAGGAATGGGTGCGGGCAGAGCCCGGCTGGGAGGTGGTCGCGCCGCGGCGCTTCTCGGTCGTGTGCTTCCGGCGGGAGGGCGCCGACGAGGAGAACCGCGCACTGCTCGATCGTGTCAACGGATCGGGCGAGATCTTCATCTCGCCGACGGAGCTCGACGGGCGCTACGTCCTGCGTCTGGCGGTCGGCAACGTCTTCACGACCGAGGCTGACGTGGCGCGCGCCTGGGACGTGCTCAGAGCGAGCTGAGCAGGTCGAGCATCCCGGCGGTGCCGTCGACCAGGACGTCGGCGTGCGCCTCCACCGGTCCGGGCAGCTCGGCCGACCGCACCGCCACGGCGATCCCGAGCTCGAGCTCGTGCACCGCGCGGAACGCGTCGACGTCGGTCGTGTCGTCGCCGGCGTAGAGCGCGCGCCGCAGGCCGCGCGCCGCCACGAGGGCGCGCATGGCGGTGCCCTTGTCGGCGTCGACCGGCGGCCGCAGCTCGAGCACCTTGCGACCGAAGCGGGCGTCGAAGCCCTCGGCGCGCGCGCGGCCCGCGACGTCGTGGAGGAACCGCTCGGCCGCGTCCTGGTCGGCGGCGGTGCGCCAGTGGAAGGAGACGGTCACGCCCTTGTCCTCGACCGGCCAGTCGACGGTCGCCGCGAACGCGCTCAGCCGTCCGGCCCACGCGGCCGCCTCGGGCGCGAGCTCGAGGCCGTGTGAGCCGACGTACTCCAGCCCGTCGACGCCGACGATGCGCCGGGCGTCGTCGCCGCTGCGCCCGCTCACACACGCGACAAGCGCATACCGGCGCCGGAGCCGCTCGAGCTCCGCACGGGTGGCAGGTGGCACGGCGGCGTCTTCCGGCCGGGCGACGATCGGCGCGAGCGTCCCGTCGACGTCGAGCACGAGCGCTGCCAGCCGCGGCTCCGCCGCCAGGGAGGCGAGCTCGGGCGGCAGCTGCACGAGGCGGAGCATACGAGGCCGTATCCTCCGCGCGTGGCCGACCGGGGAACGACGCTGCGGCTCGTCCTGATCGGCCTCGTCTCCGGGGTGTTCTCCGCGCTCTTCGGCGTAGGTGGCGGGATCGTGATCGTGCCGCTCCTGATCCTCTGGCTTCGGCTCGACCAGCGGCAGGCGTCAGCGACGTCGCTCGCCGCCATTGGCCTGATCGCGCTCGTCGGAGTGACGCTCTATGCAGTGCGCGGCCACGTCGAGGTCGGCCCGGGGCTGCTCGTCGGCATTCCCGCTTCGGCCGGCGCGGTTGCCGGTGCCGTCCTCCAGCAGCGGCTGCCCGTGCGCGTGCTGTCGTTCGCCTTCTCCGCGCTGCTCGCGGCCATCGGCGCCTACCTCGTGATCTCGTGATCGACATCGCGATCGCGGTCGTGGTCGGCTTTGCCGCAGGCGTGGCCGCCGGTCTCTTCGGCGTCGGTGGCGGCATCCTGTTCGTGCCCGTCCTCACGCTCGCGCTGGGGCTGTCACAGATCAACGCGGAGGCGACGTCGCTGCTCGCGATCATCCCGACCGTCGCGGCCGGCACGTGGACGCAGCAGCGCTACGGGAACGTCCGCTGGCGCGCGGCGGCAGTTATCGGCGTGGCGGCCGTCGCGGGCGTCGAAGTGGGGGTGCAGATCGCCACGGCGCTGCCCCAGAGCACGCTCCGTCGGCTGTTCGGTTTGCTGATGATCGCGGTCGCGATCCAGATCGCCTGGCGCGCGCGAGCAAAATCGGACAACGATTCCGTCGCGCGTGGCCGATAATGGCCCAGTGCGTCGCCTTCACCTCGGCCTGCCCCTGGCCGCCCTCGCCGCGCTGCTGGTCGCCGTCTCAGCCGGCGCGTCGGCGTCGCGCGACCGCGTAACGGCCTCCGCAGGCGCGAAGGCGTTCGTCGTCTCGATCGTCCCGCCCGACGCCGCGACGCCCACCGTGATCTCGGCGACGGCGGCACCGCCCGGGCACGCGGCGCTGCGTACGCCCTACTCGTATCCGGCCGACGGGTCGGTCGTCAACGTCTCGATGACGTCGTCGAGCGCGGCCGCCCAGTCGCAGGGACTCTCCACGGGCAAGGCGGCTGCCGACCTGACCGCCGTCTCGCTCTTCGGGGGCGAGATCACTGCCGACACGGTCGCCGCGCACGTCAATGCCGGCGCCGTGCCGTCCAACGCGACCGGCGACTACACGGGCACGAAGGTGCTCGGGCTGAAGGTGCTCGGCGTGGAGGTCGCGGCGACGCCGGGGACGCAGGTGCCCCTCGCGGACTGGGGCACGCTCACCGTGCTCGACGAGACCTCGGCCCTGTCGGGAACGAAGGGCATGCCGGGTTTCCACGTCTCGGCGGTCGGGCTCCATGTCCACCTCGTGCTCGACCACGGCGGTCTGACCGCGGGCACGGATCTGCTACTTGGCTCGGCAGAGGCAACCGTCCAGGCGGGAACGCCGGCGACCGCAGTGCCGTCGGTGACGACCACGTCCGCTGCCACGACGACGACCACCACCACTGCGACGACCACGACGGCGCCGGACAAAACCGACAGGCGCGGGCCAGGCCTGAGCCTCGACCTGCCACGGCGGACGCCCAGCAAGGTGCACCCGCCGCTCACCGCGGGCGGGTACGTCTTCCCGATCTACGGGCCGAGCTCGTTCATCGACAGCTTCGGCGCCCCGCGGGCCGACGTCTCGTGGCACCACGGCGACGACATCTTCGCGCCGCTCGGCGCGCCGATTCTCGCCGTCGCCGACGGGACGCTGTTCTCCGTCGGCTGGAACGACATCGGCGGCCTCCGCGTCTGGCTGCGCGACACGGCCGGCAACGAGTTCTACTTCGCCCATCTCTCCGCGCTCGCGACGCGGACGGCCAACGGCGTGCCGGTGCAGGCGGGCGACGTGATCGGCTTCGTCGGCAACACCGGCGACGCGCGCGGGACGCCGTACCACCTGCACTTCGAGATCCACCCGGTCTCGATGCTCTACCTCGGCTATGACGGCGCCGTCGACCCGACGACGTACCTGCAGGCCTGGGCCCGGCTGAAGGACGTGCCGATCACGGGCGTCGTCGGTTGGGCGCCGCCGCTCGGCGGACATGCCCCCAAGGCCGGCGCGATCCTGCTCCAGTCCTCCGACATCTCGACGGCAAGCGGGCTCGATCCCGCGTCACTCCGCCGCGCGGTCAGGCCGGCCGGCGGTCTCCAGAGCGTGAACGCAGGCGGATCGCGCGACACCCGCGTACGGGTGCCGGCGCGTCCGCTCGACCGCGGTTAGCTAGGAGCCGTTGCTGCTGACGGCGTCGCTCTCGCCGCCGAAGTCACTCGCGCCGGAGCCTCCGCCGATCAGGCCCTTGAGCCACTCGCGTGTTGCGGGGCCGGTCACCGGGTTGAAGAGCACGCCGACGACGATGCCGCTGAACAGGAACACGTTCCGAGCCGTGTGGCTCTGCTTGCCCTGGACGCGGTCGGCCGCGCTGCGCAGGTTGTCCATGGCCTGCCGCAGCGTGTCCTGGATGTCCTGGTCGGTTGCGATCCGGCCGGCGATCGTGGTGATGCTGCGGTTGCCGATCAGCTCGTCGTAGATCTGGCGGGCCGCGGCGACCGCGTCGCGGATGTCGTCGCGGATCTTCTCGTCGGTCATCGCGCGCTCGACGTAGGGCCTCACCGTGTCCGCCCGGTCGGTGATGCGATCGCGTGTGCTGGCCACTGCAGTCCTTTCCTCGGGGTTCATTCGGGACATGTTGCCGACTATCCCCACCTGGAAACTAACGCACCGGGCACGAACCGATCCGCCAGTAGCATCGCGGCGTGCCGAAAGGACTCATCTGCGCCGGCGGGACGGCGACGAGACTCCAGGAGCTGACCCGCGTCACGAACAAGCACCTGCTCCCGGTCGGCCGCTGGCCGATGGTCTACTACCCGCTCCAGCTGCTGCAGCGCGCGGGCGTGCGGGAGGTGCTGCTCGTCACCGGCCAGCAGCACGCGGGCCAGTTCATCGACCTGCTCGGGCGACGGGCGCGTGGCGCTCCCGCGCGAGCGGCGAGCCGCTGTTCGACGTCGACCTCAGCTACAAGGTGCAGGTCGAGCCCGGCGGGATCGCGCAGGTCGTCGGGATGGCGCGCGACGTTCGCCGCGCGGCGACGGACTCGTGGTCTGCCTCGGCGACAACATCTTCGAGCACGCCCAGGCAGAGGCGATCGGCGGCTGGAGCGGCGACGGCGCGCCTCGTCTTCGCCAAGGAGGTGCCGGACCCCGAGAACTTCGGCGTCGTCGTCTACGACGGCGACGGCGCGCGTCGCCGACATCGTCGAGAAGGCCGGCGTCGTCGACACGCGCTACGACGCGCCGCCGTCGAGCGGACGCGGTCGTCGGGCTCTACTGCTACCCGCCGGACGTGTTCGACATCATCGACGGGCTCGAGCCGTCGAGCCGCGGCGAGCTCGAGATCACCGACGTGAACCGCGCCTACGCGCAGCAGGGCGGCTCGCGGTCGAGCGCGTCGAGGGCTGGTGGCACGACGGCGGCAAGCACTGGGGCGACCTCGCCGACGTCGGCCGCCTGATCGAGGAGACCGGGCGTCAACAAGTGATCGCTGGTCACGCGGATCCCGCTCCGGCGCTTCGAGGACGAGCGCGGCTGGTTCATGGAGCTGATGCGCGCGAGCGCGCTGCCGAAGCCGGTCCGGCAGGCGAACCTCGCGTGCTCGCGGCAGGGCGTGATCCGCGCGCTGCACTACCACGAGCGCGGCCAGGACGACCTCTTCCTCTGCCTGCAGGGGATGGTGCGCGTCGTCGTGCTCGACCGCGAGACGGGCGAGACGTTCACCGAGGACATCGGCGACGACAACCCGGTCGCGATCTACGTGCCGGGCCGGCAGGCGCACGGGTACGAGGCGCTGACCGACTGCCTGTTCTGTCTACCTCGTGACGGAGGAGTACGACCCTGCGGAGCCGGACGAGCACGGCGTCGCCGTGGGACGACCCGCGCGTCGCGCACCTGTGGAGCACGTCGATCGCCGATCCTCTCGGAGCGGGACCAGCGCGCCGCGTCCTGATCACGGGCGCCGGCGGCCAGCTCGGCCACGCGCTCGCGGAGGCGTTCGCCGACGACGACGTCACCGCGCTGACGCGTGCCGAGTGGGACGTCGCGTAGCCGCCGCCGCCGGGGCTCGACCCGGACCTCGTGCTGCACACGGCGGCGTGGACGGGTCGACGACGCAGAGGGCGACCCGGCCGGCGCGGCCCAGGTGAACGTCAGCGGAACGCGGAACGCGGCCCTGCTCGGCGCGCCGCTCGTCTACTTCTCGACGGATTACGTCTTCGACGGAACGAAGGGCGAGCCGTACGTGGAGTCGGACCTTCCGCGGCCGCAATCGGTCTACGGGGCGACGAAGCTGGAGGGCGAGCACGTTGCCGGCGACGCGTGGATCGTGCGCTCGTCGTGGCTCTACGGGGAGACGGGGCACAACTTCGTGCGCACGATGCTGCGGCTGGGTGCGGAGCGCGACGAGGTTCGCGTCGTCGGCGACCAGGTCGGTTCGCCCACGTACGTCGGGCACCTCGCCGAGGCGACGCGCGCGGTCGTCGAGCTGCCGCGGGGCGTGTGGCACATCGCCGCGGAGGGCGAGTGCTCGTGGGCCGAGCTTGCGGAGGCGATCTTCGCGGAGGCGGGGCTCGACTGCCGCGTCGTCCCGATCACGACCGCCGAGTACGGCGCGGCGGCGCCTCGGCCCGCGTACTCGGTGCTGCGCAGCGAGCGCCCGGGCGCGCCGCGGCTCCCGCACTGGCGCGAGGGCCTGCGCGAGTGCCTGCGCCGGCTGAACGAAGCCGCCTGAGCAGCCGCTCGCGCAGGGCCCGGTGCCTTCGAGCGGTTGCGCACTTCATGGGACTGTCCCCTGGAGCTGTCTGGCTGGGACATGGCTTTCGGAACAAGAGTGTGACGATCTCTCCACGGTGGCGTGTCCGCTCTGCCGGCGGCCGTACGGTGCCCGCGATGCCCCGCGTTCCACGCACGATCGCGCTTCCCGAGCAGGGCGTGTTCCACATCGTCACGCGCGGCGCGGGCGACATCGCCGTCTACCGGGACGATCCCGACCGGCTCCGGTTCCTGTCGCTGCTCCAACAGGTCGCGAAGCGCTTCGACTGGCGCATGGACGCCTTCTGCTTGATGACGACCCACTACCACCTCGTCGCCTGGGCGGGCCGCGAGGCGCTCTCGGCGGGCCTCCATCGGCTCAACGGCCTGTACGCAAGCGGCTACAACCGCCGCCATGGCCGGCGGGGCCATCTGTTCGGCGATCGCTTCTGGGCGGCCTCGCTCGAGTCAGACCGCCGCCTGATCGCCGCTTGCCGCTACGTCATCCTCAACCCGGTTCGCGCCGGACTGTGCTCCGGCCCCGACGACTGGCGGTGGTCGGGGACGCGCTACGACGTCTTCGGCTGATCAGCGCCAGGCAGTCTCGGAGACGGGCGCGCGCTCCTTGAGCGGCTCCCACCAGGCGCGGTTCGCCCGGTACCACTCGACCGTGTCGCGGAGGCCCTGCTCCCAGCCGATGAGCGGTGTCCAGCCAAGCTCGCGGCGGATCTTCGACGAGTCGAGCAGGTAGCGGCGGTCGTGCCCCGGCCGGTCCGGGACGATCGTCTTCAGGCTCTGCGGCTTGCCCGTCAGGTCGAGCAGGAGGTCGGCGAGCTCTTCGATCGACACCTCGACGCCCGAGCCGACGTTGTAGGTCTCGCCGGGCGTCCCCTTCGTGATCGCGAGGTCGATCGCCGTGCAGTGGTCGAGCACGTGCAGCCACTCGCGCTTGTTCTGGGTGGACGCGTACATCGGGATTGCGATGTCGTCCAGCGCGTTGGTCGTGAAGACCGGGATGACCTTCTCGGGGAACTGGTACGGCCCGTAGTTGTTCGAGCAGTTCGTGATCGTGATCGGCAGCCCGAACGTCTCGTGGTACGACCGCACCGCGTGGTCGCCGCCGGCCTTCGACGCGTTGTACGGCGTGCGCGGCCGGTACGGCGACTCCTCGGTGAACATCTCGTCCGTGTCGAGCGGGAGGTCGCCGTAGACCTCGCACGTCGAGACGTGATGGAAGCGCTCGACACCCGCCTGGACGGCTGCGTGGCAAAGCGCCCCCGTGCCGACGACGTTCGTCTGGAAGAACCTGGCCGGGTCGAGCACGGCCAGCGAATTGTGTGACTCGGCGGCGAAGTTCACGACCACCTCGATGCGCTCGTCGCGCAGCGTGCGCTCGGCGAGCTCCAGGTCGCCGATGTCGCCCTCGACGAAGAGGATCTCGTTCTCGATGTCCGCGAGGCTGCTGCGATTGCCGGCGTACGTCAGCAGGTCGTAGGCGACGACCTGGTCGCCCGGGTGCTGCTGCAGCCAGTAGCGAACGAAGTTCGAGCCGATGAACCCGGCGGCGCCGGTGACGAGAAGTCGCATCGCGCCGAATCCTAGGGGCGCTTCGCCTTGCCGTGGCAGAGCTGCTTCGCGGCCTCGATCTCGCTGCGGTGGCCCTGGATCTTCTCGGACGCCTTCAGCGCCTGCGTGGCGTCCTTGCAGTCGCCCAGGTTCGCGAGTGCCGCGCCGAGGTCGTAGAGCGCGTAGGCCTCGTACGTCTGGCCGCTGCCGCCGAGCTGGCTCAGCGCGGATTGCGCCTCCGTGACCGCCTGCTGGTAGCGGCCGGCATTCAGGTCGGCCGTCGCCTGGTCGACCAGCGCCGTCGGGCTCCCGCTCACCGGCGGCGTCGACGTTGTCGGTGGCGTGGCCGTCGTCGGTGCGCTCGTGGTCACGGTGACCGACGTCGTGACCGTCGTGCCACGTTGCGTGAGACGCAGCGTCCGCACGCTGGTCTGTTGGGTGCTGTCGCCCCCGCCGCCGAGCGTGCTCGCGAGCACCACGCCCGCAACCAGCGCAGCGACGAGCAGGACGGCCAAGAGCAGCCAGCGCCACCGGCGGCGCGCAGACGCCTCCCCGGCAGGTTCCGGCCCCGCAGTGGGCGGGATGATGCGTGTCGTCTGCGCCCCCGCCGCGAGCGCATGGCGCAGCTCGGCGACCAGCTCGCGGCTGCTTCCGGGCCGCGCGCCGGGCTCCTTCGCGAGCGCGCGCGCGAAGACCTCGTCCAGCTCCCGGCACGGCAGGTCACGGCGCCGGTCGCACAGCGACGGCGGCGGCGCATGGACGTGCGCGGTCGCCTCCGCCGTCGCCGACTCGCTCGCGAACGGCCGCTCGCCGGCGACCAGCTCCCACGCCACGACCGCAAGCGCGTACCGGTCGCTGGCCGGCGTCGCCCGCTCGCCGCGCGCCTGCTCCGGCGAGAGGTAGCCCGCGGTGCCCAGGATCGTCCCGGTCAGCGTCAGGGAGTCGAGCCCGCCGGCGCTCGCGACGCCGAAGTCGGCGACATGCACGCGGCCGCCCGAGTCGAGCAGCAGGTTGGCCGGCTTCACATCCCGGTGGACGACGCCGTGCCGGTGTCCGGCGTCGAGCGCCCTCGCCGCCTGCTCCAGCCACTCGAGCGCCTGGGCGACGGGCGGCGGGCCCTGGGCGAGCCGCTCGGCGAGCGAGCCGCCGGCGAGGTACTCCATGACGATGAAGGGCCGCCCTTTCCACTCGCCCACGTCGTAGACGGTCACGATCCCGGGCTCGCCTGACAGGCGCGCGGCGGCCAGGCCCTCGCGCGTGAACCGGGCGCGAACGTCCGCGTCCTCGGCGAAGCGGGTGGCCAGGAGCTTCACTGCCACATCGCGGTCGAGCACGGTGTCGCGCGCGCGCATGACGTCGCCCATCGCCCCGTGCCCGATGCGCACGGGGTTGCGGTAGCGCTCGGGAAGGACGTCTGTGTCGACCTGCATGCGGAAGCGGGCGAAAGGCCCTGGAAGGGCGGTATCCGATCCGTCCGGACGGGAAACCCAGGCGTAAGAGCCCTGTAAAGAGGGATTGGACGCGGCTGGGAGATGCGTTAGCCTGCGGCGGGTCGCGACCGCTCAAGCACCGGTGGGAACCGGTCGAAGAGCACCCGGGAGCCCGTGACCGCCCGCGTAGCCTCACTCGTCCTCCTCGTCGCCGTGCTCGTGCCAGCAGCAGCCGGCGCGCAGCCGTCGGATTCGAGCCCCGTGGACCTGGCCAGACTCGCCTCGCCGCAGTTCGTCGTCACGGGCCACGGCTGGGGTCACGGAGTCGGCCTCAGCCAGTGGGGCACCTACGGCTACGCGAAGGCCGGTGTCACGTACCCGAAGATCCTCGCCCACTACTACCCGCACACGACGCTCGGCCCGACACCCGTCCGCCGGGTGCGCGTGCTGCTCGCGCAGAACGCGCCGTCCGTCGCGATCGCCTCCGACGACGACATGCGCGTGAAGGACGCGAACGGTGACTCGCACACGCTCGCCGCGGGCACGTACACGCTGAAACCCGGCCTGAAGCTCCCTGTCGACGGCCAGGCCAAGCCCCAGAAACTCAGCGGGCCGCTGACGTTCGCCGCCCGCTCGCAGCCGCTCTCGCTGGGCGGCCGCGCCTATCGCGGCCAGTTCGAGGTCAGCGTCGCCGGTGGGAAGCTTCAGGTGATCAACGTCGTCGGGCTTGCGCCTTACCTGTACGGAGTGGTGCCGTCCGAGGTGCCGGACGACTGGCCTGCCGAGGCGCTCAAGGCGCAGGCCGTCGTCGCGCGCTCGTACGCGCTCTCCCACCTGGAGCAGGGCGGCGGCTTCGACCTCTACTCCGACACGCGCAGCCAGGTGTACCGGGGCATCGCTGCGGAGGTCGACTCGACCACCGCGGCGGTGGACGCGACCGCCGGCCAGGTCGTGCTCTACAACGGCAAGGTGGCGTCGACCTACTACTTCTCCACGTCCGGCGGCCGCACGGCCGCCATCCAGGATGTGTGGCCGGGCTCGCCGGCCGTGCCCTACCTCGTGTCGGTGGCAGACCCATACGACACGGCCTCGCCCTACCACGACTGGAAGCCGGCCGTGATCAGCCCGGACAAGCTCGCCAAGGTGCTGAAGATGAGCGGCCCCGTCCTCGACGTCCACATGACCATGAACGGCTCGCAGCGCGTCGCGCAGATCGCCGGCGTCGGCCAGGGCGGGACGGTCGGCCCGGCGATGGCCGCCGCGGACTTCCGCCAGGCGCTCGGGCTGCGCTCGACGTGGTTCACAATCGGCGAGCTCGGGCTGGTGCAGCCGGCCGCGCCGGTCGCGTACGGGACGCTGTTCTCCCTGACCGGCCTCGCGCGCGCGGTGGGTAACGTCACCGTCGAGCAGCAGCAGGCGGGCTCGACGATCTGGGCGGCCGTGAGCACGGTCTCGCCGCGCAGCGACGGAACGGTGTCCGTGGCGCTGACGCCGACCGCGACCACGCAGTACCGGCTCAGGACCGATGTCGTGAAGAGCAAGCCCGTCACCGTGACGGTCATGCCACTGGTGAAAATGCGGGCCGCGACCGACGGCACCGGCTTCGTCGGCTCGTCACACCCGGCGCGACCTGGCACCATCCTGCAGGTGCAACGACGTTCTCTCGTTGGCTGGAAGCCGGTCGCCGGCGCTCGCATCGACGCGGCCGGTCGCTGGCGCGCGACCGTCGACTTGCGTCCCGGGGCCTACCGGGCGCGCCTGCCTGCGAGCAACGGCCTCGCTGCGGGGACGAGCGCCGTCCTGGCGCTCGGCGCCCTGCCGTGAGGCCTGTGCTGGCAGCCGCCGCGCTCGCGCTCGCGCTGGCCGGGCCGGCGTCGGGCGGCCGCTACGCCATCGGGCTCGAGCACGGCGCCTCCGTGGACGCCGTCGCCGCGCGGATCCAGGCGCAGACCGGCTCGCCGGTCTCGCGTCTTGCTCCCTTCGCCCTGGTCGCCAACGCTCCGGTCGCGCCGTCGACACCGGGCGTCTCCTACATCGAGCATCTCGAGCGCGACCGCGTGCTCGCGTTCAAGCCGAACGACCCGATGCTCGCGCGCCAGTGGTACGTCTCAGCGATCCACGCGTTCGACGCCTGGCCGACGTGGCCGGTGCGGCCCACGCTCGGCTCCGTGAAGGTGGCGATCATCGACTCCGGGATCGACGCGTTCCATCCGGAGCTCGCCGACCGCATCGACGACGCGCAGAGCTTCGTCCCCGACTCGCCCAACCCGCGTCAGGACTCGATCGGGCACGGCACCTTCGTCGCCGGGCTGATCGCGGCGCAGCTGAACAACGGCGCCGGAATCGCCGGCATCGGCTTCTCCACGCGGCTGCTCATCGCCAAGGTCGTGCGCGCCGACGGGACGATCAGCCCCGAGGCGGAGGCCCGCGCGATCCGCTGGGCCGCCAACAGCGGCGCTCGTGTCATCAATCTGAGCCTGGCGGCGCTGCGGGACCCGGGCGACCCGTCCGACGAGTACTCGCCGCTCGAGGACGCGGCCGTCCAGTACGCCGTGTCGAAGGGTGCACTCGTGGTCGCGGCCGTCGGCAACGGCGAGGGGGCTACGAAACTGCCGTGGCGCTGGGCCAGCTACCCGGCCGCGCTGCCGCACGTGCTCGGCGTCAGCGCCGCCGCATCCGACGGCAGCGTCCCGGACTTCTCGAACGGCGACCCGCTCTACAACGACATCGCGGCGCCGGGCATGGCCATCCTGTCCACGGTGCCGCGTGACCTGAGCACCGACAGGCCGCAGTGCCAGGGCTACTCGAGCTGCGGCCCGGACGACTTCCGGCACGGCGACGGCACGTCGTTCGCGGCCGCGCAGGTGTCGGCCGCCGCGGCGGAGCTGATGGCGGCCAACCCCGGCCTGCAGGCCGACCAGGTCGAGGCGATCCTCGAGCGCTCGGCCGACGACATGACCACCGCCAACGGCTGCAAGCGCTGCAGCATCGGCCGCGACGATGCGAGCGGCTGGGGCATGCTCGACATCCAGGGCGCGCTGAACCGCGTGGGGCTGACGCCGCCCCCGGACGATTACGAGCCCAACGACGACGTCGGGACCGATGCGTACACGCCGCTGCCCGGCACGCAGACCCTGAAGGCGACCGTCGACGCCTGGGACGACCCGAACGACGTGTACCGCGTCTTCCTCAAGGAAGGCCAGCAACTCACGGTCGGCCTGAGCACCGGGACGACGGGCGCAACGGTCTCGCTCCTTCGCCCGGGCACCCGGACGATTGCGCTGCCCGGCAAGCCGCTCGCGCAGCGCTCGGCCGCTGCGGGCAAGTGGGCGAGGTTCCGTTACAGGGCCACCGACCGCGGCTGGTACTTCGTCGACGTGACCGCCGCGACGGCGCAGGCGGGCAGCTACACGCTTCGGCTCAAGCGCTAGCCAGGAGCTCTTCGCCGGGCACGTCGCGCAGCACGCGCGCGGGATTTCCGACGACGACCACGCGCGGCGGCACGTCGCGCACGACGACCGCTCCGGCCCCGACGAAGGCCTCCTCGCCGATCTCGATGCCGGGGCAGAGGACGGCGCCGCCGCCTACACGGGCGCCGCGGCGGATGGTCGGGCCGCGGAGCAGCTTCTTCCGTTTCTCCGTCCGGCCCATGAAGTTGTCGTTCGTCGTGACGACGCACGGGGCGATGAACACGTCCTCCTCGAGCGTCGAGTACGCGGTGATGTACGCGTCCGCCTGGATCCGCGTCATCGCGCCTATGGTCGTGTCGTTCTCGACCAGCGAGCCTCGGCCGATGACGACGTCGTCGCCGACGGTCACGCGCTCGCGGACGCACGCCTGGTCGCCGACGATGACCCGCTCGCCGAGCCGGGTGCCCGCGAACACGATCGCGCCTGTCGAGACGATCGTCCCGGCGCCGATCTCGAGCGGCGGCAGCTCCTCGCGCTTCGCGGTCGAGCGCGGAGACAGTGACGGCTGCTTGCCCAGCACGACGCCGTCGGCGATCACGCAGCCGTCCCCGATCACCGTGCCGGGGTAGATGACGACGTGCTCGCCGGTGGTGTAGCTCACGCGGCGCCGACCGCCGAGAGCGACTCGGTGAGGCGCTCCAGCGCGCGGACGACCATCGCGCCGTCGTTCGCGACCTTGCGGCGATCGCCCTCGCCGCGCACGAGGCGCAGGAACTCCTGGCACTCGAGCCGCAGGGGCTCGTCCGTCGGGATCTTCGGGATGTAGATGTCGCCGCTGCGCGTCTGCCACTCGCCGTACGTTTCCGCTCGCTTCCACGGCGCCTTCTCGTAGACGGTGACCTTGCGCTCGAGCTCCATATCGTCGAAGACCGCCATCTTGTGGTCGCCGACGACGGTCATCCGCCGCATCTTGTGCGGGTCGAGCCACGACAGGTGCATGTGCGCGATCTTCCCCGACGGGAAGCGCAGGTAGCAGAAGACGACGTCCTCGACGCCCTCGGTCAGGAAGTCGCGGCCGTGCGCGACGGCCTCGACCGGGTCCTCGTCGAGCAGGTACAGGATCACGGACAGGTCGTGGACGCCGAGGGACCAGAGTGCGTTCTCGTTGGTGCGCACGATTCCGAGGTTCTGGCGGTTGCCGTAGATGCAGAGCACGTCGCCGAGCTCGCCGGCGTCGATCAGCTCCTTCAGCTTGCGGACGCCGGGGTGGTAGAGCAGTAGGTGGCCCGGCATCAGGGTCAGGTCGCGCTCGTCGGCGATTGCGACGAGCTCGTCCATCTCGTCGGCGTGCATCGCCGGCGGCTTCTCGACCATGACGTGCTTACCGGCCTCGAGCGCCCGCTTGGCGAGTGGGTAGTGCGTTGGCACCGGGGTCGCGATCACGACCGCCTCGAGCTCTGGATCGGCGAGCAGGTCGTCGAGGTCGCCCGTGACGCGGGTCTGCGGGTAGCGCGCCGCGAACCGCTTCTGCGCCTCCGGATCGGCATCGCAGAGCCACGTCAGCGTGCCCAGTTCGTCGAAGTTGCGCGCCAGGTTCGGGCCCCAGTAGCCGAGGCCGACCACGCCGACGGTCGTCACGTCGTCTCCTTCATCGGCGCGAGCATAGACAGCGCCGTCGCGATCCTCGCCGAGGCATGCCCGTCTCCGTAGAGCGGGGGGAGGTTCTCGGGCATGTGCGCGGAACGGACGGCGGCGACGATGGCGCTGGGGTCCGCGTCGACCAGCACGTTCGCGCTCAGCTCCACGGTGTCGACCCATTCGGTCGAGGGCCGGGCGGTCACACAGGGAACGCCGTACCAGTACGCCTCCTTCTGCAGCCCGCCGGAGTCCGTGACGATGACCCGGGCCTGCGACGCGAGCGCGGCCAGGTCGAGGTAGCCGAGCGGCTCCGAGAGCGCGACGTTCGGCGGCACCTCGTCCAGGCGTGAGCGGGTGCGCGGATGCGCAGGGAAGACGACCGGCTCCGCGAGCCGCCCGAGGCCGTCGACGATGCCGCGGAGCCGTGTCGGCTCGACGTTCGCCTCGCGGTGGATGGTGGCGAGCACGTACCGCCCGCGCTCGACGGCAAACCGCTCGAGCGCGCCGGAGCGCTCGCGCGCGATCGGCGCGAAGCGGAGGGTTGCATCGAGCATCACGTCGCCGACGACCTCGACGCGGCCGTCCACGCCCTCGTGGGCGAGCGTCTGCGCCGACCGTTCGTCGGGGCAGAGCAGCAGCGTGCGCGAGGCGGTCGGTCTCGACCCGGTTGTGCTCCTCCGGCATCGACCAGTCGCCGCTGCGCAGTCCCGCCTCCACGTGCGCGACGGGCACCTCGAGAACTCGGCCCGCGCGTGCGCCCGCCAGCGTCGAGTTCGTGTCGCCGTACACGAGCAGCCAGTCGGGCTCCTCGCGGCGGATGACCTCCTCGAGCGCCGGCTGCATGCGGGCGAGCATCTCGTCGCGCGGAAGCCCTCCGAAGTCGAGCCGGTGAGCGGGCGGGGCGAGGCCGAGCTCCTCGAAGAAGATCTCCGAGAGCGCCCGGTCGTAGTGCTGCCCGGTGTGCACGACGATCTCGTCATGCCCGGCATCCCGAAGTGCCTCGGAGAGCGGGCCCGACTTGATGAACTGCGGCCGGTTCCCGACGACCGAGAGGACCTTCACGCGGCGAGCGTACCCATCGGTTTCTAAGGGGCGCTCCTCCGCCCAGGCGAAGGAGCGCCCCGAACGGGATCAGTGGACGGTGAAGGTGCCCTTCATGCCCGCGGCGGCGTGCCCAGGCACGGTGCAGAGGTACGGGTAGCTGCCGGCCGGATCCGTCTCCGCTCCGACAGCCAGCCACTGCGACGGCACGGCTTTACGAGGATAACCCCTCACGAGCGAGCCGCACCGTCTGGCGGCGGTGGAGGAATCGAACCACCCAATCCTGTACGGGGATTAAGAGTCCGCGCGGACCCGCTGCAACGAACTGCGACAAACTGAAACGTGCTGCAACAAGCCCGGTTCGACGCTGCAACGAACTGCAACAAGCTGCAGCCAGCGGAGACAAGCCCGTACTCCAATCCGTACTCCAGGGTTGTCGTTTCTTTGGACAGCGGCGCCACGCGGTCGGCGCCTTGCGGGTTGGAAGACCCGTTCTTGATCTCGAGGATCAGGTCGAACGGAATCGACCGGCTCGGCTCCCTTCACTGGCCCGTCCGGCGCCCAGATACAGCTCGCCGACGCGCGGGTCCGCGAGCAGAGCCTTGCCCGTGCCGGTGAGCCGTACGACGCCGCCGTCGAGGACGGCGCCGTGGTGCGAGATCGCGAGTCCGGAGCGCGCGTTCTGCTCGACGAGCAGGATCGTCCAGCCGCCGTCGCAGAGCGAGCTGAGCGTCGCGAACACCTGGCGGCGGGCCCGCGGGCGCGAGGCCGATCGACGGCTCGTCGACGAGCAGCACCTTCGGCTCGAGCATCAGCGCGCGCGCGAGCTCGACGATCTTCTGCTCGCCGCCCGACAGCGAGCCGGCGCGCTCCTGCCGGCGCTCCGCGACGATCGGGAACGCGCTCGGCGACCTCCTCGGCGCGCCTTGCCGACGCTCGGAGCGGTCGCGGACGATGTACGCGCCCATCAGCACGTTCTCCCAGACGGACATCAGCGGGAAGAGGCTCCGCTCCTGGGGCACGTGGACGATCCCGAGCTCGAGCAGGCTGCGGGGGCTGAGGCCGGCGATCGGCGCGGTCGCCGAACGTGATCGAGCCCCTGCTCGGCCGCAGCAGGCCGCTGATGGCGCGCAGCACCGTCGACTTGCCCGCGCCGTTCGGGCCGATCAGGCAGGTGATCCGCTCGGGCTCGACCTCGAGGTCGAGGCCGCGCAGCACGTCGCCGTAGCCGTAGCCGGCGACGACGCCCTCGAGGACGATGCGCTGGTCATCAGCTCGCCCAGGTACGCGTCGAGCACGGCGGGATCGCTCTGCACCTGCGCGGGCGTGCCCTCGGCGATCTTCGGCGCCGCGGTCGAGCACGATCACCGGGTCGCAGAGGCGCATGACGACGTTCATGTCGTGCTCGACGACCAGGAACGTCAACCCCTGCGCGTTGAGCCGGCGGATGTGGCTCTCGATGTGCTCGATCAGGACCGGGTTGACGCCCGCGGTCGGCTCGTCGAGCAGGACGAGCTGCGGCCGGCTCATCAGCGTCGCCGCGAACTCGAGCAGCTTCCGCTGGCCGTACGAGAGCTCTCGGCCGCGCAGGTCGGCATGCGCGAGCAGCCCGAACTCGTCGAGCAGCTCGTCCGCGCGTGCCCGCTCGGCGGGCTGGACCGCGGCGCTGCCGACGGCTCCACCAGGGTCCTGGACGGCGAGCGAGAGGTTCTCGACGAGCGTCAGCTGCGGGAAGATCCGCGCCTGCTGGAAGGTGCGGATGAGTCCGTCGCCGCGCGAGCCGACCGGGGCGCGGGCCGGCGCACGGCACTGCCCGCCGAAGCGGATCGTCCCGGCGTCCGCCTGCAGGTAGCCGGTGACGAGGTTGAAGACGGTCGTCTTGCCCGGAGCCGTTCGGCCCGATCAGGCCGGTGATCGGTCCCCGGCGTCACCGAGAACGAGCAGTCGTCGACGGCGACGACCCCGCCGAAGCGCTTCTGCAAGCCGGTCGACCTCGAGCAGGGCGCTCACGGGGTCACGACCTCCTCGACCGGCGCGAGCGGGTCGCTGGACGTCCGGAGCGTCGGCTTCACGCCGGCGCACCTGCTCGGCGAGCGACGGCAGGATGCCGCGCGGCATCAGCAGCATCACGACCAGGAAGACGGCCGAGTAGCCGATCAGGTAGAGCTCGCTGCCGCCGAGCCGGTAGGCGAGGTACTGCTGCGCCGGCACGAGGATGAGCGCGCCGAGCACCGGCCCCCAGAGCGTCCCCTTCCCGCCGAGGTAGACCATCAGCACCATCCCGATCGTGATCAGCGGGTCGAACGCGAACTGCGGGTAGATCTGGCCGAGGTAGTAGGCCCAGACGCCGCCGACCATCGCCGTCAGCCCGGCGCTGACAGCGCGAACGCGATCAGCTTCGCGCAGGTCGTCACGCGCTGCCCGAGGCCGCGCGCGCGGTCCTCGTCGTCGCGGATCGCGAACAGCGCGAGCCCGAGCTTGCTGCCCCGCGCCCACCAGCAGATGCGCGAGCGCGAGCACGAGGAGGCCGAGCATCGCGTAGTAGAAGGGCCGCTCGAAGGTCGAGTTCGGGAACGGCGGCGAGCGGGAGCAGGATCCCCGTGCGAGCCGCTCGTCAGCGAGTGGAGGTTGAACGCGAGCTGCTGGGCGACGAAGAGCAGCGTCATCGTCACGATCGCGAACGTCGCCGCGCGCGTCCGGAAGGCGATCCAGCCGATCGGCACGCTCACGAGGCCGACGCCGAGCCCGATCGAGCGGCAGGAGGGAGAACGGCCGGTAGCCCGAGCCGACGCTCACGTGCTTGCGTGAAGAGGATCGACGACGGCGTAGGCGCCGACGCCGAAGAAGGCGGCGTGCCCGAGCGAGATGTAGCCGGTGTAGCCGCCGACGAGGTTCCACGCCGTCGCGAGCGCCGCGTACATCAGCGTGAAGACGGCGATGTTCAGCACCCAGTGCTCCGCGAAGACGAACGGGAACGCCGCCAGCGCGCCGACGACGGCCGCTGCCGCGCGCGACCCCGCCGCGATGATCAGCCGGATCACGCAGCCCCGCGCGCCGTGGTGCCGAACAGCCCCTGCGGGCGGACGAGCAGGACCGCGATCAGGAGCACGAAGAACGTGAGCGGCGCCCAGGTCGGCGAGATCTCGACCTGGAAGACGCGCCTCGGCGACGCCCATGAACAGCGCGGCGATGACGGCGCCGCCGAGGCTGCCGAGCCCGCCGAGCACGATGATCGTGAGCAGCCGCGAGATCAGGTCGTAGTGGGTGCCCGGGTTGAACGGGAAGACGATCCCGTAGACGGCCCCGGCCGCCGCCGCGGTCGCGGCGCTGAGGCCGAAGCCGAGCGCCGAGACGCAGGCGGTGTCGACGCCGAGCAGGCTGCGCCGAGACCGGGTTCTGGACGGTCGCCCGCACCGAACGGCCGAAGCGCGTCCGAGCCAGGAGGAGGTAGAGCAGCGCGATCAGCACGAGCGAGAGCACGAACGCGAACACGCGCACCACCGGGAACACGGTAGCCGCCGATGTCCCACGACGCGGTTGGCATAGCTCGTGATCGACGAGCGGTAGGTGGTGTTGTAGGCGAAGCTGAGCACGCCCTCGATGCCGAGCGCGATCGCCCACGTGACGAGGAGCGAGAGCTCCTCGCGCTCGCTGCTCACGCAGCGGGCGCAGGAAGGCGAGCTGGAGCGCCGACGCCGAGCACGAACATCGCCGGGGCGATCACGAGCACGCCGACGAACGGGTCGATGCTGGAAGTGCGTGAAGAGCGCTGTAGCTCAGGTACGCGCCCAGGATGATCAGCGCGCCCTGGGCGACGTTGATCACGCGCATGATCCCGAAGGCCAGCGTGAGCCCGCTCGCCATCAGCGCGTAGACGCCGCCCGGTCAGGAGCCCGAGGATGCAGGCCTGGACGAAGAGGTGCATCGCTAGCGCAGGTCTACCGGCCGCCTCCTAGCCCTTCCAGGCCGGCTTCGGCGACGACCGGCTTGTGCGAGCGCGACGCTCGCCGGGTAGACCGGCAGCAGCTTGCCGCCGATCCACTCGACGAGGATGTCGCTGCCCTTCGGGCGAGCCGTTCTCGTCCCAGCTCAGGTTGCCCTCGATCGTCGGCCAGGTGCCCGAGTGCAGGGTCTTGATGATCGTCTCGTTGTCGATCGAGCCGGTCTTCTTCGCGACGGCCTGGATGAGCTGGCCGACCGCGTAGGCCTCGGCCGAGCCCGAGTCGATGCCGAACGCGTTGCCGCCGTACTTCTTGAGGTAGGCCGCGATGAACTGCCGTGTTTCCCGGCGCGTTCGAGTCCGGGAACCAGTCGCCGCAGCTGAAGATCCCGTCGACGTTGCCGCGCGCCGACCTTGCTCGGGAACTCGGTCGGCGAGTTGGCGCCGTTCGAGAGGAACAGGAACTTCGGGTTGAACTTCAGCTGGACCATCGCCTTGACCTGGGCGTAGGCGTCCTCGGACTGCGTGCCGCCGACGACCATGTCGGGCTTGGCGGCGACGACCTTCGCGACGATCGGCGTCAGGTCGGTGGTCTCGGGCGGGTAGATGGTCTTGTAGACGGTCTTGATGCCGGCCGCCTCGAACTGGCTCCGCATGCGGTCGGCGATCGGCGAGGAGAACGGGTCGTCGAGCGACGGGTACGCCGCGGTCTTCGGCCGCTGCGACTTCGGCAGCGAGAGGATGTAGCTGCGACGAACGCGTCGCCGCAGTTGACGATCGGCGCCGGCTGCACGAAGAACACGTTCTGCAGGTGCTCCGGCGAACACCGCCGGGCCGCCGCCGGCCGGCTCGACGAACGCGTAGTGGTAGCGGTTGGCGACCCGCGCGGCCGGCGCCGTCAGCAGCGTCGAGAACGGGCCGAAGACGAGGTCGACGTGGTCGCGCGTTGATCAGGTTCTGGTAGTTCGTGACGACCTGGTTCGGGCTCGACGCGTCGTCGACGATCTTGAGCTGGACCTTGCGGCCGAGCATCCCGCCGTGCGCGTTGACGACGCTCGGCCCAGAGCTGGTAGCCGCGCTTCGCGGCCTTGCCCGGGTCGGAGAAGTCGCCGGACAGCGAGAGCGAGATCCCGATCGTGAGCGGGCTTCGCCGCCGGCTGTCGCGGCGGACGCGCCCGGCGCGTCGTGACGCGGCATCGAGCCGGCCGCGGCGAGCCGCGATGCAGCAGGAGAGCGCCGTTCGAAGTACGCGTGCTCACGTGAGCCCCTTCCTTATCAGACGATCAGACAGCGCGGCATTATCCGACGCGCCGAGCCCGTGCGTGCAAGTTGCTGATCGCTTCAACGGCGAGGTTGTGGTCTAAGCTCTTGCTCGGTCTGCTTGTCAGACAGAACGCGGATCCGGCCATGAGCGTCGTCGGCGCCGATCGCCCGCAAGAAGACCTACGAGCTCGTCGCCGAGCGGCTGCTCGCCGAGATCGGGGAGCGCGCCTGCAGCCCGGCGACGCGCTGCCGACCGAGCGCGAGCTGACGCAGGCGTATCGGGTCGGCCGCTCGTCGGTGCGCGAGGCGCTGCGGATGCTCGAGTCGCAAGGGCTGATCGAGTCGCGCGGCTCGGGCATGTTCGTCGTCGCCGAGTTCGCGCAACCCGCTCAACCAGTCGCTCAGCCTGCTGCTCTCGCTCGACGAGGCGAACCTGCGCGAGCTCTACGAGATGCGCACGCTGCTCGAGGGCGAGCTCGCCGCGCTCGCGGCCGAGCGCCGCACCGACGAGGACCTCGGCCGCGATGCTCGACCGCGATCGCAGGAGATGCGCGACGGGCTCGACGTCCGAGGAGCGCTACATCGACGCCGACGTGCGCTTCCACCTCGCGGTCGCCGACGCGACCGGGAACCGCTGTCGCGCTGCACATGATGCAGGCGCTCCGCGAGCTGCTCCACCGCGCGCTCGGCCGGTCTACCAGATTCCCGGGAGCGCGGCCGCGCTCGCTCGAGCAGCACGGCGATCCTCGACGCGATCGCCGCCGGCGACGCCCGCACGAGGCGCGCCGGCGCATGCAGGAGCACCTGCTGCGCGTCGAGCGCGAGATCGAGCGCACGACGGCCGCTCGTCGACCTCGTCAACCGTTGCCGGACGCGATCAGCGCCTGATCGATGGCCACGCGTCGGCTTCGTCGGGCTCGGCGTCGATGGGCGGCGGCATCGCCCGCCGGCTGCTCGCGGCCGGCCATCAGGTGCACGGCTACAACCGCACGCCGGAGCAAGGCCGACGCCGCTCGTCGAGCGGCGGCATGAGCCTCGGCCGACACGCCGCGCGAGGCGGCCGAGCCGCCGGCGATGTCGTCTTCTCGATGGTCACGAACGACGCCGCGCTGCGCGCCGTCGCGGAAGGGCCCGACGGCATCCTCGCCGGCCTCGGCGCCCGGCAAGGTCTACGTCGACATGAGCACGGTCAGCCCGGCGGCGAGCCGCGAGCTGCGGCCGAGACGCGTCGCGCGAGCGGGCGCGGACATGCTCGACGCGCCCGTCTCGGGCAGCGTCGATCGACGCTCGAGCAGGGCAAGCTCTCGGTCATGGTCGGCGGCGACGACGACGACGTTCGAGCGCGTCGCGCCGATCCTGCGCGACATCGGGCCGACCGGTCACGCACGTCGGCGACAACGGCCAGGCCGTGCTGATGAAGATCGCCACCAACCTCAGCCTCGCCGTGCAGATGCTGGCCTTCTGCGAGGGCGTGCTGCTCGCCGAGAAGGGCGGGATCGATCGCGCGAGCGGCGCGGTGCGAGGTGCTGACCAACAGCGCGATCGCCTCGCCGATGGTGCAAGTACCGCGGCCCGTTCGTGCTCGAGCATGCCCGAGGAGGCCTGGTTCGACTGTCAACATGATGCAGAAGGACATGCTGCTCGCGCTGGAGCTCGGGCGCGAGCTCGACGTGCCGCTGCCGACGACCGCGGCGTCCAACGAGATCCTCACCGCCGCGCGCGGGATGGGCCTCGACAAGCACGACTTCGCCGTCGATGTTCGACGTGCTCGCGCAGCTGGCCGGGCTGCGCGGCGCCGAGCGCGCTGATGGCGACCGAGCCCGGCCGAGCGCCGACGCCGCGCGGCTGCGAGCTGTACGAGCGGATGCTGCACGATCCGCGTCTTCGAGGAGCAGGTCAACGAGCTCTACACGCAGCGCGCAAGATGCCGGGCCTCGCGCACCTCTACAGCGGCGAGGAGGCGGTCGCGGTCGGCGTCTGCGCGGCGCTGCGCCGCGACGACTACATCACGAGCACCCACCGCGGCCACGGCCACTGCCTGGCCAAGGGCGCCGCGATCGACCGGATGTTCGCCGAGCTGCTCGGGCAAGGAGGCCGGCTACTGCCGGGGCAAGGGCGGCTCGATGCACATCGCCGACCAGGAGAGCGGCAACCTCGGCGCGAACGCGATCGTCGGCGGCAGCGCCGGCATCGCGACCGGCGCGGCGCTCTCGGCGCAGATGCGCGGCAGCGGCCAGGTCGCCGTCTGCTTCTTCGGCGAGGGCGCGCTCGGCCAGGGCCTGCTCTACGAGGTCATGAACATGGCCGCGCTCTGGAAGCTGCCGGTCGTCTACGTCTGCGAGAACAACCTCTACAGCGAGTACACGCACTACCGCGAGACGACCGCCGGCGAGCGTCGCGCGCGCGCGCCGAGGCCTTCGGCATGCCCGCCGACGACGGTCGACGGCCAGGACGTGCGCGCCGTCCACGCGGCGCGCCGCGCAGGCCGTCGAGCGCGCGCGCGCGCGGCGAGGGCCCGAGCTTCCTGGTCTGCGAGACCTACCGCTACCACGGCCACCACGTCGGCGACATCGACCGCGCCTACTACCGCTCGCGCGAGGAGGAGGCGAGCCTGGCGCGACGAGCGCGACCCGATCGCGCTGCTCGGCGCGCTGGCTGCGCGAGCAGGGCATCGCCGACGCGCGACGAGCTCGCCGCGATCGAGGCGCGCGTGCGCAGCGCGAGGTCGAGGCCGGCGTCGCGTTCGCGCTCGACGCGCCGTATCCCGACGCCGAGCGAGGTCGACCAGCATGTCTACGCCTAGCGCCGCGACCGAGCCGGGCGCGAGCACCGGCGTGCGCGAGCTGACGCTTCGGCCAGGCCATCCGCGAGGCGCTGCGCCGAGGAGCTGCGCCGCGATCCGACCGTCTTCGTCATCGGCGAGGACGTCGCCGAGGCCGGCACGCCGTTCAAGGTGCTGCTCGGGCTGGTCGAGGAGTTCGGCCCGGAGCGGGTGATCGACTCGCCGATCTCCGAGGCGGGCATCACCGGCATCGGCGTCGGCGCGGCGATGACCGGCATGCGCCCGGTCGTCGACATCATGTTCGGCGACTTCCTGACGCTCGTCATGGACCAGCTCGCCAACCAGGCGGCGAAGGTCCACTACATGTCGGGCGGCAGCTCTGCGCGTGCCGATGGTCGCTGCGCACGACGCTCGGGCGCGACGCGCCGCTCGGCCGCCCAGCACAGCCAGAGCCTGCACGCCTGGGTCAGCCACATCCCGGGCCTCAAGGTCGCGCTGCCCTCGACGCCGTACGACGCCAAGGGCCTGCTGAAGGCGGCGATCCGCGACGACAACCCGGTCGTCTTCTTCGAGGACAAGATGATCTACGCGACTGAAGGGGCCGGTGCCCGAGGAGGAGTACGCGATTCCGCTTCGGCGTCGCCGACGTCAAGCGCGCAGGCGAGCGACGTCACGATCGTCGCGACGAGCAGCATGGTCTACGTGGCGCTCGAGGCGGCCGAGCTGCTCGCGGCACGAGGGCATCAGCGCCGAGGTCGTCGATCCGCGCACGACCGTCGCCGCTCGACGCGCGAGACGCTGATCGCGTCGGCGCGCGAAGACCGGCCGCGCGCATCGTCGTCGACGAGGGCTACGAGAGCTACGGCGTGTCGGCCGAGCTCGCCGCGGTCATCGCCGAGGGCGCGTTCTACTACCTCGACGCGCCCGTGACAGCGGCTGGGCGCGATGGACGTGCCGGTCCCGTTCTCGCCCGGTGCTCGAGGACCTGACCGTGCCGACCGCGCCAGAGCGTCGCCGCTCGCAGCGCGCGCGCTGTGCTCTACCTCGCGTAAGGAGGATCAGCGATGGCGACTCAAGACGTTCGGCACTGATGGCGGTCGACTGGGAGCAGCGGGTCGACTTCGAGCGCCTGCGCACGCGAGCGGCTCGCGCGCGCCAAGCGGCTGCTCGCCGAGTCGGAGCTCGGCGCGCTGCTCTGCTTCGACATGAACAACATCCGCTACATCACGGCGACGCACATCGGCACGTGGGCGATGGACAAGCTCGCGCGCTTCACGCTGCTGCCGCAGGACGACGAGCCGATCCTCTGGGACTTCGGCTCGGCCGCGCGCCACCACCAGCTCTACTGCCCGTGGCTCGGCGAGCGCTCGCGCGCGGGCATCTCGACGCTGCGCGGCGCGCTCGGCGCCGAGGTCGGCCGGCGCCGAGGACGTCGCGCGCAAGATCCGCATCGAGCTCGAGGAGCGCGGCCTGCTCGGCGAGCCGCTCGGCGTCGACGTGATCGAGCTGCCCGTGCTGTTCGCGCTGCAGGCCGAGGGCATCACGGTCGTCGACGGCCAGCAGCTGATGCAGCGAGCGCGCATGATCAAGACCGAGGACGAGATCACGCTGCTCAACACGGCCTGCATGATGGTCGACGCCGCCTACGACGAGCTCTACCGCGCGCTGCAGCCCGGCATGCGCGAGAACGAGTGCGTCGGCGCTGGTCGCCAAGGTGCTGTACGACCTCGGCTCGGAGCACGTCGAGGGCGTCAACGCGATCTCGGGCGAGCGCTGCAGCCCGCACCCGCACGTCTTCACCGACCGGATGCTGCGCCCCGGCGATCCGGCCTACTTCGACATCCTGCACGCCTACATCGGCTACCGCACCTGCTACTACCGCACGTTCGCGATCGGGCAGCGCCTCGCACGCTCAGGTCGACGCCTACAAGCGCTGCCGCGACTACCTCGACGCGGCGATCGCGCTGATCCGGCCCGGCGTGACGACGGCCGAGGTCGTCTCGATCTGGCCGCAAGGCCGAGGAGTTCGGCTTCGCCGACGAGGAGGCCGCGTTCGCGCTGCAGTACGGCCACGGCGTCGGCCTCTCGATCTGGGAGAAGCCGATCTTCAGCCGGCTCGTCTCGCTCGACCACCCCGAGGTGATCGAGGAGGGCATGGTCTTCGCGCTCGAGACGTTCTGGCCCGCCTCGGACGGCTGGTCGGCGGCGCGCATCGAGGAGCAGCTCGTGGTCACCGCCGACGGCTGCGAGGTCATCACGCGCTTCCCGGCCGAGGAGCTGCTGGTGGCGGGCGGAGGCGCTACCACGCGGTCGGCGGGCCCGCTTCCCGGCATCCGCGAGACGCAGTCGAACCTGAACAACCCGCCACCGGCGGTGCCGTCGCTGCCGCACGGCGGCGTACGCAGCGCCGGCTGACGTGGCGACCGAGGTGATCATGCCCGCGCTCGGCGTGGCCCAGGAGACCGGGCGGGTCGTGCGCTGGCTCAAGGCGGAGGGCGACGACGGTCGCGAAGGGCGAGCCGCTGATGGAGATCGAGACCGACAAGGTCACGGTCGAGCGTCGAGGCCCCCGCCGACGGAGTACTCGCCGGAATCTGCGCGACCGAGGGACAGGACGTCCCCGTGGGCGAGGCCGTGGCGTACGTGGTCGCGCCGGGTGAGCAGGCGCCGATGCAGGCAGCGGCTACGGCGCAGGCGTCCCTCCCCGCATCGGCTCCGGTGGCTCCCGTTGCGCAGGCTCGGCGACGGCGTCCGCTCGCGTCGCCGAAAGCCCGGCGGATGGCGCGGGAATCGGGCGTCGACCTCGGGACACTGTCGGGCTCGGGCCCGCACGGGGCGGTGCTTGCCGTCGACCTCGAGGCGCTTCCCACGGGGGACGGCGCAGGGGTCGAGCCGGCGCCCGTCTGGCGCCGGATGGCCGAGCGCACCACCCAGACGTGGCAGTCGACACCGCACTTCTTCTTGCTCCGCGAGGTCGACGCGAGCCGCCTGATCAGCTGGCGGGAGAGCGTCTCGGCGCGACCGGGTCCGGAGGCGGTGACGTACACCGATCTGCTCGTGAAGCTCGTGGCGGAGGCACTCACGCGGCATCCGGACGTGAACGCGTCGTGGCAGAGCGGTCGCATCGTCGGCTCAGCGCGAGCGGACGTCGGCATCGCAATCGCGATCGACGACGGGCTCGTCGTCCCGGTCGTGCACGGCGCGGACCGTCTGGGCCTCGGCGAGATCGCCGCGCGCCGCGCCGAGCTCGTCGCGGCGGCCCGAGCGGGCGCTCTTCAACCCGAGGACGTGCACGGCGGCACGTTCACGATCTCCAACCTGGGCATGTACGGCGTCGACGCGTTCCTCGCGATCGTGAACGCGGGGCAGTCCGGCATCCTCGCCGTCGGCCGCATCGCAGAGCGCGTTGTCCCGGTCGACGGGCAGCCCGCGATCCGGCCGGTCCTGACGCTCGGGCTCTCGTTCGACCACCGAGTCGTGGACGGCGCGCGGGGTGCCGCATTCCTGCAGACGCTCGCTTCCCTGGTCGAGGAGCCGGCAGGACTGGTGAGGTGAGGGCGGGCGGCCCGCGCGTCGCAGTCCGAGCCCGCCGTCTAAGCAGGGATCTATTGAATGGGCCGTGGAGGAATCGAACCTCCAACCTTGGGATTAAGAGTCCCCTGCTCTGCCAGTTGAGCTAACGGCCCTGACAGCTTCGCAGTCGCCCGAGGCGCGGAAGCGGACGCCATGGTATCGCCGCCTGCATCGATCTGCGCAAGGACGGGAGATAGTCCCGGGGTGACCAGCGCCGCCGACCCGCCGCGCCGACGACTCGTTCTCAAGCTCATCGCCGCCGAGCGGACCGTCCGCGGCCTGCTGCTCGTCGCCGCCGGCATCTACCTCTTCTTCCACCTCCACACCGACTTCGGCAAGAAGGCGGACAGCATCATCCGGGCGGTCGAGCTCGACCCGCGGCGCCACTTCCTGCACCGCATCGTCATCTACCTGCACCACCTGCACGCGTCCGACCTGCGCATCGTCGCCCTCGGCGCGCTCGGCTACGGGGCGCTCGAGCTGGTGGAGGGCGTCGGGCTGTGGCTCGACCAGCTCTGGGCCGAGTACCTCACCGTGGTCGCGACCTCGCTGCTGATCCCACTCGAGATCTACGAGCTCGTCCGCCACCCCAGCATCTGGAAGGCCGGCGGACTTGCCGTCAACATCGCGATCGTCGCGTACCTCGTCTTCGGGCTCAGGCGGCGCCGGTCACGAGACCTGGCGCCGCCTACTTGACCTCGGCTGCGAAGACCACGTACCGGTAGGCGTCGCTGCCGGCCGGGTAGCACGTCGACAGAACGAGCCCGCGGTAGTTCAGGATCCAGGTCTGCCACGGACGGACAGTCGTCTCGCGGCGCACCTTGTACACGTGCGCGCCGACCCGGATCGTGTCGCCCCGGTGGAGCGCCGGCAGCTGGTTGAACGGGTGCGACCAGGTCGTCCGGTGACCGGCGATCGCCAGCGTGTCGGCGTCGCGGTAGTAGACGATCGGGCCCCCGTCCAGATAACTCGAGAGCGCAACGTTCAGGCCGATCCGCGGGATGACGATGTGCGGCGTCCCGGCGGCCTGCGCCGTGGCGCCGGGGCTCGCGAATGCGAGCCCCAGCGCTGCGACGGCGAGGAGTGAGCTAGCGAGTGTGCGGAAGAACACGCGGCTTGAACACCTTGTGCGCGGCCTTGACCTTGATCTTCGCCTTCTTCTTGACGACCTTCTTCTTGGCCTTCTTGACGACCTTCTTGGCCTTCTACCTTGACCGTCTTGACGATGACGGTCGTGGTGTGCACCTCGACCTTCTCGATCACGATCGTCGGCGGCGTCGCCGGCGGCGCCGGGACGGTCGGCGGCGTGACGGGCGGCGTCGGCGTGGTCGGCGGCGTGACGGGCGGCGTCGGCGTGGTCGGCGGCGTGACGGGCGGCGGCGGCGTGACGGGCGGCGTCGGCGTCAATGCCGAGCACCCGTTGGCGTACACCGCAGCGTTTGCCGCGTTCCAGTTCTGCCCCGACGCGAGTGACGCGTCCGTGCCCTTCTTCGTCCCGAGCGTGAAGGGTGGGATGATGTCGCGGTCGGCCTCGTGACCGCCGTGTCCATTTGCGACGCCCGATGCAGACGGCGCGATCTGGTTGAACCGCGAACCCTTCGGACCGCCGATCGCGTGGCAGATGACCACGTGATCACCATCGTCGAGGATCACGTTGGCCGTGCCGGCGGTCACGAGCGCCGTCTTGCCAGGCCCGTTGTAGCCGGCCGGGCCGAGCGTCGTCTTGCCGTCGTTGTCTGCGAGCGCCGGCGCCGCGAGTGCCGCGGCGACGAGCATCGCCAGAACTGCCGCAACAAGATGCTTCATCTGGAAGAACCCCCAAAAGATTGACCCCTGACATCTGCCGCCCCCCGGCGGCGCTCTCCTCATTGAGCGGAACTCGCGGCGTTCTGCACGGAAGATCCCTCGTCCGGAGGATCAAGACCCCTCAGACGAGGGAGCGAGTGGGCCCTTTCAGGGTCGAGAGGTGCGCGTTTCCGCCCGGCGCGACGCCGGGATCCCCCTCCCGGCGATTCTGCCAACGCCGGGCGCCCTGCGGCTGATCGCCGCGAGCGTCGCCACGCAGGCGGCGGCGCCGACCACGAACGCGACGCCGTCGCTCGTGCCCCTGGCGAGCGCGCCGCCACCGGCAGGGCCGAGGATGTTGCCGAGCGCCCAGGCGGTGCTCATCGCCCCGAACGCGAGCGCCTGCGCGACGCCGGCACGATCGGCGCCGGACGCGATCAGGGCCAGCCCGGGCGTGAAGAGGGCACCGAACGAGAGGGCACCGACCACGACGAGCAGCGCGAGCGCCACACCGGAGTCGGCAAACGCGAATGCGACGGCCACCGCGGCTGAGGCCGTGACGGCGGCGACGACCGGCAGGCGAAGGCCCCGCCGGTCGATCAGCCGGCCCAGGAAGGGGTTGATCACGGCCTCGATCCCCGCGGCGACGAGCCACAGCCCGCCGATCGCCGCGGGCCCCCAGCCGAGCGCGTCGAGGTGGAGCGGGATGAGCACTGCCATCAGCCCGAACAGCAGGGAAGGCAGTGTCATCAGCCAGAGCCCGCCGAGGAGCCTGCGGTCGCGCAGGCCGCGGGCGAGCGAGCGCAGCTCGGCGCGCTGCGTCCCCGACTCCGGCAGCCGCCGGGCCAGGAGCGCGAAGCCGGTCGGGATCAGCGCGAACGCGAGGAAGGTCGCACGCTCGTTCGTGAGACCCGCGACCGCGCCGATCACGGGCCCGAGCATCGCGCCGACCACCGCACCGCCCATCGCCGTGCCGATGGCTTCGCCCCGGCGGGCGCGCGGGACGCTGGCGACGATCCACGAGAACGCGCCGGCCCACGAGAGTGCACCGCCGACGCCCTGCGTGAACCGTGCGATCCCGAGCATCCACGGCGTGGTGGCGAGCCCGAAGACGATGCTGGCCAGGCCGACAGTCAGCAGGCCGGCGCACGCCGCACGCCGCGGCCCGATGCGTGCGGCCGCGAGCCCGCCTGGAATGCCGCCGACGAGCGACCCGGCGGCGTACGACGCAACAAGGAGACCCGCGCCCGCCTTGGACAGGTCGTAGCGGTCCGCGTAGTGCGGGAGCAGCGGCGTGAGCGCGGCGTAGAGCGTACTGTCGACGAGCACGACCGCCGTGGCGACGATGACGAGGCGGCGCATGGCCGTCGCAGGTAGCTACGAGTTGGCCGCCCTCTCCTTCTCCTCCGTGGCCGGCACGGCCGCGCGGCGGGCGGGCTCGTCGACGAGGTTGAGGACGCGCATGCCCTGCGTGAAGACGATCGCCCCGCCAAGCGAAGCCGCCGAGCGTAGAGTCTCCGAACCCGACAAGCGTCAGGATCAGCCCGCTCGTGTTGACGCTCGCGTCCGTGTACGCGCTGTGGCCGACGATCGCGGCGATCAGGAAGAAGACCGTCGCCGGCGACCATCACCATGTGCGAGGTCGCCGTGCGAAAGAGTGGCGTGCCCCGCGAGATCGTCAGCCAGTCGGCGAGGCCGGCCAGCGCGGTCGGCACCGTCAGGACGAGTCCCACCACGAGCGCGAGCCACCAGGCTGTTGCCGTGTTGTGGTCGGACACGCCGAGCTTGCTGAGGACTGCGAGGATCGTGCGCGACCGTGTACGTGCCGATCGTCGCATCCGTGAGCGGCGGGTGGAGGGGATGCCCGGGAATCCGCGGATCAGGTAGCTAGCTTCATCGGCTGCTCCTCAGGTCGGTTGCCGGGTTGGTGTTCCCGGCGCCCGCGTCCTTACTCCCTCGAACGAGGGTCGCTCGATCGAGGCCGCGGGCCGATCCAGGGCACGGAATGCCTCGCCGCGTCTTCGTTGCCCTGCTCGTGACCTGCTGGCCGGCTTCTCCGTCGCCAGCGCGGCCGCGGCCCGATCCGAACGTGGCCGCCCTGCAGGTCGCGTTGCGCGCCCGCGGCGTGTACGCGGGGCCGGTGGACGGACTGGCCGGCACCGGCACGATCGCCGCCGTCCGGCGGCTCGGCGGCGACGGGCTGTTCGGCGCGCACCTGCGCGCCCTCGGGAAGTTCGACGCCACCCGCTCGGGAGCCGGCCCGTCTCGGATGGGGCCGTGGGGTGGGATGCCGCGGCGCTCCAGTTCATGCTCGCGTGGCACGGCTTCCCGTCCGCCACGATCGACGGTGGCATTCGGCTCGCACAGCGACCGCGCACTGCGCAAGTTCGAGCGCTGGGCCCGGCTGCCCGTGGACGGCGTCGCCGGCCCGGCCGTGATCGCCGCGCTGAAGCAGCCGCCGGCGACGTGCCCGATCGCCCTGCGCCCACCGCTCGCCACGCCGTACACCGACACGTTCGGCCCGCGCGGCAACCGCTTCCACACCGGGATCGACTACCCCGCGCCGAGGGGCACGCCGGTCGGCGCCGCCGCATCAGGGCGGGTCAGCTGGGCCGGCAACCTCGGCGGCGGCTGGGGAATCGTCGTGACGATCCAGCACCCCCGCGGGGTGGCGACGATGTATGCGCACCTCTCGAAAGCGCTCGTTTCCGTCGGCCGGCGCGTCACGGTCGGCGAGCGGATCGGCCTCGTCGGCGCGACCGGGGATGCGTCCGGCCCGCACGTGCATTTCGAGGTGCGCTGGCGCGGCGCCGCCGTCGACCCGCTGACCGGCCTCAGCTAACCGTTTTGGGCCCGGGCAGCAGCAGCTCGAAGCGCGCGCCCCGCGCCTCGCGGCCGTAGGTCAGGTCGCCGCCGAGCGCGTGCGCGTACGAGCGCGCGATCGCGAGCCCCAGGCCGGCGCCGTCCAGCCGCTCGCGCGCGCCCCCGCGTGAGAAGCGGTCGAACAGCCTGCCGACGAAGGCCGGGTCGACACCGTCGCCGTGGTCTTCGACGACGAGCCGGAACGGGTCTGCCGTGAGCGCCCGTACCTCGACCGGCGGGGCGCCGTGGCGGAGCGCGTTCGTGATCAGGTTGCCGACGACGCGGTCGAGCGCCTCGGGGTCGGTGACGATCTCCCAGTCCGGCGGCACCTCGAGCTGCACGTCGGTCAAGCGGTCGGGAGCGATCTGGCGCAGAAGTGCCGCGATGCGGTCGCGCGGCCGGAAGCGGCGCGGCTGCGCCTGGAGCGCGCCGGCCTCCACGCGGGACAGGTCGAGCAGGCCCTGCGCGAGGGAGGCGAGCCGTGACGTCTGCTCGTAGAGCGTTCCCCGGAGCTCGAGCGTCTGCTCCTCGGACAGCTCGCCGCCTCGCAGGTAGAGCGTCGCCGCGATGCCGTGGACGACCGCGATCGGCGTGCGCAGCTCGTGGGATGCAATCCCGAGGAAGTCGGTCTTCAGCCGGTCGACGTGCTGGAGCTCCGCCAGGTCGTCGTCGAGGCCGCCGGCGCGGTCGGGACGCTCGAGCAGCACGCCGCCCAGCGACCCGAGGGCGGTGAGCAGGTCGAGGGCCTCGTCGCTCGGCGCGTACGCCGGCCCGTCGGCCACGACGATCGCGGGGCAGCGGCCGGCGACGACCAGAGGCACGGCGACCGGGGACTCGAGCCCGGACGCCTGGCCGCGGGACGCGACGGCCTCGCGCCGCGCGATCGCCTCGGCGACGAACGGCAGCTTCGCGACCTGTAGCGCGCAGTCGGGCCAGTCCAGCCGCTGGCGGACGACGGGCAGCACCGTGCCCGCGGCCGCATCGTGGTGAAGGACGGCGGCGCGCTGGTAGCCGAAGGCCGAGCGCACCTCCGTGCAGATCAGCTCGAGCACGTCGGCGGCCGTGCACCGGCCGGCGCTGACCAGGTCGGCCAGCCGGCCGAACGCACCCACCTCCGCCCGCCGGGCGGATGCCTGCTGCCTGTTACTCCCGGCGACGGTCATCACGCGTGTCTGTCGTGTCGCTCTCCTCCAAGCGCCAGGGGCGGGGTGCTTTCGCCGCCCCGCCCCCGCTAAAGGACTCGATCTCCTCGGTCCGGCCTAGTACGGCGGCGCGGCCGGGCCTTCCTCCACGTACGTGCGTCGCCGGCTCGTGAAGTAGCCGGGGCCTGCCCACGACGACCAGAAGATCATCGAGAGCACGAGGCCGATGATGCCGACGGCGAGGACGATCCAGCCGACCGTCTGGATGTCGATCCCGTTCGCCTGTGCGTTGACGGCGAAGGCCAGGATCGCCCCGACCGCAATGAGAAAGATGCTGACTCCGATACCCATGTGGTTGTAGTTCCTCCTTCGTCCTTCGGGTGATGCGCGCGCGTTCAATTGACTGCTTCGCACGTCTTACCCACGCTGCGGCGCGTCTAACCACGGTCCAGCGAGGTTCCCTCGATCGGAAGGCGATCCTCCGTTCGCTCCACGTTGTAGTCTGCGCGGCCGTGCAGAAGGGAGTGGCGCTCAAGGTCTTCCTCATTGCCATCGGGGTCGCGGCCGTCACCACCGCGATCGCGGTCTTCCTGCCCTGGCTGCCGGCGGCCGACTCGAAGGAGGCCGACCGCATCGACTTCGACTTCTGGGTCGTCACCGGCATCTGCATCGGCGTCTGGTCGGTCGTGGCCGCGGTCTTCCTGTACTCGGTCGTCGCCTTCCGCGCCAAGCCCGACGACGACACGGACGGGCCGCCCATCCACGGCCACACTGGCCTCGAGATCACATGGACGGCGATCCCGTTCGTGCTCGTGACCGCGATCGGAATCCTGAGCGCCGTCGTGCTGGCGAAGAACGACGACACGCCGAAGAACGCGCTGAAGGTCAACGTCCTGGGCGAGCAGTTCGCCTGGAACTTCACCTACCCGACCTACGGGAACCTCCAGTCGACGACGCTACGGCTGCCGATCAACCGGACGACGAAGCTGGACATGACATCACGCGACGTCATCCACTCGTTCTTCGTCCCGGAGTTCCGCCAGAAGGAGGACCTCCTCCCCGGCCAGACCACGACGATCAACGTGACGCCGACCAAGCTCGGGCACTACGTGATCCAGTGCGCCGAGCTCTGCGGGCTCGGGCACTCGACGATGCTCGGGCAGGTGCTCGTCATGCGTCAGGCGGACTTCCAGAAGTGGGCCACGGGCAGCTCGACCGCGGCGCAAGGGGGCGGCGCGGCTGCCGGCAAGGCGCTCTTCACGAACAACGGGTGCGCCAGCTGCCACACCTTCGCGCCGGCGGGCGCAACCGGGAAGGTCGGCCCCGACCTCGATAAGCTGCCCGCCTACGCCAAGCAGGCGAACAAGCCGCTCGAGGCGTTCGTCAGGGAGTCGATCCAAGATCCTTCGGCCTACATCCAGCCCGGGTACCCGAACGTGATGCCGTCGTTCAAGAGCCTTCCCGCGCAGCAGGTCGACCAGCTTGTCGCCTTCCTGACCAAGGGCTCCTCGTGACGAGCATCGCTGCCTCGCACGAGCACCACGAAGCGCCGCCCGGTGCTCCGTCGTCGCCCTGGCGCTGGCTGACCGGCCCCGGCTGGATCCGCGCCGCGTGGATGTCGGCGCTCTTCGCCGGCATCGGCCTCGGCATCGTCGTCTTGCTCCGCTGGTGGGGCGGCTACGAGCCGATCCTCCAGACCGAGACGTGCGTGACGGTCAGCCTGCTGACCGCGCTACCGGTCGGCTTCCTGGCGGGCCTCGGGGCCTTCGACTACTGGGTCCACTACTTCCTCGGGAAGCCGACGCGGCCCGACGACCACTCGGGACACGGTGCCAAGACGTGGAAGGACTACTTCCGGGTCAACACCGACCACAAGGTCATCGGCATCCAGTACGTGACGACGACGATCTTCTTCTTCTTCGCCGGCGGGCTGCTCGCGATGCTGGTGCGCGCCGAGCTGGCCCGCCCGGGGATGCAGTTCACCGACACGGAGACCTACAACGGCCTCTTCTCGGCGCACGCCTCGCTGATGATCTTCCTGTTCGTGATCCCGGCGTTCGCGGGCCTCGCGAACTTCGTCATCCCGCTGATGATCGGTGCGCCGGACATGGCGTTCCCGCGCCTGAACGCCCTCTCCTTCTGGCTGCTGCCGATCGCCGGGACGATGATGCTGTCGAGCTTCCTGGTCGACGGCGGCCCGTTCGCCGCCGGCTGGACGGGCTACCCGACGCTGTCCACGTCGCTGCCGCTCGGCCAGACGTTCTTCAACATGGCCGTGCAGTGGGCCGGCGCGTCATCGGTGATGACCGCGCTGAACTTCCTGGTGACCATCATCACCATGCGAGCGCCCGGGATGACGTTCTGGCGCATGCCGCTGCTCGTGTGGGCGAACTTCACGACGTCGCTGCTGGTCGTGATCGCGACGCCGTTCATCGCGGGCTCCCAGTTCATGGTGCTGTTCGACCGGATCATGGGCACCCACTACTTCGACCCCCACTTAGGCGGCTACACGCTGGGGTACCAGCACATCTTCTGGTTCTACTCGCACCCGGCGGTGTACATCATGATGTTGCCCGGCTTCGGGATCGCGTCGGAGGTGATCTCCGTGTTCTCGCGGAAGCCGATCTTCGGCTACCGGCTGATGGCGCTGTCGTTGTGCGCGATCGTCGTGCTCGGCTTCTCGGTGTGGGCGCACCACATGTTCGTCGCGGGCATGGCGCCGTGGCTGCGTGTCCCGATGATGATCACGACGCTGCTGATCGGCGTGCCAACGGGGATCAAGGTGTTCTCGTGGCTCGCCACGACATGGGAAGGCCGGATCCACTTCACCGCACCCATGTTGTGGGCACTCGGCTTCCTGTCGATGTTCGTGATCGGCGGCCTCTCCGGCATCTACCTCGCGTCGGTGCCGATCGACATCCACGTCTCGGACACCTACTTCGTGGTGGCGCACATCCACTACGTGCTCTTCGGCGGATCGTTGTTCACGATCTTTGCGGGGATCTACTACTGGTTCCCGAAGATGACCGGCCGCATGTACGACGAGCGGCTGGCGAAGATCCACTTCTGGATCACGCTCGTGGCGTTCAACGCCACCTTCTTCCCGATGCACCTCACCGGGACGCAGGGGATGATGCGCCGCTACGCCGACCACGGGCCGAGGTTCGCGAACTGGAACCTCTTCATGTCGATCGCGTCGTTCGTGCTCGGGGCCTCGTTCATCATCTTCCTCTACAACATGATCAACAGCTGGGCGCGCGGTCCACGCGCCCCGGGCAACCCGTGGCGCGCGCTGACGCTCGAATGGCAGGTCTCCTCGCCGCCGCCGCTGTTCAACTTCGACGAGATCCCGCAGGTCGTCGGCAGCCCGTACGAGTACGGCGTCCCGGGGGCACGCCACGCCGTCCTGGCCGGCGAATCCGCCGGCGAGCTCCAGGAGACACGACACTGACCAGGATCCTGGTCGTGGCGAACGAGACCGTCGGCGGCGAGTCGCTGATCGACGCCCTGCGCCGCCGGGCAGGCGAGGGCGAGATCGACGTCACGGTGCTCAGCCCGGTGAACCCGCCCCGGCAGGGCTACGTGGTCTACGAGGACACGCGCCGCGCGTCGGCGGGGCGCAGGCTGGAGCGGACGCTCGCACGCCTCCGCGAGGCCGGGATCGCGGCGCACGGAATGGTTGTCGAGTGCGATCCGGCCGACGCCGTCCGCGACCAGCTCCACCAGCTCGACCAGCCGCCGGACGAGATCATCGTCTCGACGCACCCGCTGCAGAAGTCGGGCTGGCTGCGTCGCAACGCCCTCGATCGCATCCGCTCGGTTGCGGGCGACATCCCCGTGGAGCACGTCGTCGTCGAGAAGACGGCGGGCGGCGAGAAGAACGTCCTCGTGATCGCGAACGAGACCGTCGTCGGCGAAGCGCTGCTCGACCGCATCCGCGAGCGCGCTGCCGAGTCGCCGGCGAGCTTCCTGCTGATCAGCCCGCAGAGCGATCCCACCCAAGGGTCGCACCCGGAGGCCGAGCGGCGGCTGCGCGCCGCGCTCGCCGAGCTTCGCGCGGCGGGCATCGACGCCCACGGCCAGGTCGCGCACCCGGATCCGTATACGGCGGCCCTGCAGGCGATCGCCGACGAGCGGGTGGACGAGATCATCGTCTCGACGTTCCCCGGCGAGAAGCCGAGCAGCTGGCTGCGCCGCGACGTCGTCGACCGGCTGCGCAAGGATGCCGGCGTGCCCGTCGAGCACGTCGTGGTCGAGGCCGAGAGCCAGTCTCTAACGGCGGGTGCCGTATGAGCGCCGCTGCGCACGCCGACCACCACGGCCCGCCGGTCGCGAACCAGAGCTCGCGCGTCAACCCCGCGACGCTCGGGATGCTGCTCTTCATCGCGTCGGAGATCATGGTCTTCGGCGCGTTCTTCACGGCCTACTTCTTCATCCGCGTGATCAACGACAACGCGTGGCCGCCGGCCGGCGACGAGCTGCCGAAGTACGTCGCGGGCGTCAACACGGCGATCCTCGTGACCTCGAGCTTCACGATGCACTGGGCCACGCAGTCGATCAAGCGCGGCAACCGCGCCGGCCTGCAGGCGGGCATGGTGCTCACGCTCGCGCTCGGCCTCTGCTTCCTGCTGACGCAGGCGCGCGAGTACTCGCGCATCGGCTTCGCGCCCCACGACAACGCGTTCGGCACGGTCTTCTACGGGCTGACCGGCCTCCACGGGGCGCACGTGTTCATCGGCCTGACCTTGCTGACGATGGTGACGATCCGGTCGTTCCGCGGCCACTTCTCGCCCGAGCACCACCATGGCGTCGAGATCCCGGGCATCTACTGGCACTTCGTCGACGTCATGTGGATCATCGTCTACACGACCGTCTACATCCTCTAGTGCACAGGGGACTTCCGGCAGCACTCCTCGGTACGGTCGCGCTGCTCGCGGCCGGCTGCGGCACGGGCGGGCCGGTCTCGTCCGGCGACGCGACGAACGGGCAGAGGCTCTTCGCCGCGAACTGCGGCTCGTGCCATACGCTCGCCAACGCCGGCACGAAAGGTGTCATCGGGCCGAACCTGGACGCCGCCTTCGCGGTCGCCCAGGAGCGCGGCTACCCGGCGAGCACGATCCGCAACGTGGTCGGGATCCAGATCAAGTACCCGAACACGACGCCGGCCAGCGGCGACCCCGGCATGCCGGCGAACATCGTCAAGGGCTCGGACGTCAACGACGTGGCCAGCTTCGTCGCCTGCGTCGCGGGTATCACCGCCGCCGAGGCGAAGGTGCATGGGTGCCCGGCTCCCGTCGGGTCGACCCCCGCCGGCGGAACAGGCGGCGGCGGTGGCAGCAGCAGCACCGACGGGAAGGCGATCTTCAACTCGGCCGGCTGCTCGGGCTGCCACACGCTGGCGGCGGCCGGCTCCACCGGGACGGTCGGCCCGAACCTCGACACGTTGAAGGTTCCCGAGGCCCGCGTGATTACACAGGTCGAGAACGGCGGCGGCCCGATGCCCGCGTTCAAGGGCAACCTGACGCCGGCCCAGATCAAGGCGGTCGCCCACTTCGTCGTCACGTCCCGCACGGGGTAGTCGCCGCGGAAAGTCCGGCGCCGCTGCGCGGCACCGGCGCCATGACGACGTTCCGCGGGACTAGGAGTCAGACGCGACTTCGCGCGACGTGACTGCGGCGGGGCAAGCCCGCCTTCGTCGGTATCAGCGCCGGCGCGCGCGGAATATCCACCAGACCCCGGCCGCGACAAGTCCGAGAAAGACGACGAGCCCAGCCCAACTGCCCAGGACGGCAGTCGCGATAACGATCGCGGCGAAGAAGCCGATGGCGAGCAGGACGAAGTTAAAGGCTGCGCCTTCGCTCCGAAGCGGGTTCTGCACTACTCAGGCGAGAGCGGCAACAGCTTCGTCGCGCGACGAATGGATGGTGAAGACGCGATCGAGGCCGGTGATCTCGAAGATCTTGGTGATGTTGCGGTCGGAGCAGACCAGCGACAGCTGCCCGTCGTTCGTCCGCAGGCGTTTCACGCCGCCGACGAGCACGCCGAGCGTCGTCGAGTCGATGAACGTTGTCTCCGACAGGTCGATGACGACGTGCTTCGCGCCCTTGGCGATCACGTCCAGTAGTTCCGTTTTGAACTCGGGCGCGGTGTAGAGGTCGACCTCGCCCGCGAGTGCGATCACGTAGGCGTCGTCGGACAGCTGCTCTGTGCGTACGGAGAAGTCCATTGGGTCGTTACTTGGGAGTCGCGAGGGAGCGGCGGCGCGAGTCTAGCGGTTGATCCGCGTGATGCCGCCGCCTGACACGTTGGTCGACCCGCCGGTCTTCAGCTGCTTGATGCGCTGCTTCACCTGGGGAGCCTCGGGCGCGTTCGGCGACAGCTTCAGGAACTGCTTGTAGGCGGCGATCGCCTCGGGGTTCAGGCTCGCCTGCTCGGCGGAAAGCGCGTCCAGGAACCAGAGCTGCGAGTCGCGCGGCGCCAGCTTCACGAGCTTCCCGTACGTGCCGGCAGCGTTCTTGTACGCCAGGTTCATCTTGGTGTTGGCCGCCTGGCCGCGGGTCGCGGCGGCGTCCTGGATGGTCTTGTCGAGCGCGCCGACCTGGAACAGCTGGGCCGCCGAGCCCGACTGCAGCGTCGAAAGGCCGCTCGCGTCCGTGTAGTCCTGGTTCGCCTGCGTCGCCACCTGCTGGGCCTTGCTGGCCTGGATCGAGTACAGGCCGGCGAGCTCCTGGAGCACGTTCTGGTTTTTCGGCTTGAGCGTCGTGTAGGTGACCAGCGGCGGGATGGCGGCGTCGATGTTGCCGTTGCGCTGGTACGCCTGCGACAGGTCGATGTACGACTGCGCGTGCTTCGGGTATTTCGCGATCGCCTTCTGCGCGTCCGAGACGCTCGGCTGCGACGACGACGAGCCGCCGCCTTTCAGGATGTCGCCGAGGCCGCTCGGCAGGCTCGAGCCGACGCCGAAGATCACGAACCCGAAGCCGAAGACGAGCGCCAGGAAGACGAACATCCACTTCGCGTGATTCCGCAGGCGCGGGAAGAACATCAGGTCTTCCGGGCGCGGCTGCTGCGGCGGCGCCGCGGCCCGCCGCGCAGTACGTTCGGACGCCGAGACCGGCTTCGGCCGGCGGCCTGCTGCTGAACGAGCCATCGCTCACGAAGCGTAGCGGCTATTCCGCAGATGTCTCGCGAGTCAGCTCAGGTGATGCAGGATCTCCTTCGCGACGCCCTCGCCGCTCTCGACGGCGCCGTTCAGGTAGCCCTGGGATTCGAGCGAGGTGTGCTCGCCGGCGAAGTGGCAGTTGCCCTGGCGAAGGCCCTCGACGCCGCGGATGCCGCTCCACTATGAGCCATTCCGCGCGACGACGCGGCGTGCAAACCGCGGAATGTGCCGGGCGCCTACTTCAGATCGGCGAGGATCTCGCCGGCGGCGCGCTCGCCGCGATTCGACGGCGCCGTTGAGGTAGCCCTGGAAGTCGATCGAGGTGTGCTCGCCGGCGAAGTGGCAGTTGCCCTGGCGCGCTCGCGCTCGACGCCGGCGAACGCCGTGTACTGGCCGACCTTCCAGTAGGAGTAGGAGCCCTTCGTCCAGCGGTAGCCGGTCCAGTAGTCGACCGTGGCCTTGCCGTTCCAGTGCGCCGTGCAGCCCGGCAGCACCGGCTCGATCTGGCCGAGGAACTGCTGTGCGCGCTGCGGCGGGCGTGCCGCTGCCGAAGCTCGCGCCGATCTTGCCGCCCGTGTAGTCGACGAGGATCCCCGACGGCGCCGGCCTGCGCTCGCGTGACCTCCCAGGTGTTCTGGTAGCCGGTGTCGGCGTAGGTCTCGCCGTTGCTGCCGAGCCGGTTCCAGCAGCGCTCGTTGAACTGGACGTGCAGCTTCGAGTTCGTCCCCATCCCGAGCTGCTGGATCGCGGTCTGCTTGCGCGGCGCGAAGCCGGCCTTCGAGTAGTCGACCGAGGCGCAGGATCGAGAACGGCAGCGCGAGCACGACGCGGTCGGCGGTCGCCGTGCTGTCGTGCCGGTGCCGGCGCTGGAAGCCGAGCCTGTAGCTGCCGTCGCGCGTTCGCTGCGATCGCGACCAGCTCGGTGGCGAGCGTGATCTGACCCGGCGAGCGCGTCGGCGAGCCGCTCGGCGATCTGGTCGTTGCCGCCGCGCACGTGGTACTTCTCGTTCGACTTGCCGAAGATGCGCAGCTGCCCCGGGCCCGAGTAGCCGAGCAGGTAGAGCAGGTTCAGCGAGCTCTGGACGTTCGTCTCGGCGCCGTACTCGATGTTGTAGGCGACGTCGAGAAGCTGCCCGAGCTTCGAGCTCGAGCCCGCCCGGAACGTACGTCCTGGATCCAGTCGGCGATCGACATCGCGTCGAGCTCGCGCCCGCGGTCGGTGTCGAGGTTGTAGAGCGTCGGATAGCTGGCCGCCGAGAGGTCGGAGTGCAGCTGCTGCCAGATCGCCTTCAGGTCGTTCGTCGCCGCCGCGAACGAGTAGGGCGCGCCGTCGAAGTAGCCGAGCAGCTCGGTCCCGTTCGGCCTCGGCCGGCGCAGGTTGTCGAGGTCGAGCCCGAGCTCCTGCGCGAGCTGCCGCATCTGCGGTGTGGCCCTGGTCGATCAGCTCGCCGCCGTGCTCGGCGATCTGCCCGTCGGCGAACGCGCCCGCGGATCGTCCAGCAGCGGCCGCCGAGCGCGGTCGGAGGCCTCGTAGATGTCGCGCAGTAGCCCGGCCTGCTTCAGCCGGTATGCGGCCGATGAGCCCGGCGAGGCCGGCGCCCACGACGGCGACGCTCGGCGCGGTCGCGCCCTCGGCGGCCGGGACGAGGCGGCCCAGCCCGGCGACGGCGGCACCCGCAATCCCCGCGCGCCGGAGCAGCGTCCCTCGCGTCCATCCTTGATCGGCCGCCTCGGACAGTGCATCCTGCAGCCGGCTTGCCAGTGGCGTCCTCGCCATGTTCGTGACCCCTCCTTCGTGAGCGCCTCGCACCACTATGCGCCAGGGCGCGCGAATCCTCAAGGTTTGCGCGATTCTCTTTCGCTTTCCCGGCGCGCCGTGCAGAATGCTGCCGTGATGCGCAGCAAATCGGGTCGAAAGTGACGCAAACCGCAGCGCAGAGCGAAGCCGCCCGCATCGCCGAAGCGCGCTCGCGCTACGTCGCGCGGGGCGTCGCGACGACGCCGCTCGTCGTCGCGCGCGCCGAGGGCGCCCGCGTCGAGGACGTCGACGGGCCGCAGCTACATCGACTTCGCCGGCGGGCTCGGCTGCCAGAACCACGGGCCACGGGCTCGCCGCGCCGTGGTCGCGGCGCATGCACGAGCAGATCGACCGGTACCTGCACCAGTGCTTCATGGTCGGGATCTACGAGCCGTACGTCGAGGTCTGCCGGCGGCTCGCCGAGCTCTCGCCGTGCGCGGGCGAGGAGCAGAAGAGCCTGCTCTGAACTCCGGCGCCGAGGCGGTCGAGAACGCGGTCAAGATCGCGCGCGCCGCCACCGGCCGGCCCGCGGTGGTCGTCTTCGACAACGCGTTCCACGGCCGCACGCTGCTGACGATGACGATGACGGCGAAGGTGATGCTACAAGGCGCGGCTTCGGCCCGTTCGCGCCCGAGGTCTACCGGGCGCCGGCGCCGTACCCCTACCGCGGCATCACGACCGACGACGCGCTCGCGGCGCTCGAGCTGCTCTTCAGCCGCGAGGTCGACCCGGAGACGGTCGCCTGCGTCGTGCTCGAGCCGGTGCAGGGCGAGGGCGGCTTCATCCCGATGCCGCACGACTTCCCGGCCGCGGCTGCATCGAGCTCTGCCGCGAGCACGGGATCCTCTACGTCGACGACGAGGTGCAGTCCGGCGTCGGCCGCACCGGGCACGATGTGGGCGATCGAGCACTACGACGTCGAGCCCGACCTGCTCGTCTCCGGCAAGTCGCTCGGCGGCGGCCTCCCGCTCGCGGCCGTGACCGGGCCGCGCCGAGGTCATGGACGCGCGTCGCGCCCGGCGGGCTCGGCGGCACGTTCGGCGGCAACCCGCTCGTCGTGCGCTGCCGCCGCCGTCGGTGCTCGACGAGGTCGCGACGCCGACGTTCCTCGCGCGCGCGCGACGCGCTCGGCGAGCGGCTGCGCGGCGCGGCTCGACGAGATCGCCGACCGTGTCGACAACGTCGGCGACGTGCGCGGCCTCGGCCCGATGCTCGCGCTCGAGCTCGTCACCGACCGCGAGACGCAAGGAGCCGGCCGCGGAGCTCGCGACCGCCGACCGTGCAGGCGCGCGCGAGCGCGGGCTGCTCCTGCTCTCGTGCGGGATGTACGGCAACGTGATCCGCCTCCTCGTCCCGCTCGTCATCGACGACGACGATCTCGAGCGAGGGCCTCGAGATCCTGGAGGAGTCGCTTGTCGCTGCCCGCAGCGGCGCCGCCTGACGCCGCGGCCCGGCAGGGCCGGCGCCGGCGTCTACTCGAGGGGCTGCGAAGCGCTACGGAGACGTCGTCGCCGTCGACGGCGTCGACCTCGAGGTCGGCGACGGCGAGTTCTTCACGATGCTCGGGCCGTCCGGGTCGGGCAAGACGACGACGCTGCGGCTGATCGCGCGGCTTCGAGCGGCCCGACGCCGGGCGCGATCGAGCTCGGCGGCGACGACGTCGCCGGCCGTGCCGCCCTACGAGCGCGACGTCAACACGGTCTTCCAGGACTACGCGCTCTTCCCGCACATGACGGTCGCAGGAGAACGTCGAGTACGGGCTGCGCGTGAAGGGCGTGCGGCGCGGCCAGCGCCGCGGGCGCGCGGAGGAGGCGCTCGCACGCGTCCGCCTCGCCGGGCTCGGCGGCCGCAAGCCCGGGCAGCTCTCGGGCGGCCAGCGCCAGCGCGTCGCGCTCGCGCGCGCGATCGTCAACGACCCGCAGGTGCTGCTGCTCGACGAGCCGCTCGGCGCGCTCGACCTGAAGCTGCGCCAGGAGATGCAGATCGAGCTCAAGGAGATCCAGCGGGAGGTCGGGCATGACGTTCGTGTACGTCACGCACGACCAGGAAGAGGCGCTCACGATGAGCGACCGGATCGCCGTGTTCAACCAGGGCCGGATCGAGCAGGTCGGCACGCCCGGCGGAGGTGTACGAGCGGCCGGCGACCGAGTTCGTCGCCGGCTTCATCGGCATGTCGAACATGATCGAGCGCGACGGCCGGCGCGTTCACGGTCCGGCCGGAGAAGATCCGCCTGCAGCGACGCGCGGGACGACCCGGCGGCGCCGAGCACGGAGACGGGGCGCAGTCGAGGAGGTCGTCTACCTCGGCGCCTGTGACCCGCTACATCGTCCGACCTCGACGGCGGCGGCGAGCTCGTCGGTCGTGCGGCAGAACATCGAAACCACGTCGGAGCAGGTGCCAGACGGAGCAGGGACGTGCCGTCCGGCTCGCATGGCGCGCCAGAGCACGCGTTCACCATCGACGTGCCACAGGAAGAGGAGGAAGAGGATGAAGCGGGTCACAGCAGGCGCGCACTGGCTGGTCGCGGCCGCCGCGGTCGTGGTCGGCGCGGCGCTGACGGCGCCGGCCGGCGGGCGTCGGCTCGACGCACGGCCGCGAGCGGACCTGCCGACCACGATCGGCACGGGCGAGGGCAAGCTCAACGCTGGTCGCGCTGGGAGGGCTACATCGAGCCGCGTGGGTCAAGCCGTTCGAGAAGCAGACCGGCTGCAAGATCAACGTCCAAGTACGCCGGCACCTCGGACGAGATGGTCACGCTGATGCCGGGCGGCGGCGGCCAGTAGGACATGGTCTCGGCCTCCGGCGACGCGACCTGCGGCTGATCTACGGCGGGGCCGTCCAGCCGATGAACATCGAACTCTGATCCCGACTGGAAGGACTTCTATCACGCCGTTCAAGTCGCCGCCCAACAACACGGTCGACGGCAAGCACTACGGCATCTCGCTGCAGTCGGGCCCGAACATGCTGCTCTACAACACGAAGAAGGTCACCAGACGCCGACCAGCTGGGCTGCGATCTACGACCCGAAGTACAAGGGCAAGATCACCGTCCCGGACAACCCGATCCAGATCGCCGACGCGGCGCTCTACCTCTCGAAGACGAAGCCGTCGCTCGGGATCAAGGATCCGTACGAGCTGAACAAGACGCAGTTCGACGCGGCCGTCGCGCTGCTCAAGCAGCAGCGGCCGCTCGTCAAGAAGTACTGGCGCTCGCCACCGACGAGATCGCAGCTGTTCCAGAACGGCGACGTCGTCGATCGGCGCCGCCTGGCCGCTAGCAGACCGCTCAGCTCAAGGCGCAGGCGTGCCGGTCGCGGAGACGATCCCCAAGGAGGGCGCGACGGGCTGGGCCGACACCTGGATGCTGTCGACCAAGGCGCCGCACCCGAACTGCGCGTACATGTGGATGGAAGTACATCTCGCAGCCGAAGGTGCAGGCGCAGCAGGCGTCGAGTTCTGGCCGAGACGCCCGTCAACCGAAGGCGTGCCCGACATGGACAGCTCAAGAAGGGCTCGTGCCACGCAGTACCACGCGGACGAGCCGACGCGCCTACTACACTCGCATCAAGTTCTGGAAGACGCCGATCGCCGACTGCGGCAACGGCAAGAACAACTGCATGGCCTACACGCAGTGGCGAAGGCCTGGACCTCGATCAAGGGGTAGCGGCTCGGCGGCGCTGATGTCCGTCGTCGAGACGGGGCGGGCCGCGCGGGCGGCCCGCCTCTCCGTCTCGGCGGCCTCTGGCGGCGCCCGTGGCTGAAGGGCAGCGCGCTGCTGCTCGCCGCCGCTGGCCTGGTTCGTGGTCGTCTACCTGCTGGCGCTCGGCGCGCTGCTCGTCTCGGCGTTCTGGACGGTCGACCCGTTCACGACGCAGCTCGTCCACGCACTGGAACCTCGACAACTTCCGCGACGATCCTGGACGACCCGACCTACCGCCCGATCGCCGTCCGCACGGTCGGGATCGCCTCCGCCGTCACGGTCACGGACGCGGTGCTCGCGTTCCCGCTCGCGTACTTCATGGCTCGCGTCGCGATCGCCGCGCACGCGCACGCTCCTGTTCGTCTGCGTCCTCCTGCCGCTGTGGGCGAGCTACCTCGCGCGCGTCTACGCCTGGCGGCTGATCCTCGCCCAGGACGGCGTGCTCAACTGGTCGCTCGGCAAGCTCGGCCTGCCCGCACTCGGTCTCGGCTACACCGAACTGGGCGATGTGGCTCGTCTTCTCGTACATCTGGCTGCCGTTCATGATCCTGCCGGTGTACGCCGCGCTCGAGCGCATCCCGGACTCGCTGCTCGAGGCGTCGCGCGACCTCGGCGCGCGCGGCTTGCGACGCTGCGCTCGGTCGTCCTGCCGCTCGCGCTGCCCGGGCATCGTCGCCGGCTCGATCTTCACGTTCTCGCTGACGCTCGGCGACTTCATCACGCCCGCAGCTCGTCGGCGGCGGCTCGCAGTTCATCGGCAACGTCGTCTACGCGAACATCGGCATCGCGAACAACGTCCCGTTCGCGGCCGCGTTCGCGATCGTGCCGATCCTCGTCATGGCCGTCTACCTGTTCATCGCGAAGCGCCTCGGCGCGTTCGAGGCGCTGTGATGGAGGCCCGCGGCACACGGATCGCGCTCGGGGCCTGGTCGGCGCTCGTCGTGCTCTTCCTGCTGTTCCCGATCGTGCTCATCGTCGTCTACGCGTTCAACCGGTCGAACATCCAGGGCTGGCCGATCACGCAGTTCTCGACGCAGTGGTTCGGGGTCGCGTGGCACAACCCGGAGATGCGCGACGCGCTCTGGCTCTCGGTCCGGGTCGCGTTCTGTCGCGACCGCGATCGCGCTCGTGCTCGGCACGGCCGCCGCGTTCGCCGTCCACCGCTTCAGGTTCTTCGGCAGCGAGGTCGTTCTCGCTCATGCTGCATCCTGCCGATCGCCCTGCCCGGCATCATCACCGGCATGGCGCTGAACTCGTTCTTCGTCACGGGGAACATCCAGCTCTCGCTCTGGACGATCGTGATCGGCGCACGCGACCTTCTGCATCGTCATCGTCTACAACAACGTGATCGCCCGGCTGCGGCGGACGCCGGGCTCGCTCGTCGAGGCGTCGATGGACCTCGGCGCCGACGGCTGGCAGACGTTCCGCTACGTCAGCTGGCCGGTGATCTCGACCGCGCTCGTCTCGGGCGGCCTGCTCGCCTTCGCGCTCTCGTTCGACGAGGTGATCGTCACCTACTTCACGGCCGGCGCGCAGAACACGCTGCCGCTCTGGATCCTCGGCGCCATCCGGCAGGGCACCGAGCTCCCGCAGGTCAACGTGGTCGTGCTCGTCTGGATCCTCGTGACGCTGGTCCCGGTGTTCATCTCGGTCAAGCTCACCCGCGATACCGGCGTGCTCAGGCAGCGGTAGGTTCCGGCGCAGGCCTTTCCAGAGGAGGAGACATGGCAGTCGCAGTCAGCCGGCTCAAACAGTTCATCGGCGGCGAGTGGGTCGACTCGTCGAGCGGCGAGACGATGGAGGTCGTCAACCCGTCGACCGGCGAGGTGATCGCCGAGGTCCCGCGCGGGACGGCCGAGGACGTCGGGCGCGCGGTCGAGGCCGCGAAGAAGGCGTGGAACGAGTGGCGCAACACGACGCCGAAGGACCGCATGGAGCTCCTGCTCAAGCTCGCCGACCTGATCGACGAGAACGCCGACGAGCTGACGAAGCTCGAGTCGCAGAACGTCGGCAAGCCGATGTCGATCGCCGCCGACGAGATGCCGTTCTCCGCCGACAACCTGCGCTTCTTCGCCGGCGCCGCCCGCACGCTCGAGGGCAAGAGCGCGCGGCGAGTACGTCGAGGGCTACACCTCGATCATCCGCCGTGAGCCGCTCGGCGATCGTCGCCGGGATCACGCCGTGGAACTACCCGCTGATGATGGTGGTCTGGAAGCTGGGGCCGGCGCTCGCCGCGGGCAACGTGCAGATCATCAAGCCGGCCGAGCAGACGCCGCTCACGACCCTCCGCTTCGCGGAGCTCGCGCAGGAGGTGCTCCCGCCCGGGGTGCTGCAGGTCGTCACCGGCGACGGCGTGCCGGTCGGCGACGCGCTCGTCCGCCACGAGCACATCGCGCTGGTCTCGCTGACGGGCGACGTCGAGACCGGCAAGCTGATCGCGCGCAACGCGGCCGACACCGTGAAGCGCGTCCACCTCGAGCTCGGCGGCAAGGCGCCCATGGTCGTGCTCGACGACGCGGACCCGGCCACGGTTGCCGAGGCAATCAAGATCGGCGGCTACTGGAACTCCGGCCAGGACTGCACGGCGTCGTCGCGCATCATCGTCAGCGAGGCCGATATACGACGACGTGCGTCAGCGCGACGAAGGGCGTGATCGAGGCGATGAAGGTCGGCTGACCCGGCCGAGGGCGAAGACGTCGACATGGGCCCGGTCATCTCGGCCGAGCAGCGCGAGCGGGTGCTCGGCTTCCTCGAGCGGCTGCCCGCCCGGGCGACCGTCGTGACCGGCGGCGGCGCGCTTGGCGACCGCGGCTTCTTCGTGAAGCCGACGATCGTCGCGGATGTCGAGCAGGGCGACGAGATCGTCCAGAACGAGGTCTTCGGCCCGGTCGTGACCATGCAGCACTTCGCCTCCGACGACGACGCGATCGCCATGGCGAACGGCGTGCGCTACGGCCTCGCGGCCTCCGTGTTCAGCGAGAACGTCGGCCGGGCCCTCGCCGCCGCCCGCAGGCTCGACTTCGGCACCGTCTGGGTGAACGAGCACCTCTTCCCGCTCACCTCGGAGATGCCGCACGGCGGCTTCAAGCAGTCCGGATACGGCAAGGACATGTCGCTGTACTCCATGGAGGAGTACACGCGAATCAAGCATGTCGCCGTGAAACTGGCCTGATCGTTGACGCAATGCGCGGCAGCCGCATACAATCGCCGCGCATTGCGTAATAATTCGGCAGATAGCGAAAGGAACGCGAAGCGCGGCGCCGTCTCGCGCCCGCACAGCCTCGACGCCACCGACGTCGCCATCATCGAGGCCCTGCAGCGCAACGGCCGCGAGTCGTTCCGCCGCATCGCGCGCGCCGTCGGCGTTTCCGAGGCGACGGTGCGCGCTCGCTACGGGCGGCTCTGCGACGAGAACATCCTCCAGGTGACCGGGGTGACCAATCCGCTCGGCCTCGGGTTCGACTCGCAGGCGATGATCGGGATCCGCACGGCAGGGCCGCCGGGGCCGGTGGCCGACGCGATCGCCGCCTGGGAGGAGTCGTCGTACGTGGTGGTGACCGCCGGCCACTTCGACGTCCTTGCCGAGGTGCTCTGCACCGACCGGGCCCACCTCTTCGCGGTCACAAACCGGCTCCGCGAGCTCGAGGGGGTCGTCACGACCGAGACGTTCCTCTACCTCGACCTCTGGAAGCAGGCCTACGACTGGGGCGCCCGCGTCCCGTCCGCCGAAGGGAGCACGCCTTGGACACGCCAGTCAGCCTAGGCCCGATCGAGCAGACCACCCAGCTCGCCCTGCACGAGAAGGCGAAGCTGAAGAAGTCGCTCAGGCGCGTTCGACATGCTCTTCTTCCTGATCTGCGCCTTCGTTGGCCTGGACACGCTCGGGCTGGTGGCGGCCTCGGCGGGCAGGGCTTCACCTGGCTGATCGTCCTGGCCATCGCGTTCGTCCTCCCGTACGCGCTCGTCATGGCTGAGGTGGGGAGCGCGTTCACCCAGGAGGGCGGCCCGTACGAGTGGACGAAGCTCGCGTTCGGGCGCTTCCACGCCGGCATGGCAGCGGTCTTCTACTGGATCACGAACCCGCTCTGGGTCGGCGGCTCGCTGGCGTTCATCGCGCTGACCGCATGGAACACGAGCACCCACCTTCCGGACATCGGCAACGGCTCCGCCGGCGACTACGCGTTCAAGCTCGCGTTCGTGTGGTTCTCGATCGGCGTCGCGATCGTCTCGCTGTCGCGTGGGAAGTGGATCCCGACCGCGGGCGGCATCGCCCGCGTGATCGTGCTCGGATTCTTCACCTTCACCGTGATCCTCTATGCGGCCGAGCACGGGGTGCACGGGATCAGCTTCGGCGACCTGAGCCCGTCGATGGCCGTCTTCCTCGGCCTGGTGCCCTACCTGCTCTTCAACTACGTCGGTTTCGAGTTGCCGAACGGTGCAGCGGAGGAGATGGTCAATCCGCAGCGCGACGTTCCCGTCTCCGTCATCCGGAGCGGCATCGGCGGCGTGCTCATGTACGCGATCCCGGTGCTCGGCATCCTGCTCGTGCTCCCCGCAAGTGCCATCAACGGCCTCGGCGGGTTCATCGACGCGATCCAGAAGGTCTTCGGCGTCTATGGCAGCGCCTCGAATGCCATGTTCACCGTCATGGCTCTGCTCTTCATCTTCACGCTGATGACCTCGGGCGCGGTCTGGATGATCGGCTCGGACCGGATCCAGGCGGTGGCCGCTTTCGACGGTGCGTTCCCGGGCTTCTTCGGCGTCTTCAACCGCACCTTCGGCACGCCGGTCCGCGTCAACGTCATGTCTGGCGTGGTCGCCAGTGCGTTCACCATCGCAGCGATCCAGCTACTCAATAACCAGAGCACCGCCAGCGCGTTCACCGTCGTGCTGACGATCGCGATCTCGACGACGCTGATCTCGTACCTCTGGATCTTCCCGGCCGCGGCCGTGCTTCGGCACAAGTACCCCGAGGTGCACCGACCCTATCGCGTGCCGTTCGGGCGCTGGGGCATCTGGGTGGCCACCGGGCTGATCACCTTCTGGGTCGCGCTCGGCTCCTGGGTCTCGATCTTCCCGAGCACGCTCGAGCGCCTGTTCGGGATCGACTACGCCTTCAAGGACACGTGGGGCGTCTCGTTCGCGAAGTTCGAGGTGCTAACGCTCGGGACGCTCGCGGTGGTGGCACTCATCGCAGTCGTCGGCTACGTGCTCGGCGCGCCGGTCCGCCGGCGCGAGGTCACCGTGCTCATCGAGGCGCCCGATTCAGGCGCGCTCGAGCTCGAGGGCACGCCTGTGACGGGGCCGACGGCATGACTGACCTCCAGCAGGCGGCCCGGGACCATCTCTGGATGCACTTCACGCGCATGGGCTCGTACGCACGCGGTGACGTGCCGGTGATCGTGCGCGGCGACGGCTGCTACCTCGAGGACGCCGACGGACGTCGCTACCTCGACGCGCTCGCCGGGCTCTTCTGCGTCAACGTCGGCTACTCGTATGGCGAGGAGATCGGTCAGGCGGCGCTCGCCCAGATGCGGGAGCTGCCGTTCTATACCAACTGGTCGTACGCCCACCCGCGCTCGATCGAGCTGGCCGCCGAGATCGCCTCCCTCGCGCCCGGCGACCTGAACCGCGTCTTCTTCGTCTCCGGCGGGTCCGAGGCGGTCGAGGCCGCGTGGAAGCTCGCCCGCCAGTACTACCTCGCGCGCGGGACCAAGCAGGTTCCCGGCCTGGAGGTGCGTCACGACGAGCACGTCGGCGCCCCGGCGCCGCGCAAGTACAAGGCGCTCGCGCGGCAGGTCGCCTACCACGGCACCACGTTCGGGGCGTTGTCGATCAACGGCATCCCGGCGCTTCGCATGCCGTTCGAGCCGCTCGTGCCCGAGGTCCGGCACGTCTCGAACACGAACCGCTACCACCGCCCCGCGGAGGAGACCGAGGAGGAATTCACCCGCTTCCTCCTGGCCGAGCTCGAAAGGACGATCGAGTCGATGGGGCCGGAGACGGTGTGCCTCGTGCACATGGAGCCGGTGCAGAACGCGGGCGGCTGCCTCACGCCGCCGGCAGGCTACTTCGCGGGTGTGCGGGAGATCTGCGACCGCTACGACATCCTGCTGTCCGCCGACGAGGTGATCACCGGGTTCGGCCGCCTGGGCGAGTGGTTCGGCTCTGAGCGCTACGACATCCGGCCGGACATCGTCTGCTGCGCGAAGGGGCTCTCCTCCGCGTACGCCGCCATCGGCGCGGTGGTGGCCACCGACCGCGTGTTCGAGCCATTCATGAGCGGGGCCTCGATGTACGCGCACGGCATTACGTTCGGCGGCCATCCTGTGCGGCTGCGCGATAGCGCTGAAGAACATCGAGATCATGAAGCGCGACGGCATCCTCGAAAACGTGCGGGCGAACGAGGAAGCGTTTCGCCGGACGCTGGCCCAGCTGCTCGACCTGCCGATCGTCGGCGACCTGCGGGGCGCCGGCTACTTTTATGGGCTGGAGCTCGTCAGGGACAAGGAGACGCGCGAGACGTTCTCCGACGACGAGTGCGAGACGTTGCTGCGCGGCTACCTGACGCCGGCGCTCTTCGACGCGGGCCTGATCTGCCGGGCCGACGACCGCGGCGACCCGGTCATCCAGATCTCACCGCCGCTCGTGGCCGGCCAGGCGCAATTCGACGAGATCGCGGGCAAGCTCGGCGACGTGCTCGTGAGGGCGTCGGATCGCCTGGAGGCCGCGCTCGTCTAGTTGCGCCAGCTGCCCTTGACGGGCTGAATAAGCGTGTCGGCGCCCGGCGCCCCGGGCGGCATCGCCGGGATCGTCAGCATGATCCCGGGGTTGTTCTTGATGAAGATCTGGCGTGCGATGATCGGGACCGAAGTTCTGCACGTTGTTCTTGGCGTTGTAGTCGTTCACCGCATACAGCGCACCCTGGAAGACGGTGTTGTTCGCGAAGTCGATGCCGAACTGCAGCGTCTGCTCGCCCGAGACCAGCACGAGGAGGTTCGTGTCCGGGTTCCAGGTCGAGTCGCAGGCGGCGACACCGCACAGCTGGTCGCCGTTGCCGGACGTGATCTGGCCGGTCGCATAGATCGTGCCCCGCCCGCTGTAGGTCCCGGTGCCGATGGTGAGCGGCCCGTCGAAGAGGATCGTCCCGAGGACGGTCAGCACGTTCGTAGCCGCGTTCCAGGACAGCCGGCCGACGAGCGTCCCGCTCTCCCAGTACTGGCAGTCGTAGGACGACCCCGGTGTCAGGTTGAACGCGGCGCGGCTCCGGTTGAACGTCGCGTCGTTGTCGAACCCGCCCGGCATGCTGCCCGTCGTGCAGTTGTGGCTCGGGCCGGGCTTCGCGTTCGCGTACCAGCCGGGGAGGTCGAGGGTCGGCTTCGTCAGCTGCGTCGTGATCTGCGTCAGCGAGGTGGCGTAGACGCGGTCGGCGCTGGTGCACGCGTGCGCGGGGCTGCCGCAGCTTGCGATGTTTGCCGACGCGATCGGCGTGGCGAGCGTCCCGACAGAGGCGTTGTTGCTGAGCGAGAGGTTCCCTTCGATCTGAACGGGGCTGCCGGTCAGATGGGAGTTGTTGCCCACGCACAGGTCACCGCGCGAGTAGATCGGTGCGCTGATGTCGGCGTTGTTGTTGATGGTGAGGCAGCCGGCGGCATCGTCCGCGAACAGGTAGTGCCACGCGCTGTCCGCGGCCGTTCCGACGGCGACGCTCTGGGAGACCGAGCGCTGGACGCTTCCGGCGCCCGCGATCGGGCTCGTCAGCGTGCCGGTGCCCTTGATCGTCCAGACGTTGGCGGAGTACGTCGCGGTGTACCCGGCGGTGCCCCCGTTCGCCGACCAGGAGGTCGCGGTGAGCGCGGAGGGGCTGGTCGGGTCGGACGCGCCGTAGAGCTTCGAAAGCGCCGTGTTCAGGCCGTTCTCGGCGAGCGAGGCGGCACTGTTTCGCGACGAGATCCGCGCGGTGTCGCTCTGCGTCGAGGTGACGGTGATCATCACCGTGGTGACGGCGATGCTGAATACGAGCATCATTCCGATCACCATCGGAAGCGCCTGGCCGGCCGAAGGCCGCGCAGACAGTTGAAGCCGCAAACTCCTCACGTCCGAGTGTGAATCGGCACCTCCGGCCGCGGCTTGAGGCTTCCCCCTGATTCGGGGGAGGCGTTCCCACGCTGCGGGGGAGGACGAGCTCCCCCTCGCGGCCTGCAGAGCGGCTAGATCGGGCCCGGTGCCGGGTCGGGGGCAGGCGTGCGGCGCTCCGCGACCACCGCCGCCCAGATCGAGCCCTCGTAGAGGACGAGGAGCGGCACCGTCTGGACGGTCATGGTCACGAAGTCGATGCCGGGGAGCAGCACCGCGATGATCACGACGATCCCGTAGCCGATGCGCCGGTTCTGGCGCAGCGTGTCCGACGACAGGATCCCGAGCCGGACGAGGCCGATCATGAAGATCGGCAGCTCGAAGATCAGGCCGATACTGAAGATCATCAGCGCCACGAAGCCGAAGTAGTCCTTCGCGCGGATCTCGGTGTGGTACTGGGCGGCGTCGAAGTTGAGCAGGAAGTGGAGCGAGGTCGGGAGGACGACCCAGTACGCGAACGCCATGCCGAGCGCAGCCAGACCCGATGCGGCCAGGACGAGCTTCACCACCGACCGGTCTGCCTGCTCCGAGAACGCCGGGGCGAGGAACGCCCATAGCTGCCAGACGATGATCGGCAGCGAGAGCGCGAGCGCCGTCCAGAAGCAGATGTTGAACGAGGTCATGAACGGCTCGGACGGGCTCAGCGTGATCGGCTTGCCGATCCCGTTGGGAAGCGGCACCGAGAGCCAGTCGATCAGCTTGTGCCGCAGCCCGAAGAAGAGGATGCAGAACCAGATTGCGACCGACGCGAGCGAGATGATGATCCGCGTACGAAGCTCGGTGAGATGCTCGACGAGCGACGCCTCCTCGTCGTGGCCGAGGCGCTTCGGGAGCGGACCCCTCAGGAGGGGCATGCCGGCCTAGACGACGGTGTCGCGCTCGCGGGGCTGCGGCTCGACCACGTCGGTCGGCGCGGGGCCGATCTCGTGCGGCTCCGCCTCGACGTGCGCCGCGTCGTCCTTGTGATGATCGTGGTCGCCGGACACGGAGTCCTTGAACTCCTTCATGCCGCGTCCGAGCGAGCGGCCGAGCTCCGGGAGCCGCTTCGGGCCGAACACCACGAGCAGCACGAGCGCGATCAGTACGAGTCCCTGCCAGCCGATGTTTCCGGGCATGGGACGAGGGTAGCAGCACGGTTCGGCCGGCTACGGGTGATTTGGCCCCTTCGGAGATGGGTAGCCCTCGGGTACGATCGTGTTACGAGCGTGGCTGCGAACCGGCGTCGCGCCTTAACTTTCGGAGGCACAACCTTTTGGCTCAGCTGGAGATCAAGAACCTGCACGTCGCCCTCGAGGACGGCACGGAGATCGTCAAGGGTGTCGACCTCAGCGTGGCGTCGAACGAGGTGCACGCGATCATGGGCCCGAACGGCTCGGGCAAGTCCACGCTGGCCTACGCGCTCATGGGCCACCCGGCCTACGAGATCACCGAGGGGCAGATCCTCCTCGACGGCGAGGACGTGACGGAGCTGGGGGCCGACGAGCGCGCGCAGCGCGGCCTCTTCCTGGCCTTCCAGTACCCGCACGCGATCCCGGGCGTGACCGTCACGAACTTCCTGCGGACGGCGATCAACGCGACCCGCAAGGCGCGCGCCGGCGAGGAGGACCCGGTGCCGATCCCCGAGTTCCGCAAGGAGCTCCTGGCGGCGATGGAGCGCCTCGGCATCTCGCGGGAGCTCGCGTCGCGCTACCTCAACGACGGGTTTTCAGGCGGTGAGAAGAAGCGGGTCGAGATCCTGCAGATGGCCATGCTGAAGCCGAAGATCGCTGTCCTCGACGAGACCGACTCCGGGCTCGACATCGACGCGCTGCGCATCGTCGCCGGCGGCGTCAAGGAGCTCGTCGGCCCCGACATGGGCGCGCTCCTGATCACGCACTACCAGCGGATCCTCAACTACATCACGCCCGATTTCGTCCACGTGTTCGTCGGGGGGCGTATCGTGGAGGAAGGCGGACCCGAGCTGGCACACAAGCTCGAGGCCGAGGGCTACGAGGCGTTTACGCCGGAGGCGGTGTCCTAGTGACCACGACCGACGAGACCCAGGTCGTCGCAGGGATCGGCAACGACTACAAGTACGGCTTCCACGAGAAGGAGGACTACTTCTTCAAGTCGGGCCGTGGCCTGACGCGCGACGTGGTCGCCGACATCTCCGAGCAGAAGAACGAGCCGCAGTGGATGCGCGACCAGCGGTTGAAGGCGCTCGAGTACTTCGAGGCGCGCCCGCTGCCGACGTGGGGCGGCGAGCTCGGCAACATCGACTTCGACGCGATGCACTACTACATCCGGCCGACCGAGAAGCAGGCGACCTCGTGGGAGGACCTGCCGCCCGACATCAAGAACACGTGGGACCGACTCGGGATCCCCGAGGCCGAGCGCAAGTTCCTCGCCGGCGTCGGCGCCCAGTACGAGTCCGAGGTCGTCTACCACAAGCTCCAGGAGCATCTCGAGTCGCAGGGCGTGCTCTTCCTCGACATGGACTCGGGGCTGCGCGAGCACGAGGACATCGTCAAGGAGTACTTCGGCACGGTCATCCCGGCGAACGACAACAAGTTCGCGGCGCTGAACTCGGCCGTCTGGTCGGGCGGCTCGTTCATCTACGTGCCGCCGGGCGTGCGCATCGAGCATGCCGCTCCAGGCCTATTTCCGCATCAACGCGGAGAACATGGGCCAGTTCGAGCGGACGCTGATCATCGTCGACGAGGACGCCTACGTGCACTACGTCGAGGGCTGCACCGCGCCGATCTACTCGTCCGACTCGCTGCACTCGGCGGTCGTCGAGATCATCGTCAGGCCGCGCGGCCGCTGCCGCTACACGACGATCCAGAACTGGTCGACGAACGTCTACAACCTCGTCACCAAGCGCGCGGTCGCCTACGAGAACGCGACGATGGAGTGGGTCGACGGCAACCTCGGCTCCAAGCTGACGATGAAGTACCCGGCCATCTGGCTGATGGGCGAGGGCGCGCACGGCGAGGTGCTCTCGATCGCGTTCGCGGGCGAGGGCCAGCACCAGGACGCGGGCGGCAAGGCGGTGCACGTCGCGCCGAACACGACCTCGGTGATCACCTCGAAGTCGATCTCGAAGAACGGCGGCCGCTCGTCGTACCGCGGCCTGCTCGAGGTCGCGAAGGGCGCGCACGGCGCCAAGTCGAAGGTCGTCTGCGACGCGCTGATCCTGGACGAGGACTCGCGCACCGACACGTATCCGTACATCCGCATCGACGAGAACGAGGTCGACATCGGCCACGAGGCCACGGTCTCCAAGATCGGCGAGGAGCAGCTCTTCTATCTGATGTCGCCGCGGGCTGACCGAGGCCGAGGCGACGGCGATGATCGTCAGCGGCTTCGTCGAGCCGATCACGAAGGAGCTCCCGCTCGAGTACGCCGTCGAGCTGAACCGCCTGATCCAGCTGCAGATGGAAGGCTCCGTCGGCTAGGGCAGCCGGCGGAGCTCGTAGTGCAGTGATCGAGGGTCGGACTTCATCTCCCTGCCGACGCAGGACATGGCGCGCGCAGAGCGCTTCTACGGCGAGACGCTGGGCCTGCCGCGCTCGGATGCGGACACCGACTTTCCGGCCTTCGACACGGGCAACGTGCGGCTGCTGATCGTCGATCCGAAGCGGATCGGGACGGCCTTCGCACCGAACCAGAGCGGTTTCGCGTTGCGGGTCGCCGATGTCGCCGTGGCGCGCGCGGAGCTCGAGGGAAAGGGTGTGCAGTTCTTCGGCGAGGTCGTCGACAACGGCGTGCGCCAGATGGCCTTCTTCGCCGACCCGGACGGCAACGGCGTCGTGCTGCACCGTCGTCGCGACGCATGAAGGTTGAGCGGGTGGACTTCGTTGACGTCCCGACGCGCGACGTCGATCGTGCGACCGCGTTCTACCGCGACGTGCTCGAGCTACCGCAGAATCCGCGAGAGCCGACCGAGTTCGAGGCCGGGAACGTCACGCTGGCGCTCTGGGAGCCGGAGCGGATGGGAGTCGAATTCCCGCGAAGCGCCGCGCACGGAATCGCGCTACGCGTCGCCGACGTCGCGGGCGCCCGCGCCGAGCTGCAGCGGAAGGGAGTCGAGTTCACCGGCCAGCGGGACTCTGGCGTCTGCAACATGGCCTTTTTCGAGGACCCGGACGGGAACTCGCTCATCCTGCACCGGAGGTACGCACCGTGAGAACAGCGTTGCTCGAGCGCTACCAGGCGCTCCCGTTCCCGACGACGACCGACGAGCCGTGGCGGTTCACCGACCTGCGCGGCTTCGACCCGGAGAGCTTCGCCTCGAACGGTTCCTTAACAGGGATAGTCCCTGTTAAGGCCGCCGAGACGATGCTCGACATCGACGTGGCCGGCCTCGCGCTCATGGACGTCGGCGGGATCACGATCGAGGTCAGCGGACCTGAGGGCATCCGCTTCGAGCCGCTCACCGATCACGAGCTGCTCGGCACGCTCGTCGACGCCGACGAGAAGTTCGCCGCGCACAACGCCGCGGCGTGGGAGCACGGCCTGCTCGTGCACGTGCCGAAGGGCGTCGAGCTCGAGCAGCCGCTCTACGTGCGCGTCGCCAACCCGCCCGACGGCGGCGCGCTGCTTCTGGCGCCTGCTCGTCGTCGCGGAGGAGGGCAGCCGCTTCAGCGTGATCGAGGAGTTCGCCGGCGCCGCCGATGAGACTCGCCGGCTACTCGAACGCCGTCGTCGAGATCTTCGTCGGACAGGCGGCCAAGGTCGAGTACGTCTCGCTCCAGAACCTCGCGCGCGAGACCTGGCACTTCGCCTCGCAGCGCGCTCGGGTCGGCCGCGACGCCGAGCTCGACTGGGTCGCCGGCGGCTTCGGCTCCAAGAAGGGCAAGGTGCGGATCGAGAACGACCTCGCCGGCCAGGGCGCGACGTCGCGCGTGACCGGCGCGTACTTCGCCGACGGCCGACCAGCACCTCGACTACGACACGTTCCAGGAGCACCAGGCGCCGAACACGACCTCGGACTTCGCCTTCAAGGGCGCGCTGCGCGACCGGGCGACGGCGGTCTGGCGCGGGATGATCAAGGTCGAGAAGGAAGCGCAGAAGACGAACGCGTACCAGGAGAACCGCAACCTGCTGCTGTCGCCGACGGGCGCACGCCGACTCGATCCCCGGCCTCGAGATCGAGGCCAACGACGTGCGCTGCACCCACGGCGCGACCATCGGGCCAGGTCGACCGCGAGCAGCTCTTCTACCTGATGGCCCGCGGCCTTTCCCGCAGCGAGGCCGAGCGGCTGATCGTGCGGGGCTTCTTCGCCGACGTGCTCGACCGCATCGAGCTCGAGCCGGTGCGCGAGGCGCTCGGCGCGGCGCTCGAAGCGCGGATCCCGCAGGCCTAGTCGGCCGGCCGGGCCTCGAACACCGACCACACCGACGTTGTCGGAGTGCTGCCGGTCAGCTCCAGGCCGGCGTGCTCGAACAGCTGCGCGTACTCGTCGTACGTGCGCTCTCGCCCACCCGGGTTCACGAGCATGTTGAGGTCGGAGAACTTGGCCTCGGGCGTCTCGTTCGGCCCGCCGAGGTCACGTTCGATGACGAGCACTCGCGCCTCGGTCCCCATCGCGGCCCGGCACGCGCGGAGGATCGCGATCGCCTCCGGGTCTTCCCAGTCGTGGATGATCGCCTTGAGCACGTAGGCGTCTGCGCCAGCCGGCACCGACTCGAAGAAGTTGCCGCCGGCGATCCGATAGCGGCCGGCGTACGGCGCGAGCACTTCGTGCGCCGCCGTAGCGACGTGCGGCTGGTCGAACAGCACGCCCAGGACGCCGTCATGGCGCTCGAGCACGCCCGCGAGCAGCGTCCCGTTGCCGCCACCGACGTCGACGATCGTCGCGAACTGCCCGAAGTTGTACGCGTGGAGGACCGAGTGGTTGGCCGCGCCGGTCACCGCCGCCATCGCCCCGTCGAACACTGCCTGCTCCTCCGGCCGCGCGGCGCGGTACTCCCAGACGCTCTCGCCGTGCAGATGACGGAACGCGTTCTCGCCGGTGCGCACGCTGTGCAAGAGCGCGCCCCAGCTGTCCCAGAACGGTGGGCGCCCGATGTAGGTCGCCCAGCCGGCGAGCGAGCCGGCCGTGTCGGAGCGCAGGCCCAGACCGAGATCCGCGAGGGCGAACCGCCGCTGGTCGAGCTCCTGGAGCACGCCGACGCTCGCGAGCGCGCGCAGGAGCCGGTAGAGGCTGTCCGGATTCGCGGCGACTGCGTCTGCGAGCTCGTCGGCGGTGCGCGGGCCCTCCGCCAGCTGGTCGGCGATGCCGAGCACGGCGGCTACGTGGATCGCCTGCGCCGCGCGGTACCCGTTGACCAGCTGGGGCAGAGTCGGGCCGCCGGCCATTACGCCTCTAAGCCTCTAAGCATCGATCGGGACGTGCCCCGGCTCGGCCGCGACGCGGTCGACCCAGGCGCGCACGGCCGGATAGGGCTCGAGCTCGAACCCGCCCTCGCCGGCGGCGTGCGTGTACGCGTAGAGGACGATGTCCGCGAGCGACAGCGTCTCGCCTGCGAACCACTCGCGCCCTTCCAGGTGCCGCTCCATCGCGTCGAGCGCCTTGACGCCGCGCTTGTGCAGGTGGTCGCGCTGGGCCTCGTACCACTCCGGGCGGCCCGAATAGGTCTTCAGGAACCGGAGCACGGCGATCGCCGGCTCGTGCTCGTACTGCTCCCAGAACATCCACTGGAGCATCTGCGCGCGCGCGTACGCATCGGCCGGTACGAAGCGCGTCCCCTCACCGAGGTACCAGACGATCGCGTTCGACTCGGCCAGCGGGCGGCCGTCGTCGAGCACAAGCGTCGGCACGCGGCGCGTCGGGCTCAGTCCGGCAAGCTCGTCGCGCGACAGCGTGCGGTCGACGGCGTCCACGAAACGCGTCTCGTAGGGGATGCCCAGGTGCGCGAGGAGCAGTCGCACCTTGTAGCAATTGCCCGAGATCGGGCTGTTGTAGAGCAGCACCGCGCGCTCAGCGGTTCCGGTAGACGATGCGACCGCGATCGAGGTCGTACGGCGACAGCTCGATCTTCACGCGATCACCCGGGTTGATCCGGATGCGGTAGCGGCGCATCTTGCCGGCGGTGTAGCCGATCGTCGGATGGCCGTTGTCGAGGATGACCTTGAACTGGCCGCTCTGGTACGCCTCGACGACCTCGCCCTCCATCTCGATCTTCTCTTCCTTGTTGGCTATGTCTCCACCTCCCTTCTGTTGTTCGCTTCGACCATTGTGCCAGCATTAGGGTCCGGGGCCGCGATGGCGAGCGAGCGAGAGCGGATGGTTGCGGGCGAGCTCTACCTCGCCACCGACGAGGAGCTCATGCGCGGGCGCACGCGCGCGCGGGCGCTGACCGCCCGCTACAACGCCACCACCCAGGACGAGCCGGGGGAGCGCCGGGAACTGCTCGAGGAGCTGCTCGGGGCCGTGGGTCAGAACGTCTGGATCGAGCCGCCCTTCTTCTGCGACTACGGGTGGAACATCGAGCTCGGGGACAGCGTCTTCCTGAACTTCAACTGCGTCGTGCTCGACGTCACGCCCGTGCGCGTCGGCGAGGGAACGCTCGTCGGGCCGGCGGTCCAGTTCTGCGCGGCCACGCACCCGCTCGACCCGCGCGAGCGCGAGCAGATGCTCGAGTACGGAGCGCCGATCGCCGTCGGGAGGAACGTCTGGATCGGCGCCGCGGCCGTCATCGCCGCCGCGGTCACGATCGGCGACGACTCGGTGGTCGGCGCGGGCAGCGTCGTCCTTCGCGACGTCCCGGCCGGCGTGCTCGCGGCCGGCAACCCGTGCCGCGTCATCCGGGAGCTCTGAGTGGACACCGTCCGCTACGCCAACCTCGGCCTGCGCTTCTTGCTCGAGATCGGCGCCCTCGTCGCGCTCGCCTGGTGGGGCTTCCATGTCGGCGACTCGACGGTGGCCGATCTGGTGCTCGGTCTCGGGCTGCCGCTCCTGGCGGCGGTCGTCTGGTGGTTGTTCGTCGCGCCAAAGGCGCGGTTCCCGGTGCCGCTGAAGGTCCGCGCGCCGATCGAGGCGGCCATCTTCCTCGCCGCCGTACTTGCCTTCTGGGGGGTCGGGCAGCACGGGCTGGCCGTCGCGTTCGCTGCCGCGGCCGTGATCAGCGAGCTGCTGCTCTACGCCCTCGGCGAGCCGCTCGCGGGCGAGCGGCGCTTCTAGTTCGCGTCGAGCGCGTCGAGCAGCTCCGTGATCTGATCCTCGAGCCGCGCGACGCGGGCCTCGAGCGAATCGGGTGCCGGAGCGGGCGCGATCGCCGGCGAGTCGCCGCCGAGCAGCTGCGCGTAACGCTCCTCCTTCTGGCCCGGGCGGCGCCCCTGGCGCGCCACCAGCTCCCGGGAGGTCAGCTCGCTCACCGTCTCGTGCAGCTCGTCAGAGGAGGCGAACGGGTAGAGCCGCTCGGAGCGCGTCCGCAGCTCGCCCGGCGTCTGCGGCCCGCGCAGCATCAGCACGGCGAGCACGCTCAGCTGCGGGGCGGACAGGCCGAGCGCCTCGTCCAGCAGGTGGCGGTACTTGACCGCCCGGCTGCCCTGGCCGCTCGCCAGCCGTGCCCAGCGCCGGCGCGAGAGCCGGTCGAGCGCCTCGCGGATCGTCGGCTCGTCGTAGTCGACGACCGGATCGCGGTTCGTGGCCTGGTTGCACGCGAGGCGCAGGGAGTTCAGCGACAGCGGATACACGTCCGGCGTCGTCCGCTGCTTCTCGATCAGGCAGCCCAGGACGCGCAGTTCGGCGGCGTCGGGATCCATGCCCCGAACGCTAACCGAGCCAGCGGCGGCGCTTGCGCTCCGGCTCCTCGCCGAGCGACTGCGCCGCTGTCGCGACGTCGTCGGCCGTGAGCGTGGTCACCTCCGCGCGGTCGAGCTCGGTCAGGTCGCGGCCCTCGACGCGCGCGAGCCGGAGCGCCTGCCGGTTCAGGGCCTGCTCGAAGATCGTGCGCGCGAAGCGCGCGTTGCCGAAGCCTTCGCCACGCTGCGCGTTCTCGAAGATCTGGCGAAGCGTCTCGATCGCACCCGGCTCGAGGGTGTACTCGGCGTCGCCTGCCATCTTCTCGCTGATCGCGACCAGCTCGTCGTTCGTGTAGTCGGGGAACGAGATCTCGCGGGCGAAGCGCGAGCGCAGGCCCGGATTGGAGTCGAGGAACCCGCGCATCAGCCGCGGGTAGCCGGCGACGATCACGACGAGGCGGTGGCGAAAGTCCTCCATCCGCTTCAACAGCACCTCGACCGCCTCGGGGCCGAAATCCATGCGCCCGTCCTCGGGCGCCAGCGAATAGGCCTCGTCGATGAACAGCACGCCGTCGAGCGCGCGGCGGATCGCGCGGTTCGTCTTGATCGCAGTGGCGCCGACGTACTGGCCCACGAGCGACGCGCGGTCGACCTCGACCAGGTGGCCCTTCTGGAGCAGGCCCATCGAGCGGTACATCTGGGCGAGCAGGCGGGCGACGGTCGTCTTGCCGGTGCCGGGGTTGCCGAGGAACACCAGGTGCTGGCTGGTCGCGACCTCCGGCAGGTCGTGCTCCTTGCGCCGCGCCTGCACCTGCAGGAACGCGACGAGCGCGTGCACCTGCTCCTTCACCGTCTCGAGCCCGACGAGCGAGTCGAGTTCGGCCTGCAGCTCGCTCAGGGGGAGCGGCGGCAGCCGCTTCGGCGCGAGCCGGTCGCCGAGCCATTCCTCCAGCTCCGGGCCGGCGCTGCGGCGGAGCTGGTCGCCCAGCTGCCTGACCGCGTCGAGCGGGTTCGTCGGCATGGCGGGACGGTAGCCGTCGCTTAGCTGTCAAGCGCTGCCACGAGCCGCTTCGGCGCCGTCATGCGATAGCTCTCCTCGACGAGGTCGGCGAGCTCCTCCCAGTCAGTCGCGTCGTCGAGCCAGACGCCGACCCAGCCGTTGTGGCCGACGTACGGCGGCACGAAGAATCGGCCGGGGTCGTGGCCGACGAGCATGCCCTGGACGCCTTCGGGCGCCTTCATCCAGCAGGACGGCCGGCCCTGGTGGCCGTGCTGCATGGCGAAGATCTTCGCCCGCACCTTGAAGGACGGGTTGCCGACTCCGCCCGCCTCCTCCGCCTCTGGCAGGCAGAGGCAGGCGCCACGCAGGCGGTCGAGCAGCTGCGGCGGCGCGTGGACGATCTCCACGTCAGTCGAGCACCTCGGCGGGTGCAAGGACGGCCTGCGGGCGGCGCTCGATCGAAAGAGCGACAAAGAACGCGACCAGTGCTGCGACGGCGCTGATTGCGAACGCGTCCGTGTACGCGCTCTCGGCCGGCACCGTGGTGTTCCCGATCGTCTGCGCGGTGAGCAGCGCCGCGGCGATCTGGCCGCCGATCACGGCGCCGACCATCCGGACGACCGTGTTGATCCCGGTCGCGACGCCGGTCTCGGTCGCTCGTACGTTCTCCGCCACGAGCGCGGGTGCGGTCGCAAGCGCGGCGCCCACGCCTGCACCCAGCGCGGCGGTCGCCGCCATGATGTGCCAGGGCCGGTCGTGGGCGAACCCGAGCAGGGTCGCCGACACGCTGATCAGCAGCATTCCGGCCGCCAGCGGGACCTTCGACCCCCAGCGCCGCCCGGCCAGGCCGGCGATCGGCCCGGCGAAGAGCAGCGCGATCGAGCTGGGCAGGAGGTAGAGCCCGCCGATCGTCGCGCTGGCGCCGAACCCGTACCCGTCGGCCGACGAGGTCTCGACGAACCGCGGCACGAGGACGAAGCAGCCGAACAGCGCGAAGCCCGCGATCAGCGTCGTGATGTTCGTCCGGAGCACCGTCTGCTGCGAGAGCATCCTGAGATCCACCATTGGTGCGCGCGAGCGGCGCTCGACGATGCCCCAGGAGGCGAACAGGACGGCCGCCAGGCCGAGCGCTCCGATCAGGCGTCCCGACGTCCAGCCCCAGGACTCGCCCTCGGTCAGCCCGAGCAGGAGCGTCACCAGCGCGGCCGAGAGCAGCACCGCGCCCGGGATGTCGAGTGGTGCCTCGGTGCGCACCGGCGACTCCGGCACGTAGCGGCGGATGAGGAGAATCGCGAGAGTCACGGGCGCGAAGCCGAAGAGGAAGAGGTAGCGCCAGCCGAGGTTGTCGACGACGATCCCCGAAAGCACGATGCCGAAGCCGCTGCCGACGCCGAACACGGCGGAGAGAAGCCCGATCCCGACCTTCACCCGGTCGGGCGGGAACTCGTCGCGGATGATCGCGAAGCTGAGCGGAAAGAGCGCGGCCCCGGCGCCCGCGACCGCCCGGAACGCGATGAGCGACCAGATGCTCCAGGCGGTCGACGCGCCGAGGCACCCGAGCACGAACAGGCCGAGGCTCACCTGCAAGATCCGAGCCTTGCCGTACTGGTCGCCGAGCCGCCCGAGGATCGGCGTCATGACGGCGCCGGAGACGAGGAACGCCGCCACCACCCAGTTCGCCCACGCCGTGGTCGTGCCGAACTCGCGCTGGAAGGTCAGCAGCGACGGGAACACCATCGTCTGCTGGAGCGAGAACGCCGCGCCGGCGAGGACCAGGATCGCGAGCGTCAGGTTGTAGTGCGGGCGCTCACCCTCCACCCGAGGGACGGTACCTGCCGCCCACGGAAGGTTCGTCGCTAGGCCACGAGCCGCTTGTAGCTGATGCGGTGCGGCTCGAGCGCGTCGGGGCCGCGCGTCTCCTTCATCCACGCCTCGAACTCGTCGTAGGCGCCGTCGAACCACGTCACCTGCGAGTCGCCGTCGAAGTGGAGGATGTGGGTTGCCACGCGGTCGAGGAACCAGCGGTCGTGCGAGATGACCACCGCGCAGCCGGCGAAGTCGAGCAGCCCGTCCTCGAGTGCACGCAGCGTGTCGACGTCGAGGTCGTTCGTGGGCTCGTCGAGCAGCAGCAGATTGCCGCCTGAGCGGAGCAGCTTTGCCAGGTGGACGCGGTTGCGCTCGCCGCCAGAGAGGTCGCCGACGCGCTTCTGCTGGTCGGAGCCCTTGAAGTTGAACCAGGAGACGTACTGGCGCGAGTTGACCTCGCGTCTGCCGAGCTGGAGCGTGTCGTGGCCACCCGAGATCTCCTTCCAGACGTTGCTCGCCGGGTCGAGATCGGCGCGAGCCTGGTCGACGTACGCGAGCTCGACGGTGTCGCCGATCCGCAGCGTGCCCTCGTCCGGCTGCTCCTCGCCCGCGATCATGCGGAAGAGCGTCGTCTTGCCGGCGCCGTTCGGCCCGATCACGCCGACGATGCCGCCCGGCGGCAGCGAGAAGGTCATGCCCTCGAAGAGCAGCCGGTCGCCGAAGCCCTTCCCGAGGCTGTCGGCCTCGACAACGGTGTCGCCGAGCCTCGGCCCCGCCGGGATGTGGATCTCGATCTTGTCGAATTTTCTCGCGCTGTCATCGGCGAGCAGCTGCTCGTAGGCGGTGACGCGCGCCTTCGACTTCGCGTGCCGCGCGCGCGGGCTCATCCGCACCCACTCGAGCTCGCGGGCGAGCGTGCGCTGGCGGGCCGACTCGGTCTTCTCTTCGACGGCGAGCCGCGCCTGCTTCTGCTCGAGCCAGGACGAGTAGTTGCCCTTGAACGGGATGCCCTTGCCGCGGTCGAGCTCGAGGATCCAGCCGGCGACGTTGTCGAGGAAGTAGCGGTCGTGCGTGACCGCGACGACGGTGCCCTTGTAGTCGGCCAGGAAGCGTTCGAGCCAGGCGACCGACTCGGCGTCAAGGTGGTTCGTCGGCTCGTCGAGGAGCAGCAGGTCGGGCGAGGACAGCAGCAGCCGGCACAGCGCGACCCGCCGCCGCTCGCCGCCGGAAAGCGTGGTGACGTCGCGGTCGCCATCGGGGAGGCGGAGCGCGTCCATCGCGCGGTCGAGCGTCGTGTCGAGCGTCCATGCGTCGCGGCGGTCGATCTCCTCCTGGACGGTGCCCTGCTCGGCGAGCAGCGCGTCGAAGTCGGCGTCGGGCTCGCCGAAGGCGGCGGAGACCGCGTTGAAGCGGTCGAGCAGGTCGCGCACGGGGCGAACGCCGTCCTCGACGTTGCCACGCACGTCCTTCGCTTCGTCGAGCTGCGGCTCCTGCTCGAGCAGTCCGACGCTCGCGCCCTTCGCGAGCTCGGCGACGCCGCTCGACGGCTCCTCGCGGCCGGCCATGATCCGCAGCAGCGTCGACTTGCCGGCGCCGTTCGGGCCGAGCACGCCGATCTTCGCCCCGGGCAGGAACGACAGCGAGATGTTCGCCAGCACCTGGCGATCCGCGCCGTAGAACTTGTCGGCGCGGTACATCGTGAAGACGTAGTCGCTCATCGGGCCGCCACCCTAGCCACGCTGCCGATTCTGACCGCGCGGCCGAACGGTGACCGCTCCCACCGCACGCCGATGCCAGCAGCACCAGCAGACCGGCGACAGCGCACAAGCGCCGGACGAAGCAGCATCTAGCCTGCCACTCCTTGCGCCAAACCTACGAGCGAGCCGGAAACTCCATGTCAGTAGAGGCCCTCGCGCCTGCGGTACCGCTCGGCCCGCGCACGCTCGTACTCGTCGACGTCGAGCGTCGGGTCGCTGACCGCCTTCAGCATCTCGCCCGACGTCGGCATCGTGTTCGGGTCCACGTGCCGGGCGGGGTTCCACAGGTCGGAGCGGATCAACGCCTTCGAGCACTGCGTGTACGCCTCCTCGACCGTGACGAGCAGGCCGAGACGCGGCACCTTGCCCTCGACCTCGCTGGGCGCGAGCAGCTCGGCGTCGTCGACGATCCGGGCGCTCCCGTTGACGCGAAAGGTCTCTCCGACGCCGGGAACGAGAAAGAGCAGCCCGATTCGCCCCGTCGCGAGCACGTTCGTGAGCGTGTCGGCGATCCGGTTCCCCGGTCGCTCCGGGATCAGCAGCGTGTGCTCGTCCAGGATGCGGATGAAGCCTGCGGGGTCACCGCGTGGGGAAACGTCGAGCGCCCCGTCTCGCGAGACACTGGCGACGCAGACGAACGGCGAGCGCTCGATGTACTCCCGGAAGATGTCGTTGAGCCGGTCGCTCACCTTCCCCGAGACGAGCTCGGTTGGCGCGCCGATCACCTCGCGCAGGTCTGATTCGGTCTCGACCATGCGTCCCAAACTAGTCGAGTCTCAGCGGGCCCGATAGATGTCCAGAACCCCGGTCTGCGCGTGGTCGTTCGCGTTCCCTTCCGGCAAGGCGATCCGGCCGTCGGTCACGATCGGGCTGTTCCAGTGGCCGCTTCCGGCCGGCAGCTGCGCGATGCGCGTGCCGGTCGTCGGGCGATAGACGTTCAGCCCACCGTCGGGGTCGTACACGTAGAGCAGGCCGCCGGCGACGACCGGGCTCGTGCCCGGGGTGCCGTTCGACCACACCTGGCGCAGTCGGCTGCCGACGAGGCGGAACGCCTGCGTGCCCGAGAACGTGCCGCAGAAGACCCAGCCCTTCCAGACCGCCGGCGCCGTGAACAGCCCCGCGCGCAGCGGCAGTGTCTGCAGCTCGCCGCCCGTTTTCGCGCTGTGCCTGCCCGTGCCATTCATGCGCGCGAGTGAGAGCAAACGCAGCTTTCCGTCCTTGCCGCCCTGCACCGCGAGCCGTGAGCTCAGCACCGCCGGAACGGTGGTCCCGAGGTCACCGTCGGTCGCGTTCAGCGTCGCCTGGTCGGTCGGCGTCCAGTTCTGGAGCAGGCGCGACGCATCCGGCGACAGCATCAGCGCGCTGTCGCCCCAGTTCGTGCGGCCGTCGAACTTCGCGTTGCCGGTCGCGACGAGCAGGTCGCCCGTGCCCGGCACGACCACCACGCCGCCGCGGCCCCAGATCGCCGAGTCGCTTTCGGCGCAGCTCGAGGGCGTGATCAGCCCGGTGCGGTTGGAGCACAGCGAGTTCCAGACATGGCGGATGCGGCCGGTCACGGCGTCGATCGACACGACGTGCCCCTGGTATGGCGGCGCGTCGCCGATGTAGCCACCGGTCGCGGCGAGGACGAGCCCGCGCGAGTAGTTGAGCGGCGGCGCGATCTTCTCGTGCGTCGAGTCGCGGGTGATCGTCACCGGCCAGCCGGCCGTCTCGCGGCCATTCGCCACGGACAGCTTGTGAATCTTCCCGTCCGGTGAGACCGCGTAGACGAATTTCCGGCTCGGGTCGGCCAGCGGCGTCGCGTTCGTGATGCGCGCCGAGCCTGCCCAGGACGAGTACCCCGGCGGCGTGAAGCGCCAGAGCACACGCCCGTTCGTCGCGTCGATCGCCTCGGTCTTGCCGTAGGTGGTCGTGACGAAGAACGTGTCGTGCGCGCGGCCGGCGACGATGACGCCGCGCAGGTAGATCGGCGAGGAGTCCACCGTTCCGTCGAGCTCGACCCGCTGACGAACGAGCCGGCGCACGTTCGCCGCGGTGATCCCGGTGGCCGCCGGGCCGCTCGACGAGCGCTGCGCGTCGTAGCCGAACCGCGTCCAGTCGCCGCCCTGCTTTGTGGTGGCGGCCCCCGACGCACCGGCCAGCGCCAGCAGGCCCAGAAGTGCGAAAACCAGGCGCATCGCACCACCGTAGCGACTGGAAATTAAGCCTCCGGTAACACCTCGGAACTACGCTGCAGGGGGTCGTAATGGTGGTTTTGCTTGGGATCGCGTTCCTCGCCGGGATCGTCACGGCGCTGTCGCCGTGCGTGCTGCCCGTGCTGCCGATCCTGCTGGTCGGCGGCGCGACCGGGACGAGCAAGCGCCGGCCGCTCGCGATCGTGGCCGGGCTCGTCGGCAGTTTCACCATCTTCACGCTCGCGGGGACTGCCCTGCTCGATGCGCTCGGCCTGCCGGACGACTTCCTGCGGAACCTCGCGATCGGCCTGCTGTTCCTCCTGGCCGCGACGCTGATCTTCCCGCCGGTGGCGCGCCTCGTCGAGCGGCCGTTTTACCGGCTCACCCGCCGGCGCGTGAACTCGGAGGGAAACGGCTTCGTCCTCGGCGCGAGCCTCGGCCTCGTCTTCGTGCCGTGCGCAGGCCCCGTGTTCGCGGCCGTCGCGTCGCTCTCGGCGACGGGCAACGTCGGCGTGCGCGTGGTGTTCCTGACCCTGGCGTACTCGCTCGGCGCTGCGTTGCCGATGCTCGCGATCCTCTTCGGGTCGCAGAGGCTGACCGCCGGCGTCGGCTTCCTGAAGCGCGAGGCGCCGCGCGTGCGCGTCGCGGCCGGCCTCGTCCTCGCGGTCACCGCGCTCGTCATCGCGGAAGGCTGGGACCAGCGCCTCACCACGGTCCTGCCCGGCTACACGCAGGCGTTCCAGGACCACGTCGAGAACAGCTCGATCGCGAAGCGCGAGCTGCACGGCCTGCGCGGCGGCGGCGCGGCCCTGCAGCCGGGGCCAAGGGCCCCACGGCGCCGGACTTCACCGGCATCGCCGACTGGATCAACACGCCGGGCGGCAAGCCGCTGACCCTCCAGCAGCTGCGCGGCAAGGTCGTGCTCGTCGACTTCTGGACGTACTCGTGCATCAATTGCCTGCGCACGCTCCCGCACCTGAAGGCATGGGATGCCCGCTACCGCAAGGACGGGCTCGTCATCGTCGGCGTGCACACGCCCGAGTTCGCGTTCGAGCACGTCCCGTCGAACGTGCGCACCGCCGTCAAGAACCTCGGCGTCCGCTACCCGGTCGCGCTCGACAACAAGTACGCGACGTGGACGGCGTACCACAACGAGTACTGGCCGGCCGAGTACCTCATCGACCGTACGGGCCACGTGCGGCACACCCACTTCGGCGAGGGCAGTACTCGGAGACCGAGGACCAGATCCGGACGTACCTCGGCGACGCGACGCAGCCGATGACCGACGTCGCCGACACGACGCCGCAGCACTTCATGACGCCCGAGTCGTACCTCGGCTACGGCCGGCTCGAGCGCTTCCCGGGCCGGGTCACCTACGACCGCTACGCGCTGTACAAGTTCCCGGCGCAGCTGGCCCAGGACGACCTGGCCTACTCGGGCAGCTGGAAGGTGCTCGAGCAGCGGATCGTCTCGGGGCCGTTCGCACGGCTGCGGCTCCGCTTCGCCGCGCAGAAGATCCACCTCGTGCTCGGCGGCCGCGGCAGCGTGCAGGTCGTCGTCGACGGGAAGCCGCTGAAGACGGTGGCGATCCGCGGCGAGCCGCGGCTCTACACGCTGGCGAGCTTCCCGCAGCTGCGCAGCGGGCTGCTCGAGCTGCGCTTCTCGCAGGGCATCTCAGGTTACGCCTTCACCTTCAGCTAGCTGAAGAGGGGCGGCCGAAGCCGCCCCCCATAGTCGCTTCCTAGCCCGCCATGCCGGCGACCAGCTGGCCGCGGACAGCGCCGTTCGGGTACTTCGCGTTGTGCACGTTCACGTAGTACGCGCCGGGCTTCGACTCGACCGCGGTGATCGAGCTCTTCGGCGCGGCGGTGCAGCCCTTCAGCGCGAACTTGGCGCCGAGCGGGATGAACACCGGGCCGGAGACGCCCTTGCCACCCTTGTGGATGTGCGAGGCGTTCGGGCTCGTGACGCCCTTCAGGTTCGAGAACTGCCAGCAGACGGTGCCCTTCGCCGCGTTCAGGTGGATGACCGCGTTGCCGGACGCGCCGGCCGGGCCCTTGGGGGACTCGGTTCCGCCGGTCATCTTGGCCGACACGACCGGGCTCATTGCCGCGCTTGCGGCGACGGCGGAAGTGACGCCCAGGAGGGCGATAACAGTTAGAACGCGATAGCGCATTGAGGCTCCTTCCCTTGCGGGGTTGTTGATCGTCATTCGTGTCCCGCAAGAGCCCGGTTCTTTCCGATTCCCTCGGATGGGGGAGTTCGGGAGGCGCCCCGGCAGGGAACATGGGGCTCAAGGCCGGGCTGTGGCGGCCGATGGAAGGAGGAGTGATGACGACAGAATCTGCACTTGGACGTGTGCTCGTCGTGGACGACGAGGACGACATCCGCAGCATGCTCGGCATCGTCCTGTCGACCGAGGGCTGGGACGTCGACGAGGCCGCTGACGGCCGGGAGGCGCTGCTGCGCGCCGCCGCGGGCCACTACGACCTCGTCGTGCTCGATCTCCGCATGCCGGAGATGACGGGGCTCGACGTTGCCCAACGCCTGGTCGCGGACGGGTTCGACGGACAGCTCGTGCTCTTCTCGGCGTTCGTTGACGGCGAGATCGAGCGCGAGTCTGCGGAGATCGGCATGAAGGTTGTGGACAAGGTCGACTGGTACGGCCTCGTCGACGCGTGCCGGTCGGTCGCGACCGCGAGCGCCGCGAGCTAGCCCGTACGCGCACGGCCTGCCTCGTAGGCCCGAGAGTACGATGGCTGGATGGCGGTCACGACCGCGAAGAAGCTCGACGCCCGCACTCTGCGGGCCGACTTCCCGATCTTCGAGCAGGAGATCCACGGCAAGCCGCTCGCCTACCTCGACTCCGCGGTCAGCTCGCACAAGCCGCGGCAGGTGCTCGACGCGATCCGCGACTTCTACGAGACGTCGTACGGGAACGTGCACCGCGGTGTCTACGCGCTCTCCGAGCGCGCGACCGCCGGCTACGAGGGCGCACGGCAGAAGCTCGCCGCCTTCATCAACGCCCGGAACCCGCGCGAGGTCATCTTCACGCGCAACGCGACCGAGAGCCTCAACCTCGTCGCGTACGCCTGGGGCCTGTCGAACCTCGGCCCCGGCGACGTGGTCGTCGTCACCGAGCTCGAGCACCACTCGAACTTCGTGCCGTGGCAGTACATCGCGAAGCGCACGGGCGCGACGCTCCGGATGATCCCGGTGGACGATGCCGGCGAGCTCGAACTCGACGGGCTCGACGAGCTACCGGCGGCCGGGAACATCAAGGTCGTCGCGATCAACCTCGTGTCGAACTCGCTCGGCACCGTCAACCCGGTCGAGCGGGTGGCGGCATGGGCGCACGCCCAGGGCGCGATCGTCGTCGTCGACGCCGCCCAGGCGGCGCCGCACCGGCGCATCGACGTGCAGGCGCTCGACGCCGACTTCCTCGCCTTCTCCGCGCACAAGATGTGCGGCCCCACGAGCGTCGGCGCGCTCTGGGGGCGGCTGGAGCTGCTCGAGGCGATGGAGCCCTTCAACCTCGGCGGCCACATGATCCGCAAGGTCACCTTCGAGAACACCACCTGGGGCGACGTCCCGGCCAAGTTCGAGGCGGGGACGCAGCCGATCGCCGAGGCAGTCGGCTTCGGCGCGGCCGTCGACTACCTGGAGGCCGCCGGCCTCGACGCGATCGAGGCCTGGGAGCACGAGCTGACCACCTACGCGCTGGAGCGGCTCGTGGACGTGCCCGGCATCAGGCTGTACGGCCCGCCGCCGGAGAAGCGGGCCGGGATCGTCTCCTTCAACCTCGAAGGGATCCACCCGCACGACGTGGCGCAGATCCTGGACATGGGCGGCGTCGCAATCCGCGCCGGCCACCATTGCACGCAGCCGCTGATGAGCCGGCTGGGCGTCGCGGCGACGAACCGGGCGAGCTTCTACCTCTACACGGTGCCGGAGGAGATCGACCGGCTCGTGGAGGGCCTGCACAAGGCCCGCAGCGTCTTCGGCTAGCGTCGGCGCGCGACAAAGACGTACTCGCGGCTGTCGCCCGTCAGCGGCTCGCCCGCGAAGCCGCCGTGCAGCGACTCGAGCTCGAGACCGGCCACGTCGATCAGCCCGAGCCACTCGTTCTTCGTCGCCCACCACAGCGAGCTGCGGCCGCCGCTGTCGAGGTCGATGTCGATGCGGTTGTCGGGAACGTCGTAGCTGAGCGAGTGAGGCACCGGGTCGTCCTGGTGCGCGCCGTCCAGCCGCGCCGCGATGTGGTGGTCGAACGCGAATGCGTTCCAGGCGAAGCGACCACCCGGCCGGAGCGATGCGGCCACCCGCTCGAACGTCCGTCTCCGGTCGGCCCAAGTCGGCAGGTGGAGGAGCGCGCGGAACGGGCAGTAGATGAGACCGGCGGGCTCTTGAAGGCGGAGCTCGCGCATGTCGCCCTCGCGGAGGTCGAGCGTCACGCCGGCCCTTTCGGTGGCCTCGCGACCGAGCGCGAGCATCGACGGCGACGTGTCGATGCCGATCACCGGTCGTCCCGTCGCTTGGGCCACCGGGATGGCGACCCGGCCGTTGCCGACGGCGAGCTCCACGAGGGGCCCCTCCGTGGCGCGCGCGAGCTCGACGTAGAACGGGACGTCCTCGGTCATGTGGGCCGCCCAGTCGTCGTAGGCGGAAGCGAAGCCCTCGTCCCAGCTCATCTGCGGATGCTAAACGGCCCGCTAAGCTCGATTCGTGAGCGAGTTCGACCAGATGTACCGGGAGCTGATCCTGGACCACTACAAGAACCCGCGGCAGCACGGGCACCTCGAGCACGCGGACGCCTCCGCCGAGGGCATGAACCCGCTCTGCGGCGACGAGGTCTCGGTCGACGTCGCTTTCGACGAGGACGGCGACACCATCCGCGACATCCGCTTCGAGGGCCGGGGCTGCGCCATCAGCCAGGCGTCGACATCGATGCTGATGGAGATGGTCAAGGGCCGGAAGGCCTCCGAGGTGGCCGCCATGCCGAAGGAGGAGCTGCTAGAGGAGGTCGGCATCCCGCTCACGCCCGTGCGTCTCAAGTGCGCGATCCTCGGGCTCGGCGTCCTGAAGGTGGCGCTGCACAAGGCGAAGGGCACGCCGCTCCCCGAGGAGTGGACGAGCGCGGCCGATCTGACGCTCACGTAGTTGGAAGTCGACGTCTGCCCGCTCGACGAGCTCCCGCCGGGCTCGCACCGGATCGTCTACGCCGGCTACGACGGCGCCTGCGTCTACAACCTCGACGGCGAGCTCTACGCCATCGAGGACCGCTGCTCGCACGACGACGGCCCGCTCTGTGAAGGGCCGGTCGACCTGGAGGACTGCACGGTCATCTGCCCGCGCCACGGGTCGAAGTTCGAGATCAAGACCGGCCGCGTCCTGAACCCGCCTGCCTACGCTCCGGTGCAGACGTTCCCGGTGCGCGTCGACGAGGGCGGGATGATCAAGGTCGACATCGAGGTCGACTGATGCTCGACGAACGCGTCCGCACGGTGCTCGCGCGGCTCGAGGCCGAGGACGGCGACGAGCGCGCCCGCGGGCTGCCCGCCGCGCAGCGCTCGCGGCAGGTCGCGCCGACCACCGGACGCTTCCTCTTCGCGCTCGTCGCCTCGCGCCCCGGCTGCCGCGTGCTCGAGATCGGCGGCTCGCGCGGGTATTCGACGATCTGGCTCGCGGCCGGCGCACGCCTAGCGGGCGGGCGGGTCTCCTCGCTCGAGGCCGATCCGGTGAAGTGCGAGGCGTGGCGGCGGAACATCGCGGACGCCGGTGTTGAGGCCGAGCTCGTGGAGGGCGATGCCTTCCAGTCGCTGCCGCGCCCGGCGGACGTCATCTTCCTCGACGCGGAGAAGGACGATTACGAGCGGCTGTTCGCGGTCGAGCGGCCGGCGCTCGAGCCGGGCGCGCTCGTCGTCGCCGACAACGTCATCTCGCACCCCGATCCGCTCGCCGCGTACTCGGCCGCGCGCCAGGCCGATCCGGCGGTCGAGAGCGTCACCGTCCCGCTCGACCGCGGGCTCGAGGTGTCGATCGTCCTCTTGTCCTGGCTACACTCTGGTTAACCACGGAAAGGAGGTGGTCCGGACGTGACAGATTCGAGTACGGGCAGTGGAGGTACCAGCGGGTAGGGACGCTGTCCCCGAGACCTACAGGGGAATCGTCTAGCCAGCGTGGGGGACTTGCTGTAAGCGCCGCCGTCTTGCGACGGCCGGCAGGCGTCCTTACCAATTCACCGCTGGTAACCGGATTCGGGGCTGCTTCGGCGGCCCCGATTCTTTTCTAGGAAGTGCCGCGGCGCAACTGCTCGTTCAGCGGCATCAGCTTGACTCCGAACGTCTCGGCTGCGGAGTCGTCGGTCGTGACGTTGTCGCCGGCCTCGAGCATCTTCAGCAGGTCGCGCGTCAGCGGGATGTTGCCGGGCAGCCGCTCGGTGATCACCGCGTTCGCCCGCATGAACCACATCGGCATGTGCACCGTCGGGCGCCGCTTGATGCCGAGCACGCCGCGCAGACGCGCCCAGAAGTCGTTCCAGTCGACGCGGTCGGGGCCGCCCAGCTCCCAGGTGCGGTTGAGGACGTCGTCGCGCGTGACGGACTCGGCGTAGAACTGCGCGAGGTCGTCGATCCAGATCGGCTGGATGCGCTGCGTTCCCTTGCCGGTCACGACCGTTACCGGCCCGATCTTCGCGAGCTTGGCGAACGTCGGCAGGATGCCCCCGCCCTCCCCGAAGATGAAGCTCGGCCGGAAGATGACGTAGGGGAGGCCGGACGCCTCCACGTGCTGCTCCTCGGCCCACTTAGCCCCGTAGTACGGGACGAGACCCTTCGTCTCCTCGTTCGTGCCGAGGGCGCTCATGAGGACGAACCGCTTCACCCCTGCCGCCTTGGCCGCGTCCAGCAGGTTCTCTGTGCCCTCGATCATGATCCGCTGGAACTGCTCGGGCTTGCCCTGCCGGATCGCGACGAGGTGGACGACGGTGTCGACGCCGTTGACGGCCCGCTTCAGGCTTTCGGAATCGGTCATGTCGCCCTGGACGAGCTCGACGTTCCAGGAGCGCAGCCTGCTCTCGCGCTCCGGCTTCCGCGCGAGGGCGCGCACGGGCAGGTCGCGCGAGCGAAGGGCATGGACGACCCGCGGCCCGACGAACCCGGTGCCGCCCGTCACGAGGATCAGCGGACGGGCTCCTGCTCGAAGTTCTGCCAATAACGGCTCGGGGTCGGGCCTCGCTGGCCCTGGTACTTCGAGCCGAGCTTGTCGGCGCCGTACGGCGTCTCGGCGGGCTCGGTCATCTGCACGAAGGAGAGCTGCCCGATCTTCATGCCGTAGTAGATCGTGATCGGGAGGTTGGCGACGTTCGAGAGCTCGAGCGTCACGTGCCCGTCCCAGCCCGGGTCGATGAAGCCGGCGGTCGAGTGGATCAGTAGGCCGAGTCTCCCCAATGAGCTCTTTCCCTCTAATCGGGCGACCAGATCGTCCGGAAGCGTGACCCGCTCGAGCGTCGACCCGAGCACGAACTCGCCAGGGTGGAGCACGAACGCCCGGTCGTCCTCGATCTCGACGAGCTCGGTCAGCTCCTCCTGCGGCTCGCGCACGTCGATGAACGCGTAACGGTTGTTGTGGAAGACTCGGAAGTACCGGTCGACGCGCACGTCCACGGAGGACGGCTGGACGAGTGACTCGTCGTACGGGTCGATGCCGATCCGCCCCTCGTCGAGCAGCCGCCGGATCGTGCGGTCGGCAAGAACCACGCGGCGATCATAGGGGCTGTCCCCGCTCCTCCAGTCCACCGTCGCCCGGGGCTGTTCCCGAAGGGGGCTGTCCCCAGCGCTCGGGCCGCGCCGCTGTTTTCCGGATCCTGATCCCGACCGAGGAGGTAAATGCCACCACTGGGGACAGCCCCCGCTGTCGCGGGGACAGCCCCTACGGCGCGAGCCGCTCCCGAACCCACCCGTCCGCCTCTCGCCGGTAACGCAACCGGTCGTGCAGCCGGTCGTCGCGGTGCTGCCAGAACTCGAAGACGTCCGGCCGCAGGCGGAAGCCGCCCCAGTGCGGCGGCCGCTCGAGCTCGGCGCCCAGGTGCTGCCCCAGCGTCTCGACAGCCGCTTCCAGCTCGTCGCGCGAGCCGATCACCTCGCTCTGCGCCGACACCCACGCGCCGATGCGGGCGCCGAGCGGCCGCGTGGCGAAATAGGCGTCCGACGCCGCGTCGTCGAGCCGCTCCACCGGCCCTTCGACCCGCACCTGGCGGCCGAGCGGCTCCCAGTGGAAGAGCAGCGCCGCCCGCGAGTTCGCCGCCAGCTCCCGCCCCTTGCGGCTGTCGTAGTTCGTGAAGAACACGAACCCGGCCTCGCCGGCGTCCTTGAGCAACACCATGCGCGCCGACGGCGCGCCGTCGGGCGTCGCGGTCGCCAGCGCCATCGCCTCCGGGACCGGGACGGCCTCCCCCGCGTCTTTGAACCAGCGGTCGAACTGCACGAACGGGTCGGCGGCGGCGTCGGCCTCGCGAAGCTCAGGCACCGGCGAGCACGACATTGTCGGCGAGGGCGTACTCGGCTGCGCGCTTGACGGACAGCGCGCGCCCCGCGGCATGCTCCGTGTCGTACTCGCCGCCGAGCTGCCCGCGCGCCTCGTTGATCGTCCAGCCGTGCAGGGCGAGCTCGAACGGGTCGAGGTTGAGCTCGAGCGTCTCGAAGAGCGCTGCGGACGCGCCGAGCAGGCGCGCAGCGCGGACGAAGTCCGCCTGGGACACGGCTACGGCGGCGAGCCCCTCGAGGCAGTAGGCGATGCCCTCACGCGAGCCGATGCTGCCGAAGCGCCGGAGCGCGTCCTTCATCAGCGCGTCCGATTCCTTGAACGCCGACCGCTGCCACGCGACGAAGGCGAGGTTCAGCACCGAGCGCGCGACGCCCTCCTCGCTGGACAGGCGGCGGAAGACCATCAGCCCCTCCTCGAAGAGTTGGCCCGCCCGGTCGTTGTCGCCTTCCATCAGCAGCAGGTAGCCGAGGTTCCCGAGCGCGCTCGCGAGCCGGAACGGGTCGTCGAGGGAGCGCGCCAGCCCGAGCGCCTGCTCGTAGAGCTGCCGCGCGCGCGTCCCGTCGCCCTCGACGAGCGCCACGCCGCCCAGCGTCGTCAGCGCGCTCGCCTCGCCGCCCAGGTCGCCGAGCTCGCGGTAGAGCTCGATGCTCTCCTTCGCGTAGAGCTTTGCCCGCCGCGTGTCGCCCATCCGGTGGGCGAGCGCCGCGCCGGCCTTCAGCGCGTCGGCGCGCAGCGCGACGGGCTGCGTCGTGCTCCCCTCGAGCGCACGGTCGACGGTCGCCATCGCCTCGGTCAGATGGCCGTGCACGATCCAGAAGAACCAGAGGGCAGAGACGAAGCGCAGCTCCACTTCCTTGTCGCCGGCCCGGCGCACGTACTCGGCCGCGGCGCGCAGGTTCGGGTGCTCCTTGTCGAGCGACGCCAGCCACCTGGCCTGCCCGGCGCCGCGCAGCTCGTCGCGAGCCAGCTCGGCGAAGGCCAGGTAGTGGTCGGCGTGCCGGCGCCGCACCTCGTCGATCTCGCCGATCTCGCGCAGCCGCTCGAAGGCGTACTCGCGGATCGTCTCGAGCAGGAGGAACCGCAGTTCGTCGCCGTCATCGGCGCGCCCGAGCAGGCTCTTGTCGACGAGCGATGCGAGGTCGTCGAGCGAGGCGTCGCAGACGTCCTCGGCAGCCTCGAGGGTGCATCCGTTCGCGAACACCGCGAGCCGCGCCAGCAGCCGCTGCTCGGTCGGTTCGAGCAGCTCGTAGCTCCAGTCGATCGTCGCCCGCAAGGTCTGCTGGCGCTCGGGGAGGTCGCGCGCGCCGCCGGTGAGGAGCTGCAGCCGGCGTCCGAGCCGGCCCTGGAGCGCCCGGGGCGAGAGCAGCTTCACGCGCGCCGCGGCGAGCTCGATCGCCAGTGGGAGGCCGTCGAGCCGCCGGCAGATCTGCTCGATCGCCTCGCGGTCGAGCTCGTTGTCCTCGAAGGTCGGCAGCGCCGCCTTTGCACGCGCCGTGAAGAGCGCGACCGCATCGGTCGGGCTCAGCGGCGGCACGGTCAGCTCGCGCTCGTTCGAGAGGTGCAGCCGCTCCCGGCTCGTCACGAGCACGGTGACGCCTGGCGCGCCCGCGAGCGCGCGCGCCAGGAGCGGCGCCGCACCGAGCACGTGCTCGAAGTTGTCGAGGATCAGCAGCATCCGGCGCTCGCTGAGGTGGTCGTGCAGCGCTTCCTCGAGCGAGCGCCCGCTCGACGCCTCGACACCGAGTGCCTCGCCGAGCGACGGCACGACGAGGGAGGCGTCGTTGATGCCGCCGAGCGCGACGAACGTGACGCCGTTCGGGAACTTCTCCACCAGCTCGCGGCCGACCTCGAGCGCAAGGCGCGTCTTGCCGCTGCCGCCTGTCCCCGTGAGCGTGACGAGCCGCGTATCGCTGCGCAGGAGCAGCTCGCGGACGTAGTGCACCTCGCGCGTGCGGCCGATGATCGGCGTCGGCGGCTCCGGCAGGTTCGTGTTCGTAAGCGTCTTGAGCGGCGGGAACTGCTGCTGTAGGCCGTCGACGGCGAGCTGGAAGAGCTCGATCGGCTCCTCGAGGTCCTTGAGCACGTGGTGGCCGAGCTCCAGGAGCGGCGTCTCGGTGACGATCGCGTCGCGTGCCGCGCGGGTGATCAGCACCTGGCCGCCGTGGCCCGCGGAGCAGACGCGTGCGGCGGCGTGGACGTCGATCCCGACGTAGTCGTCGGCGCCGACGACGCCGGCGCCCGTGTGGATGCCGATCCGGACGCGCAGCTCGCGGCCGCGCGGCCACTCCTGCGTTGCGAGCTGCTGCTGGGCCGTGGTCGCCGCCGCCACTGCCCCATCGGCCTCGGTGAAGACGGCGAAGAACGCGTCGCCGTGCGTGGAGACCTCGCGCCCGCCGGCGCCGCTGATCGCCTCGCGCAGCACGCGGTGGTGCTGCGCGAGCGCCTGGTGGTAGTCGGGGCCGAGCTCGTGCAGCAGTCGCGTCGAGCTCTCGATGTCCGTGAAAACGAAGGTGACGGTGCCGGTGGGGAGCGATTGACTCACGGATCAGTCACGATAACCGCAGCCGTGCCGACCAAAAAGCCGCCCCCGAAGACGCTCGGCCGCGTGGAGCGAGCGGTCCTGCGCACGCTCATGTGGCTCGTCGCGGTCGTTGTCGGCCGACGGCTTCGAAAGGCGCTGCGCCGCTAGCGCCTGTTACGCCAGAGATCCGCGAAGAGCAACGCCGTCACGACGGCCGCCAGAATGCCGAGCAGGAGCGGAGCCCATCCGCCGATCTGGTCGCTGGCCGCCGTCGCGCCGGTTGCCGTCCACGTGCCGGCGGCTACGAAGGCGAGCGCGACCTGCCGGGCGGCGCGCTGGATTGTCCGCTCCAGCTCCGGCCCGCGGAAGCTCACCGTGAGCCGCTCGCCCGGCCGCGCGCCGACGACCCGCTCGACGCCCTCGATCAGCCGCGACGCGCGGGCGCGGAGCTTCTGGGCGTCGTAGTACAGGCGCTTCGGGTCGGCCAGCCCGCGCACCTGCGTCGTCAGCTGCCGGCGCAGGAACGAGTCGACGACTGACAGCGGATCGAGCGTCGGATCGAGCTCCGAGGCGGCGAGCTGCATCTGCGCGAGCGCCTTCCCGGTCAGCGCCATCGACGCCGGGAGGCGCACGCCGTGACGGGCAGAGATCTCCGTGACCTGCTGGATCACAGGGCCGAGCTGGATGTCGGCCAGTGCTGTGTGCCGGTACGTGCCGAGCAGGTCGCCGAGCTCGCGCTCGAACGCCTCCGGGTCGTCGGGTGTCGTCGTCGCGCCGCCCAGCATCAGCACCACGTCGGCGAGGAACGGCACGTCCTCCTGCCAGAACGCGAGCAGGAGCAGCATGACCAGCTCGCGCACCTCCGGCGGCACCTCGCCGACCATGCCGAGGTCGAGGAAGTAGATGCGCTCCTGCCACCAGAGCAGGTTCCCCGGGTGCGGGTCGGCGTGGAAGAAGCCGTCGGTGAGGATCTGGTGGTAGTAGGCCTCGATCAGCTGGCGGGCGGCCTCCTCGCGCTCGCGGCCGGGCGGCGCCTCGCGCAGCGGCACGCCCTGGATGTCCTCCATGACGAGCAGCCGCGAGGACGTGTACGTGTCGTAGAGGCGCGGCACGTCAAGGCGGGCGTAGGGCTTGAGCACCTCGCGCAGTCGCTCGATGTTGCGCGCCTCGATGCAGAAGTCGAGCTCCCGGCGCAGCGAGCTGGACAGGTGCTCGACGACGGCGGGGATGTCGACCACCGCGCGGAAGACATCGCGCGCGGCGACCTGCTCGGCGAAGAGCTCGAGCAGCGCGACGTCACGCAGGATCTCGTCCTGCGCGGTCGGCCGCTGCACCTTCACGACGACACGCTCGCCGCCCTCGAGCTGCGCGCGATGCACCTGCCCGATCGTCCCGGCGGCGATCGGCACCGGGTCGATGCTCACGAACACGTCCTCCCAGGGGACGCCCAGCTCCTCCTCCATGACCTCGACGACCTCGTGCTCGGCGAGCGGCGGCACCCGGTCCTGGAGCGCCGCCAGCTCCTGGACGTACTCGGGCGGCAGCAGGTCGGGCCGTGTGGACAGGACCTGGCCCAGCTTCGCGAACGTCGGGCCGAGCTCCTCGAGCGCCTCGCGCAGGTGACGCGCGCGGACAGCGTTCGACTCGTCGCCGCGCCGCTCGCGCAGACCATGGCGGGCCATGACCACGCCGATGCGCGTCGCCCGCCCGAGCAGGCCGGCGGGCAGCTCGTCGGGACGGGTCTCCTCGGTCGTCACGACCCGTCCGCCGTGTTGACGATCACAACGGTGCAGCCCGCTGCGTGCGAGACGCGGTTCGGGACGTTGCCGAGCAGGAACGTCTTGCGTCCGCGCATGCCGACGCTGCCGACCACGACGACGTCGGCGCGCTCGCGCTCGATGGCCGCGACGATCGCATCGGCCGGGTCCTCCCCGACGGCGACCAGTGCGGTCGCCCCGGGCGCGACGCCCGCGGCGTAGCGCTCGAGCTCGTCGCGCGCCGCCGTGGTGTCCGCCGCCACGACACGGACGAGCAGCAGCTCGGCCTCGTAGCGGGCGGCCATGTCGGCCGCCCACGCGACGGCGCGACCGGCCGTCGGCGAGAGGTCGGTGCCGACGAGGATCCGCCGCACCCGCGGCCCGTCGTCCGCGGCAGATCGGCGGCCCAGCGGCATGCCTGGGATTCTGCGCTACCCGGCGGCGGGCCGTTGCAACACGGGTATTCATCTATACAGACCGGCCGCCCGCTCCGTTATCGTGAGGTCATGGCGGCCACCCGCGCGATCGACATCAGGACCGACATCCCAGGCCCGCGTTCGCGGGAGATTCTGGCCCGCAAGGAGCAGGTCGTCGCCCGCCCGCTCTCGATCTACTTGCCGGTCGTGATCGAGGAGGGCCGCGGTGCGCTCGTCACCGACGTCGACGGCAACACCTTCGTCGACTTCGTCGGCGGCGTCGGCTGCCTGAACGTCGGTCACTCGCATCCCGACGTGGTCGCCGCGGCGCAGGAGCAGCTCTCGCGCTTCGCGCACACCGACTTCACGATCGTCCCGTACGAGGTCTACATCCAGCTCGCCGAGCGGCTCTGCGCGACGATCCCGATCGCCGGGCCGACCAAGGCCGCGTTCTTCAACGCCGGCACCGAGGCGGTCGAGAACGCCATCAAATTTTCACGCTCATATACGGGCCGTCCCGCGGTCATAGCATTCGAGGGCGGGTTCCACGGGCGCACGCTGCTCTCGCTCTCGCTGACCTCCAAGACGCACCCGTACAAGGCCGGGCTCGGGCCGTTCGCGCCCGAGGTCTACCGCGTCCCGTTCGCCCACGACTACCGCGGCCCCGACGTCCGCACCGCGCTGGAGGCACTCGAGCGCGCGCTCGTCACCCAGGTCGCTGCCGAGAACGTCGCCGCGATCGTGATCGAGCCCGTGCAGGGCGAAGGCGGCTTTCTCGTCGCCCCGCGCCCGTTCATGGAGGGCGTGCGGCGCATCTGCGACGAGCACGGGATCGTGATGGTCGTCGACGAGGTGCAGACCGGCTTTGCGCGCACCGGGCGCATGTGGGCGATCGAGCACTACGGCGTCGAGCCGGACCTGATCACCATGGCCAAGTCGATCGCCGCCGGCCTCCCGCTGTCGGGCGTGATCGGCAAGGCGGCGATCATGGACGCGCCCGGCGACTCCGCGATCGGCGGGACCTACGTCGGCAACCCGGTCGCACAGGCTGCCGCGCTCGCCGTGCTGGACGTCATCGAGGACGAGGGCCTGGTCGGCCGCTCGGGCGAGATCGGCGAGACGATCCGCGAGCGGATGCTCCGCTGGCAGGAGCGCTTCCCGGCGATCGGCGATGTCCGGGGCCTCGGGGCGATGCTGGCGATCGAGCTCGTCCGGGACCGCGACACGAAGGAGCCGGCGCCGGACCTCGCGACCGCCGTCGTGGAGGCGGCCGCCGCCCGCGGGCTGCTGCTTCTGAAGGCCGGCATCTACGGCAACTGCATCCGCGTGCTCGTGCCGCTGGTCGTCTCGGACGCGCAGCTCGACGAGGCGCTCGAGGTGTGGGAGGAGGCGCTTGACGCCGCCCTCCAGGGCTCCGGCGGACGCGTCCCCATGGACGAGCTCGCCGGCTAACCGGTCACACGCCCTTCAGCCGCTGCGAACTACGCTCTCGAAGTGGTCGGGGAGATGATTGCGGGCCGGTTCGAGCTCGAGGAGCAGGTCGGCTCGGGCGGGATGGCCTCGGTGTACCGCGCGCACGACCGGATGCTCGAGCGGCCCGTCGCGGTGAAGATCCTCCACGACCACTACGTCTCCGACGAGGAGGCGGTCGAGCGCTTCCAGCGGGAGGCCCGCTCGGCCGCGCAGCTCGCCCATCCGAACATCGTCACGGTCATCGACCGCGGCGAGGACGACGGGCGGCCGTACATCGTCTTCGAGTACGTCGAGGGCGAGAACCTCAAGCAGCTGGTCACCCGCGAGGGCGCGCTGCCCGTCGGGACCGTGATCGACCTGGGCATCCAGATCGCCCAGGCGCTCGAGGCGGCGCACGAGCGCGGCGTCGTCCACCGTGACATCAAGCCGCAGAACGTCCTGCTCGCCGAGGAGGGGCGGGTCAAGGTCACCGACTTCGGCATCGCCCGGTCGCGCGGCACCGAGGGGCTGACGCTGACCGGAACGATCATGGGGACGAGCGACTACATCGCCCCCGAGCAGGCGAAGGGCGAGCCCGCCGGCGAGGCGAGCGACATCTACTCGCTCGGCGTCGTGCTCTACGAGCTCCTGACCGGGCGGGTGCCCGTACGAGGCCGAGTCAGCCGGTCGCGGTGGCGATGCGGCACGTCCACGACCCCGTTCCGAGCGTCCGCGCGCGTGCGGCCGGAGGTTCCGCCGCGGCTCGACGCCGCCGTGCGCCGGGCGCTCGCGAAGGAGCCGCGCGACCGTTTCGCCTCGATGAGCGAGCTGATCGCCGAGCTGGAGGCGTGCCGGCGCGGCGACGTCCCGGTGGCACACGACTCGGCGGCGACCGTGATCGTGCCGCCGGTGGCCCGCCAGAAGCCGCACCGCGCGCGCCGCGCGTTCCGCGGGCTGGTGATCACGCTCCTGGCGGTCGCCGTCGTCGTCGCGGCGGCGGTCGGTGCCTACGTCCTGACCAAGGGCGCGTCGAAGGCGACCGGCATCGGCAACGGCGGCGGCTCGGCCGCCGGCAAGGTTGTGCGGCTCCGCGGGGTGACCGCCTACGACCCGCACGGAACGCCGGTTCCGAACCAAGAGCACAACGACGCGGCGCCGAACGCCACTGACGGCGACCCGCAGACGTACTGGCAGACGGAGCACTACAACAGCGGCCTGAACAAGTCGGGCGTGGGGGTCGTGCTGGATGCCGGCTCGCCGAAGAAGATCCGCACCATGACGGTGAGAACCGACACCCCAGGCTTCACGGTCGAGGTCGAGGCGGGCGACTCCAGCCGGCGGGCCCTTCGCGGCGGTGTCAGACAGCAAGACGGCAGGCCGCGTGACGACGTTCACCCTCCACGGGAGCAGCCACCAGTACTACGTGGTCTGGATCACGAACCTCGGCCCGAACAGTGCCGTGCACGTCAACGAGGTGCGCGCAAAGAGCTGACGCCGCCGCGGGTGTTTAGCCCGCGGCCCGGCGGGTACGCACGCACGGGTGAGGCGGCTTGTCCCCGCGCTTGTCCTCTTGGTCTTGCTGGCCGCTGCCGGCTGTGGCGGTGGTGGAGGTGGCAAGACGACGGCCAGCGGCGTGGCGGCCTTCCCGAGCGGGACGCCGTCCGAGGTCAAGGACGCCGCCTACGAATGGCCAGCGCCGAACGCCGACCTGGCGAACACGCGTGAGGCGAGCGGGAGCTCGCTCGACTCGGGCAACGTCTCGAAGCTCGGTGTCGCGTGGACCGCGCCGATCACCGCGAAGGGCGTGTTCGGCGGCTACGCGACGACGCCGGTCGTGGCCAACGGCGTGGTCTATACCCAGGATCTGGACTCGAACGTGTTCGCGTATGACCTGAAGACCGGCAAGCAGCTCTGGACGCACGCGTACGACGACACGGACGAGGGGCCGAACGGCGTTGCCATCGGCTACGGCAAGGTCTTCGGCGCCACCTCGACCTTCGCGTTCGCGCTCGACCTGAAGACCGGCGACCAGGTGTGGCGGTCGAAGCAGCTGACGCGAAACGCGCAGGAGGGCATCGACATTCAGCCGGGGGTCTTCGACAACACCGTCTACGTGTCCACCGTGCCGGGCAACGCGAAGGGCTTCTACAAGGGCAACGGCGTCGGCGTCATCTATGCGCTCGACGCCTCCTCCGGTGACGAGCAGTGGCACTTCGACACCGTTCCGCGCGACCTCTGGGATTCGTCGCACACGGACATCAACAGCGGGGGTGGGCTCTGGTTCACGCCCGCCTTCGACGACGGCGGGAACATGTACGCCGACGTCGCCAATCCCGCCCCGTGGCCAGGGACGGACAAGTATCCGTGGGGCGCGAGCCGCCCGGGCGCCGACCTGTACACGAACTCGGCGCTCCAGCTCGACCATTTGAGCGGCAAGCTGAACTGGCACCGCCAGCTGGTGCCACACGATCTCTACGACTGGGATCTCCACCTTCCGCCCGTACTGGCGAACGTCAACGGCAAGGACGTCGTCGTGGTCGGCGGCAAGATGGGCTACGTCTACGAGCTCGATCGCTCCGACGGCACGCTGCTGTGGAAGAAGGCCGTCGGCCAGCACAACGGCCACGACACTGACAACGAGACGGTGCTCGAGGGCAACACGTCGAGCCTGAAGACACCCGAGACCGTCCTCCCGGGCGCGCTCGGCGGGGTCGAGACACAGATGGCCGTGGACGATTCGACCGTGTACGCCGCGGTTGTGAACATCCCGGCCAAATACCAGACCCAGGAGAAGCTCTCGCTCGACTTCACCAAGGGCAGCGGGGACTTCATCGCGCTGAACCTGAGCGACGGCTCGGTGAAGTGGGAGCACAAGCTGCCGCAGCCCGCCTACGGCGCCGCGACGCTGTCCAACGACCTCGTCTTCACGACGACGTTTGACGGCAAGGTGCTCGCGCTCGACAAGGCCACCGGGAAGACCGTCTGGACGCACCAGCTTCCTGCGGGGACGAACGCCACGGTTGCGATCGCCGGCGACACGCTGATCACGGCCGCGAGTGTCCCGTCGAAGACGGCTCCGGCCCAGATTGTCGCCCTGCGGATCGGCGCCCAGGGTGCGACGCAATCGACGACGTCGTCTTCCTCGACGACCACGACCGCTTCGGGGTCGACGAGCGGCAAGGCGATCTTCAGCAGCAACTGCGCGAGCTGCCACACCCTCGCTGCGGCGGGCGCGAGCGGGACGGTGGGGCCGAACCTCGACCAGCTGCAGCCCTCCTTCACGACCGTCAAGACTCAGGTGATCAACGGCGGCGGCGTGATGCCGTCGTTCAAGGACACGCTGTCGCCTGCGCAGATCGATACGGTCGCGCACTACGTCGCGGATAACGCCAACCCCAACGCCACAGGTGGTGGCGGCGGCGGCAAGGGCCCGTAGGCGCTAGTACTCGAGCTTCGCGCGGCGCCGGTGCCGGTCGAGCGCCAGCTGGATCAGCCGGTCGAGCAGCTCCGGGTACGAGATCCCCGTCGCGGCGAAGAGCTTCGCGTAGACGCTCGTCGCCGTGAAGCCCGGGATCGTGTTGAGCTCGTTGATCAGCACCTCGCCGTCCGGCCGCACGAAGCAGTCGACGCGCGCCATGCCCTCGCAGTCGGTGGCGACGAACGCGCGCACCGACAGCTCCTGGATGCGGTCGACGACCTCGTCGTCGAGGCGGGGCGGGATGACGAGCTCCATGCCGCCCTCGTCGTACTTCGCGCCGAAGTCGTACCAGTCGGCATGCGCGACGATCTCGCCCGGGAGCGACGGGATCGGCGCCTCGTTGCCGAGCACGCCGCACTCGACCTCGACGCCGTCGACGAACTCCTCGACCAGCACCTTCTCGTCGTGGCGGAACGCGAGCTCGATGCCGGCGTCCAGCTCGTCGGGCGTCGTCGCCTTCGTGATCCCCACCGACGAGCCCAGCCGCGCCGGCTTCACGAACACCGGGAAGCCGTACGGGTTCTCCCACGGCTCGCCCGGGCGCAGCGTCACGTTGCGCGTCACCGGGATGCCGCGGTCACGGAGCACCGCCTTCATCAGGTCCTTGTCCATGCAGAGCGCCGACGCGGTGACGCCCGCGCCGACGTACGGCACGCCGGCCAGCTCGAGCAGCCCCTGCACCGTGCCGTCCTCGCCGAACGGGCCGTGCAGCACGGGGAACACGACGTCGACCTGGCCGAGCATCGCCGGCGTCGTGTCGCGCACCGGCACCGGCAGCGTCTCGGCGGCGCCCTCCTGACTTAGTGGCTCTTGGCGAACCTGTAGAGCTGGGCGACCGTTGGTCAGCTCCCCGCGCGAGCCGGGCTCGAGCGCCCAGCGGCCGTCGCGCCCGATCTCGATCGGCACCGCCTCGTAGCGGTCGGGGTCGAGCGAGTCGACGACCGATTTGGCGGAGGCAAGCGCGACGTCATGCTCGCTCGACCGGCCGCCCGTCAGGATCGCGACGCGGATGCGGTCGCTCACGGCACGGTCGGCGTCGTGCTCGTCGTGGTGCTCGTGGCACCCGATGACGACGTGCCCTGGAAGCGGCCGATGAAGATCGTCACGGTCGACCCCGGCTTCACCTTCTGCAGCGCCGCCGGCCGCTGCTCGAGGACGAGCCCGTCCTCGGTCGAGTCCGACGTGATGCGGTCGCGCGACTGGACGACGAAGCCCTTGTCCTGGAGCTGCGCCGTCGCCGTCGCCTCGTCGAGGCCCGTCACGTCAGGCACGTTGACGGCCGTCGGGCCCTTGGACACCGACAGCGTGATCTTGGCGCCCTCCGACACCACCGCGCCGCCCAGCGGGTTCTGCGCAACCACGACACCCGCCTGCTCATTCGATTCGATGTCCTGACGGGCGACGGCGAAGCCCGCACCCTGCAGCTGCGTCGCCGCGGCGTCGTACGTCTGGCCGACGACGTTAAGGACCGAAACCTGCTGCGGCCCCTTGGAGACATTGATGTGCACCGTCGTCTTGGCCGGCACGGTCTTCCCGGGCGCGGGATCCTGCGCGACGACCGTGAGCGCCGGCTTGCTCGACGGCACGTTCATGTAGGCGGAACGGAGGCCGCGCGCTGCGAGCGCCTCGATCGCGTCGCTCAGCTGTTTCCCGCGCACATCGGGCACGACGGCCTCCGGCGCACCGGTGGACACCTGCAGGTTCACCAGCTTGCCCTTCGGCACCTTGTCGCCCGCCTGCGGATCCTGGGAGATCACGATCGCCACGGGCACCGTCGCGCTCGACACGCGCTTGATCGAGCTGTTCCCGCCCGTGCCGGACGTGACGGTGAGCCCGGCCTCGCGCAGCTTGCGCACCGCGAGGATCTCCTTGATCCCGACCACGTTCGGCACGGCGACGGCCTTGTTCGAGTTCAGCTGGTCCTGGATCTTCCCCCACGCCAGGAACACGGCGGCACCGGCCGCAAGGACGAGCAGGCCGACGACGACCCAGGGCCAGACGGCGCGGCGCCGCGGCGGCGGCTCCTCGTAGTAGTACCCACGGCTCGGCGGCCGGTACGGCGGTATGACGGCCGGCGGCTGCGCCGGCGGGCGCGGTGTGATCGCCGTAGGAGCGCGAGCGATCGCCGTGGCCGCCGTGTCGATTGCGCCGGCGCCGGCGAGAACCTGGGTGGCCGCCTCCGCGGTCTCCGGGCTGACCGGATAGCCCTCGGCAACGCGTGCGAGCTCGGCGTCCATCTCCTCGGCGGTCTGGTAGCGCTCGTCGGGGTCCTTCGCGAGCGCGCGCAGCACGATCTGGTCGAGCGCCTGCGGCAGCTCCGGGCGACGTGCGGACGGCGGCTCCGGGGTGGTGGAGAGGTGCTTCATCGCGATCTCGACCGTCGTGTCGCCGTTGAACGGCACGGTCCCGGTCAGCAGCTCGTAGAGCACGATGCCGACCGAGTAGAGGTCGGAGCGGGCGTCGATGACGCCGCCGCGCGCCTGCTCGGGCGACAGGTACTGCGCGGTGCCGATGATCGAGCCGGCCTCGGTCATCTGGCTGGCCCCGGCGCGCGCGATGCCGAAGTCAGTCACCTTCACGCGTCCGTCCGCGTCGCACATGACGTTGTGGGGCTTGATGTCGCGGTGGACGATGCCCTTCCGGTGCGCGACCTTCAGCGCACCGAGGATGTCGCGCGTGAACCCGATTGCCTCGCCGACCGCGAGTGGGCCGCGCTGGCCGACGATGTCCTTGAGCGTGGAGCCCTCGAGGTACTCCATCGCGATGTAATAGGTGCCCTCGGCCTCGCCGCGGTCGTAGATCGAGACGATGTTCGGGTGAGACAGGCCGGCGGCGTTCGTCGCCTCGCGCCGGAAGCGCTCCACGAACTGCTCGTCGGCGGCGTGGCGCTCGTTGAGGATCTTGACCGCGACACGCCGTCCGAGCTCCTCGTCCTCGGCCAGGTAGACGTCCGCCATTCCCCCGCGCCCGAGCCGGCGCAGGATGCGGTACCGCCCGTCGAAGAGCGTGTTGATCAGCGTGTCCGAGGTGGCCATAGACCTAGGGGTGAGAGTTCGACGCCTTCGGCAAGAGTGCCTGCAAGACGGCCTTTGCAATAGGGGCCGCGTACGTGTTGCCGACGCCGGGCTGGTTCTCGACGACGACGGCGACCGCTACCTTCGGGTCGTCGGCGGGGGCGAAGCTGATGAACCACGTCGTGTTCCGCCCGGCGACGCCCGTCTCCGCCGTCCCGGTCTTGCCGGCGACCTTGACGCCCGGGATCTGTGCGTTCGTCCCGGTGCCTGCGGCGACGACCGACTGCATCATCTGGTTGATCTCGTCGGCGACCGGTGGCGTCATCGCGCGGTTGAGCGCGTCCGGGCGGAACGGTACGACCGTCTTGCCGCTCGGCGACGTGATCTTCTCGACAAGCTGCGGCTTCATCAGGACGCCCTTGTTCGCGACCGTCGCCGCGACCATCGCCATCTGGAGCGGCGTGACGCCGAGGCGCTCCTGGCCGAACGCCAGCCGGCCCGGGTCGACCTGGAAGTCGTTCTTCGGGAAGAAGAGCTTGTTGTTCTTGTACAGGCCGCTCGCCTTGACCTCGCCGCTCGGCAGGTCGAGCGGCGGCTTGCCGTAGAACCCGAACTCCTTGGCCGTGTCGAGCAGCTTGATCGGGCCGAGCGCCTTGCCGACGTTGCAGTACACCGAGTTGATCGAGTGCTGCAGGCCCTGGGCGAGCGTGACGGTGCCGTACGGCGAGTTCGTCTCGGCGTTGTAGACCCGCTTGCCGTACTCCTCGCAGTAGCCGGGGTCGTCGAACGTGGACGTCGGTTTGAACTTGCCCGAGTTGAGCGCCGCTGTCGTCGTCACGACCTTGAACGTGGAACCGGGCGCGTAGAGGCCGGCCGTCGCCCGGTTGATGAGCCGCCCGCCGCAGCCGCCGTGCGACCCGGCGACCTTGTTGTAGTCCTTCTCGATCAGGTTCGGGTTGTACGTCGGCGTCGAAGCCATCACGAGCACGCGCCCGGTCGACGGCTCGATCGCCACGACCGCGCCACAGCGGCTGCCGAGCTGCTGGTACGCGACCCGTTGCGCGCCTGGACGCAGCGTGAGATGGACGTCGTTGCCGGTGACCGTCTTCCCCTGGAGCTTGTTCAGCGTCGTGTCGAGGACGGTCGTCAGGTTCGTGTTCGCGCCGGTGAGGAAGTCGTTCTCGGATTCCTCGAGCCCTGCGCGCGACCGCACCTGCGTCGAGTAGCCGACGACCTGCGAGAAGAGCCCGCCTGCCGGGTAGCGGCGGAAGTAGAGCGTCTGGCCGCCCACGCGGCGCTTCACGTTCGTCGCCACGACCGTTTTGCCCGCATAGATCTTGCCGCGCTTGACGGTGAGCGCGGCGACCGTCTCGAGTGCGTTGTCCTGCCGGTCGGCCAGGTCCGTCGCCGCCCACGCCTGCCAGTAGGTCGTCATCACGATGAGCGACGCGAGCAGGACGACGGCGACGACGCCGAGGCGGGTGATCTGCTTGTTCATGGGCGGTTCGAGCGGTTGGAGACGAGCATCAGCCCGGCGAGGAGCACGAAGTTCGAAAGCAGGCTCGACCCGCCGTAGGAAATGAAGGGCATCGTGATCCCGGTCAGCGGGATGATCCGCAGGACGCCGCCGACGATGATGAAGGTCTGCAGGGCGAACCCGAAGGTGAGTCCGGCAGCCAGCAGCTTCGAGAACCCGTCGTCAGCCATAAGCGCCACACGCATGCCGCGCAGAACGACCAGCATGTAGACGAGCACGAGCGCGGCGACGCCGATCAGCCCAAGCTCCTGCGCGAGCGCTGAGTAGATGAAGTCGGTGTTCGCGTACGGGATGATCTGCTGGCCCGTCGTGGTCGTGAACGTGCCCTTGCCGAGGCCCGTGCCGCCGAAGGCGCCGTGCGCGATCGAATAGAGGCCCTGCAGCGTCTGGTAGCCCTGGTCGTGCGCGTACTTGTAGGGGTCGAGCCAGACCTGGACGCGCTCCTGCACGCGGGCCGTATAGTGGTAGACGAAGGCGGCGCCGCCGACGAAGAGGACGAGGCCGATCAGCACCACGACGCCGCGCCCGGTGGCCACGTAGACCATCGCCAGGAAGATCCCGAAGAAGAGCAGCGCGCTGCCGAGGTCGTGCGTCTCGACGAGGACGAGCATCGCCGCGCCCCAGATCGCCAGCAGCGGGCCGTAGTCCTTGATGCGTCCCTGCGCCAGCACCTCGCGCTTCTCGCGCAGGTAGCCCGCCAGGAAGACGATCAGGAAGATCTTCGCGAGCTCGCCCGGCTGGAACTGCAGCGAGCCGACTCGTACCCACAGGCGCGCGCCGTTCACGGTTGCGCCGAAGTGCGGCAGCGCGGGCAGCAGCAGCAGCAGGATCGACGCGATGCCGAAGAGGTACTTGTACGACTCGAGTTGGCGGTAGTCGCGCCGCAGGGCGATGAGCGTGAGCGAGAAGAGCGCGACCCCGACGACCACCCAGGTGCCCTGCCGGAAGGCATCGGCGGTGTGGAGCCGGTAGATCTCCGTCAGCCCGACCGCCGTGAGCAGCCCGCCCAGCGGCAGCAGGTACGGGTCGGCGTAGGGCACCGTGTAGCGGGCGACCATGTGCGCGACGAGGTAGAGGGCGAAGAAGAAGCCCGCCGCCGTCAGCGAGGCCGACGAGATCTGCTCCTGGCGTGCGATGTAGACGCTGGCGAAGCCGGCACTCATCAGCAGGCCGACGACGATCAGATTCCAGAGCTCGCGGTTGCGGGCGCCCATCAGCGCAGCACCAGGAAGACGAGGACAACGATGGCGAGCACCGCGGCGACGAGCAGTGCCGGTGCGAACATCCCGCGGCGCGGCTCCTCGGGCTTGGCAGGCTCCTCGAGCGCCGTCGGCGCGTCGAGCCCGTGGAGCGTGTCGTCGAGTGCGTTCTCCTCCGTCGGCCCGTCGATCGCTTCCATCGAGTCGCCTACCGCCGTCGCGCCCTCGGGCGCGTCCTCGTCCATGGCGAAGCAGACGACCGTGATGTTGTCGTCGCCGCCCACGCGGTTGGCGGCGCTCACGAGTCCCTTGGCCGTCGCCTGCAGGTCGTCCGGGTGCTCCTCGAAGACGGTGCGGATGCCGCCGTCGTTGAGCATGTCGGTCAGCCCGTCGGAGCAGAGCAGGTAGACGTCGCCCGGCTCGGCCGCGACGGTAAAGGCATCGACGTCGACGTCGGGGTCCGTGCCGACCGCGCGGGTGATCACCGAGCGCTGCGGGTGGGCGTCGGCCTCCTCGGGCGTCAGCCGGCCGCTGCGCACGAGCTCGGCGACGAGGGAGTGGTCGTCGGTCAGCTGCTCGAGGTCTCCGTGGCGGAGGCGATAGGCGCGGGAGTCGCCGACGTGTCCGATCGTCACGCCGCCGTCGTCCACGATCGCGACGGTCATCGTCGTGCCCATCCCGGAGACGGACGCGTCCTCGTGGGCTCGCTCGAACACGCGGCGGTTGGCCTCCTGGATCAGCTCGACGACCCGCTCCTCGGGCGCGCCCTCGGCGACGCCGTCGTCCTCGAGCGCCGCTGCGGCCAGGCGCGATGCGACCTCGCCGGCGCGCGCGCCGCCCATCCCGTCCGCGATCGCGAAGAGCGGCGGCCGCTCGACGTACGAGTCCTCGTTGAGCCGGCGCTTGCGCCCGGCATGCGTGGCGGCAGCGTGCGCGCTGATCCTCATACCTCGTACCTCAGGTCAGTCTCGCCGACCCGCACGACGTCGCCGGGGGCGAGGCGGCGCGGCTCCTCGACCTTCTCGCCGTTGACGAACGTGCCGTTCGTGGAGCCGGCGTCCTCGACCCACACGCCGTCGCGCTGGGGTGTGAAGCGGGCGTGGTTCGAGGACGCAAACTCGTCGCGCTCGATCGCGATGTCGTTCTGGCCGCCGCGGCCGACCTGGACGGGCGCGGAGTCGATCCCGATCGTGTGCCCGACCGTCAGCGCCGGGCTCTGCAGCACCCTGAGCTTTCCGGTCGAGCGCCGGCTGCGCCGCTCGCGCGCGCCCTCGGGCGTCAGCACGAAGCTCTCCTGCGGCAGGCGGAGGTCCTTGCTCGCGGTGCGGACGATCCGCCAGATGAAGAGGTAGAGGATGACGAGGAACGCGATCTTCAGCGCGAGCAGCGCCTCGTCGACGTTCACGGTGCTGGTTGCTCCGATCATGGGTTGCTCCGGTGTTGCCCGCTCAAGGGGTTCGGCCGAACACGAGATCGGTCGACCCGATCGTGATGCGGTCGCCCTCATTGAGCCGTGAGCGGCGGACGCGGCTGCCGTTGAGCTCGACGCCGTTCGTGGAATCCAGGTCGACGACCCAGTAGGCCGCGCCCTCGCGGCGCACCTCGGCATGGTGGCGCGAGACGTTCGGGTCGTCGAGACGGATGTCGCAGTCCTTCGAGCGCCCGATGACGACGCGCTCCTTCTCGAGCGAGTGCGCGCTGCCGTTGACGCTCAGGGTCGCGAGCAGCTCTGCCTCGGGCTCCGGCTCGGGCTCCGGGGCGGGCGGCGGCGGCTCGGGGCGGTAGATCATGGTTGCACCCGCCTCGACCGCAGGCTCAGGGGAGCCATCGTCGCCCGGCTCGATCATCTGCGTCGCGATCCCGAAGACGCCGTCGGTGAGGTCGTCGTCGGTCTCGAAGTGAACCCGCGGCCGGGTGGTCAGCGCGTAGTCCTCGCGGCGCGCGTGCTCGGCGATGTACTCCTGCAATTCGCTGCGCAGCGCATCCTCGTAGGACGAGAACTGCTCGCGGTCGCCACGGGACAGGTAGATCGTGTACTCGTTCGGCACGTAAACGCGCGAGACCGAGACGAGCCGGTGGTCGTCCATCTCCTTCGCCAGCTTCCGAGCCAGCTCGACCGGCTGGACATGGCTGCGAAACGCCCGACCGAAGACGCCTTCGAACAGCGCTTCGATCTTCCCTTCGATGCTCCTGAGCACGCTCACCGCGGCATTCTGCCCGCAGGGTGAGTCTGGCTAATCCGCGGAGGCGCGCCCCGGGGCCGGCACGAGGCCGCCCAGGAGGCGCTCCCGCGCGGTGGGGAGGAGCTGGGAGAGGGGCACGTCCGAGTCGCGCAGGTAGCGGGCAACGGCGAGTGCGAGGCACGTCAAGGCGGTCACGCAGACGGCCGGGACGGCGGCGATGCCGACGCCGGCGGCGAGCGAGACGGCGACGACGGCGACGCCGTAGCCGGCGATCCCGGGGTAGCCGCGCCGGACCACGACGGGGAGCGCGGCGGCCGCCAGGGCGGCGATCGCCGCGGCGACGAGCGTGACCGGGTGGGCCTGCAGCGTGGACAGGACCACGGAGGCGGCCTCGCGCGGGCTGTCCGTTGCACCGAGGGCCAGGCGTGACGGCGCCTGCTCGTTCGCGAACGGCAGCGACGCGCCGGCGATGCCGGCGACCCCGACGGCGGTGAGGACGCCGACGCCCGCAGTTGCGGCGCGGCGGAGCGGGCTCCTGATGGAGAGCGCGATCAGCGGGAGCAGGCCGACGAGGCCGACCGGCGCCAGCAGCGGCCCGGCGGCGAAGAGCAGGCCGCGGCGCGGCTCGCCCCACATCAGCGCCAGCCAGACGGTGGCCGCGGCGGCGTAGGCGAGCGCGAGGCCCATCGAGACGTTGCCCAGCGGGAGCACTGGCACGGCGAGCGTGAACGCCAGCCCGGCACGGTCGCGCGCGAGCGTGAGCCCGGCGGCGAGGGCGGCGGCGATCCAGGCCCAGCTCCCGGGGAAGAACGGCAGCGTTGCGACGACCCAGCCGCTCGCGATCGCGGCGAGCCCGACGGCGGCGATGCGGCCCACGGCCGGCGTGCGGAAGCGCAGGCGCGGCTTCTGCTCCTTCGGACGGCGCGCGCGCCGGCGGCTGCGCCAGGCGCTGCGCACGGCGGCCGCCATGCGCGTCGCCGTGGGGCGCTTGCGCGGGTCGCGGCACATCGCCCGGTCGACGATCTCGATCAGCGCCGCCGGAAGATCGGGGCGCACCGTCCCGAGGGAGGGCGGCGCGTCCTGGATCTTCTTGGCCGTGTCCAGCATCGACGACGTCCAGTACGGGTGGAAGCCGGCGAGCGACTCCCAGAGCAGGACGCCGACGGCCCAGACGTCGGCTGCCGGGTCAGCCGTCTGGCCCTTCAGCCGTTCGGGCGAGATGTAGGCGAGCGTGCCGGGGACATCGCCCGCGGCCGTGAGCGTGTCGGCCTCGTCGAAGAGCGCGAGGCCGAAGTCGAGCAGGCGGACGGAGACTCCGGTCTTACATTCCTCGTCGTCCGCGAGCAGGATGTTCGACGGCTTGATGTCGCGGTGGACGATGCCGAGCCCGTGCGCGTGCGCGAGCCCGTCGAGAATCTGCGCGCCGGCTTCCACCGTGGTTCCGTCGTTCATCCGGCCGGCACGCAGTGCGTGGCGGAACGTCTCGCCGGGGACGTGCTCGTACGCGATGTACGCGTGGTCGGCGTCCGTTCCGAAGTCTCGGGCCTTCAGGCAGCGCTCGTGGTCGAGCCGCTCGGCTGCCTCGTGCTCGCGCTCGGCGCGCGCGGCCGCCTTGCCTTCGCGCGGGACGATCTTGAGCGTGACGTCGTCGCCCTCGAATTCGTCGCGCGCGAGCCAGACCGAGCCGGAGCCACCGCTGCCAAGCGGCTGGACGGGGCGGTAGCGGCCGAGGACAAGCTCGTCGCGCGGAAGGGCAGCGGCGACCGAAGACACAGGACGCCATCTTGGCCAACGCGTCGGAAAGTCCTTTCCGATCCGGCGAGAGCTATACAGTCAGCCGGCGAGGCCGGATGAGCGAGCGCGACAGCGAGATCGATTTCGACTTTTTCGAGGAGCCGGAGCCCGAGGAGGACGAACCTCGCCGGTCGCCGCTCCGACGGTCGCCGCGCGGTCCGGAGCGTCCGCCGACCAACTACACGCCGCTCCTGCGCCTCGTCGGGCTCGTCGTCGGCTTCATCGTCGTCGTCGTGCTGCTGGTCTTCGTGGTCGATCGCTGCCGCGGCGACAGCAAGCAGTCGACGTACCAGAACTACATGGGTGACGTGCAGAAGGTCGCGACCGATTCGCAGCAGGTCGGAACGCAGTTCCAGCTGCTGCTCGCGACGCCGGGGATCAAGGTGGCGAAGGTCGAAGACAACCTGAACGGGCTGGCGGCTCGGCAGGCGCAGGCGGTGCAGGAGGCGCAGGGCATCAATCCGCCGGGCGCGCTGCGCACCGAGAACCAGCAGATGATCACCGCGCTCCAGCTGCGCGAGAGCGGTCTGCGCGGCATGTCCGCGGCGTTCGCGCAGACGGCGAAGACGACCAACCCGACCGACGCCGCCACCGTCCTTGCCAACCAGGCGAACCGCTTCGTCGCGAGCGACGTGATCTGGGACGACCTCTTCAAAGAGCCGTCGAAGAGGGAGCTGGCCTCACGCGGCGTACACGGCGTCGCCGTGCCGGACTCGAACTTTCTGAAGGACCCGAACCTCGTGTCGATCGCCCAGCTGCGGCCGGTCTGGAAGCGAATCCAGGGGTCGACGACCGGGATCTCGAAGAACGTCCGCCGCGGCGACGGGATCGAGGGCACGGTCTGGCTGCCCGGCAAGGGCGGCAACCCGACGGCGCTCGACCCGACCGCGACGAACATCGTGATCGCGTCGCCGCAGCTCGCCTTCCGCGTCTCGGTGAAGAACTCGGGCGAGATCCAGGAGGTGCAGGTGCCGGTGACGCTGACGATCAAGAAGACCGGGGGCGCCAACATCGTCAAGCAGCAGACGATCGCGTCGATCAGCCCCGGGGCGACGGTCCAGCTCACGTTCCCGGTGCCGAACAACAACGTCCCGATCGGCCCGGAGACGACGGTCACGGCCGAAGTGCAGCCGGTGCAGGGCGAGGTCGAACAAGGACAACAACTCGGTCGACTATCCGGTCGCGTTCTCGCTCGGCCCCTAGTCTGATCGCATGAGTGCGTCGACGATCGCCATCGTCGTCGCCGCCGTCGCGGCGGCCGTCGCGCTGGCGGCGCTCGTCCTCGCGGTGATGCTTGCCGTCCGGCTGCGCCGCGTGCGCGCCTCGCAGCAGGTGCTCCTAGGCGGCGAGCAGGGCGACCTCGTCGACTTCGCCGTCTCGCTCCAGGGGCGCATCGACGACCTGCACCGTGCCGTCGACGAGGTGGCGGCGGGCCTCGGCCGCGTCGACCGGCGCGTCGACGGCTCGGTCGGGAAGACCGCGGTCGTCCGCTACGACGCCTTCGAAGGGCTGGGCGGGCAGCAGTCCGCGTCCCTCGCGCTGCTCGACTCGGCCCGGAGCGGGATCGTGGTCAGCGCGATCCAGGGCCGGGACCACGCGCGGATCTACGTCAAGGAGCTGGACCGCGGCCGCGCTCCGATCGCGCTCTCGCCCGAGGAGACGGAGGCGGTCGAGCGCGCGATGTCGCAGTAGCTACGGGCGGCGGGCGCTGACGCGCCAGACGTGCTTGTACGGCTTTCCGGTCTCCTCGTGGAGGATCTCGACGAGCGTCGCCTCGACGTCCGCCCAGTCCGCGAGGACGTCATCGAGGTATGCCCGCGAGAAGAAGCGCACGCGCTGGCCAGCGCACTCGACGACGTAATCCGGCTCGAGTTCGCGCTCGACCGGGCGCGCCTTCGCACGGAGCGGCCGGTCCGAATCGGCGTTGACGTGGAAAAGCAACAGGCCGTCCGGCCGCAGCACCCGCTCGATCTCGGCGAACAGGGCGCGAGTAACGCCGTCCGGGAACATGTGCAGGGACACGTTGGCCATGACGGCGTCGAAGGCGTGGTCGGCGAACGGGAGCGGCGCGGTCATGTCGGCGACGAGGAAATCCACCCGTGATGCCTCCGCGCCGACGCGATCGCCTCTGCGGAAGCGTCGATGGCAACCACGCTGAAGCCGGACTCGGCGAGCCGTGCCGCGTCGTTTCCCGTGCCGCAGCCCAACTCCAGCACCCGCTCGACTCCGGCCCTCCGGAGCAGCGGGATGAACGGCTCAGTCCACCGCCCGCCCCAGTCCAGGTCGGTGCCGGCGGCGCGGTGGCGCGCGAAGTAGTCGTCCCAGTAGCTCATCGGCGCGTGGTTCAGTCTGCAGGCCCGGTGGTACTTTTTGAGCAATGCAGCAGGTTCTTGTCCTGAACGCGAGTTACGAGCCGCTCAACGTGTGCTCGGTACGCCGGGCGTGGGTCCTCGTGTTCAAAGGCAAGGCCGAAGTGATCGAGGAGCTCGACGAGCCTCTCAGATCGGCGACGGACACCTACCCGTGGCCGCACGTGATCAGGCTCCTGAACTACGTCCGGGTGCCGCGGATCATCCAGCGCAAGATCTCGCGCCGCGCGCTGTTCGCACGTGACGGCTGGCGCTGCGTCTACTGCGGCGAGACGGGAGGCAGGCTGACACTCGACCACGTCGTCCCGCGCTCGAAGGGAGGCGGCTCCGTGTGGGAGAACGTCGTCACCTCGTGCGCGCCGTGCAACCTGCGCAAGGGCGACCGCCTGCTCCACGAGGTCTCGATGACGCTCCACTCGCCACCGCGGCCGCCCGCGCCGGTGCTCTTCATCCGGCTCGCTGCGCACACCATTCCCACCCGCTGGCAGCCGTACCTCGACAACTTCGGTGGCACAAGCACCGCCACCGGGGCCGTCGCCGCCTAGCAAGTAACCGCTCGCCGATTTCGCCCACGGCGGCGGGGCGCCGTCGGCGAAATCGGCATCGCTCTCTCGACTTCTAACGGGGAACCTGCGGTTCCCCCCTCGAGCTCCCCCCTCCCCTTGTCTACGCGGTGAGGGCGTCCAGGGTCGCGTCCACGTCCGCCTCGGTGTTGTAGACGTGGAACGACGCGCGTAGCGACCCGGCGCGGGTCGCGGCGCGGATTCCGGCCGCCTCCAGCCGCTCGGCGGCGTCGGGGACGTCGGTCGCGACGATCGACGACCCGGCCGGCTCGAGTCCGAGCCCGGCGCGGAAGCGGTTCGCCAGCCCGACGTCGTGCTCGCGGATTGCGTCCACGCCGAGCTCGTTTATGAGCTCCAGCGCGGGCGCTGCGCCGACCCAGGAGAACCAGGCCGGTGAGGTGTCGAGGCGCCGCGCCGACGAGGCGAGGCGCATCGGCAGCCCGTAGTAGCTGCCGTGCACGTCGTCGGCTGCGAACCAGCTCGCGTGCAGCGGCGTGACGCGTTCGGCAAGGCGGTCGCCGACGGTGAGGAAGGCGGTGCCCCGTGGCCCCATGAGCCACTTGTAGCCGCCGCAGACGAGGGCGTCGTAGTTAGCTGCGTCGATCGGGAGCCAGCCGCACGCCTGCGTCGCGTCGAGGACGACGAGCGCGTTCGCGCCCAGGGCGGCCTCAGTGATCGCCGCCAGGTCGGCGATGGCGCCGTTGGCCGACTGCACGGCGCTCACCGCCACGACGTCGGTGCTCGCGTCGACGGCGTCCGCGATGTCCTCGAGCGGAACCGCGCGCACGTCATGTCCCTGCGCCACCCAGGGATAGAGGATCGAGGTGAAGTCACCCTCGGCAGTCAGGACCCGCGACCCGGCCGGCACGGCCGCGGCGACGAGCCCGACCAGCTCGGCGGCGGTGGCGCCCACCGCGACGGCGTTCTCGCTCACGCCGACGAGCCGGGCGAAGGCTGCCCGCGCCCGGCCGGTGCTCTCGCTCCACTCCTCCCAGATGCCGCGTCCCGCGCGCCAGTCGGTGAGCGCCGCCTGTAGCGCGTCCCAGGCCACACGAGGCGGCAGGCCAAGGCTCGCCGTGTTCAGGTACGGCACCTCCGGCTGCCACTGGCCGTCCCTCATCCGCGTTCGCGCGGCAGGTCGCGCGTCTCCCAGTCGCTCCACGAGCCGGGGTAGAGCCGGCCCTCGCGACCGGCGAGGTGTAGCCGGTGAAGGGTCACGCAGGCGGTCACGCCCGAGCCACAGTAGGCGACGACGTCGCCCTCCGGCACGGTGCGCAGCGGATCCGCCCACGGCGTGCTGATCGCGCCGGGGATGCGGCCGGGCACCCTGTCGACGGGGTTCTCCTCGCCGCGGTACCGGTAGTGGGGGCGCGCGTCGAGCAGGACGAGCTCGGCCAGCCGATTCGCAAGCTCCTCGACGCCGATCGTGTCGTCCTCGCGTGCGCGCGGGACGAAGACGGCGGGCTCGACCGCCTGGGGCCCGGGCGCCAGCCGTCCGCGCCACACGTCGAGGCCGCCCTCCAGGACGGCGCAGTCGTCGTGGCCGAAGTGCCGGAGCAGCCACCACAGCCGTTCGGCTCCGCCCATGGACCCGTAGGCGACGACCAGCACGCCCGGCCCGATCCCGGCTCGACCGGCCACGTCCGCGAAGGCCTCCGCGGACGGGAGCGGGTGCCGCCCGGCGCCCTCGATGGAGAGGTCCGAGAGGTCGGCCTCGACGTCGAGGAACGAGGCGCCGGGAATATGCCCGGCCTCGTACAACTCGCGGCCGAGGCCCGGCTTGCCCAGCTCCCAGCGGCAGTCGACGAACTGGTAGCGCACGAAAAGAACCTACTCGCGTGACGACGGCCCACGGCGGCGGCGTATACGCAGCATGAAGAAGTCCCGAAGACTCATCGCCATCGCAGCCGTCGCCGCAGCGGGTCTCGCCGCGGTCGCGCTCGCCGGAGTGGGCCTCCCGACCGCCGCCCACGGCGACGCCGGCATCACACGCACCATCACCGTCAACGGGAACGGCACCGTCAAGGTGACACCGGACCGCGCCGGGTTCTCGTTCGGGGTCGATTCGCGGGCCGCCACCGCCCAGGAGGCGAGCGCCGACAACGCCCGCGCGATGCAACGCCTCATCGCCGCGCTGAAGAACGCCGGCATCGCCGACGCCAACCTCCAGACCGACCAGGTCTCGGTCTGGCCGGCCACCGACAGCAACGGGAAGGTCACCGGCTACACCGCCTCCGGTTCCGTCTCTATCGAGACCTCGGTGAACCGGGCCGGGGGGATCGTCGACGTCGCGAGCGGCGCCGGAGCCACCAACGTCTCTGGTCCGACACTGACGGTCGCCGACACCGACCAGTACGAGGCCGAGGCGCTGCACCGCGCCCTCGCCGACGCGAAGCGCAAGGCGGCCGCGATCGCCGACGCCGCCGGCGGCGGGGTCGGCCCGGTCGTGAAGGTCGTCGAGGGGGGCGCGGCCGGGCCGTACCCGATGGCGTTCGACAGCGCCTCGGCGAAGGCCGAGACGCCGGTCGAGCCGGGCACCGTCGACACCACAGCGGCGCTCACCGTCACGTTCGCGCTGCATTGACGGCATGCGGGGGGCGCCGGCCGAGGCGCCCCCCGCAGCCGCCACCGAGAGAGGTCGCGGCAACGGCGTCTCGGGCAGCGCCGTCGCGGTCTATCGTGCAACTGCTGCCCACGCGCAATGACCCAGCGGGACCGCGATGTGACTCCGAGGGCCTTTGACTGACTGTTTCAGGAAAGGGGCGGTCGAATGAGCTGGAACCCCTACGAGAACCTTCCCCCAGCGGCCTCCTTCTCACTGACCAGCAGCGACCTGCGGGAGGGCGAGAAGCTGGCGATGCCGCAGGTCAGCGGCATCTTCGGCGCCGGCGGCCAGGACGTTTCCCCGCAGCTCTCCTGGAGCGGCTTCCCGTCAGGGACGCAGAGCTTCGTGGTCACGATGTGCGACCCCGAAGCGCCCACGGTCACCGGCTTCTGGCACTGGGCCGTGGTGAACATTCCCGGCAACGTCACCGAGCTGCCTGCCGGCGCCGGCGACGAGTCCGGCTCGGGGCTCCCGCCGGGCGCCTTTCAGCTCCCGAACGACGCCAGGATGGCGCGCTACGTCGGCGCCGGGCCGCCGCAGGGCCACGGGAGGCACCGCTACATCTTCGCGGTCCTCGCCCTCGACGCCGAGAGGATCGAGATTGACAAGGAAGCGACGCCCGCCTTGCTGATGTTCAACCTGTTCAACGGCACCCTTGGACGCGCCTTCCTCGAGGGCTGGTACGAGAGGTAGACCCCTCCGCGGAACGGGGCGGCATCAGCCGCCCCGCTCCGTCAAGCAGTCGACTACAGCGGTCTCGGTAACGGCGTCTCGGGCAGCGCCGTCGCAGCCAGCGCGGCCGCTCCGGCCGGATGCTCATGCGGGACGCCGAGGTGCCCGTGCGATTCGGTGCCGTAGCCGCCCGGGACCGGGATGTAGAACTCGGGGTAGCCCCACATGCCGTGCTCGGACACGTCCAGGCCGGCCGTCTCGTCCTCGGGCTCGACGCGGATGCCGAACGTCATCTTCAGCGCCAGGAGGAGCGCCGAACGAGCGCCGTGAACGTGAACGCGCCGACCGCGGCGAGCCCGAGGAACTGCACGCCGAGCTGGTGGAAGCCGCCGCCGTAGAAGAGGCCGCCCTGGCCCGTGGCGAGGCTCTTCGCCTGTCGCCGGCAGCGCGAGGAAGCCGAGCGACAGCGTGCCCCAGACGCCCGCCATGCCGTGCGCTGCGATCGCGCCGATCGGGTCGTCGATGCCGCACGCGCTCGACGAGCAGCGACGCCGAGGACGACGATCACGCCGGCGACGAAGCCGATCACCATCGCGGCCCACGGCGCCACGAACGCGCACGCCGCGGTGATCGCGACGAGCGCCGCGATCGCGCCGTTCAGCATCATCGAGAGGTCGGGCTTCTTGATCACGATCCAGGACGTGATCGACTGCGCCCGAGGACACCCGCCGCAGCCGCGAGGTTCGTGTTCAGCGCGACGTACGCGAAGAAGCCGATGCCGCCGTAGTCGACGCCGAGCGTCGAGCCCGGGTTGAAGCCGAACCAGCCGAACCACAGGATGATGACGCCGAGCGTCGTGAAGGCCATGTTGTGCCCCGGGATCGCGTTCGGCTTCCCGTCGGCGCCGAACTTCCCGATGCGCGGCCCGAGCAGGAGCGCCCCGGCCAGCGCGGCCAGCGCGCCCTGGTAGTGCACGACGGTCGAGCCGGCGAAGTCCTGCATGCCCTTCGAGAACAGCCAGCCGTCCGGGCTCCAGATCCAGTGCGAGACGAGCGAGTAGATCAGCGTGAAGACGACGCCGAAGGCGAAGTAGACCCAGAGCTTCGTCCGCTCGGCCATCGCGCCCCAGACGATCGCGAGCGACACGGCGCAGAAGACGACCTCGAACATGTAGCCCGCCGCGCCCGGGATCTCGCTGAACCACGAGAACGGCGACTGGCCCACCGTGAGGAGCTCGCCGATGGACGGGAAGAAGCCGGAGCCGCCGACGAGGCCGTTGCCGCCGTCGCCGAAGGCCATGCCGAACCCGACGAAGTAGTAGACGATCGAGGCGAGCGCCAGGATCAGGACGTTCTTCGCGGCGATGTGGCCGACGTTCTTCATCCGCGTCAGCCCCGCCTCGAGGAAGGCGAAGCCAGCCTGCATGAACATGACGAGGACGGCGGCGATGACGACCCAGATCGTGCTGGCCGCGATGGTCAGATCCTTGTTCGACAACCCTGCTGCGAGCAACGTGCTCATCCGACTTCCACCTCCTTCAGGCTGCGCCCGGTTCGGTTGTGCGTGACGTTCTCGACGGCGGTCGTCCAGACCAGGCCGTCGCCCGACTCGTTGCCGCTCCGCGCAGCGTCGGCGATCGCCGCGACCACGGCCTCGCCGATGGCGTCGTCGACGATGAACGTGAGGAGGGCCTTCGGCAGGAAGCGCGACTCGAAGATCCGCCCGCGATATTCGTGCGTGATGCCGCGCTCGCGCCCGTGGCCGATCGCCTCGACCACCGTGACGCCCACGTGGCCGGTCGCCTCCTCGACCGCGTCGATCACCGTCTCGACGCGCTCACGGATGACGACTGTCTCGACCTTGATCACCGGATCACCTCCGATCGACGTTCCATCAACACGACGTCGCGCCAGCGGCCGTCCAGGCGGCCGATCGCCGAGCGCACGCCCACGACCCGAAACCCGCAGCGGCGGTGAAGCGCGAGGCTCGCCTCGTTCTCCGGGAAGATCCCGGCCGTGATCGTCCAGATCCCGGCCAGCTCCGCATCGGCGACCAGCCGGGTCAGCAGCGCGGTGCCGACGCCGAGCCTCTGCGCCCAGCGCGCGACGTAGACGCTGTTCTCGGTCACGCCCGCGTAGCACTCGCGATCGGAGACCGGTGAGAGCGCCGCCCAGCCGGCGACCTCCCCCGCCTGGATGGCCACCAGCCGGTGACCACCCAGGTGGTGGGAGTCCCAAGTGCTCCACGCGGGAGCCGTTGTTTCGAACGTTGCATTGCCGCTTTCGATTCCGGCCTTGTAGATGCGCTCGACGTCCGGCCAGTCGGCGGCGAGGAGCGGCCGCAGGGTCAGGCCGCCGGCCGTCTCCGCTCTCATGCCGGGGTCTCGAGCGAAGGAGCCCGGTCGCCACGCCGCACGCGCGGTGCGGCCGCCCGACCCGCTCACTGTCTCTGCTGTGCTCACCGCTCCTCCCTGTTTCGGACCACAAAAAAAGCCCCAGGACTCCAAGAGTCCTGAGGCGCCATTGCCTCTGCGCGGGCCTTCGGCGGCCCGCGACTCACCGTAGCGTACTCCCCTGGGGGGCTGTCAAGAGGTCTTGCGCTTCGCCATATCCGCGCGCTACCCTCGGGCGGCGATGACGCTCCATGTCTGAGAACCCGTAATGCCGCGCGGCCCTCCTTCCCGGAGGCGCCGCGACTGTTCTCGACAACGAAGGAGCACCGCATGATCCACACAGACGTGACGACCGAACGCGTGGGGGCCCGTACCGGGTCCGGGGACGCGATCGAGGTTGTCGGGCTCCGCAAGGAGTTCATCCGCAAGGAGAAGGCCGGGCGACTGCGTCCCAAGCGCCGCCGCCGCGTGCCCGCGATCAAGCACCTGAGCTTCACCGTCGAGCGCGGTGAGTGCGTCGCCATCCTGGGCCAGAACGGCTCGGGCAAGTCGACGATGATCCGCCTGCTCTCGACGCTGCTCCTGCACGACGGCGGAACGGCGCGCATTTTCGGGCACGACGTGTTCAAGGAGCCGAGAGCGATCCGGCGGCTCGTGAACCGCGTGTCGGTCGAGGCCTCGTTCTTCAAGAAGATGTCGGCCCAGGAGAACCTCGCCTACGCAGCGCGGTTCTACGGGATGACGTCCGCCGATACCGGGAAGAAGATCCCGCACATCCTCGAGCGGGTCGGTTTTCCCGCGAAGCGAAGCGGCGAGTCGATGGAGAACCTCTCGCGCGGCATGCAGCAGAAGGTCGCGCTGGCCAGGGCGCTCCTCACCTCGCCGGTGCTGCTCCTGCTCGACGAGCCGACGACGGGGCTCGACCCCCGCTCGAAGCTCGAGGTGCAGGAGTTCATCCGCGAGGTCTGGACCTCGCACGACGCCACGATCCTGCTCTGCACGCACGACATGGCCGAGGCCGAGTCGCTCGCAGGCCGGGTCGGGATCCTGCACCGCGGCGACCTGCTCTGCCTCGAGCCGGCCGACGAGCTGAAGCGGCGCTACGGCGCCGAGACGCTCGAGGAGGCGTTCTTCGCGGCGACCGGCGCGTCGCTCGAGGAGGAGGAGCGGGAGGAAGACAAGGACGACGAGAGGGAGGTGTGGGCCTGATGCGTGGGGCTGCACAGGCGCTGCGGCACGAGTTCATCGGGCTCGGCGGCGTCCTCGAGCGCAACTGGTACCTGGTCAAGCGCTACGCGTGGTGGGAGCTCGCGTTCTTCGCCTGGACGGCGGCGAACACGCTCACCATCGTCTTCATCGCCAAGGGCATCGAGTCCACCGGCGGGCAGATCGATGTCGAGCGGGTCACGACCCAGCTGCTCATCGGAGCGGTCATCTGGTCGTACCTCGGGATCGTCTTCGAGATCATCGTCGAGACGGTCGCGTGGGAGCGCTGGGAGGGGACGATCGAGTACACGTTCATGGCCCCGCTCTCGCGGCCGGTGCACCTGATCGGCATGGGCCTCTTCGCCGTGCTTTACGGACTGGTGCGGGCGTCGATCGTCTTCGTCGTCATCGCGGCGTTCTTCGGGCTGCACATGCCGGACGCGAACTTCCCGGCGGCCCTGGTCGTGCTCGCGATCGCCTCGGTCTCGTTCATCGGCATCGGGATGATGACCGCGGTCCTGCCGCTGATCTCGCCGGAGAAGGGCATGCAGATCGGGTTCGTCGGGCAGGGCATCCTGCTCGTCGTCTCCGGCGTCTACTACCCGGTGTCGGTGCTGCCGGAGTGGATGCAGTGGCTCTCGAAGATCTCGCCGGCGACCTACGCCCTCGCGGGCATCCGGCACGCGATCCTCGACGGCTGGGGCGTGAGCCAGATGTGGCCGTACATCTGGCCGCTGATCATCATCGGGCTCGTCGCGGTGCCGCTCGGATTGGAGATCTTCCGGCGCGGCGAGATCCATGCGAAGCGGCACGGGAAGCTGAAGCGGTCGGGGTAGTGGCCGTCCGGCGCGCGGACGACGCGGACGGGCTGCGCGGCGTGGTCGCGGTATGGAACGCGATCACGCCGCGCGAGCCGGTCTCGGTGGAGGTGATCCAGGAGCGGTGGGCGCGCAGGCCCGAGCGGCTTTACCTCGTCGCCGAGGACGCGGGCCGCGCGGTCGGCACCGCGCTGGCGGCGCCGTCCGACTCGCCGGGCCGCCTCTTCCTGGAGGTGCGCGTGCTGTCGGAGGCACGGCGGCAGGGCATCGGCTCGGCGCTCTACGAGCAGCTCGAGGAGCACGCGCTGGCGCTCGCTCCCAGGGCGTTGTCCGCGTCCGTCTCCGAGGCATCGCTCGAGGGGCGGAGGTTCGCCGGGCAGCGCGGCTACCGCGAGGTCGACCGCCAGGTGGAGCTCGTCCGCCCGCTGCACGGCGATGAGCGTCCTCCACCGCGGCTTGCCGGCGTCGAGATCGTCGAGCTGACCGAGGCGATGCGACCGGCCGCGTACATCATCACCCGCCAGGCGTGGGCCGACTTCCCGCTGTCCGTCGCAGTGCCGGCGCCGCCCTGGGACGACTGGGTGCGCGAGGAGTTCGACGGCCCGATCGCCTTCGCCGCGCTCGAGCAGGGCCAGGTCGTGGGCTTCGCGGCGCTGATCTCGCGCCCCGTCGACGGCCTGCTCGAGCACGGGCTGACCGCGTGCCTGCGCACGCACCGCGGTCGCGGCATCGGCACGGCGCTGAAGCAGACGCAGATCGCCTGGGCGGCGTCGCACGGCTACCGGGAGCTGATCACGTTCACACAGGCGGGCAACGAGGCGATGCGGCGGCTCAACGTGAAGCTCGGGTACATCGAGCAGCCGGCCTGGCTGACGATGCGCCGCGACGTTTCTACGCCGGCGACAGGAAGTTCGGCCGCACGTACATCGGCCTGAATCCGGCGCTCACGATGTTCCGGTACGAGCTTGCCGGCCGCCCGGGCATGAGCTCGCCCGTCTCGGTGACGAGCGTCGTGGCGCCCAGCTCGACCGCACGCCGGGCCCGCGCCGCGAAGAGCGCGCGCTGGCCGCCGCGCCGCCGGAATGCCGGACGGGTGGAGCCGAACCCGAGCCAGCCCGTCTCGCCGAGCACGACCAGCGCGCCCGCTGCCGCCGGCTCGTCATCCGTGTACGCGACGAAGCAGCTGTAGCCCTCGAGCTGCGGCGTGACGGTGAGCGGGCCGGCGGCGCCCGCCGGCAGCTCGTAGGCCTCGGAGACGACGAGCGCGAAGTCCTCGCCGCGCTCCGGCCCCACCAGCTCGACGCGCAGATCCGTGATCGAGGAGGACGCCTCGTCGGCGGCGCGCGTGAACTTCGTCCATCCGTAGCCGGATGCGAACCCGCGCTCGGCGAGCAGTCCGGTCAGCTCGGCCGGCTGCGCCTGCGGCGCGACCGCGATCGCGTACTCGACGCCGAACGACTCGAAGAACGCCGCGATGTCGTCGAGCTGCCGCTCGCCGGCGGGCTCCGCGAGCCCGAGCCCCGCGACGCGATTGAGCATCGTGGAGGAGATGCCCGGCAGCGCGAGCAGGGCCGCACCGCCGACCTCGGCGGTGTGCGCGCCGTGCCCTGCCGCGAAGAAGCGCCGGTACGCCTCGAGCTCGACGAGCTCCAGGTCCGGGATCCGTCCGGTCACCACGCGAATGTACGCGCACGGATCGTCTAGGATGGGTGAGTTCGTTTGGAGGCGACGAGGCCTCGGGCGTATTCTCGCCCGGGGCTTTTTGCATTTTCGGAGGAGGTTTTTGAATGTGCGCAGGTCGAGACGAGGAACAGAGCGACCTCGAGCGAGGAGGCACGCAAGGACGTGCTGAAGCGTGTCGAGAAGGAGGGCATCGAGTTCGTCCTGCTCTGGTTCACGGATCTCGAGGGTCACCTCAAGAGCTTCGCGATCACCCCGTCGCGAGCTCGCTGGTGCGCTCGACGACGGGATGGGCTTCGACGGCTCGTCGATCACCGGCTTCAACGCGATCGAGGAGTCGGACATGGTCGCGATCCCGGATCCGGGCACGTTCCAGGTGATGCCGTGGAAGGAGGGCGAGACGCGTGTCGGCCGCATGATCTGCGACGTCGTCACGCCGGACGGTGAGCCGTACGAGGGCGATCCCCGCTACGTGCTGCGCCGCGCGCTCGAGCGCATGCAGTCGATGGGGTTCGACACGTTCAACGTCGGTCCCGAGCTCGAGTACTTCCTCTTCGAGGACGCGAAGGGCACAGAGACGCTCGACGAGGGCGGCTACTTCGCGATGACGACGCTGGACGCCGCGAGCGAGCTGCGCCAGGAGACGGTCCGCGCGCTCGAGTCGGTCGGGATCCCGATCGAGTACGTCCACCACGAGGTCGGCCCGTCGCAGCACGAGATCGACATGCACTTCGCACCGGCGCTTGAGATGGCCGACCACACGCTCACCTACCGGCTGATCGTCAAGGAGATCGCGAAGAAGGCCGGCTACCACGCCGACCTTCATGCCGAAGCCGATCTTCGGCGAGAACGGCTCCGGGATGCACACGCACCAGTCGCTCTTCAGCGACGGGCGGAACGCCTTCTTCGACGCAGACGACAAGTGGAGCCTGTCCGAGGTCGGCAAGGGCTTCATCGCCGGGCAGCTCCGGCACGCGCGCGAGATCTCGGCCGTGTTCGCCCAGTGGGTCAATTCGTACAAGCGGCTCGTGCCCGGGTACGAAGCGCCGGTCTACGTCGCGTGGTCGCGGCGGAATCGCTCGGCCCTGATCCGGATCCCGCTCTACAAGCCCGGGAACGAGCAGGCGACCCGGGCAGAGATCCGCTGCCCGGATCCGGCGTGCAACCCGTACCTGACGTTCGCCGCGCTGCTCCATGCGGGGCTCGAGGGGATCGAGAAAGGTTACGAGCTGCCCGAGCCGATGGAGACGAACCTGTACCACCTGACCGCGGAGCAGCGGGCCGAGCGCGGCATCGTCGCCCTGCCGGAGACCCTCGGCGAGGCAATCACCGAGCTCGCCGGCTCGGAGCTCGTGCGCAAGGCCTTCGGGCCGCACATCTTCGACCGCTACGTCGAGCTCAAGCGCGGCGAGTGGGACGACTACCGCGTGCAACTCACCGACTGGGAGATGCAGCGCTACCTGGCTGTCCTGTAGGCGCGTTTCGGGGCCGGCGGCAGACGCCGCCGGCCCTGTCCGTCGCGGATACGTAGACGCGGGCGCGAAAAAAGGAGCAGAATGGGTTCGTTCACCGGCTCCGCTGACTTGGCGGACGGCGGAGCCGCTGACGGCCGATCGCGAGCTGCACTCTTTTGAGGCAGCTCGTGGTCGTTATGGCGCGAAAGAACGGCCATTCGTCGTGCATCGCGGGCCTGAACCGTGGATCGCGAGCTGCCCTCTTCTGAGGCAGCTCGTGTTGTTCGGTCCGGAGCGCTTAGAGGAAGCGGGGAAGGGCGTCGCGGTCGACCCGCAGGTCGATGCGCCGCTCGGCGCCGTCGATCTCGGAGATCGCGTCCGCCGGCACCATCCGCCGCGATGCGAAGAAACGGCGCGCCCGCACCGACAGCGCGTCGGGCTCGTCGGGACGCGTCCCGTACATCGGGCACTCGACGCGTCCGAGCAGGCGGCCCGCGGCATCAGTCACGCGGAAGCCGACGGTCGTACGGAGATCGACGTCGATCGTGCTCACTGAACCGACCGTACCCAGCGGCTGCAAAGGAAATGCGTCCCTACTCGTAAGGGGTTTGTTAGCGGGCGTCACGTGGGCTTCGTCGTCATCGCCCAGATCGCGACCACGTATGCGATGAGGAGCGCGACGCTCAGCACCGTGACCACCCGCGCGCCCACGCGGCCACCGCCGGTGCGCATGCGGCGGATGCCGATGCCCGCGAGGATCAGGCTGATGATCAGGACGAGGAACCCGGCGTCCGAGATGGCCATCCCGATGCCGACCCAGTTCTGCTTGTCGTTGTACGGCGATGCGCTGAGCACCCACGCGGCGCCGATCCGCATTGCGAAGAACGAGGGCAGGACGACGAAGAACAGCGTCAGGTAGGCAAAGCGTCGCAGCGCCGTCTCGTCGGCGTCCTCCCGCGCGCGCCACGCGTACACCAGCGCCGCGCTGACGGCGAACAGCCCGCCGACGAGCAGCATCGCGCCCAGCACGTGCAGGAAGAGCGAAGCCTCCCAGGCGCCGTCGGGCCGGATCGACGCGAGCGTCATGCGCCCGGCTTCCAGACCATGAGGATGAGGATCAGGATCAGCGAGATCCCGGCGACCGTCTGCAGCTGCACGCCGCTCCGGCGGAGCACAGCCGCCTCATCCGGATCTGTAGCGGCCCGCTGGAAGCACCGGCCGGCGCGCTGGCCGGTGCCGACGGCGATCACCCAGAGGATCAGGGAGGCGAGGATCCAGCCGTCCCACACGTGGTACTCGGGCCGCTCGATCGCGAGCCAGACGCCGAAGATCAGGACGCCGACCGAGCCGATGCCGACGACGATCGCGCCGGTGCGTCCCAGCCACATCGCGGCCGCGGGCGTGAGGCCCGTGCGTCCGGGCCGCGTGCCCAAGATGAGTGCCCAGAAGAGCGTCACGGCCGCAACGAGCGTGAACGCGAGCAGGACGTGCAGGAACAGCAGGGCGTGGTACACCGCCGCGAGCGTAGTGGGGGAATCGGACGCCTACACTCGGAATGATGGACGCGCCCGCCCGGCACCTGCGTCTCCTGACGGAGACCATCGCGGCGGTCAACTCGACGCTCGACCTCGACGAGGTGCTCGCGCTGATCGCCCGCAAGGTCGCGGAGGCGCTCGAGGCTGACGCCTGCTTCGTCTACCTGTACGACGACCGGGCCGACGAGCTCGTGCTCGGGGCGACGCACGGCGCCGCCGTCGAAGAGGAGACGCGCCGGCCGCGCATGCGGCCCGGCGAGGGCATCACCGGCGCGGCCGCCGCGCAGCGCGAGCCTGTGATGCTCTCGTCGCAGGCGCACCTCGACCCGCGCTTCAAGGTCTTCCCGAACCTCCATGAAGAGGAGTACGAGTCGATCCTCGCCGTGCCGATCCTCATGCGCGAGAAGCTCGAGGGCGCGGTCAACGTCCGCACGCTGAAGCCCCGTGAGTTCACGCAGGCGGAGATCGAGCTCCTCGTCGGCATCGCCGGCCAGGTGGCGCAGTCGATCGAGCACGCGCGTCTGTACGCCGCGGCCCAGCGGCGCGTGACCGAGCTCGAGGCGCTGGCGCGGATCTCGGAGGCGGTCTCCGAGTCGCTCTACCTCGAGGAGTCGCTCGAGGCGATCGTCAAGACGACGATGGACGCCGTCGACGCGACGGGCGCGGCGCTCGTGCTCGAGGACGGCCGCATCGCATGGCCGGAGGGCCGCGCCGGCGCCCACGCGGTGCGGCTGCCGCTGCGCTGGAAGGGCCGGCAGATCGGCGAGCTTGTGGCCGACCGCGATGCGCCGTTCTCGGAGGACGACGAGCGCTGCTCGCCTCGATCGCCCAGCAGGCGGCGATGGCGCTCGAGCACGGGCGAGCAGTCCTGCGCGGCGTGCTCGCGCAAGAGATCCACCACCGCGTGAAGAACAACCTGCAGACGGTCGCCTCGCTGCTCCGCCTGCAGGCGCGCGCCGCGGACGGCGTCGACCCGGCCAAGGCGCTCGGCGACTCGGCAAACCGCATCCTCGCCATCGCCGCGGTGCACGAGGTGCTGACGGAGCAGCGGGACGAGGAGGTCGACCTCGCAGCCCTGCTCGACCGGCTGCGCGCGATGCTCGTCCAGGGACTCGGCGTGTCGAAGCAGGTCGAGACCGATCTCCAGCCCGTCGAGCTCGGGGGCAGCCGCGCGACGGCGCTGGCGCTCGTCTTCAGCGAGCTGCTCCAGAACGCCCTGGAGCACGGTGGCGCGTCGGTGCGCGTGGAACTTGCGCGGCAGAACGGGGACGTGCGGCTCGCGATCTCCGACGACGGCAAGGGGCCGAGCAGTGCGCTCGAAGGCACCGGCCTGTCGATCGTGCGCGCGCTCGTACGGGACGAGCTACGCGGGACCCTGACGCTCGAGTCCGACGGCGGGCTCATCGCGCAGGTCGTGTTCCCGGCGTAGCTGTCGATTTCGCCCGGACGCGTTCGTCGTCATCGAGAAGGAGCCGAATGGAATTCGACCGCTACAGCCTCGTCCTGCTCCGCCGCGGCCCCCGCGCGCTCGAGCTCACGCAAGAGGAGCTCGACCGCCTGCAGGCTGCGCACCTCGCCCACCTCGACGCGATGCGCGAGCGAGGGGTGCTCCTGTCCGCCGGGCCGTTCCGCGACCAGGAGGACGAGACGTTCCGCGGCATCTGCATCTACCGCACCGGGCTCGAGGAGACGCGCGAGCTCGCGAACAGCGACCCGTCCGTGCAGGCGGGGCGGATGCGGGTCGACGTGGTCACGTGGCTGACGCCCGCAGGAGAGGTCGTGTTCCCCGGCTCGGACGACGAACCGAAGGAGGCAGCATGAGCCAGCAGACGGCAACCGCCCCTGCGCAGGCGCCGTTCGCCTACGGCGACCACGTCACGATCGCCGTGAACGTGACGGACTTCGAGCGCGCGATCGCTTGGTACCGCGAGGCGTTCGGGTTCGAGCTCATCTACAAGCTCGACGACTGGAAGTGGTGCGAGCTCTCGACGCCAATCGCGGGCGTGCACATCGGGCTCGGGCAGACGGACGACGAGACGCGCGGCGGGATGCAGCCGACCTTCCAGGTCGCGGACATCGAGGCGGCGAAGGCGCACCTCGAGTCCCTCGGCGCAGTCTTCGACGGCGACATCCACGAGGTCGAGGGCATGGTCAAGCTCGCCTCGTTCAAGGACCCTGACGGGAACGCGCTCGGGCTCGCCGAGCGCATCTAGGGGCTGTCCCCCGGCGACAGCCGGGGGGCTGTCCCAAGTGTCCGGAGCGGTTCCTGCCCTGGACACTGGGGACAGCTCGCTTCCCTAGACTCGCCCGATGGCGCGTGTCCTTATCGCCGAGGACGAGACCATCATCCGCATGGATCTGGCGGAGATGCTGGAGCGAGCCGGGTTCGAGGTCTGCGCGCAGGCGCGTGACGGCATCGAGGCCGTCGACCTGGCCGCGTCCGAGCGCCCCGACCTGGCTGTTCTCGACGTCAAGATGCCGCGCCTGGACGGCATCGAGGCGGCCCGCCGGATCCTCGAGGAGCGGCCGATCCCCGTCGTGATGCTGACCGCCTACGGGCAGGAGGAGCTCGTCGCGCGGGCGATCGAGGCGGGCGTCTTCGGCTACCTCGTCAAGCCGTTCCGCGAGACCGACCTGCTGCCGGCGATCGAGACGGCGCGGGCCAGGCACGCCGAGCTGATTGCCGTCCGCGAGGAGGCCGAGACGCTGGCCGACGCGCTCGCCGCGCGCAAGGCGATCGAGCGGGCCAAGGGGCTGTTGATGGTGAAGGAGAAGCTCACCGAGGACGAGGCCTTCGCCCGCCTGCGCAAGGCCAGCCAGGTCTCGGGACGGCCGCTGCGCGTCATCGCCGAGGCGGTCGTCGCGACCCTCGCAGACGAGTGAGCGAGCACCCGAACGCCGCGTTGACGCGGCGGATCTTCGGGGCGTTCGGCCGCGACGCGAAGGTCATCTCGGCCGGCCTCGCGCGCGACATCGTCTGGCGCGTCCCGGGCAACACGATCATGAGCGGCGAGTACCGCGGGCGCCGCGAGGTGGTCGAGTTCCTGCGCCGCACCGGCCTCGAGACCGGCGGCACGTACCGGTCGCAGCTCCAGAGCGTGCTGGCCGACGACGACTGGGCGGTCGCGATCTACCGCGCGCAGGGCAGCCGGAACGGGATCGACCTCGACGTCGACCAGGCGCTCGTGATCCGCATCCGCGACGGCCAGTGGGCCGAAGTGACAGCGGTCCCACTCGACTCGCAATTCGAGACGTTCTGTTTCGATGCGTTCTGGTGCTGAGCCGTTCGATTCGCCCGATGTGGTCGCGGCTCGCCGAGGCGCAGCAGGCGGAGATGCTCGCGCTCTACGGCGAGGGCGGGAACGACATCGGCCCGGCGCGCGAGGCGTCGCAGTTCGAGCCGCCGGACGGTGTCTTCCTGGTCGTGCGCGACGAGGCCGGCGAGGCGGTCGCATGCGGCGGGATCGTCCGCTTCGACGCGACGCGCGCCGAGCTGAAACGGATGTACGTGCTGCCCGACGCGCGGGGACGCGGGCTGGGGCGGCGCGTGCTCGAGGAGCTGGAGACGCAGGCGCGGGCTTTCGACTACGTCGGCCTCGTCCTGGAGACCGGCGACCAGTCGGCGGCCGCGCTCGCTCTGTACCGCTCGGCGGGGTACGAGCCGATTCCCTGCTACGGCGTCTACGCCGCGCGCGCAGTTGAGCCGCTGCCTCGAAAAGCGCCTAGCCTGAACCGTGCTCACCTGCCCGAGCTGTGGCCGGGACAACGCCCGAGACGCGCGCTTCTGCAGCGGCTGCGGCACGGCGCTCGCGCCGCCGGGGCACGAGGTCAGGAAGACGGTCACCGTGCTGTTCTGCGACGTGACGGGGTCGACGGCGCTCGGGGAGACGACGGATCCGGAGGTGCTGCGGGCGCTGCTGGCCCGGTACTTCGACCGCATGAAAGCGATCGTCGAGTCGCACGGCGGCACGGTCGAGAAGTTCATCGGGGACGCTGTCATGGCCGTCTTCGGGATCCCCGCGTCGCACGAGGACGATGCGCTGCGAGCCTGCCGGGCAGCGACGGAGATGCGCGACGCGTTGCCGGAGCTCGGCATCGGGGGCCGGATCGGCGTGAACACCGGCGAGGTCGTGACCGGGACGGCCGAGCGCCTCGCGACCGGCGACGCGGTCAACGTGGCGGCGCGACTCGAGCAGGCGGCGGCGCCCGGTGAGGTGCTGATCGGCGAGTCGACGTTCGCGCTGGTGCGCGAGGCGGTGGCGGCCGAGCAGGTGGACCCGCTGGCGCTGAAAGGGAAGTCGGAGCCCGTGCCGGCATTCCGGCTTCTCTCGGTGCTCGACCCACCGGAGCGGCGCCACGTCTCGCGGTTCGTCGGCCGCGAGCCGGAGCTCGCGCAGATCGCGGCGGCGTGGGAGCGCGCCCAGGCTCAAGCGCGGTGCGAGCTCGTGACGGTGGTAGGCGATGCAGGTGTCGGCAAGTCGCGCCTCGTGGTGGAGGCACTTGCAGCGGTCGACGCCCGCATCCTCAGGGGGAGCTGTCTTCCCTACGGGGAAGGAATCACCTACTGGCCGGTCGTCGAGGTGGTGAAACAGCTCGCCGCGCTGCCATCGGATCCCATCGCGGCCGGGGCGCTGCGCTCGCTGCTGGGCGAGTCGGATGTACCGACGAGCGGGCGACGAGATCGCCTGGGCGTTCCGGAAGCTGCTGGACGAGCAGGCGCCGCTGGTCGTGGTCTTCGACGATATCCAGTGGGGCGACGAGACGTTTCTCGACCTGGTCGAGTCCACGGCGCTGCTCTCGGCCGACGCGCCGCTCCTGCTCGTGTGCATGGCCCGACCGCAGCTGATCGAGCGGCGTCCCGGCTGGCCTGGGACGTTGCGGCTGGAGCCGCTGCACCCGGAGCACGCTGACGCGCTTATCGGTGACGCCGTCTCGGAGAGCTGCGCGGCCGGATCGCGCATGCCGCGGGCGGAAACCCGCTGTTCATCTCCGAGATGCTCGCGATGGCCGCCGGGACCGCGGCGGTCGAGGTGCCGCCGACGCTGAAGGCGCTGCTGGCCGCCCGCCTCGACCAGCTCGACGAGCCGGAGCGGAGGGTGCTCGAGCGAGGCTCCATCGAAGGCGAGGTCTTCCATCGCGGCGCTGTGCATGCGCTGGCGCCCGAGGAGACGCAAGTGACCACCCGGCTTGCGGGGCTCGTGCGCCGTGAGCTCATCCGCCCCGACCGTGCCCAGCTTCCGGGCGACGACGGCTACCGCTTCCGCCACCTGCTGATCCGCGACGCCGCCTACGACGCGCTCCCCAAGGCACTTCGTGCCGAGCTGCACGCCCGCTTCGCCGACTGGCTCGAGGAGCACGGAGTCGCGCTCGTCGAGCGCGACGAGATCGTCGGCTACCACCTCGAGCAGGCCGTCAGCTACAGCGCGGAGCTCGGAGATCCGGCTCCGGATCTCGCCGATCGAGCCGCCGCGCGGCTCGCCGCGGCCGGGAGGCGGGCAAGCGACCGCCAGGACCACCGGACCGGGGCGGCGCTGGTCGTCCGCGCGGCCGGGCTCGTCCGGCCGCACCGGCTCGACGTCACGCTTGAGCTCGAGGCGATCTGGGCCGGCGCCGACTACGACCCGCGTCCGGACGCCGCGGACGACCTTGCCCAGCGCGGGGAGGCGGCCGGCGACCATTCCGGGGCGATGCTTGCGCGCGCACTGGCGCTCCTCCTGCGCACCGACGCCGGTGGACCGCCGACGACCGATGAGCAGGAGGAGCTCTTGGGCGCGGCGCTTCCGCTCGAGGAGGCGCGCGGCGACCCGCGCAGGCTCGCGCTGCTGTGGGACATCCGGGCAGCCATCGCGAACTTCAGGATGCAAAATGAGGACCAGGCCGAAGCGCCCGGTGGTGGCACCATTACGCCCGCCTCGCCGGCGATCTCCCCTCGGATTCGTGGCTGGAGTGGTCGCTGATCGCGGCCCCGGCCCGCGGACGAGGTGCTGAGCGCGATCGAAGAGGGCGAGGCCTGGAAGCCCCCGGGCTCGACGGATCTTCCGCGCGCGGCGGTGCTCGCGATGCTCGGCCGCCTCGACGAGGCGTGGCCGCTCGCCGAGGCCCGGGCAAACCACCTGCGCGACGTCGCCGGCGGGTTCCATCACTACAGCAACCTCTACCTCTGGTTGCTCGCGACGATCGCTGGCGACCGGGAGCGCTCGCCCGGTACGACGAGGAGCTCGTCGCGGGCGCGGGCACCGCGAGCGTGGGGGCGACGCTCAGGACGTGCCTTGCGCGCGATCTGTGGTACCTCGGCCACGTCGACGAGGCAGCGTCCCTGCTCGCGGAGGCGCAAGCCGTGCCGCCGCGCGCGTCCATGCGGGCGCTGGGCCCAGCGGTCGATGCGCTCGTGCACGCCGGGCGTGGCGAACTCGACCAGGCGGTGCTGCTGGCGCGCACGGCGGTCGCCTACACGCGAGACCGAGATCGACCACGTCTGGTTCAGGGGCATCGCGTATGACGACCTCGTCACCGTGCTCGGGCTCGCGGGTCGGCGGGACGAGGCGCGCGAGGTGCTCGAGCACTCGCTCGCGCTCTGGGAGGGGAAGCAATGCCTGCCCTGTGCGGAGCGTGCTCGCGCGCAGCTCGACTCCCTCTAGGCGCCGGCCTGCTCGAAGAGCTCCTCCCAGCGCGCGATCATCGTGCGCAGCGCTTCGCGCCGCGCGGCGTGCGCCTGCGAGCGTCTCCACGTTGCCCCAGTCGTCGGCCAGCTTCGCCTCCAGGCCCGCCATCTCGGCCTCGCAGGCGGCGATCTCGTGCTCGAGCCGCTCGAGCTCGCTCGGGCGCCGCGGCGGCGGCGGAGCCGCCCGCGCCGGCTTCGGCTTGCGCGCCTGGCGGCGGGGGCGGCGCCGCGCGCTCCTCGCGCCGCGCAGCATCTCCGCCCAGCCGCCGTCGTAGGAGCGGATCGTCCCGTCCTCGATCGCGAGCGTCCGCTCGGCGACCGCGTCGAGCAGCGCGCGGTCGTGGGAGACGAGCAGCACGGTGCCCGGGAACGCGTCGAGCGCCGCCTCGAGCGCCTCGCGGCTCTCCAGGTCGAGGTGGTTCGTCGGCTCGTCGAGCATCAGCAGGTTCGCGCCCGACGCGACCACGAGCGCCAGCGCGAGCCGGCGCCGCTCGCCGCCGGAGAGCGCCGACACCGGCCTTGCTCGTGCTCGTCCCAGCCGGAGAAGAGGAAGCGGCCGAGCAGGTTCTGCGCCTGGGGCCGCTGCAGCCCGGTCTCGTGCTGGACGCACTGGAGCACGGTCCCGCGGCTCGTCGAGCTCGACCTCGTGCTGGGAGAAGTACGCGGGCTCGACGCCGTGGCCGAGGCGGAGCTTCCCGCGCTCGGGCTCGTCGGCGTCCGAGGAGCGTCTCGAGCAGCGTCGTCTTGCCGGTGCCGTTCGGGCCGACGAGCGCGACGTGCTCGCCGCGCTCGATCGCGAACGACGACGTGGTCGAGCAGCTCCTTGTCACCGGCCGCGAGCGTCGAGGCCTTCGACCTCGACGACCGTCCGCCCGCTGCGCTTCGGCTTGCAGGAACTCGAAGCCGAGGCTGCTTCGCGCGCCGCGTGAGCAGCTCGAGCTCGCCGGGGTGCGTCGAGCGCTCCTGCTCCAGGCGGCCGATGTGCGTCAGCTTGGCCTGCGCCTGCTTCGCCTTCGACTTCTTGTAGCGGAACCGCTCGACGAAGCGGTCGAGCCGCGCGATGTCGACGTCGATGCGCTCGGCCGCCTTCGCGGCGTACAGCGGCGCGCGCGGCCTTCTCGCGCCGCCAGTCGTGCCACGTGCCGGTGAAGTAAGTCGAGCGGCCGGCCTCGAGCTCGAGCACAGCCGTCGTCACCGCCTCCAGGAACCAGCGGTCGTGCGCGACGAGGATGACGGCGGCGTCCATCGACTGGAGCTCCCGCTCGAGCCACTCGAGCCGCTCGACGTCGAGGTGGTTCGTGGGCTCGTCGAGAAGCAGCAGGTCGGGGTCGCCGGTCGAGCGCGCGTGCCAGCGAGGCGCGCGTCAGCTCGCCGCCCGAGAACGTGTCGAGCGGCCGGTCGAGGTCGTCGTCACGGAAGCCGAGGCCGCGGAGCGACGCAACGAGCGCGCTCGCGCCAGGCGTAGCCGCCCGCGTGCTCGAGCCGCGCCTGCGCCTCGCGCGTAGCGCGGAGCGTCTCCGGGCCGTGGTCGCCGCCGGCCATCGCCTGCTCGAGCCGCGCGCAGCTCCTCCTCGGCGGCGATCAGGTCGCCGGCGCCGGAGAGCGCGTACTCGCGGAGCGTCAGCCCGAGCTCGAGCGGCGGGCGCTGGTCGTGGAGCGCGACCCGCGTGCCCTTCTGGAACGCGAGCTCGACCGCCGTGGATCTCGGTCTCGCCCGCGAGCAGCCGGAGCAGCGTCGTCTTGCCGGCGCCGTTCGGGCCGGAGAGCGCGAGCCGCTCGCGGCGCTCGACCTTGAACGAGACGCCGTCGAAGAGCGGCGTCGCCGGAGAGCTCCTTGCGCAGGTTGGTTGGCGATGACGACGGCCATGCTTCAAGCGTAGGCGCCACAACCGGGGTCAGACCCGGGTATCACGGCATGCATAACGGGTCCGTGCCGGATGTGTGCCGAATCAGGCTTCGACTGCGGCGCTGACGAGCTCCCGAGCGGCTGCGGCGATCGCGCTCGGCGTCGATCCCTGCAGCGGCGAGCAGCTCGGCCGGCTTGCCCGAGCGCGGGCATGTCGCGCGACGGCGAGCTTGCGTGACGCGGGGCTGCCCCTCCGAACGTCGGCGAGCGCCGAGAGCACGGCTTCGCCAAGGCCGCCCTCGGGCCAGTGGTCCTCGACGGTCACGACCGGCCGCCGGTCGCCTCCGCGGCCGCGCGGAGCGTCTCGCCGTCGATCGGCTTCACCGAGTAGAGGTCGATCACGCGCGCACTCATGCCCTCCCCGGCGAGCGCGTCCGCCGCCTTGAGCGCCTCGTGCAGCGTGATCCCGGCGCCCGACGATCGTCACCTCGTCGTCGTCGAGGAGCGCACGACCCGCGCTCCGCCGACGGGAACTCCTCGTCCGGCCCGTAGATGACCGGCGTGTTCGCGCGCGTCGTGCGCATGTACGAGATCCCGTCGAGGTCGGCCATCGTCGCGACGAGCTTCGCGGTCTGGTTCGCGTCGGACGGGATAGAGCACGGTCGAGCCGTGCACGGCCCGGAACGCGGCGAGATCCTCGAGCGCCATCTGCGACGGCCCGTCCTCGCCGATCGAGACGCCGGCGTGCGAGCCGCACAACGAGTACGTCGCGCGGCTGATCGCCGCCATGCGGATGAAGTCGTACGCGCGCGAGAGGAACGCCGCGAACGTCGAGGCGAACGGCCGCCAGCCGCGCACCTGCAGCCCGACCGCCGCCGCGACCAGCTGCTGCTCGGCGATGAACATCTCGAAGAAGCGGTCCGGCTGCTCCTTGCGAAGATCTCGGCGAAGGTCGAGTTCGAGACCTCGCCGTCGAGCGCGACCACGTCGCCGCGCGCCTCGCCGAGCGCCGCGAGCGCGTCGCCGTAGGCCTTGCGCGTCGCGACCTCGGAGCCGAGCTCGTATCGCGGCAGCTCGAGCGGGCCGCTCGCGAAGCGGTGCGGCTCGCGCCGGCTCGGGCGCATGCGACCTCGACGCGTGAGGTTGCGCACGCCGCCGAGCTCCGCGATCGCTTCCTCGGGATTGTCGAGCGCCTTGCCGTGCCAGCCCGTCCTTGTCCTCGACCGCCTTGACGCCCTTGCCCTTGATCGTGCGCGCGACGATGACCGTCGGGCGGTCGCGTGATCGACGTCCGCCTCGGCGTAGGCGCGGTCGATCGCCTCGACGTCGTGGCCGTCGATCTCGATCGCGTGCCAGCCGAACGCCGCGCGCGCGGTGCGCGTACGAGTCGAGGTCCCAGCCGTGCATCGTCTCGCCGCGCTGGCCGAGCCGGTTGACGTCGATGATCGCGGTCAGGTTGTCGAGCTTCGTAGGCCAGCGTGCTCGAACGCCTCCCAGATCGAGCCCTCGGCGATCTCGCTGTCGCCGCAGAGCACCCAGATGCGGTAGGGCAGGCGGTCGAGCCGCTTGCCGGCGAGCGCGATGCCGACGCCGAACGGCAGGCCCTGGCCGAGCGAGCCGGTGGCGACGTCGACCCACGGGCAGCACCGGCGTCGGGTGGCCCTCGAGCCGGCTGCCGAACTTGCGGAACGTGAGCAGCTCCTCGTCCGTGATCGCGCCGGCCGCCTTGTACATCGCGTAGAGCAGCGGCGACGCGTGCCCCTTCGAGAAGATGAGGTGGTCGTTCGCGGGGTCGTGCGGGGCGTCGAAGTCGTAGCGCAGGTGCTTCGCGAGCAGGACGGCCATCAGGTCGGCCGCCGACATCGACGAGGTCGGATGGCCCGAATTCGGGCGGCCGCGGCCCGAACGGAGTCCACGCGGAGCTGCTGCCCGAGCTCGCGGAGGAAGGCTGCGTCGGCCATCGCTGGGAATCTACCCCCGGTGTAACCTCGTCGGTGTGACCGTCGACGTCGCACGGCGCTACGGGGAGGCGCTCGACGACCGCGACTGGGAAACGGCGCGGCAGCTGCTCGACCCGGACGTGGAGATCGTCCGCCCGAGCGGGCGCCACTACCAGGGCGCGGACCGCTGGATTCAGCTGCTGAGCGACGCGGACGGCTTCGACAACATCGAGTCCGACATCGCCGCGCGCGCCTATGAGCAGCGCAACGGCCAGGTGATCGAGGTCCTCGACCTCGTTCACCGCTGGCGCGACGACGGCTCGCCCGCCTACACCAGCCGCGAGGAGACGGTCATCGCCTTCCGGGAAGGACGCATCGCGCGCATGGAGTCGACCGTGGAGCACACCCACCCATGAAGGTCGCGCTCGCATTCGACCACCGCGGCGTAAGCTGCGCGAGCGAATCTTCGAGGAGGTCGACCGCCTCGGACACGAGGCGGTCGATCTCGGCACCGACCGAGCCGGAGCCGCGGATCGACTATCCCGACAAGGCGCGGGAGCTCGGCGAGGCGATCCTGCGGCGGCCGACGCCGAGCGCGGCGTGCTGGTCTGCGGCTCGGGTGTCGGCGCCTCGGTCGCCGCCTGCAAGATCGCCGGCATCCGCGCCGCCATCTGCCACGACGTCTACTCCGCGCACCAGGGCGTCGAGCACGACGACATGAACGTGCTCTGCCTCGGCTCCGAGGTCGTCGGCGCCGAGCTTGCCGCCGACCTCGTCCGCGATATTCCTCGCCGCCAGCTTCGACGGCGGCGAGCGCTACGTACGACGGCTCCAGAAGATCGAGGAAATGGAGAGAAGCACATGGCTAAGTCACGACTGCACGAGCTGTCGGCGCAGGGCCAGAGCGTCTGGATCGACTCGCTCTCCCGCGACCTGGCTCCGCGACGGGACGCTCGCCGGGCTGATGGACGAGGACGCCGTCGTCGGCGTCACGTCCAACCCGACCATCTTCCAGAAGGCGCTGTCCGAGGGCGACGTCTACGACGACCAGCTGCGCGAGCTGCTGCGCGAGGAGGACGACCCGAAGGAGATTTTCGTCCGCGCTCGCCGTCGACGACATCCGCGACGCGTGCGACCTGTTCCGCGGCACGTGGGACTCGACCCGGGCCTCGACGGTTACGTCTCCCTCGAGGTCGAGCCAGGCCTTGCGTACGACACGGACGGGACTATCGAGCAGGCGCAGCGCTTCCACGACTGGGTCGACCGGCCGAACCTCTACGTGAAGATCCCGGCACCGCGCCCGGACTGCCAGCGATCGAGGAGATGATCGCGCGCGGCAAGAGCATCAACGTGACGCTGATCTTCTGGCCTGCAGCGCTACGCCGAGGTGTTCGAGGCGTACATCCGCGGCGTCGAGCGGCTGATCGAGTCGGGCGGCGACGCGTCGACGGTCAACTCGGTGGCGAGCTTCTTCGTCTCCCGCGTCGACACCGAGGCGGACAAGCGGCTCGAGGCGATCGGCAGCGAGGCGCTCGCCTTGCGCGGCCGGCTCGCGATCGCGAACGCCAAGCTCGCCTACGAGCACTACCAGGGCGTCATCGCTGTCCGAGCGCTGGCAGCGGCTCGAGGCGCAGGGCGCGCGGCGGCAACGCTGCCTCTGGGCGTCGACTTCGACGAAGAACCCCGAGTACCGCGACACGCTCTACGTCGAGGAGCTGATCGGGCCCGAGACCGTCAACACGATGCCACTGGAGACGATCCGCGCCTTCCAGGACCACGGCCACGTCGCTGCGCACGCTCGACGCAGAACTCGAGGAGGCGCAGCACGTGCTCGAGGAGCTCGCCGCGCGTCGGCATCGACTACGACGACGTCATCGAGACGCTGGAGCGGGAGGGCGTCGAGAAGTTCGCGCAGTCGTTCGACGAGCTGCTCGACGGCGTGCGCGCCAAGCGCGGCGAGCTGGCCGCGGCGTGAGCGCCGTCACCGGCACCGAGATCGTCGAGCGCATCTGGGCGCGCGACCCGACGCTCTGGACCGGCCACGACGAGGCCGAGTGGCTGGGCTGGCTCGACGAGCCGATCCGCGATGCTCGAGCGATCTGGACGATCCTCGCTCTCGCTCGCCGAGCGGGCGCATTACGAGCAGGTCGTCCTGCTCGGCATGGGCGGCTCGAGCCTCGCGCCGGAGGTGCTCCGGCGCTCGTTCGACGCCGACGCGTTCCACGTCCTCGACACGACGCATCCCGCCGCGATCCGCCGGCTCAGGCGGACTCGCTCGACCTCGGCCGCACGCTCTTCGTCGCCTCGTCGAAGTCGGGCGGAACGCATCGAGACGCGGTCGCATCTCGACTACTTCTGGGAGCGCACGGGCGGCGTCGCCACGCGGTTCGCCGCGGTCACCGACCCCGGCTCCTCGCTCGAGCGGCTCGCGCACGAGCGGGACTTCGTCGGCGTCGCCTACGGCGAAGCCGACGATCGGCGGGCGCTACTCGGCGCTGTCGCCGTTCGGGATCCTGCCCGCCATCCTGATGGGCCTCGACGCCCGGCGGCTGCTGGAGCGGGCGGAGGAGATGCGCGAGGCATGCCGCTTCGGCGAGGGCAACCCGGGTCTCGACCTCGGGCTGGCCATGGGCGAGGCGTGGCGTCAGGGCCGCGACAAGGTGGCACTCACGGAGGTGAGCGGCGGCTTCGACCTCTGGGTGCAGCAGCTGCTCGCCGAGTCGACCGGCAAGGACGGCAAGGGGCTCGTGCCCGTCGAGGGCGACGGCCCGGACGTCCAGACGCACGAGGTCCGCGCTCGAGTCGCCGTACGAGCTCGGCCAGGAGTTCTTCCGCTGGGAGTTCGCGACGGCCGTCGCGGGGTCGATCCTCGGGATCAACCCGTTCGACCAGCCGAACGTCCAGGCGGCGAAGGACAAGACGAACGAGGTGCTCCAGCGTGGCGACACGGTCGACCTGCAGCCACAGGGATCGCTGGATGAGCTCCTCGCAGACGCGCGTGCGGGAGACTACGTCGCCGTGTGCGCGTTCATCGACCCGGCTCGCGAGGCGGAGCTCGACCCGCTGCTCGACCGGGTGCGCGCGACAGGGCGGCCGCTGATGTCCGGCCTCGGGCCCCGCTACCTGCACTCGACCGGGCAGCTGCACAAGGGCGGGCCCGACACCGGGCTCTTCATCCAGGTCGTCGACGATCCGGGCGAGGAGCTGCCGATCCCCGGGAAGCCGTACGGGTTCCGGCAGCTGATCGCCGCCCAGGCCGAGGGCGACTTCGAGGCGCTGCGCGAGCGCGGGCGCCGCATCGTTCGCGTACGACTGGAGGACGTCGCATGAAACTCGGAATGGTCGGTCTCGGCCGCATGGGCGGCAACATGACGATCCGGCTGCGCGAGAACGGGCACGAGGTGCAGACATACGCCCGCTCGGGCGGGGGCACGGCGTCCTCGCTGAAGGAGCTCGTCTCCCAGCTCGAGCCGCCGCGCGTGGTCTGGCTGATGATCCCGGCGGGGCCGCCCACCGAGGGCGCGTTCCAGGAGCTGCTCGGCGAGCTCGAGGCCGGCGACATCATCGTCGACGGCGGCAACTCGAACTTCCGCGACTCGCAGCGGCGCCACGCCGAGGCGGGCGAGCGCGAGATCCTCTTCGTGGACGCCGGCGTCGTCCGGCGGGATCTGGGGCCGCGAGGTCGGCTACTGCCTGATGGTCGGCGGCGAAAACGAGCCGGTCGCGGTGGTGGAGCCGGCGTTCCTGACGCTCGCGCCCGAGGACGGCTACGCCCATGTCGGGCCGTCCGGCGCCGGGCACTTCGTGAAGATGGTGCACAACGGCATCGAGTACGGGCTGATGCAGGCTTACGCCGAGGGCTTCGAGGTCATGCGCGGGTCCGAGTTCGACCTCGACCTGCACGAGATCGCCGGGATCTGGCGCTACGGGTCGGTCGTTCGCTCCTGGCTGCTCGAGCTGCTTGCACTCTGCGTTCGAGAAGGACGGCTCCGACCTGGAGACGATCCGCGGCTACGTCGACGACTCCGGCGAGGGGCGCTGGACGATCGCCGAGGCGATCGCCGAGAACGTTCCGGTGCCTGTGATCACGGCCGCGCTGTTCGCCCGCTTCGCGTCGCGTCAGGACGAGTCGTTCGCCGCCAAGGTGAACGCCGCGCTGCGCAACCAGTTCGGCGGCCACGCGCTGCATGCCGTCGAGGAGGCGAAGGCAGCGACCGCCGACCCGCGCTGATGGCGTCTCCGGCCGTCACCGAGGCGAACCCGCTCCTGGAGGGGCTGCGGCTCAAGCGCACGCCCGAGCCGTGCATCATCACGATCTTCGGCGCGTCGGGCGACCTGACCGCGCGCAAGCTGTTCCCGGCCCTGTACTCGCTCGCGTTCAGGCGCCTTCTGCCCGAGCACTTCGCGGTCGTCGGCTCGGCGCGGAGCGAGATGACCGACGACGAGTTTCGAGAGGCAATGCGCCGGGCGGTCGAGGAGCACGGCCGCGACCCGGTGCGCGACGACGTCTGGGACTGGCTCGCCGAGCGCACCTCCTGGGTGCCCACGGAGTTCTCCGAGAACGCCGGCGAGGACCGCATCGGCACCCACCTGGAGCAGGTCGACGAGCAATGGCAGACGCAGGGGAACCGCGTCTACTACCTCGCCGTTCCGCCCGCCGCCATGCCGACGCTCGTCGCCGAGCTCGGCAAGCGGCGCACGTCGACGGGCTGGACGCGCCTGATCATCGAGAAGCCGTTCGGCCACGACCTCACCTCGGCCCGCGAGCTGAACGCGATGCTCGCCGAGCACTTCGAGGAGCGGGAGGTCTTCCGCATCGACCACTACCTCGGCAAGGAGACGGTCCAGAACCTGATGGCGCTCCGGTTCGCGAACGGCATCTTCGAGCCGGTCTGGAACCGCCAGTTCATCGACCATGTGCAGATCACGGTCGCGGAGGAGATCGGCATCGAAGGGCGCGCGTCGTTCTACGAGCAGGCCGGCGCGATCCGCGACGTCTTCCAGAACCACCTGCTCCAGCTCGTCGCACTCACCGCGATGGAGCCGCCGCCCGACTTCGACGCCGAGTCGATCCGGAACGAGAAGGTCAAGGTGCTGCGCGCGCTGCACACGCCCGGCCCGGACGACGTCGTGCCGCGGCCAGTACGGCCCCGGCTGGGTCGACGGCGTGGAGGTGCCCGGCTACCGCCAGGAGGCGGGCGTTGCGGCCGACTCGACGACCGAGACGTACGTCGCCGCCAAGCTCTTCGTCGACAACTGGCGCTGGGCCGACACGCCCTTCTACGTCCGCACCGGCAAGCGGCTGCCGCGGCGCGAGACGACGATCGCGATCCAGTTCAAGCGCGCGCCGCACCCGCCGTTCGAGGAGGGCGCCGCGGACGGGCTCCGTCCCAACGTGCTGCTCGTCCACGTCCAGCCGGACGAGGGCGTCTCGCTCGCGATTGGCGCGAAGGTGCCGGGCCAGGGCATGACGATCCGCACCGTCAACATGAACTTCCTCTACGGCGGCACGTTCCGTACCGACCTGCCCGAGGCGTACGAGCGCCTGATCCTCGACACGATGCTCGGCGACGCGACGTTGTTCATGCGCGCCGACGAGATCGAGGAGCAGTGGTCGCTCGTGGACGCCATCGTCGCGTTCTGGCGCCGCGACCGCCCGTCGTTCCCGAATTACGCAGCCGGCACGTGGGGGCCGAGCTCGGCCGACGAGCTGGCGCACCGCGACGGCCGCTCCTGGCGCCGGCATTGACCGCGACCGTTCTGGGCGAGTGGGCCGGCCAGGACGTCCGGCTTGACGAGGTGGAGCACGAGCTGTCGCTGCTGCGGGCCACCGACGACGGCACGGAGCAGCGCACCAGCGTGATGACTCACGTCGCCTGGGTTCCGCCGTCGTGGGAGGCGCAGGCGCGGGCGACGTTCGACGACCTGGGCGAGTTCTATCCCTCCCGCACGATCCTGCTGCTTCCGCGGCCCGACGACCCGGACGGCCTGGATGCGCGCGTATCGATGCAGTGCTTCCCGCTCGGCAGCAACCAGGTTTGCACCGAGCTGGTCGAGCTGACCCTGCGCGGCTCCCGGGCGGAGGCGCCCGCGAGCGTCGTGGTGGCGCTGCTGCTCCCGGACCTGCCGGTCTTCCTGCGCTGGCGTGGGATGCCGCCGTTCGGCGACCCGACCTTCGAGCGCCTCGCCGCGCTGGTCGACCGCCTGGTCGTCGACTCGCGCGAGTGGGAGGACGGGCTTCACGGCGCGTATGGCAGCCTCGCGCAGCACTTCGGCGAGCACCTCGCGGTCTCCGACATCGTCTGGGCGCGGACGCTGCCGTGGCGGGAGTCGATCGCGCACGCCTGGCCGGGCATCGCGGAGGCGAACGAGGTCGACGTGCGCGGCCCCGAGGCAGACGCGCTGCTGCTCGCCGGCTGGCTGCGTTCGCGCCTCGACCGGCCCGTCGCGCTTTGCCAGCGCGAGGCCGAGGAGATCGAGGCCGTTTCAGTCGACGGCGAGGCGATCGCCGAGCCGTCGCTCGCGCGGCCGTCCTCGGGCGCGCTGCTCAGCGGCGAGCTCGACCGGTTCGGCCGCGACCGCTTCTACGAGGCGGCGGCGCGGGCGGCGGCCGGCGAGTACGTGCGGCACGCCTGAAGGCGTTTGCACGCGTTGTCCGCGGGGCATACTTAAACCAGGTGAACAGAGCGGTCATTGCTGTGGCAGCGGGGGTCGCCGTTCTCGCGGGAGCCGGCCTGGCCGGCGCGGGCTCGCCGGCAGTCGAGCACACGGTGGCACGCCAGCACGGGTTCTTCGGCCGCTTCTCGCTGGCCACGTTCAAGCCGGTGATGTCGGTTCGGATCGCCGAGACGTGGATCGACCGCGAGCGCGGGGCGAGGCGCGATGTGATTCGCCGCGACGGCGCCGTGGTCGAGGACCAGACATGCGCGCCGCCCGCGTGCGAGACCGACATCGGCAATCAGGACGCGCGCGCGATGCTGCGGAGCGACGTGGCCGCCGGCAAGGCGAAGTTCATCAGGCGCGCGACGATTCACGGCCGGCCGGCTCGCTGGTACCGGTACGGCACGGCCCGCAACGGCGACGAGGTCGCCGTCGACGCCAGGACAAACCTGCTCGTTCGCCGGTCGACCAGGAACGGGCGCGTGTACCAGTCGACCGAGTACGTCGTCGACGAGTACCTCCCGCGGCGCAGCCAGGACTTCGAGCCGCACGCGCCCTGGCCGGTGCTCACCGGCCAGAGCCGCCCCGAAGGACAGCTCGTCACTGCGGCCGCGGCGGCACGCGCGCTGCCCGGTGCGGTCTGGCCCGGCCGATCCGTGGGCGGTGTGAAGGTGCGCACGATCCGCGACCGCCACTGGACCGCCGTCACCAAGGCCGGTCAGCACCTGGCGGGAACGATCCTCGATGTGCGTTACGGGCCCCGGCTCGCCTGGCTCGGAGACCGCAGGCCGAGCAAGCCGCCGACAACGCCGGCGGTCGAGATCATCCAGGCGGCGTCGAACGATTCGGCGCGCTGGTTTACGCTCAGCCCGCCGGCGCCCGGCGGCGTGCCGTATCCGCCGCCCACGGGCCTCTTCGACCTCGCCGACTCGTCGTTCGGCTACGAGTACGCCGTTCTGCGCAAGCCGGGCGTGTGGCTCGTCGTCCGCGCGACGAGCTTCAGGCTCATGCAGGCGACGCTGCGGTCGCTCCAACCGATCGGCCTGACCCAGGTCCATTTCGCGCCGGTCGCGGTCGGGTAGAACCAGGGCATGCGCGTCGCCGACCTGAACTGGATGCAGCTCGAGGCGTACCTCGAGCGCGACGACCGGATCGTGCTGCCGCTCGGCTCGACCGAGCAGCACGCCTACCTCTCGCTCGCCACCGACAACATCCTCGCCGAGCGGGTCGTCGGTCGAGGCGGCCGAGCCGCTCGGCGTGCCGGTGCTCCCGGTGCTCGCGTACGGCGTCGACGCCGCGCTTCGCCGCCTATCCGGGCAGCCTCTCGATCGACCGGAGACGTACGTCGGGGTGCTCAGCGACCTGATCGGCTCGCTGCGCGGCGCAGGGCTTCCGGCGCGTGCTGATCGTGAACGGGCACGGCGGCAACTCGTTCGCCGCCGAGCACCTCGCCGGCGGCGGCGTGCGCTGGCACGACTGGTGGTCGAGCGACCGCCAGCGCGAGCTGATCGTCGCGATGGGCGGACGGCTCGCACGCGTCGTGGATCGAGAACTTCCCGTGGACGCGGCTCGCCGGCGTCGAGCTGCCCGCCGAGGCGAAGCCGATGGTGGCCCTGACCCAGGACTGGACGAGCGGCCGAGGCGCGGCGCCGCGCTCGGCGACGGCTCGTTCGGCGGCGCCTACCAGCGGCCCGACGGCGACATGCAGCAGCTCTGGGACGCGGCGGTCGCGGAGATCCGGGCGCTGCTCGAGTCGTAGCCATGGTCGCGCCTCCCGTACGACGATCCGGGCATCCCGGACCGCGGTCACCCGTCCGCTTCCTGCTCTGGGTGGGCCGGCAGCAGGTGCCGACGCTCGATCGGCGGCATCTTCTTCGGCGTGCTCTGGATGCTGTCCCAGGCGCTGATGCCCTTCGCGATCGGCGCGGCCATCCAGAAGGGATCGCCGACCAGGACAACCAGGCGCTCGTCGGAGTGGACGCTGATGCTGCTCGGTCTCGGCGTGTGCAGGCGGTCGCGGGCGTGCTCCGGCACCGGTTCGCCGTCCAGAACTGGTTCGGGCGTCGTTCCGCATGGCCCAGATCGTCGGCCACCACATCGCGCGCACCGGCCCTGCGATCCGCGGCGGCGCGTCGACCGGCGAGGTCGTGGCCACGATCTCGAACGACGCGATGCGCGCGGGCGCCGCCTTCGACATCACCGCCCGGCTGTCCGGCGCGGTCGTCGCCTACATCGCGGTCGGCGATCGATCCTGCTCTCGTCGTCGGTCGTGCTCGGGCTGATCGTGCTCCTCGGCGTGCCCATCCTCGTCCTGCTCCTCGGCGCCGTGATCAAGCCGCTCCAGCGGCGTCAGGGCGACCAGCGCCAGGAGGTCGGCGCGCTCACCGCGCTCGGCGCCGACACCGCCGCCGGCCTGCGCGTCCTGCGCGGCATCGGCGGCGAGCAGGCGTTCTTCGACCGCTACCGCCGCCAGTCCCAGGACGTCCGCCGCGCCGGCGTCCGCGTGGCGGCTGCCGCAGTCGACGCTCGACGCCGCCCAGGTCTTCGTCCCGGGCCTCTTCGTCGTGCTGGTCACGTGGATCGGCGCCCGCTTCGCGCTCGAGGGGAAGATCGCACCGGCGAGCTGGTCGCGTTCTACGGCTACGCCGCGTTCCTCGTCATCCCGCTGCGCACCGCGGCCGAGGCGGTCGACAAGATGACGCGCTCGCTCGTCGGCGCGCGAGCGCATGCTGGACGTGCTCGCCATCGAGCCCGCCGTCGACGACCCGGAGCAGCCGGCCGAGGAGCCGCCGCCGGCGTCCCGCTCAGCGACCCGCAGTCGGGGCTGGTCGTCGAGCCGGGCACGCTGACGGCGCTCGTCTCGTCGCGAGCCGCACGAGACGGCGGAGGTCGCCGACCGGCTCGGCCGCTTCGTCGAGCGACGGCGCCGCGCTCGGCGACGTCCGACTCGCCGACCTGCCGCTCGCCATGGTGCGCCGCCGGATCGTCGTCAGCGAGTCCGACCCCGTGCTCTTCTCGGGCGCGCTGCGCCAGCGTGCTCGACCCCTGGCGGCGCGCCGACGACGCGGCAGTCGATGACGCCATCGCGGTGGCGAACGCCGAGGACGTCGTCGAGGCGCTCCCGGAGGGCCTCGACGCGGTCGTCGACGAGCGCGGCCGCTCGTTCTCGGGCGGCCAGCGCCAGCGGCTCGCGCTCACGCGGGCGCTGCTCGCCGACCCCGAGATCCTCGTGCTCGTCGAGCCGACGAGCGCCGTCGACGCGCACACCGAGGCGCGGATCGCGCTGCGCCTGCGCGAGGCGCGCGCCGGCCGGACGACGGTCGTCGTGACGGCGAGCCCGCTCGTGCTCGACCGCGCCGACCGCGTCGTGCTCGTCGAGGACGGGCGGGTCGCAGCGCAGGGCAGCCACCGTGAGCTGCTGCGCGAGAACGCGCGCTACCGCGAGATCGTGACGCGGGGGGCGGAGGGGTGAACCAGCTGCTTCCCGTCGCGGAAGGGCAGGAGCTGCGCGCGCAGGCGCGGCGCCTCGGCGCACGCATCGCCGCGGCCTCGCCGGCGTGATCGCCCTGCACGCGCGTCGCGGCCGCCTGCGGCCTCGCCGGGCCGGCGCTGCTCGGCGCGCTCGTCCAGTCCGTTCACGACGGGACGACGACAAGCCACGTGGACACGCTCGTCGGCCGTGCTGGCCGCCTTCCTGATCGCGCAGACGATCCTCACCTGGTTCGCGCGCCGGACGTCGTTCGTGCTCTCCGAGCGGATCTTCGCCGAGCTGCGCGAGGACTTCATGCGGCGCGTGCTCGCGCTGCCCCTCTCGACCGTCGAGCGCGCCGGCACCGGCGACCTCGTCTCGCGGACGACGGCCGACGTCGACGCGCTCGCGCGGACGATCCGCTTCGCCGTTCCCGAGACACTCATCGCCGCGGTCACGGCGACGCTCACGGTCGTCGCCGCCGTGATCGTGAACCCGCTGGCCGCGCTGCCGTGCCTCGACGGGCGTGCCGGCGCTCTGGATCGCCACGCGCTGGTACCTGCGCCGCGCGCCGCAGGCCTACCTGGCGGAGCGCGCCTCGTACGCGACGCTCGCCGGAACCGTCAGCGAGATCGTCGAGGGCGGCCGCACGATCGACGCGCTCGGCCTGGGCGAGGAGCGGGTCGGCCGGATCGACGCCGACCTCGCCAACTCTGCGCACTGGGAGTTCCGCGGCGCTCTACCTGCGCACGATCTGGTTCCCGACCGCCGAGTTCGCCTACGTGCTCCCGGTCGCCGCCGCGCTCGCGTGGGGCGGCTGGCTCGTCTCCGCCGGCCACGCCACGATCGGTGAGGTGACGGCGATCGCGCTCTACGTCGTGCAGCTCGCCGACCCTGTCGACCGGCTGATCTCCTGGCTCGACGAGATCCAGGTCGGCGCCAGCTCCTTCGCGCGGCTGGTGGGCATCGACCGGGTGCCGCCCGACCGCACCGAGGGCGACGAGCGCCCGGACGAGCGAGCGGCTGCGCGCCGAGGAGGTGCGCTACGCGTACGTCGAAGGCCGCGACGTCCTGCACGGCATCGACCTCGACCTCGAGCCCGGCGAGCGCGTCGCCGTAGTCGGCCCGTCGGGCGCGGGCAAGTCGACGCTCGGCCGTCTGCTCGCAGGCATCCACCCGGCGCGCGAGGGCCGGGTCGAGGTGGGCGGCGTCTCGCTCGTCGAGCTCCCGCTCGAGACGCTGCGCCGCGAGGTCGCGCTCGTCACGCAGGAGCACCACGTCTTCGTCGGGACGCTCGCCGAGAACCTCCGGCTCGCCCGGCCGGAGGCCGGCGAGCAGCAGCTCGTCGACGCGCTGAACGCGGTCGACGCGCTGGACTGGGCGACCGGCGCTGCCCGAGGGGCTCGAGACGGTCGTCGGCGCAGGCGGCGCGCCGCTCACGCCCGCGCAGGCCCAGCAGCTCGCGCTCGCGCGGCTCGTGCTGGCCGACCCGCACACGCTCGTGCTCGACGAGGCGACGTCGCTGCTCGACCCGCGCGCGGCGCGGCACCTCGAGCGCTCCCTCGCCTCGGTGCTGCGAGGCCGCACGGTGGTCGCCATCGCCCATCGGCTGCACACGGCGCACGACGCCGACCGGGTCGCCGTCGTCGAGGACGGCCTGCTCCTCGAGCTCGGCACCCACGACGAGCTCGTGGCCCAGAACGGCTCGTACGCCGACCTCTGGGAGTCCTGGCACGGCAACGGCAGTTAGCCGCGCAGCGCCGCGATCACCGCATCGTGGAGCAGACCGTTCGTCGAGAGGAACGACGATCCGTGCGCGGGCGGCTTGCCCTCGAAGTCGGTGCAGCGCCCGCCGGCCTCCTCGACGATCAGCTGCACCGGCACGTAGTCCCACGTGTTCAGGTCCGGCTCGAGCACGACGTCCACGGCGCCCTCGGCGACGAGGCAGTGCTGCCAGAAATCGCCGAGGCCCCGGCTCGACCACGCGGCGTGGCTGAGCGCCATGTACTGGCGCTCGTAGCCGGCCCGCGCCATGGCGCGAGGGCTCGTGACGGACACCGACGCGTCCTCGAGCCTGACGATGTGCGAGACGTGGATCGTCTCGCCGTCGGCGAAGGCACCGCCGCCGCGCTCCGCCCACCAACGGCGCCGCAGCGCCGGCGCGGACGCCACTGCCACCACCGGCTCGCCCTCGCGCTCGAGCGCGACCAGCGTCGCCCAGATCGGAACGCCGCGGACGAAGTTCTGGGTGCCGTCGATCGGGTCGACGATCCAGCGGGCCCCGGGCCCGGCGCCTTCCTCGCCCCCCTCCTCGCCGAGCACGCCCTCGCCGGGGCGGCGCGTGCGCACGAGCTCGCGGATCGCGTCCTCGGCAGCCTTGTCCGCGTCGGACACGACTGTGTCGTCGGGCTTGATGTCGACGCGGAGATCGACGGCGCGGAAGCGGGGGAGGGTGATCGCGTCGGCGGCGTCTGCGAGCTGGAGCGCGAACGCCAGGTCGCCCGTCATGGGCGTCAGCCTATGCGGAAGCTCTTTGCCATCGAAGCGAAGAGACCGGCGTTGCGGCCGAACGTCGTCGCGCTCGCCGTGAACGTCAGCACGTACGCCCGCCCGCGCTCGTGGATCACGTAGGCGAGCCAGCGCAGGCGGTGGCCGCCCATGGTGCCGCGGTACCGCATCACCGTCGCGTTTCCGGCCGGTAGGCGGCCGTTGCCGATGGCGAGGCTGGTGATCTTGATCCCCGCGCTGCGGAACGCCAGCATCAGCCGCGAGCGGATCTGTGTCGGCGGCCCGCTTGCGTCGGGCGTCACCACGACGTTGGCGTTCACGTAGAAGCCGTTCTGCGGCACTTTCGTCGTCGTGATCAGCCGGACGGTGCCGATCTTGGTGAGCGTCTGCCAGTCGCTCGGGACGCTCAACGAGAAGTCGTCGACGCGGACCGTGTGCAGCGATGTCGCGGCGGCCGCGGGCGACGCGAGGACCGCGACGGCCAGGGCGGCGAGCCAGGGGCGGTGCATGGTGCTCTACGCATCGGCAACGGCCCGCCCGGCGCCGCTCGCCAGAAGGAGGGACTCGAGTGCAGCGCCGGCGCCGAGCACAAGCGCGTCGTCACCAGGCTTGCCGACCAGCTGGACGGACGCGGGCAGGGTGTCCTCGGCAGGGCCGCACGGAAGCGCAAGCGCGGGCCAGCCGAGCGCGTTCAGCGGGAAGGTCAGGCGGATCGCCGCCTCGCGGATCTCCAGGTCGTCGACCGGCAGGCGCGGCGCCACGAAGCCGAGCGTCGGCGTAGCCAGCAGGTCGAGCCCCTCCATCGCCTCATCGCAGCGCTCGCGGTACTCGGCGCGGGAGCCCACCCCGCGCTCGAAGGCATCGTCGGGCAGCGCGAGGCAGCGCTCGATCTTGACGCGCACGTTCTCGCCGTACTCGGCCGCATGCTCGGCAAACAGATCGCGGTGCACCCTCGCGACTTCGTGCATGAACACCGCGCCCGACCTCGGGCAGTGGCAGCTCGACCCGCCGGGCGCGGAGCAGATCCGCGGCCTCGCTCACACGCGCGCGCACGAGCGGGTCGGCGTGTTCGAGCCAGGCGACGCCCACACGGAGCTCGGTGATCTCGACGTCCGCCGGCGCCAGCCCGGGCGCGAGCGCGGCCATCGCTGCCGCGCAGTCCGCCACCGACGCCGCGATCGGCCCGGCGTGGTCGAAGGAGGGCGCGAGCGGAAAGCAGCCGTCCATCGGGACGAGCGCGAAGGTCGGCTTGAAGCCGACGACCCCGCAGCAGGCCGCGGGGATGCGGATCGAGCCGCCGGAGTCGCTCCCGAGGCCGACCACGGCGAGCCCGGCCGCGACGGCGGCCGCGGAGCCGCCGCTCGAGCCGCCCGCCATGCGGCCCGGGAAGCGCGGGTTCGGCACCGTCCCGTAGTGCGGGTTCACCGACGTGATCCCGTACGCGAACTCATGCAGGTTCGTCTTGCCGACGTTCGCGTAGCCCGCCTCCTCGAGCAGTCGCACGGCCGCAGCCGTCTCGGCGGGAACGTGATCGCGGAAGACCGCCGACCCGTATGTCGTCGTCAGCCCCGCAGTGTCGAACAGGTCCTTGACGGCGAGCGGGATGCCCTCGGCGGCCCGCTCCGGCCGCGCCAGGAAAATCCCGTTCATCGCCGGGTGAGCGTGATCGACCGGATCGGGTCGCCGCCGAAGAAGACCCTCGCTTTCGGGAGCGTCGCGCGGCACCAGTTGTACGGCGCGCTCTCGCCGCCGGCCGTATGGCCGCAGTCGATGTGCGTGAACGACGTGGCCACGCCGGCGAGCGGGTCGCCCACGCCGACCCCGGCCTTCGTCGTCGCGCCCTTCGCGGGGGTGGCCATCGCGTAGACGCCGACGGTCGGCGAGACGAGGTAGGCGAGGTACCCGTAGTGGAGGGTCTGCGGGGGCGTCGCCGTGCCCTGGTCGGGCGACGGGATCCCGGGCGGGCCGCTGTAGACGAAGCCTTTCGGGAAGAAGCCCGCCGCGCTGTCGGTCGGGTTGTGCATCTGGTCGCGGATCTGGGCCGCCGTCTCGCCGAAGCGCACGCCCCCGAGCGTGCCGGCGTTCTCGTTCACGTTGGGCACACGCCGGCCGCTCCCACCGCAGGCTGCGAGGGCCGCCAGAAGAAGGCCCGCAAGCGCGATCCGCACTAGTCGAACTGGAGGTACGCGAACGCGACCAGCACCGTGCCGATCGCGATCAGGATCGACAGCCCGAAGAGGGCCAGGCCGAAGCGCACGTTCTTGCGCTGAAGCGCGAGATCCGGCTCGGTGACGGGCACCGTGCGGCCGGAGTGGCGGGACTCGACCTCCGGCTCGCTCACACGCCCACGACCGCGTCGAGCGCCATCGCCACGAACAGCAACGCGAGGTAGAGCAGGGAGTAGTGGAACAGCAGTGCCGCGCCGCGCGGGCTCGGCGCCCGCCGCAGCCGCCACGCCATCCAGATGAAGATCGCCCCCAGCACGAGCGCCGTGATCGTGTACCCCACGCCGAACATGCTCCAGGTCATCGGGAGCAGGGTGACGCCGACCAGCACCAGCGAGTACAGGAGGATCTGCCGCACCGTCTCGCGCTCCCCGCGCACGACCGGGAGCATCGGCACCTTTGCCGCCTCGTACTGGCGCCGGATGAGTAGGGCGAGCGCCCAGAAGTGCGGGGGCGTCCAGAGGAAGACGACGAGGAAGAGGTAGAGCGCCGGTAGCGTCAGGTTGCCTGTCGCCGCCGACCAGCCGACGAGCGGCGGCACCGCGCCGGCCGCGCCGCCGATGACGATATTGCTCGGCGTCGAGCGCTTGAGCCAGCGCGTGTAGACGAAGACATAGAAGAGGTTGCCGACCAGCGCGAGCACGGCGCACAGCACGTTGGCGAGGCTCGCGAGCAGGACGAATGACGCCGCCGACAGCGCCAGCGCGAACTCGATCGCGCGCGCCGGCGGCACGCGGCCGGCGGCCACCGGCCGCTTCTCGGTGCGCTTGCCCATGAGCTTGTCGATGTCCGCATCCATCACGTGGTTGAACGCGCTCGCGCCCCCGCACGCGAACGCGAGGCCGGTCAGCAGCACGGCCAGCTCGCCGAGCGGCGGGACGCCGCCCTCGCCGACGAACATCCCGCAGGCGCCGGTGAGCAAGAGCAGCGACATGATCCGCGGCTTCGTGAGCGTGATGTAGTCGCGCCACGGGCCCGAGGGCGCCGGCTCGCCGCGGAAGGTGAGCGCACCTGTCGCGCAGGCAGAGGCGAACGCCAGCGTCGCCAGCGCGACGTGCGCCACGTCCACCGTCACGGCCGCAGCCGCGGCGAAGAGCAGCACCGACGCCAGCGCGGGCCGGAGCAGCCGGCGGTGCGTCGTCCAGGCTGCGACCACGACGGCGATCAGGGGCGGGAGCGCGAGCGCGGCGAGCACGCGGTGCGCCGTGTCCCAGCCGGCCGTGCCGCTGACGACGGCCAGCAGGCAGCCGGCCGCGCCGGCGATCGCGGTCGCGCGCAGCCAGGGGCCGGGGGCGATCTCACGCATTGACGCCCTCCTCGATCCGGCGGCGCAGATCGCGCAGCGGCCGGGCGCTCGTCACGTAGGGCACCCGGTCGAAGTTGTGCGGCGGCGGCGGCGAGGTCGCGTACCACTCGAGCGTGTCCGCCAGCCACGGGTCGTTGCCGACGCGCGGCACCCGTCCCTTCCGCGACCAGAAGACGTTCACGAAGAAGAGCAGGATGCCGAAGGCCATGATCCCCGACCCGATCGAGGAGATCAGGTTGTAGGCCTGCCACCAGCCGTCGCCGTCCCAGGTGTAGACGCGGCGCGGCATGCCGAGCAGCCCGAGCATGTGCTGCGGGAAGAAGGTCAGGTTGAAGCCGACGAACACGATCCAGAAGTTCCAGATGCCGAGGCGGCGGCCAAGCATGCGGCCGAACATCTTCGGCCACCAGTAGTAGAGGGCCGCGAACATCGCGAAGATCGCGCCGCCGAACATGCACGTAGTGCATGTGGGCGACGACGAAGTAGCTGTCGTGCACCTGCCAGTCGAACGGGAACAGCGCGACCATCACGCCCGGAGAGCCCGCCGATCGTGAACACGGCGATGAAGCCGAGCGCCCACAGCATCGGCGGGTCGAAGATCAGGTTCCCGCGCCAGGTGGTCGCGACCCAGTTGAAGATCTTGATCCCGGTCGGCACCGCGATCGTCAGCGACGTGATCATGAAGAAGGCCTGCAGCCCGATCGGCAGCCCGACGGCGAACATGTGGTGGGCCCAGACGAGCAGCGAGTAGAAGCCGATCGCGACGGTCGAGAAGACGAGCGCCTTGTAGCCGAAGATCGGCTTGCGCGCGAAGACCGGGATGACCTCGGAGATGATCGCCGAAGGCGGGCAGGATCATGACGTACACCTCGGGGTGCCCGAAGAACCAGAAGACGTGCTGGTAGAGGAGCGCGCTGCCGCCCTCGGCCGGGATGAAGAAGTGCGTGCCGACCTGGCGGTCGAGCAGCAGCAGCGTGAGCCCGACGCGCGAGCGCGGGCAGCACGACGACCAGCAGCCACGCGTAGACCTCCATCGCCCAGACGAAGAGCGGCAGGCGCATCCACGTCATGCCCGGCGTGCGCATGTTGTGGATGGTGACGAGGAAGTTGATCGCGCCGGCGAGCGACGAGATCGCGAGGATGTGCAGGCCGAGGATCCAGAGGTCCTGGCCGTGGCCCGGGCGACTGTGCTCGGAGAGCGGCGGGTAGCCGTACCAGCCGGCTGTCGAGCGGCGCCGCCCTTCGGCGAAGAAGCTCGCGCAGCAGCACGATGCCGCCGAGCAGGAACATCCAGTACGAGAAGGCGTTGAGCCGCGGGAACGCCATGTCGCGCGCGCCGATCATCAGCGGGACGAGGTAATTGCCGAACCCGGCCCAGACCGGGACGACGACCAGGAAGATCATCGTCGTCCCGTGCATCGTGAAGAGCTCGTTGTAGGAGTTGCGGCGTGATGAAGTGCTCGTTCGGGCGTCGCGAGCTGCGCGCGCATCGAGCAGCGCCATGAGCGCCGCCGACGAGGAAGAAGACGAGGCTCGTGCCAGATGTAGAGGATCCCGATCCGCTTGTGGTCGACGGTCGTGATCCAGCTCGCGACGCGCGCCGCTCGTCCAGGGGACGTCGTAGGTGGGTGTCTCAGCCCGAACTGCCACCGGTGCTCCCGAACTTCTTTCCGAGGTACGCGATCAGTGCGTGCAGCTCGGCGGTGCTCCAGCCCTGCCCGACCGCGGGCATCGTGTTCCGGCCGTTCCGGACGGTCTGCTCGACGCCGGCGATGTTCGTGGCGACCCCGGCGAGGGGCGGCCCGACCAGGCCCTCGCCCGACAGGCCGTGGCACGTTGCGCAGGAGCCCTGGAAGATCTCCTTGCCGAGGGCGAGCGAGCCCGACTTCGTCTTCTCGGCAGCGCCGAGCGCGTCGACCCAGGCGGTGTACTGAGTCGGCCGGCACAACGACGACGGTCCCGTCCATGACCGCGTGCTGGAGCCCGCACAGCTCGGCGCAGCGGATCTCGGTACGAGCCCTCGTCGAGCGGCTTGAGCTTGAGCGTGTTGACGCGCCCCGGGATGGCGTCGCGCTTCGGCCCGAGCGCGGGCGCCCAGAAGCTGTGGATCACGTCGTTGACGGGCGCGGTGATCTCGAGCGTCGTGACCTTGTCGACCGGCAGGCGCAGCTCGTTGATCGAGATGGCGCCGTTCGGGTAGACGAACTGCCAGTAGAACTGGCGGCCCTGCACGAGCACGGTGCTGGGATTCCCGGCTGCGCCGGCTGGGTCGTTGACCTCGCCGAGCTTCCAGAAGGTGAAGGCGCCGAGGATGATGATCACCGCGATCGGGAACGCCGTCCACGCGAGCTCGAGCCGGGTCGAGCCGTGCACCTGCGGTCCCTCGGACGTCCGCGGGCGGCCGCGGCTGCGGTAGCGGACGATGAACACGGCGAGCGGCACGGTCACGAGGAGGAAGATCACGCCGGCCCACGCGAGCACGAACCACCAGATCGCCGTGATGCCGTGCGCGTTCTCGGACGATGGGTCGATCGGCGACAGCCCGGCGTCCCCGGTGCCGGCGAGCGCGACGGCAGGCAGGGCCAGCGCGCCGGCGAGGACCACGATGGCGAGGAAGCTCCGGCGCACGGCGGGTGGCATTCTAGGAGGGTGGAGCCGGCCCCCGCAGCTTCGTCGCAGGAGTCGCAAGCCTCGAGCCGCGTCGTGCTGCCCCGGGACGCGCGCGAACCGCTCGAGGTCTACATCAACGGCGTCGCGCAACAGCCCGGCGCCGACTATGTGATCGAGGACGGCACGCTCGTCTTCAACCGCCCGCTTGCACAGGAGGGGAAGCTCGGCTTCTGGCGCTGGCTCTCGATGCTGCTGGGGATCGCCGGGACGTACCGGAAACACGAGACGGTCGACGTCATCTACACGCGCGCCGGCCGCAAGGTCGTGGCCAGCGGCCTCCCGTTCGTCTCGGACGGTTGAAGGGCCTCTGGCGAAACGCAGCCTGTGTCCGTCGGCGGGCGCTGCTCGCCCCGATGCGTCGTCCTCAGTCGCCCCGATAGCTCGCTTTTCTAACCGGGGGCTCCCTGCGTCCTTGCCTCGGAACGAGCATCGCGCGCCGCCGAACGAGCGGCATTCCGCCAGAGGCCCTTAGTCGTCGAGAACGGCGACGGCGGACCCGTCGGCCGCGCGCCAGGCGCGCAGGTGCTCCTGCAGCTCCGCGAGTGCTCGCTGGCAGCGGTGGCGCGCGTCGCCGTTCATCGCCGCGCCGACGGCGGTCGGTGCCTCGATGCGGCAGTCGTGGCAGCGGGGCGAGCCGAGCCGGCGCAGGGCCTCCTCGACCTCCTCGCCGCAGGCGGCGCAGAGGCCGTCGCCCGCCCGCTCGTGCAGCAGCGGCGCCGGCCAGACGTCAACGGCGACCTGGTCGACCTGCTCCGCGATGCAGCCGCGCTCCCGCAGGTACGCGAGCAGATCGGCGACCCTCGTGGGGTCGACCAGGCGAATCCTGAGTGGCCGCAGGCAGCTGGTCATCGGAGAGCGGCGCGGTGCGCCGCTAACTCGAACGGTGGATCCCCCACGCAAGAGCCTCAATGCTCCGATCGAGGGATTCTGCGAACGGCTGCGGACGGACCCGCGCCATGTTTGTCGCCGGCCCAGGGCGGGGAACATGAAAGCGACATTCCGGCCGGGCCCACCCTCTCCTCTCGGACCCTCCCGAGCTCCCTTGAACTCCAGGGCCCGGCCGGACGCCTTTAGACTTGGCGCCGATGCGGCGCGCACTGCTCTCGGCCCTCGCGCTTTCGACCCTCGCGGTCGCGGCGGCAGCCTGCGGCGGCAGCAGTTCCGGCTCCGCGACGACGTCGACGACCGGCTCGACGTCGGCGGCGTCGTGCAGCAAGAGCACGCTGGAGTTGACGGCGCCGGGGAAGCTCACGATCGCGACCGACAACCCGTCGTTCCCGCCCTGGTTCATCGGCGCGAAGCCCGACTCTCCGTGGGACCCGACAACGACGCCGACGAAGAAGGGCTATGAGGCCGGCGTCGCGTATGCGGTCGCGCACAAGCTCGGCTTCACCGACCCGGAGGTCGTGTGGAAGGTCCAGCAGTTCACGCAGCTCTTCAAGCCGGGCTCGAAGCCCTACGACTTCGACATCAACCAGGTGTCGTACAACCCGAAGCGCGCCAAGGCGGTCGGCTTCAGCGACTCGTACTACGACGTCGAGCAGGCGGTCGTCTCCTACAAGGGCTCGAAGATCGCCGGCGCGAAGTCGCTGGCCGATCTCAAGGACGCGAAGCTCGGCTACCAGCTCGGCACCACGAGCGGCGACGCCATCAGCGAGACGATCAAGCCGAGCAGCTCGCCGAGCGTCTACAGCAACAGCAACGACGTCGTCTCCGCCATCAAGGCGCATCAGGTCGACGGCATCGTGGTCGACTACCCCACGGCGCTCTACATGGCGGGCGTCCAGGTGCCGAACGGGCTCATCGTGGGTCGCCTCCCCAGCACCGGCGGCCAGCAGGAGCACTTCGGCCTGGTCACGGCGAAGGGCAGCTCGCTGATCCCGTGCCTGAACAAGGCGCTGACCGAGATGCGAGCCGACGGGACGCTGAAGCAGCTGCAGCAGAAGTGGATCAACGCGGGCGGACCGCCCGTGCTGCAGTAGCGTCTCGCCCTTGAACGACCCGGGTCGCGCCTCGCGCATCCTCGGCGCCGGGAGCGCGGGCCGCAGCACGGCTGTCGCGACCGCCAGCACGGTCATCGTCTTCGGCGCGATCGCGCTGATCGTTGTCACGTCCGCCGGCTGGCCCGAGGTCAAGCAGGCGTTCTTCAGCTGGGACGAGTTCACGTACTCGTTCCCGAAGATCCTCCGGGCGCTCAAGCTGAATATCGAGATCTTCCTGATCGCCGAGGTGTTCATCCTCATCTTCGCGCTGGCGATCGCGATCCTGCGGGGGCTTCCCGGCCCGGTGTTCTTCCCGGTCCGGCTGCTGGCGACGGTGTACACCGACGTGTTCCGCGGGATCCCGACGATCCTCGTCGTGTACCTGCTCGGCTTCGGCGTACCGGCGCTGCAGTTGTCGGGCGTCCCGATCGTCCGAGCTTTTCTGGGGCACGGCCTCCTTGGTGCTCGTCTACTCGGCCTATGTCGCCGAGGTCTACCGCGCGGGCATCGAGTCGGTGCACCCGAGCCAGGACGCCGCGGCGCGGTCGCTCGGCCTGACGCGAGGGCAGTCGCTGCGCTTCGTCGTCGTCCCGCAGGCGGTGCGCCGCGTCGTGCCGCCGCTCCTCAACGACTTCATCGGACTGCAGAAGGACACGGCGCTCGTCGGCGCTGCTCGGGCCCGTCGAGGCATTTCGCGAGGCGCAGATCATCAGCGCCGCCGACTTCAACTACACGCCGTACGTCGTGGCTGCGCTGCTGTTCATCGCGCTCACGATCCCCCTGGCGCGTCTCACCGACTGGCTCATCGCGCGCGAGCGCAAGCGGCGGCTGGCGGGAGGTGTCGCGGTGAGCGAGGCAGTCCGGCTCGAGGACGTCCACAAGTCGTTCGACGGCAACGAGGTGCTGCGCGGCATCGACCTTGCCCTGGAGGAGCACGAGGTCGTCTGCCTGATCGGCGCCTCGGGCTCGGGCAAGTCGACCCTGCTCCGCTGCGTGAACCTGCTCGAGCCGATCGACCGCGGGCGGATCGTCGTCGACGGGCACGACGTGACGGCGCCCGGCGTCGATCTCAACGCGGTCCGGCGCCGGATCGGGATCGTCTTCCAGGCGTACAACCTCTTCCCGCACATGACGGTGCTGCACAACGTCACGCTGGCGCCGCGCCAGGTGCTCGGGCTGTCGCGCACGGACGCGGAGATGCGTGCGCTCGGGCTGCTCGAGCGGATCGGCCTCGCCGACAAGCGCGACGACTACCCCGACCGGTTGTCCGGCGGCCAGCAGCAGCGCGTCGCGATCGTGCGCGCGCTGGCGATGCGGCCGCAGCTGATGCTGCTCGACGAGGTCACCTCGGCGCTCGACCCGGAGCTCGTCGCCGAGGTGCTCAACCTCATCCGCGGGCTGGCCGAGGGCGGCATGACCATGATCATCGCCACGCACGAGATGTCGTTCGCGCGCGACATCGCCAACCGCGTCTGCTTCCTTGACGCGGGCGTCATCCTCGAGGAGGGCCTGCCGGAGCAGATCTTCTCGGCGCCGCGCGAGGAGCGGACGCAGCAGTTCTTGGCCCGGATCGTCGAAGCGGGACGGCTGTAGTCAGCAATCCTTGGTCGTCTCGCCCGGCTGCTCGAAGCCGACGATGACCTTGCGGAGCAGTCCGTTGAGCTGCTCGCGCTCCTGCTCCGTGAGCGGCTCGGCGATCGATGCCTCCTTGGCCGCCTGGACGCCGACTGCCGCGAAGTAGGCCTCGAGCCCCGTCTCGGTGAGCTCGACGAGCACGCCGCGCCGGTCGTCCGGGTCCGGCAGCCTGCGAATGAAGCCACGCTCCTCGAGCCGGTCGAGCCGGGCCGTCATCGCACCGCTGGAGAGCTGCTCGTGCTCCGCGAGCTTCCCGGGCGAGCTCGTGTACGGCTCGCCCGAGAGCCGAAGCTGGCCGAGCACCTCCCACTCGCTCCAGCTGAGGCCGACGTCCGCGAGCGTCTCGTCCATGCGCCGACGGATGTAGCGCTGCAGCTTCTGGACGCGCTGGACGATCGTCTCCACCTCGAGGTCGATCGCCGGGAGGTGGGGGGCCCAGCGCGCGATCCGGCGGTCGATCGAGTCCTCCTGATCGGCCGCCTTTGCCATCCCTCGTAGATTCTCCGAAATTTCTCTTGACGTCAAGCTATCTCCGTTCTTACAATGCCGTAGACGAGTTTCTCGACGTAAAGATAGTTGACGGCGGGGAAGGGAGGTCAGCGTGTACCCGACCGATGTGGACACGAGAAGGCAGCTGGCCCTGTTGCGAGCCGCCCATATGGCGGAAGCGGGGCAGCACGACGAATCGCGCGGCGGAGCGCGCCGCCGGTTCGGGTTCTGGCTAGTCGAGGTCGGCCTCCGGCTCGCGTGTGAGCGGCCGGTGCTGTCGCAGGTCTAGGCGAAAGGAGCGGAGGATGGCAACCACGAAGACGGGATTTTCGGTCGCTGCGATCGACGACATCGAGCAGGGCGTCGTCAGTTCAGGTCGCGTCCGGCACAAGGTGCGCGAGCACTTCGGCATCGAGGGCTTCGGCGTCAACGCGATGCGGGCCGTCGAGGCCGGCAGTCAGGTGATCAACGAGCACAGCGAGTCGAATGCCGTGTCGAATGGGCAGCAGGAGCTCTACGTCGTGCTCAAGGGGCACGCACGCTTCACCGTCGACGGCGAGGAGATCGATGCTCCCACGGGAACGTTGGTCTTCGTCGAGCCGGGCGTGACGCGCGGGGCCGTTGCGGAGGACCAAGACACGACCGTGCTCATTGTCAGTGGTGCGCCGGGGGTGGCGTACAACCAGACGCCGGGCTTCATCGTGGCCCCGATGTTCGTGCCGTACCAGGAGGGCGACTTCGCGGGCGCCGCGGCGAAGCTCAACGAGGTGCTCGAGGAGCACCCGGGCATGCCGCTTGCCCTGTACAACCTCGCGTGCTGCGAGAGCCGTCTCGGCGAGACCGACGAGGCGCTCGAGCATCTCGCGAAGTCGATCGCAGCGGAGCACGGCTTCGCGACGCTCGCGCGGGACGACGACGACTTCGACCCTGTGCGCGGCGACGCGCGGTTCCAGGAGCTGGTGGGCTAGACGGGACTCCCTCTCGTGCACGGGCGGCCCGACCGGGGCCGTCCGTGCGCTAGCCCAGCTCCCGCCCGATCCGCTCGACGGCGCCGAGGTCCTCGTGGTCGAGGTGCTGCAGGAACACCCGCTCGACCCCGGCAGCCTCGTACTCGCCCATCAGCCCGGCCGTCCAGCCCTCGAGCGGCGTCATCAGCGACAGCCGTACCGACCCGGGCTCCCGGCCCACGGTCACGAGCGTCTCGTCGAGCCGCACGCGCAGACCCCGGAAGAACTCCGGCTCGACATGGAAGGCGTTGTACTCGTCGGCCCAGCGCGCGGCCACCTCGACCGTGCGCCGGCGCCCCTTGCCGCCGACGAGCAGCGGCGGGTGCGGCCGCTGCAGCGGCTTCGGCAGCGCCTCGCAGTCGGAGAGCTCGTAGTCGTCGCCGTGGAACGAGAAGCGGTCCTCCGTCCATTGGCGGTGGACGATCTCGATCTGCTCGGCGAGCATCGCCGCCCGATCCTCGTAGGGCGGGAACGGGAAGCCGAAGGCGCGGTGCTCGTGCTCCATCCAGCCGGCGCCCATGCCGAGCTCCACGCGCCCGCCCGAGATGTGGTCGACGGTGACGACGGCGCGGGCGAGCAGCGATGGGTGCCGGAACGTCACGGGTGAAACCAGCGTCCCGAGCCGCAGCCGCTCCGTCACGACGGCCAGCCCGGCGAGGGTCGTCCACGCATCGAGCGAGCCGCCACCGCGCCCCGTGACCGTCGAGTAGTGGTCGGAGCGGAAGAGCGCCTCGATGCCGGCCTGCTCCGCCGTCTGCGCCAGCGCGACCCATTGCGGCCAGGTGACGCCCTCCTGGCCTTCGATCATGAGCGCGACTTGCACGCGCGGCATCTTGCCCTTTGTTCACCTTTCTTTCAGGATGGGCCGCACAGTGAGCTCGCCCGGGGAGCCGACGCGAGGCGCCGACGCCGCGGACAGCGTCCTCGCGCCGTCGCCTGACCACCGCCAGAACGGCGGCGCAGTGGTGCGCCTGGAGGCGGTCAGGAAGAGCTTCGGCTCGAACCTCGTGCTCGACGGCATCGACCTGAGCGTGAACCGCGGCGACGTGCTCGTCGTCATCGGGCCGAGCGGGAGCGGGAAGAGCACCCTGCTGCGCTGCGTGAACCTGCTCGAGCCGGTCGACTCGGGGCGGGTGTTCCTGGAGGGGGAGGAGGTCACGGGCAAGGGCACGAGCGTGTCCTCGGTCCGCCAGCGGATCGGGATCGTGTTTCAGCAGTTCAACTTATTTCCCCATTTAAAGGTGATCGACAACGTCACGCTGGCGGCCCGGCGCATCCGCAAGCTCTCGCGGCGGGACGCCGAGGCACGAGCGCACGTGCTGCTCGAGCGGGTCGGCCTCGAGGAGAAAGCAGACCAGTATCCGCATCAGCTGTCGGGCGGCCAGCAGCAACGGGTCGCGATCGCACGGGCGCTGATGATGGAGCCGCACGTGATGCTGTTCGACGAGGTGACGTCGGCGCTCGATCCAGAGCTCGTCGGCGAAGTGCTCCTCGTCATGCGCGACCTGGCTCGTGCGGGGATGACGATGCTCGTCGTCACGCACGAGATGCAGTTCGCGCGGGAGGTCGGGGACCGGCTCGTCTTCATGGACGAAGGCCGGATCGTGGAGGAGGGCGTGCCGGCGAATGTCCTCGACCACCCGAAGGAGGAGCGCACGAAGCGCTTCCTCCGGCGTTCACTGCAGCTCGCCGACTCGCTCGACGAGCTGCACATCGACGATCAGGAAGGAGGGGTCGAATGAAAAAGCTGCTGGGGGTGTGCGCCGCATTTGCGGTCGTTGCCGCGGCAGTCGCGACGTGGGGCGTCGCGGCACCCACACAAGGAGGCGCAGCTCAGAAGGCATCGTCGGCGACCAAGTTGCCGGCGTTGCCACCGGAGATCAAGGCTCACAAGCGCTGGAGCATCGGGGTGAAGTGCGACTCACCGCCGTTCGGCTACATCAACGTGAAGGGCGAGCACGCCGGCTTCGACGTGGAGATCGCCAAGTGGTTCTCGAGGTACGCGTTCGGCAAACCGAACCGCGTCAGCTTCGTCTGCACGCCGACGGCCGCTCGCGAGCCGTCGTTGACGACGGGGCGCACCGACGTGGAAATCGCGACGTTCACGTACACCCAGGACCGCGACACGCGGATCGACTTCTCGATCCCGTACTACAGGGCGACCGGCCGGCTGCTCGTGCCGAACAGCTCGTCGATCCACTCGACCGGGGACCTCGCGGGGAAGACGGTGGTGACGACCCGCGGGTCGATCTACGACAAGTGGGTCTCGAAGTGCTTCCCCAACACGAAGCTGCTCGTGACCGACACCGTCACGAACTCGCAGCTCGCGCTGCAGCAGAACCGCGCCGACACGTTCATGTTCGACGACACCGTCGTGCTCGGGATCGCCGTCAACGACCCGACGCTGAAGCTGACCGACGACGGGTTCCTGCAGGCGCCGTACGGCATTGGCATCAAGCAGGACAACGTCGCCATGAAGAAGTGGGTCGACGCGGCCCTGAACCTCATGCGCCAGAAGGACCTCTTCAACACGATCCTCAAGGCCAACGTGCCGAATAGGGTGTTCGCCTCGTTCCAGAAGAACATCCTCAGGCCGAAGCAGACGTTCCAGTACAACACGGTCGATCCGTCGACGGTGTGCCCGTAGGAGCAACGCGATCCGGGAGCGGCCGCCTCGGCGGCCGCTCCTAGGTTCTTCATGCTGCTCGCGTTCGACTGGTCGTTCATCAGCGACAACTGGCACGCGCTCCTCTGGGGGCTTATCCGCACGCTGGAGATCTCGGCGATCGCGATCGCGGGTGCGTTCGTCATCGGCGTGATCGGAGGCGCCGCGCGCGCGTACCGGGTGCCCGTCGTGAGCCAGGTGGCGGCCGTCTACGTCGAGGTCATCCGCTGTACACCGATCCTGCTCCAGATCTACTTCCTCTTCTTCGCGCTGCCGGAGATCGGGGTCACGCTGGACGCGTTCACGGTCGCCTGGCTCGCGGTGATGCTGTGGGGCGGCGCGTACAACATCGAGAACTTCCGCGCCGGCTTCCTGGCCGTCCCGCAGAACTACCGCGAAGCAGCGCTCGCGCTCGGGTTCGGCAGGACGGGGACGTTTCTCAACGTCACGCTTCCGATCGGCGGGCGCATCTCGCTGCCGTCGTCGATCAACACCTATATCTCGATCGTGAAGAACACGGCGCTCGTCTACGCGATCGGCTACAGCGAGCTCACCACGACCGTGCTGAACATCAACGCGCTGACGTTGCAGACGACGGAGGCGTTCACGGTTCTCGCCGTCGTCTACCTCACGATTGTCTGGTCGATGTCGATCGGGCTACGCGTCCTCGAGAGCCATCTCGCGCTCCCGGAGAAGGCGTAGGGGATGCTCGCGCTGCTGCCGTCGTGGGTCGATCCGACCGCGCACTACATCATCCACGAGGGGCTGACGAACACGCTCAAGATCGCGGCGGGAGCGCTCGTCGGCAGCCTGGTCGTCGGCCTCGTGCTCGGTGTGCTGCTGACGATCGACTTCCTGCCGACGCGCGCCCTGATCCGGCTCTACATCGAGGTCTGGCGCGGGCTGCCCATCATCGTCACGCTCTTCATGATCTACTACTTCGCGCCGACCATCAGCCCGCGGCTCACTTTCTACTGGAGCACTGCGGGCATCATCGGACTGACGCTGTGGGGCAGCGCGCAGGTCGCGGAGGCGACGCGCGGCGCAGTGGCTTCGATCCCGCGCGAGCAGCACGAGGCGGCCTCTGCGCTCGGCTTCGGTTGGGTCGGTCGACATATGTTCGTCGTTCTCCCGCAAGCGCTCCGTCGGCTGCTCCCGCCGCTCGTGACGCTGTTGGTCGGGATCATCCAGAACACGACGCTCGTCGCCGTCATCGGCGGCTCCGACCTCCTCGGCACGGCCATTCGGCAGAACGAGCGTCTCGCGTCCTACCCGCCGATCGGTATCGGGCAGATCAAGGCATTCGAGATTCTCGGGGTGATCATGGTGGCCTTCTTCGTGATCTCGTTCCCGCTGACGCGGCTTTCCGCCTACCTCGAGAGGAGGCTCGTGTGACCACGGTCGCGCCCGAGCTGCCGTACGCGCGCGGGCAGCTGCTGCGCTCGACCGCCGACGACGTCGCGAAGCTCCGGACGGCCTGGCGGATCGTCGCCCGGCGCCACGCCGAGGGAACGCTCTACGACTTCACCGGGCTCGTTCGCTCGATCGGGCCGTCCGAGGACGCGCTCGACGATGAGCTGGCGCCCGCCCTGTACGGGGAGCGGCTGACCGAGCTGGGCCTCGAGCACCTCGGCGGCGTGGCGGGCCGAGATGACGTCTTCGTCGCCAACCGGACGACGGCGGGGATCGTGGCGGCCATGCAGGTTCTGGTTCCGCCAGGCGGGAGAGTCGTCGGCCTCTCGGCCGGGTACAGCCACCCGGCCGTTCGGCGCGCGGTCGCCCTCGCAGGCGGCGAGCTCGAGGACCTGCGCGAGCTCGATGCACCGCTCGCGGCGGCGGACCTGCTGGTCATCACACGGCTGGCCGTGACGTACGAGGCGATGACTGCCGAGCAGATCGGGCGGGCCGTCGAGCTCGCCGGCGACGTGCCCGTCTTCGTCGACGATGCGGGCGGCGCTCGCGTCGGCCCGGCCGTCTTCGGCCAGCCGCGGATGCTGGAGCTGGGCGCCGTGGCCGGCGTCACCGGCCTCGACAAGTACGGCACCGCCGGCCCGCGGCTCGGCCTCGTCGGCGGCCGCGCGGAGCTGGTCGCCAGGATCCGCGCCCGCGCGATCGAGCTCGGCCTCGAGGCGCGGCCGATGCTCTACCCGGCCGTCGTGGCCTCGCTCGAGCAGTACCGGCCGGAGCGGGTGCGCGAGCTGGTCGCGATGACGGCGGAGCTGGCAGAGGCGCTGCCCGAATGGGCGGTGCGCACCCCGGTCGCGGTCAAGCTCGAGGGCGAGGACATCCTCGCTGCGATCGGCGCGCGCGACGAGACGGTCGTCCCGGTCGAGGCCACAGCCGGGCTCGCGATGCTGCTGCTCCGCGACCACGGCGTCCTGACCGTGCACTTCGCGGCGCTCCCGCCGGGGACCTCGGCGCTGCTGCTGAAATTCGTCCCGCCCGAGACGCTGGCCCGCTTCGGCGGCGCCCGAGCGTTCGCCGACGCGGTCGACCGCTCGCTGGAAGAGCTGGCTCGCGTCGTCGCGGCCGGGGGGCTGCGAGCGCTGCTCGGGCTCGACTAGTCGAGCGCGGCGCGAAGCGTCGCCACCGCCCGCGCCAGCCCCTCGTCGGGCGGGAGCAGCGGGTCCTCGTGCTCGATCGACAGCGCACCGTTGTAGCCCACATTGCGCAACTCGGCGATCAGGCGGCGCCACCAGCCGCCGTCGTGCCCCTCCCCAACGGTCCGGAATATCCAGGCCCGTTCGCCCGGGTCGAGCCTCGTCTCGAGCACGCCGTCGAGCGCAAGCCTGGCCGGCTCGAAGGCGGTGTCCTTCGCGTGCACATGGAAGATCGCCCCGGCAAGCGCGCGTGCCGACGCGAGCGGGTCGATCTGCTGCCAGAAGAAGTGTGACGGGTCGAAGTTCACGCCGATCGCGTCGCCGGCGGCCGCGCGCAGCCGCAGCATCGTCGCCGTGTTGTAGACGACGAAGCCCGGATGCGGCTCGATGGCGACGCGGACGCCGTGACCGCGTGCGAACTCGGCCGCTCTCGCCCAGTACGGCAGCACCCGCTCGTTCCACTGCCATGCCAGCGTCTGCGGGTAGTCGTCGGGCCAGGAGCAGGTGACCCAGTTCGGCCGCTGCGACGTCTCGGAGTCTCCTGGGCAGCCCGCGAACGTGATGACGGTCGGGATGCCGGCGCTCGCCGCGCGACGCACGGTGTCCCGGAATTCGCGGTCGGCCCGCGCGGCGATCTCGTAGTGCGGGTGCAGCGGGTTCGCATGGCAGGAAAGTGCCGAGATCTCAAGGCCGTGCGCGGCCGCTGCGGCGGCCAGGTCGTCCTCGCCGCCGTGCGGACCGGTGGTCGAGATCTCGACCACCTCACACCCGGCCGCGCGCGCCGCCGCGAGCGCCTCGCCGAGCGGCCGGTCATGGAAGAGCGCGAGGAAGAGACCGAGCTTCACGGCGCGACCGGGCGCCGCTCGTCGATGGAGCGCGCGATTGCGAGCACGGCGGCGAAGGTCCGCAGATTGTCGGCCGCGGCGACCTCGGGCGGGACGCCGTCCAGCACGGCGCCACGCAGCTCCTCGAGCACGCCCACGCGGTCGAGCGCCGGGAGCACCGGCGGAGAGACCCGCCGGGGCGGTTTGCCGTAGCGCTCCAGCGCGACGGTGCCGCGCAACGGGTCTTGCACTCCGCCTGTCCAGGTTGCGCGGGCCTCGGTGCCGACCAGGTCCCAGTCGCCGTTCCAGGACGTCTCGCTGCGCGCGGCTGCAAACGTTCCCTCGTAGGCGACGGGCGTGCCGTCTGCCAGCGCGAGCAGGGCCTCGACCGTCGGTTCGCGCTCGAACGGGCTGTCGGGGACGCGCCAGGCGCGCGCGTCCACCTCGACGATCTCCTGCCCGCTGATCATCCGAAGCATGTCGACGTGGTGGATGGCCATGTCGATCAGGTACGGGTGCGCCATCGTCGCGCGCCAGTCGCCGGCCAGGACGAACGTGTTACGCACATCGCGGCGGCAGGCGATCCGGATGCCCACCAGCCGTCCCAGCATGCCGTCGCCGACCAGCTGCTGGAGCGCTCGCGACTGGCGGCGGAACCGGTAGTTCTGCGCGACCAGCACGTGGAGCCCGGTCCGCTCGCCCGCGTCGGCCATGGCCTGTGCGTCGGCGAGGTCGAGCGCGATCGGCTTCTCCGTAACGACATGCAGTCCGCGGTCGAGCGCCGCCTCCGTCAGCGCGCGGTGCGACGACGGCGGCGAGACGAGCAGTACTGCGTCGGCCTCCACCCCGTCGAGCGCGGCGTCGAACGTCGCGAACGCGGGCACGCCCAGCTCGGCCTTCGCCCAGTTGCGGGCGGTGGAGGCCGCGTCGACGACCGCCGCAAGCCGGAACCCGCGCGCCTTGGCGACGACCTCGGCCCAGCTGCGTCCCCACATGCCGGCGCCGACCTGGATGATCGCGAGGCGCGGCACGGCGAGCGAAGCGTAGTCAGCGCCGGGACACCGGCACCCGGCTCACGCCGAGGCGGCCAGCAGCGCGGGCTAGTGGGTCTCTAGGCCGCGAGCGCCGGCGTCAGCGCGTCGAGGCGAGCGCGCGTCGCGGCCAGCTCAGCGCGCTCGGTGACGAAGACCTCCCGGTGCAGCTGGAAGATCACTGCGCCGCCCGCACGCAGGCGCGGTTCGGCCTGTGCGAGCAGCCGCCGGTAGGGATCGAGCCCGTCGCCCTCCGCGAAGACGGCCGCCGGCGGCTCGGCGGCGAGGTCCGGGTAGAGCGCGCGGTCGGCAAAGGGGAGGTACGGCAGGTTCGCGACCACGAGGTCGAGTTCGCCGGGAACGGGCGCCAGGAGGTCGCCCTCGAGCACGTGCACGCGCTCGTCGACTCCGGCGTCGATCGCGTTCAGCCGGGCGAGGGTCACCGACCAACCGCACGTGTCCGTCGCCCACACGTCGGCCCGGGAGGCGCGGGCAATCGCGATCGCGATCGCGCCGGATCCGGTTCCGACGTCCGCCACGCGTGCCGGCCCGTCGCCGATGCGCGCGAGCGCGGTCGCGACGACCGCCTCGGTCGCCGGGCGCGGCGTCATCACGAGGCCGGGCAGGGTGCGCAGCTCCGTGCCGGAGAAGCGAACGTGGTCCATGACCCGTAGGTGTACCCGGCCGGACAGGTCTTACGCGCTCACGGCCGAGCCGGCGGCCACTGCCGTGACGAGCTCGAGCTCCCACGGCGTGAAGCCCTCGGTGTGCTGGCGGACCTTCGCCATGCGCTCGCGGAACTCCGGCGAGCGCTTCCAGGCGTGGATCGCGCCGGCGTCGTCCCAGGGGGCGAAGCTCAAGAAGCGCTGCGGGTCGCTCAGGTCGTGGGTCAGGCGCATCGTCTGGGCACCGGGCTGGCCGCTCGCCCAGCTCGCGAACTCGTCCAGGCCTGCACGAACGCGTCTTCCTCGCCGGCACTTCACGATCCACGTGCCCGTCGTGTATGTCTCCATGCCGGAGACTCTACGCCGCGTGTTCGTCCGCGACCGTTAATGCATCGTCAAGCAGGCCGAGCCCCTCGTCGAGCTCCTCGCGCGTGATGGTCAGCGGCGGGGCGATCATCACGACGTTCCAGTGCACGAAGAGGTAGAGGCCGCGCTCCATGGCGGCCTTGCCGAGCGCGACGACCGGTGCGCGGTCGGCGCCCGACGCGTTGAACGGCACCAGCGGCTCGCGGGTGCCGCGGTCCTTGACGAGCTCGAGCCCCCAGAAGAGGCCCTTGCCGCGGACGTCGCCGATCGACGGGTGGCGTTCGGCCAGGCGCGGCAGCTCCTCCGCCAGGTAGTCGCCCATGGCGGCCGAATTCTCGACGATGCCCTCCTCTTTGAATGCCTCGATCGAGGCGACCGCCGACGCGCACGCGAGCACGTGGCCCGAGTAGGTGAGCCCGCCCGCGAAGTACTGGTTCTGCACCCAGTCCGCGAGGCGCTGGTTGATGACCATCGCGCCGAGCGGGACATAGCCCGAGTTGAGGCCCTTCGCGACCGTGAGGATGTCCGGGACGACGTCCCAGTGCTCGCAGGCGAACCAGCGGCCGCTGCGGCCGAAGCCGGCCATGACCTCGTCGCAGATGAGCAGGATCCCGTGGCGGTCGCAGACCTCGCGGATCGCCTGGAGGTAGCCGTCCGGTGGGACGATCACGCCATTCGTGCCCGTGATCGTCTCGATGATGACCGCCGCCACCGTGTCGGCGCCCTCGTACTGGAGGATCTCCTCTAGGTGCGGCGCGCCCGTGCACACAGGGCACGGGTCAGGGTGGCCGGCCGGGCAGCGGTAGGTGTACGGGTCGAGCATCCGCACGACGCCCGGGATGCCTGGCTCGGCGGGCCAGCGGCGCGGGTCGCCGGTGAGCGTGATCGCCCCGGCCGTCGCGCCGTGGTACGAGCGGTAGCGCGCGATGATCTTGTGTCGGCCCGTGTACCAGCGCGCGAGCTTGATCGCGTTCTCGTTCGCCTCCGCGCCGCCGTTCGTGAAGAACGACATGGTCAGGTCGCCGGGCGTGACCTCGTCGAGCAGTCGCGCGAGCTCCGAACGGCTCTCCTCGGCCATCCCCGGCCCGATCGTGCAGAGGCGGTCGGCCTGCTCCTTGATCGCCGCGATCACCTTCGGGTGCTGGTGGCCGATCGAGACGTTGACGAGCTGGGACGCGAAGTCGAGGTAGCGGTTGCCGTCGTAGTCCCAGAAGTAGCGTCCCTCCGCGCCCGCGACGGGCAGCGGGTTGATCGCGTTCTGCACCGACCACGAGTGCAGGACGTACCGCTTGTCGAGCTCGCGGATCCGCTCCGCTGCCTGCGGGTCTGCGCCGACCATGGCCATGTGGTGATCCTATCGGCGTGGCCGAACCGGCTTTGCTCGAGATCGACACACCGCACGGCCCCGCGCGCGCTCACCTGCACGTCGTGGGCTCGGGGCGAGCAGCGCTCGTGCTCGGGCACGGAGCCGGCGGTGGCGTCAGCGCGCCGGACCTCGTGGCGGCCAGGGACGCCGCCCTGGGCGAGGGCCTGACGGTCGTGCTCGTCGAGCAGCCGTACCGGGTCGCCGGCCGGCGGTCGCCTGCGCCGGCCAACCAGCTCGACGCCGCCTGGCTGGCGGTCGTCGCACGGCTCCGCGAGCGCGAGCTGAGCGGGCTGCCGCTGGTCGCGGGCGGCCGTTCTTCGGGCGCGCGCGTGGCCTGCCGGACGGCCGCGGAGACCGAAGCCGCCGGCGTCGTCTGCCTCGCGTTCCCGGTCCACCCGCCCGGGCGGCCGGAGAAGACCCGGCTATCCGAGCTGGACGCGGTAACCGTCCCTACGCTCGTCGTGCAGGGCGCGAGCGACCCGTTCGGCATGCCGCCGGCCGCCCCGAACAGGACGGTCGTCGAGGTGCCCGGGGACCATGGCCTGAAGGCCGACGTCGCCGCGGTGCGCGACGCCGTGCGCGACTGGCTCAGCGTGGTGGTGGGCCCGACCAAGGAGGGATAGGAAGGACATGGCGTTCATCGACACCCCGGCCGAGAGCGAGCTGTACGCGGCCGACGAGGAGCAGCAGGGCTACGTCTCGAACATGACGCGGCTGTTCGCGCACCGGCCTGAGCTTTGGGCTGCCTGGCGGCAGCTCGTCGGCGCGCTCCGCGGCTCCATGGACTGGCGCCGCTACGAGCTGGTGACGCTAGCGGCCGCCCGGGAGCTGCGCTCGAGCTACTGCATGCTCGCGCACGGCAAGGTGCTCGTGCAGGAGTTCTACGACCCCGATCAGGTGCGCGCCATCGTCGAGGGCCACGGGCCGCTCGACGAGGTCGACCGCGTTGTCATGGCGCTGGCTGCGACGGTCGCGCGCGACGCGACCGCCGTGACCGCCGACGATGTGGCGCGGCTGCGCGGGCTGGGCCTGAGCGACCCGGAGATCCTCGACGTGGTCGCCGCCGCCTCGGCGCGCTGCTTCTTCAGCAAGACGCTCGACGCGCTCGGCGCGGAGCCCGACGCCGCGTACCGCGAGCTTGACGCCGGCCTGGTGGACGCGCTCGTTGTTGGGCGCCCGATCGAGGCCCGCTAAGCTCGGCTGGAGCTTTCTGAGGAGGCAGTGATGACCGAGGTTCTCGAGGCGCAGACCGAGCGCGGCAGTGACGTGAAGCGCATCAGCCACTGGATCGGCGGCCGTTCCGTCGCCGGCGAGTCGGGCCGCAGCGGCCCGGTGTTCAACCCTGCGACGGGGCAGCAGAGCGGCGCCGTCGACTTCGCGTCCGCGGAGGAGGTCGACCGCGCCGTCAAGGCGGCGCGCGAGGCGTTCCCGGGATGGCGTTCGACGTCGTTGTCGAAGCGCTCCGACCTGCTCTTCCGCATGCGCGAGACGTTCCACCAGCACCGCGAGGACTTCGCACGCATCCTCACGGCCGAGCACGGCAAGGTGCTCTCCGACGCGCTCGGCGAGGTGGCGCGCGGGATCGAGGTCATCGAGTACGCCTGCGGCGTCCCGACGCTGCTCAAGGGCGAGTACTCCGAGCAGGCGTCCACCGGCATCGACGTCTACTCGATCCGACAGCCCCTCGGCATCGTCGCCGGCATCACGCCGTTCAACTTTCCGGCGATGGTGCCCATGTGGATGTTCGCGCCGGCCATCGCCTGCGGGAACACGTTCGTCCTCAAGCCGTCCGAGAAGGACCCCTCCGCGAGCCTGCTCATCGCCGAGCTGCTGAAGGAGATCGGGATCCCGGACGGCGTCTTCAACGTCGTCCACGGCGACAAGGTCGCCGTCGATGCGCTGCTCGACCACCCCGATGTCGATGCTGCCAGCTTCGTGGGCTCGACGCCGGTGGCGAAGTACATCTACGAGCGGGGGACGAAGGCGGGCAAGCGCGTCCAGGCGCTCGCCGGCGCGAAGAACCACATGATCGTGCTGCCGGACGCCGACGTCGCCCAGGCCGCCGACGCTGCCGTCAGCGCCGGCTACGGCTCCGCGGGCGAGCGCTGCATGGCCATCTCAGTCGTGGTCGCCGTCGGCGACGTGGCTGACCCCTTGGTGAACGCGATCCAGGAGCGCATCCCGAAGGTGAAGGTGGGCAACGGACTCGAGGACGGCGTCGAGATGGGCCCGCTCATCACGCGCGAGCACCGCGACAAGGTGGCGTCGTACATCGAGAAGGGCAGCGAAGCGGGCGCGACGGTGGTCGCGGACGGGCGCGAGAACGCCCCGGACGGCGGCGGGTTCTTCCTCAACCCGTCGCTGCTCGACAACGTCAAGCCGGACATGGACGTCTACCTCGAGGAGATCTTCGGCCCGGTGCTCGGCGTCGTGCGCGTCGATACGTACGAGGAGGCCGTGCGGCTCGTGAACGAGAACTCGTACGGCAACGGGACGGCGATCTTCACGCGCGACGGCGGGGTGGCGCGCCAGTTCCAGTTCGACGTGCAGGCGGGCATGGTCGGCATCAACGTGCCGATCCCGGTGCCGGTCGCGTACTACTCGTTCGGCGGCTGGAAGGACTCGCTCTTCGGCAGTTCGCACATCTACGGCCCGGAGGGCGTCTCCTTCTACACGCGCGGGAAGGTCGTCACCAGCCGGTGGCCAGACCCGGCGACGTCGAGGGTCGATCTGGGCTTTCCACAGACGCGCTGACGCCGTAACAAAGCGCGCTCCCGGCAGACTGAAGGGTATGTCAAAGATCAAGAAGTCCGACGCCGAGTGGCGCGCGGAGTTGACCCCTCAGCAGTACAACGTGCTGCGCGAGAAGGGCACCGAGCGCGCGTTCACCGGCGAGTACGACCATACGTTCGAGCCCGGCACGTACCGGTGCGCCGGCTGCGGCGCCGAGCTCTTCTCCTCCGACGCCAAGTACGACTCCGGGTGCGGATGGCCTGCCTTTTCCGCGCCTGCAGCCGAGGAGGCGATCGACGAGGAGACCGACAGCAGCTGGTTCATGAAGCGCACCGAGGTCATGTGCTCGAACTGCGGCGGCCACCTCGGCCACGTGTTCGAGGATGGCCCGCAGCCGACCGGGCTGCGTTACTGCATCAATTCCGCCGCACTGCGGCATGAGGAGGACTGAGAGACCGAATGTTCCTGTTCCAGCGTCACAAGAGCGAGATGGTCGCCCCTGAGGACGCCCTTCCGGGCCGCGACGCCACGATGCCTGTGCCCGAGCGCCACGAGGTGCTCGGCACGCCGATCACCCCTCCATTCCCGGAGGGCTACGAGTCCCTCGTCGTCGGGCTGGGCTGTTTCTGGGGTGCCGAGCGCATCTTCTGGCAGCTTCCGGGCGTCTACACCACGGCGGTCGGCTACGCGGGCGGGTTCACGAAGAACCCGACCTACGAGGAGGTCTGCAGCGGGCGCACCGGCCACACCGAGGCCGTGCTCGTCGTGTGGGACCCGGAGAAGACAAGCCGCGAGGAGATCCTGCGCGCGTTCTGGGAGGGCCACGACCCGACCCAGGGCATGCGCCAGGGCAACGACGCGGGCACGCAGTACCGCTCGGCGATCTACGCCTCGTCGGCGGAGCAGCTCGCGGCCGCCGAGGCGAGCCGCGACGCGTTCCAGACCGAGCTGAACGCGGCCGGCTACGGCGAGATCACGACCGAGATCGCCGAGGCCGGGCCGTTCTACTACGCCGAGCCGTACCACCAGCAGTACCTGGCCAAGAACCCGAACGGGTACTGCGGACTGGGCGGGACCGGCGTGTCCTGCCCGGTGGGCGTGCCGGCGAAGTGAGAGCCGACCTTACCGTCGGCAATCCCTTTCCAGACATCACCCTGCCCGAGACCACCGGCCGCGAGCTCGCGCTGAGCGAGATCGCGGCCGGTCGTCCCCTCCTCCTGGCGTTCGTTCGCGGCTGGTGGTGCCCCAAGGAGCAGGTGCGCGTCCGCGGCCTCGTCACCATGCAGGAGGAGATCCAGCGCGAGTACGGCCGCATCGCCGCCGTGACCGCCGACGAGCCGTACGTGAACGGCGCCTTCCGCGCCGGCATCGGCGCACAGTTCCCGTTCCTCTCCGACGAGGAGCGCGGCGTCGCGCGCGAGCTCGACCTGCTCGAGCTGACCGACGAGTGGCATCTGCCGCACCTGCCGTTCACGTTCCTGCTGGACACGCGCCTGCGGATCCACGGGATCTGGTGCGGCTTTTGGGCGTGGGGGAACCCGACGCCGGACGAGCTCCGGCTCGGCTTCCGAGCGATCACGCGAGGGGAGCAACCGAGCTTCGACCCGCAGGCTGTCTGGGCGGCGGGCGGCGCGGCGCCGGTGTCCCAGGGCATCGACGGCGACGTGATCTGGATCCGCGAGAACAGCACGGGCCAGGAGCTGTGGCGCGGCGTTCACGACGGCCCCGTCCCGGAGGTCGGCGACACCCTCGGGCACTCCTCCGTCGACGGCCGGCCGTGGATCGTCCGCCGCATCGAGCGCGACGGAGAGCGGGTGGCGATCCACATCAGCAAGGAGGGCAAGACGGGCTCGCCGCGGCTGGTCGGGCATCACGTCAGCGCACCTGGCCCGCGCTGATGCCGCGCGGGTACCTCGACGGCCCGGTAGGCGAAGAGCGCGAAGCGGCGCTCGAGCGCGGTGACCACCTCCCGCGCGAGCCGGTCCGCGAGCGGCTCGCCGTGCTCGGGTCGACGCCGGAGCAACCCGAGCAGCACTTCATCGGCTGGGCCGACGAGGTCGACGCCGATGCGCTGTTCGAGGCGGGCGAGGCATGGGGGATCGCCCTGGTACGCCGGCCCGGGTAGGCTCGACCCGTGGCGGTGCGACGGCAGAAGAGCCTCGTCCTGATCCTCGCCCGCGAGTTCGCGTCGCAGCTGGCGATGCCCATGTTCGTCGCGGACGGCGACGGGACGCTGATCTTCTACAACGAGGCGGCTGAGCGCGTGCTCGGCCGGTCGTTCGCCGAGGTCGGCGAGCTGACCGCCAGGGAGCTGGTCGAGACGTTCGACATCGAGAACCTGGAAGGCGAGTTCCTCGAGCCGGAGGACCGGGCGCTCGGCATCGCCTTCTTCGAACGCCGGCCCACGCACGGGAAGCGGCGCGTGCGCGGCGTCGACGGCGTCTGGCGCACGATCGCGATCACCGCGTTCCCGCTGATGACAGGCCCGGACGAGCTCGGCGGCGTCGTGGCGATCTTCTGGGAGAACGGCGAGGACGAGGCCTAGCCGTGCGGATCACCATCTGGGGCTGCCGCGGGTCACTTGCATCCCCAGGGCGGCATACGGTTCGCTACGGCGGGAACACGTCGTGCATCGAGGTCCGGCACGCGGACGGGTTCCTGATCATCGACGCGGGGACCGGGTTACGGCCGCTGGGCGAGCACCTCATGGCCGAGGCGCCGGCGCGCATCGACCTGCTGCTGACGCACCTGCACCTCGATCATCTCGAGGGGCTCGGCTTCTTCCTGCCCCTCTGGCATCCCGAAATGGAGCTGCACATCTGGGGCCCGCCCTCGCCGACCCGGACGCTGCAGGAGCGCATCGCCCGCTACCTGTCCCCGCCGCTCTTCCCGATCGACGTATCCGACGTGCCGTCCCACGTCGTGTTCCACGACGTTCCCGACGAGGCCTGGGAGCTGGCCGGCTTCCGCGTCACGGCCGCGCGGGTCGCGCACCCGGGGCCGACGCTCGGCTTCCGCCTGGAGTCGGGAACCTCGTCGGTCGCGTACATCCCGGACCACGAGCCCGCGCTCGGCGCCGATCTCGCCGGGATCGGCGCGGACTGGATTCCCGGCTGCGATCTCGCCCTGGGCGTCGACCTCCTCCTGCACGACGCCCAGTTCACCGACGCCGAGTACCCGGAGCGCGTCGGGTGGGGCCACTCGAGCGTGACGGACGCCGTCACGTTCGCGCTCCGCGCCGGGGTGCGCAGGCTCGTGCTCTTCCACCACGACCCCTGGCACGCCGACGGCGTGCTCGACGAGATCGAGGACCGCGCACGCGAGCTATGGAACGGCACCGGCGAGCCGCCGCTGCTCGCCCGCGAGGGAATGCACCTCGAGCTCGCCGGCGTCACGTCTTCTCTGCAAGAGCGGTCCGCCTAGCCACGACGTGGAAGACGTGCCAGTGCTTGGCGTCGCCGAGCGCGGTCTTGCCGTCCTCGTCCTCCTCGTCAAACCGTTCTAGCTCGAACGGCTCGAGCAGTGCCAGCGCCTCGGCGCGGGTGAGGAACGTGAGCTCGGGGTCGGCGGCCCACTCGTCGTGCTCGCCGAAGAGCTGCCCGCTGAACCGTCCTCCCTCGCGGACGGAGGCGGCGACGCGCTCCCAGACCGCGCCGAACCGTTCCGGCGGGCAGAACGGCAGCGCGTAGCCGGCGTTGACGAGATCCGCCTCCGGCCACTCCGCGTCGACGAACGACGCCACGCGCGTCTCGAGCCGCGACTCGTCGCCGACGCGGGCGACGAGTCGCTCGATCGCTTCAGGTTCGGCGTCGATGGCAAGCACGCGCCAGCCGCTACGCAGCATCGCCAGCGTGTCGCGCCCCTGCCCGCAGCCGAGGTCGACGCCAAAGCCGGGCGTGTCGAAGCGCGCGAGCGCCCCGAGTACGGTCTCGTGCGCGGGGCGCTCGGCAACCGCGTCGTAGAACGCGGCCCAGTCGCCGGCCGGGGTCGCGCTCAGGAGACGGCCACGCCTGCGGTCAGCTGCTCGCCGAAGCGCGCGCGCGGGATGAACCGCCCCACGCCGGGCTGCGCCACGAGCTCGTTGCCGTCGACCAGCACCTTCCCGCGGAGCAGGACGACCTCCGGCGAGCCCGTCACCGTCGTGCCCTCGTAGAGGTTGTAGTCCGACTTCGAGTGCTGCGTGGCGGCCGAGATCGTGTGCCGCTTCTCCGGGTCGAAGACGACGATGTCGGCGTCGGAGCCGACCGCGATCGTGCCCTTGCGCGGGTAGAGGCCGAAGAGCTTCGCCGGGTTCGTCGCCCACAGCTCGACGAGCCGGTTGAGCGAGACCCGCCCGCCGCGCACGCCGAACTCGTGGAGCATGTGCAGCCGGTTCTCGAGGCCGGGGCCGCCGTTCGGGATCTTCGAGAAGTCGTCGCGGCCCATCGTCTTCTGCCCGTCCCAGAGGAAGGCGCAGTGGTCCGTCGACACGACGGAGAGGACGTCGGTGCGCAGGGCGTTCCAGAGCACGTCCTGGTTCTCCTTCGCCCGCGGCGGCGGCGTGTAGACGTACTTCGCGCCTTCGAAGTCCGGGCGCTCGAGGAACGTGTAGTCCACGAACAGGTACTGCGTGCAGGTCTCGCCGTGGATGTTCCAGCCCTTCTCGCGCGCGAGCTCAATCGGCTCGACCGCCTCCTTGCAGGAGACGTGCACGACGTAGAGCGGCGAGCCGGCGACGCGGGACAGCTGGATGGCCCGGTTCGTCGCCTCGCCCTCGGTCTCGGGCGGGCGCGTCAGCGCGTGGTACTTCGGCTCGGTGTTGCCGGCAGCGAGCGCCTCGGAGACGAGCACGTCGATGGCGTCGCCGTTCTCGGCGTGCACCATCACGAGCGCGCCGGTCTCGGCGGCGACCTGCATCGTCCTGAAGAGCGTCTCGTCGTCGACCATGAGCGCGCCCTTGTAGGCCATGAAGAGCTTGTAGGACGTGACGCCCTGGTCGGGCAGCGTGGCGAGCTCCTCGAGCGTGCCGCCGTCCTTCAGGTCGGTGACGGCCATGTGGTAGCCCATGTCGATCACCTGCTTGCCCTCGGCCTTGGAGCGCCACTCGTCGAGCGCCTGGCCGAAGGTCCAGCCCTGCGGCTGGATGATGAAGTCGACGTGAGTGGTCGTCCCGCCGAACGCCGCGGCCGTCTGTCCTGACTCGACGTCGTCGATCGTCACGGTGCCGCCGAACGGCATGTCCAGGTGCGTGTGCGGGTCGACCCCGCCCGGCAGCAGGTACTTGCCGCTCGCGTCGATGACGCGGTCTGCCGGCTGGTCGAGCGACTCGCCGATGAGCGTCACCGTCTCGTCCTCGATGAAGACGTCCGCCACGTAGTCGTCGGCCGCCGTCACGACGCGGCCGCCCTTGATCAGAACTGACATCTCTTCACGTCCTCCTCGGTGTGTCCCGCCAACCTAAATGCGGAGCCGAAGCAGGTCTACCCGAACCGGCCTCACCTGTGGGCAAACAGTTCCAGGGACTGTCCCCGAACGGAGCTGCTCCGCCCCGAGAGGTGGCTCAGCGCCGACGCAGATGTGCCGATCGATCCCGGCCAGGTGGGTTGCCATGTGCCGCTCGGTGGGAAAGAGAATCGCCTGACCCAGAATTTCGAGGGGAGGTTCAGCATGACCGGATTCACCTTCGGCAGGCTTCGCCTGCTCGTCGGCGCGTGCGTGGCCTTTGTCGTACTCGCGGTGGCCGCTCCTGCGACCGCGAAGCAGCCGCCGGCGCCGGGGCTCGTCTTCACGCCCTGCGGCCTGACGCCCGCCGCTGCCGCGACGGAGTGCGCGACGGCCGATCTGCCGCTCGACTACGACCACGCCAACGACAAGAAGAAGCGCGTCCAGATCGCGGTCGCGCGCGTGCCCGCGGCCGACCAGGCGCACCGGCTCGGTGCGCTGTTCTTCAACTTCGGCGGCCCCGGCGGCACCGCCGTCGACTACCTGCAGTTCGTCGGCGCGAGCGGGCTCTGGCACACGCTCAACCAGCGCTACGACATCATCGCGTTCGATCCCCGTGGCGTCGGCCAGAGCACGCCCTCGATCGACTGCCACGTCAACCAGCAGACGACGGGCATCTACTCGATGCCGTTCCCGACGCCGCTGACGCTGGACGTGGACGCGTTGATCCAGAAGGACAAGACCTACATCAACGCGTGCCTCTCCAACGGCGAGATCCTCGAGCACGTCTCGACGGCCAACGTCGCCCGCGACATGGACTCGATCCGCGGGCTGCTCGGCGAGTCGAAGCTGAACTACTTCGGCTACTCGTACGGGACGTTCCTCGGGGCGACGTACGCGAGCCTGTTCCCGAAGAACTATCGGGCGATGGTGCTCGACGGGCCTGTCGACGCCAACCGGTACATCAACAAGCCGTGGCAACAGCTTTCCGAGCAGTCGGCCGGTTTCGAACGAGCCTGGGGCCGGTTCATGCAGGCGTGTGCCGCCGACCAGGTCGCCTGCAACGGCTTCGGCGGCTCCGATCCGTGGGACGCGTACGACCAGCTGGTCGACCAGGCGAACGCGAGCCCGATCCCGGCCACCGGGTACACGCCGGATCCGACGCCGGTGACGGGCGACGACATCAACGCCGCGGTCATCTTCGGCGGCATGTACGCCAAGGAAAACTGGAGCCCGGTGAGCGAAGCCCTGGCGGAGGCCGCCACCGGCGACGCGTCGTTCATACGCTTCATCGTCGACGAGATCGTCTACGGGCGGAGCCCCGACGACGGCACCTACAGCCCCGGCAACGACCGGTACTTCACGATCGGGGCCACCGAGCAGAAGTACTCGAAGAATCAGGAGGACTTCTTCCTCGACCGAGGTGACGAAGCCTGGGCCACCTACCCGCACGTGTACTTCAACAACGGCTACGTGGAGCTCAACTACGTCATGTGGCCGAAGCACGACAAGGACGCGTACGACGGGCCGTTCAAGATCAAGGACTCGTCGCCGACGCCGCTTGTCGTCGCAACGACGTACGACCCGGCGACCCCCTACGCGGGTGCCCTGCGGTACGTGCGCGACCTGCACAACGCCCGCCTGATCACGATGCGCGGCGACGGCCACACCGCGTACGGCGGCGAGTCGGCGTGCATCGACGCGGCCGTCAACACGTACCTGCTGCAGGGCGTGCTGCCCGCTGCGGGCACGACCTGTAAGCAGGACACGACGTTCGGCGCACTCGCGGCCGCGACCGGCACATCCAAGGCGGCCGCAAAGGCCCTGTCGGTGACGAGCCGGCGCGTCTTCTCCGCGCCCGCCAACTTCAGCCGCTGAACGACCGATCAAACGAAGGGGCGGCCCGAACGGGCCGCCCCTTCACATCTCTAACCATTTCGCACAGCGAAATGGTCGCGGCTACTTGCCGCCGAGCTTGAGCGCGACGCTCGCCTTCTTGAAGTTCTTGCCGTACACGTCCACGCCCTGCTTCTTGAGCGCGGCCACGGCCTTCAGAGCCAGGTCGCTCCGGTACGCGGCCGACGTCGCCGGCTTCTTGATCACCTTGTACTTGTAGGCGATGTTCGCCGTCTGCTTGAACGCAGCCGGGCTCATCACGCCGATGCCGCTCTTGTTCGGCCAGATCAATGCGTTGACCTCGTTGACCTGCCAGAGCTGATGGCCCTTCGGCAGCGCCGTGCCCTTCGAGACCACGATATTCGCGCAGTCCTGGTAGTGGTCGCGGCAGTATGCCCAGCCCTTGAACGACGCCTCGAGGAACTTGACGGCCGTGTCCTGGTTCGCCTTGTCCTTGATCCAGTCACCGCGGACGAAGATCCCGTCCTGGAGCATTCCCGTGCCGAGGTCGTTGTACTTGAAGACGTTCAGGTCGCTGAGCTGCACCTGCTTGCCGGTCTTCGAGTTCTTCGACTCGAGGATCTGCGCGAGCTCGTTGTACGTCATCGCCGAGGTCGCGTCGACCTGCCGCTTCAGGAACGGGTTGACGTCGAAGTTCTGCTTGACGATGTGGACGTCCTTGTCCGGGATTCATCCCGAATTTCACGAGCGCGGCGCGCTGCTCGAACTCGTTGCCGAAGATCCAGACCCCGAACTTCTTGCCGCGCATCTTCGAGAACGTGTTGATGCCGCTGTCCTTCCAGGTCACCTCGGTCGTGCCGCTCCGCGCGTAGACCTGCGCGATGTTGACGAGATCCTGCCCCGTGTCCCGCTGTGCCAGCAGGCTCGGCAGCCAGTCGATCCCGAACTCCGCTTGCTTGCCGAGCACGACCTGCTCCGGCAGGAAGTCCGGGCCGCCCGGCTTGATCGTCACATCCAGCCCGGCCTGCTTGTAGAAGCCCTTGGCCTGCGCGGCGTAGTAACCCGCGAACTGGCCCTGCACGACCCACTTGCTCTGCAGCGTCACCTTGGTGAGCTGCGTGCCCGTCGACCCCGCGGCCGCCATGCTCGCCGCGGTGAGCGCAGCCAGCGCGGCGACGGCCGCCACGAGCAGATACCACCTACGTCCTCTCACTCCGGTCCCTCCTCCTGGTCCGTGGCAGCCGACCGGGCCGCCAGTTCTTCTACCCTCTCATTCGAGTCGGCTGCGCGTCGCCGGGTCCCACCGCAGGGTGAACCGCTCGGCGAGCGAGACGACCCCGTAGAACGCGAGACCCATCAGGCTCGCGATGAGGATCGCGGCCCAGGCGGTCTCGTACTGCGCCAGGGACACCGCCGACAGGATCTGCACGCCGAGCGCGCTCACGTCGCCGCCGAAGTAGTCCCCGACCACGGCGCCGATCATCGCGAGCACGCACGCAACCTTCAAGGCCGCGAAGACGAACGGCAGCGACGTCGGTATCCGAACCCGCCGAAACTCCGACCAGTTCCCCGCCGCGTAGGAGCGCATCAGCTCGATCGACTCCGGCCGGACGGACGTCAGCCCGCGCAGTGTGTTGACCAGCACCGGGAAGAAGCAGAGGACGGCGGCAATCGTGATTTTCGACCACGGGCTGAGCACGCCGAACCACGCATTCGTGATGGGCGCGAAGGCGATGATCGGGATCGCGTTCGCGGCGATCATGTACGGCATCAGCGCGGTGCCGAGCGGACGCCAGCGCGCGAGCGCGAGCGCGGAGAGGAACGCGACCCCCGAGCCGATCACGAACCCGGCGACGGCCTCCTTGAGAGTGATCCAGGCGCCCTGCAGCAGCACGGTGTGGTTGTCCCCGAACGCGGTGACGATGTCGGAGAACCGCGGCAGCAGATAGCGCTCGACCCCGAGCGCGGGGAGCACCCACTGCCAGACGGCAAGCCCGGCCGCGAAGACGAGGATTGCCGGCCCCCAGAAGACGAGGTGGCGCTTGACGGGGGGCCGCGTCCGGACCTCGACGGTAGCGGTGCTCACTCGGCCAACTCCTCGACGACGCGGTCGGCGCCGACGCCGTGCAGCGCCTCGCGCACCGCCGTCACGAGCTCGAAGAACCGCGGGTCCTCGCGCGTCTCCGCGCTGCGGGGCTGCTTCAGGTCGACGGGCACGATGCCCGCGATCCGCCCGGGACGCGGGGACATGACGACGACCCGCGTGGAGAGGAACACCGCCTCGGAGATCGAGTGGGTGACGAAGACGACCGTCGAGCCGGTCTCGCGCCAGATGTCCAGGAGCTCGAGGTTGAGGCGCTCGCGCGTCATCTCGTCGAGCGCGCCGAACGGCTCGTCCATCAGCAGCAGCGCCGGCGAGAACGAGAGCGCACGTGCGATCGAGACGCGCTGCTGCATCCCGCCGGACAGCTGCCAGGGGTAGTGGCTTTCGAACCCGCCGAGCTCGACGAGATCGAGCATCTCGCGCACGCGGTCGGTGCGCTTCTGCCGGTCCCAGCCGAGCAGCTCGAGCGGCAGCGCGATGTTCTTCGCCACCGTGCGCCAGTCGTAGAGCACCGCGGCCTGGAAGACGATGCCGTAGTCACGGTCGAGTCGCGCCTGGTGCGCCGACTTGCCGTTCACCAGCACGGTTCCGGCGGACGGCTCGACGAGGTCGCCGATGACGCGGAGGAGCGTCGACTTGCCGCAGCCCGACGGCCCGATCAACGAGATGAACTCGCCGCGGCCGACGTCCAGGTCGATGCCTTCGAGCGCCGTCGTGCCCCCGCGCGGGAACGTCTTCGAGACGTCGCTGAGCGAGACGACGGTGCCGTCCGGGTCCGGAGACTTCATACGAGCTGCTCCGGCGGGCGGCGGACGAGCAGCTTCTCCGCGATCACGATGGCGAGGAAGAACGAGATGCCGAGCCCCGCGGCAACCAGGTTCGTCGCCCACAGGTACGTGGGCTGGAGCGAGTAGTACTGGTTGAAGTTGAGGATCGCGCCGCCGAGGCCGTCCTGGATCGACGACGGCAGCTCGCCGATGATGGCGCCGACCACGCAGGCGGTCGCGGCGACGCGGAAGGCCGAGAACAGGAACGGGAGCGACGCCGGCACCCGCAGCTTCCAGAAGACGGCCCATTCGCCCGCCGCGTAGGAGCGCATGAGCTCGACCGCCGCCGGGTCGGCCGACTGCAGCCCGCGCACCGTGTTCACCGTCACCGGGAAGAAGGTCAGGTAGGCGGCGATGATGGCCACCCGTTGCCAGGCCTGCGGCGACCAGCCGAGCACCGAGACGTTCGCGAGCCCGACGACCACGATCGGGGCGATCGCGACGATCGGGATCGTCTGCGACGCGACGACGTACGGCATGACGCCGCGCTGCAGGACTCCGAAGCGCGCGATCACCGCGCCGAGCGCAAACCCGATGAGCGCACCGAAGACGAAGCCGACGACAGCCTCCCTCGCCGTGAAGAGCGCGGCGTGGAAGAGGTAGTCGATCATCAGCTGGTTCGTCGACGTCCGGTCGAAGAGGGCAGCGACGATCGAGTGCAGGTGCGGCATCGTCGAGTCGTCGACGAGGAACGGCCAGGTCCAGCCGAAGTGCATCCACGTCCAGCGGTACCCCTCCCAGAGCGCCCAGAGCGCGCCGAGGACGAGCACCAGCACGACGACGCGCGACGCCGCGTGCTTCGCCGTCTCGGTCGGGGAGGTCCGGGCGGGTGTCTGTGCGGCTACGGCAGCCATGCGGGCGATATTAGAGTCGCTCTGTGGCACTCGACCCAAGTCGCACCATCGCCGAGCTGCGCGAGCTGCGCGAGCTGACCGGCGACGAGGACGGCGCGCAGCGCGTCGCGTGGACGGACACCTGGGTCACGGCGAAGGAATGGCTACAGGGCAAGCTCGATGGCCTCCCGCTCGAGTACGAGGTCGACGAGGCCGGCAACCAGTGGTGGACGCTCCGCGGCGATTCCGAGCGCGCCCTGCTGATGGGCGGCCACATCGACTCTGTCCCGAACGGCGGCTGGCTCGACGGCGCGCTGAACGTCGTCGGCGCGATGGAGGTGCTGCGCCGGATCGCGGAGGATGGGCAGCCGGCCACGACCGTGCGCCTCGTCAACTGGGCCGACGAGGAGGGCGCGCGGTTCGGTCGCAGCCTGTTCGGCTCGAGCGCCGCGTCCGGGACGATGGCGGATCAGGAGGAGATCCGAAACCGCACCGACGCGACCGGGATTCGCTGGGAGGACGCACTGCGCGAGCACGGCGTCGACCTCGACCGCGCGCTCGACGCGCACCGGCAGCTCGAGAACGCCGCCGCCTACCTCGAGCTGCACATCGAGCAAGGCCCCGTGCTCGAGTCGATGGATCTGCCGCTCGGCGCGGTCATCGGCACGTTCGGCGTCGAGCGCTCGCTGATCACCTGGCGCGGCCAGGCCGCCCACGCCGGCTCGACGCCGATGGACCAGCGCCGCGATGCCCTCGCGGGCGCGGCGAAGCTCGAGCTAGCGATCCGCGACATCGCCCACGGAGCCGGCCGCGGCGCCGTGTGCACATCAGGTGGCGTCGTCTGCAAGCCCGGCATCGTCACGTCGGTCGTCGAGACGGCGGAGCAACTGCTCGACCAGCGCAACATGGACGCCGGCACGCTCGCGCAGATGCTCGCCGAGGCGAAGGAAGCGTCCGGGCGGTTCGCGGTCGAGGAGAACATCGACGTCGAGTGGAGCCGGATCTGGAACATCCAGCCGATCCTGTTCGACGAGACGCTGGTCGGCTTCGCCGAGGATGCGATCCGCGAGGTCTCCGGTACGGCGCACCGCCTGCCATCAGGCCCGCTGCACGACGCGGCCGAGGTCGCGCGCGCGGGCGTGCCGGCGGTGATGATCTTCGTCCAGAGCCTGCGCGGCCTCTCGCACACGAAGCTCGAGGACACGAAGCCGGAGCACCTGGAGCTCTCCGTGCGGGCGCTCGACCGGCTGGCCGATCGCACGATCGCCTGGGTCGCTAGCCCCTGACGCGGACCGGCTCGCGCAGCCGAGCTCGGTTCTGCACCGCGAACACGATCGTCGTCGCCACCACGAGGACGAGCCCGGTGACGACCGCGACGTCGCCGAGGTTGAACGCGAGCCGCCCGACGACGAGCGGGTCGGGCACGCCGCGGAACGACGGGAACAAGATCAGCGAGGACAGGTTCCCGATCGCGCCGCCCACGGCGATCCCGCCGGCGAATGCGATCGGCAGCGAGCCGACGACCACGATCGCCGCGGCCCACACCGCCGTGGCGCCTGCGCCGGCCAGCACGTAGCCGAGCGAGCGCTCGTGGCCCACGACCGCCTCCGGCCGGCTCAAGGCGAGCGTCTTCTGGGTGAGGTCGATCGCCACCACCGACCCTGCAGTCAGGGCGAGCACGAGTGCCGCAGGCCGCATGAATCCAATGTAGTCGCTCAACCCTGGCGTGGTAGTTTCGCGTCGGGCTGTACAGCCTGTCCACTTGGACTGAACACGCGCCCGAAAGGAGAGCCGACGCGGCATGTTGACAGCGACGAAGGATCGGATCCTCCCGACCACGGTGACCGGGTCCTGGCCGCGGCCGGCCTGGTACACCGGGAACCTGCTCGAGCGCCCGTACTCGACGGCGCTGGGCGATGTCCAGTTCCGCGAGCAGCACCTCGACGCGGTCGCCACGGTGATCGCGGACCAGGAGCTGGCGGGGCTCGACATCCTCACGAACGGCGACTACCACCTCGACGCCGACCTCGGCGGCCGCTCGTGGTTCTCGTACCCGAGCGAGCGCGTCAGTGGCATCTCGGAGTACGACACCGAGCGCACGGCCCTCTGGGACTACCCGGTCGGCGGCTGGCTCAACGAGATCGTCGGCGGCTGGAAGTACCACGCCATCGTCGACAAGATCGGGCCGCGCGCCCCGCTCGAGTTCGCGAAGATCTGGCGCGTTGCGCAGGCGCGCACCGAGAAGCCGGTCAAGTTCGGCACGGTCTCCTCGGATCTCGCCTGCACCGTCCTCACGATCCAGACGGACGCGTACGACGACGACAAGCGCGAGCTGATGTGGGACCTCGCGACCATCCTGAACGCCGAGCTGCGGCAGCTGGTCGCCGGCGGCTGCAAGGTCGTGCAGATCGAGGAGCCGGCCATCCACAGCGCCGCCGCGTATGGCGCCGACGAGGACACGCTCAACTTCTACGTCGACCTGTTCAACCACACGGTCGAGGGCCTCGACGACGCCGAGCTCTGGGTGCATACGTGCTGGGGCAACCCGGGCGCGCAGCACTGCTTCGACCCGAACATCTCCTACGAGCCGTCGCTCGAGATCTACATGGAGCGGATCAAGTGCGACGTCTGGACGATCGAGTCGAAGAACAACAACCACCAGCTGCTGCCGGCGCTCGCGCCGTACAAGGGCAAGTCGGACAAGAAGATCGCCGTCGGGATGCTCAGCCACCGCCAGCTCCAGGTGGAGACGCCCGACGAGGTCGCCGCCGACATCCGGCTCGCACTGGACTACATCGAGCCCGAGAACCTCGTGCTCTCGTCCGACTGCGGCTTCGGCCGCCAGGGCGTGCCGCGGCCGATCGCGACGTACAAGGCGGCCGCGCTTGCGCAGGGCGCGAACATCGTGCGCAAGGAGCTCGGCGCCGAGACGACGTACGTGCCGATCGCCGACCCGGAGCTCCAGATCGACACGAAACCTGTCCCCGAGGGCGTTCCCGCCTAGGCGGGATCCGCAACGGCGTCCGTCGCCTTCTCGCCTCTGAGCGAGAGGGCGGCGGCCGCCCAGAGCCCCGCGACGACCGCGAAGCCGATGGCGCCCTCTCCAGGGAGGGCGAACGTGAAGCCGACGAGCGGCGCGCCCACGAGGATCACCAGCGTCGCGCAGCTGTTCACGAACCCGGTCGCGAGCGCAGGGGCATCGCTGCGCAGCTGCTGTGCGCGGGTGAACGCATACGCAAACGGGATGCCGGCGGCGAGCCCGAGCGCCGCCGCCCCGAGGACGCGCAGCGCGATCGGCGCGTCGAGGAGCAGCAGCACGGTGCCTCCGGCGGCGACGAGCATGCTCAGCTCGACGTAAAGCGGCGTCCGCGCGGGCCAGCGCTCCATCAGTCGGCCGCCGAGCGGGCGCGTGACCAGCCCGCCGAGGAGCGTGAGCGCGCCGATGACGCCGCCGACCTCGCTGCGGTAGCCGTCGTGCTCGAACAGCGAGACCGTCCAGATGCCGAGGATGACGCTGAAGCCGAACGACGCCGTGTGGATCGCCGCGAGCGGGTACAGGCGGCGGTCCCGGAGCATCGCCCACGGGTTGCCGGCGAGCTTGGCGACCGGGCGATCGGCCGGTGCGAACCAGAGGACGGAGAGGAAGACGGCCGCCATGACGAGCCCGGCGACGTAGGGCGCCCGCCAGTCGACCGCGAGCTCGGCGAGCGGAACGAGCGCGATCGCGAGACCGGCGCCGCCGACGCTGAACCCGCCGAACAGCCCCTGTGCCGTGGGCGTGCCCCAGGTCGCGCGCACGTACGAGCTTCCCGCCACGAAGCCCACGCCGGTGCCGATGCCGGTGACGAGCCGCCCGGCGATGCCGACGCCGAGGCTGCTCGCACTGAGGGCTAGCGCATTGCCCACGATCACGACCGCAAGGCCGAGCAGGCCCATCCGCCGCGCGCCGTGCCGGTCGATGAGGCGCCCGCCGGGTAGCTGCGCGGCGAGGTGCGTCACGAACAGCGCGGTCGTCAGGAAGCCGATCACGCCCAGCCGGACGCCGTACTCGTGCGCGAGCGTGTCGGCGGCCGGCCCGACGGTGGAGATGTTGAAGCCGGCGCCGACGCCCAGGCCGAGGCCGCCGGCCGCGGCCCTGCGGCTCACGACCGCGACAGCACCTCGCGGGCGATGCGCTCGGGACCGGGCAGGTGCGCGTCCTCGAGCGGCGGGCTGTAGGGGATCGGCGAGTCCGGCGTCGCGATCCGCCACGCGTCGTCGAGGTCGCCGAGGCCGTGCTCGGCGACGAGCGCCAGGACCTCGCCCGCCCAGCCGCCGGTCAGCGGGCCTTCCTCGACGACGGCGATGCGGTTCGTCTTCTCCACCGAGGCGAGCACGGTTTCGAGGTCGACCGGACGGATCGTGCGCAGGTCGATGACTTCGGCCTGGACACCCTGACCCGCCAGCTTGCTCCGCGGCGGCGAGGCAGTCGTGAACGCCCTTCATCGCGCTGACGAGCGTGACGTCGCCGCCCTCGCGCACGACCTGCGCGCGGCCGAGCGGGACGACGTCGCCGTTGACTTCGCCCTTCAGCGAGTACAGCCGCTTGTGCTCGAAGAAGACGACCGGGTTCTCGTCGCGGATCGCCGCCTTGAGCAGCCCCTTCGCATCCGCCGGCGTGGCGGGCGCGACGATCTTCAGCCCGGGGATGCCCATCAGCCACGAGACGGGCATCTGCGAGTGGATCGCGCCGAACCGGCCGCCGCCGCCGACGACGGAGCGGATGACGAGCGGGACGCTCTGCCGGCCGCCGGTCAGGAACCAGTACTTCGTCGCCTGGTTGATCAGCGAGTCCATGGACAGTGCGAGGAAGTCACCGAACATGATCTCGAGCACCGGCCGCTTGCCGGTCAGGGCGGCGCCGTAGGCGGCCCCGGTCATCGCCAGCTCGGAGATCGGCGTATCGATGACGCGGTCGGGCCCATGGCGCTCGAGCAGGCCGGGCGTGACGGCGAACACGCCGCCGGCGACCGCGACGTCCTCGCCCATCAGGAAGACGCGCTCGTCGCGCTCGAGCTCCTCGTCGAGGGCCTGGCGGATCGCCTCGCGGAACTCGATCTCGCCGGTAGCGCCTCGGGCGGCCGCCGGGGCGGTTGCTCGGGCGGGCGCCGCTGGGGAGGCAGCGTCCCCCGTGCGCATGCGCGCGATCGGCGCGCCGAGGGCCGCCGTCTCACCGTCGCCGACGAGGATCTCGTCGAGGATCCCTGCCGTCTCGGCTTCGTAGACCACGGTGGCCTTGTCGGTCTCGACCTCCACGAGCGGCTCGCCGCGTTCGACGGCGTCGCCGGGCTGCTTCAGCCAGGCCAGCACCGTCGCCTCCTCCATCGAGTCGGAGAGCTTCGGCATGGAGACGTCAGTGGTTCTAAACGACCTCATTGAACTCCGGGATCGAGATTTTCTCGGGGAACGGCGCCGCCAGTGCGGCCGCCTCGATGCGCTCGAGCTCCGCGGTGACCTCGGCCTCGATGCCGTTGGCGTCGTCCAAGCCGAGGACGTTGCGCGCGACGACGAGCGGGTCGCGCTCGCGCCAGCGGTCGAGCTCGCCCTCGGGCCGGTACTTGCCGGGGTCGCTGCGGGAGTGGCCGACGAAGCGGTAGGTGATCGCCTCCACGAACTCCGGCCCGCCGCCGCCGCGCACGCGCGCGGTGATCTCGGCGGCGGCGGCACGGGTCGCGCGGATGTCCATGCCGTCGATCTGGCCGGTCGGGATCTCGAGCGCCGCCGCACGCGGGATGATGCCGCCCGGGGTCACCGCCTCGAACGGCGTGTACTCGCCGTAGCCGTTGTTCTCGCAGACGAAGACCACCGGCAGCCCCAGGACCTTCGCGAAGTTGAGGCACTCGTAGAAGTAGGCCTGGTTGATCGCGCCGTCGCCGAAGTACGCGACCGCGATCGAGCCCGTGCCGCGCAGCGCCAGAGCAGCACCGGTGGCAGCGGCGATCGAGCCGCCGACGATGCCGTAGCAGCCGAGCACGCCGTGCTCCGGGTCGACCATGTTCATCGAGCCCGAGCGGCCCGCGTTCAGCCCGGTCTCGCGGCCGAGCAGCTCGGCCAGCAGCGCCTCGGGGTCGGTGCCCATCGCGAGCAGGTGCCCGTGGCCGCGGTACGTGCAGGCGATCCTGTCGCCCTCCTGGAGCACGCTCGCGAACCCGACCGCGACCGCCTCCTGGCCGCTGTAGAGGTGCGTCGTTCCGTAGACCTCGCCGCGCAGGAACAGGCTCTGGACACGGTCCTCCACGCCGCGGATCAGGAGCATGCGGCGGTAGAGCTCGCACGCGGTGGCAGAGTCGAGCTGCCCAGTATGGGTCGTCGCCATCAGCCTCGCCTCCTCGCCAGCGCGTCGATTGCCACCGCTCCCAGGAGGATCGCACCCGTGGTGATCTGCTGGTAGAGCGGGTCCCAGCCCATCAGCACGTAGCCGTTGCCGATGAAGGCGATCAGGAGGACGCCGACGACCGACCGCCAGACGGCGCCCTCGCCACCGAGGATGCTCGTGCCGCCGACGACGATCGCGGCCAGCACGGTGAAGGCGAGCGTCGTGTTGTCGCTCGATGCCTGCGCGCTGCCGATCCGCGAGGTGTCGAGCGCGCCGGCGAGGCCGGCCGCCATGCCGCTGAGCGCGAAGGTGAGCACGCGGATTCCGTTCACGCGCACACCCGCGAGGCGCGCCGCCTCGGCGTTGCCGCCCGACGCGTACATGTAGCGGCCCGCCGTCGTGGCTGCGAGCAGGAAGGCGAGCACGATGACGACCACGATCATGATCCAGGTCGAGGTGTTCACCCCGAACCAGACCGTGTTGGAGATGCGGGCGAACGACTGCTTGATGTTGCCCTCCGCGTCGTAGAGGACGAGCAGGTTGCCCTTGGCTATGAGGTTGGCGAGGCCGCCGACGATGAACGCCGCGGCCAGGGTGGCGATGAGCGCGTTGATGCGCAGGCCGGTGATCACCACGCCGTTGCAGACGCCGACGGCGAGGCCGGCGCCGATGGCCAGCGCGATCGCCAGCGTCGCCGAGTGGTGCTGGCCGACCTGCGCCATGACGACGGCGGCCAGCGCGTAGGTCGAGCCGACCGAGAGGTCGATCCCGCCGGCGACGATCACGAGCGTGCCGGCCGCGGCGATGATCAGCGTCGCCGACTGCTGGTCGAGGATGTTGAGCAGGTTGGAGCGCGTCGCAAAGTGCGAGCTCTTCCAGGTCAGCAGCCCGAAGAGGACGACGAACGGGATCAGGATGCCGAGCCCGCGCACGCGGTCCCAGCCGAGCCGCTCGGGCCACCAGCCGGACGCGCCCGACGCGTGCGTGCTCATCCCTCTCCACCCACCGAGTCGTCCGCGAACGCGGCGCGGAGGATCGCGTTCTCGGTCATCTCGCCGCCCGCGAGCTCGGCGACGATCCGCCCGCCGCGCATGACCAGGATCCGGTGGGCGAGGCCGAGCACCTCTTCGAGCTCGGACGAGATCAGGATCACGCCGCGGCCGTTGCCGGCGAACTCGGCCACGAAGTCGTAGATCGCGCGCTTGGCGCCCACGTCGACGCCGCGCGTCGGCTCGTCGGCGATCAGCACCTGCGGATCGCAGAGCAGCGTGCGCGCGAGCAGCACCTTCTGCTGGTTGCCGCCCGACATGCTCTGCACCGGCGCGCCGAAAACGCCGCGGACGTCGCAGCGCTCGAGCATGGCACGGGCCGTCTTGCGCTCGAGCCCGCGCCGGATCACTCCCGCGCGCGCGAAGCGGTCGAGCCGGGAGAGCGTCGTGTTCTCGATCGCGGAGCGGCCGAACAGGAGGCCTTCGTCCTTGCGCGACTCGGGGACGAGCGCGAGCCCCCCGGACAGGCTGCGGCTCGGGCTGCGGCCGAGCCGGGTGCCGTCGGCGAGCTCGACCATTCCGGCCGACAGCTTCGCAGCGCCGAAAAGCGCCCGCGCGAGCTCCGTGCGCCCCGCACCGACGAGCCCTGCGATGCCGACGATCTCGCCTGCGCGCACGTCGAAGCTGGCGTCGTCGACGCCCGGGGCGGTCACGCCGTCGACCGTGAGCAGCGCCGGGGCGTCCGGCGGCGGTGGCTGCTTCGCCGGGAACGTCGAGGTGAGCGGGCGGCCCAGCATCGCCTCGACCAGCGATCGCTCCGTCTCCCGTGACGATGGCGCGGTGCGGATCAGGTCGCCGTCACGGAGCACCGTGACCGTGTCGGAGAGCTCGAGCACCTCGCCGAGGAAGTGGGAGATCAGGACGATCGTGGTCCCGCCGGCGACGAGCGAGCGGATGGTCTCGTGCAGCTGCTCGGTCTCGCCGGCGCTCAGCGCCGCGGTCGGCTCGTCCATGACGATGAGCTGCGCGTCGCGCGAGAGCGCGCGCAGGATCTCGACCTTCTGCTGCTCGGCGGTGCGGAGACGGCCGGCGGGCGCGTGGCCCGGCAGCTCGAAGCCCGCCCGCGCGGCTAGCTCGTCGTAGGCCGCGTAGAGCTTCCGGCCGCGCAGCACACCGGCCCTCGACGGCTCGACGCCGAGGAAGACGTTCTGCGCGACGGTCAGCTGCGGGACGACGAACGGCTCCTGCGCGATCGCCGCGACCCTGTGCTCGAGCGCCTCCCGCGGCGAGCGGAACGAGACCGGCTCGCCGTCGAAGAGCATCTGGCCGCCGTCAGGCGGCGAGCGCACCCGACGACGATCTTGCCGAGCGTGGACTTGCCCGCGCCGTTCTCGCCGACGAGCGCGTGGACGGAGCCGCGGCGCGACGTCGAGCGAGACGCCGCCGAGCGCCTGGACGCCGCCGAAGTGCTTGGCGACGTCCAGGAGCTCGAGATACGGACGACTCTCGTCGTCGGAGCCGGGCAGGTGCTACCCCGGCCACTCAGCCTTGAACTTGGAGGCGTTCGCCTTCGTCACGACGCCGCCGTTGGGCAGGCCCGCGAGGACGTCGATGCCGCCGCAGCCCTTGCCGGTCTTGACCGCCTTGAGCGCGCACTCCATCCCCAGCTGGCCCTCGGTCGCCGGCCGCTGCACGACCGTGCCGAACCACGCGCCGGACTTCACGCGCCTTGAGGCCGACGCCGCCGCCGCCGTAGCCGATCAGCGTGACTCTTGTTGCCGTTGAGCGCCTGCTGGGCGCCGGTCGCGCCCTGGTCGGCGCCGACGATCACGTTGATGTCGGGGTGCGCCTGGAGCATCGTCTGCGCGGCCTTGAGCGCCGCGGCCGGCGTTATAGAAGGTCTCGCCCTCGGCGACGACCTTGATGTCTGTGGCCCGTGATGGCCGAGTCGAAGCCCTTGCGGATCGCGGCGTCGAGCGACGACGCCTTCACCGAGTAGAGGTAGCCGACCTTGCAGGGGTTCGCCTGGAGCTTCGCGCAGGCAGCGACGACGAGCTTGCCCTGCTTCTGGCCGATCTGCGTCTGGACGAAGACGACGTTGCCGGACAGACCGGGCACCGGCGGAGCTGCTGTGCCGGGTTCGTGCCGAGGATCTGGTCGATGTTCACGACCTTGATCCCGGCCTTGATCGCCTGCTTGACCGTCGGGATCAGCTGCGGGCCGAAGATCGGCTGGACGATGATCGCCGTCGTACTGCTTCGAGGCGATCGCCGTCTGGAGCTGCTGCGAGCTGCTTCTTCGGGTCGTTGGCCGCGTCGAAGACCGTGACCTTCGCGCCCTGCGTCTTCGCGGCGACCTTCTTCGCGGCGGCGAGCATCGGCGCGTCGTAGCTGTTGGCGACGGCGAACGACAGGTACGCGACGCTTCGGCTGTCGCCGCCGTGCGCGACGGCGCGCCCGATGCGGCACTCGCGGCGACGAACAGCGCCGCGACCGCCAGGAGCGCCGTCGCCAGCAAGGCGACGACGACCCGATGCGAGGTAGAGCAAACGAGCGGTTCACTTCAACGAACCCTCCTGTGTAGGTGCTGCGGCCGCCGAATGGCGAGGGCGCCTCCCGCCAGGAGTGCGCCATCGTGTAGACCGCCACGCTTCCGCTGCGACAAACCGGCGCGAGTGTAGGGAGGCTGAACGGCCCTCGTCAACGCTGTTACCTCGACTGCACGAGCGCTGCTGGCCCCAGTGCGGCTGGACGTCGTGTGGCTGCAGCAGGTGGTCGAGCGACGACGCGCGCCAGGTCGCGGGCGCGGCGGAGGTCGGCGTCGACGAGCTGCCCGTCGCGCTTGAGCGAGCCGCCGGCGACGAACACCGTGTCGACGTTGCGCGTGTCGGCCTGGAGGACGACCGTCGAGACCGGGTCGATCACCGGGTACGTGTTCGGTGTCGTCGCAGCGGATCACGACGACGTCGGCCTGCTTGCCCGGCGTGAGCGAGCCGGTGCGGTCCTCGAGGCCGCAGACGCGCGCGCCCTCGATCGTCGCGAACTCGAGCACCTCGCGGCTCGTGAGGAGCGTCCGGCTCCGTCTCGTTGCCCGCGGCGAACGCCGCCTCGTGCGCGAGCAGCCGGTCGGAGCGCGAACAGGAACCGCATCTGCGTGAACATGTCGCCCGGCACCGTCGTGACGACGTCGATGCTCAGGCTCGGCCGCAGCCCGTGCGCGAGCGCCTTCGCCGTCGGCGGCGTCCCGTGGCCCATCGATCATCTCGACCGATCGGCGAGATCGAGACCTTCCCGCCGGTGTCCGCGATCAGCCGGAACTCCTCGTCGGACAGGTAGTTGCAGTGGATGTAGGTCGTGTCGGGGCCGAGCAGGCCCAGCTCGTCGAGCTGCTTGACCATCGAGAACCGGCCTGCATACGGGCCCATGCCGACGTGGACGCTGATCGGCGCGCCGACGTCGCGCGCGAGCTCCCAGTCGTGCTTCACGACCTCGGGCGTGCAGAAGCCGGGGCCGCGCGTGCCCATCGCGAGCGTGATCAGCCCGTCGTCGCTCGAGAAGTACTGCTCGCGGACGCGCCGGATGTCCTCGGGCGCCTCGAGCTCGCTCGTGTACCACCAGTCGGCGAGCGAGGTGTTCGGGTTGCCGTAGCAGTAGACGGCGCGCAGGCGCGCGTCGCGCAGCCCGCGGATCGCCTCGTCGGCGTGCTCGGGCGTGTTGTTGATGTGCGACCAGTCGAGCAGGGTCGTGACGCCGGCGTCGATCGCCTCGAGCGAGCCGAGGTAGTTGCCGGCGTAGACGTCCTCGGGCCGGTAGGCGGGCGCGAGCTGGTCGAGGACGAGGTCGAAGTAGCCGCCGAGGCTGACGTCGGGCGCGATGCCGCGGATCACCGTCTCCCACGTGTGGCGGTGCGAGTCGATGAAGCCCGGGATGACGATGCAGCCCGTCGCGTCGATCGACCTCGGCGTCGCCGGCGTCGAGCGCGGGCGCCGACGGCGGCGATCCGGTCGTCCTCGATCAGGACGTCGCCGCCGTAGACGTCGCCGATCTGCGGATCCATGCTCAGGACATGGCCGCCGCGGAGCAGCACGCGCTTGGGCACGATCTCTCCCTTCTGTTCAGTGTCGTCCAGTCGCAGCTGAACTGACCGGCGCGATTCTTACCACCTTGCCGTCGCAGGCAACGCTTGCACGCAAATCCGCTTGCACGGGCATGCCGGTCGCGCGGCAGCTAGTTGACTGACACTGCACAGCGCCTCTATCGTGCCGGCCGATGAGCGACGGAGCCGTCGTCATCGTCGGCGGCACCTCGGGCATCGGCCTGCGGCTCGCCGAGACCTACGCGGCGCGCGGCCGCGACGTCGTGATCACGGGCCGCGACGCCGACCGCGCGCCGCGAGTCGCGGCCGGCGATCGCCGGGCCGGGCACGCGTCGACGCGCGTGCGCGCTCGACCTCGCCGAGCCCGAGACGATCGCCGACGGCCTCGCGCGACGTCGGCGCGGTCGACCGCCTCGTGCTCGGCGCGATCGAGCGCGACGAGAACACGGTCGCCGACTACGACATCGCGCGCGCGATCCGGCTCGTGACGCTGAAGCTCGTCGGCTACACCGAGGTCGTGCACGCGCTGCTGCGACCGCGCTTACGCGCCGGACGCGTCGATCCTGCTCTTCGGCGGGCTGGCGCTGCAGCCGTCCCTATCCGGGCTCGACGACGGTCACGACGGTGAACGGCGGCGTCACGGGGCTCGTCGCACACGCTGGCGGTCGAGCTCGCGCCGATCCGCGTCAACGGCGATCCACCCGGGCATCGTCGGCGACAGCCCGTAGTGGGCGGGCAAGCCGGCGGCGGTGCTCGACGCGGTACGCGCGCGGACGCCGATCGGCCGGCTCGGTGACGATGGACGAGATCGTCGACGCGTCGATCTTCCTGCTCGAGAACGGCGGCGTGAACGGCGTCAACCTCGAGCGTCGACGGCGGATGGCTGCTCGCGACTAGAGCGCGTCGCGCGTCGTCGGCCTCGGGAAGATGGGCGCAGGCGATCGCGCGAGCGGCTGCTCGACGCCGGCTACCCGCTGCTCGTCTTCAACCGCACGCCCGGCCGCGACGGCGAGCTGGTCGCGCGCGGCGCGCTCGGCCCTCGGCTCGGCGGCGAGGCCCTCGTCGAGCGCGGACGTCTGCGTGACCTCGCTCGCCGACGACGACGCGCCTCGAGGCGTGCTCTGCGGCGCGCGGCGGAATCCTCGCTGCGCGCCCGGCCGGGCGGCTGCTCGTCGAGATGAGCACCGATCTCGGTCGCCGCCTCCGAGCGGGTCGCCGAGGCGCCGCCGAGGCGCCGGCGTCGACTACCTGCGCGCGCCGGTCAGCGGCAACCCGGCGCCGTCCGCGGCGGGCACGCCGCGATCTTCGTCTCCGGCGACCGCGCGGACTTCGCCGAGCGTCGAGCCGCTGCTGCGCGCGATCGCGCCGACGGTGCGCTACGTCGGCGAGGGCGACGCGCGCGCGTCGTGAAGCTCGTCCTCCAGATCCTGATCGGCGGCACGGCGGAGCTGCTCGCCGAGGCGCTCGTGCTCGGCGAGGCCGCCGGCGTCGAGCGCGAGGACGCTCCTCGAGGCGATCGGCGCCTCCGTCGTCGGCTCGCACGTTCGTCGACGTACAAGAGCGAGCCGCTCCTCCGCGACGACTACTCGGCGACGTTCACGACGGCGCTGATGCAGAAGGACGTCGACCTCGTGCTCGACCTGGCCGACGAGGGCGGCGTCGAGCTGCCCGCTGACCCGCGAGCTCGCGCGCACTGCTCGACGCGACGGCGTGCGACAGCGGCCACGCGGACAAGGACTTCATGGCGCTGCTCGCTCGCAGCTCAAGGAGCGAGCCGCGCCGGCCACGACCCACGAGAGAGGTGATCGAGGTGAGCGGGACCCAACATCGCGTCGCGCGGCGCGACGATGGCGGTCGACTGGGAGCAGCGGGTCGACTTCGCCGGCTGCGCGCCGCACCGGCTCGCGCGCGCGAAGGCGGCGCTCGCGGCGTCCGGACCTCGGCTGCGCTGCTGCTCTTCGACCCGAACAACCTGCGCTACGTGACGAGCACGGCGATCGGCACCTGGGAGCGCGACAAGAACATCCGCTTCGCGCTCGTGTTCCGCGACGACGACCCGATCCTGTGGGACTTCGGCTCGGCCGCGCGGCACCACCAGCTGTACTGCCCGTGGCTGCCGGAGTCGAGCTGGCGCGCGTGGGTGCCGCCGATGCGCGGCGCGATGCCGGACGCGACCGGCGTGCCCGGACGCGCTCGCCGAGATGATCTGGGAGGAGCTGCACGAGCGCGGCCTCGACGGCGAGCCGCGTCGGGATGGACGTGCCGGACATGACGACGCTGCTGGCGCTGCAGCGCAAGGGCCTCGAGATCGCCGACTCGCAGCCGGTGATGCTCGAGGCGCGGCAAGATCAAGAGCGACGACGAGCTCGCGCTGCTCGATCAGGCCGCCGGGATCGTCGACGCCGCCTACGAGGAGATCTACCGGATGCTGCGGCCCGGGCGTCCGCGAGAACGAGGTCGTCGCCGCGGCGATGCAGGTGCTGTTCGAGCTCGGCTCCGAGCACGTCGAGGCGATCAACGCGATCTCCGGCGACCGCTGCAACCCGCATCCGCACACGTTCTCCGACCGGCTGCTGCGGCCGGGCGACCAGGCGTTCTTCGACATCATCCACTCGTTCATGGGCTACCGGACCTGCTACTACCGCACGTTCAGCGTCGGCTACGCGACGCCGGCGCAGCTGGACGCCTACAAGCAGTGCCGCGAGTGGCTCGACGACGCGATCGACGCAGGTGCGGCCCGGCGTCGACGACCGACAAGATCGCCGAGGTCTGGCCGACGGCGGAGGAGATCGGGATGCAGGACGAGCGCGCCGCGTTCGGGCTGCAGTTCGGGCACGGGCTCGGCGTCGGCCTGTACGAGGCGCCGATGATCTCGCGCCTGCACTCCTTCGACGACCCGGTCGAGCTCGAGGTCGGGATGGTGTTCGCGCTCGAGACGTACTGCGCCGCGTCCGACGGCCGCTCGGCCGCGCGCATCGAGGAGGAGGTCGATCGTCACGCCGACCGGGCCGCAGGTGATCACGCGCTTCCCGGCCGACGAGCTGCTCGTCGCCGGGCCGCAACTACGTCCGCGGCGCCGACTTCGCCGACGGCCGCCGTCAGTCCGCGACGACGCTGGCGAGGCGGTGCTGACGGACGTGCACATCGCTGATCCGCCGCGAGGACGATCGAGCTCGTGCCGGCGCTGCCGGAGCACAGCGCCGGGCTCGACGCGTCGGTGCTGATCGGCGGCGCACAACGGCTCGACGCACACCGGCCTGACGCTGGTCGAGCTCGACCGACGGCCACGTCGACACGCACCTGCACTCGTTCGAGACGACGCTTCTACGTCCTCTAGGGCGAGCCGATGCTCTATCTCGACGAGCACGGCGGTGCGGCTGCAAGCCGGGCGCCTGCGGCGCGATCCCGGTCGGCGTGCCGCACGCCTGGCGCAGCGAGGGACGCGCCCGCTGGATCGAGATGGCCTCGCCGCGGCCGCGCGGCGCCGGACGAGCCGCCGGACACGTTCTTCGTCGGCCCGGCGCCCGACACCGAGCCGGCGCCGCTCGACCTCCGCGACCCGCGCAACCGCAACCTCTTCCTGCTCACGCCCGGGCGACATGGACATCGACCGGCTGAAGCAGGGCGCGCCGGTCGACGAGCCGACGGTCTCGGCGAGCATGGCGACCGCCGCGCTCGCCTACAGCGGCATCACCGTGAAGATGCTCGTCGACAAGCGCCTCGACGCGCAGCTGCAGACGATGTTCATGGTCGGCTACCAGCCCGGCGCCGTCGCGCACCCGCACGACCATCCGTTCGAGGAGTCGTACTTCATGCTCGAGGGCGAGGTCGACGTCGTCGCCGACGGCGAGCGCTACACGCTGCGCCCGGGCGACGTCTTCTGGACGGGCGTCGGCTGCATCCACGCCTTCTACGAGACGCAGGGCAGCACCGTGCTGTGGCTCGAGACGTCCGCGCCCGGGCCCGCCCGACCGCCACTCCTACCGCTTCGAGCGCGACTGGGAGTACCTCGCGGACGCAGCTCCGCGACGCGGCCGCCGTCGCGGCCGCCGGACTAGGCTCCAGACGATGGAAGCGTCGCGCTCGACGCGCTCGCCCGAGCTCGCCGAGCCCTCGCGGATCGGCGAGCGGCTGCGCGCGGAGCGCCAGCGGCAAGGGCCTGACCGTGCGCGAGATCGCGCGGCCGCGTCGGCGTCTCGCCGAGCCTGATCTCGCAGATCGAGCGCGACAAGGTCAACCCGTCGGTCGAGCACGCTGTGGGCGCTCGTGACGCGTGCTCGGGCTGCACGATGGGCGACCTGTTCTCCGACGGCGCGAGCGCCGGCCGGCCGTGGCGCCGTCGCGCCGCCGCCGAGCGCGGGCCGATCGACGGCCCCGGCGACCGCGCGGTGATCAACCTCGAGACCGGCGTGCGCTGGGAGCGCCTCACCGCCGCGAGCGACCCGCTCGTCGAGTTCCTCTCGGTCGTCTACCCGCCCGGCGCGGCGTCGTGCGACGAGGACTCGCTCGTCCGCCACGGCGGCAAGGAGTACGGCTACGTCATCCGCGGCCGGCTCGGCGTGCGCATCGGCTTCGACGAGTACGAGCTCGGCCCGGGGATGGCGATCTCGTTCGACTCGTCGGCGCCGCACCGGCTGTGGGCGATCGGCGACGAGCCGGCCGAGGCGATCTGGGTCGTCGTCGGCCGGCAGAGCGACACCCGCGGCCCGTTGGCGCCATGAGACGGTGATGTAATCCGATTTCCGGACCGTTCCCCGAGGAGGAGGCCCGCCATGCTGACGTTCGGCGTCACGGTTCTGCCCGACCCGCCCAGTTCAAGGTTCTTCGACCTGATGCAGCAGGTCGACCAGCAGGGGTTCGAGTACGGCTGGACGTACGACTCGCACATCCTCTGGCAGGACTCGTACGCGACCTTCCCGGTCGTCGCCGAGCGGACGTCGAAGCTGAAGCTCGGCCATTTCGTCACGAACCCGGGGATTCGCGACCCGACGGTCACGGCCAGCTGGTACGCGACGATGCAGGACCTCTCGAACGGCCGCATGGTGATGGGCATCGGCCGCGGCGACTCCTCGCGCCGCGTCGTCGGGCTCAAGCCCGTGCGCGTGGCCGAGTTCGAGGCGCGCTGCGCGATGATCAAGGAGCTGATGAACGGCCGTCCCGTGGTGTGGAACGAGAAGGAGCTGCAGCTGAATTGGGCGCGGACCGACCTGCCCGAGATCCCGATGTGGATCGCCGGCTACGGGCCGAAGGCGCTCGCCGTCGCGGGCCGGGTTGCGGACGGCGTGATCATCCAGCTCGCCGACCCGCAGATCATCCAGTGGATCATGGGCACGGCCCGCAAAGCGGCCGAGGAGGCGGGCCGCGACCCGAGCGAGCTCAAGTGCATCGTCGGCGCTCCGAGCCACATCGGCGACGACATGGCCGCCGCCCGCGACCAGGTGCGCTGGTTTCCGGCGATGGTCTCGAACCACGTCATGGACCTGATCGAGAAGTACGGCTGGGAATCCGAGATCCCGACCGCGCTGACCGACTTCGTCAAGGCGCGCAAGTTCTACGACTACAAGGACCACAGCCGCGTCGGAGCCGCGCACGGCGATTTCGTCACGGACGAGATCTGCGACCGCTTCTGTGTGCTCGGCACGCCCGAGCAGGCAATCGCGAAGCTGCGCGAGCTCGAGTCGGTCGGCGTCGACCAGTTCAACATCTACCTCATGACCGAGGGCCAGCAAGAGACGCTCGAGACCTACGGACGCGACATCCTCCCGGAGTTCGCCTCGGTAGCCGCATAGAGGCCGTCGCCGCGACAGCGGGGCTTTCCCCAGTGTTCGGGCGATATCTCGGTTTCGAAAATGGGACAGCCCCGCACGTTTGGAGTTGAAGGAGCGGGTGCCCTCTCGGTAGCTTGCCGCTCGTGGAAAGGCTGGCTCACGGCGTCATACGGAATCGTCGCCTCGTCATCGTGGCGTGGATCGCCCTCACGCTCTTCGGCGTCTTCTCGGCGATCCAGGTCTCGAATCGCTGGCTCGAGTCGTTCTCGATCCCGGGCTACTCGGCGTACGAGGCCAATCAGCGGGTCGTGCACAAGCTCGGCAGCGGCGAGATCACGCCGGCTGTCGCGGTGCTCAAAGCCAATCGCGACATCACGACGATTCCCGGCGCCGACAAGGCGTTCACCGCCGCGGCCGCAAAGCAGCCGGGCGCGAGGGTGAGCTCCTGGTTCACCACGCACAACCCGGCGTACCTGTCGAAGGACCGGCACGTGGCCTTCGCCGAGATCTACCCCGCCGGGCAGGTCTCCTTCGGAGGCATCAAATACGACAAGGTGAAACAGGCATTGGCGAGCAACGCCCCCGCGGGCGTCCAGACGTACCTGACCGGCATCGACCGCCTCTACAGTGAGTCGAGCGGCGGCAACTCGGGCGGCCCGAGCATCCTCGTCGAGACGCTCATCGGTGCGCTTGGCGCCCTCGTGATCCTGCTCTTCACATTTGGGACGCTGCCGGCGGTCGCCTTCCCGCTCATGGTCGCCGGCGCCTCGATCCTGAACACGTTCACGCTGATCTGGGCGCTCACATACATCACCGACGTCTCGGTCATCGTCCAGTTCCTCGTCGCGCTCGTCGGGCTCGGCGTCGCGATCGACTACTCCCTGCTGATGATCTTCCGGTTCCGCGAGGAGATCCGGCATGGGCACGAGCGGGAGGAGGCGGTTGTCGAGACGATGAAACACGCCGGCCGCTCGGTGATCGTGTCCGGGTCGACGGTGGCCGTCGGGTTGCTGAGCATGGTCATCCTGCCGCTGCCGTTCATCCGCTCGATCGGCATCGGCGGCCTGCTGATCCCGGCCGTCTCGGTGATCACGGCGATCACGCTGCTGCCCGCGATGCTGTACATCCTCGGGGCGCGTATCAACAGCGTGCGCGTGATGCCGCGGCGCATCGTCGAGGGGAGCGACGACCCGGAGCGCGGCTTCTGGAACCGCTGGGCCCGCTTCGTCACCCGGCGCCCGATTCCGGTGGGTCTCGCCGGGCTCACGATCGTCGGGGTGCTCGTCTTCTATGGCCTACAGCTCAATCCGGCCGACGCCCAGGCCAAGGACTATCCGGGCGCCGGCGATGCGCACAGCGGCCTCGCGGCACTCGTCGACTCGGGCATCTCGCCGGGCGTGCTCGCGCCGTTCGCGGTCGTCGTCGAGGGCAGCGCGACGAAGGCTCAGCTCGACCGGATCGCGGAGAGAGTCGGGAGCACCGAGGGCGTCTCGGGCGCCGCGCCGCCGCCGGGCTGGTCGCGGAACGGGCTCTCGGTGATCGAGGCGTTCCCGTCCGTGGACGCCGCAGTCAAATCAGTACGAACGACCATTTCGCACTTGCAGCACGACGTGTTGCCGGCGGCGGCCGCCGAGGCCGGCGGAGGACTGCGCGTCACGCTTGGTGGGCCCGAGCCGGAGTCGCGCGACTTCGTGCACGCCGTCTACGGGAACTTCCTCTACGTCCTCCTGTTCGTGGTGCTGCTGACCTTCGTGCTGCTGATGCGCGCGTTCCGGTCGGTCTTCCTGCCGCTGAAGGCCGTGATCCTGAACCTGCTTTCGCTTGCCGCGGCCTACGGGATCATCGTGATCATCTTCCAGAACGGCCACGGCTCCGAGGCGATCTGGGGCGTTCCGGCCACGGGCGCGATCATCTCGTGGATCCCGTTGATGATCTTCGCGTTCCTCTACGGGCTCTCGATGGACTACGAGGTCTTCATGCTCACGCGCATGCGCGAGGCCTACGACGACATCGGCAACACCAACGAGGCGATCCGGCTCGGACTCTCGCGCACGGGCAAGCTGGTGACGAGCGCCTCGCTCGTGCTCGGGTTCTCGTTCTTCGTGCTCTCGACGAGCCCTGGCACCGACATCAAGCAGTTCGGGATCGGGCTCGCCGCCGGGATCATCTTCGATGCGACCGTCATCCGCGCGACGCTCGTGCCGTCGATCATGACGGTCATGGGGCGCTGGAACTGGTGGCTGCCGCCGGCCGCGGCGCGCCCGCTGCGGGTGGCGCCGAGCCAGGCCGTGGCCGACCGGCCGGCGACTGAAGCCGCCTAGCCCGGGCTGAGCGCCGCCCGCCGCAGCCGTTCCCGCGCGTCGGCGTAGCGGATTGCCTCGTAGGCGATGAGCCCCGCCGTCACCGCGGCGACGAGCGCGAGCGTGAGCAGCGCCGGCAACGAGAGCGCCGCCGGGATCAGCGCGATCAGGATCCCGGCGCACACCACCCTCCGCACGCTCCAGGTGTGCATGTTCCGCAGCCGGAACGCAACGTGGGCGAGCAGGTACAAGGCCACACCGCCGCACAAGGCGACCGCCGGCACGGTGTGAAGCGGGTCGCCGACATGGGCGATCGTCTTCTTCACGCCCACGGCGAAGAAGATGATCCCGGTGACCATCGGCAGGTGGAGGTAGCTGTACGAGTCGCGCGCGATCGCGAGGGCCTCCGATCCCTCGGCGCGGCGTAGGCGGCGCTCGGCGGCGAGGGCGACGACATCGAAGTACGCCCACCAGAGGGCGCATGCGACGGCGAGGCCGAGCAGGGCGGCGACGACGATGCCGGCGTCCAGCGGCGAGCCGACCGTGGTCGCGCCGAGCGCGACGATCGACTCGCCGAGCGCGATCAGCAGGACGAGGCCGTGGCGCTCGGCGAAGTGCCCTGCCGCGAGATGCCAGCCGCGGGCGCCGCGGATGACCGCGCCCAGCGAGTCGACGACGATCGCCAGTGTCCAGATCACGATCTGCGCGTCTCCGCCGATGGCCGCCCCGATGACCAGCAGCGCGATGCTGGGCGCGGCGCTGGACGCGAGGCGCCCGACCGCGCCGAGCAGTTCGCGGTCCCCGCGGGCGACGAGCCCGTAGAGACTGAAGTGCGCGATGCGGACCGCCACATACGCCGCGACGAACAGCATGGCGTCGTCCCCGAAGACGTGTGGGACGGCGAGCGACGCGACCAGCATTGCGCCCATCGCCGCGAAGATGGCCAGCCGGATGACGCTGTCCTCGGGGTCGACGGTGCCGGTCAGCCACGCGTACCCCGTCCATGGCCACCAGAGGAGCGCCAGCACGATCAGGCCCTGCGCGACGCCCGTCCAGCTGGGGTTGCGGGAGACGAGGCCGGTGACCTGGGTGATCGCGAACACGAAGACGAGGTCGAAGAAAAGCTCGAGCGGGCTTACCCGCTCTTCGCCCTCCGCCCGATGGCTCACCGCCATGGCGACACGCTAGACGGCGGGCGGATGTCTAGGGTGCCGCCGTGGACATCTTCAACCTCGGCGCCGACGAGTGGGACCGCATCGAGGACCGCGAGGGCTGGCGCACCAAGGACGTATGGATCGGGCAACGGCTCGGCGCCGAGCTGATGGGCGGGAGCATGTACGAGCTCGACCCCGGCAATACGCTCTTCCCGTACCACACGCACCACGCGAACGAGGAGTGGCTCATCGTGCTGCGCGGCGAGCCCACGCTGCGTACCGCCGACGGCGAGCAGACCCTGAGCGAAGGGGACGTCGCCGTCTTCCGGCGCGGCGCCGACGGCTTCCACCAGGTGATCAACCGCACCGAGCAGCCAACCCGCGTCCTCATGCTTTCGACGATGCTCATGCCGGAGATCGTCGAGTACCCGGACGGCGGCAAGATCGGCGCGCGCAGCGCCGCTGGCGAGCGCATCATGCTCAGCCGCCCGGGGCCGATGCTCGACTACTGGGACGGCGAGGACTGAACTAGCCGGTCGGCAGCTCGAGGCTCGCGACGCCGGTGAGCTCGACGTACGTCCGGCCGGGGGCGCGCACGATGCGTAGCAGCACCGCCTCGCAGGACGAGCAGCGCCCGACGATCCCCGGCGCGTCGCGATAGACCCGCATGGTTGCCAGCTGGTCATGCGCGCCGCAGGAGCGGCACACCGCCCACGCGACGGTCATCTCCGTCCCGAAGAGCTCCATCAGGTCGCCGCCGATCGCGTTGCCGTCCAGGCGCCGGTCCTCCACGTCTATCCCGTCGCCCCGAAGCGCTCGGTCCTGATCCAGCCCGGCTCGTAGCCGAGCCGCAGGAGCCCGTCGGCCGCGGCGTCCACGAAGCGGGTCGAGCCGCAGACGTAGACGATCGGCTCATCGGCCGCCGGCAACGCGACCTCGCGCAGCATGTCGTCGTCGATCCGCCGCGCGTAGCCCTTCCAGCCCGGTGGCTGACCGCGCGTCAGCGTGTACGCGACGTCGAAGCCGCCGTGCGCCAGCCGATCGAGCTCCTCGCGGTAGATCACGTCCTCGAGCGTCCGCGACGAGTAGAGCAGGCGCATGGGCGTCGTCCGAGCCGGCCATGGCTCGCGCGCGCGGCCATCGCCATCAGCGGCACGACGCCCGACCCGCCGCCGATGAGCAGCACCGGCCGCTCGTCGCCCGGCTCCCAGACGAAGTAGCCGCCGATCGGCCCGCGCACCTCGAAGCGCGTCACCGTTGCGCACCACGTCGACGAGGTAGGGCGACACCTCGCCGTCCTCGAGCCGCTCGACCGTGATCGCGAGCGGTCATCCGGCGCGGAGGCGATCGAGTAGGAGCGCTCGGCCTGGTAGCCGTCCTCCGAGGTCAGGCGCACGTCGAGGTGCTGGCCGGCCCGGTGGCCGCCCCAGCCCTGCACGTCGAGCACGAGCGTGCGCGTGCGCGGCGTCTCCGTGACGGTCGCGGCCACCTCGGCCACGAGCCACGTCAGTCGCCCCAGTACCGCTGTTCCAGCCACGGGTCCCCGCGCAGGTGGTAGCCGTTCGACTCCCAGAAGCCAGGATCGTCCTCGTCGCGCATGATCAGCCCGCGCACCCACTTCGCGCTCTTCCAGAAGTACAGGTGGGGGACGAGCAGCCGCGCCGGGCCGCCGTGCTCCGGGTCGAGCGGCTCGCCGCCGAAGGTGTCGACGACCCACGCCTTCCCGTCGCTGACGTCGTCGCGCGGCAGGTTCGTGTCGTAGCCCCCGTAGGAGTGGGCGAGCACGTAGGCAGAGTCGTCGTCGACCTTCTCGAGCAGCGTGTCCACCGACACGCCTTCCCACGTCGTGTCGAGCTTCGACCACTTGGTCACGCAGTGGATGTCCCGCGTGACGTCCTCGCGCGGGAGAGCCTGGAACTCCTCCCAGGTCCACGAGGCGAGGAGATCGCCGTCGCGCTGGATCTCGAACGTCCACGTGTCCAGGTGCGGATGCGGCGTCGGCCCGGCCGAGAGGACCGGGAAATCGGCGGTGACGTACTGGCCCGGCGGAACACGGTCGGGCGGTTCGTCCTGGTGGCGGCCGTGGAAACCGCGAGAGATGACGGGCATCAGCTCGCCGCCAGTCCGGCCACCGTCTCCGGAACGCCCTCGATCTCTCCGACGGGCGACAGCGCGCCGTCGGGCCCGACAGTCCAGCCGAAGAGGCGCTGGGCGTCGGCGTCGATCGCGTAGAGGAAGCGCCCGTCCGGGGTCAGCGCCTCGTCGCGGATGCCCTTCTCGCCCATGCGCGTCGACGCCGCAACGGCCTCGAGCAGCTCGATGGCGCCGCCGTCGCCGACGGTGAAGCTCGAGATCGTGCCGTCGCCGAAGTTCGTGACGAACGCATAGCGGCCGTCGCGCGTCACGACGGCCCAGCACACCTCGCTGCGGGTGTTGGCCACCGATCCGCTCACGGGTGCGAGCCTACCCGGCTCTGCGACGGCATACGAGGATGCGGACGCGGCGCCGACGGCGCCGCCGAACGCCTCCGTGACGACGAGCGCATCGCCGGCGAAGCCGAAGCCGTACGGCGTCGCACCCGCCGACGGGATCGTCGACGGCCCGGCCAGCGTCCCATCGGCGTTGACGGCGAAGCTCGAGATGCTGTTCGTGCCCCGCTCGGTGACGACCAGGGTTTTTCCGTCCGGGCTGAACGCGACCTGGGCGCCGTCCGCGTCGGGCGAGCTGAGCGATCGGGCCGAGTCGTCGATCGCCAGGAGGCCGGCGTCCTCGATCCGGAAGCCGCTGAGCGAAGCCGAGCCGTTGTTCAGGACATAAACGAGCGAGCCGTGGACGCAGACACTCGTCGGCGTCGAGCCATCCGAGGCGATCTGGTCGGCGAGGCTGAGCCCGCCGTCGACGACGGCGAAGAGGGTGATGTCGTCGCTGCCGGCATTCGCGACCAGCAGCCAGTCGCCGCTGTCGTCGAGCACGACCGAGCTCTGTGACGCGAGGTGTGGCTTGCCGGTGCCGCGTCCGCCGGTCGCATACCGCTTGCCGGCGCCGAGCGCGCCGTCCGCCCCGCGCGCGAAGGCGAGCACCTCATTCGTTGTTGCGTCGTTCGTCTGGACGTACACCGCTGGGTTCCGAGACATGTGCTGCTCCTTGCCGACCCCTGCTCTTTGGCGTCCAGTCCCGCGGGCGTCTTACTTATTACACGCCGTGTAAGAACTTTGTTCGCATTGTCCCCGGCGGCGCATGACATCGCCGCCGGGCCGGGTAGGTCGCAGGGACCGAGACTACGAGGAGGTCCCGACACATGAAGAAGGTCCTGACCGCGCTGGTCGCGGTCGTCGCCCTGCTCGCCACGTCGGCCGCGATCGCGGAGACGGCGGGCATCAACGTCAGTGCCATGGGCTTCAGCCCGAAGGACGTTACGATCGAGGCCGGCAACGACGCCAGCTTCAAGAACACCGACACGGTTCCGCACGCGGTCGTCGTCGACAAGACGGCCTGCAACCTCGCGCTGCAGCCCCAGCAGTCCTCGTCGTGCGCGTTCACCGCGCCGGGGACGTTCAGCTACTCCGACCCGGCCTCCAAGGACCCGGCGTTCAGCGGCACCGTCACCGTGACGCCGGCGGTGCAGCGCTCTGTGACGCTGGCGGCAAACCGGAACGTCGCCATCTTCGGCGACTCCGTCACGCTGTCGGGCGCAACGTCCACGAAGCAGGCCGGGGAGACCGTCACCGTCATCTCCCGTCCGGCCGGCGAGCCGGAGGCCCGTATCACCATCCCGACGACGGCAAGCGGCGCCTGGACGCTCCGTGTCCAGCCGCGCGTGAACACCGAGTACCAGGTGCAGTACGGCGACGTGCTGAGCGGCAAGCTGGCCGTCAACGTCCGCCCGCGGATCACGTTCCAGAAGGTCGGCGTGAACAAGTTCCTGATCGTCGTGCTCTCGAACAAGACCCTCGCGGGCCAGACGGCGCAGGTCAATCGCTACGTGAACGGCACGGGCTGGGTGCCGGTCGGGAGCACGCAGCTCGCGGCGATCGCCCGCACCGACTCGATCGCGGTCAAGACGGTGACGGAGCTGTTCCCGTCGGGCACGAAGCTCCGAGCGGTGATGTCGGACGACCAGACGGGCCCGAACTACATCGACGGGCACAGCAACTTCATCGTCAAGTAGCTCCTCCGCACCAGACGGGCTGCGGCCGGCGGGGTCCCGGCCGCAGCCCGGCTTGTGAGCTCGACGAAGGGGGGAGGCGGCTGCCGGCCGGCCTGCGGTACCGTCGGCAGCGATGCGAGCATCGGAGCTCCAGCGCAAGGCCGAGCTGGCCGAGCTGCTGCTGCACGTCGCCCGTGAGCTCGGCGCGACCGTCGAGCCGGAGGGCGTCTACGACCGCTTCCACGAGCTGCTCGCCGACGTCATCTCCCACGACGGCGTCATCGTCTCCTCGTTCGACACGGTGAGCGAGGTCTTCCAATGCGAGTACGCATGGGCAGACGGCGAGCGGCTCGATGCATCGATCTTCCCGCCGCTGCCGCTGAATCGTGAGGGCGGCGGCATGCAGAGCCGCGTGATCATGACCGGTGAGTCGCTGCTCGTGAACGACGTCCGCGAGCAGGTCAAGGACGAGGGCACGTACTACCAGGTCGACGCCGGCGGCGAGCTCAAGAAGATCCCCGAGACCGGCCCCCCGGCGGCGCAGGCGGCGATGATGGTGCCGATCAAGCTCGAGGGGCACGTAGTGGGCGTCGTCCAGCTGATGAGCGATCGCGTGACGTACGCGCCCGAGCAGCTCGAGGTGCTCGAGGGCATCGTCACCCAGACGGCGATCGCCGTCCGGCACGCCCGTCTGCAGAAGGAGCAGCGCCGGCTGGCCGTGGCCGAGGCGGCCGCGCGCGCCGTCGCCGCCGAGCGCGCCCAGGCCGCGGCGGTGCTCGAGGCGGTCGGAGACGGCATCTTCCTCGTCGACGACGAGGGCCGTGTCCGCTTCTGGAATCGGGGCGCAGAGCTCCTCCTCGGGATGCGCGCGGCTTCCGTCCGGGACCGGCCCGCGGCCGAGGCCTTCCCCGACTGGGCAGCGATCGCCGACCGGGTGCCCGCCGCCGAGGCCGGGTCGGCGGCCCATCCGGTCACGCTGCCGGTCTCCGTCGGCGGCCGAGAGCTGTGGCTCTCGTTCGTGGCCGTCCGCGCCACGCCGGGGGTCGTCTACGCATTCCGCGACGTCACGGGCGACCGGCGGCTGGAGGAGGCGAAGAGCGACTTCATCACGACGATCTCCCACGAGCTGCGCACGCCCATGGCAGCGATCTACGGCGCGGCGCTAACGCTGCTGCGCGAGGACGTCGAGTTCGACCGCGGCAGCCGGCGCGAGCTCGTCGAGGTGATCGCGCAGCAGGCTGCCCGCCTGAGTCAGATCACCGAGGAGGTGCTCCTCACGAGCCAGCTCGACCGCGGCGCCGCCCGCGTCGAGACCGAGCCTGTCGACGTCGCCGAGCTCGCCCGCGCTGCCGTCCGCACGATGGCGCCGGCGGTCGAGGTCGAGGTCGAGGCGGGCGACACCACCGCGTCGGCCGACGGCGACCGCCTCCAGCAGGTGCTCGTCAACCTGCTCGACAACGCACTGAAGTACGGCGGGGACGGCACGGTCGCCGTGCGCGTCGAGCCCGCCAACGGTGCCGTCCGCGTGCTCGTCAGCGATTCCGGGCCGGGCATCCCGCTCGCCGACCAGGACCGCATCTTCGAGAAGTTCTTCCGCGCCGACCCGCAGCTGACGCACGCGCCCGGCGGCACGGGCCTCGGGCTCTACATCTCGCGCGGGCTGGTCGAGCGCATGGGCGGGCGCCTGGGCGTCAGCTCGGAGCCCGGCGCGGGGGCCACGTTCGTCGTGGAGCTGCCGAGGTGCGAGCCGGGGCGCGAGGACGCCCCGGCTCCGTGAGCACAGCTATGTGACCGCAGGGCGGCGGCGCTGGCCTGCGCTGCCGAACGCGAATGCGGCGCCGGCAATGATGATCGCGGCGCCTCCGAGCGCCGCGGCGCCCGGGGCGATCTCGGAGATGACGCTCTCGCCACCCGTGGCAGGCTGCTCGTTGACGAGGCGCATGCCGGTCGCCGGGTTGATGATGCCGCCATCGGTCGGATCGGCCTGGCTGACTGCGGGGCCGCCGCCCGACCCCATGGGCATCGCCGAAGCTCCGCCGGCCACGCCGGCCGCAGCGGCGACGGCGACCGCGAGAATGGCCGCCTTTTGCTTGAGGCCGTGGGCCTCGACGTCGTCGTCGGCAAAGGCCTGTTCGAGGGCGCCGCGGTCGAAGGTGAGCTGGATGCTGTCGCCGGTCGCCTCCTGGAGCAGCCGCTCAAGGTCGTCCCGCTTCCACGAGACGGCGATGCTGCGCTCCCCGGTGGGCCCGGTCACGTCGAGGACGAGCTCCGGCGGCTCTTCGAGCCGGAGGGCCTCCTCGACAGCGCTGCGGGAGATCGTCGTCGAGAGACCGCCGTGCAGGTCGGCCTCCGAGACCATTGACGCCTGTGCGTGCTCCTGCACGACGCCTCCTTTCGTCATCGGGTTCATACCTATGAGTCCTGGACGGAGTAGAGGTCACTGATCTTCCCACCCGGCTCGCGCGATAACAATCGCGCATGGCCGAACGACGCTTCATCGTGCGCGAGAACGTCCGCAAGCGGTTCGCGCCGCTCGAGGGTACGCCCGGACGCTCCCTCTACCGCGGGGGCGAGGCGCGCCTCGAGCTCCCGGACGAGATCGTGACCGTCCGACCGCCGTTCGGCCTGGCGGCGGAGGGCGAATGGGAGGTCGTCCACGTCGAGCCGCTGCTTGCGGCGGCCGCCGAGGATCATCTCGTCGGCGTCCTGCTCGTTCGCCTTGGCGGCTTCGCAGCCGGCGTGTTCGAGGGCGAGGAGCTCGTGGCCTCGAAGGTCGGCACACGCAACGTGCACGGCCGGCACCGTGCCGGAGGCTCGTCCGCGAACAGGTTCCGCCGACGGCGCGAGGGACAGGCGCGCGTGCTCGTCGAGGCGGCCGCCGAGAACGGCGTGCGCGTGCTCGGTCCGTACCAGGGCCGGCTCCGAGCCGTCGCGCTCGGCGGCGACCGCACCGCCGTCCGCCAGGCGCTCGCGGCGAGCCGCGAGCTGGCGCAGATCGCCGCCACGACGACGCGGCGCTTCCTGACGGTGCCGGAACCCCGCCGCCAGGTGCTCGAGCGCGCCATCCACGACGTCTACGCCGTGGAGGTCGTGACCCAGGCGCCTTCCTAGACTGGGTGCGTGGACGCCCACGCCCTCGCCGTGCTCGAGTACCCGGCCGTTGCCGAGCGGCTGGCCGCGGCGGCCGCGTCCGAGCCGGGCGCCGCGCTCGCCCGTGCGCTCGAGCCCTCGGGCGACCCGGTCGAGGTGGGGCGGCGGCAGGCGCTGACGGCCGAGGCGATCGCCCTGTTGGACATCGCCGAGGAGCCGGTGCTTCACGGGGCCGCCGACGTCCGCGAGGCCGCGGCGCACACCGCGCGGGGCGGCACGCTCGACGCCCGAGCGCTGCGTGAGGTAGCGGCGACGGCGGCGACGGCGGTGGCGATGGCGACGCACCTGGAAGCCCACGTGGAGAGCGCGCCCCTGTTGGCCGATCTCGCCGCGCCGGTCGAACCCGCGCTCGGCGCGCTGGCCGAGGCGATCGGGCGCTGCGTCGAGGAGGACGGCTCCGACCTGCGTGACACGGCGTCGCCGCGCCTGCGCAAGCTGCGCGCCGAGCTCCGTGACGGGCGGCACAACGTCACCGAGCAGCTGCGCCGGCTTGCCCGCGGCTCCGAGCTCCGCGATCACCTGCAGGAGGACTTCGTCACCGAGCGCGGCGGCCGGCCGGTGCTGGCCGTGCGCGCGAGCGCACGCGCGAGCGTGAAAGGGATCGTCCATGACACGTCCGCGACCGGACACACGCTGTTCGTGGAGCCGTTCGCGATCGTCGAGGCCAACAACCGCCTCTCCGAGGCGGCCGCGGCCGAGCGCGAGGAGGTCGCGCGGATCCTGCGCGAGCTCTCCGAGTCCGTCGCCGCGGACGCCGCTGCGCTGCGCGTTGCGGTCGAGGCGGTCGAGGCGGTCGATCTCGCGGTCGCCTGCGGGACGCTTTCACGCCGCTGGCGCGGGGCCTCCGTCGACGCGTCGGGGCCCGTGAGGCTGCTCGGCGCGCGCCACCCGCTGCTCGATCCGGCGACCGCTGTGGCGATTGACCTGGACCTCGGCGACCTGCGCGCACTCGTGATCAGCGGCCCCAACGCGGGTGGCAAGACCGTCGCGCTGAAGACGGTCGGGCTGGCCGCGGTGCTCCACCAGGCCGGCCTGCGCCCGCCGGCGACCGAGGCCGCGCTGCCCGTCTTCGACCAGGTCCTGGCCGACATCGGGGACGAGCAGTCGATCGAGATGAGCCTCTCGACCTTCTCCGGCCATGTCGCCAACCTGGTCGCGATCCTCGACGCCGCGACCGAGCGGTCGCTCGTGCTCGTCGACGAGCTTGCGTCGGGCACGGACCCGGTCGAGGGCTCCGCGCTCGCGCAGGCGCTGCTCGGGCGCCTGGTGCGCCAGGCGCGCCTGACGATCGCCACCACCCACTACGCCGAGGTCAAGGAGTGGGCGAGCGCGACGGACGCCGTGGTGAACGCGGCAACGGGCTTCGATCCCGAGACGTACGCGCCGCTCTTCACCGTCAACGTCGGACGGCCGGGCACGTCGCACGCCCTGCGGATCGCCGAGCGGCTGGGCCTCGACGCGGCGGTCGTCGACGATGCTCGGGCGCGGGTCGCCCCTGAGCGGCTGCGCGTCGCCGAGCTGCTCGCGGAGGCGGAGGCGGCCGAGCGCGAGACGGCCGCGACGCGCGAGGCGGTCGTGGAGGAGCACGCCGAGGCGGCGCGCGCGACCGAGCGGGCGCGCGAGCGCGAGGAGGAGCTGGCCGAGGAGGTCTCCGCCGTGCGGGCCTCCGCAAACATGGAGCGCGAGGCGGCGCGCACCGAGGCGGAGCGCCAGCTGGCCACGGCGCGCGCCGAGCTCCGCGGCCTGCGGGACGAGATCCGGGCGGCGCGTCAGCAGGAGCGGGAACGCCGGCGGGACACCCCCGACGCCGAGCGGGAGCGCGACCGCCGGCTCGGCGCCGCGTCGGAACGGGCGGCGCAGGCCGAGGAGGCACTGCGCGCATTCACCGAGCCGGTCGCATCCGGGCCGCTCGCGCCGGGCGACCCGGTGCAGGCGCCCGAGCTCGGCATCCGTGGAGTGCTCGGCGCGATCGAGGGCGACGAGGCCGAGGTGCTCGCCCCGGGGGGCCTGCGCGTGCGCGTCCCGGTCTCACGCCTCCGGCCCGACGCGCGGCGGGCGCCGGCCGAGGAGACGGAGCCCGCGGTGCGCGTCCGCGCCGCGGCGACGGCGCAGGACGTGCCGACCGAGCTCGACGTTCGCGGCCGCGCTGCGCAGGAGGCGCGGGAGGCCGTGCGCTCGTTCGTCGACGACGCGGCGCTCGCGGGGCTGCCGCTGGTCCGCGTCATCCACGGCCGCGGCACCGGCGCCGTGCGCAAAGCGGTGCGCGAGGAGCTGACGAGGCACTCGCTCGTCGAGAGCCAGGAATCCGACTCGGCAAACGGCGCTACGCTCGTCCACCTGTCCGGCTAGGCGCAACTGGCCTGGGACAGTCCCCGCAGGTTGCCGTCCCGGCCGTAGACCTGCCCGAAGGGGACTGTCCCGACACGCCGTGGGTCCGACTCCGGTTCGAACCGGCGGTCGAAACCGCCCGAAACAGGTCCGCCAGCCGAACTGCGCCCCATCGAGAGGCGCCTAGAAGGGCCCGGCGCCCTCCGGCGAGACCGCCAGCACTTCCACCCGGACGTCCGCGAACCGAGCCTCGAGCTCGGCCGCGCATGTCTCGACGGCGCCGGCGTCCGCCCACACGAGCACCGTCGGCCCCGAGCCCGACAGCGACGCGCCGATCGCGCCGCCCGGCAGGTCGGCCCGCACCGCCTCGAGCAGCGGCGCGTCCTTCGCGCGGTAGGGCTCGTGCAGCCGGTCGGCGAGCGCCTGCGCAAACAGATCTGCAGATCCGTTGGCGAGTGCTGCGCCGAGCATGGCCGCGCGTCCCACTGTGAAGGCGGCATCGCCGTGCGGCACCGACTTCGGCAGCGCCGCCCGCGACGCGGACGTCGACACGGTCGTCTCGGGGATGAGCGCGACCGGGACGGCGGGCGCCGTGTCCGCGACCCTCTGGATGCGGCCGTCCCAGGTCAGGCAGACGCCGCCGGCCAGCGCGGGGGCGAGGTTGTCCGCGTGGCCTTCGAGATCGACGCCCTCGTAGAGCAGCCACTCCGGGTCCGCGTCGCGGCCCTCGACGAGCGCGGCGGCGACGAGCCCGAGGGCGACGACCGCCGCACTCGAGCCGAGCCCGCGGGCGCGCGGAATGCGGTCGGCCCAGTCGAACGTCCGGCCGCGCGGCGACGAGATTCGCGCAAAGGCGCGCACGCCGAGGTGTCGCTCGTCCGGCGTGCCGTTGCCCTCGCCGACCTCGACCTCGTTCCAGAGGTCGAGCGCGATCCCGGCGCAGTCGAAGCCCGGGCCGACGTTCGCCGTCGTCGCAGGCGCGCGGACGCGGATGGTCACGCTGCGGCGGCGATCGCGTCCGGGTCGGCGTCCACCGTGATCGGCTGCGGGCTCAGCCTGGACGCCGTCTCCGGGTCCTTGAGGCCGTTGCCGGTGATCACGACGACGACGCACGCTCCGCGCTCCTGCTCCCCGGCAAGCATCCCGGCGAGGCCCGCGGCGGACGCCGGCTCGCAGAAGACGCCCTCCTCGTGCGCGAGCAGCCGCCACGCCTCCAGGATCTGGTCGTCGCCCACGGTCACGATCTGGCCGCCGCTGCGCTCCAGTGCCGCATCGACCTCCGCGTGGTGCACGGGGTCGGCGATGCGAATCGCGGAGGCCGCCGTCTGCGAGCGCTCCGCGGCCTGGACGGAAAGAATGCGGGGCAGATCGTCCTCCTCCTCGAACCCGATCTCGTAGGCGCAGGTGTTGCCGCCGCCGCCGTAGGGGAGTGCGAGCACGTCGGGCGCGTTGCCGAGCTCGTCGACGATCTCGAACGCCGCGGTCTTCTGGCCCTGGATGCGGTGCGGGTTGAGCGAGTTCACGAGCGCGTGCGTGCCGCGGTCGGCGAGCGCTCGCGCCGCGGCGAGCGCCTCGTCGAACGTCCCGCGCACCTCCAGCACCTTCGCGCCGAGCGCCATTGCCTGCGCCAGCTTCCCTAGCGCGACCGCGCCGGCCGGCTGCAGGACGAGCGCCGGCAGCCCGGCGCGCGCCGCGTACGCGGCCGACGACGCGGCCGTGTTGCCGGTCGATGCGCACACGACCGCCCGCACGCCCTCGGCCTTCGCGAGCGTCACGGCGACGGTCATGCCACGGTCCTTGAAGGAGCCGGTCGGGTTTGCGCCCTCGCATTTGAGCCACACGTCCATGTGCAGGCGCTTCGACAGGCGCGGCGCCCAGAGCAGCGGCGTCGAGCCCTCGCCCAGCGTCACCAGCTCCACGTCGTCGCCGACGGGGAGGCGGCGGCGGTAGCGCTCGATGAGCGGTGTCATCCGCGCTCGGCGACGACGCGGATCACGTCGGGCTCGCCGTGGACCTCGGGCAGGTGCGCCAGCGCCGCGGCCGCCGCGCGGACGCTGCCGGCGGACGCCTCGTGTGTGACGATGTCGAGCGACGCCGCCCCGTTCAGCTGCCGCTGGCTGAGCCGCGCGACCGAGACGTCGTCGTCGGCGAGCCGCAGCGCGACGTGGGCGAGCACGCCAGGGCGGTCGTCGACCTTGATCGAGAGGTAGTACGGCGAGCGCAGGTCGCCCGGCGGCAGCCGCTCGAGCGTGCGCCACGACGCGTCGTTCTGGAGGAAGCCCGTGCCGGTCGTGCCGATGACGCTGACCATATCCGCGACCACGGCCGAGGCCGTCGCGAGGCCGCCGGCGCCGGGGCCCTCGAGCGTGATCTCGCGGATGGCGTCGCCCTGCAGCATGATCGCGTTGAACGGTCCGTCGACGGCGGCAAGCGGGTGGTTGCGGTCGACGAACGCGGGCTCGACGCGGACGTCGACGGCGTCGCCGATCAGGGTTGCCGAGCCGATCAAGCGGACGGCCATGCCGAGCTCGTGCGCCGCCCGCACGTGGTCGGGGCGGATGCCCTCGATGCCGTCGAACTGGACGTCCTCCAGGCGCACGCGCGAGCCGAAGGCGACGGTCGCGAGGATCGCCATCTTGGCGGCGGCGTCGGCGCCGTTGACGTCCTCGGTCGGGTCGGCCTCCGCGTACCCGAGGCGCTGGGCCTCGGCGAGCGCCTCGTCGTAGTCGGCGCCGGCCTCCATGCGCGTCAGCATGAAGTTGGTCGTGCCGTTGACGATGCCGAGGATGCGGTGCACCTTCGTGACGACGAGCGACTCGCGCAACACCTTGATCACCGGGATCGCGGCGCACACGCTCGCCTCGAAGCGCAGCTGCACGCCCGCCGCGGAGGCGGCGTCGAAGAGCTCGTCGCCGCGCCGCGCGACCAGCTGCTTGTTCGCAGAGACGACCGGCTTTCCCGCGCGCAGGAGCCGCAGCACGTGCTCGCCGGTCTCGTCGACGCCGCCCATCACCTCGGCGACGACAGCGATCTCGCCGTCATTCGCGATCGACTCGAAGTCGGTGGTCAGGATGCCGTCGCCCGCCGGAAACGAGCGCTCCCGCTCGGTGTCCCGCACGAGCGCGCGCACAACGCGCAGCCGGTGGCCGGTCGCGCGCTCGATGTCGTCGGCGCCCTCGGTCAGCAGCCGGTTGACGGCGGCGCCGACCGTGCCGTAGCCGAGCAGCGCGACAGGGACGTCAACGCTGCCCATAGGCCTCCTCGAGCACGCCCGGCTCCGCGAGCCGGAAGCGGTCGTGCACCGCCTTGACGGCCCGCTCGACGTCCCCGGCGCGGATCAGGACCGAAATTCGGATCGTCGACGTCGAGATGATCTCGATGTTGATCCCAGCCTCGGCGAGCGCGTCGAACATGTCGGCGGCTACGCCCGGATGGGTCTTCATGCCCGCGCCGACGAGCGAGATCTTCGCCACGTCCTCGTCGGTCGTGACGTCATCGCCGCCGACGGCGCGCGCGATCTGCCGGAGCACGGGCTCGGTCGTCGCGAGGTCCGACTTCGGCACCGTGAAGGAGACGTCGGTGTGCCCGGCGGCCGAGACGTTCTGGACGATCATGTCCACGTTCACGTTCGCGTCGGCGAGCGGCCGGAAGATCGACGCTGCGATGCCGGGCTGGTCGGGCACGTTGCGGATCGTCACCTTCGCCTCCGAGGTGTCGTGCGCGATGCCCGAGATGACCGCCTGCTCCATTCCTGCCTCCTCCTGAACCCAGGTTCCTGGGGTATCGGCGAACGTCGACCGCACGTGAAGCGGCACCCTGTTGTTCCGCGCGTACTCGACCGAGCGCGCCGCGAGCACCTTCGCCCCCGACGCGGCCAGCTCCAGCATCTCCTCGTAGGAGACGCGGTCGCGCTTGACCGCCTCCGGGACGATGCGCGGGTCGGCCGTGAAGACGCCCTCGACGTCGGTGTAGATTTCGCAGACCTCGGCGTCGAGCGCGGCCGCGAGCGCAACGGCGGTGGTGTCCGAGCCGCCTCGCCCGAGCGTCGTCGTGTCCTGCGACGGCGACACGCCCTGAAAGCCCGCGACGATGACGACCTTGCCGGCGTCGAGCGCCTCCCTCACGCGGTCGACGCGGACGTCGACGATGCGTGCGCGGCCGTGCGTCGTATCGGTGTGGATGCCCGCCTGGGCGCCCGTGAGCGAGACGGCATCGCGCCCGAGGTCGATGATCGCCATCGACAGCAGGGCGATCGAGATCTGCTCGCCGGCGGAGAGCAGCATGTCCAGCTCGCGCGCGTGCGGGGTGGGCGAGACCTGCCCGGCCAGGCCGAGCAGCTCGTCGGTCGTGTCGCCCATTGCGGACGCGACCACGCAGACGCGGTCGCCGGCGTCGACCGCCCGTTTCGCGACGTGGCGGATCCGCTCGGGCGTCCTGAGCGAGCTGCCGCCGTACTTCTGGACGAGAACGCGCCATCGCGTCTCATCCTGGCTGATCTATCGAGACGGGCGCGCGAGGCGAGCCTACGAAAACCGTTCGCGACGCGATAGCGTTTACACACTTGCGGTGATGCCGACCCGGGGAGGGCGCGTGTTCGTCAGAACGTTGGTCGGCATTGCCCTCGGGCTGGTGCTCGCGCCTGCCGCCGGGGCCGCCGACATGCACTGGTTCGACTGGCACAACGCGGCGCGCATGCCGCAGACGCCGTTCGGGTCGACGGCGGTGATCGGCGTCACGACGATGGGTGGCGTCCCCACCCTGCGAGCCCGGTACCACTTCCAGCGCATCGAAGCGCTGCCGCAGCTCCGCGCGATCGAGGTCCGCGTCGACCGTGCCGGGCTCGAGCGGCTGCTCGCACGGGCACCGACGGACCCCGCTCGTGCGCTACGTCTCGCCGCTCGGATCGGTGCGCCGGCCGCTGGCGCTCCCGAACGACCCGCTGCTCACCGCGATCGACCCCGCCAGCGGGCTGCCCTTCGAGTGGCAGTTCACCGCCGCGCACGTCGACCGTGCGCTGGACTACACGCCCGGGAGCCCGTCGGTCACGGTCGGGACGATCGACACCGGCGTCGCCGACGTGCCGGACCTGGCGGGCAAGGTCGACAGCCGCTGGAACATCGCGGCGCGACGGCACTGTGACCCAGGCTCTGGGCGGGAACGACGACTCCGGCCACGGCACCGCCGTCGCGTCGCTGATCGCCGCGAACGTGGGCGACGGGTTCGGCATGGCCGGCTTCGGCGGGGCGGCGCACGTCGTCGCGATCCGCGCCGGCGACCGGCTTCACGGATACGGCGGTGGCGGTCGCGCTGGCGAAGCTCGACTCGCTCGGCGTCCGGATCGTCAACATGAGCTTCGGCGGCCCCGAGCCCGACGCCCCGATCGTCGTGGACGCGATCCACAAGGCGGCCGCGGACGGCATGCTCCTGGTCGCGGCGATCGGGAACAACGACGGGTTCGCCGGCTATCCGGCCGCCGACCTGCAGCCGCCCGGCGGCGCACGCAGCTACGGGCTCGCGGTCGGCGCGTCCGACGGCGTCGGCACCCGCGCGAGCTTCTCGAACTCCGGCCGGCACCTCTCGCTGCTCGCGCCCGGGCGTCGAGTCGGTGCCGTGCTCGGGCGTGCTCGTCGCCATGGCGCCGACGAGCGAGTTCGACCGGACGTGCTACTCGATCTTCACGCGCAGCGCGGGCGGCCGCTACGCGTACCTCGCGGGCACGTCGTTCTCTGCTCCCGAGGTCGCGGGCGTCGCCGCCCTCGTCTGGGCGGCGCGCCCCGGGCTCAAGAACTACCAGGTCGCCGACATCATCAAGCAGGCCGCACAGCGGGATCCCTCGACGGGGTGGACGCCCGGAATGGGGTGCGGGCTCCTCGACGCCGGAGCGGCGCTGGCGCTCGCCACGAGCCGCTCGGACACCGCCTGGGCGGCGAAGCGAGCGCCTGGCGCCGAATCGTGCTCGGTCCACAGGGGAGCGCGAGGCGGCCTGGCCCAGCCGGGACCCGACGCCGACCGTCCGCGCGGTCCTCGTCGACGGTGAGTGGGGCCGCCCCGTCACGCTGCGGTTCCGTGTCGACGAGGACACGCATCGGATCTCGGCGTCGATCACCGTCCGCCGGAACGGCGCCACGGTCGGCCACGTCTCGAGCGGTCTCTTCCGCGTCGACCCCGGCGCGGTCTACGGCCTGCTGTGGCGCTATGCCCACATCCGGCGCACGGGCGCGTACAGCTTCTGCGTCACGCTCGCCAACCGGTTCGCGCAGCGGAGTGGGCGCAGCTGCGCCCCGATCGCGTTCAGGCGCTAGGTCGCATCCTCCGGGCGCGTCGCGGGACGATAGGGGATCCTGGTGCCCTCGCGACCAGGGAGGGACTCATGGCGACCATCCTCTGCGTGCTTTACGACGACCCGGTCGACGGGTACCCGCCGTCATACGCGCGCGACGGCATCCCGGAGATCACGCACTACTTCGACGGGCAGGCCACGCCGACGCCGCAGGCGATCGACTTCACGCCCGGTGAGCTGCTCGGCAGCGTGTCCGGCGAGCTCGGGCTGCGGCCGTTCCTCGATGGGGCGCGGCCACACGCTGATCGTCACCTCCGACAAGGACGGGCCCGACTCGGAGTTCGAACGTCGAGCTGCCGGAGGCCGACGTCGTCATCTCGCAGCCGTTCTGGCCCGCGTACCTGACCGCCGAGCGCTTCGCGAAGGCGCCCAACCTGAAGCTGGCGATCACCGCCGGCATCGGCTCGGACCACGTCGACCTGCAGGCCGCGATCGACGCGCGGCGTCACGGTCGCCGAGGTCACGTACTGCAACAGCATCAGCGTCGCCGAGCACGTCGTGATGATGATCCTCGGCCTCGTCCGCAACTACCTGCCCTCACACGAGTGGGCCATCCGGGGCGGCTGGAACATCGCCGACTGCGTCGTCCCGCTCGTACGACCTCGAGGGCATGCAGGTCGGCACGGTCGGCGCGGGCCGGATCGGCTCGGCGGTGCTGCGGCGCCTGAAGCCGTTCGACGTCGGCCTGCACTACACCGACCGGCACCGGCTGCCGGCCGAGGTCGAGCAGGAGCTCGGCCTCACGTTCCACGAGGACGCCGCAGCGCTGGTCCCGGTCTGCGACGTGGTCACGATCAACGCGCCGCTGCACCCGGAGACCGAGCACCTGTTCGACGACGAGCTGATCGGGAAGATGAAGCGCGGCGCGTACCTCGTGAATACCGCGCGCGGGAAGATCTGCGACGCGGACGCGGTCGCGCGCGCGGTGCGAGAGCGGCCAGCTGGCGGGCTATGCGGGCGACGTCTGGTTCCCGCAGCCGGCCCCGGCAGACCACCCGTGGCGTACGATGCCGCACAACGGGATGACGCCGCACATGTCCGGGACGACCCTGTCGGCGCAGGCCCGCTACGCCGCCGGGACGCGCGAGATCCTCGAGTGCTGGTTCGAGGGCACCCGATTCGCGACGAGTACCTCATCGTCGCCGGCGGCGCGCTCGCCGGGACGGGAGCGCACTCGTACAGCGCCGGCGACGCCACGAGCGGCGCGGAGGAGGCGGTTCGCTTCAGGCGGTAAGCCTTGCGGCTACCAGAGGTTGATGTCGCTCTCGGTCGCGTAGCGGTCGATCTCGGCCAGCTCGTCGTCGGAGAAGTCGAGGTTGTCGAGCGCCCGGATGTTGTCCTCGAACTGCTCGATGCTCGACGCGCCGAGCAGCGCCGACGTCACGCGCGGGTCGCGCAGCGTCCAGGCGAGCGCCATCTGCGCGAGCGTCTGCCCGCGCCGCTGCGCGATCTCGTTCAGGCGCGCGGATCTGCGCCAGCGCCTGGTCGGTGAGCATGTCCGGCGACAGCGAGCCGTGCTGCGCCGCGCGCGAGCCCTCCGGGATCCCGTTCAGGTAGCGGTCGCTGAGCATGCCCTGCGCCAGCGGCGAGAAGACGATGCAGCCGATGCCGAGCTCGCCCAGCGACGTCGAGCAGCCCGTCCTCGATCCAGCGGTTGAGCATCGAGTAGGACGGCTGGTGGATGAGCAGCGGCGTGCCGAGCGACGTCAGGATCCGATGCGGCCTCGCGCGTCTGCTCGGCCGAGTAGGACGAGATGCCGGCGTAGAGCGCCTTGCCCTGGCGCACGGCGGTGTCGAGCGCGCCCATCGTCTCCTCGAGCGGCGTCTCCGGATCGGGCCGGTGCGAGTAGAAGATGTCGACGTAGTCGAGCCCCATGCGCGCGAGCGACTGGTCGAGGCTCGCGAGCAGGTACTTGCGCGAGCCGAACTCGCCGTACGGCCCCGGCCACATGTCCCAGCCGGCCTTCGTCGAGATGACCAGCTCGTCGCGGTACGGCCGCAGGTCCTTGTCCATGAGGCCGCCCGAAGTTCTCCTCGGCGGAGCCGTACGGCGGGCCGTAGTTGTTCGCGAGGTCGAAGTGCGTGATGCCGAGGTCGAACGCCCGGCGCACGATCGCGCGGCTGTGTCCAGCGGCCGCTCGCCGCCGAAGTTCTGCCACAGCCCGAGCGACATCGCGGGCAGCTTCAGGCCGCTGCGCCCGGAGCGCCGGTAGGGCATGCGGTCGTAGCGATCGTCGGCGGCGAGGTATGTCACGAGCCCGCCGAACGGTAGAGGGCATCGATGGCGCGCGCCTGGCCAACGGCGTCGTCGCGGCCGAGCAGCAGCGGCGCGGCGCCGCTGATCGCGTCCGCGACGTTCTCGAGCTCGAGCTGGTACGAGTCGGCGTGCGGCACCTCGATCCGCTCGACGCCGTTCTCGCGGTGCACCTCGATGCCCGGCTCCGTGGCATGCCACGGGTCGGGGACGACGATGAAGCCGTCCTCGCCGGCGACCTCGATCGCCGGCGCGGTACGGCATCGCGAACCCGCAGTCGAAGTGCGCCAGCACGCCGTCGGCGCAGCGGGCGCGTCCCGGCGAACACCAGGTCGACGCCGGTCGGGCCGAGCACCTCCTCGCCGGCGAGCGAGAGCGGCTCGCCCGCGATCGCCCGGATCGCGCTGACGCAGTAGCAGCCCACGTCCATCAGCGCGCCGCCTTCGAGCTCCGCGTCGAGGCGGATGTCGGCGGTGTCCGCGAGCACGAAGCTGAACTGCGCCCGCACGACGCGAACAGGCCCGACCGCGCCTTCCCCGACGAGCCTGAGCAGCTCGTGCGTTTGCGGGTGGTGCCGCCACATGAACGCCTCCGAGAGCACGAGCCCTTCGCGCTCGGCTACGTCGAACGCCTCCTCGACGTCCTCGGGGTGCGGCGACAGCGGCTTCTCGCAGAGCACGTGCTTGCCGGCCTCGAGGGCGCGGATGCTCCATTCGACGTGCATGCGAATTGGGCAGCGAGATGTAGACGGCGTCGACCTCGGGATCGGAGAGCAGCGCGTCGTAGCTGGCGTGCGCCCGCTCGATCCCGTTCTCGCGCGCGTAGGCCTGGGTGCGGGCGCCGTCGCGGCCGCCGACGGCCACGATCTCGGCGCGGTCGGACAGCGCCGCGCCCGCGAGCACGCGACGGTTGATGCGCGCGGTCGACATGAGCCCCCAGCGCAGGGTCGAGGTCGCGGGCGCCGCCACAGCGTGGTAGCGATACCACGTGGCTGCGTTCGGCGGCATCGAGACCGGTGGGACGAAATGGATGTGCGCGGTCGGGGCCGGGCCGGACGACCTCCGCGCCGAGGCGACGATCCCGACGACGACGCCGGACGAGACGATCGGCCGTGGCGGTCGCGTTCTTCCGGCGGCCGAGCCCGTCGAGGCGATCGGCATCGGCTCGTTCGGGCCGGTCGACCTGCGGCTGCGGCTGGATCACGACGACGCCGAAGCCGGGCTGGGCGGACACCGACGTGGCCGGCGCCGATCGGCCGCGCGCTCGGCGTGCCCGGTCGTGTTCGACACGGACGTCAACGCGGCCGCGCTCGGCGAGCATCGCTGGGGCGCCGCCCGCGGGCTCGACACCTTCCTCTACGTCACCGTCGGGACCGGCATCGGCGGCGGCGGCATGGCTGGCGGCCGCCTGCTGCACGGCCTCGTCGCACCCGGAGCTCGGCCACGTGCGCATCCCGCACGACCCGAGCCGACCCGTTCGCCGGCTGCTGCCCGTTCCACGGCGACTGCCTCGAGGGGCTCGCCTCGGGACCGGCGATCGCAGCGCGCGCGGGCCGGCCGCGCCGAGGAGCTCGACGATCCGGACGTCTGGGAGCTCGAGGCGCGCTACCTCGCCCTCGGCCTCGCCGCAGCCGTCTGCGTGCTGTCGCCCCGAGCGGATCATCCTCGGCGGCGGCGTGATGCAGCGCGACGGGGCTGCTCGAGGCGGTCGGCGACGAGCTCGGGCGCGTGCTGGCAGGCTACGTCGAGGCGCCGGCGCTGGTCACGCCCGAGCTCGCCCCGCGCTCTGGCGTGCTCGGGGCGATCGCGCTGGCTGCAGAGATGCGACGGGGCCGGCTCTCGCCGGCCCCGTAAGGCGAAACGCAGTCTTGCCGCGATTAGGTGACGTTCAGCAACCCGACCATGCCGCGGTCGGCGTGGAACGGCACGTCACACTGGAACAGGTATCCGGCAGCCTTGGTGGCGAGCCCGACCGTCCAGGTGTCGGTCTGGCCAGGCGAGATGATCGCCCCGGCATGATGCCGCAGATGTCGAAGTTGTGCGCTTCCAGGCCGTTGTTCTTGATCACGAACGTGATCGTGCCCTGCGGCACCGAGGTCACCGGCGCTCCGTTCACGGTGAGCGCGAAGGCGTACTCGTTCATGCTGACGTTGACCGTCGTGGCCGGCCCGGTCACCGTCGTCGTCGTCGTCGACGTGCTGGTCGAGCGTCGACGTCGACGTCGTGACCGGCTTGGTCGCGACGCTGAACGAGCCCTTCATGCCGAGCGCGGCGTGACCCTTGACGGTGCAGAGGTACGCGAAGCGGCCCTTCTTGCCGAACTTGACGGTGATCGTCTGCGACTTGCCGGGGTTGAGCAGCTTCGTCTTCTTCCCGGCGATCTTGAAGTCGTGGCCGATCTTGCCCTTGTTGATGACCTTGAAGGCGACCGTGCCCGTCTTCGGGATGTCGACTTCGAGAGCTTGAACTTCCACTCGGATGCGGTGACGGTGATGTCGTCACGGCGGCCGGCGCCTTCCCCGGCACGGCGCGGCCGGTGCCCGCGAGCAGGCCGCCGACGAGCGCGGCGAGCGCGAGGTGGTGATTGCCAAGACCCCTAGTACTCGACGCATGTGCTTCACGAACCCCCTCGAGATCGTCGTGCCGGATTCCGCGGATATTGAACGCGCAACGGCAGGTTCGCCGCAGACGCAGGCCGCCAACCTACCAGGGAACTTGCGCTCACAACGTTAGGAAAACGAAAGGGGCGGGCGCCGGTGAAGGCGCCCGCCCCTCGGTGTGCCTTCGTTACGGCAGCGCGAACGTGTAGATCGCGTCGTCGCGGAGACGTGCCGGGTTGGTGAGGCCGAGCGGCCGCGACACGTCGTTGTGGCTCTCGCCGCCGACCGCGACCGAGACGTACTGCTTGCCGTTCACCGAGTAGGTGACCGGGGCAGCACCGACCGGTGCGTCATCGGGGCGGACTTCCACAGCGACGCACCGGTCTTCGTGTCCTGCGCCTCGAGGAAGCCGTGGCCGTCCTGGGCGTTGCCCTGGCCCAGCCAGCCGATGAACGTGAGGCCGGAGGCAGTGTTCATCGAGCCGCTGTAGCACGGGGCAGGCCAGTGCTGATGCCATGCGCAGCTTCCCGGTCGTGACGTCGAAGGCCGAGAAGTTGCCGGTGTTCGCCGTGGACGTGTCGCCCACGGCGAATGCCGCGCCGATGCCACCGGCGGAGCCGGCGACCTGCGAGGCCTTCGGGATCTGCTCGAACGGCCGGCCCGGTCGGTGACACCGCACGTGATGAACGTGTGGTTCTCCGGGCTGTACGAGCTCGCCGGCCAGTCCATCATCTCGAACGGCGTGACGACGTACTGCGTCGTGTCGTACGGGTCGTAGACGCACCCGATCTTGAACGGCTTCCCGTCCGGCGCGGTGGCCTGGAGAACGGGATGTACGCGTTCGTCTGCGACACGGTGCCGTCGGTGCACGGCATGCCGCTCGAGTTGAGCTTGTTGAAGAGCACGTTGTCGGACTGCGGGACCGGCTGTGTCGGCCACGTGTTGACGTCCGGCGCCGAGCTCTGCGGGACCTTCACTTCCTTGATCGGGAGCAGCGGCTTGCCCGTCTCGCGGTCGAGGACGAAGGTCATGCCGTACTTGTTCACGAAGGCCGACGCCTCGGCTGCGTCTTCGTGACGGTCTTCGTCCTGGTGACGGTCTTGTACGAGCTTGCCTTGACCCTGCGGTCGACCTTCGACCTTGACTTGCTCGGCGATTGTACTGCGCGTCGAAGAGGACGCCGTTGTTCGGCAGGTCCGAGTCCCACAGGTCGTGATGCGCCGTCTGGTAGTACCAGACGAGCTGGCCCGTGTAGACGTTCAGCGCGACGATCGAGTCGGTGTACAGGTTCTTGCCGGGGCCGCGCGAGTTCCACGGCACCGGGTTGCCGGTCCCGAAGATCGCCAGGTTCAGCTTCGGGTCGATGACCGGGGACTCCCACATCGCGCCGCCGCCGTAGTTGGTGTCGGCTCCCGACCAGGTGTCGCCGCCCGGCTGCCCGTGCGCGGGACGATCGCCCACGTCCAGAGCTCGCGGCCGGTGGCGGCGTCGAAGGCGTGCATCCCGTTCGGACGCTGCCGCCGTCGCCGCCGCTGTCGCCGGTGAGGACCAGGCCGTTGTAGTAGATCGGGGCGACCGAGACGCGGCCGCCCTTCTTCCACGGCAGCACCTCGGTCTTCCAGACCGGCGCACCGAGCATCTGGTCGAGCGCGACAGGAAGCCGTCACGGTCGCGACGAACACCTGGCCATCGCCGATCGCGACGCCCGGCTCCCGCCGCCCGTGCCGACGTGAAGGCCGGGTCGTAGGTCGGGACCCAGTGCCAGAGCTTGGCCCGTCGCCCCGTCGATCGCGAAGACGTCGCTCTTGGGCGTCTGCATGTAGTAGGATGCCGTTCGCGACGACCGCGTTCGCCTCGAGGGAACCGCAGCTCGGCGTCCTTGGTCGGACAAGTTCCGAGGTTGATCTTCCACGCCAGCTTGAGCGTGCCGACGTTCGCCGGGGTGATCTGGTTAGCGACGAGTGCCGCGTCCCGGCGAGGTTGCCCATGTTCATCAGCCAGTCCGCACCCGGATCGGCCTTGAGCTGAGCTGCTGTGTACGCCGGCGACGGGGTGATCGCCCGCGTAGCGGCCATCGCCGCACCGGACCAGACGCCAGCAACAACAACCGCAGAGAGAACGGCTATTACGACCCCGCGCATGAGCACCTCCATGGTTGACGAGTCGTGACCCTACTCTTAAGCCTGTTGCGCTTTCAACATTTTTTTCTGATGAACGTCAACTGGCGATTCGCGCAGACGTCACCTACACTGCCGCGCGTGTTTCGCCTCGCCGTGGTCATCTCGCTCGCGTCGCTGACGCTCGTCGCCGGTGCGGCGTTCGGCTCGTCTGCGCCGCGTCATGCCGCCGGGCGCTCGGCCGACACCGTTGCGCTCTGGGCGAAGTCGAGTCGCGGCGGTCCGTGGCGGCGGACCCTGTCCTTCAAGCTCCACAAGCTGAAGCTCAGCGTCTTCTACGTCTGTGCCACGTACAACACGACGCTCAGCGTGCGAGACGACTGCTCGCCGGACGAGGTTCTGCCGAGCGAAACCTTCCTCCGCATCGAGCAGACGCCGATCAAGCGGGCGCAGAAGCGCGCCGACAGCCCGGGCTGGGGCTTGGTTGCGATGGGACCGACGAGAGGTCCTCGGGGCGGAGCTCTCAAACGAGGTGAGCGGCGATTCCTACGGGACCTTCAGCTACCGCGCGACGCTGCGGAACGGCGCCGGCATCGTGAAGGCCACCTCGAACCGGGTCACTATCACCTGGCACCGTTAGCAGGCACGAACGCGACCAGCTCCGGGACGGCTCCGGGCCGGCCGACACCCGCCCCTGCGAGCAGCAGGTCGCCGGCGACGGCCGGGCACGAGTTCACGCCCGCGCGCAGCCGCGTCTGCCAAAGCACCGAGCCGTCGGCCGTCGAGAGTCCGTAGAGTCGGCCGTCGTATGTCGCCACGAAGACGACGTCGTTCGCCACCGTGGCGCAGCCGAATGCGGGTGAGGGGAACCTGCGCGTCCACCGGCGGGCGCCGGTCGCCGCGTCGAGCGCGACCAGCTCCCCGCGCCCGGTGCTCGCTTCGACCTTCGTCAGCGGCTCGGAGATGGTGGCGCTCCCCCGGCACGCACAGATCGACGACCGGCACAAAGACGCGGCCGCCGGCCGCGGCCATCGGCGTCTCGACGCCGCCGAGCAGCCCCGGGCAGACGACGACGCGGTGGGCCGGGAGCGGGCCGGTGTCGTTGCGGTGCATGCCGACGGTCGCCTCCCAGAGCCGCTCGTGCGTGCTCGCGGTCCCATGCGATCACGCGGCCAGCCTTGCCCGCGCCGATACGATGCGACCGCACCGGTTAGGATCGGGCGTCGCCTGGAAGTCGTGGTCGCGGACGTCGTGCGGCGTCACCTGGTCGTGCCAGAGCAGGCGGCCCGTGCGCGCGTCGAGGACGAGGAGCGAGTCGGTGTACGGCACCGGACCGGGGTAGGCGGCGCCGTTCGGCAGCGCCGGCGTCCCGCCCCACGGCGCCGGGTTCGCCGTGCCCGCGTAGAGGCGGTCGCCGGCGTCGACCGACATCGGCTGCCAGACGCCGCCGCCGCCGGCCTCCAGCGGATGCACCCAGGGGTCCCTGATCGTGTCGAAGCGCCAGCGGACCGCTCCGGTGGCCGCGTCGAGCGCATAGATCGCGCCCCGGCCGCCCGGCGGATAGCCGACCGTCGCCGTGAATACGAGCTTCTTCCAGACGACGGGCGCGACGTCGACGAACTGCTCGGTTCGCCGCTCGTCAGGTGCCGGTGCCAGAGCAGGTGTCCCGTCTTCGGCGTCGAGCGCGAACGCGTCCGAGTCGGTGGCGCCGTAGACCTGGCCGGCGTCGACCGCGAGCCCGTTCGGGCCCGTCGTTGGCCGCGTCGAACCGGTGCTCCCAGCGCAGCGGCACCGTTCGAGCGGTCGAGCGCGAACACGTTGCTGCGCAGGTCCTGGACGTAGACGGTGTCGCGATCCGCCACCGGCGTCGACGCGAATATCCCCGAGAATGTGGGGGCAGAACGGAACCGGAAGTGCCAGCTGGCCTGGAGCCGCGCCACCGTCGCGGAGCGGATGGGCGTGCCCGAAACCGACCGGGTGCCGGCCAGGTCGCCGTTCGGAAGTTGCCAGGCCAGGCCGGCCGTCCCGCCGCCGCATGCCGCCGTCCCGGCCGCGACGGCGATCCCGAGACAGGCAAAGGCGAGAGGTCTCGATTCCACGAGTCGTTGCTAACCTAGCGCGCGTGAAAGCACGTCTTGTGGCGTTCTCGGGCGTGTCGGCGCTCGTGCTGGCAGTCGGCGCTCACGCGGCCCTCGGACCGAGCACGACGGCACCCCCGCCCGTCTTCGACATCCGGGTGACAATCACCGACAGCGCGGTGCTGATGAGTCCCAAGTTGGGGTACCGCGGCGACTACGCGCGGTTCAGCATCTTCAACAACGGCAAGGAGCGGCACACGCTCACGTTCGGCCACCAGAAGAAGGGGACCGGCGTCCAGACCGGCTTCACCGCCGCCCTCAAGCCGAAGCAGCAGAAGATCCTCCTGCTCTTCCTCGACTACCGAGGCAAGGTGCCCTACTACGGTGCGCTGCCTGCAGACCGGGCGAAGCCCGGCATGAAGGGCAGCTTCACCATCCGCTGACCGTTCACGGCTGCCAGGCTGGGGCGTCCGCTTGGAGGACGTGGGTTCCCGACGACAGCTTCGTCTTCTTACCGGTCTTGACGACGTCGATCGTGAGCTTGCCGGTCGCCACGTAGGCGATCTCCTTGCCGTCCGCCGACCAGCTGGCGGCGCCGGTGGAGTCGCCGACCTTGCGGCGATGGCCGGTCTTGATCGGGTGCGAGGTAGAGCGCATACGCGGGGCACGGTGACTTCGCATCGCCGCAGTCGGGCGCCCCGGTCGGCGGGCGCGTCTGGACATAGGCGAGTTCCTTCGCGTCCGGTGACAGCGCGGCGCCCTGGGAGACCGCGATGTCGAGGTGGACGTTGTTGTAGCGCTTCTCGATGCGGCCATTCAGCGCGCTGACCTGCACCAGGAGTCCGCCGGACGACACGAAGATCGACCTCCCGTTCTTCGTCCAACTCGGCCGGCCGGCCGGCGGCGCCTCGGGGAGGAGGTGGACGTTCTCGCCCGTCGCGCTCATCACGTACAGCCGCCAGTTGGAGCCCTTGACTCGGACGAAGGCGATCTGATTCCCGGTCGGCGACCACGTCGGGTAGCTGTCACGGCTGCCCGACGTCAGCTTGCGCTCCCCGCTGCCGTCCAGGTTGGCGGTGAAGATGCCGATTCCCAGCCGCGTGTACGCGATCACCTTGCCGTTCGGTGCGAACGACGGCTGCCCGACGGGCTGCGCGCTGTTCGTGATCTGCGCGAGCCCCTGGCCGTCGGTCTGGATGCGGTAAAGCTGCGTCGCGATCGTATTCGTGTCGGGCTTCGCCGCGAAGACGATCCAGCGCACCGGCGACGTCGCGGAGTCCGCCGTCGTCTGTGCGACGACCGCCAGCAGCGACGCCGCAACGACGGCGACGACGACCCGGACCCCGACCCTCATGGGCGCAACAGATACCACAAGGTTTGATGTCGCCCCTACGATCTCGGCGTGACCGCGCCGCAGACGGAGCCCGTCAACCCCGCCTTCGAGCGCGCCGTCGACATCGCCGGACGCCTGCTCGCCAACGTCGAGACGGTCGTCCACGGCAAGCGCGAGGAGATCCGCCTCGTGCTCGCCGCGCTCGCCTGCGGCGGCCACGTCCTGTTCGAGGACGTGCCCGGGACGGCGAAGACGGTGCTCGCCCGCGCGATCGCCGGCAGCGATCGAGGGCGCGCGTCTCTCGCGCATCCAGTGCACGCCCGACCTGCAGCCGACGCGACGTCACCGGCCTCGTCGGTCTACAACCAGCAGACGCGCGAGTTCGAGTTCCGGCCCGGGCCCGGTCTTCGCGAACGTCGTGCTCGTCGACGAGATCAACCGCGCGATGCCGAAGACGCAGTCGGCGCTGCTCGAGGCGATGGCCGAGCGGCAGGTCACGGTCGACGGCGTCACGCGCCCGCTGCCGACGCCGTTCCTCGTGCATCGCGACCGAGAACCCGATCGAGCAGGAGGGCACCTTCCCGCTGCCCGAGGCGCAGCTCGACCGCTTCTTCCTGCAGCACCGCGCTCGGCTACCCGGACGAGGACGAGGAGCTCGCGGATCGTCGCGACCAGCGGCACGGGCACCCGCTCGACGCGCTGCGAGCCCGTCGTCACCGCCGCGGAGGTGCGCGCAGCTGCAGGCGCGCGGTCGAGGACGTCTACGTCGACGAGCTGCTCGAGCGCTGGATCGTCGAGCTCGTCCGCGCGACGCGCGCAGGTCGACGGCGTCGACGATCGGCGCCTCCGTCCGCGGCAGCCTCGCGCTCGAGCGCACGGCGCGCGCCTGGGCGCTCCTGCACGGCCGCGACTACGTCGACCCCGAGGACGTCGAGCGGCTGTTCCTGCCCGTGCTCGGCCACCGGCTGCTGCTTGACCCCGGCGTTCCTCGCCGAGACCCGCGGCGCTCCGCGCGACGAGCGCTCGGCGATCGTGCGCGACCGCTGCCTCGAGCTCGCGCCGCCGCCGGCGCCCGACTGGGACGGGAAGCCCCGCCCGGTCGCCGCCCCGCGGCCGAGTGAGCCCGCGAGCGAGCGCCGGCCTTCCCGCTCGTCCCGCGCTGGCGGCTCGACGGGATTGCCGTTCGGCGAGCAGCCGAGCCGTCCGCCGCGGCCCCGGCTCCGACGTCGCCGGCTCGCGCCCGTACGGGCCCGGCGACCCGATCGCGACGATCGACTGGTACGCGTCGGCCCGCCTCTCGTCGGCGCGCGGGCCGCGACGAGTTCGTCGTCCGCGAGCACTTCGCCGACGAGGCGCCGCGCGTCGTCGTCATCTCGCGACCGGCGCCCGTCGATGGCGCTCTACGACGCCGTCGCTGCCGTGGCTCTCGAAGCCGGCAGCCGTTGCCGCCGTCGTCGACGCGATCGTGGTCAGCGCGCTCGTCGCGCGCGGCGAGATCGGCTACGTCGACGTGGCCGGGGACCACGACCATCCCTACTGGCTGCCGCCGCGTGCGGGGCGCGGCCGCTGGGCGATCGCGGATCGCGTCCGGGAGGCCGGCTGGGACGCGCCGCCCGACACGCTCGAGCGCGCGTTCGCCCACCTGCACCGCGCCCGCGCCGCGCTGCCGCCGGGGAGCTTCGTGTTCGTCGTCTCCGACTTCCTCGGCGAGCTGCCCGCGGCCGCCCTCGCTCCGGGCGACCGCCCTGCGCTGGGACGTCGTCCCGGTGGTGGTCCAGGACCCGGTCTGGGAGCAGAGCTTCCCCGAGCTGCCGGCGGTCGTCGTCCCGTTCGCGGACCCGGCGACGGGCCGCCTGGTCGAGACGCGGCTGCGCCGCGGCGAGGCGACGCGAGCGCCGCCTGGCGCACGAGCGCCGGCTGCGCGACCTGCTCGACGACCTCGTGCGGATGGGCCTCGAGCCCGTCGTCATCGGGACGAGCGACCCGGTCGAGATCGACCGGGAGCTGCTCGCGTGGTCCGATCGCCGCCGGCGGGCCGGGAGACGGCGGCGGTGAGGCTGCTCCTCGTAGTCACGGCCGCGCTCGCGCTCGCGGGGCCTGCAGCTGCGGCGACCGCCGCGCTGTCCCCGAATCCGGCCCGTTTCGGCGACGTCGTGACGGCGACGCTCGTCGCGCCGAAGGGCGCCGAGGTCCAGGCCGAGTTCGGCCCCTACGCGCCGGTCGCCCCGCCGGAGCGGTCGAGCACGACCATCACGTACCGGCTGCAATGCCTGAACGAGGGCTGTGTGCCGCCGCAAGCCGTTCGCTTCCCGCCGGCCCGCGTCGACGGGTCCCGGGTTCCGTGGCCGGCGCTCCGCGTGGTCGGGCGGGTCCCCGATTCCGCCCTCGCGAAGTCACCGCCCGGCTGGCGCGAGCAGACGGCGTTCGCGGCGCCCTCCTACCGGATTCGCCCGGGCCTGCTGGCCGCGTTGCTGGTGGCCGCCGCCGTTCTGCTTGCCGCGGGCGCCGTCGCGCTCGTCGCCGTTGAGCTGCGCCGCCGCAGGCGGCTCGAGGAGCAGCGGATCGCGGATGCGCGCCCGCCGCTCGAGCGTGCACTCGCGTTGCTGCGCGAGTCCGAGCGCCGGCCGGCGCCCGACCGGCGCAAGGCGCTCGCGCTCGTCTCGCGTGAGCTGCCGCCCGACGACGCGCTGGAAGAGACGGCGACCGCGCTCGCGTGGCGGCGCGGCGACCCCGGCGCCCGGCCGATCGACGAGCTCGCCGATGCGCTCGAAGAGGAGCTCGACAAATGAGGATCATCCCGCTGGCGACGACCCGGGAGCTGCTCGGCCCGGCGCGCCGCACGCAGATCGTGCGGGCCGCCGCCGCGCTCGGCCTGCTCGCGCTCGCGCTGGCCGCAATCCTCGTCTCGCGGCACCCGCGCACGCACGAGATCCGTTTCCTGCCAGCCGGCTCCAACGGGATCGTGGTGCTCGACCTCTCGGCGAGCATCTCCGCCGACACCTACTCGCGGATCGGTCAGACGCTCTCCGACCTGAGCAAGAGCCGCGGCCGCTACGGCCTCGTCGTCTTCTCGGACAGCGCCTACGAGGCGCTCCCGCCGGGCTCGCCGGCAGCGGCGTTCCAGCCGATCGTGCGCTTCTTCACGCTGCCGCCGCAGAAGCGCCCGGGGGTGGCGCCGACCTTCCCGATCAATCCCTGGTCGGACTCGTTCAGCGCCGGCACCAAGATCTCCACCGGCCTCGACCTCGCGCGCTCGATCCTGATCGGCGACCGCCTCGCCCGGCCGGCGGTGCTGCTGATCAGCGACCTCGACGACGACCCCAGCGACCTGCCCAATCTCGGCAGCGTGGCGACGGCGTACCGGCAGGAGCACATCGGGCTGAACGTCGTGGGGTTGAACCCGTCGCCCGACGACGAGCAGCCTTTCCGGGCGTTCGTCGCCGGCAACGGCACCCTCTCGCACGCGCAGCTGCCGGGGGAGGGCGGCCAGACCGCCGGCGGCTCGTCGTTCCCGTGGACGCTGGCGTTCGTCGCATTCGCGCTTGTAGGCCTGCTGGCGCTGAACGAACTGTGGACGGCGCGGCTCACGTGGAGGGAGGCGTGAGGCCGTGGCGGTTCATCCTTGCGGGCGCGGCGTTGGCCGTCGCGGGCGTCTTGGTGCTGCTCGCCGCGGACGTGGTGCGCTGGCGCGACGCGATCGAGCACGGGCACCGTGCGAATGCCGCGGTGCCGTTTGGCGCGGCCCGGCGTCTGCTCGCGCTCGACGACGATCTCGCGCTGCGGCGCGCTGTGCTCCTGTATCGCGGTATCAGCAAGCATGCAAGGAGCTACGACCCGACCCTCGTGCGCCGCGCGAGGATCGAGGCCGAGATCGCGCTTGCGGACGTCGGCGCCTCGCAGTCCGGCTCCCAGGCGTCGCAGGCCGACGACCTGCTCGGCATCCTCGCTTTCGCCGACTCGACCGCGAGCGCGGACACCTCGCCGTTCGGGTCGGCCTTCGGCGGCGCGACAGCGGGCCCCCCGGCGCCCGTGGAGGGGAGCGTCGGCGCGTTCCAGAACGCGGTGCAGCTCGATGGCAGCAACGATGCTGCGAAGTACAACCTCGAGCTCGTCCTGCGCCTGCTCAAGGCACACGGCCAGCGCGCCGGCGGCACGCCGTCGGCCGGCCCGCGCGGCGGCGGCAAGCGCGGGGCCGGCGGCGGGACGCCGGGGCGGGGGTACTGATGAGCTTCCTGACACCGTGGGCCGGTGTCGTCGTCGCCGCGGCCGTCGTCCTCCCGCTTGCAGCGCTGGCGGAAGCCGAGCGCCGCGTCGGCCTCGCCCGCCGCCTGCTCCGTCTGCCGGATCCCGGCGCGGCGGGCCGCGGCGCGACGATCGCCGCGCTCGTCGCGATCCCCCTGCTGCTCGGGCTCGCCGCCGCTCAGCCGGTGATCCGCCGCGACCACGGCCGCACGGAACGCACCGACGCGCAGGCGCTGTTCGTGCTCGACATCTCGCGCTCCATGGCCGCTTCGCCGCGCCCCGGCGCGCCGAACCGGCTCGCGCAGGCCCGCTCGGCCGCGCTCGACATCCGCTCGGCGATCGCGGACGTACCTTCGGGGGTGGCGACGCTTACGGACCGTGCGCTGCCGAAGCTGTTCCCGGTCGGCGAACCGGCGGCGTTCAACTCGACCGTCGCGACCACGGAGATCGAGCAGCCGCCGCCGGAGGCGGTGTCGTCGACCGCGACCACCTTCGCCCCGCTCGCCGGCGTCGCGCGCGACGGCTATTTCACACCCGGCACGAAGCGGCGCGCGATCGTGCTGCTCACGGACGGCGAGTCGCGGCCGTTCAACGCGACCGCGGTCGGGCGCGCGCTCGGGGGCACCTCGCTCGTAGTCGTCCGCGTGGGCGACCTGGGCGACCGTGTCTACCGCACGGACGGGACGCCCGAGCCCTACCGGCCCGACCCCTCGGCCGCCGCCACCGTCGCCCGCCTGGCTTCGGCCACTGGCGGCCGCGTGGCCACGCCGGCCTCAGCCGGGAGCGCCCTCCGCGCTACCCTCGGCAGCGGGCCGACCGCCCTCCGCGGCCGGGCGCGGAGCACCACCACGCTGGCGCCGTGGCTGGCCGCACTGGCGGCTGTGCCGCTCATCCTCCTGTTGGTCCGCCGCAGGCCGAAAGTGCGTATTGCTTTCCAAACATCAGCGAACTAGGCTGCCAAGGTTTCGAGGATGAGAACGAGGGTCTCCTTACTGGTGCTAGTCCTTGCCGCAGTCTGTCTTGCGGTCATCGCGGCGACCGCGGTCGCGGCTGAGAACGGCAGCTGGACGGCCTGGGGGCGCACGCCGGACCAGGTCCGGCACTCGCCGCTGACGCAGATCACGAAGGCGAACGTGGGGTCGCTCCAGCGCGTCTTCACGGTCGACTTCCGCGCCATCGACGCGAGCGTCCGCCGCGGCGAGCAGTCGTACCCGCTCGTCATCGGCAACCGGCTCTACATGACGACGAACGACGACAACGCATGGGCGCTCGACGCGACCACGGGCAAGGTGATCTGGCGTTACAAGCCCGACAACCTGGCCGTCTTCCGCAACTTCGGCATCGTCGCGAATCGCGGCCTGGCCTACTGCGGCGGCCGGCTGTTCATGGCGACGCTCGACATGCATCTCGTCGCGCTGCGCCCCTCGGACGGCCAGCTGCTGGCGCGCGTCCCGGTCGGCTCCGCCGTGCCCGGTGCGGCCTCGAACTTCGGCTACTCGCAGACGAGCGCGCCGATATGCGCCAAGAACACCGTCGTGATGGGCGCCGCGGGGTCGGAGTACGGCATCCGCGGCTTCGTCATGGGCTGGCACACCGATCTGACGCCCGCCTGGGCGAACCCGTTCTGGACGATCCCGCCGCCACAGACCGAGTGGCGCTCGCGCGGCCGCCTCGTCGGCGGCGGTGCGGTCTGGACGCCGGTCTCGATCGATGCCACCACGAACACGGTCTACTTCGGCACCGGCTCGGCGACGCCGTTGTACGTTCCGAGCCTCCGCCCGGGGCCCGCCCCCCGCACCGACTCGCTGATCGCCGTCGACCTCCACACCGGGAAGCTCAAGTGGTGGCAGCAGCAGCTCGGCCACAACGAGTGGGCGTACGACACGGCGCAGCCGCCCGTCATCTACACGGCGAAGGTCGGCGGCAAGACCCGGCGGATCGTCTCGGTGGCGACGATGGAGGGCGTCTGGTTCGCGTACGACGCGAAGACCGGCGCGCCGATCTACCAGCGCGTCAAGGTCATCGACCGCGTCGAGCACCCGTCGCTCAAGCCCGGGCAGCCCGTGGCGATCTTCCCGGCCTCGATCGGGGGCCTGAACTTCTCGCCGGCCGCCTACGACCCGACGACGAACTACCTGCTGAACGCCGCGGCCGAGACGGGTTCGATCCTGGTGCAGGCCAGGCTCACGCCGACCCAGAAGAAGCGCAAGCTGATCGGCGACGTCTTCCTCGGCCTCGCCAACGGCAACTTCGGCGTCCCGGCACCGGGCTGGAAGGACCACGGGTCGATCAGCGCGATCGACGTCAACACCGGCAAGCGAGTGTGGAAGTTCGACACGCCGGAGCCGGAGCGCGGCGGCATCTCCACCACCGCCACCGGCGTCGGCTTCGCCGGAGGCGGCGACGGCCTGCTGCGCGCGTTCGACACGAAGACGGGCAAGGTGCTCTTCACCTTCAAGACCGGCGACCCGATCGCGGCCGGGCCAACGATCTACTCGGTCGGCGGCAAGGAGTACGTCGCCATCACGGTTGGCGGCACGCCGACGTCGTCGGCCGGCGGCACGGCGACGAAGCTGATGGTCTTCGCGCTCGGCCCGAGCGGCTACCGCGCGCCGGCGGCCCTCGACCGGCTCTCCGAGGTGACGACCGCGCCTCAGATCGCGCCCGCGGCGGCCGCGCCCGCGCGCGTCGAGGCGCCGGCCCAGGTCGCACGCGTCGCCCAGAGCGACACGGCCGCACGCATCGTCACCGAGGGCCACAACATCGTCCGCGCGTGGCAGGCGACCGGCTCCAACGAGCAGATCGCGACCGGACGCCTCTTCCTGGGCAGCCGGCCGGTGCAGGGCGCGCGGATGCGCGTCGACACCTACACGCTGCCGGCGGCGACCGACACCAGCGGCCGCTTCAGCTACCGGGCCGACGTCACCCTCGTGCGCCGCCACCCGATCAGCGTCGCGTCGGCTGACAAGGCCACCGTCGGCGGCAAGCGCCTGAGCGGTGCGCAGCAGGCGGCGGTGAAGCAGGCGCTCGGCGGCTTCAGCGTCGGCTACAAGCTCTCCGGCGTCAGCACGAAGAAGATCGCCGGCGGCCGGATCCTCGTCAGCGGCCGCGTGACCGGCCCCAACGGGACGCCGCCGCCGCCGGTCGTGCTCTTCACGTACCGGCTGACCGGGACGATCACCGACGCGAACGGCAACCCGGTCGCGGGCGCCGTCGTCGTCTCACGCACGGGCGACCGCGACTTCTGGACGTTCTCAGAGCCGAGCGACGCCGGCGGCCACTACGTCTCGTTCTTCACCGCGTCGGATGAGCAGGGCGCCGACCCGGTGCCGATGGCGGTCGGCGTCGCCAGCGGCGACACCTCGTACGGCGGCGTGACCGGCCAGAACGCCAACTTCGCGCGACTCAAGAGCGGCACGCTGGACGTCAAGCTCCCGGCCACGGCCGCCGGGACGATGAAGTTTTCCGACCCGACCTCGTCCGCCGGCGCGATCTACGACGGCCTGCTCGTCGGCGTCTCCTCCGGCGACAAGAACGCGACGATCCGCCCGGTCTCGGCGAAGTGGCCGGACGGGAAGGGCAACTTCAGCATGGTGCTCCCGGCCTCGGCGCGCGGGAAGAGCGTCTCGTTCTGGATGGACGACCGGCCGGTCTTCTCGCGGACGGTCGCCGCGCCGGGCGCCGCCGTCGCTCCGGGCCTCTACCCGTCCTCGCCCAGGAACCAGGCCCCGCAGGGGCTGCTCCGCATCCAGCTGCCGCGGTAGCGGCGTAACGCAAAGGCAGCATGGGTCTCGTGCGCCGCCTGGCCGCGATCGTTGCCGTGCTCCTGGCCGCCTGCGCGTGGGCGCCGGCCGCGTTCGCGCACGCGAACGTGGTCAGGACGACGCCGCCCGACGGGGCGATCGTCGCCACCGCGCCCGACGCCGTTCGCATCCTGTTCGACGACCCGGTGACGGTCGCCCCGGGCAATGCCGTCGTGTCGAGCGGCCACGACTCGGTGATGGTCGGGGATCCCCGCACCGAGCTCGGCGGGCACCGGCTGGTGCTCCCACTGCTCAAGCTCGCGAACGGCGACTACAGCGCACGTTGGCGGATCGTCTCGGACGACGGGCACCTCGAGTCCGGCGTGCTCGCCTTCCGCGTCGGGTCGGGCGGGGCGAAGCCGCAATCGGTGCTGAAGGCCGAGTCGAGCAACCCTTCGACGCTCGACGTCGCCGCGCGCTGGCTGCTCATCGGCGGCATCCTCGTCGCCGGCGGCTCGGCGCTCTTCGTCTTCCTAGTTACACGCGCGCGCGCAAGGGACGCTGCACTGACCGCCGCGATCGCGCTCGTCGGCGCGGCGGGCGGCGGCGTCTGGCTGCTGCACGCGACGAACGACGCGGCCACGCGGTTCGGGCACGTGACGCAGGCGGCCATCGTCGTGGCCGCGCTCGGCGCCATCGCCGCCTCGCTCGCGTGGGCTCTCGGCCGGTTCGTGGTCCCGGCGCTTGTCCCGGCGGCCCTGCTGCTTTTGGCGCCGACGCTGGCCGGGCACGCCTTCCGGCCGGCGGGGAACGAGCGGCCGTTTTCGACCGTCGCCGACCTCGTGCACGTGACGGCCGCGGCGTTCTGGATCGGCGGGCTCGTGCAGCTCGCGATCGTGCTCATGCGCGGCGGCGCGCCGGAGGCGCCACGCCGGTTCTCCCGGCTCGCCTTGCCGGCGGTCGCGCTGATCGCCGCGTCCGGCGTGGCGCGGGCGATCGTCGAGCTGAGCTCCGTATCGCAGCTCTGGTCGACGGGGTACGGGCGCGCCATCCTCGTCAAGACCGTGCTGCTCGCGGTGACGGTCGCGATCGCGTACGGAAGCCGCCGCGCGCTGGCCGCCCCAGTGCGCCTGCTGCGCAGCGTGTCAGCGGAGCTGACCGTGCTCGCCCTGCTCGTCGTTGCGGTTGCGGTCCTCACGGCGCTGCGGCCCGGCCGCGACTACGTCTCCGCGATCGCGGCGCCCGCGCCGGCGGAGACTGCCTACGCTCCGCTGCCGGCCCGGGGGCAGGTCGTGTTCGCCGGCGAGGCCGGCAAGCTCGCCGTCGCGCTCGGCGTCCGCCCGGGCTCACCGCTGCGCATGACGGCGACCGTGCTCGGCCAGAGCGGGTACGGCGTCGACAGGCTCTCGGTCGCGCTCTCGGCCGCCAACAAGCAGGGCTCGCGAACGGCCAAAGCAGCTTCCTGCGGCCACGGCTGCTACACCGCGCGCGTCCCGCTGAAGGATCCGCGCCAGTTCGCGGTCACGCTCGTCGGCAACGGCGCGTCGGACGCGCTCCGCTTCCGGGTGCCGGGCGCCTGGCCGCCGCGGCCGGGCACTGCGTTCCTGCGCCAGGCCACGCGGGTGTTCGACGGCCTGCATTCGGTGCAGTTGGTCGAGCGGCTCTCGTCCGGGCCGGGCCGGACCCTGCACACGCACTGGCAGCTGCTCGCGCCGGACAGCCTCCGCTACGACATCCGCGGGACCGGCAGCGGCATCGTCATCGGGCGGCGCCGGTGGGACCGGCTCGGCCCGCGGACGCCGTGGAAGGAGTCGCCGACGGTGATCCTCCCGCAGCCGACCGCGCCGTGGGGCAAGCAGTGGCGCGACGTCCGGGTGCTGAAGGTCACCCCGCGGCAGCTGACGGTCTCGTGGGTCGACCCGTCCGTGCCCGCGTGGTTCACCACGACGTTCGACCGGGCGACCGCGCGGCCGGTCAACCTGCACATGACCGCCGCGGCTCATTTCATGCGCCACCGCTACTTCGGCTTCGACACGCCTGTCCGCATCGCTCCGCCGCCAAAGAGCAAGTAGGATTGCCGCGCTGTTGATCACACCGACCGAAGGGGTCAGATGACTAGACGCTCCGTTGCTGTTGCCATCCTCGTCGTGCTGGGCGCGCTTCTGCTCGTGCCGATCGCGACGTCCAAGTCGACCGCGACCACGACGGTCAACGTCACTGCGCTCGACACGCTGAAGTTCAAGCTGTCGAAGACGTCGGCTCCTGCCGGCAAGGTGATCTTCAAGGTCAAGAATGGCGGCTCCATTGGCCACGACTTCAAGATCGCCGGCAAGAAGACACCGCTGATCAGCGGCGGCAAGACTGCCACGCTGACCGTCACACTCAAGAAGGGCAAGAGCTACCCGTACGAGTGCACCGTCCCCGGCCACGCCGCGGCGGGCATGAAGGGCGTCTTCAAGGCCAAGTAGCACCTGCGGCTGCGGCGCGGGCCCGACCCCGGCCCGCGCCCGCCGCGACCCATCTGCACGACGAGCTGGAGGCCGCGCGCGACGAGCGCCCGAGCGTCTCGTCGAACCTAGTCGACGGAGAGCAGATCGACCACGAACACGAGCGGCTCGTGCGGCTTGATCACGCCGCCGGCGCCGCGCGCGCCGTACGCCATCGCGGATGGGATCGTCAGCCTGCGACGGCCGCCTACCCGCATGCCCTGGACGCCGGCGTCCCAGCCCGGGATGACCTGGCCCTTGCCGAGCCGGAACTCGAACGGCTGCCCGCGGTTCCACGAGGCGTCGAACTCCTCGCCGGTCGAGAACGAGACTCCGGCGTAGTGCACCGAGACCTTCGAGCCGCTGGTCGCCTCGGCGCCGTCGCCGACGACGATGTCCTCGATCCCGAGCTCGAACGGGATGTCGCCTTCGGGCGGGTCGATCTCGGGGCGCTCGAGAGCCATCGGAACGGGCACCCTAGCGGCCCCGGGTCGCGTGGCGCGCAGACGCCCGCGGAGGCCTGTCATCCTTGCCGCCTCGGCCCGGTAGGGGCGGTTGAAGGGAGGAAACAAAGCGTCATGACCGCGCTCGGCTTCGTCGGCCTTGGCCACATGGGCGGTGCTGATCGTGAAGCGGACTGCGCCCGGCAAGAATCCCTTGCGCACGCGGCTACCCTGATGCACTGGAAAGGGCGCTAATGCTGAGGGTCTACATAGCCGCGCTTGTGGCGGCGATCGCACTAACTACCGCTGCATCGGCAGCCAAGGATCCCCCTCTGCCACGGGCAGCCGGGCACCGGACGGTGACCGTCGTCGCTCGCGGCGTGCCGACTCCGACCGAGTTCGCCGTCCTCGGCGGACGGCTCTTTGCTGCCGGTTACGGCGACGAGCAGAACACCGACGTTGCGGGTGGCGTCTACCTTCTCGCCGGCGGCAAGGCGACGAGAGTGCCAGGCTCGCCGCAGCATGTGTATGGCCTCGCGGCCGCGAAGAACACGCTCTACCTGAGCACCAACCGGGCGCTCCTCGCATGGAGCGGCTGGAACGGCACGCGTTTTCAGAAGACACGCCGCGTCAGGACCAAGGCCCCCTATGGAAACTTCAGGGCCCCGGCTGTGGGGCCCGACGGGCTCATCTACGTGGGAGCGGATACCACTCTCCCCCCGCCGGGATCGAACTACAGCGCCTCGTTGGTGGCCGTCGATCCGGCAACCGGTTCGATCGCCGGCATCGCAACCGGGATGCGCCAACCGTGGGTGCCGCTCTTCGTACCCGGCCGCGCATTACCTCTCGTCTCCGATCTCAACCAGGACAACCTCGGCCCGCACCGCCCGCGCGATTACCTCCTTGCGATCAAGCGTGGCGCGAACTACGGCTTCCCGACTTGCCCGGCGGCTCCGAGGACCTGTGTGATCTACTCCCGGCCGCTCGTCGAATTCCCCGCTCATGCCTCGCCCATGGGGCTGGGCTACCTGAACGGCACGCTCTACGTCGCGCTCTACGGCGGCCTCGGCAAAGGCCCCGTTGTCGTGTCGATGCCGCCAAGCGGCGGTAAGCCGACACCCTTCCTGTCGGGGTTCCGTGCTCCCGTGATCGCACTCGGCACTGCCTACGGCAACCTCTATGCCGGCGATCAGAGCGGCGTGATCTATCGCGTTACGCCCTGACAGAGGCGTGGCGATGAAGCCCTAGCCGTGTGCGGCGTACACATCGTCGCAAAGCACGAGCAGCCGCCGCGCGTAGCTGCGTGCAGCGGCGAGCGCGGGGCCGGCCGGAGTGGCAAGCCCGGCCGTTCCGACCGGGATCAGAGTGCACGTGAACGATCCGCGGCGTGCGTCGACGACCGATGGGAACCGCCCGCCCTGGTAGCCCCACTTTGCGAGACGGCCCGTCTTCGAAAGCCAGCGGAAGGTCCCGTACGGCCGGTCGCCGCGATGCGCCCAGAGAGTGCGGTCGCCGTCGTCGATCCGTAGAAAGACCTTCACGCCGGCCACCTGAGCGTTGGCGCCTCGCGGCGAGAAGGCGCAGTCAGCGTCGCCGCCGAGCCGGATCGGCGCGACCGCGCCGTTGAAGAGGGCGCGCACATGTTGCGGTCGAATCGCGCGGCAGAGCTTGCGGTAGACGGCTTCGCCCGGGCCTTGCGCCGAGGGCGCCACCGAGCCGGCCGCAGCTGCGACTGACGACAACGCCAGCACCGTGAAGAGCACGGTCGAGATCGAGCGGAGTCTCGGCACAGTACTTTCGACGCGCACGCGCGTCTCCGGTTAGAAGAGTGCCCCCGGCCGCCACTTTGACTACGACCCAACGCGAATGCCCCCGGCAAGAATCGAACTTGCGCACGCGGTTTAGGAAGCCTCGTGCCAATTCGGAGAGTTCCTGAAAATCGACAGGTTTTCGCCGAGTTATTGCTCTCCTTACCCTCGTTGTTCCCTGACGTTGGCGTCCTCCCGGACTAGCCGGTGGTTGTCGGCCGCTGCCCAGTACGACCTCCGGCAGCGCCCTTGGCGGCAGCCCCATCGACTCGTATGCTCGCTTCGTGCGCCGCCGCTGGGTCAAGTACTGGTGGCTCTGGGCGGCGATCGCGGCGATCGCGATCATCGGGAACGAGTTGTTCGACCACTATGGGGGCGCTGGCAACACGTCGAGCCATCCGGCCGCCGACGTTCTGATCGCCATCGTGCTCGTGCTGGTCGTTTCTCTCCTGTGGGAGTACGTGACGCGCCGAAGGCTGCGAAGGTGACGGCACCGCGTCTAACCCGAGACGGTCGGGGTGAAGGCTTTCGCCAAAGCGCCCGTGGTCGGGCTACCGACGAAGATCGACTAGGTACTGCTTGAACGCGGCGTACGGGCCGGGAGCGAGGGCTGGCTGAATTCTTGCCTGGATTTAGAGGGGTTTCGGATAGATGCCCCCGGCAAGAATCGAACTTGCGCACGCGGTTTAGGAAACCGCTGCTCTCTCCACTGAGCTACGGGGGCGTCGTCGATCGACTGTAGCGCCCGTGCTCTGGGCCGTCCTCAGGCCTTGTCGGGATGTTGGACCTCGGTCCGTATCTCGCCCTGCGCTGCGGCGGATCCGGACCGGCCGCCGCCTGGCCCGCGGAGAACCCAGGCCATGCCGACGGCAAGTGCAGCGCCGACAAGCGGGCCGGCGACGTAGACCCAGTAGCTCGTGAAGTCGGTGCCGACGAGGTCAGGGCCAAAGGTGCGAGCCGGATTCATCGAGGCGCCCGAGATCGGGCTGCCCCACAGGCCGGCGAGGGCGATGTAGCCGCCGACTCCGATTGCGCCGAAGATCGCCGATGTTCTGCGCGCCCGACGCGGTGCCGAGGATGACACTGACGAGGCCCAGGGTCAGCACCGCCTCCATCAGGAACGCGTCTCCGGCGGAGAAGCCCGAGGCGGGATAGTTCGAGCCGTATGTCGCGGAGACGTCGATCACCCACCGAAGGAACAGGCACGCGAGCGTCGCGCCGAGCAGCTGCACGATGACGTAGCCGGGAACGCGTCGCCACGGGAAGTCCCCGCGCAGCGAGAACGCGACGCTGACCGCCGGGTTCAGATGGGCGCCCGACACCTTGCCCATGAACATGATGATCGCCATCACCATCAGGCCCGGCGCGACCACCGCCGCGGTGCGGGTGATCGTGTCCGGGAACGCCTGCCCCATCATCCCGCCGCCCGCGGCGACGAGAACGAGGAAGAACGTCCCCAGCAGCTCCGAGACGAGCCGGCGCCATTCCTGACGGGGATCCTTGAACGCCGCGAGCGAGTCCTCGATCTCCCGACCGAGATATTGCACCACCCCGAATCCAGCGGTTTCTACCTGCGCCATGACCGTTTCCCCGCGACTACGCGAGCGACTCGGCCGCGAGCTGGTCGCCGACCTCGACACCGCGCCGGGCGGTCTCGCCCGCTGCGACCTCGAGCACCGCCTTCGCGCCACGGTGGCTGCGCATCCGCCAGGGCTGGACGTCCGGAGTGACCTTCAAGACCACCAGGTCCTCGTCGAAAAAGACGGCATCGATCGCGAAGCGCATGAACCAGCAGTGGATCGCCGAGGCGGGCCGGAGAAGGATGCCCTCGCCCGTCCCGAGCTCGCCCCGCCCGAGCAGCCCGCGCATCCGGCGCCACGGCGACGATGCGACGACGCACCGCCCGCAGACGACGGTGCCGTCGGGCCTGCGCAGCGTGACCGCACCGACCCAGGCCGGCGCGACGGCGCTAGGACTCGCTGTCATCGATCAGCCTCGTGCCGGTCACGTCGGAGGCGATCTGGGTGAAGATCGTCTTCAGGTCGCCCGGGCCGGGCTTGTTGTAGAAGGTGTCCGGACTGGTCGCGATCGCGCGCAGCGCGTCGTAGGCAGAGATCGACGGCGCCTCCGGGTTGCCCCACGAGTCCTGGCACGTGTTCGCCCCGCCGTCGAGCGCGTCCAGGTCGTAGCCGATCGAGTAGATCAGCGTCCCGCGCGCCTTGATCCCTGCCGCGGACGAGACGCCCTGATGGCACGGCTGCACGCGGTAGGGCGACGTGTCGCCGTAGTAGGAGGGCCCGTAGTTGGCGGCGCCGTCGGACAGGAACACGATCACGTCCTGGACGTTCGGGCGGCCGTGGGCGTCGAGCTCCGCCTGCGCGGCCTCGAGCGCCGTCGCGTATGACGTGCCGCCCGCGCCGAGGACGCAGTTGATCGTCGAAACAAGGTCGGACGAGCTGTCCAGCTCGCCGTCGTGGGCGTAGTCGGTCGACATCGGGCTGATCACGTACGGCGCCGAGTTGTCGTCGTAGCTCGAAAGGTCCGGCGGCTTGCTGCAGCGTTCGCTCATGCTCGCCGCGGGCGGGAGGACGGCGAGGCCGACGCGGACGGCCGACGGGTCCATGAACTGCAGGAACGTCTTCATGCCCTCGCGCGCGTTCTCGAGGTCTGTGCACGCCGGATCGAGATGGCCGAAGTGGTCCCAGCACATCGAGCCCGTCCGGTCGAGCACGAGCATGATGTCGAGCGGGCGGGTCTCGCACGGCGAGCACGCCGTCGCCCGCGCGGTCACGCCGATCGAGTCGACTCCGACGATCCGGGCGAAGAAGGTCGATACGTCCGTGTGCTCCGTGACGACGATCGCGTTGACCGGGTTGCATGGTGCCTGCGAGAGGCACTTCGTCGTTACCGTCGTCGCGACGCCGGGGACGTTGTCGCGCATGTTCTTGCCGCCCGGGCTGCCGCCGTAGGCCTGCGCCGTCGCCTCGGCGTTCACCGCGCTCGGCAGCTCGTTCGCTCCGGCGGTTGCGGCGGCGTCGGCGTCCGCCTGGAGCGTGCGGTGCACGAAGTACGCGTGCCCGACGTCGATCACCAGGCCAACCATCCCGAGCAGCGCGACCAGCGAGATCGCGAACAGGACGAGCACCTGCCCGGATTCGTCGCGGGTATCAAGCCGGCGCCGCACGGCCTAGAAGAGCTTGAAGAGGTTGATGAACGCCGGCCCGAGGATGACAAGGAACATCGAGGGGAAGATGAAGAGCACCGTGGGGATGAGCATCTTCACGGGCGCCTTCATGGCCCGCTCCTCGGCGGCCGCCTGGCGCTTCAGGCGCGCGTCGGTCGCCTGGACGCGGAGGATCCGCCCGATCGACATCCCGAGCTGGTCGGCCTGCACCATCGCGCGCACGAAGCCCGAGACGACGGCCACGTCCGTCCGCTGCGCGAGCTTCTTCAGCGCGTTCTCGCGGCTTTCGCCGATCCGCATCTCCTGGAGCGTCAGCTGCAGCTCCTCGGTGAGCGGGCCTTCCGTGCGCTCGGTCAGCCGCGCGACCGCGGCGTCGAAGCCAAGACCGGCCTCGACGCTGACGGCCAGCAGGTCGAGTGCGTTCGGCAGGTCGGCCGCGATCCGGTCGCGTCGCGACCGCGTCTTCATCGTCACGTACGTGTCCGGCAGGAGGTACCCGAGCGCGGCGCCGCCGACGGCGAAGAGCAGTGCCGCCGTCCCGCCCGGGCCAGCCGCGCCGAGGAGGCCGCCGCAGGCCAGGCCGACCACGGCGGAGACGGCCTTGGTGGCGAGGAAACCGTAAGGCGTGAAACGGCGCGTCAGGCCCGCGCGCTGGAGGCGCGTGCCGACGACCGCGACCGTCGTCTTCGGGCTGAGCCGAAGGACGACCGCCGCCGAGCCACTGGCGCAGCGGGAGCACGACGCGCCCGCGGAAGCTCTCCGGGGCCAGCGTGTCGTTGTAGACGCGCTTGCCGTAGCCGGCCGCCAGCCGGATCGAGCGCATGCGTTCGCGGCCGGGCTCGGCCGCCACTTCGCCGACCATCAGCACGGCGGCCACGAAGCACGAGATGGCGAGGATCAAGAGCAGCACGTCATCACCCCTTGAACGAGACGATTTTCTTGAGGAAGAGCGAGCCGATCAGCATCCCCGCGAGGCCCATCGCGATCAGCGTGTGCCCTGTCGAGGTGTGGTAGAGCGGCTCCATGTAGCTCCGGTTCACCAGCGTGAGCGCGGTCGCGAGGACGAACGGCAGTGCGATCAGGATCAGCGCCGACATGCGGCCCATCGCGGTCAGGCTGCGCACCTTGCGATGAAACTGCTGGCGGCTGCGCACCGTGTCGGCGACCATGTCGAGCAGCCCCGCGAGCGCGCCGCCAACCTGCCGCTGGACTGTCACCGCGGTGACGACGTAGTCGAAATCCTCCGACTCCAGGCGGCGCGCCATGTCACCGAGCGCCTCGTCCATCGGCCGGCCGAGGCTCGCCTCGGTGACCACGCGCCCGAACTCCTTGCGCGCGGGCTCGTGGCCCTCCTCGACGACCGCACGGATCGCCTGGCGGAGGCTGTGGCCGGCGCGAAGCGACGCGGCGAGCGTGATCAGGACGTCAGGCAGCTGCGCCTCGAATGCCTGGATCCGCTTGCGCGCCTTGTAGGAGGCGAAGGTCACCGGGGCGGCCGCGCCGCCGACGAACCCGAGCACCGCGACCCAGACGGGGAGCCCGACGGCTCCGAGGAGGATCCCGGCGATCAGGCCGCAGGCGACGGACAACCAGGCGAGCTCCGCGGTTCTGAGCGGCAGGTCGGCACGCTCGAGCATGCGGTCGAGGCGGTGCCAGGCCTCGCCGTCGCCGAGCTTCTCCTCGGTCACGCGGTAGAGCCCGGCCAGTGAGCGCGACCGCTGGCGCGGCGCCTTCTGCTGCGGCTCACCCGCGGCCGTCTCGACGTGCGGGGCCATGCGCTCGTTCGCCCAGGCGCCCTTCGGCCGCGAGAGCACCGTGCGGACTGCGAGCAGCACGAGCAGGCCGATGAGCAGCGCGAACAGCAGCTGCGCCCAGATGTTCCGCAGGGCGAGGTTCGGCAGGAGCGAGTCGCCGGCGGACGCGGCGGCGCCCTGCTCGGCCGGCATGCGGATCGCGCCGGTTGCCGTTCCGTGGCCGGGCACGGTCGCCCGGAGCCGCACGCGGTCCCCGGGGCGCGCGGCCGTCACGTACTGAATCCGCCAGGTGAGCCGCAGCTCGTGCGAGATCTGTGCGTACATCGCGGCGAGCTTCCCGGTCGAGGCGACGCTGCGGTACGAGCCGCCGGTCTCGGACGCGAGCCGGCGGAGCGGGCCCGGCGAGAACTGGGCGCTCTCGATGCCGATGGGGTACACCGTTGCCCTCGCCGCGCGGGCGGCCGCCACCGCCCGCGTCAGCGTGGCCTTGCTCGCCGCATCGCGCCCGTCGGTCAACACGATGATGACCCGGGCGCCCGCCGGCTCCGAGCGGAGGGCCTGCGACGAGATGCGAATCCCGTCGTAGAGCGCCGTCCCCTCTTTGGGGTCGACGGTAAGCGAGCGAAGCGCGCTGTCGGCGTCGATGGACGCGGAGGAAAAGCTGGTGAGCGCGACTGCGGTGGATCCGAAGCCGACGACCTCGATGCGGTCGTCGGGGTTCTTCGTCGCGATGAAGGCACGTGCGGCCGCGATGGCGTCGGAGAGCGGCTGCCCGGCCATGGACTGCGACCGGTCGATGGCCAGGACGACGCTGCGGTTCTTGCCGAGGTTCTCGGCCTGGAGCCCGGAGACCAGGGTCCCGTTCTCGCGGACGACGGGCGCCTTCGCGGCCGGAGTGGCGGTCACGACGACGGCCCGCACGGTCGGGTAGCCGCCAACGTCGACACGCTTGAGGTCGACCGGCCCCGCGAGCGCGCCGCGCGGGAAGGCGAGCATTGCGAGCGCCGCGGCCGCCAGCATGACGTCGCGCCGGTTCATGCCGACTCCCACCCGTTCCGCCGGGTCGAGAACGCCGAGGGGAAGTGCTCGTCCTCGACCGTGTGGAAGAACTCGACCGGCAGCGACACGCCGCTGACCCCGAGCTTGCGCAGGAACTGCGGCTTGAGGCCGCTGGACTCGAGCGGGCCGAGCAGCGTGGCCATGGCGCCGTCGCCCTCGTCGGGCGTACGGGCCAGGAACACGTCCTGCAGCGTGACGACGTCGGACTCCGTGCCGATCACCTCGGTGACGTGGCTGATGCGCCGCGACCCGTCGACGAGGCGGGTGAGGTGGATGAGGACGTCGAACGCGCCCGCGATCTGCTCGCGGATGGCCCGCAGCGGCAGGTCGACGCCTGCCATCAGCACGAGCATCTCCAGACGGGCAAGCGCGTCGCGGGGAGAGTTGGCGTGGATCGTGGTGAGCGAGCCGTCGTGGCCCGTGTTCATCGCCTGGAGCATGTCCAGCGTCTCCGCGCCGCGGACCTCGCCGACGATGATCCGGTCGGGCCGCATGCGCAGGGCGTTGCGGACGAGGTCGCGGATCGTGATCTCGCCGCTGCCCTCGGTGTTCGGCGGGCGCGACTCGAGCCGGACGACGTGCTCCTGCTGAAGCTGAAGCTCGGCGGCGTCCTCGATCGTCACGACCCGCTCGTCGTTGGGCACGTAGGCCGACAGCGCGTTCAGCAGCGTCGTCTTGCCGGTGCCGGTGCCGCCGGAGATGAGCACGTTCAGCTTCCCCTGGACGGCCGCGGTGAGCAGCACGCCCGCCTTCGGCGAGAGCGTTCCCATCGCGACCAGGTCGTCGATCGTGAACGGGTCGCGTGCGAACTTCCGGATCGTCAGCGACGGCCCGTTGAGCGAGAGCGGCGGGATGATCGCGTTGACGCGGCTGCCGTCGGGCAGGCGGGCGTCGACGAGTGGGGAGCTCTCGTCGATGCGCCGGCCGACGAGCGAGACGATCCGGTCGATGATCCGCAGAACGTGCTTGTCGTCGAGGAACGCCGAGGGCGTCCGCACGATCTTTCCCTCGCGCTCGACGTAGATGTTCGCGGCGCCGTTGACCATGACCTCGCTGATTGAGTCGTCGCGGAGGAACGGCTCGAGCGGGCCGTAGCCGAGGATGTCGTCAGCGATCTCGCGCTGGATCTGCTCGCGCTCCTCGCGGCTCAGGGGCGTCCGGTCGAGGGCGAGCTCGCTGGCGACCACCTCGAGCACGCGGTCGGTGAGATCGTCGTTCGCGTCGTCGTGCAGGAGCAGCTCGGTGCCGAGCTTGGCGATGCAGGCGCCGTGGACGCGGGACTTCAGGTCTGCGTAGGGGTCGGCACCCCGCGCCGGTGGCCCGGTCTCGGGTGCCGCCGTCGGGGGCGTGGGCGGGGCAGCCGGGGGCGGCGTGGCCGCGGGCGGCTCGACGACCATCGTCTCGCCGGCCGGGTCGCCGCCGTTAGAACCTGCGTGTGTGAGGCGATCGTTCAGGCCCATGGCTAGCCCTTCCGCAGCGGCCAGCGCCGCTGCTTGCCGTTGTCGCCGGCGCCGTTGCGCGGCTCGGCGCCGATCGACCAGGTCCGCTTCGACCGCCGCGGGACGAGCTCGCCGGCCATCTTCGAGACGGCCTTGGCGAACCCGCCGCCGGAGAGGACGAGCGGCTTGCCGAGCCCGATCGCGGCCGGGACCTCGGCGTCGTAGGGCACCTCGAACCGCACGCGCGAGCCGAGGGCGGCCTCCAGCTCGCTGCGCTTCATCGCGCGGGTCGGGCTCGGCTGGTTCAGCACGAGGGAGATCCGCTCGGCCGGGACGCGCAGGAGCTGCAACGTCTCGAGGGTGACCCGGACGTTCTTGAGCGTCGCCATGTCGAGCTCGCAGACGAGGAGCAGTGCGTCCGTCCGGTCGACGGCCGCCAGCACGGTGCCGTGGAACGACGCCGGTGTGTCGACGACGACCGCGTCGTACGCGTCCTTCGCGACGTCGAGGATCCGGCCGACCTTCTCCTCCGTGACCAGCTCAGCCTGCTCCGGCCGGAGCGGCGCGGGGAGGACGTCGAGGCCGCTCGTGTGCCGCGTGGCGTAGCCGCGCAGCTTCTCTTCGTCGAGCGCGCCGGGCGCGGCGACCAGGTCGTAGATCGTGCGCCTCGGGTCGGCGCCCAGGATCAGCGCTGCGTCGCCGAGCTCGAGGCCGAGGTCGACGAGCAGCGTCGAGACGCCGTTCATGGCGAGCGCGACGCCGAGGTTCGCCGCGATCACGGACTTGCCGGTCCCGCCCTTCGGCGAGAACACCGTGAAGAAGCGATCCTGCGTCGCAGTGGCGTTCGCGGGCTGGCCGCCGCCGCGCAGGCCGGCGATGACCTGGGCGACCTGGTCGATGTCGTCGGGCAGGAGCACCGCCGCCGCGACGTCCGCGTCGGGCAGCGGTGCGCTGTGGGTCAGCAGCACGACGGGCGCGTCGGTGTAGGCCCGGATCGCCTCGAGCTCGGCGTCCAGCGCCTCCGGGTCGGCGTTCGCATGCAGGACGGCGGCGGGGCCGCGCCCGAGCAGGCCGGCGGCCTCCTCGATGTCCTCGCACCACCCGCGCAGGTCGAGCTCCGGGTGGGCGGCGAGCGACTCGCGCAGCTCGGCGAGGCCGTCGCAGCTACCGGTCATGACGAGGCGGGCGGCGCCGGGCTCGGTCGGCGGCGTGTATGTCTCGAGAGTGGTCACTGGTTCCCTCGCGACCAGCCGCCGGTGAGCTGGGCCTGCTGGCCGGGCTTGAGGCCGTCGCCGAGGATGGACTCGAGCGTGTCGACGCTCTCCGGGCTGTCCTTCGGGTGGTTCTTCGGCCGGAGCTGGAACGACCAGTTGGCGTTCTGTGTGACGTAGAAGAGTTTCTGAGCCTGCGCGTCGGTGACGGCGAGGATCGCGTTGTACGAGTTGTTGCTCCCGAGCGAGGTGTCGCTCGTCGGAGTGGTCGGCGCCTGAAGCACGCGCAGGTCGCGCAGGACGATGCGGCTCGCGGTGCGGTCGATGTCCGACCCCGCGGCGCCGCCGCTGGTGTCGCGCACGCGGTACTTGACCGACGCGACGACGTCGATGCGGTCGTCCGCCTTCAGGGTGCCTGCGAGCAGCTGGTTCTGGTCGCCCGGCACTTGAAGCGCGCGCTGGTTGCCCTTCAGCTCGCCGACGACGCCCTGCTCGGCGGCGGGCACGAAGCGCAGCGTCGTTACCTGCTCGCCGGCATAGATCTGGTCGGCGGCGACGAGACCGGCGACCTCACCCTTGTTCGTGATCGCGCCCGGCACCACCGCGCGCCGAGGCACCTCGCGGGGCTGCAGCGCGGCGTCGTTACCAGGTGTCCCGGCGACGATGTCGCGCACGGCGACCATGACGCGCACGAGCGAGCTGCCCTGCTGGGCGTCGTTCCTGACATTGCGGACATACGCCAACGTGAGCAGGACTGCGACAGCGGCGAGCGCGCCTGCGATGGCGGTGTTGCGAGCGCGGTAGGAATTCATCTCGTTCTCTCCGATCGCGGGTTCGATTGGCAGGCGCGCGTCACTCGACGCGCTCCGTGGTCTTGCTGGTCATCCGGCCCGACTTGATGACAAGGCCGAGCAGGCTGATGGAGTAGGGATAGGACGTCGTGACGGTGACGTCGGAGCCTCGCGTGAAGCTCGAGTTGACCGTGACGTCGAGATCGCCCTGGTCAAGGCCGCTCGCGGAGGAGCGGACGCTGGCCGTCGCGGACGCGGCGGGGTCGGGCAGGTCGCGGCTGACCGCGGCCTTCCGGGCACCGGCCCGGGTGGCATCGGTGATCTGAACGTAGTTGTAGAAGACGATCCCGAACTGGAAGATCGCGAACAGGAGCATCGCGAGCACGGGAAGGACAAGCGCGAACTCGGCCATCGATTGGCCTTTTTCGTTGCGGAATTGAAGTCGTCTGGTCATGGCTGATAAGGGTGAGTGGCCGGAACGGTGGGCCCCTGCGGATGCTGGGGCCCGCCGTTCCAGGGCGACCTACTTGATGACGTTGGCCACGTTGTTGAGCGCCGTGTTGATCTTCCCGGACAGCAGTGCGAACGCCCCGACGAGCGCGACCGTGATCACGGCCAGCACGACGCCGTACTCCGCCATCGTCTGCCCCTCTTCCCGCTGAAGGCGGAGGAAGAAGAAGTTGAAGATGCGATTCACCCGGCTCACCTCCTTGTTGATCTCGACAGGTATCTGCCGACGTTTCTCACGCAAGAACGAGTCTGCAAATTCGCGGCGGAGGTTTCGCCTACTGAACGGGTAGTCCCCGCTATCGAAGGGCTATCTCCGCTACCGCGGCAGATCCGGCTCGCTCCGCTCGCCATGACGATCTTTCGCCGGATGAAATGCAGATAGCCGCGACTTCGCGCGCCGTCGCTGCGGCGGGGGACCCGCCTCCGCGGATGACTAGAGCGTTGACAGGTACGCGTGAATGAGCGGCTCGCCGGCGAACACGGCAACGGCTGCGCCGAGCGCCAGGAAGGGGCCGAAGGGAAGCGTCGATCGCGGGCCGCGCACCGCCAGCACCACGAGCGCCGCCAGCGCAGAGGCCAGCACGGCGACAACGAGCGCGACCGAGACCGCTGCACCGAGCGCGGCGCCGAGCAGCAGTGCGACCTTCACGTCGCCCATGCCCATCCCGGGCGGGTAGGCGACGTGCAGGACGAGGAGGCAGAGCGCGGCGAGCAGCGCGCCCAGCACCCAGGCGAGCGCGTGCTCCGGGAAGAAGACGAGCTGCGCCGTGAGCACCACGGCCGTCGCCGGCAGGACGATGCGGTTCGGGAGGATCCGGCGGCGGACGTCGATCACGGCGAGGACGGCCATGATTGCCAGCAGCGCTGCGGCGACGGCGGCGTGCGTCACGCCGGGCTCAGCCTGAGGTACGCACGCCGGGCCGCTTCGCCGAGCCCTTCCAGCGCCGCCCACTTGGGCAGCACGGGAAGTGCGCGTGCCTGCGGGCCGCGTTCGTCGCAGACGACGATCACGCCGATCCCGGGGTAGAGCGCCTCGAGCTCCGCCGCGGCGCTGGCGGCGTTGGCCAGCGATGCCGTCGCGTCGATCACCACGACGTCGACACCCTTCTGCACGAGCTCGAAGAGGTCGCCGGGCCGGGTAGACGACTGCGTCTCGAGGCCGTCCCGGGCGAGCAGGAACTTCGCCATCGCCACGAACGGCCGGTCCCGTGAGACCACGAGCACCCGGATCGGGCGCAGCACACGGACGTTCTCCTCCCGACCCACCGCAATGGCCATGCCTGCAGCAGACCACGGCGCGCGAGCCGCGACGACCGCCGAACGGTCAGTGCTGCGCTACCGGAGGGATAGCGATGGCTACGCACTGCCGAGCAAGCCGTGCTCGTATGCGTAGCGCGCCGCCTCGGTGCGGTTCGCGACGCCGAGCTTGCGATACACCTTGTGCAGGTGGAACTTGACGGTCTGCTCGCTGAGCCAGAGCTTGCGGCCGATGGCGTCGTTCGAGAGGCCGGCGGCAACTTCCTTGAGGATCAGGATCTCGCGCTCGGTGAGCCCGCTTGCCTTCAGCGCGCTCGTGTCGCCGCCGTTGGAGAGCACGTAGTAGAACGTGCCCTCGACGGCCTGGCGGAGCGCCGACGGCAGGTCGCGCGGGTCGATCGTCTTGACGATGTAGCCGCACGCGCCGCGACGAAGGGCTGCGTCGATGTGCGTCGGATCGTCGAAGGCCGAGAATGCGACGGCCTTCACGTTCGGATAGCGCTGTCGGATGCGGTCGAGGCACGCAAGCCCGTCGAGCTGCGGCATGCGGATGTCGAGGAGAACGACGTCGGGATTCGTCTGCCCGATCAGCGGCAGGACCTGGCTCCCGTCCGTCGCCGCGCCCACGACCTCGATGTCGTCTGCGCTCTCGAGCGCGCGGCGGACGCCCTCGAGGGTGAGGCGGTGGTCGTCGGCGAGGAGCACTTTCATGATGTCCTTTCGTCGCGGGGCTAGGCCCAGAGCACGTTCTCTTCGGAGGGCTGGTCGGCGTTCGCCGCGTCCAGCGGCCTCCACTCGGGGAGCGTCACGGCGATCCGCGTCGGGCCGCCGGGCGCGCTGTGCACGTCGAACGCGCCGCCGAGGAGCAGGGCGCGCTCGCTCATCCCGGTGAGACCCATGCGGCCGCGCTTGGCGGCGCGGACGAGCGTGCGCTCGAGCTCGAAGCCGCGCCCGTCGTCGGAGATCTCGGCCCGGACGGCGCCGTTCGACCGCGCGACGGAGAGCCGTACCCGCGTCGCGCCGCTGTGCTCGCGAATGTTGCTCAGCGCCTCCTGGACGATGCGCACGAGCGCGATGCGCTGCGAGCCGGTGAGCGAGTCGAGGTCGCCTTCGAGCTTGACGTCGACCTCGATGTCGCTTGCCGCGACAAAGCTCGTGATCTCGGCCTCGAGCGACGTGCGGAGCGGGCGCGAGAGGATCGCCGGCGACTCGGCGGACTGCGCCAGCTGGCGCAGCCTGAGCTCGCCGCCCGTGACCATCTCCTCGAGCCGCTCGAGATGCGCCCGGGCTGCATTCGCCTCCGGGGCCGCGCCGAGGATCCGGGCGAGCTCGTCGCGGAGCAGGAACAGCTCGCGCCGCGCTGCGCCGACGTCCTGGAGTGGCCCGTCGTGGAGGTCGTAGCCGAGCCGTGCCAGGCGGCGTTCGCCCGCCGCCACGAGCGAATGCTCCCGGGCGGTACCGCGGTCGAGCAGCGACTCGCGCTCGAGCGCCGGACCGAGCACCCGGGCCGTCTCGCGCACGTACGTCGCCGCCTCGAGCATGTGCGCGTCCGGCGCGTGGGCGGCGACGACGCCGGCCACGTGCTGCCAGCGGCGGACTGCAGTCGCGGTCGCCGCGCCTCTGACCGTGGACCCCGAGCGGACGGCCTCCTCGGCCGCCGTCCGCATCCGCCGCGCGCCGGCGCCGATGCGGACGGCGCAGCGCACCGAGTTCGCCGGGTTCACGATCCAGAACGAGGCCGCCGCAACCGGGGCGAAGGCCAGCAGAAGACGGAGCGACGTCTGAATCGAGAGCCCGGGCGGCAGGCTGGCCAGCCGCGGATCTCCGAGCGCCTCCCGGAAGAGTGCGAGCCGGATGTCTTCTGCGAAGAGGCCCGTGGCGCCGGCGATGTCCGCGACGATATCGCTGACAGCTCCGGGCACCCATGGCCGTTCGACTGCGAGTGACGCGATCAGCTCTCCGGCGCAGGCGAGGGCGGCATCACGGTCGTTTCCGAGGCTTTCTGCGCGCTCGACGGCCGAATGCACCGTCTCATCGCCGTCCCAATCTCGAGGGGAAAAACGCAGCACGCTTTCCCGTGCGATATCGATCGCGCTCGGGCGTCCGAGGTCGAAAGAGGGAAGATCGAGAGACTCCAGCAAGCTCGACATCGGGGACGGCCTTTCTTCACGTCCAACCCGTGAACGCGAACGCAAGACGCTCCCGGCGCGCGGCCGGAGAGGCATCCGAGCTGGCGGACTCGGGCAAGACATTCCACTTCAAAGTGGAACTATCGGGGACTGACGGCGGTGCCGATAGTACCGCGAGAAACATGGAGATTCAAGAGGAGAGTTCCACTTTGATTTGCATGTCGATAAAGCGCACGAGTTATGTCAAGTCCCGTGGGTCGTCCGGGGACGCCGCTAGCGTCGTGGTGCCGTGGCGCGGGGCCTAGGCAACCACCCTGACCCGCCGTTCCGACGAGGCGGGTCGAGAACGCGATTCCGCATCGTGCTGCTCGGCCTGCTCGCGTTCGCCAGTCTCATTCTGGCGGCACCCACGCCGAGCGCCAACGAGTCGCCGCAGGGCTACATCGAGCTCTGCAAGGAGACGCAGGGCGCCCTGACCGGCAGCTTCGACTTCACGTTCGCGGGCCGGACGGCGCGCGTCACCGTCGCGAACGGCTCGACGCAGCCCGTGTGCTCGCCCGGCCAGCAGGTGCCGGCCGGACAGGTGAACGTCACGGAGAAGCCGGTCGCGAGCACCGAGGTCTGCGGCGTCCGGACGATCCAGCCCGGACGGCTCGCCTGGGTGAACGGCGCGACCGCCTCCGTCGTCGTGCCCGCAGGTGGGCCGGAGACCGAGTCGACAGTCGTGTTCTGCAACCGCCCGGCTCCGAAGGGCTCCGTGGAGGTCTGCAAGGAGACCCAGGGCGGGCTCACCGGACTGTTCACGTTCGACGTGGCCGGCAAGGGGACGAGCATCCGGGTCTCGGCCGGTGCCGACCAGCCGGTCTGCTCGAAGCCGGTCGACGTCACAGCCGGCCGGGTTACGGTCAGCGAACGAGGCGTCGCGGGGACCGCGCTCTGCGGCATCCGCACCGTACCGACGGGGCGCAGCACGCCGAACGGCACGGCGTCGGCCTCCGTCTCCGTCGTCGCGGGCGACAAGACGCAGGTGATCTTCTGCGATCGCCCCGCGCAGCCCGGCGACGTCCAGATCTGCAAGGTCGCCGGGCCCGGGGTCGCCTCCGGCACGAGTTTCACCTTCACGATCCGCGACACCTTCACCGGCGCGCTCACAACGGTCGTCGTGCGCGCCGGCGAGTGCATCCCCGCCGGGAAGTTCGGCGACGGGACGGTCATCGAGGTCACGGAAACGCTGCCGGACGGCACCCAGGTGACGAGCAAGGCCGTCGCGCCGGCCGGCGCGATGCGCCCGTGCGGCGTGGCACGCCCGGACCGCCTGTGCGCGGTCGTGGGCGGCGGGGCGCTGACGACGCTGACGTTCACGAACGGCTCCGGCCCGCCAACCGGCACGCTCGAGATCTGCAAGGTCGCAGGCACCGGCATCGCGCCGGGGATGGCCTTCACCTTCGCCGTCCGCGATGTGCCCGCCGCGACCGCCACGAGCGTGGTCGTCCCGGCCGGGCAGTGCATGGCGGCCGGCACGTTCGCCGACGGTGCCCCCGTCGAGGTGACGGAAACCCCCGCCGGCGGGAGCAATGTGACTGCACGCGCCGTCCTGCCGGCCGAGCGGCTCGCGATCTGCGGGCAGCCGCAGGAGAACCGGATCTGCGCCCGGGTCACCGGCGGCGCAACGACCCAGGTGCGCTTCACGAACGCCGTGCCGCAGGGCCAGCTGAAGGTGTGCAAGGTCGCCGGTGACGGCGTGGCGCCCGGTACGAGCTTCACGTTCGCAGTGCGCGACACGGCCATGGACGCGCCGGCGTCGGTCGTCGTTCCGGCCGGCCAGTGCGTCCTCGCGGGACAGTTCGCGGACGGGGCGACCGTCGAGGTCACGGAGGCCGTCCCGGTCGGGATCGAGGTCTCCGACCGCCAGGTAGCGCCGATCCAGTGGCTGCAGGCGTGCGCCGCGCCGCAGTCCAACCGAGCGTGCGCCCGCATCGGCGGCGGACAGGTCACCCACGTCACCTTCACCGACCGCAAGCCGCCCACGGGCCTGAAAGCCAACGTGAAGATCTGCAAGGTGGCCGGGACAGCCGGAGTCACCGGAACGTACTCGTTCGGCATTCGCGCGTTGCCGAGCGGGCCGCTGGTGTCGTACACCGTGGCGGTCGGGTCGTGCGTCACGATCCCGAACGTCTCGGTGAGCACCACGCTCGAGGTCACGGAGGCCGTCCCCGCGGATCAGACCGCCGTGGTGACGGTCGATCCGGCCGAGGACGCGCGCCCATGCCCGACGCCGGCGGCCGGCCGCGCCTGCTTCAACGTCTCGAGCACCGGGACGAAGGTGACGGCGACGAACAGCAAGATCGGGCCGGCCTCTGCCTCGCTCCACCTCTGCAAGGTCGCGGGCGCCGGGGTGGCGAACGGCGTGCCGTTCTCGTTCTCGGTGCGCATGGTCGCGACCGGGCAGATCGTGTCGCAGACGGTCGCCACGGGCAACTGCGCGACCGTGACCGGCATCCCCGGAGACACGACCGTCGAGGTCACCGAGACGCTGCCCTCGGGCTTCGTCCTGCCGCCGCTGATCGCCGTGGATCCGACGAGCGCCGCGCGGACGTGCGCGACGCCGCAATCGGCGCGCGCCTGCGCGAACGCCGCGGCCGGGTCCACCGTCGAGATGCGCTTCACGAACCGTGTGCCGGGCTAGCCTCGCCGTTCTCGCAGCCGCGCTACTTTGCGCGTCCGCGGCGCCGGCGGGCGTGAACGGCGGCAATGCCGCCGAGCGCGCCGCCATCGGGCGCATCCTCGCCCGCATGCCGCGGACGCGAGTCACGGAGGTGCGGATCCTGTCCGCGCCGCCGGGCGCGCCCGCGAGCACGCGCACGCTGGGCGTCGTCGTCGGCCCACGCACGGGCGACCCGTTGCTCGACCGCCGCGCCCTGCAGGCGCGTGCCGGCTGGGAGGCGGAGATCGTCGCGGGCGCGGTCCGGGACGGGTTCGCCCGCCGTGGCTTCAGCCGCATCGCCGCTTTCATCGCCGTCACCTCGCCGAGCCAGCTCAGCCCGCGCTTCTACCGGCCGCTCGGGCGGCCGGGCTGGGGCCTGGGCCGCTGGGAGGTGCGCGACGGCGTCCGCTCGGCCGGCAAGGCGCACGACGGCCGCTGGTCGACGCTCCGCACCCGCCTCGACGCCGATGCGCGTCGGTTCGGCCTCCGCCTGCGGCTCGAGCCGTACAACCCGTTTGGCAAGGCGCCGGTCGTCACGGTCACCGTGGGGTCGCCGGAGCGCTTCCTGCGCAGCCGCGCGCTCGGCGCGCTACGCGCCGACCTGGGCATCGGCGGGCACCGCTTCGACGGCGCCTTCCTGAGCGTCGTCGGGGGCGGCCGCACCTTCTTCACCGCCTTCTCGACGTACCGCACCGCCGTGACCACGGGCTGCGCCGTGTACGTGCGCAGCCTCGCCGGCCGCGCCTGCCGCACCAGCTGAACGAGGTCGCGATCGCCCGCCTGTCGCTCGGCTGAGTCCTGCGCGAGGCGGCGCCGGGCCCGTTCCTGCGCGGGAAGGCCGCAACGCGCGGCCTCCCCGTTACAGGATCTTCGACAGGAACTGCCGCGTCCGCTCCTCGGTGGGAGCGGTGAAGAAGTGCTCGGGCGTGCCCTCCTCGATGATCTGGCCGTCGTCCATCATCAGCACTCGGTCGGCGACTTCGCGGGCGAAGCCCATCTCGTGGGTGACGACGATCATCGTCATGCCCAGGTCATTCGCGAGTGCTCGCATGACGCCGAGCACCTCGTCGACGAGCTCCGGATCGAGTGCTGACGTGGGCTCGTCGAAGAGCATCAGCACCGGCTGCATCGCCAGGGCCCGTGCGATCGCGACCCGCTGCTGCTGGCCGCCCGAAAGCTGAGCCGGATACACGTCCAGCTTGTCGCCGAGCCCGACCTGTTCGAGCAAAGCGCGGGCCTCCGCGCGCGCGCGGGCCTTCGGAACCTTGCGCACGCGCACCGGCGCCTCGACCACGTTCTCGAGCGCGGTCATGTGGCCGAACAGGTTGAAACGCTGGAAGACCATGCCGATCCGCGCCCGCTCGCGCGCGACCTCGTTCTCGCGCAGCTCGTAGAGCTTGTCGCCCGACTGCCGGTAGCCGACGAGCTCGCCGTTCACCCACAGGCGCCCGGAATCGATGTTCTCGAGATGGTTGACGCAGCGCAGGAACGTCGACTTGCCGGATCCGGAGGGCCCGATGATGCAGACGACCTCGCGCGGTTGCACCTCCATGGACACGCCCTTCAGCACCTCGAGGCGGCCGAAGTGCTTGTGCACCCCCTCGGCCTTGACGATCGGATCGGGCACGTCAGGTCGCGTGCCGGTACGAGAACAGGTTCCGGCGCAGGCGCGTCAGCGGCGTATCGGGCAGGTTCCGCGACGCGCCCCGCGCGTAGTAGCGCTCCAGGTAGTACTGGCCGACCGTCAGGATCGTCGTCAGAACGAGGTACCAGATGCTGGCCACGATCAGCAGCGGGATGACCTCGTAGGTCCGGTCGTAGATGTTCTGCGCCGCGCCGAGCAGCTCCGGCGGGGCGAGCGCGATCGCGCTGACGAGCGAGGTCGTCTTCAGCATGGAGATCGTCTCGTTGCCGGTGGGCGGGATGATCACCCGCATCGCCTGCGGCAGCACGATCCGCCGCATGGTCAAGAGGCGCGTCATGCCCAGGCTCTTCGCCGCCTCGATCTGGCCCTCTTCGACCGAGATGATCCCGGCCCGGACGATCTCCGCCATGTAGGCGCCCTCGTTCAGGCCGAGCGCGAGCATGCCGGCGACGAAGGTGGTGATGACGGAGTTCGCGCTGAAGCTCGTCACCTCGGGGCCGAACGGAAGCCCGATCGAGAAGCGCGGGTACAGCGCGGCGATGTTGTACCAGAACAGGATCTGAACGAGCACAGGCGTCCCCCGGAAGAACCAGATGTACGTCCAGCTGGCCCCGGAGACGAGCGGGTTCGGCGAGAGCCGCATGACTGCGAGCAGGACGCCGAGCGCGATCCCGATTGCCATGGCGAGGACGGTCAGCTCGATCGTGACCAGGACGGCGTGCAGGATCTGGTGCGAGAACAGGTAGTGCCGGACGATGCTCCAGCCGAAGCGCTGGTTGGTCGCGATCGACTGGGCGATGCCCGCGGCCAGCAGCGCGATGACGGCAGCCGCGATCCATCGGCCCGGGTGCCGGACCGGGATCGCCTTGATGTCGTCCGGCCGAGGCGCGTCGACCGTCGTCATTGCCGAACGCTGCTAGGGGGGCTTGGCGAAACGTCGACTGTGCCGCAGCGCCGCGCTGGACGTCCCGAGGCGTCGTCCTCGGTCGCGCCCGTATGACTTTTCAAATCAAGACACTCTTGATAGGAACACGAACGCTCCCTGCGTCCTAGCCTCGGCACGACCATCGCACCCCTGCGACGAGCGCCGTTCCGCAAAGCCCCCCTAGCTGATGGCGCCGTTGATCTGCGGATTCGAGATGGCGCCGTCGGAGACACCCCACTTCTTCAGGATCGTCGCGTATGTCCCGCTCGTGATCAGCGCCTTGACGGCATCCATGACCGGCTTCGCCATCCCGTTGTCCTTCGGGATTGCGATGCCGTACGGTGCCGTGGCGAAGGCCTTGCCCGTCAGCTTGAACTTGCCGTTCGACTTCTGGACGATGTACGCCGCCACGGGCGAGTCGGCCATCCCGACCTCGGCGCGACCGCTCGAGATGGCGAGATTCGCCTGGCTCTGGTCGGTGTAGACGGACACCGTGACGCCCGCCTTGCCGGCCTGCTTGCACTTCGCGTCCTGCGCCGTCGCGGCGTCGGCCTGCGTCGTACCGCGCTCGACGCCCACGGAATGCCCGCAGAGGTCGGCCAGCGAGTTGATCGTCGGCCCGCCGGTCTTGACGTAGAACGACGTCCCGGCCGTGAAGTAGGTGACGAAGTCGACGGTCTTCTCGCGGTCCTTGGTGTCCGTGAAGGACGACACGCCGAGGTCGAACTTTCCGGAGGCGAGCCCCGGGATGATGGTCGCGAACGTCGCGTTGACGATGTTCACCCTCAGACCGAGGACATGACCGATCGCCTTCGCGAGATCGGCGTCCATGCCGACGACCGTCTTGCCGTCGGAGCCGATGAACTCGTTGGGCGCGTACGTCGCGTCCGCGGCGACGGTCAGCGAGCCCTTCTTCTTGACGTCGCCCGGCACCTCGGCGGAGAGGCTCCCGGATCCGCTCGAGGCCGTCGTGGTCGAAGCGGTCGTCGAGGAGGTCGTGCTGCTCGAGCTGCTGCCGCCGCAGCCGGCAGCGGCCGCCGCGAGGGCGAGCGACAGGGCAATCAGGGCGAAGACGGGACGCATTGGCGGACCTCCGGGACGTGGAAAGAGTTGGCGGCGAATCCTAGTCACCCGCGGCATGGAAATTGCCTGAACTGGGAATGGCGGCCGACCGTCCGTAGTTCTCCCGAGGAGAGCTCTCAGACCGTCAACCAGAAGAGGAGGCCCCATGAGCGTCACCGACGAGCTAGTCGCAAACGCCGACCGCTATGCGCAGCAGTTCGACAAGGGCGAGCTGCCGCTCGCGCCCGCGAAGAGGGTCGCCGTCGTGGCCTGCATGGACGCACGTCTCGACCCACAGAAGGTGCTCGGGCTCGGGGAGGGCGACGCGCACGTGATTCGCAACGCCGGCGGCGTCGTCACCGACGACGAGGTCCGCTCGCTCGCGATCTCGCAGACGCTGCTCGGCACCGAGGAGATCATCCTGATCCACCACACCGACTGCGGGATGCTCACCTTCACCGACGAGCAGTTCAGCGACAAGCTCGAGGCCGAGACTGGCGAGCGGCCGGAGTGGACGGCGAACTGCTTCGACGACCTCGAGGGCGACGTGCGGGAGTCGATCGCGAAGATCCGCTCGAGCCCGTTCATCCCCAACAAGGACTCGATCCGCGGCTTTGTCTACGACGTGAAGAGCGGCCGCCTCAACGAGATCGCTTACTGACTAACCGGTATTGCGCAACGCCGCAGCGATGCCGGCGATCGAGCGGAGCAGCGGGCGCCGCACGCGCTCGCGCTCCGCGTCGCTCGCCGCCGTGCGGTAGCGGCGCAGCAGATCGACCTGGATCGCATTCATCGGGTCGACGTAGGGGTTGCGCAGGTGGATCGCGCGCTGGATGACGCGGTGCCGGTCGAGCAGCTCGCGTGCCTCGACGATGTCGAGCACGCCCGCGACCGTGCGCTCGTGCTCCTCCGCGATCGGTCCGAAGAGGCGTGGTGTCGTCGACCAGCTCGAGGTAGCCCGCCGAGATGCCGAGGCTCGACTTCGCCAGCGTCATCTCGAGGTTCTCGACCAGCGACCGGAAGAACGGCCAACCGCGATAGAGGCGGCGGAGCTCGTCGCGGTCCGCGGCTCCGAAAGCGGTGCCGCAGCCGTACCAGGCCGGGAGCAGGCAGCGGTTCTGCGTCCAGGCGAACACCCACGGGATGGCACGGATCGAGCCGAGGTAGTCCTCGTTCCCCGGCCGTCGCGCCGGCCGTGAGCCGATCTGAAGCAGCGCCAGCTCGTCCGCAGGCGTGAACTGCCGGAAGAAGTCGACGAAGCCGTCGTCCTCCCAGACGATGGCCCGGTAGCACGCGTGCGCCGCGGCCGAGAGCCGCTCCATCGTCTCGCGTACGTCCTCGCCCGGCGGCTCGGCACCCGTCACCTGCGGGAACGCGGCCAGCAGCGTCGCCGAGAGGGCGCCTTCGAGCTCGCGGTACGCGAGCCCGGGGAGCCCGTAGCGGAACGAGATCGTCTCGCCCTGCTCGGTCAGCTTGAGTCGGCCGGGCGGATGGCCCGGCGGCTGGGCCAGGATCGCGGCGTGCGTCGGCCCGCCGCCGCGGCCTGCGCTGCCGCCGCGGCCGTGGAAGATCGTCAACTCGATCTCGCGCCGCCCGGCGAGCGCCGGCCAGCGCCTCCTGGGCCTGGTGGATCTCCCACTGGGCGGTCAGGTAGCCGCCGTCCTTCCCGGAGTCCGAGTAGCCGACCATGACCTCGAGCCGGTCGCCGCGCTCGCGCACGCGCTCGGCGAAGCGAGGTTCGTCGAGCAGCTCCTCCACGATCGCCGGCGCCGCGCGCAGGTCGGCGATCGACTCGAACAGCGGGACGATCGAGAGCGGCTCGTCGCCGAGTGCCGCCAGGACGTCGGCCGGCGACGACGTCCCCGAGACGATCACCGTGTCCAGCGCCTGCGGGCCGTGGCGGTCGCGGAGCCGCCGGGCCGCCTCGTAGGTCGCCTCGACTCGCTCGCGGTCGGTCTCGAAGTCGCGGGCGTGGAAGCGCAGGTCGAGCTTGGCGACGTGGAAGCCGAACAGCTCGACCCGCCGGCGCAGCTCGGCCAGGCGCGCCCTCGGCGATTCGCGTCGCCGCGGTGCGCGCGCAGGCTGGCGTCGATCAGGTCGAGGTCGGCGAGGAACGCCGCGCGGTGACGCGTAGTCGTCGACGCCGGAGGCGCCACCAGACGAACGAGAGCTTGCGCCGGTACGGCTCGCTCTCGTTCTGCGCTCCGATCGCGGCGGCGTAGTCGGCCAGCTCCCGCTCGTCGCTCGCGATCGAGTCGAGCAGCTCGGCGGAAGCGCCGGCCAGGTTCGCGGAGATGCCGAGCGTGGCCGCCAGCTCGCGCACCTCGTCGCGGTAGCGGCCCAGCGCCAGCCTGCGCGCCTCGTCGAGCGCCGCCTCCACCGTGCCGGGGCCGGTCGCCGGGTTGCCGTCCGCGTCGCCGCCGATCCAGCGAGCCGAAGCGCAGCGGCAGCGGCGCGCCCGGCAGGTGCGCCCGGTAGGCGGCGAGCAGGCGCGGCGCGGCGTCCCAGAGGCTCTCCTCGAAGAACCAGAGCCCGTGCCGGATCTCATCGAGGACGCGCGGCCGCTCGTCGCGCACCTCGTCGGTCTGCCAGAGCGCGGTGATCTCCTCGGCGAAGCGCGCCTCCAGCTCGGCCTCCTGCGAGCGCGGCAGCCGCGGGTCGTCGAGCGTCGGTGAGCCCGTCGTCGATCCGGACATGCGCGGCGAGGAACGTGCGCCGCGTCGCCTCGGTCGGGTGGGCGGTGAAGACGAGCTCCAGCGAGACGTTGGCCGCCGGCGCGAGGTCCTCGCCCGTCGAGCTGCACGAATGCCTCCTCGAGCGACTCGCGCGGCGATGCGCGCCTCGTGCTCGTACTCGCGCCGCCGGCGCAGGCGGTGGTGCTGCTCGGCCAGGTTCGTCAGCTGGAAGTAGGTGGCGAACGCCCGCAAGATCTTGCCCTGGGTCTCGAGGTCGAGTGCCTCGACCGCCTCGCGGAGCTCGCGCGGGCGGCTGGCCGGCGCGGCCGGCGCGCGACAGCGCGCGGATGCGCTCCTCGAGGTCGAGGAACGCCTGGCCCTCCTGCTCCACGATCACGCGGCCGAGGATCTCGCCGAGCAGGCGGACGTCTCGGCGGAGCGGTGCTTCGCCGTCGGTGCTCACCGCCGCATTCTGCGGTACCCTCTGAGGACGGCGCCGACGTGTGGCGCTGACAGGCGATGGAGCCTCTGGTGGGCGGTATGCCCTCCGGGGGCTTTTTTTGTGGACCGAGAGGAGGCGGTGTGGAGGCAGATGGAGTTCCGATCGGCGAGCGGCTCTTCGGCGCCGCCGGCGCGCCGAGGGTGCTGATCGCCGAGGACGAGCCGATCGTGAGGCTCGACCTGGCGGCATTGCTGCGCGACAACGGCTTCGACGTCTGCGCCGAGGCGCGCGACGGGGACGAGGCGGTTGCGCTCGCACGCGAGCAGCGCCCGGACGCGGCGATCCTCGACGTCCGCATGCCAGGCCTCGACGGAGTGGAGGCAGCTCGCCGGATCTACGCCGAGCAGCCGCTGCCGATCCTGATGCTGACCGCGTACTCCGATCGGCGCACGGTGGAAAGCGCAATCGCCGCCGGAGCGTTTACGTATCTCGTGAAGCCCTTTACCGAGTCGGACGTCGTCCCGGCGCTGCGCGCGGCGATCGCCCGGCACGACGAGCTGCTCCATGCCCGCCGGCGCGTCGGCGCTGCCGGGAGCGCCGCGGTCGACGTCGAGCTTCCTGCGCAGGGCGGCGGCACGTGGCCGCTGCGGCTGACACGGACCGCCGACGGTACGACGCGCGTGGCCCTGACGCCGGAGCAGCAGCGATGACGGGCTTGCGCGGCGGCGGCGGCCGCCCTACACTCGTTGGCAATGGCGCGCGTGGCGATCTTTTCGATTTGCCTTATGGTCGTGCGCCCGCACGAGCGCTAGCCGGCGTTTCGCTCACACCGCCCGGCCGACTAGCGAAAGAGGGGGCGGAGGCGAGATGAGGGCGGAGCTGCGCTGCCGCGTCTGCGAACGGACGCAGCCGCTCGCGCCGATCGCGGCGTGCCCCGACTGCGACGGCCCGCTGGACGTCGGGTACGGGCTCGACACGCTGGTCCTGCGCCGCGAGCGCCGCTCCATGTGGCGCTACGAGGACCTGCTCCCGCACGCGCCCGTCGATGCGGGCACGCCGGGGATGACGCCCCTTGTGCCGGCGCCACGCCTCTCGAGCGCGCTCGGCGTCGAGCTGCTGCTGAAGCTGGAGAGTGCGAACCCGACCCACTCCTTCAAGGACCGCATCGCCGCCACCGCGATCTCGGCCGCGCATGCCTTCGGGCTCCAGACGCTCTGCTGCGCCTCGACCGGCAACCTCGGCGAGGCCGTCGCCGCCCGCGCGGCGGCAAACGGGATGGAGGCGGTCGTCCTCGTTCCGTTCGACCACCTCGAGGTGGCGCCGACCGCCTCGTACGGCGCGCGTGTGCTCGCCGTCGACGGCTCGTTCGACGACTGCCGGCGGCTCGAGGAGGAGCTCGGGGCGCTGTTCCCGTGGGGCTTCCTCGGCGGCAACTTGCAGCCGGTCGCCTCTGAGGGCGCGAAGACGATCGCCTACGAGATCGCCGAGCAGCTCGACGGGTCGATGCCGGACGCCGTGGTTTCACCCGTCGCGTCGGGCGTCCTGTTCTCGAAGCTCGCGCAGGGATTCGCCGAGGCAAAGGCCGTCGGACTGGCCGAGGGCAGCACGCCGAGGCTGTTCGGTGCGCAGGCCGCCGGCTGCCCGCCGCTCGCTGCGGCCTGGGCCGACGACCGGCCGCTCTCCCGTGTCCGCCCGCAGACCGAGGTGCGCTCGCTCGCCGTCGGAGACCCGGTCTTCGGCGACCTCGCCGTCGGCGCGGCGCGCATGTCGGGCGGCGCGATCCGCCCGGTGCCCGAGGACGAGATCGCCGACCGCACGGCGCTCCTCGCCGAAACGACGGGGATCCTCGCCGACTCGGCCGGCGGCGTCGCGCTCGGCTCGATGATCGGACTGATCCGCGACGGGACGATCGCCGAGGGCGAGCGCGTCGTCCTCGTCGTCACCGGCACCGGGCTGAAGCCCTACGCGGGCGAGGTCGACCGCGACGCCACCGACGTCGACGGCGACATAGACTCCGTGCTGTCAGCGCTGGGCGTCTAAGCGGGCAGCAGCCAGGAGCGCCCGTACGCCGTCATCGCCTCGATGATCGGCAGCAGGTCGCGCCCCTTGTCCGTCAGCTCGTACTCGACGCGCGGCGGCGACTCGGGATAGCTGTACCGGCGCACCATGCCCTCGCGCTCGAGCGTGCGGAGCCGCTCGGCGAGCGTCCGGCTCGAGATGCCCACGCAGAGGTGCTCAAGCTCGCGGAAACGCCGCTTGCCGCCCCCGAGGTCGTAGATGATCAGCGACGTCCACTTCGCACCGATGATCTCCGATGCCGCGGCGACTGCGTCGCGCCGGACATCGGTCGCCTCAGAGACGTGCAGACCCACGTAGGTCATCGTACCGCTTTACAAGGGAAAGGCGCTACTGCAGGCCTTTCAGGCCGTTACGCCGCGATCGCTTCTGCGTCGGGATCGCCGCTCTCCGTGCCCTCGGCCTGCGCCTCAATGCGGCCGACCTCGTCGCGCGGCCGCACGACGCGGAAGGCGCCGATCGTGCGCGGCCAGTCGCCGAGCAGCAGCGCCGCCCGCTTCGACCCGGTCAGCTCGGCGTGCCGTTCGAGCAGGTCGCGCAGGCGCTCGGCCGAGGCCGCGTCGAGCTCGGCCTGCCTCGACGAGCTGCGCGTTGAGCCGCAGCGCCAGCCGGCCGTCCGGGTCGTGGACGTAGAGCTCGCCGCCGGTCATGCCGGCCGCCGACGTTGCGGCCGAAGTCGCCGAGGACGACCACCGTGCCGCGCGTCATGTACTCGCAGAGGTGGTCGCCGGCGCCCTCGACGACCGCGGTCGCGCCCGAGTTGCGGACGGCGAAGCGCTCGCCCGCCGAGCCGGCGCAGAACAGCTCGCCCGCCGGTGGCGCCGTAGAGGACGGTGTTGCCGGCGAGGCATGGGTTGCCCGCGTCGGAGGCAGGCGGCCGCGACGACGATGCGCCCGCCGCTCATGCCCTTGCCGACGTAGTCGTTCGCCTCGCCCTCGAGGACGAACTCCACACCGGCGGGAAGGAAGGCGCCGAAGCTCTGGCCGGCCGTGCCGGTGAACCGGACCGACGTCGAGTGCGGCGGCCGGCTCGCCGTCGCGGGCGAGCCGCCCCGCCAACCGTGCGCCTACCGCGCGGTCGCGATTCGAGATCGCGTATGAGCCCTGCGGCTGGGCGGAGACCGTCTCGCCGAGCTCGCCGCCCTGCACGTCGGGCAGGTCGGAGCGCTGGAAGCGCGTTTCGCCGGAAGCCGGCGTGAGCAGGGCGTCGAGATCGAGCAGCCGCGCGCGGCCCTCGACGGCGCGCCGCCGGAGCAGGTCGCTGCGCCCGACGGCCTCGTCGAAGCTGCGCAGCCCGAGCGCGGCCAGGTGACTGCGCACCTCCTCGGCGACGAGCAGCAGGTAGCTCTCGACCATCTCCGGCGTGCCGCGAACTTGGCGCGCAGCTCGGGCCGCTGGGTCGCGATGCCGACGGGGCAGGTGTCGACGTGGCACGAGCGCACCATCAGGCAGCCCTCGGCGATCAGCAGCGCGGTGCCGAAGCTGACACTCGTCGGCGCCGAGCAGCGCCGCGACGATCACGTCGCGGCCGGTCTTGATGCCGCCGTCGACGCGCAGCCGGACGCGGCCGCGCAGGCCGTTCTCGACGAGCGACCTGCTGCGTCTCGGCGAGGCCGAGCTCCCACGGCAGGCCCGCGTTCTTGATCGAGCTGAGCGGGCTCGCGCCGGTGCCGCCGTCGGCGCCCGCGATGTGGATCGACGTCGGCGAGCGCCTTCGCGACGCCGGCCGCGACCACGCCCGACGCCGGCCTCGGCGACGAGCTTCACGGAGACGTCCGCCGTCGGGGTTGACCTGGCGGAGGTCGAAGATCAGCTGGGCGAGGTCCTCGATCGAGTAGATGTCGTGGTGCGGCGGCGGTGAGATCAGCGCCACGCCGGGCTGCGTATGCCGCAGGCGCGCGATCTCGGCCGTGACCTTGTGGCCGGGCAGCTGGCCGCCCTCGCCCGGCTTCGAGCCCTGGGCGATCTTGATCTGGAGCTCCTCGGCGAAGGCCGCGTACTCGGCGGTCACGCCGAAGCGGCCCGAGGCGATCTGCTTGATCTTCGAGTTGCGTTCGGTGCGGTAAGCGCGCCGGGTCCTCGCCGCCCTCGCCGGAGTTCGAGCGCGCGCCGCAGGTTGTTGAGCGCGATGGCGAGCGCCTCGTGCGCCTCGGGCGAGAGCGCGCCGTAGCGACATGCCGCCGCTCGAGAAGCGGCGCACGATCGCCTCGGCCGGCTCGACCTCGTCGAGCGGCACCGGCCTGGCGGCGCGCAGCGAGCTCGAGCAGGTCGCGCAGCTCGATCGGCTCGCGGCCGTTGACGAGCGCGGCGAAGGTCGCGTAGCCGTTGCCGTTCGGCTGCTTGATCGCACGCCGCAGCGCGTGGGCGGCCTCGAGGTCGTTCGTCTTGACCGCCTGCTGGAGCGCCTCGACGACGTCCGGGTTGGTCGCGTGCGGCTCGCCGCCCTTGCGGAACTTCACGTAGCCGGGGTTCTCGAGCCGCGGGCGTGCGGCCGCGGCCGCCTCCGCCCGGGCGAGCGCCTCCTCCTGGAGCTCGGCGAGCCCGATCCCGCCCGTCGCGGAGGCCGTGCCGGGGAAGCACACGCTCGACGAGCTCGTGGTCGAGCCCGAGCGCCTCGAAGATCTGCGCGCCGCAGTAGCTCGCGACGTCGGAGATGCCCATCTTGGACATGACCTTCAGCACGCCGTCCTCGATCGAGCGCCGGAAGCGCTCCTGCGCCTCGGCCGGGTCGGGCCGGTCGCGGCCGAGCCGGTCGTTGGCAGCCAGCGAGGCGACCGTCTGCAGCGCCAGCCGCGGGCAGATCGCCTCGGCGCCGAAGCCCAGGAGGCAGGCGAAGTGGTGCACCTCGCGCGGCTCGTCGCTCTCGACAACGAGCGTCGCCATCGTCCGCAGCCCGGATCGGACGAGCCGGTGATGGACGGCCGAAGTCGCGAGCAGGATCGGCACCGGCGGGCGCTCCGGGGACGCGTCGACGTCGGTCAGCAGCAGCATCCCATGTCCCTCGCGCACCGCCGCCTGGGCCTCATCCGCGAGGCGGGCGCACGCCGCGGCGAGGCCCTCGCCCGGATCGAACGTGGCGTCGAGCCGGACGAGGGCGAGCTCGCCGAGCGCGGAGGGAAACAGGAAGAAGCTCTCGAGCTCGATCCCCGCACCTGATTGAGGAAGCTCCAACAAAAGCGGGGCTCTTCCGCCCAGCAGCGTGCCGAGCGACATGACGAAGCGCTCCCGGATGTGGTCGATGGCCGGGTTCGTCACCTGGGCGAAGCGCTGGCGGAAGTAGCTCGGCAACGGCCGTCCGCGGCCGCTCAGAAGAGGGAGGGCAGTGTCATCGCCCATCGACGAGGTTGGCTCGTGCCCACCTACGGCAGATGGCCTGACGACGACCGACAGCTCCTCGCGGGTGTAGCCGAACAGCACGTGCCGCGCCGCGAGCTCCTCCCCGGCGGCCTGTGCCGGCTCGCCGACGGAGCCCGCGCGCCGCCAGGCGCCGAGCCACCGGCCGTACGGCGCGCGCGCGGCGAGCTCCCGCTTCAGCTCACGGTCGTGTAGCAGCCCGCGGTCCGGGTCGACGACGAGCAGCTCGCCCGGGCCGAGGCGGCCCCGCTGCACGGGCCCGTCCGGCAGGTCGAAGAGGCCGGCCTCGGATCCGCAGCACACGAGGTCGCCCGCGACCGTGTAGCGCAGCGGCCGCAGCCCGTTGCGGTCGAGCCCGGCGCCGACGACGCGGCCGTCGCTGAAGACGATCCCGGCGGGGCCGTCCCACGGCTCGACGAGCCCCGCGTGGTAGCGGTGGAACGCGCGGACGTCGTCCGGCAGCTCGGGGTCGTCCTGCCACGCGGGCGGGATGAGCATGGCGAGTGCGTGCTCGACGTCGCGGCCGCCGCGGACGAGCAGCTCGAGCGCGTTGTCGAGCATCCCGGAGTCGGAGCTCGTCTCATCGAGGAGCGGGCCTTCCGCAAAATGGTCGCGGCCGAGCGCGCCCGTGCGGGCGCGCATCCAGTTGACGTTGCCGCGGATGGCGTTGATCTCGCCGTTGTGGCAGAGCATCCGGAACGGCTGGGCACGCTCCCAGGACGGCGCGGTGTTCGTCGAGAAGCGCTGGTGGAAGATGCCGAACGGCACGGCGAGCGCCGGATCGGCGAGGTCGCGGTAGAAGGCGGCCAGCTGGTCGGCGGCACAGAGCGCCTTGTAGACGACCGTCCGGAACGACAGCGAGGCGACGTAGACGTCGTCGCGGCCGTCGAGCCGGCGCCGGGCGCGGAACGCGCGGAGCTCCGGGTCCATGCCCGGGCGCGCCTCGAGCACCGCCTGGTCGATCCGCGGCGCGCTGGCGCGGGCCTCGCGACCGAGCGCATCGGGATCGACGGGGACGGAGCGCCACGAGCGCACGCGGATGCCCTCGGCGACGCACGCCTCCTCCACCGACGCCCGGGCGCCGACGCCGCGTGCGAAGACCATTGCCAGCCCGAGGCCAGAGGGAGCGAGGGCCTCGGGCAGAGGCAGGAGCACGCCCGCACCGTCACCGGTGCGGTGGTCGGCGGCGACGGCGCCCCGGTGCCGCACCCTGGTGAGCGCCTCGAGCACGCGGTCGAGCACTGCGTGCGACGGCTCGCCGCTGATGCTGGCGACGAAGCCGATGCCGCAGGCATCGCGCTCGAGGTTAGAGAGGGGCGGGGTATCGGTGAGGCTGCGTGCCATGCACGCCTTTCCTGTCGAGGTCTGCCGCCCGTTTGCGTTTCAGCTAGCCGGCGTGGGCGAGGCGAGTCGCCGGCTAGCGCGCAAGGACGCGCGCGTTCGACGACGCCTTAAAGACCGAAATCGACGAGACGCGCGTCGTGGGCATGCGTCCAGAGTAAAGGCCCGGGCGGACGTTCGCAACCGCAAATACCGCTTGGACACAAATTTCTGTTCTCGGTAAAGCGGCTTGACAGAGTAAAGCCCTGCCGTCACGATAGGCCCACGATGCGAGACGAGCTGAGCCGCGACGCAATACCGGCGCGAGTCTATGACGCGCCTACGTCGCTGCTTTCGCTTGAGCTCATCTCGATTCTCCCCCTCTAGGGGGAGCACGCGAACACGCGCTTCGGGCGCACACGCCGACAGTCCCCACCACAAGTGCGTCCTCGTACCGAGGGCGCAGAGGAGGAGAGCCGTGAGTTCGCGCAGGATCGCAGTCTTCGACACCACGCTTCGCGACGGCGAGCAATCGCCGGGAATCGCGCTGCGGCCCCAGCAGAAAGCCGAGGTCGCCGTCCAGCTGGAGCGGTTGGGCGTCGACGTCATCGAGGCGGGGTTCGCAGCCGCGTCGCCCGGCGACGCCGAGGGCGTGCGTGCGGTCGGCCGCGCCGTCGGCTCCGTGACCGTCGCGGCGCTCGCCCGCACGCGCCGCGAGGACATCGACGCCGCCGTAGAGGCCCTCGAGGAGGCGCCGCGCTCGCGGCTCCACATCTTCCTCGCCACCAGCCCCATCCACATGGAGAAGAAGCTCCGCATGACCCCGGACGAGGTCGAGGCCCAGGCCGCGGCCTCCGTCGCCTACGGCCGCGGCCGCGTCGACGAGGTCGAGTTCTCGTGCGAGGACGCGACCCGCTCGGAGCCCGCGTTCGTCGCCCGCGTCTGTGCCGCGGCGGTCGACGCCGGCGCGGACGTGATCAACCTCCCGGACACGACCGGCTACGCGCTTCCGGCCGAGTACGCGGCGTTCCTCCGTGAGGTCGTGCGCCGTTGTCCGTCTCTACGGAACGTGACCCTCTCGGCCCATTGCCACGACGATCTCGGCCTCGCGGTGGCCAACTCGCTCGCCGCCGTCGAAGCCGGCGTCGGCCAGGTCGAGTGCACGGTGAACGGCATCGGCGAGCGGGCGGGAAACGCCGCCCTGGAGGAGATCGCGATGGCGATGCGCGTCCGTGAGCCCTTGCTCGGAGCCGTCACGGGGGTGCGCCCGGGCGAGATCGCGCGCACATCCCAGCTCATAGAACGCTTAACGGGATACGCAGTTCCGCCGAATAAAGCAATCGTGGGCGCAAATGCTTTCGCGCACGAGGCCGGGATCCACCAGGACGGCGTCCTGAAGGACGTCTCGACGTACCAGATCATGGATCCGGCGGAGCTGGGCGTCGCGATGACGCTCCCGCTCGGGAAGCACTCGGGCCGCCACGCGTTCGCGAGGGCGTGCTCCGAGGCCGGGCTGGAGCTCGACCGCGACGCGCTGGGCGCCGCATTCGCCCGCTTCAAGGCGCTCGCGGACCGCGGCGACCGCGTAACGCTCAACGATGTCTTCGTGGGGGTGACGGCATGAGCCGCAAGCGCTATTCCGTCGCGTTCCTCGCCGGTCACGGGATCGGCGCGGAGGTGACGGCCCAGGCGTCGCGGCTCGCCGCGGCAGCCGCCCAGATGCACGGCTTCGTCCTGGACGAGGAGCACGTCCCGTTCGGGTCGGCCGCCTTCGTCCGCTACGGGAACCCGTTCCCGCCGTCGTCGCGCCGCGCGGTGGCGAGCGCCTCGGCGGTGCTCGTGCCCGCCGACGACGAGGGCGCTGTCGAGGCACTGCAGCCCGAGCTCGACCTGCGCGCCCTCATCGTCCGGGTGCGCGTGGACGCCCGGTCACAGGTCACGCTGATCGCGCCGCTCGACGAGGCCGGGGCGGAGTGGACGGTCGAGCGGGCTTTCGAGATCGCGCACCACAGCCGCGCGCGGGTCACGCTCGTCCGCGCCGACGACGACGTGCGCCGCCTCGCTGCCACGGCCGCGCTGGAGGCGGACGGGATCCAGTTCGAGCGCATGGGGCTCGGCGACGCCGTTCGCCGGCTCGTGGAGTCGCCGGGGACGCTCGACGTGATCCTTTGCCGGCTCGAGGACATCGCCACGGCTGCCGAGGTCGCCGGCTGCACGTCGACGACCCGCATCGCGGCGTGGGGCCGGGTCGGCCCGCAGGCGCCGGGCGTGTTCGGGCCGACGCACGGGGCCGCCATCGACATCGCCGGCCAGGGCGTCGCCGACCCGCGGTCGATGCTGCTCGCCGCGGCGCTCATGCTGGGCGAGGGGCTCGGCGAGCGCGCCGCAGCCGAGACGCTTGCGGGTGCCGTTGCACGGACGCCGTCCGAGCAGTCGAGCGCGGATGTAGGCGACCGCGTTCTCGAGGAGCTGCCGCACGGCCTGCGCTTCGAGTTCGGAGGTGCCGTCGCGTGAGGATGAACGGCGCCGACGCGCTCCTGCGCTCGCTCGAGGCCGAGGGCGTCGACGTCGTATTCGGCCTGCCCGGCGGCGCGATCCTCCCGACCTACGACGCCTTCGCGCGCGGCACGACGATTCGCCACGTGCTCGCCCGGCACGAGCAGGGCGCGGGGCACATGGCGGAGGGCTATGCCCGCGCGTCCGGCCGCGTCGGCGTCGCGATCGCGACGTCGGGGCCCGGCGCCACCAACCTCGTCACCCCGATCGCCGATGCGTGGATGGACTCGACGCCGCTCGTCTGCATCACCGGGCAGGTGCGCTCGCAGCTGATCGGCACCGACGCGTTCCAGGAGTGCGACATCACCGGCATCACCATCCCGGTGGTCAAGCATTCGTGGCTCGTCTCGGACGTCCAGGAGATCCCACACGTCATCAAGGCGGCGTTCCACGTCGCGAGCACGGGCCGCTGTGGCCCGGTGCTCGTCGACATCCCGCGCGACATCCAGGAGGCCGAGCTCGAGTTCGAGTACCCGAGCGCGGTCGATCTGCCGGGCTGGCGCCCGCCGCGGCGCGGCCACCCGCGCCAGATTCGCGACGCCGCCACCGTTATCGCGGAGGCCCAGCGCCCGATCCTGTACGTCGGCGGGGGCGTGCTGAACGCCGATGCCTGCGAGGAGCTGCGCGAGCTCGCCGAGGTCGGCCGTCTCCCTGTCGTCACCACGCTGATGGCGAAGGGCGGCTTCCCCGAGAGCCACGCCCTCCATTTCGGCTGGCCCGGCATGCACGGCCCGAAGTGGTCGAACTACGCGCTGAACAAGGCCGACGTCGTCGTCGCCGTCGGGGCTCGCTTCGACGACCGCGTCACGGGCAAGCTCTCCGCGTTCGCACCCGGCGCGACGATCGTCCACCTCGACATCGACGCCGCCGAGATCGACAAGCTCCGCCACGCGGACGTGCCCGTGGTCGGGCCGCTCAAGGAGGTGCTCGCCGCGCTCGCGGGGGACATGGCAGAGCTGCGCCGCGATGGCGCGACCGACGCCTGGCTCACCGAGATCGCGGGGTGGCGCGAGCAGTTCCCGCTGCGCTACGGAAACGGAGGCATGCTCAAGCCCCAGGCAGTCCTAGAGGCGCTTCAGGCGATCACGGCCGGCTCAGACGTGATCTGGACGACCGGCGTCGGCCAGCACCAGATGTGGGCGATGCAGTACCTCGAATGCGATCGCCCGCGCTCCTTCATCACCTCGGGAGGGCTCGGGACGATGGGCTACGGCATCCCCGCCGCCATCGGCGCCAAGGCGGCGCGCCCGGACGCGACGGTCGTCTGCGTCGACGGCGACGGCTGCTTCCAGATGACGTGCCAGGAGCTGGCGACGTCGGTGCTCGAGCAGCTCCCGATCGTGATCGTGATCGTCAACAATGGCCACCTCGGGATGGTCCGCCAGTGGCAGGACATGTTCTTCGACGAGCGCTTCTCGCAGGTCAACCTGACGCACCACGTCCCCGACTACGCGGCGCTCGCCGACGCCTACGGCGCGAAGGGCTTCGTCGTCGAGGACGAGGGCGCGCTCGGGCCTGCGCTCGCGGAGGCGATCGCCTGCGGCCGCACGGCGGTCGTGGACTGCCGCGTCGACCCCACCGAGCACTGCTTCCCGATGATCCCCGCCGGCGCGGCGGCGCTCGAGCTGGTCGAGTACCCGGCCGGCGACGAGAAGGCGGTCACGGCGTGAAGCACTGCCTGTCGGTCCTCGTCGAGAACAAGCCCGGTGCGCTCACGCGGATCACGACCATGTTCGCGCGCCGCGGCTTCAACATCGACAGCCTCGCGGTCGGTCCGACCGAGCGGCACGACATCTCGCGCATCACGCTCACCGTCGACGCGGACGAGCACTCGCTCTCCCAGATCCAGAAGCAGATGCACAAGCTCGTCAACGTCCTCCGCATCACCGAGCTCCCGCCCGGCGAGCGGCTCGAGCGCGAGCTCGCGCTGTTCAAGGTCGCGGCGCCCCCCGAACGCCGCGCGGAGCTGACCGCGCTCCGCGACGTGTTCGCCGTCCGCGTCGTCGACGTCGGCAGCGATGCGCTCGTCTTCGAGATCTGCGCGACGCCCGAGGAGGTCGACGCCTTCGAGGAGCTCGTCCGGCCGCACGGAATCAAGGAGGTCGTGCGCACCGGGCGCGTCGCGCTCGCCCGCGCTTCGACCGCGTCCAGTCCCCGCACGCAGCTCGTCCTGCACTGAAAGGAGCACCACATGGCCACCATCCACCGCGAAGGGAACGTCGAGCTGCTGAACGGCAAGGTCGCAGTCATCGGCTACGGCAGCCAGGGTCACGCCCACGCGCTGAACCTGCACGACTCGGGCGTCGACGTTGTCGTCGGCCTGCGCGAGGGCAGCTCCAGCCGCGTCGCCGCCGAGGTCGCGGGCCTGCCGGTCGCGTCGATCGGCGATGCCGTCCGTGGCGCTCGGCTCGTCGCGGTCCTGCTCCCCGACCACGTGCAGAAGGGCGTCTGGGACGCCGAGATCGCGCCGAACCTCGAGCCGGGCGCGGCCGTCCTGTTCGCACACGGGCTCAACATCCACTTCGGCCGGATCGTCCCGCCGGCGGATCACGACGTCGTCATGGTCGCCCCAAAGGCGCCCGGGCCATCGCGTCCGCGAGCTCTTCGAGGTCGGCGCCGGCACGCCCGGTCTCGTCGCGGTGGCGCAGGACGCGAGCGGGCAGGCGCTCCAGCTCGCTCTTGCCTACGGCACGGCGATCGGCTGCGGCCGCGTCGGCATCCTCGAGACGACGTTCGCGGAGGAGACCGAGAGCGACCTCTTCGGCGAGCAGGCCGTGCTCTGCGGCGGCGTGACCGCGCTGATGAAGGCGGGCTTCGAGACGCTGGTCGAGGCGGGCTACCAGCCGGAGATCGCCTACTACGAGTGCATCAACGAGCTGAAGCTGATCGTCGACCTCATCTACGAGGGCGGCTTCGAGTACATGCGCTACTCCGTGTCCGACGTGGCCGAGTACGGCGACCTGTCGCGCGGGGAGCGGGTTGTCGACGACCGCGTGCGTGAGACGATGCGCGCGATGCTCGAGGACATCCGCAGCGGCGGCTTCGCGCGCGAGCTTTTCGCCGACGACGACGCCGGCCGGCCGGGCTTTGCCGCGCTCCGCGCCCGCCACACGGGCGGGCAGCTCGAGGAGGTCGGCGCGCAGCTGCGGGCGCTCGCGGGCAAGCAGGGTCTGCTCGGGGCGGAGCCGCAAGAGGTTGGCTGACCCCTACTCGCGTCCATCCGATCCGGCGAAGCGGCATTCAGGCCGCTCTGACGGACGGCGTCGACTCGCGCGCCCGCGCGCGCGATGCTGAAGGGCACCGGCTTCACCGACGAGGACCTCGCGCGCGCCGCTGATCGGCGTCGCCACGTCGTGGATCGAGACGATGCCGTGCAACCTGAACCAGCGGAAGCTCGCGGTGGACGTGAAGCGCGGCGTCCGCGCCGCCGGCGGGACGCCGATGGAGTTCAACACGGTCGCGGTCTCCGACGGCGTCTCGATGGGGAGCGAGGGCATGCGCGCGTCGCTCGTGTCGCGCGAGGTGATCGCCGACTCGATCGAGCTGGTCGCGCGCGGGCACCTGCTGGACGGGCTCGTCGTGCCTCGTCGGCTGCGACAAGACGATCCCGGCCGCCGTGATGGCGCTGGCGCGTCTCGACCTTCCGGGCCTCGTGCTCTACAACGGCTCGATCGCGCCGGGCCGCTTCCGCGGCCGCGACGTGACCATCCAGGACGTGTTCGAGGCGGTCGGCGCTCACGCGGCCGGGACGATGTCCGCCGAGGACGTGCACGAGCTCGAGGGCGTCGCCTGCCCCGGCGCCGGCGCGTGCGGCGGGCAGTTCACGGCGAACACGATGGCGCTGGCGCTCGAGTTCCTCGGCATCTCGCCGGGCGGTCTCGGCGACGTGCCGGCGCTGGATCCGGCGAAAGGCGGCGCCGCGGAGCGGGCTGGGGAGATGGTCGTGGGCCTCGTCCGCGAGGACGTGCGGCCGTCGTCGATCATCACGCACGAGGCGCTGGAGAACGCGATCGCGGCGATCGCCGCGACGGGCGGCTCGACGAACGGCGTGCTGCATCTGATCGCGATCGCGCGCGAGCTGGGCTTGCCGCTCGAGCTCGACGACTTCGACCGGATCGCCGCGTCGACGCCGGTGCTCGCCGACCTGAAGCCTGGCGGCCGGTTCGTCGCAGTCGATCTCCACGCGGCCGGCGGGGTGCCGCTGGTCGCGCGGGAGCTGGTGCGTGGCGGGTTGGCGCATGGCTCGGCGAGAAATGTGGACGGCCGCACCCTCGCCGAGATCGGCGAGGCGGCTGTGGAGACCGAGGGGCAGGAGGTCGTCGTCCCGGCCGAGCGCCCGCTGAAGCCGACGGGCGGCCTGGCGATCCTGCGCGGCAACCTCGCCCCGGGCGGCGCGGTGGTGAAGCTCGTCGGCCACGAGCGGACGCTGCACCGCGGCCCGGCGCGCGTCTTCGACTCGGAGGAGGACTGCTTTGCCGCCGTGTCCGAGCGTTCGATCCAGCCCGGCGACGTGGTCGTGATCCGCTACGAGGGCCCGGCCGGCGGCCCGGGCATGCGAGAGATGCTGCACGTGACGGCCGCGCTCGTCGGCGAGGGCCTCGGCGACTCGGTTGCGCTGGTCACCGACGGCCGCTTCTCGGGCGCCACGCACGGCCTGATGGTCGGGCACGTCGCGCCGGAGGCCGCGCACGGCGGCCCGCTGGCCGCGCTGCGCGACGGCGACACCGTCGCGGTGGACGTGGATGCGCGGGAGCTGCGTGCCGAGCTGCCGGAGGGCGAGCTCGAGCGGCGGCTCGCCGAGTGGACGGCGCCGAAGCCGCGCTACGAGTCGGGCGTGCTCGCGAAGTACGCGGCGCTGGTCTCGTCGGCTTCCGACGGGGCGATCACCCGCGTGCCGTGATGCGGCCAGTCGCGGCGTGGCTGATCGTCCTCGTCCTCGTCCGCATCGCCTGGCAGACGACGCTCGCGCGCAACGTTCAGTAAGCCACGAGCTTTTCGCGGTGCCGGCGCTCGCCCGGCGCTACCGCGCAAGTGGCTCGATCGCGCGGGTGACGGCGAGCGCGAGTGCCCGCGTCGGTGCCGACACCTCGACATACAGCCCGTCCTTGCGGAACTGCACGTCCCATCCGTAGGCGATGTGACTCAGCGCCACATCGTCGTACTCGGGGACGGGGCCGCCGGCGACCGTTTGCGCCACTCGAAGTCCGTACGAGAAGAAGTTGCCGGGGCCGAAGGGAGCATCCGGCGTCACGGTGACGGAAAGCGTCGGCTGTCCCGGGATCGGTTCGTATCCGTGTCCGCCTGCCCGGGCCTGTACGCCGTACAGGAACACGAGGCCCCGGCCACGGCTCACGGAGTTCGCGAGCGTCGGCGGCGTGCCTGAGTTGCGCGACGCCCAGCGGTACTCGACGAGCGAGAACGGCACTCCCGCAACGGCGCGGCCTGCCCACAGCGCCTGACGGCGAAGCAGGCGGTCTGCATCGCGCAGCGGGATCATGTGGCCGCCGCCGTCGCCGAAGCGCGCCGCCGGAAGATGCCGGACTGCCCGCGCGACATTGGCGCGCTCCACGCCTGCGAGCGTTTCGATGCGATACGCCGGACCGGCCGGATGCGGGCACTCGTCGCACCACGAGCGAAGGAACAGCGCCTTGCCGGACGACGGGTCGAGCCCGATCTCGCTAGCGCTGTCGACACCCCCGTTCGTGCGCGGGAACCGGAGCCAGTCGACGCGCCGACCCTCGAGGATGCCGCTGCCGGCCGGCTTCGCCTGTCCGCTCGCGAGCGCCTCCCTGTACCCGGTGAAAAACGCCGCGAGTGCGGGGTCGGTCCGAACCGCCCCGCCCCTTGTCGTCTTGGCCAGCGAGTCCCAGACCGGAAGCCCGTCGATCCGCTCGACCGCGTGTATCAGGTGGTCCCTGTCGGCCCAGAACTCCTCGGTCGTCTCCACTGGCCGTTCGGTGCCGGTGGTGAGGTTGCGAACGACGTACCTGACCGTGCTGTCGCCGTCGTCCGACACCATGACATCCTGCGTGTCGATCGCCAGCACGACATGCAGCACCGGTCCGCGCGGAGCGGCGGCCAGCGCGCGATCGACGATCTCGACGCGCCCTCTGCTCGTGAGCTCTGACGCTCCGAGCACGGCGACCACGGCGACGATGCCGGCCAGCGTTAGCACGAGCGCACGCCTGGGGAGGCGTGACCGGCCGGCGCGGCGGGCGACGTCGGCCCAGTCGGCGTCATCAGCGGGCGGCGCCAGCGCGCGGATGCGGTCGGCGGTCTCGGTCATCGCGGGGCTCCTTCACGGTCGAGGGCGTCGTGCAGATCGCGGTGCGCCTGCGCGAGGGCTGCGGCCACCGTGCCCGGGCTGATCGCGAGTGCGGCAGCGATCTCGGCGTACGACAGGTCGGCGAAGTAGCGGAGAAAGACGATCAGCCGTCGCCGCGCCGGCAGAGCCATGAGCGCATCGGCGAGCTCCGGGTCGATGCCGCGCTCGAGCGCTGCCGCTCCGTCGGCGCTCGCGACCCGTGGCTCGCGCGTCCGGCGCGCTTCGATGCCCGCGCGGAGCGCAATCCGCCAGACCCACGCTTCGAGCGGACCGTCGCCACGGTACGACCGCTGATCGCGCAGCGCCCGAGCAAAGGCTTCCTGCACCGCGTCGCGGGCGGAGTCGCGGCTGCCGGTCACACCGATGAGGCCGTTGCGAAAGGCGGCGTACCGGCGCCGGTGACAGCTCCTCGAGTTCCACGGCCAGCCTGCTCACCTCTGTACAAGGGAGGCTAGGCGGCCGTTTTCTTTATTGCCTAGTAGATGACGAGCCGATCCCGATGCACCGCCTCGAGCCGGCGCGGCTGGCCGGCGAGCTCCGCTGCCCCGGCGCTCGCGATGCCTTTGGCAAACACTGCGCCGTCAGGCCCGGCCAGCTCGACCGCGTCGCCGGGCACGAACGTCCCCTCGCAACCGACGACGCCGACGGCCAGGAGGCTGCGCCCGTCCTCGACGAGCGCCTTGCGTGCCCCCGCGTCGACGACGATTCGACCCGCCGCCGGCTTCGCGTGCCGGAGCCAGAGCCGCCATGCGCTGTCGCCGCTCTCGTCGGCCTTGAACCGCGTGCCGCGGTGCTCGCCGGCGGCGATCGGGCCGAGCACCTCGGCGCCCCGCCCGGACGCGACCACCGTCGGGACGCCCGACCCGGCCGCCAGCTGCGCGGCCGCGATCTTGCTCGCCATCCCGCCGCGGCCGGGGCCGGTCGAGGGGCCGATGACCGCCTCACCGACGGCATCGCCCTCGGCCAGAAGCGTGGCGCCCTCCGTCGCTGGATGCTCGCTGTAGACGCCTTCGACCTCGGTGAGCAGCACCAGGAGACGCGCGCGCACGAGCAGCGCCGTGTGTGCCGCGAGCGCGTCGTTGTCGCCGAACGTGATCTCGTCCGTCGCGGTCGCGTCGTTCTCATTCACGACCGGGACGACGCCGAGCCGGAACAACGCGTCGAACGCGTTGCGCAGGTTCACGTAGCTGCTCCGTTCGGCCACGTCGCCGGCGGACAGCAGGACCTGGGCCGTGCGGAGCGGGGCGAACGCCGCCGCCCACGCCGCCTGCAGCCGGGCCTGCCCGACCGCGGACGCCGCCTGCAGCTGCGGCGTCGAGGTCGGACGCCGCTCGAGGCCGAGCTCTGCCAGGCCGAGCGCGATTGCCCCTGACGAGACGACGCACACGCGCTCGCCGCCGCGGATGAGCTCTGCCACCTCCGCTGCGCGTGCCCGCAGCAGCGAGCGCTGCACCCGGCCGCGCCCGTCGACGACGAGCGTCGAGCCGAGCTTGACGACGACCGTCACCGGTGCTGCGTACCGTCGCCGACCACGCGGTACTGGCGCAGCCAGAGATCGCGATAGCTGACGGGGCCGCGCGGCCCCGGCGTCGAGTCGACGTTTATGCCGGTCTCCGGTGTGCCGAGCAGCGCGAAGCCGTCGATGAAGCGCGTCGTAGCATTCCAGAGAGCGCCTGTCCCGCGGTAGCCGTCGAGAAACGCCCGGGCGGCGGCCTCGTCCTCCGTCACGATCGTCGCGGCGAGCCCGGAGGTCTCGTCGTTCGCGATCCGCAGCGCATCGTCGAGCCCGTCGACCACGTCGAGCGTCACGGTGCTCACGCGGTCGGGGTCACTGGCCCATTCGTGGCCGATGCGCATATCGAGCGGCGCCACGCCGTCGAGCCCGGCCGCGCGCTCGGTGGCACGCACCTCGAGACCGTGCTCGGCGAAGAGCGGCAGCAGCGCCGCCGCCTGCTCGCGCGAGTCGGCCAGCGCAAGGTTGAGCCGGTTGCAGACGCCGAGGCGGTCGAGGCTCGCCCGCGTCAGCGCTGCCGCCATCGCCGGGTCGGCGGCCGAGTGGACGTAGAGCACGCCGCCGCCTTCCGCGTGCGCGAGCGTCCGCACGCCGTGCTCCGCCGCGCGCCGGGCAAGCGCCGCCGTGGACGGGCCGCTCCCGCGCAGGATCACGAGCGGGATCAGGTGCGGCAAGGAGACGAGCGCCTCGGCGCCCGCACGTTCGGGCGTTCGCACGAGGCCGACCGCGGCCGGCGGGATGCCCGCCTCTTCGAGCGCCGGCCGCAGCACGCGGTCGACCAGCGCCGTCACGGTGCGCAGCGCGGCGCCGCCCGTGCGCAGGACGACGGTGTTGCCGCTCTTCAGCACCTGCGACGGCGACGTCGGCGGCGACGTTCGGCCGCGCCTCGAAGTTCGCGCCGATCGTCCCGACCGGCACGCGCCGCTCCGAGATCTGGAGGCCGTTGTCGAGCCGCCAGGAGCGCACGTCGCGGTCGAGGGGCGGAAGCGAGGCGGTCTCCGCCAGCGACAGCGCGATGTTCTCGACCCTCGCGTCGTCGAGCCGCAGGCGGTCGAGCGAGCCGGCGTCGAGGCGGCCCTCCGCGGCCGCGACGTCCTCGGCGTTGGCGGCGAGCAACTCGGCGCTGCGCTCGCGCACGAGGCGGGCCGCGTGCTCCAAGGCCACCTCGACCGCGGCGTCCTCGACGCCGGGGAGCGCCTGCTTGGCGGCGATTGCCTCCCCGGCGACGAGGGTCGCCACGTCGTCGTAGGTGGTCATGCGCTGGGTCGCTTTACTTTATACTGTTTTGGCACAGGGCGGGCGAAATCCCCGCTCGGCATCGAGAGAGGTCGAGGGAACCGGCCCGATGACGCCTCGGCAACCGGCTCATGCAGAGCACGGTGCCAAGCCGGCCGAGCCCCCGGGCTCGGACGATGGTGAGCGAACGACGAAAGGGAGCCTATGCCAGCCACCCACCTCCGCTGTACACAGTGCGGCACCGAGACCGCACTCGAGGCCGTGTCCTCGTGCGAGCGCTGCTTCGCGCCGCTGGAACCGGTCTACGACCTCGACGTCGTCCGCCGGGAGGCGACCCGCGAGCGGATCGCCGCCGGCCCGCCGTCGCTGTGGCGCTACGCGCCCCTGCTGCCCGTCGCACCGCCCGAGCCGGCGCTGCTCGCGCCCGGCTTCACGCCGCTCGTCGCCGCACCGCGGCTCGCCGCCGAGCTCGGCGTCGGCGAGCTCTACCTCAAGCTCGATACCGCCAATCCGACGCACTCGTTCAAGGACCGCGTCGTCGCCGTCGCGGCCGCCAAGGCGCAGGAGCTCGGCCTCGAGGCGCTCGCGTGCGCGTCGACCGGGAACCTCGCCAACGCCGTCGCGGCGCGGGCCGCGGTCGAGGGCATGCCCGCGGCGATCTTCTGCCCGGCGGACGTCGAGCGCGAGAAGCTCCTCGCGAGCGCCGCGCACGGCGCGACCATCTACGCCGTCCGCGGCAACTACGACGCCTGCAGCCGGCTGACGATCGAGCTGTCCTTCGAGCTGCCCTGGGCGTTCGTCAACGTCACGCTCCGCGCCTACTACGCCGAGGGCTCGAAGACGCTCGCGTACGAGGTCGTCGAGCAGCTCGGGTGGGAGCTGCCCGACGTCGTCGTCGTCCCCGTCGCCTCGGGCTCGCTGCTCCAGCGCACCGAGCGCGGCTTCGAAGACTTCCGCTCGCTCGGGCTCGTGGACGGGCCGGCGCCGCGGCTGATCGGCTGCGCAGCCCGTGGGCTGCTCGCCGGTCGCGACGGCGTTTGCCGAGGGCCGCGAAGTGCAGCCCGTGCGGCCGGACACCGTCGCGCGGTCGCTCGCGATCGGGAATCCGGCCGACGGCGACGCCGCGATCGCGGCGGTGCGGCGGTCGGGCGGCGCGATCCACGTCGTGGCCGAGGACGCAGATCGGCGAGAACATGCTGCTGCTCGCCTCGACCACCGGCGTGTTCGGCGAGACGGCGGCCGGCGTCACGCTCGGCGCATTGCGGGCCGCGATCGACAGCGGCGAGGTCGGCCCTCGCGACCGGGTCGTGCTGTTCGTGACCGGCGACGGGCTGAAGACGCTCGAGCCCGTCGGCCACCGCCTGCGCCCGATCGAGATCGAGCCGGACGCCGATGCGGTCCTGGAGGCACTGACGGTCGCCGCGTGACGAAGATGCCCCGGTGAGGATCGTCAGCCTCCCCGGCGACGGGATCGGCCCCGAGGTCACGGCCGCCGCCGTGCGGGTGCTCGAGGCGCTGCCGCTCGAGGTCAGCGTGGAGGAGCACCCGTTCGGCGGCGCCGCCATCCACGCGACCGGCAACCCGCTGCCGGAGGAGACGCTCGAGGCCTGCCGCGCGGCCGACGCCATCCTGCTCGGCGCCGTCGGGCTGCCCGAGTTCGACGGCGCCGCCGGTGCGGCCCGAGCAGGGGCTCATCCGCCTGCGCGGCGAGCTCGACGTCTACGCCAACCTGCGGCCCGACGCGCGGGCCGGGCGTCGACCTGCTGATCGTGCGCGAGCTCGTCGGCGGGCTCTACTTCGGCGCCAGCGGGCGCCGCGAGGACGGCAGCGCGTTCGACACGTGCGAGTACTCGCCGGCGCAGGTCGAGCGCATCGCGCGGCGCGGCTTCGAGCTGGCGCGAGACGCGCCGCGGCCGGCTGGCGTCGGTCGACAAGGCGAACGTCATGGAGACGTCGCGCCTCTGGCGCGAGGTGGTCACCGGGCTCGCGCCCGAGTACCCGGACGTCCGGCTCGAGCACGTCCTCGTCGACACGGCCGGCCTGCTGATCGTCCAGGACCCGGTGCGGTTCTCGACGATCGTGACCGAGAACACCTTCGGCGACATCCTCTCGGACGTCGCCGCAGGCACCAGCGGCGGCCTCGGCCTCGCGGCGTCGGCGAGCCTCGCCGACGGCGGGCCCGGGCGTCTTCGAGCCCGTGCACGGCTCGGCGCCCGATATCGCCGGCCTCGGGATCGCCAACCCGGCCGCCATGCTCCGCTCGGTCGCGCTGCTGCTGCGCCACGGCCGCGGGCGAGCCCGGCCTGGCCGCGGCGCTCGACGAGGCGGTCGATGCAGCGCTCGAGTCCGCGCCGACGCCGGACCTCGGCGGGAGCGCGACGACGGCGTCGTTCACGCAGGCCGTGCTTGACGGTCTCGCCGCATAACTTTACTCTGTACAGCGTGAACGGAGCCGCGCCCCAGACCGACGCCAAGGCCGATCTCTGCAGCTGTGACCGGCCGGTTCTGCGCGAGCGCGCCGAGCACAAATGGGCCGCACGGACATACTGCGCGAAGTGTGGCCTCGATATGCCGCTCCGCTGGAGATGACCTCGGTCGCATACGCGGGCGGCGCCGGCGCGCACAGCGCCGCGGCCGCTGAGCGGCTCTTTCCGTTTGCGTCCGCGCTCGTCGGCGTGGACACGTTCGCGGACGTGATCAGGGCGACCGTCGAGGGCGAGGTGGCGTACGGCGTACTGCCGATCGAGAGCTCGCTCGCCGGGCCCGTGAACGAGACCCACGACCTGCTCTACGAGACAGCCGGTCTCGATCGTCGCCGAGACGTCGATCCCGATCCGGCATCACCTTGTCGCGCGCGAGCCGCTCACGCTCGAGGACATCCGCGTCGTCAAGTCGCACCCGGTCGCGCTCGAGCAGTGCCGCGAGCTGCTGCGGTCGATCCCGAACGTGCAGGCGATCGCCACGTCGACGACGGCTGCGGCCGCCGCGGAGGTGGCCGAGTCGAGCGAGCCCGGCGAGGCGGCGATTGTCGGCGAGCGCGCCCTGCGGCTGTACCCGCTACATGCCGTCGTGCGCGACGTCGGCGACCATCCCGAGGCGTACACGCGCTTCGTCTCGCTGGCGACGCACACGCGCATCGACCGCGTGCACATGGACTGGCGAACGGCGTTCTCGTTCGTGACCGATCACCGCGCCGGCGCGCTCCACCACGCGATCGAGCCGTTCGGCCGCCACGAGATCGACCTCGTGCAGCTCGTCTCGCGGCCGATCCCGAAGTCGCCATGGCGGTACCGATTCGACGCAGTACTGGCCGGGCACCCGCTCGACACCGAGACGCGCGGCGCGCTCGCCGAGTGCCGCGAGCGCGTGCGGCAGCTGCGCGTGTTCGGGTCGTACCCGGCCGGCGTCTAGAGCGACAGCGTGTCGACGCGGCCCGCGGCCGCCTGCTCGTAGCGGTCGATCTCGCCCGCACGCCGCAGCGTCAGCGCGATCTCGTCGAGCCCCTCGAGCAGGCACTGGCGTGAGAAGGCGTCGATCTCGAAGGGAAGCTCTCGGCCGTCCGGGTCGACGACGACCTGGCGCTCGAGGTCGACCGTGATCTCCGCGCCGCCGGCGCATTTCTTCATCAGGCTGCGCACCTCGTCAGCAGGCAGTTGCACAGGGAGCAGCCCGACCTTCAGTGCGTTGTTGCGGAAGATGTCGCCGAAGCTCGGTGCGATGACGACGCCGAAGCCGTAGTCCTGCAGCGCCCACGCCGCGTGCTCGCGGGACGAGCCGCAGCCGAAGTTGCGGCCGGCGATCAGGATCTCCGCGGTCACGCACTCCGGGCGCCGTAGCTCGAACTCCGGGTCCTTCATCCAGTCGAAGAACAGGAACTGGCCGTAGCCCGTCCGCTCGATCCGCTTCAGGAACTGCTTCGGGATGATCTGGTCGGTGTCGACGTTGACGCGGTCGACGATCGCCGCGGTCGCCGTCATCGCGGCGGAACGCCCTCATGCGAGCGCCCTCGGATCCACGAAGTGCCCGGCGACGGCCGTGGCCGCGGCCACGGCAGGAGACACGAGGTGCGTCCGCCCACCGGCGCCCTGGCGGCCCTCGAAGTTCCGGTTGGACGTCGAGGCGCAGCGCTCGCCCGGCGCCAGGATGTCCGGGTTCATCCCCAGGCACATCGAGCATCCGGCGAGCCGCCACTCGAAGCCGGCCGCCGTGAAGATCCGGTCGAGGCCCTCCTCCTCCGCCTGAAGCTTCACCGCCGCCGAGCCGGGGACGACCATCGCGTGCACCGACGGATGCACCCTCCGTTCGCGAAGGATGGCGGCCGCGGCCCGCAAGTCCTCGATGCGCGCGTTCGTGCAGGAACCGATGAAGACGCGGTCGACGTGAATGTCCTCGATCCGCGTCCCTGGCTCCAGCGCCATGTAGGCGAGCGCCCGCTCGACCGCGCTGCGCTCCTCCGGGTCGGCGAACGCGGCCGGGTCCGGCACCTCTCCGAACACCGACGCGACCATCTGCGGGTTCGTGCCCCAGGTGACCTGCGGCGCGAGCGACGAGACATCGACCGTCAGCTCACGGTCGAAGGCGGCGCCCTCGTCGGTCGGCAGCGCGCGCCACTCGTCGAGCGCCCGCTCCCAGTCGCGCGGCGCGCCCGGGCGGCCCTCCATATACGCGAACGTCGTCTCGTCCGGCGCCACAAGCCCCGCCCGGGCGCCCCACTCGATCGACATGTTGCAGACGGTCAGGCGCTGCTCCATCGAGAAGCCGCGCACGATGTCGCCCGCGTACTCGACCACGTGGCCGACGCCGCCCGAGACGCCCACCTGGCCGATCAGCGCCAGGATCGCGTCCTTCGCCGTCACGCCGCCGGGCAGGTCGCCCTCGAACGTGACGCGCATCGTCTTCGGCCGCTGCTGCGGCAGCGTTTGCGTCGCCAGCACGTGCTCGACCTCCGACGTGCCGATGCCGATCGCGAGCGCGCCGAAGGCGCCGTGCGTGGACGTATGGCTGTCACCGCACACGATCGTCATCCCGGGCTGCGTGACGCCGAGCTCCGGGCCGATGACGTGCACGATGCCCTCGCGCCCGCTACCGGTCGCGTAGAGCGGGACGCCGAACTCCTCGCAGTTGCGGCGCAGCGCCTCGAGCTGCTGCTGGGCCAGCTCGTCGGGAGGGCCGTCGGCCGTCGGGACGTTGTGGTCCATCGTCGCGAGCGAGCGGTCCGGCCGGCGCACCGGGCGGCCGGCCAGGCGCAAGCCGTCGAACGCCTGCGCCGAGGTCACCTCGTGGATCAGGTGCAGGTCGACGTAGAGGAGCGTCGGCTCGCCAGGCGGCTCGGCCACGACATGGCGCTCCCAGATCTTCTCGAACAGCGTGCTGCTCACGCGGCCTCCGCGAGTGAGAGCAGACGGTCGCGCACCCTGACGACCTCGCCGACGACGATGAGCGCCGGCCCGGGCACTCCCTCCGCGGCTCCGGCGAGCGTCCCGAGCGTCGCGACGACCACGCGCTGGTCGGGCAGCGTCGCGCGCGAGACGATCGCCGCCGGCGTCGAGACCGGGACTCCCTCCGCGCGGAGGCGGGCGCACACTTCCCCGACCGCCTCGAGCCCCATGAACACCACGATCGTCTCGCCCTCCGATTCGCCGCGGCCCGTCAGCACGCGCACGCCGGCGGACACACCGCGGTGCGTGAGCGGGATGCCCGCCGCGGCCGGGCCTGCAGCCAGTGTTGACACACCGGGCACGACGCCGAACGGTACTCCGGCCTCGGCGAGCGCGATCGCCTCCTCGCCGCCCCGGCCGTAGACGAAGGGGTCGCCGCCCTTCAGGCGGACGACCTCGCGTCCATCGCGGCCGAGCGCCACGAGTAGCCGGTTGAGCTCGTCCTGGGACAACCCGTCGCGGGACATGCGCAGGCCGCCGGCCTCGGCAACGAGCTCCGGCGCGACCAGGCGGTCGTAGACGAGGACGTCGCAGGCGCGGATGAGCTCGAGCCCGCGGGCCGTGATCAGTCCGGGATCGCCCGGGCCTGCGCCGACGAGCCAGACCGTCACTCGAACGCCGCCTCCACGAGCCGGGCGAAGTACTCGCGCCGCTCCTCGTAGCTGCCGAGGTTTTTCTTCGCCCAGGGGCGCAGGGCCTGCAGCTCGCGGGCGAGCTCGGCATGCTCGGGGCGCACCAGCTCGGCGATCTCCGCACGCAGCCGCTGGGCCAGCGCCGGCGAGGCGCCGCCGGTCGAGACGGCGACCGCGATCGGGTCGACGCGATGCACCGCCGGCAGGATGAAGCTGCAGAGCTCCGGGTCATCGGCGACGTTGCAGAAGATCCCGTAGCGCTCGGCATCCTCGTAGACCGCGCGGTTGACCTCGCGGTCGGGCGTGGCGGCGACGGCGAGCCACTTGCCGTCGAGATCCCAGGAGGCGTAGCGGCCGGGCTGCCACTCGACCGGCAAGTCGAGGAGCGCCGGGTCGGCCTCGGGGGCGACGACCGTGACGCGAGCGCCGCATTCGAGCAGCCCGCGTGTCTTCTCCGTTCCGACCGTGCCGCCGCCCACGACGAGGCACTCGCGGCCTGTGAGGTTGAGGCACGCCATGTAGTGGCGGCTCATGTGCCGAGGCTCCCGACGCGGGCGCCCTGGCGGTCGAGGCGGATCGACAGGGTCGCGCCGTCGACCGCGACGCTGAGGGTGTACGCGCCCGGGCCGACGGCGTCGACCGAGATCGACTCGAGCTGCCGCCCGCTCAGACCGCCGAGCGCTTCGGTCACGGCGCGCGCGCTGGCGCCGACCTCGGCGCCGCGCGGCAGCCGCCGGTAGAGGCGGAGCGCCGCCTGCTCGCCGCCGGGCCCGTAGACGGCGCGGATGCGGCCGGCCTGGAGCCCGAGCTCGAGCAGCCGTTCCAGTGTCCGACCCTCTTCATCTCCGAGCGAGCCCTCGTCAGCGGCGGCGACCAGCGAGGCGAGCTCGTCGCGGTAGCCCGGGTCGGCGGCGACGGCGAGCACCGCCTGCGCCTCGGCCCGCGCGACCTCCTGCTCGTCGGGCCGCAGGTCAGTCATGTCTCATGGTCGTGGTGGTCGCCCAGGATGGCGTGCAGCTCGTGCTCCATGCCGCCTGTCTCGATCGCGCAGTGGATGCCGCACTCCTTCGGCGCGTTCGTCTCCCACCACCACCGGCCGGCGCGGGCCGGCTCGCCCGGGCGCGTCGCCCTCGTGCAGGGCGCGCAGCCGATCGACGAGTAGCCCTGCGCGTAGAGCGGGTGGGTGGGCACGCCGCGCTCGCGGACGTAGTCCCAGACCTCTTCCTCCGTCCACTCGGCCAGCGGGTTCAGCTTCACGATCGCGCCGTGGTCGTGGTCGATCTCGACCTTGCGAATCTCGGCGCGGCTCGCCCACTGGTCGCGACGGAGGCCGGTGATCCAGGCGTCGAGCCCGTGCAGGTGCCGCGTGAGCGGCTGCACCTTGCGGACGTTGCAGCACAGCAGGCGCTGCTCGACGGAGCGGTAGAAGAGATTCGGGCCGTTGCGCGCGACCAGCCGCTGCAGGTGCGCGGGGTCGGGTGCCAGAAGCTCGAGCTGCATGCGTGGGTAGCGCTCGCGGAGCTGCTCGATCAGTTCGTGGGTCTCGGGCGGCAGACGGCCGGTGTCGACCGAAAAGACGCGCACCGACTCGTCGAGCTCGGCGGCCATGTCGATCAGGGCCACGCCGTCGATCTGAAAGGCCGTGGAGATGGCGATCCCGGGGGCGAAGCGCTCGAACGCCCACTCGAGCAGGTCTTGCGGGTGGACGCCCTCGAACTCGACGGACAGGTCGCCCGCCTCGAGCTCGTCGATCAGCTCGACGCTCATGCAGCCTCCTTTCGCGTGACGGCGGGCTCGAGCCCCGCCAGTGCACCCAGGTCGATGTCGGAATGGCGGTCGCAGAAGGCGTGGAAGCTCTCCTCGGACTGCCGGCCCTCGAGCCAGCCGCCGATCAGGCCTTCCACCGCCTCGTTCAGCCGTTCCGTCGCCACGCGGCGGAAGACCGGCCGCGCGATCGCGGCGTCCGGGCCGAGCCCGCCGCGCATATAGATGTCGAAGGCCTGCCGCTTGCGGCCGTCCGCGTCGCGAAGGGTCGTGCCCTGGAAGCCGAGGTCACCGGTCCAGTGGTGTGCGCAGGCGTGCGGGCAGCCGTCGAGGTGGAGCCGCAGGCCGGCGATCTGCTTGCCGAAGCGCCCCTCGAGGTGGACGAGCAGATCGTCCATGCGCGTCTTCGTCTCGGTGACGGAGAAGTTGCAGTGCGGCTCGCCGGTGCACGCGATCGCGCTGCCGCGCGCCGTCTCGGTTTCCAGCGGGTAGCCGATCTCGGCGAGGGCGGCGGCGGCCTCGTCGACGCGTGACCGGGGGACGCTGGTGAGCACGAAGTTCTGCTGGCGGGTGATCCGGACGTCGCCGCCGAGCCGGTCGGCGAGATCGGCGACGGCGACCATCTGGTCGCCGCTCGCGAGCCCGAGGTGGACGGGCACGCCGATGTAGACGAGATCGGCGTCGCGCTGGTCGTGCACGCCGATGTGGTCGGTGAACGCGGGCGGCGGCGGCAGCTCGTAGTCCGGCAGCCGGTAGCCGAGGCGCCGCTCGCACTCGGCGCGCATGCCCTCGGGGCCGAGGTCGTCGACCATGAACTTCATGCGCGCCTTCACGCGGGAGATCCGGTAGTTCGGGTCCTCTTTCCACGCGTCGAGCAGCGCGCGCATGACGGGAAGCGCCTCGTCGAGGCGAACGAAGACGCCCAGGTCGCGCGCCAGCCGCGGCACTGACGAGAGCCCGCCGCCGACGAGCACGCCGAAGCCCGGCTGCCCGTCGCGCAGCACGCCGACAAACGAGATGCAGTTGATCTCGGGCGCGTTGCAGCGGTCGGCGCAGGCCGCGATCGTGATCTTGTGCTTGCGCGGCAGGTCGGAGTATTCGGGGTTGCCGTAGAAGAACTCGGCCGCCTCCTCGACGACGGGCGTGGCGTCGAAGAGCTCGTCGTGCGCGAGACCGCTTACGGGGCAGCCCGTGATGTTGCGAACGGCGTCGCCGCAGCCGCCGGCGCTGGTCAGCCCCGCGGCCTCGATGCCGGCGAGCACGTCCGGCAGCGCAGCGAGCTCGAGGTAGTGCAGCTGGACGTTCTGCCGCGTCGAGAGCTCGCCCGAGCCGCGCCCGTACCGGTTGGAGACCTCTCCGATCGTCCGCAGCTGGGCGGGCGTCGCGAGGCCCGCGGGCAGCTTGATGCGGAGCATGAACGTCCCGATCTTCGGCTTGTCGTGGTAGAGGCCCCACCACTTGAGCCGGACGATGTCCTCCTCGGCGACGTTCTCGTAGCCGGCGGCGATCAGCGCGGGCAGCTCGTCGACGATCCCGAGCGGCGGCTTCTCCCGCTTCAGTCGCTCGACGGAGTTGCGCTTGAGCACGAGCTCCCAGGTCACGGGCTCCCGTTCGCGCGTAGGACGAGTCCTTCCAACCGATGTCGGATCCCGGGTCATTGGCTGTTTGGAAGAGCTAGCCGGCGACCAGGGACGCGGGAATGGGCGCACAGAGGCAGCAACACATGAGGTGGGCTGACCGGCCTGCGCGCTTCACTGTTTCGGAAGGTAGCGTCAACACAGTAGAAAGTAAAGCGACCGGCCAGCAGCGATTATTCCCGCGTGATCCCACTTCGCCGCATTCCCGATCTTCCGCCCTACGCGTTCGCTCAGATCGACGCGCTGAAGCTGCAGCTGCGCCGGGACGGGGTGGACGTCATCGACCTCGGCTTTGGGAACCCGGACATCCCGTCGCCGCAGGTCGCGGTCGACAAGCTGACAGAGGCAGCGGCGAAGCCGCGCAACCACCGCTACTCGGCGAGCCGCGGGATCCCCAAGCTGCGGGAGGCGATCTGCGACCTGTACGCGCGCCGCTTCGGCGTCGCGCTCGACCCGGAGCGCGAGGCGATCACGACGATCGGCGCGAAGGAGGGCCTCGCGCACCTGCTCTGGGTGCTGGTCGAGCCAGGCGATGCCGCGCTCGTGCCGGCGCCGAGCTACCCGATCCACATGTTCGCGCCCGCCTTTGCCGGTGCGACGGTCGCGCAGGTGGCCATGGGCACGGAGGAGGACGTGCTCGCGAACCTCGACGCCGCTTACCAGGCCACGAGGCCGCGTCCGCGCGTCGTGATCACGTCGTTCCCGCACAACCCGACGACGACGGTCGTCGAGGCCGACTTCATGCAAGCGCTCGTCGACTTCGCACGGGCGCGCGACATGGTCGTCGTCCACGACTTCGCGTACGCCGACATCGCATTCGACGGGCATCGCCCGCCGTCGATCCTCGCGGCGGAGGGCGCCAAGGACGTCGCCGTCGAGCTCTACACGCTGACGAAGGGCTACTCGATGCCGGGCTGGCGCGTCGGCTTTCTCGTCGGCAACGCCGACATCGTCGCGGGCCTCGGCCGCCTGAAGTCGTACCTGGACTACGGCACGTTCCAGCCGATCCAGATCGCCGCCACGGTCACGATGCGCGACGACGAGTACCCGGTCGAGGTCTGCGAGCTGTACCTCTCGCGCCGCGACGCGCTCTGCGACGGGCTCGCGCGCATCGGCTGGGAGGTACCGCGTCCGCGCGGGACGATGTTTGTCTGGGCGCCGATCCCGGACGCGTTCAAGCCGCTCGGCTCGCACGCGTTCGCGCTGCGGCTCTTGCAGGAGGCCGGTGTGTCGGTCAGCCCCGGCGCCGGCTTCGGTCCGGGCGGCGACGGCTACGTCCGCTTCGCGCTGGTCGAGAACGAGCAGCGGATCGGGCAGGCGATTCGTGGGATCCGGCGCGTGCTCGAGGGCGCAGGCGTGGGCGCGGCCGTCGGTCAGGCGTCCGCGAACGCGCGCTCCTAACTGACGTCGGCCGCCAGGTCGTCGTAGGGAGGGACGAGCTCCTCCCACCGCGTCCGCACGTCGTCGTCGCGCTCGCGCCCGGCGAGGTAGGCGGCGAGATCCTCGACGTGAATCTGCACGCCGGCGCCGTACGCGGCGAGCTGCTCCAGCGGCATGCCCCGTTCCTCGATGACGAGGACCGTCCGCTCGCCGTCGGCGGCCAGCGTGGCCTCGATGACGTGCTCGTCCGGCTCTTCCGGGTCATTGGTCACCACCTGCAGCCGCTGCGGGGGCTCGCACGCTTCAACGCGCCCGGTGCCTTCCCATCCGGTGGCAAAGAAGCGTGCGCGGAAGGCACCGCCGAGGCGCAAGTCGCCCTCGACCTCGCCGAGCCAGCGGGCGAGACGGCGGGGATCCGTGAGTGCCGACCACAGGTCGTCGATATCGGTGTCGAAGCTGTCTTCCATGCGGACGATGCCCTTGCCATCAGCTGAGCGCAGGCTGCCGAGGATGCGGCGGCCTGCAGGTGCGTTGCTGGTCATTTCGCGCTCCTTCGTTCGCGTTTTCCCCTGGCCACCTCGGTGTGCAAGGCATCCAGCCGCTGTTCCCACAATGCCCGGTACCGGCCCAGCCATTCATCGACCTCCGCCAGCGGCTCGGGGCGAAGACCGTAGACCCGCCGCTGTGCCTCCTGGCGAACCTCAACCAGCCCCGCTTCCCTCAGCACCCGCAAGTGCCGCGATACGCCTGGGCGAGCAATCGGTAGCAGCGCCGCCAGGTCACCCGCGGTTGCCGGACCGCCGGTCAGGGCCTCCAGCAGCGTCCGCCGGTTCCCGTCGGCCAGCGCCCGCAGAACAGCCTCCATGGCGGCAACGTACCAGGATGGTTACGTAACAGTCAAGGTACATAACCCCCGCGAATCCTGTCGTATGCTCGGGTCCCACCGAAGGAGGCTGATGGCGACCGGAACGGGAACAGAGCTCCGCGCAGCGAGCGTCCACGCGAATGGCATCGACACCCACTACGTCGAGGCCGGAGACGGCGTCCCGGTGCTGGTGCTCGACAACGCCATGGTCTCGACGAACCCGGTCTGGCGGGGCCAGTCGACCGCCTGGGCATCGTGGCTGACGACGTTCGCCGAGCGCTTCCGGGTCATCGCTCCCGACCTGCGCGGCTCCGGCAAGACCGTCCATCCCGGCGGCCCGATCACGTACGACCTGCTCGCCGACGACGCAGCCGCGCTCGTCGAGGCGCTCGCCCTCGACCGTCCGCTCGTCTGCGGGTTCAGCGACGGCGGCGAGATCGCGACCCTGCTGGCGATCCGGCATCCGCAGCTCGTGCGCGGCGTGGTCAACGTCGGCGGCTACGACCTCTTCAACCCGGACGCGAACGCCCCGACCATCGCCATGACGCGGCAGATGCTCGGCGGAAGTCCCGACGCCACCGAGCCGGACTTCGATGCACTCCAGATCCTCGCGAGGCGGGCTCCTCCGCTGCGGACGATGTTCGAGCTGATGGAGGCCGATCACGACGCAGCGCAGGGGGCCGGACACTGGCGGACGGTCGTCGCGCAGACGTTCCCGCGGATCTCGCAACCGCACGGCTACACGGCCGAGCACCTCCGTGACCTGCCGGTCCCGATGCTCATTGTGGTCGGCGACCGCGACGTGTTCTGTCCGGTCGAGGAGGGCGCGGCGCTGTACCGAGCACTGCCCGACGGCGAGCTTGCCGTCCTGCCGGCGACCGGCCACGAGATCAACGACGTCGTGGTCGAGACGATCGTCGACTTCTTCCGCCGCCGCTCCTAGAGGATCGGGAGCAGCTGCGCTACTCCTCGATGACGGGGGAAACCACGACGCCGTAGCCCTGCCCCTCGAGCAGCTCGGCCGCGCGCGCCGCCTGGGTCGCGCCCGAGACGAGCAGCGTGACCGTGCCGCCGCGCTCGGGCGAGATGTGCTCGAGCTCCATGTCCTCGATGTTGATCCGCTCGGCGCCGAGCGCCTGGGTGATGCCGGCGAGCACGCCCGGCCGGTCGGTGACGTGGACGATCACCCGCTGCAGCTCGCCGGGGTCGTCGAACGCGCCGGCCAGCATTCGCCGGCGGTTGGAGCCGGCCTCACCGATCCAGCGGGCAAGGAAGCCGGCGTCCCCGGCCACGAGCGCGCGCTCGAGCCGCTCGAGCTCGCGCCGCTGCTCGGCGAGCAGCGTGCCGACCACCTCGGCGTTGTCGAGCAGGATGTCGACCCAGATCCGCGGGTTCGCCCCGGCCACCCGCGTCATGTCCCGGAAGGACGCCCCCGCAGCGGCGAGCGGGTCGTTGCCGTCGATCCGCGTCCCGCCCGCCTGGTTGACGAGCACGTTGGCGAGCACGTGCGGGACGTGGGAGACGATGCCGACAAGCCGGTCGTGCGCGTCCGGGTCGATCGCGAACGGCGTCGCGCCGAGCTCGCCGACGAAGCCGTGGACGAGGCGGTAGCGATCGGGATCGGTCTCGGCGAGCGGCGACAGGTACCAGGTGGCGCCGTCGAAGAGCGTCGCCGTTGCGTGCTCGGGGCCGTGCAGCTCGGCGCCTGCGATCGGATGGCCGCCGACGAACCGCGCCGACCCGCCGGCCGCGGCGCACACGGCCGCCTTGGTCGACCCGACGTCGGTGACGGTGCACTCACCGGCCGCGCCGAGCGCCTCGCGCACGAGCCCCGCCAGCGACGCGACGGGCGCGGCCACGACGGCGAGGTCGGCGTCCGCGAGCGCGTCGCCGAGCGTCGGCGCCTGCTCGTCGACTGCGCCGCGCTCCGCGGCAACGCGCAGCGCCTCGAGGTTCGGATCCCACGCCGCCACGACGGGGACGCCGGCCCGCTTCGCCGCGAGCCCCACGGACGCCCCGATCAGGCCGGTTCCGACGAGTGCCAGCCGGGAGGGGGGCACCTAGTGCCCCTTCAGGCAATGCGCGCCGGCCCCTGGCCCGCTATCACGCGGCGCGATAGACCGCCCTCGGCCTTGACAAGGTTGACAACCTTGCCTGCGGCCGAGTGCGGCCTCTCGCTTGGTGCTAGCGACCCAGGAGCTCGGCAGCATCACCTGAAGGGGCACTAGCCGATCTGCTTGCCCATCAGCGCGACCAGCTCGCGGATCGCCGCCGCGAACTCGCCGAACGCCGCGGCGGGGATCTGCTGCGGCCCGTCGCAGAGCGCCTCTTCGGGACGTGGGTGCACCTCGACGATGATCCCGTCGGCGCCGACGGCCGCGGCCGCGCGCGCCAGCGGGAGCACGAGGGCGTAGCGCCCGGCCGCGTGCGACGGGTCGACGATCACGGGCAGGTGCGTCTCCTCCTTCAGCACGGCGACGGAGCCGAGGTCCAGCGTGTACCGGGTCGAGCGCTCGAACGTCTTGATGCCGCGCTCGCAGAGGATGATCTGCTCGTTCCCCTCCTTGGCGACGTACTCGGCCGCCATCAGCAGCTCCTCGACCGATGCCGACGGCCCGCGCTTCAGCAGGACGGGCTTGTCGGCGCGGCCGACCTCGGCGAGCAGGAGGAAGTTCTGCATGTTGCGGGCGCCGATCTGGATCACGTCGGTCGCGTCCACTACCTCCTCGACATGGCGCGGGTCCATGAGCTCCGTCACGACCGGCAGGCCCGTCTCCGCGCGCGCCTCCTGGAGAATCGTCAGCGCCTCGGCGCCAAGCCCTTGGAAGGTGTAGGGCGACGTCCGCGGCTTGAAGGCGCCGCCGCGCAGCATCGTCACGCCCGCGGCCGCGACGACCCGCGCGGTCTCGAGCGTCTGCTCGCGCGTTTCGACCGTGCATGGGCCGGCGATCAGGCCGAAGTACCCGTCGCCGATGCGGTGCCCTTCGACCTCGATGACGGTGCCCTCGGGCACGAACTCGCGCGAGACGAGTCGGTAGGGCTTCACGATCGGCACGACCTGGTCCACCCCCGGATAGGCCTCGAGCGGCAGCGTCGCGAGCAGCTCGCGTTCGCCGATCGCGCCGATGACGGTCGCCTCGCGGCCGCGGGTCAGGCGCGCCTCGGCCCCCGCCTCCTGCAGGCGCTCGACCACGTGGTCGGCCTCCGCCGCAGTCGCGCTCCGCGCCATGACGATGAGCAGCTCGGGCGACCCGTTCATAGCCACCAGCCGAGTGTATGCGTCAGGTTGACTAGGCTCCCGCCGATGTCCGAGAGCCCAGACGCGGATCCGGTCGTCCGCCAGATGCGCGCGCAGATCTCGGACACCGATCGCGCGCTCGTCGAGCAGATGAACAAGCGCCTGCGCCTCGTCGCGCGCCTCAAGGAGTACAAGGAGTCGCGCAACATCGACTTCGTGGACCCGGCGCGCGAGGCCTGGATGATCCAGGACCTCCAGCGGGCTAACCGCGGGCCGCTCTCGGCGGATGGCCTCAAGGAGATCTACGAGGAGATCCTGGCCATGACCAAGCGCGAAGTCTCCTAGCCGCCCTCGGAGACCGTAAGACCTCGTGCCAGGATTTATCCTGGCACGTACACCTGCTCCGCTGGGAGACGCTGTAAAACCGCCTGCTGACCAAGCTGTATCCGAGCATCCCGACGACTTCGCGGACGCGATCCTGGTCGTCTCGTTCGGAGGCCCGGAGGGGCCGGACGACGTGATGCCGTTCCTCGAGAACGTGACGCGCGGCCGCAACGTCCCGCGCGAGCGCCTCGAGGAGGTAGCGCACCACTACATGCGCTTCGGGGGCGTCAGCCCGATCAACGCGCAGAACCGCGCGCTGATCGCGGCGCTCGAGCGCGACCTGGCCGAGCACGGCATCGACCTGCCCGTCTACTTCGGCAACCGGAACTGGCACCCGCTCCTGCCGACACGGTCGCGCAGATGACGCGGGACGGCGTCCGCCGCGCGTTCTGCTTCCTGACCTCGGCGTTCTCGAGCTACTCCGGCTGCCGCCAGTACCGCGAGAACCTCGTCGCCGCGCAGCTGGAGGTGGGGCCCGAGGCGCCGGAGCTGCCGCGCCTGCGCATGCTCTTCAACCACCCGGGCTTCATCGAGGCGAACGCCGACCGGCTGCGAGCGGCCCTGGCCGAGAGCAAGGGCGACCCGCACGTCGCCTTCACCGCCCACAGCATTCCGCGCGCGATGGCCGAGCGCTGCGCCTACGAGGCGCAGCTCACCGAGGCGGCGCGGCTCGTCGCCGGTGCGGCCGGCGTGCGTCGAGCACGCGGTCGTGTACCAGAGCCGGAGCGGGCCGCCGCAGGTCCCGTGGCTGGAGCCGGACGTCCTCGACCATCTGCGCGGTCTGCACGCGCGCGGGGTGGGCGACGTGGTCGTCGCGCCGCTCGGGTTCCTGTCCGACCACGTCGAGGTGCTGTACGACCTCGACGTCGAGGCGGCCGAGCTCGCCGCCGAGCTCGGGCTCGGCTTCGTCCGGGCGCGCACGCCCGGAACACATCCGCGCTTCGTCGCCGCCGATTCGCGAGCTGATCCAGGAGCGGCTCGACCCGGCTGCGCCGCACATCACCGTCGGCCGGCTGCCCGCGAACCCCGACACCTGCGTTCCCGACTGCTGCCGCCCGGGGACGGGGCGGCCGAGTCCCTGGGAGGAAGCGGTCGCCGCTGCTTGACACATCGACGTTCGTCGATATATAAGAGATACTCGATGGATGTTGCGTGCTGCGAGCCGCTCTCGACCCCGGCCCTCACGGAGGAGGCGGCGGTCGAGACCGCCGAGCTCTTCAAGGCGCTCGCCGACCCGTCGCGCGTCCGCATCGTGAACGTGCTGGCGACGAGCGGCGAGCCGCTGTGCATCTGCAACCTGGTCGAGCCGCTCGGGCTCTCCCAGCCGACGGTGTCGCACCACATGAAGAAGCTTGCGGACGTCGGGATCGTCGAGCGTGAGCAGCGCGGCCGGTGGGCGTATTTCACGCTCCGGCCGCAGGCGGTCGACGCACTCGCATCCGTGACCGACCTGAGAGGAGCGTGCTGCTGATGGGCTGCTGCGACGACTGCTGCCGCGACGGCGACGACTGCTGCTGAGTTGAAGGCTCTCTTCGTCTGCGTCGGGAACCAGGGCCGCAGCGTGATGGCCGAACGGCTCTTTCGCGCTGCGGCCCCCGGCGCCGAGGCGCGGTCGGCCGGGAGCCGGCCCGGCGACGCGGTGCACCCCGAAGTACTCGAGGCGCTCGCCGAGGTCGGCATTGATGCCTCGGACCACGTGCCGCAGCTGCTGACCGAGGAGCTCGTCGAATGGTCCGACACGGTGATCGCGACCTGCGACGACTCGTGTCCCTACGTGCCCGGCAAGCACTACGAGAACTGGGAGATCACCGACCCGATCGGGCTCCCGGTCGAGCAGGTGCGGACGATCCGCGACGAGATCGAGCGGCGCGTGCGCGCGCTGAGCGAACGAGCTTGAAGACGTCGGCCTGCACGGCCACGCCGGTGTTCCGGCGGATCAGCTGCGCGAGCGTGGTGCGGTAGTCGATGCCGTAGCGCTCGCGGATCGCACGAGCTCCGGGTCGTTCGCGTAGAAGAACCGGTCGCCGTCGCGCAGCGCGGTGAACTGGCGCTTCCAGATCGCGAGCTGGAGCGGGCCGAACTCGGTGCCGGTGACGTGCGGCTCGGCGACCATCCCGACGAACGCGTCGAGCCTGCCGACGTCGCCGTAGAGCGCCTCAGCCGGGCCGCCAGCGTCGTGCGCCGCACGCCGCTGACCGCGTCCTCGAGCGCCGCTCGGTGCCGGGCGCGATCGACGTTGCCGTCGCGGTCGCGCAGGCTGACGAAGTCGAAGCGATGCCGGATCGTCGATCCAGTCCGGCTCGGACGGCAGCGCCGCCTCGCGCTCGCCGGTGATGGCGGTGAACGACGTCTCCGGCGCCAGCCCGTAGGCGTGCCGCAGGTCGTTGTAGGTCGGGATGCCGTGGTCGCGGCCGCGCTGGACGTCGTCGCGCCGAGGTCCTCGACGTCGCGTGAAGCAGCGGGTTCACGGGCGCGGCCGCACGCGCTCGGGTCGGCGATGCCCGGCTTCGGCACCTGGAAGAGCACGCTGCGCAGCGAGTTGTCGATCTGCTCGTCGTTCCGGTACTCGCGCTCGTCGCCGAGGCTCTGCAGCAGCGGCCCGAGCCCGACCGCGTGCAGCAGGTCGGGATTGCCGAACGCGAGGCCGAGCGGGATGACGAGCGTCACCGCCCGTCGCGTCCGCTCGACCTTGATGCCCGTGCGCCCGGAAGGCGTGAGCTGGGCGCCGACCAGCGCCCTGCCGGCGTCGGCTCGAACTCGCCGTGGACCATGCTGTGCGCCCGGTAGCCGACCGTCGCGAACTCGTTCGCGATGGCCGGGTCGACGGTCGGGTCGTAGCCGCGGTACGGGCGCGAGCCGCACGCCGAGCGTGCGGCAGGAACTCGTTGTAGGTGATGTACTGATCTCGGCGCCGACGACGCGCCGCGCGATCTGGAACCGGCTCTCGGTCCGAAGCGCGCGCGGGAGCAGCGCCGACGATGCGGTTGTGCTCGCGCGCGAACAGCGTCTGGATCGCGCGTGAGCGCGATGTTCTCGTTCGCGCGCACGTCGCCCGCGACGACCGCCTTGCCCGGCGTGCCCGCAGCGGGCCCATCAGGTCCATCGGCGGCGCGGCGCAGCGTCGCGCGCGCGTCGCGCGCGGCAGGTAGCCTGCCGGGCGGGAGCAGGAGCTCGGGCCGCCGTCGTCCGCAGCCAGGCGAGCCGCGCCGCGCGTCGTCGCCGTAGACCTGCGAGGCGTCGATGTAGCTGCTGATGGTGTTGATCTGCTGGCGCGGCGAGGTCGACGCCGGTGCCGGGCGCGGCCGGCGTGCGCGAGAAGCCGATCTGGCCGAGGTCGTTCGGTGAACCGCTCGAGCGGGTCGGCCGTGGTCGAAGGCGATCGGCGCGTCCTCGCCCGGGCGTCTCGTCGCGCAGGCCGATGTCGTGGTCGATGAACTGGCCCCAGGCCCAGCCCCACTGCGAGACGTCGTTCTCGGAGAAGAGGTTCTGGCCGAGGTCGTTGAAGATGCGGTTGCTGACGTACCGCGGGCGACGGGCCGGCGACCATCGAGGCGATGCCGTC
>CAWCYR010000005.1:0-194110 GCA_963799895.1 uncultured Thermoleophilia bacterium
CGAAGCGCGGCTCGACCGCCTCGCTGTAGGTCAGCCGCACCTGCGGCGGCGACGTGTTGACCTCGGCGCTCGCCGCGGGGAAAGTCTTCAGCAGCGCGGCGTGCGCCCACGCCGCCGCCGGGGCGGCAAGCGCGGCCAGGAGCGCGAGGGCGACGATCAGGCGACGTGGAGCGTGAACGGCGCAGTCACCACCTTCCCGTGCTGGCGCATCTGCAGAAAGAGCCGCCAGGTGCCCGCGACGGGGAGCAGCACACCGACCTTGAGGCGGCCCGGCGTGCTGGAGGTTCCGGTGACCTTGGCGCCGCCGAGGACGCTGGTGCAGCCGGTGGCGCCGGGCGCGCAGACGTGCGTGTGGAAGTAGTCGAGCGAGCCGGTGCGGAAGAAGATCGCGTGCGCAAGCGCGCCGAACCACGGCGTGAACGTCGTCGGCTTGCCGTCGGGGCCGGTGACCCTGAAGTCCAGGAGCCCGGCCTGGGCGGCGTGGAGCTTCGGCTCGCCGGCCAGGGCGAACCGGTAGCCGCCGTCGGTCTCGACCGGCTTGAAGGCCGGCGTGGGATCCGCATGGTAGGGGCCCTGCACATTGACCTTGTCGAAGAGCTGGAAGCTCGGCACCAGGCCGGCGTTCTTCGGGTAGGCGTCGATCACGACGCGGTACGGGCCTGGCTTCGAGAAGGTGACAGTGTCGCTGACCTTCCCGTCCTTTCCGACCGGCGGGTGGTGGTGGATGATCGTGCTCAGGTCGCGGCGCACGATGATCACGTGCACGCCGTTGTGCGGGCCGGCGCCGTGCCGGTACGCGGTCAGCGGCTTGCCATCGGGCTGGACGATCGTGAACGAGAGCGGCGTCGGCTTGCCGGCCGTGACCGGCCCGCTGGGCGTGAAACCCTGGAGGTGGTAGGTCTGGCCTGGCTGGATCGTGATCGACGGCCCGCCCGAGCTGCCGCCGCACGCGGCGAGGGCCAGCGGCGCGAGCAGCGCGGCGACGACAATGCGGGCGGTCATGTGGTGCCTCCTCGGAGTTCGCTGGTGAGCCCGGCTGCGGTTGCGATCGCCGCCGTGGCGCTGCTCGTGCCGACGCCGATCGGCGTCGGGCCGCGCTTCCATCCGGCGCCCGGGGCGCGCGGCGCCTGCGCGCCCGCGCCGCTCGGGGGCGGCGAACGCGTGCACGTCGAGCTGTTCGCGGCCAGCCGCAGCGTCATCGTCCCGGCCGGCATCGGCGTGCGCGGCGGGCGCCACCGCTTCGGCCGCATCACGGCCGCGCGCTGCCGCGGCGCCGTGTGGACGACCGACCCCACCGGCGTCGTCCACTTCCAGGGCGCGCGCCGGCTCGGCGGCCTCTTCGCGGCGTGGGGCCGGCGCCTGCGCCCCGGCCGGCTGCTCTCCTTCGGCGGTCCTGTGCGCCTCTACCGGAACGGCCTGCGAGTGGCCGGCGACCCGCGGCTGGTGCGCCTGCGCGACCGCGACCAGCTCGTGCTCCAGGTCGGGCGCTACATCCCGCCACACCGCTCGTACCGCTTCCCGCCGTAGCGCGCTCATACCGGCCCCGGCGTGCGTCCGAGCAGCACGATCATCACGACGACGGCGGCGATGCCCGCCGCGAGGGCGAGCAGCGCGACGAGTAGGCGGAGTGTCTGCCCGTTCATGTGGCTGCTCCTGCCGGCCGGAACTGCGCCCAGAGTGTGACCGCGAGCAGCCCTGCGCCCAGCCCGAGCACGGCCGTGACCGCGGCGCGTGCAGCCGTGGTCGACAGCGCGGTCAGCGCGTAGCCGTGGGTGATCACCGGCGACAGCGCAATGCCCTGGAAGAGGCTGCCGATGCCGACGAGGCAGGCGGTGAAGAGCGGCACGCCGCCGCGGCCTCGGAGCAGCGCCAGCAGAAGCGCCAGGCCGACCGCCGCCGTGAACGCAATCGCCAGGTAGTTCGAGGCCATCACGTCGGGCCGGCCGTACAGCTCGCGCGCGATCCGGATCGTTCCCGTCAGCAGGACGGCGGCGACGGCGATCGCGACGGTGGCTCGCTGCCAGGCGGGCCGCGCCGCCGCGACGAGCGCGCAGGTGAGGATCGCGATGCCGCAGGCGGCCGCGACCCAGGCCCAGGTCGCACCCGGCGGCTTGTACCGCAGCGTGCCGATCAGGGCATGCCGGCGGCCGTCGATCAGCAGCGGCACCGACCAGCGGCCGAGGTCGGCCTCGGACGTGCGGCCGGCGGCGAGCGCCTCGAGCGCGTGCAGCCGGTGCTCGTGCCAGCGGTAGGTGTGGCCGGTGCTGACGCGAATCCACTGCGCGGGAGCCTGCGGATCCGTGTCAGGCCGCAGCTCGGCGGTGGCGATGCGGTCGGATTGCGCGGTGAGCGAGCGGCGGTTCACGAAGACGCCTCCGGGCGTGAACCGGAGCAGCGGTTCGCCGAGCGCGCCCGGGATGGCGACCCGCTGCGACGGGCCGACGGTGAGCGAGAGCTGGCGATCGCCGTCGACGACCACGGCGCGCACGGCATCCGCGGGCGGGACGAGCCCGCGGATGCGCGCGCTGAAGTCGGTCGCGACCGGAGCGCCGCGCACGACGTGCGCGGCGGCCGTCCCCGGCAGCACGAGCGCCGCCAGGACGGCGAAGACGCCGGCGGCCCGCCTCACGTCAGCGACCGGCCTCCCCTGCCCCCGACGAGCCCGATGACCGCGAGGATCAGGGCGATCCCGGCGACCACGAGGGCGATGATGGCCAGCGTCGAGTTGCTGCTCGAGCCGCCGAGCGAGGAGACCGCCTCGACCGTGGGCGCGGGCGTGTCCGAGGACTCCGGCCCGCTCCAGTCGACGACCTTGCCGCTGGAGTACGTCTGTCGCACGGTGAAGGTGTAGGTCTTCGCGTCGGCGGCGGAGGCGTTGAAGTGGAAGACCGCATCCTGCCCGGTCGGTACGTGGCCGCCCGTCCAGGTGACCTTCTGGACGACCGTGTTCTCACCGGTGCCGGTGGTCTGCTCCTGCATCTTCCAGGGGGCGGGCGGCGGCTCGAACGAGTCGATGCCGAATCCGGACGGGACGGTGAGCACGATCTCGGTCGTGGTCGCCCCTGCCTCCTCGGTGGGGACCGACAGCGTGAACTGCTGGAGCTTCGCCTTCAGCGCGACGGGCGGCGACATGATCGCGTGCGCCCAGGCCGTGGTGGGAACGGCGAGCGCGGCCGCGGCCGCGAGTACGGGTATGAGCAGGCGTGCGTTGCCTCTCACGGAGCCTCCTTCAAGCGTGGTCGGGAAACGGCGGGCGGGTGCCCGCCGCGACGGCTACGCGAGGAGAGGCGGTGGCCCGCGCTGGGCCAGGCGGTCCCCGAGCAGCGAGCGGCGACGGCTGACAACCGGCTCCGGCGGCCGCTCGGGTGCGATGACGAAGACGGGGCGCGGCGGGTTCGCCGCGAGGGCGCGCCCGGCGGTCTCGGCGGCGCCGAGCAGCAGCCGCGCACCCACGTAGGCGACGAGGGCGAACGGCACCTGCAGGAGGAGCCCTGGAACGAACGTGGGCGCCTCGACGGCCTGCCAGAAGAAGGTCCCCGTGTGGATGGAGCGCTCGAGCACCTCCTGGACCACGAACGCGACCGGCGGCAGCAGCGCGAAAGCGCCGGCTGGGAGGCGAGCCACGTGCCGACCCCGCGCAGCGTCGGCCGCCGCAAAGACGAGCGCGACGAGCGCGACGGCGGCGCCGGCGGCGAGCACGAACGGCAGCCGGTCGAGATAGCCGTGCCCCGTGATGAACAGCGCGTGCACCCGGACATCGGTCGACGGGTAGACCCAGCGGTACGCGAGGACGTGCGCCGCCTGCGAGCCGGCCAGCATCAGCGGCAGCGCGAAAATCCAGGCCAGCCCGCGACGCATCAGGCCGAATCGTGCCACACGAAGCGGCACGCGCTGCCGCGCCGCCCCATCTGACGGGTTCGACAGCTTGGTAGCGTCTTTGCGATGGCCATCGGGCCCGCAGCGCCGTCAGTCCGGCCGAGGGGCCTCGGCGAGAGCCTGGCCGGCGCCGTCCGGTCACGGCCGGTCGCGGCGCACCTGACGCTGATGGGCACGCTGGCGTTCAGCGCCGGGGTGCACGCGGGGCTCGTGCCGCAGCATCTCGACGAGTCCCCGTACCTCGGGGTCGCGTTCATCGGCGCGGTGCTGGCGACGACGGCGGTGGCGATCGCACTCGCCCTCGAGCCCGGCAGCACCTGGCCGCCGCGGGCGGCCGCGCTCCTGTTCGCGGGGCAGATCGTCGCGTACTTCCTCTTCACCGAGAAGGTCACGGACCCGACAGGCATGATGACGAAGCTGGTCGAGGGCACCGGACTCGTAGTGGCGCTCCTGATGCGGCCCACGCCGGAGCTGGCGGAGCAGCGCCGCGCCTACGCGCCCGCATACGTGCTCCTCGTCGCCTTCGCGCTCCTCGTCGCGATGCAGGCGTCGGGGCACCACCACTAGCCCGCGACCTGCGCGTTCACCGTCTCGTCGCCCACCTCCTTGCCCGAGGCGTCGTACGACCGCACGTGGATCGTCGCCGACGACGTCATGTCGTCGATGCCGTCCGTGGTGCTGACCCGCACCGGGAACGGGCTGCTCGCGTCGTAGATCTCCCGGAAGTGGTCGTGGTCGACCACGAGCCACCGAGCGTGGGCCGTCGGGACGACCCACGCGTAGGCGACCGTGGCGCCGCCGGCCGTGAGGCAATTGGCGAGGTCGAGCCGCGGGTCCTCGATGCGCCCACCGTCGAGCCACTTCGTCGTCGCCGTCCCGCACCAGCGGCCGGCCGGCTCTCGCTGACGCGCTGCGCCATCGCAGGCAACGAGCCGCTGCCGGTCGGCGGTCGCGAAGGTCAGCGTGTGCCCGTCGACTGTCACCGCCTCGACGCCGGCCGGCGGGGCGCCGCCCGGGATGTCCTTGATGCAGTCGAGCGCAGGCTGCGCCTCGAAGTCCTGGCCGCGCAGAATCCGGCTGCCTGTCATGACGGCGCCGTGGACGCCCGCCAGGGCGGCGGGGACGGCCGGGGGCTTGCTGCCGTCGCTGAGCCGGTCGGGCGCATGCAGGCCGGAGCCGCCGCAGCCGCTCGCGGCCGCGGCCGCGAGCAGGAGCGTGGCGGCCGCTGCCGGCCGCCACGCAGTCGATCGTGTCGCCTGAGCTAGCCGTCCCATCCGACCCGCCGCACACCTCCGTACGCCGAGCTGCCACGGTACGTACGGGTCCAGATGTCCACCCCGTACGCCTCGCCCTTTGCCTCGATGATCTGGTCGCTGCCGTCGGCGTTGCGTGCGTAGATCATCCCGATGTGATCCGTGCTGGCAAGCGCGTCCATGCGGATCAGGGCGCTCTTCGGGTACGCGTCGTTCGGGGCGCCGGCGCCGTACAGGAAGCTGGCGGCGCTGTACGGGCCGTGGACGTTGCGGAGCATGTTCCATTGCCAGGCGCCCTGGTTCGAGGTGTCCAGGTCCTCGCGCCAGACCTTGAACGTGAAGCCTGAGCAGTCCGGGCCTTCCCCGCGCGTGTCGGAGCGCTCGACGGGGTCGCCAGGGGACTCGTCGAGGTCGTCGTCGTTCCAGCACCCGCCGCCCCACTGGTAGCCCTCCCAGCGTGCGCGGAGCGCAACCGTCATGGAGCCGTCACGCGTGAAGTAGTTGGTGTAGTCGGGCGCGGCGTAGTTGCAGTAGGCCCCGGTGAAGTTCGTGTGGTAGGCCCACGCTGCACCCGCCAGGGCCAGCGAGAGCGCCAGCGCGGCCGTGAAGGCGGCCACGGGCGCGGGGATCCGCCGAATCATGAGCGCACCTCCAGGTCGAAGCGGTCGACGTGGACGTCGGAGGGGGTCGAGCCGAGCTGGTAGAGCGACGAGCCGGACAGCCGGAAGCGCGAGAGCGGCATCGTCTCCGCCCAGTCGTCCGGCGCCACCGCGAACGCGGACACCAGCCCGCGCGCGCCGAGCCGCGCGACCTCGAACTCGTCCCGCGCGTCGGTGTACGTCCGGACGACGAGCAGGACGCCGTCCGCGTACGGCTCGGCGAGCTGCACCTCGGCCACGGGCGTCGCGCTGTGCACGCGCCACGCGCGCTCGACGCCGGCCGCGCCGACGACCGCGACACGTACCTCGTCGCCGGTGCGGACGATTGCCACCTGCCGGCTTGCCGAGACGGCGCGCAGCGGTTCCGCCGCCAGCCGTTGGGCGCGGAGGCCCAGGGCGTCGCCGTTCTCGACGGCAGGCACCCACTGCTCCGACGGGTACTCCTTCACGACCGGGCCTGCAGGCCCCATGCGCAGCTGGGCGGCCGTCCGCTCGCCGAGCGGCACCTCGTCCTCGGCGGTGCCGTCCTTCGCGAACTCTTTCAGCATCGGCGAGTCCGCCCCGGCGGTCTCGAGCACCCAGAGCGGCCCGTCACCGCCGCCGGCCAGGTCGGCCAGCGTGCCGTTGATGTCGAGTGGGACGTCGTGCAGGACGCGGGCTCCGGGGGCCTCGACGAGCGCACGGTGGTGCACCTGGTCGAGCACGGTGACGGTCCCGTCGGCTCCGACCACGAACGAGGCCGGCCCGACGGGCTCGGCCTCGCGGCCGCCCTCAAGCCCGGCGTCGGCCGGCCCGTCTCCCCAGACGGCCGAGAACGGCCGGGCCGTGGCCGCGCGGGTGCGCCCGAACGCGTGCGCGCCGAGCTCCACGGGGATCGGCCCGGTCACCGCGTATGCGCGCTGTGGCGCGGCAGGCCCACCGGCCGGCAGGGTGACCTGGGTCCCGGCCGCGCGGTTCCGCAGAACCGCGTAGTACGAGAAGCCGTCCCGGGCGCGGGCGATGTCGGCAGGTACGCGGGCAGCCCAGCGACCCTCGACCGCATGCCGGTCGAGCGCGAGCGGGAACGGGCGGAACGCGCCGGCGTCGCCGGCACGCACGAAGACGGTCCCGGCCGCGTCGCACTCGTCTCCGGATGCGCCCGCGGGCGGTGGGCAGTACACGTCGTACCGCAGGGTGACCGGCTCACGGGGCAGCGTGAGCACCGGCGGCACGTGGGTGGCGTCGATGATGCGGGCAGCGTCGAGCGCCGGTGGGGCCGGCGCGTCGCCGATCGCACCCGAAGCGGGCCCGAGCAGCAGCACGGCGGCGGCAGCGAGGCCCGCGGCCGCGCCGGCAGCGCCGGCGGCGGCGAAGCGCAGCCGGCGTCGGGCCGGCGGCGACGGGCGTGGTGTGTCCATCTCTCCTCCTCTCGTGGGCCGCGTGGCGCGCGCCGTGCGGTGCGTGGTTGTTGTCCATAGAGTAAACGGGCGCGACCACGGCCCGCTAGTCGCTCTTGTGGGCATGTCCGCGCAGGACATGAGGCGGCCGCTTCAATTGCGGCGGTGCACCCCGACCTCCACGAGACCCCGCGCGCCCGCGCCGAGCGGTACCCGGTCGAGGCGCAACTGCCCATGGACCCGCGCACTCGGGGACTACCGCCTCGTCGGCGTCCGCCCTTACTGGCGGCGGCCGCTGGACGCCGAGTGGGTGCTCCGGCGCTGCCCGGCCGAGCGCCCCGCGAGCTGATCCCGCCTGTTCAGACTCTGTAAATCCCCGTTAAACACAGCAACTCGGCGGGTACGGCGCCGTCTGACTCGATGACGCCCCTACGTCCACTGACCCACATCTGCCGTCAGGAGGTTGCCCGTGAAGAGATTTCTTCCCGCCCTCGCGCTGACCGCTGCGCTTGCAGGCCTCGTGCCCGCGGCAGCGCATCCCGCCCGCCACATGCTCGTCGGCCTGTTCGACGAGTCCGAGACGCTCGGCTACACCGACCGCTCGATGCCGATGCTGAAGACCCTGCGCGTCCAGATCATCCGCTCCACGCTCTACTGGGGCGGCAGCGGCGGCGTCGCCGGCGCCCGGCGGCCAGCTCACCCGACCGATCCGGGTGACAAGGCCTACAACTGGGCGCCGTACGACCACATGGTGCGGGAGGCGGCGAAGAACAACATCAAGGTGCTCTTCTCGATCTGGGGCACGCCCTCCTGGGCCAACAAGGGCAAGGGCCTCGCGCACGCGCCCACGCTCACGCGCGACCTGCGCAACTTCTCCTATGCGGCGGCGAAGCGGTACAGCGGCACGTACGTACCCGTCGAGCCCGCCGCGACCGGCAGCACGACGACCACGCCCTCGAACGACACCGCGCTCCCGGCGGTCCGCAACTGGCTGGCGTGGAACGAGCCGAACAACCCGCTCTTCCTGAACCCGCAGTACAAGCGCGTCGGCACGGGCAAGAAGGCGCACTGGGTTGCGCAGAGCACCATCGACTACGCCCGCATCTGCAACGCCGTCTATGGCGGCGTGCACGCCACGCTGATCCGCGCGGAGAAGGTCGCCTGCGGCGGCACCGGCCCACGCGGGAACAACAACCCCAATTCGACGCGGTCGTCGGTCGGCCCGATCCCGTTCCTCAAGGGCGTCAAGAAGGCGGGCCTCGCGAAGTTCGACGCCTGGGCGCATCACCCGTACTACGGGAGCCCGAGCGAGAAGCCGTCCTCGGTGCCGAAGACGAACCGCGGCAAGCGGGGCCTGATCGCGCCGCCGGTCGAGCTCGGGAACATCAACGACCTGATCAAGGTGGTGACGCAGCTCTACGGCAACAAGCGGATCTGGATCACCGAGTACGGCTACCAGACCAACCCGCCCGACCGCGCCTTCGGCGTCTCCTGGGCGAAGCAGGCGCTCTACCTGAAGCAGGCGTTCGCGATCGCGCGCAAGAACCCGCGCATCGACATGATGATGTGGTTCCTCCTGCGCGACCAGAAGCAGCTGGGCGGCTGGCAGTCAGGGCTGATGACGTTCGCCGGCGCGAAGAAGCCGTCGTTCAACGCCTTCCGCACGCTCCCGCACTAGATCTGGAGAAACTGCACGGTGTCCCCCGCGGTGAGCTCGCCCTCGCCGCGGGGGACGAGCACCAGCGCGTCAGCGGTCGCCGCCCGCGTGATCATGTGCGACTCCTGCCCCGTCACCGGCGCGAGGCCCTCGGGGCCGCGCCGGGCGCGCACGAGGTCGTCGCGCACCGCGTTCCGCCGGACCGCGCCGGCCAGCGTGCCGGGCTCGAACGGCGGCGAGGGTGATGCGTGCCCCTGCAGCGCGAGCAGCGCCGGGCGGACGAAGAGCTCGAAGCAGACGAACGAGGACACGGGGTTGCCGGGCAGTCCGAAGACGAGCGTCTCCCCGCGCGTGCCGAACCAGAGCGGCTTGCCCGGGCGCATGGCGATGCCCCAGAAGACCTCCTCGACGCCGAGTTCTGCACCGACGCTCCGTACCAGGTCGTGTGGGCCGACGGAAACGCCGCCCGACGTGACGAGCACGTCGTGGCCGAGCCCGCGCTCGAGCGCCTCCCTGTGGGCCGCCTCGTCGTCCTCGACGGCCACGAGGCGCGCCGGCTCGGCTCCAGCACGCGCGGCCTGTGCCGCGAGCATCGGCCCGTTGGCGTCGTAGATCTGGCCGGGCTCGAGCGGCGTGCCGGCCGGACGCAGCTCGCTGCCGGTCGTGAGGACGCCGACGCGAGGCCGCGCTCCGACCCGCACGTGCCCGATGCCGGCGGCGAGCAGCGCCGCAAGCTGGTGCGGGTGGAGGAGCGCGCCACCGGCGATCACCTGGTCGCCGCGGTGGACGTCTCCCCCGCGCGGCCGCACGTTCGACCCCGCCGGCACCGCGTCGGGCACGGTCAGGCGGTCGCCCTGCTCGGTGACGAGCTCGATCGGCACCACCGCGTCCGCGCCGTCCGGGACGACCCCGCCCGTGGCGATCCCCATGGCCTCACCCGGCTGGAGCGCACGCCCGGCCGGGTGGCCGGCGGCGACGCGCGCGACAACGGGCAGCTCGCCCGGCGTGTCGGCCGCGCGCAGCGCGAAGCCGTCCATGGCGGAGCTGTCGAACGGGGGCAGGTCGACGGTGGCGGCCGCGGGCTCGGCCAGGACCCGCCCTGCGGCGGCGGCCGTCTCGGTCTCCTCAGCGGGCAAGGGCCGGGCGGACGCGAGCACGCGGCCGAGTGCCTCGTCGATCGAAAGCAGCTCGGCCACTACCGGCGCTTGCCGGCCAGCGCGGCAGTCACGCCCAGGCCGATGAGGATCGTGCCGGACGCCCACCGCGACGCGGCCGCGGCGCGCCTGCTCCCCCGCAGCCGTCCGGAGAGCGCACCCGCCGTGAGCGCGTAGGCGCCGTCGCTGAGCAGCCCGAGCGCCGTGAAGGTGAGCCCGAGAACGAGGATCTGGAGGCCGGTCGCCCCCGCCCTCGGGTCGACGAACTGCGGCAGGAACGCGAAGAAGAAGAGCGCTGTCTTCGGGTTCAGGATCTGGACGGTGGCGCCGCGCGCGACCCGGCGGCGAGCGTCGACCTCGAGCGCCTGCGGCTCCTCGGACGTGCGGCCAACGAGTGTCCGCACCCCGATGAAGACGAGGTAGGCGGCGCCGGCGTACTTGACGACGTCGAACGCCTCGGACGAGGAGACGAGGAGCGATGAGAGCCCGATCGCGGCGGCGGCCACGTGCACGAGCGTCCCGACATGGATGCCGACGGTGGACATGAGGCCGGCCCGTGGACCGCCCTCGACGCTCTGCGAGACGACGTAGAGGACCGCCGGCCCGGGAATCAGCAGCAGCGCGAGCGCGGCGAGGACGAACAGCCCGTAGACAGCGGGATCCGGCATCGTCGATTCGTAGCACGGAGCTGCCTTCTGTGCGAAGCACCGACTGAACGGGGCTTCCGGGGCCGCCCGCTCAGCCGGCGACGGCGCCCGCGGGTGCCGCGTCGCGGGCATTCGGCGCCACGGGGCGCGCGTGCGGCAGGAGGAGGACGACGTCCGCTCCGCCCCCCTCGTCGTGCGCAAGCGCGACCGTGCCGCCGTGCGCCTCGATGATGGCCTTGACGATCGCGAGGCCGAGGCCTGCACCGCCCGCCCTGCGCGCCGCATCCCCGCGCGTGAAGCGCTCGAGGGCGGTGTCGACGATGCCGTCGGCGAAACCAGGGCCCTCGTCGACGACGTGGACCTCGACCTCGCCGCCGTGAAGGGCTGCGGAGAGCGTCACCGTTCCGCTCCCGTGCCGAAGCGCGTTCTCGACCAGGTTCGCGAGGGCCTGCTCGACCCGGATGCGGTCGCAGCGCATGACGATTTCCGTGGCCTGCACTGCGATTCGCCGCCCGTCGTCGGCGGCCCGCCGCCGGAACCGCTCTGCGAGGTCGCCGAGCAGCGCCTCCGCATGGACCGGCTCGACGCGGAGCGGGATCTGGCCCTCGTCGAGCCGGGCGAGCAGCAGCAGGTCGTCGGCGAGCTGGGAAAGCCGGTCGGCCTCCTCCCCGATCGAACGCAGCGCCGCCTGCAGCTCGGGGATCCCGCGCGGCATGTCGAGCGCCAGCTCGACCTCCGTCCGGACGAGCGAGAGCGGAGTCCGGAGCTCGTGGCTCGCATCGGCGACGAAGCTCCGCTCACGCCTCAGTCCGGCCTCGAGGCGGTCGAGCATCTCGTTTAGCGTCGTGCCCAGCCGGGCGATCTCGTCGCGCGCGCGCGGTACGGGCAGGCGCTCGGACAGCCGGCGCTCGGTGATCGATGCGGCTCGCGCGCGCATCCGCTCGACGGGCGCCAGCGCCGCGCCGGCGACGAGGTAACCGATCAGCGCGGCGAGGAGAAGAGCGAAGGGGCCGCCGACGAGCAGCTCGCTGCGGAGACTGGAGAGCGCTCGGTCGCGCGACGCGAGCGGCGCGCCGACGACGAGCACCACATGGCGGCCCTGGGTGGCGACGGGGACGGCGAGCAGACGGACGTCGGCTCCCAGCAGATGGACGCGGGTGATGAGCAGCGGCCCGGCCCGGGCCCGCTGCAGGAGCGCGCCGGCGAGCAGCGGCCGGCCACCCAGCCCCCGCGTCTCGTCGTGCACGCGCCCGCGGGCATCGAGCACCTGCGCGAAGCTCCCCGCGGTGTCTGCGACCGGCGCCGGGGGCGCCTCGCGAAGCCCGGGGTCGGCCTGGGACACGAGCGCCGCCACGTCGCGGGACCGGGTGCGCAGACCCTGGTCGAGCGTTGAGTCGAGCGAGGTGGCGAGGTGGTGGTAGAGCAGGAAGCCGCCGCCTGCGAGCACCAGCGCGACCGCGCCGGTGACCGCGAGCATCAGGCGAAGCCGGATCGGCAGGCGCGCCACGGTCAATCCGGCCGGATTCGGTACCCGGACCCGCGTACCGTCTCGATCGAGTCCGGCCGAAGGGGCGGTCGACCTTTTCGCGCAGATGGCGCACGTGCACGGTGACGACGTTCGAGCGGTTGTCGTAGCTCATGTCCCACCCGTGCTCGAGCAGGTCGTAGCGCGACACGACCTCGCCGACCCGCCGCATCAGCAGCTCCAGTAGGGCGAGCTCCTTGGCCGAGAGCTCGATCTCGGCATCGCCGCGCCAGACGCGCTGGGCGGCCGGATCGAGGCGCAGGTCGCCGGCCCGGAGCACCGTCGGCCGCTCGCTCGCCCCGCGACGCACGATCGCGCGCAGACGGGCGCGCAGCTCCGCGACCGAGAACGGCTTCGTCAGGTAGTCGTCGGCACCCGAGTCGAGCCCGTGCACGCGGTCCTCGACGGCATCGCGCGCCGTCAGCAGCAGGACGGGCGTCCACACGCCGTCGGCCCGCATCCGGGCACACGTCTCGAAGCCGTCCTGCCCCGGCAGCATGACGTCGAGGACGATCGCGTCGTACCGGTTCGCACGCGCCATCCACAAGGCGTCCTCGCCGTTGACGGCCAGGTCGGCCGCGCCGCCGTGCTCGCTCAGCCCGCGCCGCAGCAGCGGCCCGAGCTTGGGGTCGTCCTCGACGACGAGCGTTCGCACGCCCGGCAGCGTGCCACGCCGAGCGTGAAGGCAAGGTGAAACCGGGTATCACCGGGATTTCACCTTCGTCCTCCTACCGTGGCGAGCGTCATCGCCACACGACGAACAAGGAGGCAGACATGCGTACACGACTGAGCAAGATCCTCGCTGCCCTGGCCGTGCTGACGGCGCTGGTCGCGGGCGGCGCAGCACTCGCGTCCGGCGCGACCAGCCGCCAGCACCAGGCGACCGGCACCGGCCGCGACCATCGGCGATCCCGCCGACACGGGGAATGCGGAGCAGCCCGACCAGGCCGACCCGGCCGAGACGGACACCGCCCAGCAGGGCGATCAGTCGAGCACGGACGCCGCCGAGCCGCAGGCCGGCGAGTCGTCGAACGACGGCCCCGGCGGCTACGCGGACGCGTCTCCGAATGCAGACACGCAGCAGCAGGGCGAACACTGATGCGCCCGCGCCTGACCTCCGCCGCAACAGCCGTCCTCGCCGTCGCCCTCATGACGGCGGCCGGCTGCGGCGGAGGCGGCGCCGGTTCGTACTCGTCGACGGCGTCGTCCACCGCGCCGCAGACGACCTCGACCCCACCCGCGACGACGACGGCGGCACCGACGAGCGGCGGTCCCGGCGCGCTCCAGGGGGAGGCCAACGCCGCCGCGACCGGCGACATCCCGGACAACCAGGTCTTCCTGGCGTTCACGAACCGTCCGGCGAAGTACTCGATGAAGTACCCCGAGGGTTGGGCGCAGCAGGGCAGCGGCAACGCTGTCACCTTCCGGGACAAGAACAACATCGTGCGGATCACCGTCGCAACGGCGAAACCGCCGACACAGGCGTCGGTCAGCCGTGACGTCGCCCGGCTCACGAAGGCGACGGTCGAGCAGCCACCGCGGGCGGTGACGATCTCGGGCGCCCCCGCCTACAAGGTCGTGTACAGCACGGTGAGCGCGCCCAATCCGGTCACCGGGAAGCGCGTGACGCTTCTCGTCGACCGCTACTACCTCGCCAGGGGCGGCAGGCTCGCCGTCGTGGACCTCGGCACGCCGCGGGGGGTCGACAACGTCGACGCCTACCGGCTGATGATCCAGAGCTTCCGGTGGAGCTGAGGAGCCTCTACCGCGAGCCGGAGGAGCGCGCGCCGCTCTCTTTCGGTGCGCTCGAGCTCCACGACGTCTTCCGGATCTTCCGCTCGGGGCCTGCGGAGACGGTGGCACTGCGCGGGCTCGACCTGCGCATCGAGCGCGGTGAGCTCGTCGCCCTGCTCGGGCCGTCCGGATCGGGCAAGACCACCGCGCTGCATCTCGCCGCCGGCCTGGACGAGCCGTCGGCGGGCGACGTGATCGCGTTCGGGCGCTCCCTGTCGCGGCTCGAACGAGGCCGCGCTTGCCGATTACCGCGCCCGCCAGGTCGCGCTCGTGTTCCAGAGCGGGAACCTGTGGCCCGCGTTGTCCGCGCGCGAGAACGTCGCCCTCGGCCTCCGCCTCGCCGGGCGCAAGGCAAGCCGCGCGGCCGTCGACGCGGCGTTGGGCGAGTTCGACCTCGGTCGCCGGGCAGAGCAGCGCGCCGGCTCGCTCTCGGGCGGCGAGCAGCAGCGGGCCGCGATCGCCGCCGCGGCCGCCCGCGAGGCCCCACTGGTGCTCGCGGACGAGCCGACCGCGGAGCTGGACGCCCGCAACGAGGAGGCGGTCCTGCAGGCACTCCAACGCCTGCGCGAGGCGTTCGGAAGCACCGTGGTCGTGGTGACGCATTCCGCACAAGTCGCAGGGGCCGCCGACCGGATCGTGCGCATCCTCGACGGGGTGGCGGCGTGACGACGGCCGTCGCGCCCGCCGTCGCCGCCTGCCGCGAGGTCGAGGTCGTCTATGGCCATGACAACGCGGTCGTCCACGCGCTCGCCGGCGTGTCGCTGGAGATCGAGCCCGGCGCCGACGTGGCGCTGCTCGGCCGCTCCGGCTCGGGCAAGACCACGCTGCTCCACGTCCTCGGCGCCCTTGTCGCGCCCACCGCCGGCGAGGTCACGTGGCATGGGCGGACGCTGCCCTCGCCGAACCGGCACGGGCGGACGGCACCGGGCATCGCGTACGTCTTCCAGGGCGCGAACCTGCTCCCGTACTTCACGGCCGTCGAGAACGTCGCGTTCGCCGCGCAGCTCGCCGCGGAGCGGCCCGGGCGAGGCCTGACGCCCGAGGAGCTGCTCGGGCTGGTCGGCCTGCAGGAGCAGGCCGACCAGCTGCCCGCCGAGCTCTCCGGCGGCGAGGCGCAGCGCGTCGCCATTGCCCGGGCGCTGGCACAGCGCCCCGAGCTGATGCTCTGCGACGAGCCGACCGGCCATCTCGACTCCGACACCGCTGACCGCGTGCTGGAGCTGATCGAGGGTCTCCGCGGCGAGCTGGGCTTCGCGCTCGCCGTCGCGACCCACGACGCCGGCGTGGCCGACCGATTCACCCGCAAGGTCGAGCTCGAGGACGGGCGCATCGTGGGAGACGACCGGTGATCGCCGTCTGGCCACTCGCGATCGCCGACCTGCTCCGCGCGCCCGGCCGGACGCTCGTCCGGGTGCTGACGCTCGCGGCGGCCGTCGGCCTGCTCGGGGCGATGCTGCTCTTCGTCGGCCACTCGCTGGGCACGATGACCACCGGTGCCGTGCGCGCCGTGCCGCTCGACTGGCAAGGCCCCGTCGGCAACTACCGGAACGCGACGCGCGTTGCCGCCGCCGTCGGGCGCCAGCCGGGCGTCGCCGCCGCCTACCCTGCCGCGACCGCGCCTTTCGCGGCCGTCCAGCACGTGTCGCCGTCCGCCGGGACGATTCGTGCCGGGTCGGGTGCGATCCTGGCGGTTCCGCCGAGCTATCCCGCGCACGTGCACACGCTTCCGGTTCCTCCGCGGGTCGCTGAAGCCGGGCGCCGTCGTGCTCGACCAGCAGCTCGCCGCCACCCTTCAGGCACAGCCCGGCGACCGGTGCTCCTGACCCCGCACCCGGGCGGCCGGCCGGTGCCTCTCCGCGTGAGCGGCATCGCGCTTGTGACAGCGCCCGACGTTCTCTTCCAGCCGCTGAACCCGCTGCTCGGTCCGGCGCCGGCCCAGCCGCCGGCGAACATCGCGATCCTCCCCCTGTCGACCTTCGCCGCGCAGGTCGCGCCCGCGCTGCCCGCGCTGACCTCGGCCCTCGGAGCGTCGGCCGTACCGGGATCGCAGACCGGGACGCAGTGGCAGGTGCAGGCGCAGGCCGACCCGGCAGCGCTCTCGGGGAGCCCGTCGCACGCGCTCGCGCAGGCGACGGGGCTGCGCAACCGCGTCGAGCGCTCGCTTCCCGGCCAGGTCGTCTTCGTCGACAACCTCACCGACATGCTGAACAGCGCGGCGGGCGACGCGCTCTACGCGGAGACGCTCTACATCATGCTGGCCGTGCCCGGCGCGATCGTGGCGCTCGGCCTCGCGTACCTCGCCGCGCTGGGGACGGTCGAGCGAGACCGTCAGAGCCTCGCGCTGCTGCGCGCCCGCGGAGCGCGGCGACGCGACCTGGTCGTCCTTGCGCTCATCGAGAGCATCGCGCTTGGTGTGGTCGCCGGCGCGATCGGCACGCTGCTCGCGCTCGCCGCCGTGCGGCTGGCCGGCGTCGATACCGGGATCGGCACCGCCCGTGTGCTCTCCACCTTCGGCATCTGCACGGCCCTTGCGATTGCGGGGGCCGCGGCGGCACGCATTGGGACGGGGCTCGCCGCGTTCCGGAGCAGCGTGGGCGAAGCCCGGCTCGGCGTACGGCGCACCGGCCGACCGCTCTGGCAGCGGCTCTACCTCGACATCGCGTGCCTCGCAGTCGCCGGCCTCGTCTACTGGCTGACGGCACGCACCGGCTTCTCCGCCGTCGTGAATCCGGATTCGAACCCGACCCTCTCGCTCTCGGTCTACATGTTCCTCGCGCCGGCCCTCCTCTGGATCGGCGCGGCCCTCCTCCTCCTACGCCTCCGCGGGCGGCTCGTGTCCTGGGCGGTCGCCCGCGCGGCCGGGGAGCGCGCGACGACGCCGACGGGCTTCCTGCTCGCAAGCGCCGGCCGCCGCGGCGCGGCCCTGAACCGCGGGCTGCTCGTCCTCGGGCTGCTGCTCGCATTCGGGGTGAACCTCGGGATCTTCACCGCGACCTACGACCAGCAGGCCCGTGTCGACGCGCAGCTCACGCTCGGCGCGGACGTCGTCGCGACCGCGCCGCCCGGGGCGATCGCACGGCACGGCCTCGTCCAGAAGGTGTCCGCGTTGCCCGGCGCGACCGGCGTGTCTCCGGTCGACCACGCGTATGCCTACGTCGGCCCGGACCTCCAGGACATCTTCGGAATCGACCCGGCCACGCTGACGCACGGGACGAGCCTCCGGGACTCGTATTTCGTCGGCGGCAGCGCCGCTCAGATGCTCGACCGCCTGCGCTCGCGCCCGGACGCGATCCTCGTCTCCCGGGAGACGATCACCGACTACTCGCTGAACGTCGGCGACCTGCTTCGCCTCCGCGTGCTCGACCAGCGCACCGGCCGCTTCCGCGTCGCCCCGTTCCACGTGGTCGGGATCGTCCAGGAGTTCCCGTCGGCGCCGAAGGACTCGTTCATGGTCACGAACCTCGCCTACCTGCAACGCGTCACGCACGACCCGGGGCCGAACGTCCTGTTCGTCCGAGCGGCCGGCGATCCCGTGAGCGTGGCGCACCGGGTCGCCGGGGTGGCCGGCGCCTACGGGGCGACCGTGAAGGACATCCGGCACCAGACCGCCCAGACGGTGAGCTCGATCACCACGGTGAACCTGCGCGGCATCAGCCGGATCGAGGAGGCGTTCGTGCTCGCGCTCGCGGCCGCCGCGATGGCGCTGTACGTCGCGGTGGCGCTCGCCGAGCGGCGGCAGGAGCTGGCGACGATGTCCGCGCTCGGCGCCTCGTTGCGCCGTGCGGCCGCATTTCTGTGGAGCGAGGCGGCGATCGTGCTGGTGTTCTCGCTCGCGCTGGCCGCGCTGCTCGGCTGGCTGCTGGCCGAGATGCTCGTCGCCATGCTCCAGCATGTGTTCGACCCGCCGCCGGACCACCTGGCGCTCCCGTGGGCGTTCCTGGGCGGCCTGGCGGCCGCCGCCGTCGTCGGCGGCCTCGGGGCTGCCGGGCTCGCCGCCTTCTGGATCCGGCGGCTGCCGCTCGGCGCGATCCTGCGCGAGCAGTAAGCGGCCGACGGCGAAGCTAGGCTCCGGCCGTGGCCGTCCTGACCTCGCAGGCCGAGCGCGGCACGGACGTCTTCGCCGGCCGGCGCGCGCGCATGGAGGAGCTCGTCGCCGAGCTGCGCGAGCGGACGGCCCTCGTCGCGGCGGGCGGCGGCGAGCGGGCGCTCGAGCGCCATCGCGGCCGCGGGAAGCTGACGGCGCGGGAGCGGATCGACCGGCTCGTCGACCCCGGCTCGGCGTTCCTCGAGCTCGGCGCGCTGGCCGCGTGGGACGTCTACGACGGGCAGGCGCCGTCGGCCGGGATCGTCACCGGCATCGGGGTGGTCGAGGGCCAGGAATGCGTGATCGTCGCCAACGACGCGACCGTCAAGGGCGGCTCGTACTTCCCGCTCACGGTGAAGAAGCACCTGCGCGCGCAGGAGGTCGCCGAGCAGAACCACCTGCCGTGCATCTACCTCGTCGACTCCGGCGGCGCGTTCCTGCCGCTCCAGGCGGACGTCTTCCCCGACCGGGAGCACTTCGGCCGGATCTTCTACAACCAGGCGCGCATGTCGGCCAAGGGCATCCCGCAGATCGCCGCGGTCATGGGCTCGAGCACCGCCGGCGGCGCGTACGTGCCCGCGATGAGCGACGAGACGATCATCGTGCGCGGCACCGGGACGATCTTCATCGGCGGCCCACCGCTCGTGAAGGCGGCCACAGGCCAGGACGTCACCGCCGAGGAGCTGGGCGGCGCCGACGTGCACGCGCGCCGCTCCGGCGTCGCCGACCACTACGCGACCTCGGACGAGCACGCGCTCGCGCTCGTGCGCCAGATCGTTCGCAACCTGCACCGGCGCGCCGAGGCGCCGTGGGACGTCGCCGAGTCCGAGCCGCCCGTCGCCGACCCCGACGACCTCTACGGGCTCATCCCGGACGACCACCGCCAGCCGTTCGACCCGCGCGAGGTGATCGCCCGCATCGTCGACGGCTCGCGCTTCGACGAGTTCAAGGCGCTCTATGGCGAGACGCTCGTGACCGGCTTCGCCCGGATCGAGGGCTACCCGGTCGGGATCCTGGCCTCGAACGGCGTGCTCTTCGCCGAGTCGGCCCAGAAGGGCGCGCACTTCATCGAGCTCTGCTGCAAGCGGAAGATCCCGCTCGTCTTCCTGCAGAACATCACCGGCTTCATGGTCGGCGTCGAGTACGAGGCGGGCGGGATCGCCCGCGACGGCGCCAAGCTCGTCACCGCCGTCGCCTGCGCCGAGGTGCCAAAGTTCACGGTCGTGATCGGCGGCTCGTTCGGGGCCGGCAACTACGGGATGGCGGGCCGCGCCTACTCGCCGCGTCAGCTCTGGATGTGGCCGAACGCCCGCATCTCGGTGATGGGCGGCGAGCAGGCCGCCACCGTGCTGACGATGGTCGGCGACGCCGACCCCGACGAGATCCGCGCCAAGTACGAGGCCGAGGGCAACCCGTACTACTCGACCGCCCGGCTCTGGGACGACGGGATCATCGACCCGCTCGACACGCGGCGGGTGCTGGCCCTTGGCATCTCGGCGGCGCTGAACGCACCGATCGGCGAGACCACCTTCGGCGTCTTCAGGATGTAGCGACCGGATCTCGCGAAGGGAGGACGCGTGGCGTACGACGTGATCGATGTGAAGGACATCGAGGGCGAAGGCCCCGGCGGCATGGTGCGCAAGACGCGGCGCGCCCTCGGCGCCAGCGCCTTCGGCTTCAACTACTTCGAGCTCCCCCCGGAGACGGAGGGACGCGAGCACAACCACGAGTCGAACGGCCACGAGGAGGTCTACGTCGTCGTGCGCGGTTCGGGCGTCATGCGACTGGACGGCGAGGAGATCGAGCTGAAGCCGCTGCGCATCGTCCGCGTCGACCCCGGGACGACCCGCCAGCCGGTGTCCGGCCCCGACGGGCTCGAGTTCATCACCTTCGGTGCGCCGCAGCAGGGCACCTACGAGCCCCCGGACTGGGGATAATCACCGACATGCCAAACACACTGGATCTCACCAACGAGGAGCTCGAGCTGCTCCGCGCAGCGCTCCACTCCTACCTGGACGACTTCGGGCACAAGGAAGCGGACGTGCTCCGGCGGATCAAGGAGCTGATCGCAAAGCTCCCGCCGCGGCCGTCCTGATGCTCCTCCGGCTCGTCCTCTGGAACCTGGCCGACTCGCAGACGACAATCGCGGAGCTGCGCCGCTACCTGCGCGACGAGTCGGTCGACGCCTTCGAGGACGTCCCCGGGCTCCGCTTCAAGGCCTGGATCTCCGACGAGGTGACCGAGCGCTGGGGCGCCGTCTACCTCTGGGAGTCGCGCGAGGACGCCGAGCAGGACCTGCCGAGCCGGGCGCGCGATCTGATCGGCAAGGACGCCGACATCGCCGAGGAATTCGACATCGAGGCGACGATCGAGGGCGACTACGCCATGTCGCAGCTGTCACGCCTCGGGCTCGCCTTCGAAGAGTAGGCTCACGTCAGTACCGTTAAACTGCTATGCCACTGAGCAGGGAAGGCCGCGGCACCGGCTGGGCACTCGCGGTCGACATCGTCAACACCTGGGACGAGTACCCTCGGCCGCTGGATCTCGTCGAGGGGATCGAGGACGTCCGCACGGTGCTCGCGTGGCACGGGCTTCCCGACGCCGCGGCGGCTGTCGAGCCGCGCGACGTCGGGCGATTCCGTCGGCTGCGCACGCGCTTCGAGCACGTCTTCGACGCCCCGAGCGAGGACGAGGCGGTCGCGCTCCTCAACGAGCTCGTGACCGAGTACGGCGTCCCGCCGCAGCTCGAGCGCGAGGGCCGCGGCTGGCGCTTCCGGGCCTGGCCCGACGAGCGCGAGGGGCTGCGTGCGGGCGCGGCGCTCGCCGCCTACGGGCTCCTGGAAGCCCTGCGCGAGCTCGGCTGGAGCCGCCTCGGCCGCTGCGCGGGCTCACCCTGCCGCTGCGTGTACGTCGACCGGACGCGCAATCGCAGCCGCCGCTACTGCTGCGTGCTGTGCGCCGACCGCGTCGCCCAGGCCAACCTGCGCAGCCGGAGGAGGGCAGCGTCCCGCCCGACCAGGAAGGACGGGACGCTGCATGGGCGAAGCCGCCGTTAGGCGATCGCGTCGCAGGTCGCCGGGAACTGGCTGGCGTCCTGCCGCCCGGTCGACTTCAGGATGGTGAGCGGCGTGTCCGGATCGGCCGCGTCCGCGAGGTAGACGAACTTCCCGACGTCAGCGAAGACCGTCCCCTGGCCCGGCACGGTGATGTGACCGTCGTTGCCGTTGATCGTGACGGTGACGGTGCCGTCGCCGTTCGGCTCGATGATCACCGGTCCGGCGAGCACCGTCGTGGCTGACTTCCCGTTCGCCGGGTTCGTGTAGGTGATGTGGAAGTCGACGGCGTGCTTGACGATCTTGCCGTTCGAGTAGACGGTCTGGCGGATCGTCCCTTCCGTGTGCAGGACGAACGGGAACGCGCACAGGCCGGCGGGGACCGTCCGCGTGCGGTCGAAGTGCGTCTCCGTCGTCACCGGCTGGTCGGCGGCCGCGGTCGGGGCGAGCGCCGCGGCCGCCGCGAGGGCGGCGAGCGTGGATGCCACCCAGAATGCCTTGAGCTTCATCGTGCCTCCTCGTCTCGGGGTCGTCAGCGTCTAAGACGCTTTTGAACCTGACGAGTTAGGAGAGCGCGTCGAGCCACGCGTCGAGCGTGGTCCGCTCGTCGTCCGTGAGCTGCCGCAGCGGCCGGCGCACCTCGCCGGTCATGTCCACCCCGCGCCGCTGGACGATCCGCTTCAGGGCCGCATGGCGGGGGAATTGCTCCACGAAGGCGCGCAGCTCGCCGAGCGCGGCGGCGTCGGGGCCGTCGGGCCGGGCGACTGCGGCCGCGACCCGCTCCGGGAACGCGGCCGCGAGGCCGGAAACCGCGCCGACGGCGCCGGATGCCATCCCCTGCGCGATGAGCGCCTCCGGCCCGACGAAGACGTCCAGCCCGTTGAGCAGGTACGGCGAAAACCGTGCCCAGGGCGCGTCCGAGACCTTCAGCCCGACGTAGTTGGGCGCGTGGTCGCGGAGCCGCGAGACGACCTCGATCGAGGCCGCGTAGCCCGAGGCGGCCTCGAATTCGTAGACGTAGAAGGGCAGCGGCGCGCACGCGGCGGCGGCCGCCTGGAAGTGCGCGAGCAGCGCCCGGTCGTCGAGGCGGAAGTACGGCGGGGCGATCACGGCCACGGCCGCGGCGCCCGCCTCGGCGGCCGCGGCGGCGAGCAGGACGGTGTCCGCCGTCGTCTGGGCGCCGCAGTGGGCGATCGTCGTCAGGCCGGAGCGTCCGAACAGCGTGATGCCGCGAATCCGCTCCTCGGGCGTCTGCAGGATGCCCTCCCCGGTCGTGCCGCCGGCGAGCACGCCGTCAACGCCTCCGGCGAGCAGGTACTCCGCGTAGCGCTCGAACGCGGCGTCGTCGAGCTCGGCGCCACCGGCCCGGTACGGCGTGAGTGCGGCGGCAAGCGCGCCCTTCAGTCTCATGCGCTCAGCCGGCGAACGCCAGGACAACCGCGAGGACGACCACGATCGCCGAGATCACGAGCGCCGCGTACGTGCCAATCGCGGTGAGGATCGCGGAGACCACGAACGAGCCCACCGCGAAGAGCGTGCGCCGATCCACGAGGCGGGAGCGTACGCTTGCCGACGGATGGCGGGTCTGCGGATCGAGCGCGACGGAGCAGTGCTGTGGGTGACGCTCGCAAAGCCGGAGCGGCGCAACGCCTTCGACGCGGAGCTCATCCGCGACCTCACCGAGGCGTTCACGGACGTAGGCGACGCACGCGCCGTCGTGTTGGCCGGCGAGGGCCCTCCTTCTCGGCCGGCGCCGATATCGAGTGGCAGCGCTCGGCGATCGACCTCACGTACGAGGAGAACGTCGAGGACGCGCTCCGGCTCTACCGGATGCTCGAGGCGATCGACAGCTGCCCCGCGCCGGTGGTCGCGCGCGCGCACGGCTACGTGCTGGGCGGCGGTTCCGGGCTCGTTGCGTGCGCAGACATCGGCATCGCCGCACCTGACGCGATATTCGGCTTTACCGAGGTGAAGCTCGGGATCATCCCCGCCGTCATCTCGCCGTTCGTGCTGCCGCGGATCGGCGCGGGAGCGCGCCGCCTCTTCGTCACCGGCGAGCGCTTCGACGCCGAGACGGCGCTTCGGATCGGGCTCGTGGACGAGGTGGCCCAGGATCCGGACGCGGCCGTCGACCGCGTGCTGAGCGAGCTGGCAACGTCGGGCCCCGAGGCGGCGCGCGCGGCGAAGCGGCTCGTCCGCGAGGGGCCGCGCGACGAGGGGACGACCGAGGTCGCAGCCCGCCTGCGCAGCGGGGCCGAGGGTCAGGAGGGCCTGCGCGCCTTCCTCGAGAAGCGCCACGCGGCCTGGCGTTCCCCGGACGACGCGGTTACTTAGTCTCCCCCGCGATGCCGGTCGCCAAGCTCCTGGTCGCGAACCGCGGCGAGATCGCCGTGCGCGTCTTCCGCACCTGCCGCGAGCTCGGTATCGCGACCGTGGCCGTGGCCGCCCCGGACGACCGCGGCGCGCTGCACACGCGCGTCGCGGATCAGACCGTCGAGATCGCGAGCTACCTCGACGGCGCCGAGCACGTCCGCGCAGCGCGCGAGGCCGGAGCCGATGCAGTCCACCCCGGGTACGGCTTCCTCGCCGAGAGCCCGGGCTTCGCCGGCGCTGTCGAGGACGCGGGCCTCACCTTTGTCGGGCCGTCGCCCGATGCGCTCCGTTTGGGCGGCGACAAGCTCGAGGCGAAACAGGTCGCAGCGGCGGCCGGCGTGCCGGTCGTCCCGACCGGCACGCCCGACGAGATCGGGTTCCCACTCGTGATCAAGGCCGCTGCCGGCGGCGGCGGGCGCGGCATGCGCGTCGTGCGCGACCCGCGGGAGCTCGACGACGCGTTCGAGGCCGCCCGCCGCGAGGCACAGGCGGCGTTCGGCGACGACCGCGTGTTCTGCGAGCGGTATGTCGAGCGGCCGCGGCACGTCGAGATCCAGCTCGCCGCCGGCGGCGGAGCGGTCGTCGCGCTCGGCGAGCGCGAGTGCTCGATCCAGCGCCGCCACCAGAAGGTGTTGGAGGAGTCGCCCGCGGTGGATGCCGAGCTGCGCGGCCGCATGAGCGACGCCGCCGTCGCGTTCGCCCGCGCGATCGGCTACCGCAGCCTCGGCACCGCCGAGTTCATGGTGGCCTCTGATAGTGGTGGCGACTTCTTCTTCCTCGAGCTGAACGGCCGCATCCAGGTCGAGCACCCGGTCACCGAGCTCGTCACCGGGCTCGATCTCGTGGCGCTGCAGCTGGCGATCGCGGACGGCGCAGCACCGGAGCCGGCGCCCCTCGAGGGCCATGCCGTCGAGGTGCGGCTCTACGCCGAAGACCCGTTGACGTTCCTGCCGCAGACCGGGCGGGTCGAGCGGCTGCGCCTCCCGGCGGCGATCCGCGTCGATGCGGGCGTCGCCGAGGGCGACGAGGTCGGCGTCGCCTACGACCCGATGATCGCCAAGCTGATCGCGGCCGGCGAGACGCGCGAGGAGGCGCTCGACCGGCTCGCCGAGGCGCTCGCGGAGACCCAGGTCGGCGGCCTCACGACCAACCTGCCGTTCCTGCGCTGGCTCGTCCGCCATCCCGCGGTGCGCGCCGGCGAGACGACCACCGCGTTCCTGGCCGACTATCCCCCGCTCTCGCCCTACCGGCACCCGCCGCACGGGCCGTGGCGCGGCGCCTTCCGCCTCAACCTGCCAGCGCCCCCGCCGCACTCGCCGCCCGACGTCGCCGCAGCGGGAGATCACGGCCCGGGCGGGGAGTCGAGCTCGCTGATCGCGCCCATGCCCGGCACGGTGATCAAGGTGTTGACCGAGCCGGGCGCCGCGGTCAGCCCGCGCGAGCCCCTGGTCGTTCTCGAGGCGATGAAGATGGAGACGCCGGTCGTGTCCCCCTACGAGGCCGTCGTCAAGGCTGTGCACGTGGCCGAGGGCGACCTCGTCAGCGGCGGCCAGCTGCTCGTCGAGCTCGAGGAATAGTTAGAAGAGCTTCTGCAGCTTCATGGCCGCGCCCATGTCGCCCTTGACCTTGAGCTTGCCGGTCATGAAGGCGGTCATCGGGTTGAGCTCGCCGGCGACGAGCCGCTCGAAGTCGTCCTCGGCGATCGTGATCGTCGTGCCCGCGTCCGTAGCGCCCTCGGTGACGGTGACGCCCGAGTCCTGCACGTCCACCTTCCAGGCGCCGGCCCCGGTCACGTCGAACAGATAGCTCGCATTGACACCCTGGGCCTTGGCCGGCTCGACCCGCGCCTCGAGGGTGTCAAAGAACTCCTTCGCGCCTTGTGCCACGTCCGCCTCCTGTCGTCGCCGATTTCGGCGCGACAGTAGTGGATCAGCGGTGGTGGCGCACGATGAGCGCCCGCGAAAGATCCCACTGGGCGCGCGCGATCTCGGACCGGTTGCGCTCGAGCTCTGACCGGCCGGCGCCGCCGGCGCGCAGCACCTGCCGCTCGTGCACGAGCTCGGCGACGCGCTCGAGCAGGTCCTCGGGGCTCTCGGAGGTCTCGATGCTCACGGAGCCAGATATCGGGCTTCTACGCGAAAGCTTGAGCGACATGCAACGCACACATTCGCCCTCGGGGGCCGGATCCTTCTAAACGAGTAGCATCGCCGTCCGTGCTGATCGAGGTGGCACCACGCCGCGTAGAGGCGGCTTCCTTCGACACGCTCGCCGTTCCCGTGCGCGCCGATGCGCCGGGCGACGCTGCGGGGCTCGGCTCGATCGCCGCGCGCCTCGGCGCGCTCGAGCAAGGCGAGCTGCGCTCCAATCCGGGCGAGTCGGTCGTCCTCCACGGCGACGGCGGACGCATTGTCGCCGCGGGGGTCAGCGAGGGCCGCGACCCCGACGACATCCGCTGGGCGGCGGCGATGGTCGCGCAGGAGCTCGCCCACGTCGGCGGGCGGGTTGGCTGGGCGATCGACCCCGCCCTGCCGCTCCCGGCGGCGGTCCAGGCGACCGCGGTCGTCGAGGGGCTCCTGCTTGGCGGCTACGACCCGGGCCTCTGGAAGCACGAGCGGGACCGCCGCGTCCCCGACGCTCTCATCCTGCTGACCGACGAGGACCCGGACGCCGTCCTGGCGGCCGCCCGGCGAGCCGCCGTCGTCGCCCGCTGGGCGAACCGCGCCCGCGACCTCGCCAACGAGCCGGCCAACACCCTCACTCCCTCGGCCCTCGCGGGCTACGCAGAGTCCTTCGCCGCCGAGCACGCGCACCTCACGGCCGAGGCGCTCGGCCCGGACGAGGCCGCCGAGCTCGGCATGGGCGCCTTCCTCGCCGTCGCCGCCGGCAGCCACCAACCGCCGCGGATGATCGTCATGCGCTACGAGCCGCCGAACGCGCCGGGCGACCTCGTCCTCGGCCTCGTCGGCAAGGCGATCACGTTCGACACGGGCGGCATCTCGCTCAAGCCGCCGCTCTACATGGAGGACATGAAGGGCGACATGGCCGGCGGCGGCGCCGTGATCACCGGCATGGCCGCCCTCGCGGAGCTCGGAACGCCCGTGCGCGCCCTCGCGGTGATCGCCGCGACCGAGAACATGGCCGGCGGCGGCGCCTACCGACCCGGCGACATCCTCCGTGCGGGCAACGGGACGACCATCGAGGTCCTCGACACCGACGCGGAGGGGCGCATCGTCCTCGCCGACGCGCTCTGGTACGCACGCCGCGAGGGCGCGACGCACATCGTCGACTTCGCCACCCTGACCGGGACGATGGAGAAGGCGCTCGGCGATTTCTACGCCGGCGTGTACGGCGCTCCCGCGGAATGGCGCGACGACGTCGTCGCCGCGGGCGAGGCGTCCGGCGACCACGCCTGGCCGTTCCCGCTCCACCCGCGCTACCGCCGCTTCATCGAGTCCGACTTCGCCGACCTCAAGAACCTCAACCGCCGTGGCCAGGGCGGCCCCACCTACGCCGCCGAGTTTCTGCGCCACTTCGCCGGCGAGGGGCCGTGGGCGCACATCGACATGGCCGGCACGGGGTACTTCACCTACTCGCGCGGCGACTACCTCTGGCAGCGCGGCGGCACCGGCTACGGCGTCCGCCTGATCGCCGAGCTCGGGAGGCGGCTCTCCGCGTGAACCTCGACCTGACACCCGAGCACGAGCTCCTCCGCCGCACCGTCCGCGAGTTCGCCGAGGAGCGCGTAGCGCCGGTCGCCGCGGAGCTCGACCGCGAGCACCGCTTCCCGTATGAGCTCGTCGCGGAGCTGGCCGAGCTCGGGCCTGATGGGCATGACGATCCCCGAGGAGTACGGCGGCGCCGGCAGCGATGCGGTCTCGTACGCGATTGCGGTCGAGGAGCTGACGCGGATCGACTCGTCCGTGGCGATCACCGTCGCGGCGCACCATTCGCTCGGGACGCTGCCGATCTACTACTTCGGAAGCGAGGAGCAGAAGCGCGAGTGGCTGCCGCAGCTCGCGTCCGGCGAGCGGCTCGCCGCTTTCGGGCTCACCGAGGCGGATGCCGGGTCCGACGCCGGCGCAACGCGCACACGCGCCGAGCTGCGCGACGGCGAGTGGATCGTGAACGGCTCGAAGATGTTCATCACGAACGCGGGCACCGAAATCACCGCTTGCGTGACGATCACGGCGCTCACGGGCGAGGGCGAGATCTCGAACCTCATCGTCCCGAACGGGACGCCCGGCTACGAGATCTCGCCGCCGATGGAGAAGCTCGGCTGGCGGGCGTCGGATACGCGCGAGCTGTCGTTCAAGGACGCCGCCGTGCCGGAGGGCAACCTGCTCGGGCCGCGCGGCCAGGGCTTCCAGCAGTTCCTCACCATCCTCGACGCGGGTCGCATCTCGGTCGCGGCGATGGGCGTCGGCCTCGCCCAGGGTGCATACGACCTCGCTTACCGGTATGCGAAGGAGCGAAAGCAGTTCGGCAAGCCGATCGCGAAGTTCCAGGCCGTGCAGTTCGCGCTCGCGGACATGGCAACCGAGATCGAGGCCGGCCGCCACCTCGTCTACCGCGCCGCGTGGCTGAAGGACCAGGGCCGTCCGTTCGCGCTCGAGGCGGCGATGGCGAAGCTCTACACGGGAGAGCTCTCGCGCCGAGCCGCCAACGCGTCGCTCCAGATTCACGGAGGCTACGGCTTCATGGAGGAGTCCCCGATCTCGCGCCTGTACCGCGACCAGAAGATCCTCGAGATCGGCGAGGGCACCAACGAGGTTCAGCGCATGGTGATCGCAAAGCACCTCGGCCTCTAACGGCGAAAATCCGGCTACGCCATGACGATTTTCGCCGTGGAAAGTCACACGCGCCTTAGCGCGACGTGACTGCGGCGGGGCAAGCCCGCCTCCGTCGTTGATTGCAACACAACGTGACCCCTGTGCGACGATCAGCCTCGTGAGCGAGGGGAGCGTCCCACGCCCCGATGGGCGAACCGTTGCGTACGCGACCTGGGGCGATCCCGGCGGGCGCCCGCTCCTGCAGATCCACGGCACGCCCGGATCGCGGCTCTCGCGCAGCCCGCACGAGGACGAGTACGGGAACGCAGGCGCGCACGTCGTGACGTTCGACCGGCCGGGCTACGGTCAGTCGTCGCCGTGGCGCGACCGCACCGTGCTCGACATCGCCGACGACGCGCTCTCGGTCGCGGATGCGCTCGGGTGGGACCGATTCAGCGTGCTGGGCATCAGCGGCGGCGGCCCGCACGCGCTCGCCCTCGGCGTGCGCGCGCCCGAGCGCATCGTCCGCCTCGGCGTCGCCGTCGGCGGCACGCCGGCCGAGCTCATCGACCCTGCGGACCTGATCGCACACAACGCCGAGGGGCTCCGCCGTGTGCGCGAGGAAGGCCGCGAGAGCCTCGAGGAGTTCATGGCGCCGATCGCCGAGCAGCTCGCGGCCGACACGATGGCGGCGTTCGACGCCGCCATGGCCGACTCGCCGGAGCCGGACCGGGAGTGGATGGCGCGGCCCGAGGTGCGCAAGACGCTCGTCGAGGGCACCCAGGAGGCGTTCGCGAACGGCCCCGAGGGCTGGTTCGACGACGCGTGGGCGCTCAGCACCGACTGGGGCTTCGCGCTCGGCGACGTCGCCGCGCCCGTCTGGTTCTGGTACGGGGAGCTCGACCGCAACGTCCCGATCGGCGCCGTCCGGCGGATGACCGCGCAGCTGGACGTCGCAGCGTTCGAGCTCATCCCCGGCAAGGGCCACTTCGGGTGGCTCGAGCAGGAGGACCGGGTGCTCGCCGTCTTACTCGCGGAGTAGACGCCCCGCCATGGCCCGGCGCCGCCCGGGCCACGACGGCGGCGATCTAGGCCCCGGCCGGCTCGTCGGCGGCCCGGGACGATGCCCGCGGCTCGTCCCGCGCCGGGCGGTCGAGCTTTGCCGCTTCTTCCTGCCGCACCTCGGTGCGCGCTGCCTGCCAGGTCGCCCAGTGACCCGAGACGAGGGCCCAGAGCGAGAGGAACGACACGTACATGACGGAGTTGACCCAGCCGAACGCGAAGCTGGGCGCGATCATGACGACCCAGAAGATCGTCATCCAGCCGTTGACTCGCCGCATGAACACGGGGTCGGATTGCACCGACGCCCAGAGTGTCTTCACGAGTGGCATGCGGCTCGCTTCCCGGCTCGCGATGCCGTTACACACCTCTTAACACTCCGTTTACATGCGGGGCTCTCGCCTCCCGCTGAGATAGCCTCATTCTTTGTGATCTTCCGCCAGTTTGTGAACGAAGATCTCGGCTGTGCCTCCTACCTGGTAGGCGACGAGAAGGCCCACGAGGCCGTCGTCGTCGACCCCGCGTACGCGATCGAGCGCTACCTGGAGCAGGCCGAGCGCGACGACGTGCGCATCGTGGCCGTGCTGGAGACGCACACGCACGCCGACCACGTCTCCGGCCACGGGCGCTTCGCGCTCGAGCACGGCATCTCGGTGTGGATCAACCCGATCGCCGAGCCGGCGTACGCGTTCGAGCCGCTCGAGGATGGCGAGGAGGTCGTCGTCGGCGAGGTCACGCTGCGCGCCGTGCACACGCCCGGGCACCGGCCCGAGCACACGTGCCTTGCGGTCATCGACCACACCCGCAGCGACGAGCCGTGGCTGCTCCTGACCGGCGACTCGCTGTTCGTCGGGGATGCCGCACGTCCGGACCTTGCCGTGGAGGCGCGCGAGGGCGCGCGCGACCTCTTCCACAGCCTGCACCGGCTGGTCGGACTCGGTGACGGTGTCGAGGTCTTCCCGGGCCACGTTTCCGGCTCGCTCTGCGGCACGGGGATGAGCTCGAAGGCGTCCACGACGATCGGCTTCGAGCGCCGGTTCAACCCCGCGCTCCGCATCGACGGCGAGGAGGCGTTCGTGGACGACTCGGCCGCGATCGCCGCGCCGAAGCCGCCGAACGCGGAGCTGATCGTCTCGCTCAACCGCGGCCCGTTCCTGGGCGCGCCGGGCGCCGGTCGGTCGGCTCGACGATCCGGGCGACGCCGTCGTGCTCGACGTCCGGCCGCTCGCCGTGTACCTCGCCGGCCACGCGCACGGCGCCATCAACGTCCCGGTCGACGGCTCGAGCTTCTCGACCAAGGCGGGCTTCATGCTCCTGCCCGAGGAGGCGGTTGTGATCCGGGCGGCGACCGAGGACGAGGCCATGCGCGCCGTGCGCGGGCTGCGTGCCGTCGGCGTCCTCGACGTCGCCGGCTACGTGCTGGCGACCGCCGACGACGAGCGGACGGCGCCGGTGACGCTCGACGAGCTCGAGGACCTAATCGCGCAGGACGCCGTCGAGGTGCTCGACGTGCGCGAGCCGGCCGAGCATGCCGACGGGTACATCCCCGGCAGCCGCAACGTGCCGTACCGGCTCGTTCGCAGCTGCGGCGACCTGCTCTCGACCGACAAGCCGATCGTCACCGTCTGCGAGACCGGGCTGCGCGCGGCGGTCGCCGCCAGCGCGCTCGCCCACGAGGGGCTCGACGCGCGCCCCGTCGTCGGCGGCGGCGTCGCCGAGTGGGAGGAGCGCCACGCCACCGTGGCGTTCCGCCGCTGCGGCGACAGCTAGGAGGCCGCAGCGAGGAGCCCCTCGGCCCGGTGCGCATACGCGATCGCGCCGACAGAGCGGAAGAACGTGAGCGCACGCCGCGCCTGCGCGTCTGCCTCGGCGGAATGGCCCTGGGCGGCGAGCCGGTCGGCAGCCCAAAGGCGAACGTCGGCCTCCGAGGACGGCGATCCGAGGTCGGCGTAGATCTCCGCTGCGCGTTCGAAGTTGCCGTCGTACAGCGCCACGACCGCCTCGACCCACGGAGTCGGCAACGCGCCGCCGAGCAGCGAGTCGATCTCCGCCTCCGCACCGTGGCGGTTGAGCACGAACCAGAGCTCCTTCAGCCAGTCGTCCGCCAGCGTCCCCCGCGCATTCGGCCGTAAAGCGTCGAGGACCTCGCGCGCCAGCGAGAGGCTCACGGGGTCGCCGAGGACCTCGTACGACCCGGCCGCGAACGCGAGCGTCGGGCACAGCATCTGCAGATCGCGCGCCTCGCGCCCCCCCTCGACCGCTGTCTGGAGCCACGCGCGTACCGCTCCGTGGTCGCCCCGGGCGATCGCGAGGCGGGCCCGCCAGGCCGTGACGATAGGCGCCATCCAGAACGGCCGCCGCTCGAAGCCCGTCACGAGCCCCTCCAACAGCGCGGCCGCCTCGTCCCAACGCCCTTCGAGATAGAGCAGGTTCGCCGTCTCGCCCTTGAACCACAGAAGTGGCTCGCCCACGCCGAGGCTGGCAGACAGCTCGAGCGCTTCCTCGGTCATCGCGCGCGAACGATCGAGCTCGCCGAGGCCGGTCAAGATCGACGCAAGATTGCCGAGCGAGCGGAGCAACTCCGCTGCGTCGGTGTCCCGCGCGATCTCCAGGCTCGCCTCGATGTCGGCAAGCCCTGCGTCACGCTCGCCGACCGCCACGCGGGCAATCCCGCGCGAGTTCAGCGCGTGCCCCCGGACATGGCGGATGTCGAGCTGCTCGGCCGCTGCGATTGCCTCGTCCGCAAGCTCGATCGCCCGCTCGTTCGTGTCGCCGAGCACGGCGAACCGGGCGAGCTCGGCGACCGCCATCGCCTTCGCCGGGGTCAGGTCGGCGCCGGCGACGAGCTCCTCGGCGGCGGCAAAGTGCGCGTCCGCGCTCTCGCGCCGCAGGCGCAGCCACTCGCGCTCGCCGAGCGCGATCTCCGCGCGGGCGGCTTGCTGTTTCGCGCCGGCGGCTCGGAAGATGTCGGAGGCCTCGTCGACCGGGCCGAACTCCTCGACGCCCGCCCACGTCAGCGCATACGCCCGCTCGACCACGATCTCGGCCCATGCTGAGTCGTGCTCGTCCAGCAGGTCGAGCGCTGCCTCGTAGAAGCGGCCGGCCGCCTGGAGCGCGCCGAGCGAGCGTGCTCGATTCCCAGCCTCGACGAACACGGGGCGCGCCCGCACGACGAGCTCGCTCGTGTCGATGCCCGCCGCCTGTGCGTAGTCCAGGGCGCTCGCGTAGTGATGCGCCAGCAGCTCGGACGCCTCGTCGCCACGGCCGAGCGACTCGATCCAGGCCGCAACACGCTCGTGCTTGGCGGCTCGCGCCGCGCGTGGGATCTCTCCGTAGGCGACGTCGCGGACGAGGACGTGCCGGAAGGCGTACTGGGCCTCACCCTCCACCGACGAGCGGCGCTCGCGGCGGATCAGCTCGCGCCGCTCCAGTCCGTGCAGGACATCCTCGGCCGGCTCGCTTCCGAGCGCGCCCGGCCAGAACACCTTGCCGACTACTGCCGCGTCCTGCAGCAGCCGCTTCGCCGACGGCTCCAGCGCGTCGAGCCGTGCCGCAATCAATGCCTGCACCGTGTCCGGAACGGGCAGGTCGCCCCCCGCCGAGCCCCGCTCGCCCACGAGGCGCGCGAACTCCTCGGCGTACAGCGGATTGCCGCCCGCACGGGCGAGGACCGCGGCCTGGACCTCGGCCGGCAAAACGGCGCGCTCGAGCAGCGCATGCACGAGCTCCGCCGTCTCGCGCTCGGAGAGCGGCGCCAGCGAAAGCGTGACGGCGTTCGGCTTGCCGCCGCCCCAGTCCGGTCGCCGGGCGAGCAGCTCCGGGCGCGCGCTCGCGACGACGAGCAGCGGCACGTCTGTGGCCCAGTCGACAAGGGCGTCGACGAAGTCGAGCAGGCCGTCGTCGGCCCAGTGCAGGTCCTCGAACACGAGCACCGTCGGCCGTTCGTCCGCGAGCCCTTCGAGATAGCGCCGCCAGGCCGGGAAGGGGTCGCTGCCGCGGTCACCCGTATCGGATTCCTCTGCGAGACCGATCAGCGCCCGGAGCGACTGGTCCACCCAGGCGGCATCGGACCCGGCGCAGCTCTCGGTCACGCTCTGGGCGAGCTTTGTGCGGGCGGCCTCCGCGGAGTCCGTCTCGAGGATGCCGGCCTCTGCTTTCACCATCTCGCCGAGCGCCCAGAAGCTGACCCCTTCGCCGTAGGGCAGCGAGCGGCCCTGCCGCCAGCGGATCAGCTCCGGGTCGCGCTCGACGACGAGCGAGAGCTCCTGGACGAGGCGGCTCTTCCCCATGCCGGGGACGCCGACGATCGTCACCAGCTGCGGGTCGCGCGTGCCGCGGGCCCGCTCCAGCGCGTGCGTCAGCTGGCCGAGCTCGCTCTGACGCCCGACGAGGCGCGTCGCCGGAGCCAGGTCGACGTCGACCCCGAACGCCGAACGCGCCTGAACGACCTCCCACACTGCAACCGGCGCGGACTTGCCCTTCGCGTCGATCGGGGCGTGCTCGGCGAACTCGATCGCCCGCTCGGTCGAGCGACGCGTTGCGTCGCCGACAAGGATGCCGTTCACCGGTGCCGCCGACTGGATGCGGGCGGCGGTGTTGACGACGTCGCCGGCGACCATGCCCTCACCCGCATCCGGGCGGGCGTCGACGGAGACGAGGGCCTCGCCGGTGTTGACGGCGATCCGCACCTCGAGCCCGTCCTCGTCGCGCGCCCAGTCGCGGATCGCGAGCGCCGCGCGGACGGCGCGCTCCGGGTCGTCCTCGTGCACGACCGGCGCGCCGAAGACGGCCACGACCGCATCGCCGATGAACTTCTCGACCGTGCCGCCGTGGTGCTCGAGCAGCGCGCGCACCCGGCCGTGGTAGCCCGACAGCAGCGCGCGGACGTCCTCGGGGTCTAGCCGCTCTGCCCGGGCCGTCGAGCCGACAAGGTCGCAGAAGACGATGCTGACGACCTTGCGCTCCTCGCGCACGGACGGCGCTGCGAGCGAGGCGCCGCACTGGAGGCAGAACCGGGCGCCGTCGGGGTTCTCGGTGCCGCACGACGAGCACGTGATCACGACGCGAGCTCCAGCGCATCGTCGAGGTACGCCGTCGCGCCGACCGACCGCCAGAACGCGAGCGCGCGCTCGAGCTCGGCCTCGCCTTCGGCACGCGCGCCCGCGGCGAAGTGCTGCTCCGCGAGCCGCTGCCGCGCGATGGCCTCCGGCGGCAGCGCCCCGATCCCGCCGTAGACCACCGCCGCGCGTGCGAACTCCTGCCCGACGAATGCCCTGGCCGCCTCGACCCAGAGGTTGGACGGCAGTCCTTCGGTGGCGGCGAGGAGCTCGTCCGGGCGGCCGAGCTCGAGCGCGCCGATCGCGAACTCGAGCCAGTAGTAGCTCCGCATGCCGAGCCGCTCCTCGAGCGACGCAAGCAGCTCGGTCATGAGGACGCCGGCGCGATCGCGGTCGCCGAGCTCGACGATCGTGTGCAGGCTTTGCGCGAGGATCGGCTGGAGCATCTGCGGCTCGTTGACCTGATACGCGGACGCGAGCTGCGCCTCGAGCTCCGCGCGGACGCCGTCGCGCTCCCCGCGAGCCAGCCGGATCAGACTGCGGAGCGAGTGCCACGAGCCCTCCAGGTAGTGGGCTCCGATCGACTCCATCGCGGCAAGCTCGTTCTCCGCGAGCTTCGCGAGCTCGTCCCAGCGGCCGGTCAGGTAGGCCAGCTGGCCATGCTTCTCATTGATCCAGCGAAACCACTCCACGAAGCCGAACCGCTGGGCGCTGGCTTGCGCGCGTTGATCCACCGACGCGGCGCGCTCGAGGTCGCCGAACTCGATGAGCGTGTGGAGAAGATTGTTGTAGGCGCGGAGGGCGTGCACCGAGCCGCGCGGTTCGAGGATCGCGATGCTCTCCTCCTGCAGGACGTCGGTGCCGCGCTCGCCGCGGTTCGTCCGAGCGGCGGCGATCGTGCCGAGGACGTCCGCACGGGTCTCCTCCAGGCCGAGAGCCGTCGCCATTTCGAGCGCCTCCTCGCCGAGGGCAAGCGCCTCGTCGGGTCGGCTGTCGAGCATGGCGAAGCGGGCGACCTGGCCGAGCGCGTGCGCCTTCGCGGGCGAGGCGGGTTGGTCGGCCATCAGCTCGGCCGCCTCGCGCAGCAGGCCGCGGGCAGTGTCGGTCTCGCCGTGACTCCAGACGACGTCGGCCAGTGCGACCTGCGCTTCGGCCGCGCGCGCCGGGCGACCAAGCGCTCGCAGGCCGTCCCGCGCTGCCTCGAGCGTCTCCTGCGTCGTCGGCGCGTAGGTCGGCTGCTCGGCCTGCCCCAGCGCGAGCATGACCTCGAAGCGCTCGGCGTCGTCCGCAGGCCAGAGGTCGAGCGCCGCACGATAGAAGCGCGTCGCCGGCGCGAAGGCGTTGAGCGCAACCGCGCGGTCGCCGGCCTCGCGGAGCGCCAGCTGCGCCCGGCCCGCCAGCGCGGTCACGTCCTGTCCCGCCGCCTGCGCGTAATCGAGCGCGCTCAGGTAGTGGTGCGCCAGCAGCTCCGCATAGTCGTCCGGCCGTCCGAGCTCCTCGATCCACGCTGCTGTCAGGCGGTGCAGCTCGGCGCGCCGGGCGCGGGGGATCTGGCCGTAGGCAACCTCGCGGACGAGCCCGTGCCGGAAGGCGTACTCGCTGTCGCCGGCAACGGATGACCGGCGCTCGCGCTGCACGAATTCCTTGCGGGCGAGGGAGTGGAGCGCCGCCTCGACAGCGTCCTGGCCGGAGCCGCCGAGCGTGGCCACGGACCCCGACCAGAAGACCCGGCCGACCACGGCGCCGTGCTCGAGCGCTGCTTTCTCGTCGGCGGCAAGCGCGTCGATGCGGGCGGCGATCAGGCCCTGGACCGACTCCGGCAGCGGCAGCTCTCCGACGTCGGCGCCATGCGCGGCCGCGATGCGCGCGAACTCCTCGGCGTACAGCGGGTTGCCGCCCGCCCGCTCGAGCAGCAGCGCTTGAACCTCGGCGGGCAGCACGGCCTGGTCGAGCAGCATGTGCACGAGCCGCGCGGTCTCGTCGGCCGAGAGCGGCGACAGCGAGACGGGTGTCGCGTTGAGCTTGCCGCCTCCCCATCCGGGCCGGCGCGCCAGCAGCTCGGGTCGCGCGGTGCAGACGAGCAGGAGCGGTACGCCCGCGGCCCAGTCGACGAGGTGGTCGACGAAGTCGAGCAGCCCATCGTCAGCCCAGTGCAGGTCCTCGAACACGAGCACCGCCGGGCCGCGATCGCCGAGCGCCTCGAAGAAGCAGCGCCAGGCGGCGAACGCCTCTGAGCGCGTGTCACCCCGGCTCTCACCCTCGTCCCCCAGCCCGACGAGCGGCCGGAGATGTCCCGTGACCCACTCGGCCTCGTCGTCGTCGACTGCAGCGGAGACCGTTCGCGCAAGCTTCGCCTCGACCTCGTCGCTGCTGTCGCTCTCGAGGATCCCCGCCTCGGCCTTGACCATCTCGGCCAGCGCCCAGTAGGTCACGCCGTCGCCGTAGGGCAGCGACCGGCCCTGGCGCCAGGTGATCAGCTCGGGATCGGCGGCGACGGCGTCGAAGAGCTCGCGGACGAGCCGGCTCTTGCCGATCCCCGGCACGCCCACGAGCGTGAGCAGCTGAGGCGCGCGCTCGTCCCGGACGCGCGCGAGCGCACCGGTCAGCAGCTCAAGCTCGCGTGCGCGGCCGACGAGCGCCACGCGGCTCGCCGCGAGCTCGACTTCGACCCGGGCGCGCGCGCAGACGGCCTCCCAGACCGAAACCGGCCTGGCCTTCCCCTTCGCCTCAACGGGCCCGGCGTCCCGGAAGTCGATCGCGCGGTCGGTCAGCCGGTGGGTGGCCTCGCCGACGAGGATCCCGTTCACCGGCGCCGCGGACTGGAGACGCGCAGCCGTGTTCACGACGTCGCCGGCGACCATTGCCTCGCCGAGCTCCGGCCGGGCATCGACCGAAACGAGCGCCTCGCCGGTGTTGACGGCGATGCGGACCTCGACGCCGCCGTCCTCCACCGCCCAGTCGCGGATCGCGAGCGCCGCACGGACGGCGCGCTCGGCGTCGTCCTCGTGCACGACCGGCGCGCCGAAGACGGCCATAACGGCGTCGCCGATGAACTTCTCCACCGTCCCGCCGTACCGCTCGAGCTCGTGGCGAAGGAGCGCGTGGTACGGCCCCAGGATCGCATGCACATCCTCGGGGTCCAGCGACTCGGCGCGCGACGTGAAGCCGACAAGGTCGGCGAAGACCACGGTCACGACCTTGCGCTCCTTGCGCGACGCCATGCGCCCGAGTCTAGGTCGCTAGTGCAGGCGGTTCACCGCGTAGCCCACCGCTTCGAGCGCACCGACGAGCTGGTCACAGTGCTCGCGGCCGCGCATCGTCAGCGTCAGCTCGACCTCGCTCTCGCCGACGGGCATGTCCAGGCCCTCGCGATGGTGCTCGACCGAGACGATGTTGCCGCGCTCCTCGGCGATCAGCGAGAGCAGCTTGATCAGCTCGCCCGGGCGGTCGGGGAGCCGCGTCCGGAAGGCGAGCGAGCGGCCCGCGAGCGTCAGGCCGTGGCGCGCGATGGAGATCAGCAGCGTCGGGTCGATGTTGCCGCCGGAGAGGAGCGCGACCGTCTTGCCCCTGCCCTCGACCTTGCCCGCGAGGAGCGCCGCGACGGATGCCGCCCCGGCGCCCTCGGCGACGAGCTTCAGACGCTCGAGCAGCAGGACGATCGCCTCGCTGATGGCCTCGTCGTCGACCGTGACGATGTCGTCGAGGCGGTCGCGCAGGATCGCCGACGTCAGCTCGCCGGGGTGCTTGACGGCGATGCCGTCGGCGATCGTCCAGCCGAAGGTGGTCGAGCCGGCGAGCGGCGCCATCGCCGCCGCCTGCACTCCGACGATGCGAAGCTCGGGCCGCAGCTCGGTGAGCGCCAGCGCGATGCCCGACGCGAGACCGCCGCCGCCGATCGGGACGACGAGCGTGTCGAGGCCTTCGACCTGCTCCGCCAGCTCGAGGCCGATCGTGCCCTGGCCGGCGATCACCTGCGGGTCCTCGAAGGCGTGGACGAACGTCGCGCCGTGCTGATCCGCGTAGTCGAACGCGTCTGCGAGGCAGTCGTCGAAGCCGGAGCCGGTGAGCTCCACGCGCGCGCCGTAGTTCAGCGTCGCCTCGACCTTGGCCATGGGCGCGTCCTCGGGCACGAACACAGTCGCCGGGATGCCTGCCTCCCTCGCCGCCCAGGCGACCGCCTGGCCATGATTGCCGGCGCTCGCGGCGACGACGCCCGAGGCCCGCTCGTCGTCCGAGAGCAGCGCGATGCGGTTGACGGCGCCGCGAATCTTGAAGGCGCCGGTCCGTTGCAGGTTCTCGGCCTTGAGCAGCACTTCGCGGCCGGTCAGACGCGAGAGCGTCTCGGACGGGTAGACGGGCGTGACGCGCGCGATGCCCGCGATGCGCTCGCGCGCGGCCGCGATGTCAGCGAGGGTTGGAGCCGTTCGAATCAATCTTGAAGACCTTCTCCATGATGTCGCGAACCGCGGTCAGCGGGTCGAGCTCGCGGCGACCGACCGCATCCAGGAGCCGCTCGAGCTCCGGGTCGTTCTCGACCGACACCTCCAGGTAGCGCTTTGCCCGCGCCGAGGCGACCGCGAACACCTCGCGGCCGAGGTTGCGGCTGCGCCGGTCGGCGAGGCCCCCGCTCTCCTCCAGGTGGGCACGGTGCTTCTCGATCGCGTCCCAGAGCTCCTCGATGCCCTCGCCCTTGGCCGCCTCGGTGAGCACGATCGGCGTCTTCCACTCGCTCTCACGGTCGAGCGTAAGGATGGCCCGCACCTCGTTCAGCATGGTCTTGGCCATCGGGTGGTCGCGCTTGTTGACAACGATTACGTCGGGGATCTCCATGATCCCCGCCTTCAGCGCCTGGATCGAGTCGCCGGAGCCAGGCATCAGCACGAGGACGACGGTGTCGACGACGCCGACGACCTCGACCTCGCTCTGGCCGGTGCCGACCGTCTCCAGCATCAGCACGTCCCTGCCGGACGCGTCGAGGAGCAGCAGGGCCTGCAGCGTCGCTTCGGCGAGCCCCCCGAGGTGGCCGCGGGTGCCCATGGAGCGGATGTAGACGCCCGGGTCGAGGAAGTGATCAGTGAGCCGGATGCGGTCGCCGAGCAGCGCACCCTGCGAGAACGGGCTCGAAGGGTCGACCGAGATGACGCCGACGGTGCGGTCGAGCGCGCGCACGTGGCGGACGAGCGCGCTCGCCAGCGTCGACTTGCCGACGCCAGGCGGGCCGGTAAGCCCGATCGAGTAGCCGTGGCCGGTGCCCGGGTACAGCTCGCGCACGAGGTCGTAGGCGAGCGGGTCGCCGTCCTCGACGAGGCTGATCGCCCGCGCGAGGGCGCGGCGGTCGCCCGAGCGCACGCCGTCGGCCAGCTCCTCGCGCGTCCAGGTGCGCGGCATCAGGCGGTCGGCACCGTCTCGCCGACCGGCGCCGCGTCCGTCTCTGCGCGAGGCGCGAGCGCGTAGCCGAGCACGGCGGCGACGCCCGCGACCGCAGCGCCGAATGCCCACACCCAGCGCGCGCCCAGCGCGTTCGTCAGCAGCCCGGCGAGAGCCATGGACACGCCGAGAACGGCGTAGTTGGTGCTCATGATGATCGTGAAGGCGCGGCCGCGGAGCTCGTCGGGCGCCCCGCGCTGGACGAGCAGCACGTTGCAGACGACGGCGATGCCGTTGCCGAAGCCGGAGACCACCACGCAGGCCGCGGCGACGGCAAGCACGGGGGCGGCCGCGGCGCCGCGAGGCCGACGGCGATCGCGCCGATGCTCGCGCCGTAGATCGAGGCGATCCGGAAGCGGCCGATCACGGAGCCGGCCAGGTAGCTCCCGAGCACGAGCCCGAGCCCGCTCGCCCCGAGCAGCACCCCGAAGCCGAAGTCGCCGGCGCCGAGCGAGTCCTTGGCGAACGTGATCTCGGCGACATTGACGGCCGCGTACGAGACGAAGAAGACGTTCCAGGCGACGAACACGGCCAGCAGCGGGCGCGAGTGCAGCACGAGCCGGAAGCCGGCAACGATGTCCTGGCCGTGCCCCTCGCTCGCCGCACGCGCCGCCTGGAGCAGCCGCGCCGGGATCCGCGAGATGAGCAGCGCGGAGAGCGCGAACGAGATGGAGTTGACCACGTAGCCCGGGTTCGGGCCCCAGACGGCGACGAGGATGCCGGCGAGCGGGGGTGTAACGAGCCAGGTCAGGTTCTCGAACGCCTGCAGAGCGAATTCGCGCTGCGGAAGGTCCTCGTCCCAGACGAGGTTCGGGCACCGCGCGTAGACGGCCGGGCGGAAGAAGCCGGTCGCGAACCCCGACACCGCCGCGAGCGCGACGATCGCGCCCGGCGTGCCGGCGAACGGCAGACCGCGAACACCGCGCAGCGGGCCAGGTCGGCGACGATGAGCACGCGCTTGCGCGAGAGGCGGTCGACGAGCGGCCCGAGCAGCAGCCCGACCGCGACGGTCGGCAGGAAGTCCGCCGACGAGGAGCGCGGCCACCCAGACGCTCGAATGCGTGCGGTCCCAGACGTCGACGGTCAGCGCGACGAAGGCGAGCCACGTGCCGATGCCCGAGCCGACCGACGCCAGGAGCAGGAGCCGGAACGCCTTCGAGGTCCCGAGCAGCTCGAGCCGCTTGCCCAGGCCGAGTCCACGCCGGGACGCTACCCGGCGCGTGTGACAGATGTCTCGGCGATGACGCGCCCGAGCGCGTCGGCGAAGATCGCGTTCTCCTCGGCGGTGCCGACGCTGACGCGGATCGCGCCCGGCGCGCCGAACCCGCCCGCCGGCCGGACGATCACGCCTTCGCGCAGCAGCGCCTCGAAGAGCGGGCGCGCGTCGGCGCCGACCTCTGCGAAGACGAAGTTCCCGACCGCCGGCCCGACCGGCTCGAGGCCGTGAGCGCGCAGCGCATCCTCGAGCGGTCGGGCCGGCTCGGCGTTGTGCTCGGCCCGCCGGCGCGCGAGCTCGGCGGCGTCGTCCGAGGCTCGCGAGCGCGGCCTCCTGCGCCGGCGTGGTGACGTCGAAGGCACGGCGCACCTTGCCGATCGCCGTGACCACCTCCGCGGGGCCGACTCCGTAGCCGACGCGCAGCCCGGCGAGCCCGTAGATCTTCGAGAACGTCCGCAGGACGAGCGCCTTCCGCCCCGCCTTGGCGTACTCCTCGATCGCCGTCCGGGTAGTCGGGGTCGTCGACGTACTCGAGGTACGCCTGGTCGATGACGGTCAGGACGTGCTCGGGAACGCGGTCGAACCACGCGTCGAGCTCGGCCCGCGTGTTCATCGTCCCGGTCGGGTTGTTCGGGTGGCAGAGGTAGACGAGCTTCGTGCGCGGCCCGACCGCCTCGAGCATCGCGTCGAGGTCGTAGCGGTCGTCGCGGAGCGGCACCTGCGCGGCACGGCGCCGACGCTTGCGCGCGTCGATGACGTAGCTCGGGAACGACGGCCAGCCGCAGACGATCTCGTCGCCCGGGTCGAGCACAGCCTGCGTCAGGCAGTCGACGAGCGCCGTCGGCGCCGGCGCCGACCGCGACCTCCTCGAAGCGCACGCCGAGCCGCTCGGCGAGCGCCGCGCGCAGCCGGTAGGCGCCGCCGTCGGGGTAGCGGTTGAGCTCGCGGACGCGACCGCTCGATCGCCTCGAGCGCGGCCGGGAACGGCCCGAACGGGCCCTCGTTCGACGCGAGCTTGACGACACGCTCGAGCCCGAGCTCGCGCTGCACCTCCTCGACCGGCTTGCCCGGGCTCGTACGGGACGAGGTCGTTGACGGCGGGCTTGAAGAAGCTCGTCCGAGATCTCCGCGAACGCGCTGCTCACGGCACCGACTCTAACCGCCGCCTCTGGATCGAGGGATCGGGGTCATCCGTCGTACGCGAGCTACTTCAGCTCGACGAGCGGCGAGATCTCGCCCAGTGGGGCTGGATCTACAAGGCCGGCAAGCACGGCACCTGGCTCAACCAGAACGACGTTGCTACCGCCGACTCGGGTGACATCAACTAGACAGAGGCACATGGTGTTCCGGGCGGCCTGCACAGGCCGCCCGGAACCCGTTTAGAGTCGGCGCCGGGAGCATGAGGCGAACGACCCTGCTGGGAGTTGCGGTCGCGGCCGTGGCATGCCTCCTGCCGGTCGGGCAGGTGGACGCGCACGGGCCGCTGACCATCCACGTGCGTACGGACGCGCAGTTCGCGGCCGCCGTCAAGCAGCTGCGCCTTTCCGGCGGAACCATCAAGCTCGCCCCGACCTGGTTCCGCGGCCTCGAGATCGGCCCGCGCGGCTGGCACCAGCTGCGCATCGTCGGCACGCGGCGAACGCACGTGGAGCAGATCCTGCTCAGGGGCACCCGACGGGTCTCGATCGGGCCGCTGACCATCTCGCCGATCTCGCAGGACGCGCGCATCCAGTCCCTGCAGTCGAGCCGCATCGACATCCACGACGTGAAGTTCTCGGCTGCCGGGACCCGGTACTCGTCCACGCTCCAGCTGCCGATCTCGAACCGGATCACCGTCCGCCGCAGCGAGTTCACCCACTGCGGCGACCGGTCGCCGCACATGGTCAACTGCATCCTCCTCTGGCAGGTCACCAACCTGACGGTCGAGGACAGCGACTTCCACGACTGCCGCGGCTGCGACTTCATCAACGGGCGCTTCGGCCACGACCTGGCGCTCTACCGCAACCACTTCGCGCGCACGGTGCCGTGCAGCATGGGCGCGTACCGCTGCGGCCACCAGGATCTCGTCCAGCTGTTCGGCGGCACCGGGCTCGACGTGCGCGACAACGTCTTCGGCGTCTACTGGAAGGGCGCGGCCCAGCTGTACGTCACGAACCGGATGCGACACATCCGGATCGTCAACAACCTCTTCCTCGGCACCGACCCGCGGCTGCCGCGCTACGAGGCGCGCGTGGCGATGGTGATCGGCAGCGCGCAGACGAAGCACGTCCCGCGCGACGTGCGCATCGTCAACAACACGGTGCTCACCGGCGCGCGCCGGATCGACGGCTACCTCGGGTCGATCCGCATGACGAACCAGTACGGCGCCGTGCCGAAGCGCGCCCGGCCGATCCTGGCCAACAACGTGATCGCCGTGCTCGAGGACCCGAACCAGGTCTGCAGCGAGGTGCGCGCCTCGGTGAGCAACCTGATCCTGCAGGGAGAGGGCTGCTCGAAGACCGACACGATCGGCGGCGAGGTCTTCGGCCCGGACGGCCGCCCGACGCGGTACTCGGCGTTCCTGCTGGGCCGCGCCGACCCCGGGTTCGCCCCCCGGGTGGACATCACCGGACACGCGCGGAGCCCGGAGCCAGACATCGGCGCGTTCCAGTACACCGGCACTCGCTAACAGGGACAGTCCCCGTTAAGAGGCGCTGGCTCAGACGACGACGCCGTGGCCGCCGCGGCGCGGGTCGCCGGCGGCGTGCAGCTCGCCGTCCGGCCGCCGCTCGACCGCGGCGGCGCCGCCAAAGAAGAGGTTGCGCCGCCGCCAGCGGACGAGGTCGTAGCCGGCCGCCTCGAGCGCGTCGGCCTCGGCGTGGTCGGCACCGCCTTCGAGATGAACGTGCTGGTCGTCTACGTGGAGCCGCGGGAAGGCGATCGCGTCCTCGACCGACATTCCGTGCCTGACGACGTTGACCACCACCTGGAGGATCGCCCCGCGCAGGCGCAGTGACCCGGCGCTGCCGACGACGAGCCGCGGTCCCGTCGGGCCGACGACGATCGAGGGCGCCATCATGCTCGTGAGCCGGCTCCCGGCCCGCGCGCCCGTCACGTTGAGGTCGAACTCGCCGAGCATGTTGTTCAGCTGGATGCCCGTCCCGGGACGACCACGCCCGACCCTGAGCCGGTGGAGATGGTCAGCGAGGCCGCGTTGCCGACTCGATCGACCGCAGAGATGTGCGTCGTGCCGCGCGCCGCCGGCGGCTCCGCGACCGCGGGCGCGGTCGCGATCCGCTCCAGGGCGGCTGCGATCGCACGCTCCCCGAGCAGTGCGTCGCGCAGGCCGCCGCGGTAGAGGTCGGACGGCCGCCACGCCTGACGCGCTCGCGTCTGCTCGCGCAGGATCTCGACGAGCTCCGCCATCGCAGCCGCCGTGCCCGCCGGCCGCGGCGGCAGCCGGTCGAGCAGCTTCAGTCCGTAGGCGATGAGGATCCCGCCGGACGACGGCGGCGGGTTGGAGAGGAACTCGTGCCCGTCGAAGGCGGCACTGACCGGCCGCCGGCGGACGACGCCGTAGGCGCGCAGGTCGTCGCCGGTGATCGTGCCGCCGCCCGCCCGGACGTGCTCGACGAGCCGCCGGCCCAGCTCGCCCTCGTAGAGGGCCGCGGCCCCCTCGCGCGCCAGAACGTCGAGGGTGTCGGCCAGGTCGGGCATGACCAGCCGGTCGCCGGTCGAGAGCCTGTGCCCCTCGGGCGCGAAGATCGCCCGGCCCTCGGGGTGGGCGCAGAGGATCGAGTCGAGGATCGCGTGCAGATACGCCTGGCCGGCCGTCAGCTCGACACCGTCCCGCGCGAGCGCGGCAGCGGGTGCGATCAGCTCGGCCCAGGGCAGCGTGCCGAAGCGGCGGTGCGCGTCCTCGAGCCCGGCCACGGCCCCGGGGACGGCGCACGAGGGCGCGCCGATTCGGAACACCTGCGTCGCGCCGCCTCCGGTGAACTCGACGTCGACCTCCTCCATCGGGGCAGGCGCCTCATCCGGCGGCAGGCCGAGCCCGGGCACGGCGACGAAGAAGTCGAGCAGCCGCGTGGCGCCGTCCCTCGCCGTGTGCACGAGCATGAAGCCGCCCCCGCCCGGCCCGGTGAGCGGGCTCTCCGCCACCCACGACGTGAACGCAGCGGCGAGGCAGGCATCCACCGCGCTTCCGCCCGCTTCCAGCGCACGCGCGCCCGCCTCCGCCGTCAGCGGGTGGCCCGCTGCGATCGCGCCGTGCACGGCGGCGCTCAGCGGCAGTCGCCGTCGGTGTCGCCGAGCGCCGACGTGACGAGTGCCGTCGGGCCGTCGGCGGCGGCGAGTAGCAGGCGGCCCGACTGCCGGACGCGCAGGTCGGTCATGCCATCTCTCGCTCGCGCGACACAAACTGCGCCCCGCTTCACGTCCCAGTACGGCATGTAGCGCACGGCCAGCCGGTACGTGCCCGGCTCGGTGACGCGCGCGGCGATGCGGTCGTGGGTGAACGCGCCGACGTGCACGCGCCCCGGGCCGCGCAGGATCGGGAGCGGATCGCGCAGCTCGTAGATCCGCCAGTCGGCCGAGCGGTAGGCGAGCCGCAGGCCGGGCGCGCCGCGGAGCAGCAGCCGCGCCTCGCGATCGGCGCCTTTCTTGCCCAGCGGGACCGACGGGAGCAGGACGTAGCGCACGGCCATCCGCCGGAGCCAGTGGTGGTAGCCCGCCGGCGAGAGCGGGTCGCGGTAGAGGGCGCCGTTCTCGGCGATGTCGAGCTGGCGGTACCAGCCGCGGGCGAGCGGGAAGCCGGCGCGCGGGATGTACCAGGCCTCCCAGTGGTCGTAGCGTCGGGACGACCTCCACACGGAACGCGCCGCCGCGGTGTTCGTGCAGGAAGCGCAGCGCGGGCGCCCAGAAGGCGGCTGAGGAGGCGCGCGAGTCCTCCGTCCGGTTGGCGACCGCGTTCGCGTACGGCACGACGTTGTATGCAAGGGCCAGGGCGAGCGCGACGAGCGCGATGCCGCGCGGCCGGAAACGGGCCAGTAGCACCGTCAGCAGCATCAGCGGGAAGACAACGGAGCGCAGGCGCGTGACGTTCTCGCCGACCGCCTCGGGGATGATGAAGAGCGCGACGGAGGCCAGCAGCCAGAAGCCGAAAAGGGCGGCGAGGATGCCGCCACGCGGTGCACTGAGCGCGACGATGACACCGAGCCCGGCAACGACGAGCACCGTGGCGAGCTCGATCCCGCGGAACGGGTAGCGGCCGCCCATCGGGAAGACGCGCAAGGCGGCGAGCTGGACGCCGGCGGCGACGGTGAGGCCCGCGCAGAAGAGCGCGGCCCGGCGGTTGACCTCGCGGCGCGAGACCGCAATCGCCGCGAGCACGATGACGAGGAACATGAAGGCCAGCGGGCTAAAGCCGAGCGTCAGCGCGCCGCAGCCGATCGCGAGCCAAATCCGCCCCGACTGCAGCGCCGCGATCGTCGCAAGCAGCATCGCGAACCCGGCGGCGTAGCTGTAGGTGCCGGTGAAGATCGGCCCCGCTGCGAGCACGGCGAACGCGCGCGACGGCCACACCGCGGCGGAGCCCCACTCGCGCGTGCAGATCCGTTGGAACAGGACGGCGGCGCCGACGACCGACGCGACGACGAGCGTCAGGTTCCCGATCGCCGCTGCGACCGGGTAGTAGAGGAGGCTGTACGAGACGATCGGGTACTGGCCGGCGAACCAGAGGTTGTCCCAGAGGTAGACGTTCTGGTGGACGAGGAGCGTGCGGTAGAGGTGCGCCGGCACGTCGCCGCCCGTCGGCCCGGCGAGGACGACGACCGTCGCGGCAATGGCGGCAAGCAGGGCAGACAGCACCGGCTCGAGCCGGTTGGCTGACATGGGACGTGCGGCGTAGGTGGTCACATTCGTGGGCCTGGTTCGCGTCGCCCGCAACGCGCCCGGACGGGGCGCGCCACGCTTGTACGGTTCGCGGATCATCCGCGTCGGCGCAATCCTAGGTCTCCTCGCGGCTGCCTTCGCGGGCAACGCGCACGCGCAGGCGCTCCGCGTGGTCGTCGTGCCGGGTCTGCAGGCTCACGACCTGCGCACCCTTGCGCCGCGCGGCGCCGTCGGCCTGCTCGTCCCGGGCGCCGGGCCGCAGACGAGCGCCCGTGCCGCGACGGTGATGCTCGCGCAAGGCGTCGTCCGCAACTCGCTGCGGGGTGCGCCGCCGGCCAGGCCGGTGCGGATCCTGGTGGAGCAGTCGCAGTCGATCCCTACGGGCGGCCGGTTCATCGTCGTCGGGCTTCCGCAGGGCGGCGCCCAGCCGAACAACCGGCGCTACGGCATCGCGGTGGTCGCGCCCGGCTACCGGGGCCTGCTGACGTCGCCGAGCACACGGATCCCCGGCCTCGTGACGGTCGCGGACGTCGCCCCGACGGCGCTCGCGGAATCCGGGGCGCTCGGCTCACAGGGAGAAGGTGACCCGATCGGCGCGCTCGAAACGCTCGACCGCCGGATCACGGACGGAAATGCGTGGCGAACGCGCACCGCGACGTGGGTCGAGATCGCGATCGGCGTGCTCGCCGTCGTTTCGGGGACCGTGGCCGTTGTCGGCGTCGCGGGCGTCCTGCTGGCCAACCTCCTCGCCGGCGCGCTCGGGATCGGCACCGGCGGCGGCGCCGCCCTGCTGCTCGCCGGGGCCGCGTGCGGTCTCGCCTTCGTCCGGCGGCGTCCGAGTCGCGGCGTGCTCGCGGCGCTCATGGCCGGCGTGCTGGCCGCATACCTCCTCTCGTTCGAGCTCGACGAGCGCTGGGTGGCGCTGTCGCCGCTCGGGCCGTCGCAGAACGCCCGCTTCTACGGGGTCTCGAACCTGCTCGAGACGTTCCTGCTCGTGCCGGCGCTCGTCGGCGCGGCGCTGCTGCGCCGGCGGCCGTGGGCCGCTGCGGGCGTCGCGCTGCTCGCCTTCGTGATGATCGCCGGCAGCCGCTTCGGCGCCGACGGGGGCGGCGCGATCGTGCTCGGGGTCGGCTACGCGGTGCTCGTCGCCCTGTTGACGGGCGCCGGCCGGCGGACGCTGGTTGCCGCTGTGGCGGTCGGCATCGCGGTCGTGCTCGGGCCTGCTCGCGCTCGACGCGGCGACGGGCGCATCGAGCCACGTCACGCGGGCGCTGCGCAAAGGCCCGGGAGGGCTCGCGTCGGATCTCTGGGACCGCATCAACCTGTCGTGGGACCACCTGACGGCGAACACCGGCACGATCGTCGCCACGGTGGTGGCGCTTGCGATCCTGGCTGCCCTCGTCGCACGCGTGTTGCTGCTGCGCCTGCCTGCCGCGCTGCCGCTGGCGTTCGCGGCGGCGATCGCCGTGTCGATGGTCGTGAACGACTCCCCGAAGGAGGTCGCGGTCGCCGGTGCGGTGCTCTACGCGGCGGTGGAGGCGTTCGCCCTCGGGCCGCGCAGCGCGGCGGGGCTCCTGTCGACCATCCCGTCACGCGCGCGAGCGCAGGCGTTTCCGGATCCAGACGACGTCGGAGTGAGCTTCCGGGGCCGTCCCCGTGTCAGCGGGGGCTGTCCCAAGTGCCTGCATAGGACATTGCCGGGATTCAGCCGGCAGCGTCTTTCCGAAGACCGAGCTTCGCCCAACCACTGGGGACGGCCCCTAAAGGTCGGTGAGGAAGCTGGGCGGCTCGAGCGGGTCGGTCCGAGGCGATGAGGGTCGCCCCGAGATCGGCTGGTCGTCGGCGATGAACGTCCGCCGCTTCGGCGCCCCGCCAAGACCGGTCGCAACGACCGTCACCCAGACCTGGCCGGCGAGCCGCTCGTCGACCGTCGCGCCGAAGATGATGTTCGTCTCGTCGACGGCCGCCTGCTTGATCGACCTCGGCGGCCTCGTTGACCTCGTAGAGCGACAGGTCCTCGCCGCCCGCGACGGACAGCAGGATGCCGCGCGCTCCGACGATCTCGGTCTCGATCAGCGGCGACTTGAGCGCCTTCTCGGCCGCATCGCGAGCACGGTTCTCGCCGGTCGCGTAGCCGATGCCCATCAGCGCCGAGCCGGCGTCCTTCATGACGGTGCGCACGTCGGCGAAGTCGAGGTTGATGAGGCCCGGTGTCGTGATCAGGTCGGTGATGCCCTGCACGCCCTGGCGGAGGACGTCGTCGGCGAGCCGGAATGCGTCCAGCATCGATGTTGAGCGATCGACGACGTCGAGCAGCCGGTCGTTGGGGATGACGATGGTCGTGTCGCACGCCTCGCGGAGCTGCGTCAGCCCGAACTCGGCCGTCTGCTTGCGTTTGGTGCCCTCGAACTTGAAGGGGGTGGTCACGATCCCGACGGTGAGCGCACCAAGGCCGCGCGCGATGCTTGCGACGACCGGAGCGGCCCCTGAGCCGGTGCCGCCGCCCTCGCCGGCGGTGACGAAGACCATGTCCGAGCCGCGCAGCGCGCGCTTCAGCTGGTCGTAGGCCTCCTCGGCGGCACGCTTGCCGATGTCGGACTCGGAGCCGGATCCCAGGCCGCGGGTCAGCTCGCTGCCGATGTGGATCTTCAGCGGCGCCTCGCTCATCGCGAGCTGCTGCACGTCGGTGTTCACGGCGATGAACTCGACGTCGGCGACGCCAGCGTCGATCATCCGGTTGACCGCGTTCAGGCCGGCGCCGCCGACGCCGACGACGCGGATGACGGCCAGGTAGGCAGCGGTCTCCGGCGCGGGCGCTCGATGCAGGCGGGGCCCTTGCTCGGGCAGCACCTCGAGCCGGTGGACGGTCGCGCCCTCGGGCTCCTCCTTCGGCGTCTCTGGCTCCGCCGGCGTGCGTTCCGGAGTGGCCTCGGTCTTGCGGGCCTGCTCCTGGGCGGCTTCCGTCGCCTTGAACAGCTCCGCAAGCGGTCCCTCGCGGAGGCTAGCGCGCTTTCGCGCCATTGAGCACCTCCTTCGCCAGCTGTCGGTAGGAGTCTGCCGCGGGCCCGCTCGGGTCGTACTTCAGCACCGACGAGCCTTTCACCGGCGCTTCCGCAAAGCGGATCGTCTTGCGGATGCGCGTGTTGAACAAGAGGTCGCCGAAGTTCTCCTGGAGGATCTCGATCGCCTCGCGCGAGTGCAGCGTGCGACCGTCGAACATGGTCGGGAGGATCCCGATGATCTTCACGTTCGGGTTCAGGTTCTCGCGGATCATCGTCAGCGTGTTCTCGAGCTGGACGAGACCGCGCAGCGACAGGTACTCGCACTGGACGGGAACGATCACGCCGCTCGAGGCGACCAGCGCGTTGATCGTCAGCAGGCCGAGGGACGGCGGCGTGTCGATGAGGATGTAGTCGTAATCCTTCGTGACCTGTAGCAACGCCTTGTCGAGCGAGCGCTCGCGGCCGATCGTCGCGCTCATCGCCAGCTCGGCGCCGGCGAGGTCGATCGACGAGACGGCGATGTCGATCTCCGCCTGGTGCACGACGTGTTCGATCGGCAGCCGGTGCACGAGCACGTCGAACATCGACCGCGTGATCGCGTCGGGGTTGTAGCCCTGGCTCATCGTCAGGTTGCCCTGCGGATCGAGGTCCACGGCAGAGCACACGCAGCCGCTTCTCGCGAAGTGCGACGGCGAGATTGAGGGTCGATGTCGTTTTGGCGACACCGCCTTTTTGGTTCGCGAACGAGATGACCGTGGCCGTGGCCGTGTCCCCTTCTTCGGACTCGGATGACGCGCTCGGTGGGCGCGAGAGGAGGCGCAGCGACATTGGCGCCTCTTTCGGCCAATCGTAACGGAGTCCTCTGCTGGTACCGACTAGGCGGAGACGGGCGTAGAGCGCGCGTCGAGCGCGTCCGGCAGTGATCGAGGGCGCGCTCGGCGTCCTCGGTGCCTGGCCCGTCGGCGGCGAGCCAGTCCTCCGCCTCGCTCACGAGGGCGCGCAGCTCGTCGAGCACGGTCGCGGCCGGGGCTCCGGCGAGGTGCAGTGCCTCCACCCGGTCGAGACGGTCGAGCACCCGGCGCGCTTCCTCCACGCTCCCGACCGTAGCCCGTGCAATGTGACGCGTCTGTGTCGGGACGATGTCAGCTTCCTGTCATCGCGGCCGGCTCCGCGCCCAGCGAGAGCAGGCGACCCCCGGACGTGGGCGTGTGCCGAGGAGCGACTCGTCGAGCGCCTCCACCAACTCGCGCCGGCCATCGAAGAGCAGCGCCTCGACGAGGGCATCGCGAACGGCGTCGCCGCCTCGGGGCCTTCGCCGCCGTCGGCGAGCGGCTTGAGCCGCGCGTGCTGCTCGGCCCGCTCGCGGCCGCTCTCCCCGAGGAGGACGGCGGCGCGCAGCGCGGCCGCCCAGATCCCGTCGCCCGAGCCGAGCAGCGAGTCGAGCGCGGTCCGGAGCTGCTCGGAGCGGAACGGCTCGGTCTGGAAGAGCGAGAGCTCCCAGCGGTCGAGCGCCTCGCCGAGCTCCGGATCCTCGTCGGCGGCGGCAACACGCTCGCGCACACGACGGCCAGACCGCCCCGGAACACGTCGAGACGGGTCGGCTCGCCGGGCGGCTGGGCGGCGGCGATCGGAAGCGACGGCCTGACGCCGACCGGGTGGCTGTCGATGCGCTCGAAGTAGACCGGCCCGGTCGCCACCGGCCCGCCGACGGCGAGGCGGAGCGCGGTGACGGCATCGGCGATCTCGGCGGCCGCATCGGGCCGCGCCGTCGCCCCGGCCGCAAGCGCATGGGTCAGCTCGAGGACGGCGGCCCGATCCGGCTCGCGCGCGAAGCGCTCGGGCAGCAGGCCGCTCGACTCCGGCCACGGGCCGGAAAGCTCGCCGGTGATGAACGCCCGTGCCTGCAGGCCGCCGCCGAGGTCGACGGGGGCGCCCACCTCGAGGCCGATGAGCGGCACCACGACGACGTGGCGGCGCTCGGTGCCGAAGAGCAGCCGCTCGAGCTCGGCGTACTCACGCTCGTAGAGGTCGTCGTCCCAGTCGAAGCCGCCTCGCACATCGGCGATGCGGGCGACGAGGGGAAGCAGGATGGTCTCGAAGGCGGCGTCCTCGCCGGTTCGGCCCCCGGTGAGCGAGCCGGCGAAGAGCGCGGCAGCCGGCTCGCGGGCAAGTTCGTTGAGAGCGTCGCGGGCGTCGGGCGGCTCGGCGAGCCGTTCGGCGCGGCCTTCGACGAACGAGAGGATCAGCGGCCGGAACTCGTAGAACGTCGTGCGCCCGCGCGCGTCGTGCTCCTCGAAGGCGAACGGCACCTCGGCGCCGTTGTCGACCTCGCGCTGCAGCGTTGCGAAGGCGGCGAGCGCGAAGAGCCGCAGCGCGGCATGGAGGTCGGGCGACCGATGCGTCACCCGAGCGGGTTACGCGGCGGAAGGCGTCAGTCCTGCGCAGGCCACCGAGTTACCATCCGTCCTGTCCGCTGAGGTAGGCGCGCTCGCAGCAGCGGTGGGCAAGAAGTCGTTACGAAACGGGAGCGACGGGCTCAGGCCCTGGCTGGCAAGTCGGGCACCAGTAGGCGGTGCGGTTGTCGTCGCCCTGGCCGCGCGAGCGGATGAGGGTGCCGCAGCGTGGGCACGGCATGCTCGCACGGTGCGCGATGTTCACCTCCTCGCGCCCCGTCTCGACCGAGCGGCGCATCAGCCGCGCGGCTGTCTCCAGCGCGCCGCGCAGCTCGTCGTCGGACACATCGCCGACCGACCGCCACGGCGAGACGCGTGCGTGCCAGAGCGACTCGGCCTTCCACACGTTCCCGATGCCGGCGACGAGCCGCTGGTCCGTCAGTGCGTCGCCGACCTGCCGCGCCCTGTCACCGCGGCGCAGGCTGGCGAGCATCCGGTCGAAGTCCGGCTCCGGCGCGAGGATGTCCGGGCCCAGGCGCTGCACCGCCCGCGCGTTCAGCTCGAGGACGCGGCCGCCGTAGAGAAGCGCCTGCGCGCGCTCACCGCGGAGCACGAGCCACGGCCGCCCGGCCACCGGGTCACCGGCGGCGCGCACCCGCCAGCTCCCGGACATCCGCAGGTGGCTGCGCACGGTCACGCCGCCCTCGAAGCGGAGGATCAGGTTCTTGCCGACGGCCTCGACGGACTCCAGGCGACGGCCGTCGACCTGCGCCGCGACACCGGTCGCCCGGCCGCGCGGGTTCGGCGACTCCGCAGCGACCCGGTCGCCCACGAGCACCTGCAGCCGGCGGGCGGCGCGGTGGAGGCTGTCGCCCTCGGGCACCGGAGTCGATTTTGTCACACTTGTGTCCGATGACCGGGACCGCGGCCGGGCTCAACATCGCCGCCCTCGCACACGCCACGGGCGTCCCCGCGCACACGCTGCGGAAATGGGAGCAGCGCTACGGCGTGCTGTCCCCCGACCGCACCAGCAGCGGCCAGCGCCGCTACACGGAAGTGGACGTGGCGCGTGTCCAATGGCTGCGCGCCCGCCTCGACGAGGGCTACCGGATCGGGGAGGCAGCGTCGCTGCTCACCGCGCCCGAGAACGCGCCGGCCGCGACGCCTGCGGAGCTGATCGAGGCAGTGCTCCGTGCCGTCTCCGACTCCGACATCGAGGCGACCGAGCGACTGCTCGACCAGGCGTTCACGCTGTACGCGCTGGAGACGGCGCTCGAGGACGTTGCAGTGCCGCTGCTCGTCGAGGTCGGCGAACGCTGGGCGACCGGGAAGCTCTCTGTCGCGGAGGAGCACCTCGTGACGGGCGCGGTGCGCGCCCGGGTGCTGCGGCGGCTCGCGGAGCCGTGGCCGGGCATCCGCGGACGTGCGGTGTTCGCGTGCGCGCCCGGCGAGCGCCACGAGGTTGGCCTGCTCGCGCTCGCCGCGCTCCTCGCCATGGAGGGCTGGGGCGTCGTCTATCTGGGCGCCGCGACGCCGGTGGACGCCGCGCTGGCGCTCGCCCAGTCGGTGGATGCGGCGGTCGCGTGCTTCAGCGTCACCATGCTCGACAACCGTGAGGCGCTCGTCGCCGGCCTGAAGGCGGGGCAGCGCGGCGACACGGAGATCGTCATCGGCGGCCAGGCGGCCGACTCAGACCTTTCCGGCTCGGTGGGTGCACGCTACGCGCCGTCGGCGCGGACGGCCCTGCCGGCGCTCGGGCGGCTCGGTCGGTGAGCCCGCGCGTCCGTGCGGCGGCCGCAGGCGCGGCGGCGGCAACGGTCTGGGCCGCCCTCGAGCCGCTTGACCGCCGGCTCCTCGGCTGCGACTACTCGGACGTCGCCCTGCTCGGCAAGGCCGTCTCGCGCCGGCACTGGCTGCTCGCCGGCCTGACGATTCACGCGCTCAACGGCGCCGCCTTCGGGCTGGCTTTCGATGCCGCGCGGCAACGAGTGACCGTTCCGCCGCGGCGGCTCGCCCTGGCCGCCGCGCTGACGGAGCATGTCGCGCTCTATCCGCTCAGCGCCTTGGTCGACCGCTACCACCCGGCCCGCGGCGAGCCGGGCATCCCGCCGCTGCTCAAAAACTCGCGCGCGTTCGCGCAGGCGACCGTGCGGCACGCCGTCTTCGGACTCGTGCTCGGCCGGCTCGCCTAGGGACGAAGGACAGCGCGGCGCGGCCCGGCGAGGAAGCCGGCCTCGACGAGCAGCGGCAGCAGCTCGCTCTCCGTCACGGGCACGCTGTCGAAGCGCTCGACGGCGAGGCGCTTGCCCCGCCCGCGCTTCACGTGCTCCACGAGCGCGGCGAGCGCCGGCCGCAGCCACTCGTCCTCCGGCTCGCGGAGCGGGACGAGCGTCTTGCCGCCGCGCTCGACGAAGAGCGCCGGCTCGCCGTTCAGCAGGACGACCTGGGCGCCCGCGACCCGTGATGCGCGCCCGCCCGCCCGCTTCGGCCACGGCAGCACCCCGCCGTACGGCTGCGCGGGGTCGGCGGCCGCGAGCACGAGCGCGTCTACCTCGTCCTCGGACGAATTGCGGAGCTCTCGCAGGCGCTCGACCGCGCCGCCGAGCGCGAACTGCGCGCCGCCGAGGCCCTCGACGAAGTAGCCGCGCCGGCAGAGGCCGAGCGTCTCCAGCGCCTTCAGCTCGCCGTACACCGCTCCGTAGCCGCCCGGGATGCCCTCGGCCCGCACTCCGTCGCGCGTGACGATGCCCTGGCGTTCCAGCAGCAGCTCGGCGAGCGCGCGGCGGTCGGGACGCCCGGCGAAGAGCCGGTCGGTCAACGACCAGCGCCCCTGGGTCGCGGTCAGGCCCGTTGCGCGCCGCCGCGAGAAGCGCCGTTGGCGTCGCGCCGCCGAGGGAACGCCGTAGCGGCGGCCGGCGCGCAGCGGTGTCCAGGCGTCGTTCGTCACCTCGCCGGCCCAGACGAGATCCCAGAGCGCCGGCAAGACCTCCTCGGCCTCGAGGTCGGTCGCCGCGACGAGGTCGAGCCAGAACTCCGCGCTGCGGCCGAGCGCCCGGCGGATGGCCGAGTGCACAGGGCCTTCGGGGCGCTCAGCCCCGGCCGGCCGCCCGAGCACCGGTGCGTCCTCACGGAAGTAGACGGCCACGCGGTCGAGCCCGGCGCCGACCCAGACGAGCTCGCCCGACGCGCACAGCTGGTCGAGCTGAAGCGGCGAGTAGTTCGGGACGCGGCGCGACAGGACGTCGGTCTCCCAGAGCGCCACCGGAAGCGGCAGTCCCTGCAGCGGGACGAGCGCCTCCCGCAGCGACGCGCGCCGGTCGATGCCGTGCCAGGTCGGCAGGAATCGTCCGAGCGCCTCCTGCTCGGCAGGTTCGACCTCGCGGCGGAGCGCAGCCAGCGAGGCGCGGCGCAGCCGCCGCAGGACCTCGGGGTCGCACCACTCCCGCTCTGTCCCGCCCGGGCGGAGCTCGCCGCGCACGAGCTTCTCCTCGCGCTCGAGCGCGTGGAGCTCCGGCTCGACGCGGTCCGAGGGGACGCCGAACCGCTCGGCCGCCTCGGCGGTCGTGAACGGGCCGCGCCCACGGGCGAAGCGGGCGAGCAGCGTGCGCAGAGGCTGCTCTCCGGCCTCGAGGAACACGTCGGGCAGGCCGCCCGGCGTCATGGCGCCGATGGCATCGCGGTAGCGACCGGCATCCTCGACGGCGGTGAGCGCCTCGCGCCCGCCGATGCGCACCGAGATCGCGCGCCGCTCTCGGCGGAGGGTCTCGGCGAAGCCGGCGTCGTACTCGCCCTCGAACTGGTGCCCGCGCAGGAGCAGCAGGTCGTGCAGGCCGTCGGCGTTCTTCGGCGAGCCGCGCAGCTGGGCCTCGACCTCCTCCATCGCGCCCGGGTCGAGCAGGTCGCGGAGCTCCTCTTGCCCGAGCAGCTCCCGCAGCAGGTCGCGGTCGAGCGACAGCGCCTGCGCGCGGCGCTCCGCCGCAGGCGTGTCGTCCTCGTACATGTACGTCGCGATGTAGTCGAAGAGCAGCGACGAGGCATACGGCGACGCGGACTGCGTCTCGATCTCGACGAGGTCGAGCTCGCGCGTGCGGATGCCCTGCAGCAGCCGGCGGAGCGCGGGCAGGTCGAAGACGTCCTGCAGGCACTCGCGGTAGGTCTCGAGGATGATCGGGAACGAGCCGTACTTGCGAGCGACCTGGAGCAGGCTCTGCGCCTTCAGCCGCTGCTGCCACAGCGGCGTGCGCTGGCCGGGCCTGCGGCGCGGGATGAGCAGTGCACGCGACGCGTTCTCGCGAAAGCGTGCGCCGAAGAGCGCGGTCTGGCCGATCTCGCCGACAACGATGTCCTCGAGCTGGTCGGGGTCGATCAGCAGCTCCTCGACGGGCGGCGGCTGGTCGGCGTCGGGGAAGTGCAGCGCGATGCCGTCGTCGGACCAGATCGACTGGGCGTCGATGCCGAGGCTGTCGCGCAGGCGCCCCGTCACGGCCATCGCCCACGGCGCGTGCACGCGGGCGCCGAACGGCGTCAGCACGCAGACCCGCCAGTCGCCGATCTCGTCGCGGAACTTCTCGATGACGACGGTGCGGTCGGACGGGACGGCCCCGGTGGCCTCGGCCTGCTCGTTCAGGAAGGTCATCAGGTTGCGGGCCGCGCGCTCGTCGAGACAGTGCTCCTTCTGCAGGCGGGCGAGCGCTTTCTCCTCGGGCAGGGCGACCAGCTCGCGTGAGGTCTTGCCGATCGCCGCGCCCAGCTCGTACGGTCGGCCGACGCCCTCGCCCTTCCAGAACGGGACGGCGCCCGGGACGCCCGGCGCGGGCGAGACGAGCACGCGGTCGCGCGTGATCTCCTCGATGCGCCACGTCGATGCCCCGAGCAGGAACGTCTGCCCTGCGCGCGCCTCGTAGACCATCTCCTCGTCGAGCTCTCCGACCCGGCCGCCGCCGTCGACGAGGTAGACGCCGAAGAGCCCGCGGTCCGGGATCGTGCCCGCGTTCGTCACGGCCAGCCGGCGTGCGCCGGAGCGGCCCCGGATGGTGCCGCCGGTGCGGTCCCAGACGATCCGGGGCCGCAGCTCGGCGAACTCGTCCGACGGGTAGCGGCCGGCGAGCATGTCGAGCACGTTCTCGAGCTGCGCGCGCGAGAGATCGTGGAACGGATAGGCGCGCCGGACGAGGTCGTGCAGCTCGTCCACGGCGATCTCGTCGTCGGCGCAGATGGCGACCACCTGCTGCGCCAGCACGTCGAGCGGGTTGCGCGGGATGACGGTCTCCTCGATCGCGCCGTCCAGCATGCGCCTGGCGACGACCGCGGACTCGAGCAGGTCGGAGCGGTACTTCGGGAAGATGCGCCCGCGCGAGACGGCGTCGAGCTCGTGGCCGGCGCGGCCGACGCGCTGCAGGCCGCGCGCCACCGACTTCGGGCTCTCCACCTGGATGACGAGGTCGACGGCGCCCATGTCGATGCCGAGCTCGAGCGACGAGGTGGCGACGAGGCACGGGATCTCGCCGCGCTTCAGCAGCTCCTCGATCTCGACCCGCTGCTCGCGGGCGATCGACCCGTGGTGGGCGCGCGCGATCTCCTCCTCCGCCAGCTCGTTCAGCCGAAGGGCGAGCCGCTCGGCGAGCCGGCGGTTGTTGACGAAGATGATCGTCGAGTGGTGCTCGCGGACGAGCTCGAGCAGCGCCGGGTAGATCGAGGGCCAGATCGACGAGCTGTTGCGCTCGGTGCCCGCGTCCATCTCCTGCCCGTCGGCCGGGACCGGGTACGAGAGCGGCGTGTTGGACGGCAGCTCGCGCATGTCCTCGACGGGCATGACCACCTGGAGGTCGAGCTCCTTGGCGCGGCCGGCGTCGACCAGCTCGATCGGCCGGCCTCCGGCGACAAAGCGGCCGATCTCCTCGAGCGGGCGCTGGGTGGCCGAGAGGCCGATGCGCTGGAACGGCTCGTCGACGATCCGCTCGAGCCGCTCGACGGTCAGCGCGAGGTGGGCCCCGCGCTTGGTGCCGGCGACCGCGTGCACCTCGTCGAGGATCAGCGTCTGCACGCCGGTGAGCAGCTCGCGCGCCTGCGAGGTGAGCATGAGGTAGAGCGACTCCGGCGTGGTGATGAGGATGTCGGGCGGGTGCCGGAGCATCTGCTGGCGCTCGCGCTGCGGGGTGTCGCCGGTGCGGACGCCGACCTGGAGCTCGCTCCGCAGGCCGGCCAGCGGGCCGCGCAGGTTGCGCTCCACGTCGTAGTTGAGCGCCTTGAGCGGAGAGACGTAGAGCAGCCGGATGCCGTCCCCCTTTTCCGCGTCGAGCCGGTCGAGCCCGTAGAGGAACGCGGCCAGGGTCTTGCCCGACCCGGTCGGCGCCTGGATCAGCGTGTGCGCGCCGGAGGCGATGACCGGCCAGCCGCGCTCCTGCGCCGGCGTCGGTGCCTGGAAGGCGCGCTGGAACCAGTCCCGCGTGCGCTCGGAGAAGACGGACAGCGGGTCCACTCGACCAGATTAGTCGCCGAATCGCAGACGAACAAGTGTTCGTTTTTTACAGCTCGAGCTCGCAGTCGCCCGTGAGCGTTTCATTGAGGTTCGGAGAGGGCTGCGCGCAGCGCGTCGGCGTCGGCGAGGAGCTCCGTCTCGGCGACCGGCGGCGGGTCGTCCGGGAACGGGAACGGCCAGCCGGGCCTTGGGTCTTCCGCGTAGCGCGGGATCACGTGCGCGTGCAGATGCGGCAGCGAGTTGCCGAGGATGTCGTAGTTCATCTTCACCGCGCCGAGGTGCGCCTGGAGGCCACGGCCGACGTGCAGCAGCTCGCGCCAGTACGCGGCCGCCTCGTCCTCCTCGAGCTTCGACGGCTCGGCGATGTGCCGCCCGCGCCAGACCACGATCGTGTAGCCGCGCTGAACGGCGGCCCGCTGCAGGTATGCGTCCGTGACCTCGCCCGCGAAGATGCGGATTCCGTACGGCGTCTCGTCCGGCCGGCCCTGCTCGCACATCGGGCAGCCCTCGCCGCGGAGCATCGCATAGAAGCTGTCGGGCCACTCCACGAGGCGAGTATCGTCGGCTGGTGCCCGAGACGCCCGAGGAGCTGCACGCGCGCGTCGCCGGCTCCCTGCACATGCCGCCCGTCGAGGAGTGGGACAGCTTCCCCTTCGACGGCGAGATGCGGCCGCGTGCCCTGCGCCCGCCGGAGGACGATGCGCGCCGCCACGGCGAGGGCGGCGTCGACTGCAGCCGGTGCGCGGCCGGCGACGACGGGTACTTCTGGACGGACGAGCGGTGGCGCGTCCGCGCGCTCGGACCGACCGGTCTGCCGGCCGTCGTGATGCTCGAGCCGCGCGCGCACTACGCGGAGCCCGGCGACCTCCCAGACGAGCTGGCTGCGGAGCTCGGCGTGCTGCTCGCGCGCATCGAGCGCGCCGTCCGCGCGGTCCCGCACGTCGGGCGCGTGCACGTCTGCCGCTGGGGCGACGGCGGCGAGCACCTGCACTGGTGGTTCATGGCCCGGCCGACCCGCTTCCCGCAGCTGATCGGCAGCTTCGCCGCCATCTGGGACGACATCCTCGAGCCGCTGCCCGAGGACGTGTGGCGCGACAACATCGCGATCGTCGCGCGCGAGCTCTCCGCCTGACGGATTCAGGTTCCTGAAGACGCGTAGGCTCGGGCCGTGGCGACGAGCGACTACACGAGCGAGAGCCGTGAGCGCTGGCAGCGCATGGCGGCTGGCTGGGAGCGCCAGAACGACCGGCAATGGGCCGCCACGAGCGTCGTCAGCATCGATCTCGTCGAGCGCCTGGCCCCCGCTCCGGGCGACGTGGTGCTCGAGCTCGCCGCCGGAATCGGCCAGACGAGCCTGCTGCTCGCCGAGCGCGGCGCGCGCGTGATCTCGACCGACTTCGCGCCGGCGATGGTCGAGGCCGCGCAGCGGCTCTCGACCCGGCTCGGCGTCACCGGTATCGAGCACCGGGTCGTGGACGCGGAGAACATCGACCTGCGCGACGCGAGCGTCGACGGCGTGCTGTGCCGCTGGGGGCTGATGCTGTTCGGCGATCCCGTGCGCGCGCTGTCCGAGATCCGGCGGGTGCTGCGGCCGGTCGGGCGCTTCGCCTGCTCGGTCTGGGCGACGGCCGACGCGAACCCGTGGGCGAGCGTGGCCGGCCGCGCGATGGCCGAGGCGGGCGTCATGCCGCCGCCGGCACCGGGCGAGCCGGGCATGTTCATGCTGGGCGCGCCGGGCCGGCTGGAGGAGATCCTGGGGAGCGCCGGATTCGACTCGATCGAGGTGCGGCCGGTCGACATCACCTTCGCCTACGCCGATTTCGACGAGTACTGGGCGATGATGCTCGAGCTGGGCGGAGCGATCGCCCAGGCGGTCGCCGGCCTGAGCGCCGCCGAGGAGCAGTCGCTCCGCGAGGAGATCGAGCGGCGGGTTCAGCCGTTCGCGACGGATGACGGGCTCGTCTTCGGCGGCCGCTGCCTGAACGCCGTAGCGTCCTGACAAGCTCCCGCACCCGTTTCTACATAGGAGGAAGCCATGGGTCAGCGCCTACCCCTCATCCTCTCCGCGACCGCGCTCGTCATCGCCCTCGTCGGAAGCACGCCGCTCGGACAGGCGGTCACCTCTGTCGTGCCCGTCGCTCGCCACGCCTTCACCGCGGACACTGCGAAGAACTCGGCCGCGGTCGACGGGCTGAGCGCGTCCAAGCAGCCGCGTGCGGGCCGGCTGCTTGCGCTCGGCGCGAACGGCAAGTTCCCCGCCTCCGTCGGGCTGGCAGGCCCGGCCGGGCCGCAAGGCCCGAAGGGCGAGGCGGGCGCGCCGGGGCCGAAGGGCGACACCGGCGCAACGGGTGCAACCGGTGCGGCCGGCGCCGACCGGGGTCAGCGGCTACACCATCGTCGAGGCCGACCCGGTCTCCACCACCAATAGCTTCCAGGGCGCCCTGGCCACATGCCCCACGGGCACGAAGGTACTCGGCGGCGGCGGGTTCACGCAGAGCGGCGGCGCGGGCGTCACCGTGCGCAACTCATTCCCGAACGGCAGCACCGGGTGGTTCGTACTGGCCGACGCGAAGACGCCGACGCCCGCGTGGAACGTACATCGCCTACGCGATCTGCGCGAGCGTGGCCACGTAGGATTCCGTCGTGGCAACGACGGTCGACGCACTCCACTTCACCGGCGATCCCGAGGCGGATGCCTTCCTCGGTCGGGAGCCGCTGGCGCTGCTGATCGGCTTCGCGCTCGACCAGCAGGTGTCGGTGCAGAAGGCGTTCTCGTCGCCGCTCGAGCTCAGCCGTCGCCTCGGCGGCCTCGACGCCGGGCACATCGCGGGCATGGACCCCGCCGCACTCGATGAGGTCTTCCGGGCCAAGCCGGCGCTGCACCGCTTCCCGGGCGCAATGGCCAAGCGCGTGCAGGAGCTCTGCCAGGTGATCGAGTCCGAGTACGGCGGCCACGCCGAACGGGTGTGGACGGACGCTGCCGACGGCGCCGACCTGCGCAGCCGCCTCGAGGGCCTGCCCGGCTACGGGGACATGAAGGTGCGCTCGCTGTCCGCCGTGCTGGCGAAGCGCTTCGGCGACGAGAACGCCCGCGACATCGCGCCGGACCACCCGACGCTCGGTGACGTCGACTCGCCTGAGGCGCTCGAGGAGTACCAGGCGAAGAAGCGCGCCTACAAGGCCGCGCAGCGGGCCGGCACCAAGCCCAGCTGGGACTGACCCTCCGAAGAGGGTCGCGGGGCCGATCCGCGAAGCCGATCGGATGAGCGTGCGCCCCCTCGCCGCCCTCGCCGTCGTGCTGGCCTGCCTCGCCGCCGCGACCGCGAGCGCTGGCCGCCTCCCCTCCGCCCCGCGCTGCCAGGTCTTCCCGGCATCGAACCCGTGGAACCAGCGGGTCGACAAGCTCCCGGTGGCCGCGAACTCCGACACGATCATCTCGTCAATCGGCCGCGACCGTGGCCTGCACGCCGACTTCGGCTCGGGCCTCTGGGACGGCGGCCCGATCGGCATCCCGGTCACCGTCGTCGGCGCGACCCAGAAGAAGAGCCGGGTCTCGTTCGACTACGCCGACGAGAGCGACAAGGGCCCGTACCCGATCCCGAAGAACGTCGCCATCGAGGGCGGGCGCCAGTCCGACGGCGACCGGCATGCGATCATCGTCGACCGCTCGACCTGCAAGCTCTACGAGCTGTACGCGCTGTACCCACAGGGCGGCGGCTGGAAGGCCGGCTCGGGCGCGATCTGGAACCTGAATTCGAACCGCCTGCGCCCGTCCGGCTGGACGTCTGCGGACGCGGCGGGGCTGCCGATCTTCCCCGGGCTCGCCCGTTATGACGAGTTCAAGCGCGGCGCGATCGACCACGCCCTCCGCTTCACGGTCTCGAGGACGCGCAAGGCGTACGTCTATCCCGCCCGGCACGACGCCAGCGACCTCACCGACCCCTCGCTGCCGCCGATGGGGCTGCGCGTCCGCCTGAAGGCGAGCTTCGACACGCGCCCGTACCCGCTGCAAGCCCGCGTCGTCCTCGAGGCGCTGAAGCGCTACGGGATGATCGTTGCCGACAACGGGTCGGACTGGTACATCTCGGGCGCGCCTGACCCGCGCTGGTCGAACGACCAGCTGCACACGCTCGGCCGGGTCACGGGCTCGAACTTCGAGGTGGTCGACGCCTCGTCAGTACATCCCTAGATCGCGCAACGCCTGCCGCGCCGCGAGGTGCCCGCACATGCCGTGGACGCCGCCGCCGGGCGGCGTCGAGGCGGAGCAGAGGTAGAGCCCGGGCCGGCCCGTGCGGTACGGGACGAGCTGCAGCGCCGGCCGGAAGAGCGACTGCGCGAGCGTCATCGCGCCGCCGTTGATCTCGCCGCCGACCAGGTTGCGGTTGTGGGCCTCGAGCCCGGCCGGGCCGAGCGCGCTGCGCCCCAGGACAAGGTCGCGGAAGCCGGGCGCGAAGCGCTCGATCTGCGCCTCCACCGCCTCCGTCGCGTCGCCGTCCCAGCCGTTCGGGACATGGCAATAGGCCCATGCGGTGTGCTTGCCCTCGGGCGCGCGCGGGTCGTCCCAGAGCGAGTGCTGTGCCAGCAGGACGTACGGGCGCTCCGGAGCCCGGCCTGCCCATGGCGCCCGCTCCGAGGCGGCGAGCTCGGCGAGGGCTCCGCACAGGTGGACGGTCGCAGCGCGTCGGCAGCCCTCCGCCGTCCACGGGATCGGCGCGTCGAGCGCCCAGTCGAGCTTGAACGCGCCCGGCCCATAGCGGTAGCGGCCCAGTGCGGCGGCATAGCGTCGCGGCGTGTCGGCGATGCGGAGCAGCTCGGGCGGAGACACATCTGCGAGCACCACCCGCGCCGGCGGCACCGCGTCCACGGGCGAGCCGAGGTGGATCTCGCCGCCGAGCGCGCGCAGCTTGTCCGCCAGCGCATCGGCGAGCGCCTGCGCGCCGCCGCGCGGGAACGGCCAGCCGTAGACGTGGCCGAGCGCGAGCAGCGTGAGCCCGACGGCGCCGCTCGGCCGCTGCTCGAGCGGCAGCATCGAGTGCGCCGCGTTGCCGCCGAGGAACGCCTTCGCCCGCTCGCCCTGGAACGCGCGCTCGGCGAGCACCGGTCGCGCTCGCGAGCGCATCGCGCGCGGCCGCCACGGCACCCGGGACGCCGAGCGCGCCGACGAGCGCCGCGCCGGCACGCGGAGACGGCGGGCCGAGCGGCGCGAGCAGCACCTGCTCGACCGCGGGCCACGCACGGACGAGCGGCCCGACGAGCCGCCGGTACGCGTCCTCGTCCGGGCCGAGCTGCACCGCGGTCTCGTCGACGCTCCGCTCCAGCGTCACGGCACTGCCGTCGTCGAACGGGTGCGCGAGCGGCGAGGGCGACTCCAGCCACTCGACGTCCAGACCGAGGCCGCGGAAGAACGGCGAGCCGACCGCCAGCGGGTAGATCGCCGAGCAGACGTCATGGGTGAACCCGGGCAGCGTCAGCTCGGCGGAACGCACGCCTCCGCCGAGCGTCTCGGCGGCCTCGTGCACCTCGACCGAGACTCCCGCCTGCGCCAGCGTGATCGCCGCGGCGAGGCCGTTCGGGCCCGAGCCGATGACGAGGGCGTCGTTCAGGCCGCGCCGGCGAGCAGGAACGCGCGGTTCTCGCGCAGCATCTCGCGCGCGATCACGATCCGCTGGATCTCACTCGTGCCCTCGTAGATCTGCGTGATCTTGGCGTCGCGCATCATCCGCTCGACGGGGTACTCCTGCATGTACCCGTAGCCGCCGAGGATCTGGACGGCCTGCGTCGTCACCTCCATCGCGACATCCGAGCAGTAGAGCTTCGCCATGGCCGAGAACTTGGTCAGCTCGGGCGCGTCCTCGTCGACCAGCTGGCCGATCTTGTAGAGCAGCCCGCGCGCGGCCTCGCACTTCGTCTCCATGTCCGCCAGGTAGCCGGCGATCAGCTGGTGGTTCGCGATCGGTCTGCCCATCGTCTCGCGCGAGCGCGCGTACTCGAGCGCGTAGTCGGTCGCCCCCTGTGCAATGCCGAGTGCCTGGGCGCCGATTCCCGGTCGCGAGCGGTCGAGGATCCGCATCGCGATCCGGAAGCCGTCGCCCTCCGCGCCGAGCAGGTTGTTCGCCGGGATGCGGCAGTCGTCGAAGAAGAGCTCGCCCGTTGTCGAGCCCTTGATGCCCATCTTCGGCTCGATCCGCCCCACCGAGAACCCGGGCGCGTCCGCCTCGACGACGAAGGCCGAGATCCCGCTGTGGCCGGCGGTCGGCTCCGTCTTGGCGAAGACGACGTACACGGACGCGACGCCGGCGTTCGTGATGAAGCGCTTCGCCCCGTTGATGACGTATTCGTCGCCCTCGCGCCGGGCCTCGGAGCGCATCGCCGCCGAGTCGGACCCTGAGCCAGGTTCCGTCAGCGCATAGGCGGCCAGCCACTCGCCCGAGGCGAGCCGCGGCAGGAAGCGCCCCTTCTGCTCGTCGGTGCCGGCGAGCTTGATCCCGAGCGAGCCGAGCTCCTGGACGGCGATGATCAGCCCGCTCGTCGCGCAGACCTTCGAGACCTCCTCGATTGCGACGAGCGTCATCAGCGCGCTCGCGCCGAGGCCGCCGTATTCCTCGTCGTAAAGGATCCCGAAAATCGCGTGCTCGCGGTAGAGCTCGACGACGTCCCAGGGGAACTCGGCCGTCCTGTCGATCTCCGCGGCCCGCGGCGCAATGCGCTCGCGCGCGAGGTCGCGGATCAGGTCGCGGATCTCCCGCTGCTCGTCGGTAAGCGGATCGAGAGGCACGACGGGAGTGTATTCCGGCACGTTTGGCCGCCCGCGCGGCGCGGAACACGAAGCCGAAACGACGAGGAGGTCTCACATGCAGCTGCGGTTCTGGAAGCAGTCGCGCACCGAGCAGGTCGAGTCGCTGGCATCACGTGCGGTGAACTGGAAGGCAGCCGCTGCCGTCGGCATCGCCGGCGCGCTCGGCGGCCTCGCCTACGGCGGCGTGCGCGCCGTGCGTAGGTGGCATCCACAGACGCCATAGCGCGTTTACGGGGCGACAACGCGGGTATTTAGGCGCGAAAAGGAGGAACAAACACCATGGGTATTGGAGTCAGCCTTATTCTCATTGCAGCCGGCGCGATCCTGGTCTGGGCGGTCGACGCGACCGTCTCGGGCGTGAGCCTCGATGCCGTCGGCTGGATCCTGCTCGCCGTCGGCGCGCTCGGCCTCGTGCTTTCGATGATCTTCTGGTCGAGCTGGGGCGGCTTCCACTCCTCGCACCGCGAGGAAGTGGTCGTCGACCGCCGCTAGCGCGACGTCGCTTTACCGAGCGGAAACGCGTGGGGCGCTCCTGGTGCGCCCCACGCGGGACCGCGCAATCCTCAGTCGGCGGTGATCACGACCGACGGCGTCGACCGCGTCGACGGTCCGTGGTACACGGCCTCGATGTTGTTGCCGTCGGGGTCGAACACGTAGGCCGCGTAGTAGCCCGGGTGGTAGTGCCGCTCGCCGGGCGCGCCGTTGTCCCGGCCGCCCGCGGCCAGCACGGCAGCGTGGAAGCGATCGACCGTCTCGCGGTCCGGCGCCTGGAACGCGAGGTGCAGCCCACTCGTCGGCGGCGCTTCGTCGGACACGTAGAGCTCGTCCGACCAGAACACGCCCTCGCGCTCGCCGCCGAGCTCGCGGCCGAGCGCCTCGAGCGCCGCAGTGTAGAACCGCTTCGACGCCTCGAGGTCGCGCACGCTCAGGCCCACGTGGTCGAGCAGGCGGCCGACGTGGTACTCGGTCACGCCCCGACCTTATCCGCAGGAGGCGCTCAAGCGAGCGGCGCTGCCGGATAATCGCGCCATGGACGCAGTCAACATCTTCAGCGCAGAGAACACCGACGGGAGGATCGACGTCACTCGCGCCACCGGCTCGACGGCGACTGCCATGTTCATCTACGACGTGGAGCCCGGCGCGGGCTCGTCCCCGTACCACTACGAGTCCGAGGAGGAATGGCTGCTGGTCGTCGAGGGCACCGTCGTGGTGCGCACACCCGACGGCGAGCAGACCCTGAAGCGCGGGGACCTGGTTCGTTTCCCTGCCGGCCCCGCCGGAGCGCACAAGGTGATGAACAGGAGCGAGTCGTCCGCCCGGACGTTGTTGTTTTCGCGCCTGCAGGTCCCGGCCATCTCCGTGTACCCGGACAGCGACACGATCGGCGTCTGGGCGGGCGACGGGAACGACCTCGTCTTCGAGCGCCGCAACGCCGTGCCGTGGGCACACGGCGACGAGGGCTGGAACAAGGCCGGTTGATCAGCGCGCGCCGAGCCGGCAAACGCATCGCGCGCGCACCGTGCTGTCCCTTTCGAACAGGCCCGGTGCGCGCGCGCGAAGCCTCAGACGGTGACGCCCGCCGTCTGCTGCACCTCGACCGGGAAGGTCGTCTCCTGCGGCGGCGCCGCGAACCCGCCGGCGATGCCGGCCGCCATCTTCGGCATCAGGGTCTCGTCGCGGAAACGCTCCCAGCTCTCCTGCGAGTCGTGGACGGCGATGATCGTCCAGCCGGTCGCGGACGGGCCGGCCGCGTGGAAGATCTGGCCCTCCGGGAGACTCCCGTCCGCCGGATGGACCGCGGCGACCGACTTCTCGTACTGCTCCTTGGTGGCCCCTGTAAACGTATGCACGACGGCGTACGCCATGTGACTGCTCCTTTCGGGAAGGACCCAGGACTCGACGAGGATCACGAGCAAGGCCCGGCTCGGATGATCCTATTCCCGTCGCCAAGGACGGGCGCTGAACGGACCGGCGCAGCTGCCGGTTGACGCAGGCCTCAAGATGTCTTCCGCCGGATCAGGTCGGATCGGCAGCCAACACCAACTGCGAGGAGAAAGTCATGTACGCACGGGTAGCGACATTCCAGGGTGACCCTGCGGGCGTCGATCAGGCAATCGAGCATGTTCGCAATCAGGTGGCAGGCGACCCGCCGCAGGGCCTCGAGGGCGCGAAGCTGCTCATGCTGGTCGACCGCGATTCGGGGAAGGGCTTCGGCATCACCCTCTTCGACAGCGAGCAGGCCATGCGCCGTGGCGACGAAGCGCTCAACGAGATGAACCCGGGGATGAGCGGTTCACGGGCGTCCGTCGAGTTCTTCGAAGTTCCCGTCTCCACGCTCTGACCGTCGACGCGGTGTTCAGGTGCTCGAGAGAGAAAGCTTCTTAGAAGATGAGGTAGAGCACTTCGCCGACCATCGCCGGCTTGTCCTGCCCCTGCACTTCGAGCTCCACGCCGAGGCGGTAGAGGATGCCCTCGCCGCGCGGCTCGCTGGAGACGACCTTCGCCTTGAGGCGCACCAATGAGTTGACCGGCAGCGGCGCCGTGAAGCGCACCTTCTCGACGCCGTAGTTCAGGCCCATCGCGGCGTCGGTCACCTTCATCATCGTGTAGAGCAGGCCCGGGATCAGCGAGAGCGAGAGGTAGCCGTGGCCGATCGTCGACCCGAACGGGCCCTCGGCCGCGCGCTCGGGATCGACGTGGATCCAGTTGTGGTCGTTCGTCGCCTCCGCGAACGCATCGATCGCCTTCTGCTCGATGCGCACCCAGTCGCTCTCGCCGAGGTCGAGATCCTGCGCGTCCCGGAGCTCCTCCTTCGTCAGCGTCGCCATCAGCGCGCCCGGAGCGACTGCCCGCCGGCCTTCTGCATCATCGCCATCATCCCGGCCGGAGCCGCACCCTCGGGGAAGCGCTCGCGCAAACGGGCGAGCAGGTCATCCGCGTCCCACTTCGCGTCCGACGAGAACAGCTCGCCCGCCTCCCATGGGATGAGCACGTTGACCGAGCCGCCCCAGACGAAGAAGACCTGGCCGGTGATGTCCTGCGCCTCGTCCGCGCACAGCGCGACGACAAGCGGCGACATGTTGCCGGGATCGAGCGGATCGAAGCCCTCCTCGGGCGCCTCCATGTCCCCGAACGTCATCTCGGTCATGCGCGTCCGCGCGTTCGGCGCGAGGCAGTTGACCGTCACGCCGTAGCGGACGAGCTCCTGCGCCGCGATCACCGTCAATGCGGCGATGCCGGCCTTCGCTGCGCCGTAGTTGACCTGGCCGACGTTGCCGAAGACGCCCGACGGGCTCGACGTGTTGATCACCCGGGCGCGCACCTCGTCGCCGCCCTTCGAACGCTCGCGCCAGTACGCGGCGGCGTGCCGGAGCGGCGCGAAATGGCCCTTGAGGTGGACGGCGATGACCGCGTCCCACTCGTCCTCGCTCATGTTCACGATCATCCGGTCGCGGAGGATCCCGGCGTTGTTGATCAGGATGTCGAGGCGCCCGTACCGCTCCACCGCGCGCTCGATCATGTGCTCGGCGGCGGCGAAGTCGGAGACGTCGTCGTAGTTCGCGACCGCCTTGCCGCCCGCCGCGACGATCTCGTTGACGACCGTCTGCGCCGGCGTCGCATCCGAGCCTTCGCCGTCGACCGAGCCGCCGAGATCGTTGACGACGACACTCGCCCCGGCCGCGGCGAGCGCCAGCGCGTGCTCGCGGCCGATCCCGCGCCCGGCGCCCGTAACGATCGCGACCTTGCCCTGGAGGTCTGGCACGGCGCTCTCTTACCACAGGGCGTCGCCCGGCACCACGCGGTTCGCATGCTCAGCGGGCCGCTCGCGCCCGACGTAGGCGTCCTCGGCCGCCATCCACTGCTCCCAGCGCTCGCGCGTGTCCTCGCCGCCGCGGGCGAGTCCGCGCTCGAGCCGGAGCTCGCGCGGAGCCTCGACCCAGATGGCATACGAGAGGTACGGACGGAACGCAGCCCGCGACGCCGTCACGCCCTCGAGGACGACGAAGGGAGCCGGCTCGACGACGACCTCGTCGCGGGGCGGGCCGCCCCAGCTCGTCGGCGTGAAGCGGGCCGCGCGGCCGGCCGCGAGCGGCTCGAGCACCCGCTCCAGGACGGCCGGCCACCAGTCCACCGGGTTGTCCCAGCCGGCGAAGTCGTCCGTGTGCACCACCTTGGCATCGAGCTCTGTGGCGAGCCGCTCGGCGAGCGTCGTCTTGCCGGCGCCTCCGAGACCGTCGACTGCGACGATCCGGGTCGCGAACCGCGCAGTCGACGAGCGGATCTCGTCGATCAGGTCGTGCATCGCCTTAGGATCGCAATGTGTTCGAAGGCAGCCAGGTTCAGAACGCGATCTACGTGTCGGGCGCGGCCGAGTGGCCGATCTCCGCCGGCGACTGGGAGGAGCGCGCCCGGGACGCGCTCGAGCCCGGCCCGTTCGACTACATCGCGGGCGGCGCCGGCTCCGAGGCCACGATGCGCGCGAACCTCGAGGCGTTCGAACGGCGCCGGCTGCGCCCGCGCATGCTGCGCGGCAACACGGAGCGCGACATCTCGGTCGAGGTGCTCGGCACCCGCTCTCCGGCCCCGTTCTTCCTCGCCCCGATCGGCGTGCTCTCGATCGCGCACGAGGAGGGCGAACTGGCCGCCGCGCGCGCGGCCGCGGCCACAGGCGTCCCGCTGATCCTCTCGAGCGCGGCGTCGCATTCGATCGAGGAGATCGCCGAGGCAATGGGCGACGCGCCCCGTTGGTTCCAGCTCTACTGGGCCAACGACCGCGAGATCTGCGCGAGCTTCGTTCGGCGCGCCGAGGCGGCCGGCTACGGCGCGATCGTCGTCACCCTCGACACGCTCATCCTCGGCTGGCGGCCCCGCGACCTGCGCAGCGCCTACCTGCCGTTCATCACCGGCGAGGGCTGCGCGCAGTTCTTCTCGGATCCCGTCTTCCGCAGCCGGCTCGACGCCCCGCCCGAGGAGGACGTGCTGACGGCGGCGATCCGGATGCTCGGGACGTTCCCGAACCTCGCGCTGACGTGGCACGACCTCGGCTGGCTGCGCGAGCAGACGTCGCTGCCGATCCTGGTCAAGGGCGTGCTGACCGGCGACGACGCGATGCGTGCGCGCGCGGCCGGCGTCGACGGCGTGATCGTCTCGAATCACGGCGGCCGCCAGGTCGACGGCGCCGTCGCCGCGCTCGACGCTCTCGTCGAGGTGCGGGCGGCGCTCGGCGGCGACGCGACCGTGCTCATGGACAGCGGCATCCGCACCGGGGCGGACGTCCTGAAGGCGATGGCGCTCGGCGCCGATGCGGTGCTCCTCGGCCGGCCGTACGCGTACGCCCTGGCCGTGGGCGGCCAGCCCGCCGTGGAGGCGGCGATCACGCAGCTGATGGCCGAGACGGATGTGACCCTCGCGCTCATGGGCGGCACTGCCGCCAACGACCTCGACGCCACGTGGATCGCGGCGTCGTCCTGACCGAGCCCGGCCGCTTCGCGGTCGAGGAGCTCGAGCTCGGCGAACCAGTCGCAGGGGAGGTGCTCGTCCGCATCGAGGCGAGCGGGGTCTGCCACACCGACCTGCACGTCGTCGAGACCGGCTGGGCGCACCGGTTTCCGGTCGTGCTCGGGCACGAGGGCGCGGGCGTCGTCGAGGCGGTCGGGCCCGGCGTCGAGCACGTCGGACCGGGCGATCGCGTCGTCCTCGGCTGGCGCTCCCCGTGCGGGGGCTGCGCCTGGTGCGAGCGCGGCGCGGCGCACCTCTGCCGCACGCCGGTGACCGCGAAGACGCGGCCGCGGCTGACCGATGGCACCGAGGCGGGCGGCGTGCTGCGCCTCGGCACCCTCGCGACGCGGATGATCGCGCACAGCCGCGCGGTGGTGCCGCTCGACGAGGGCGTGCCCGCGGAGCAGGGCTGCCTGATCGGCTGCGCGGTCGCCACCGGCGTCTGCTCGGTGCTGAAGACGGCACAGGTCTGGCCCGGCGCGCGCGTCGGGGTCATCGGCTGCGGCGCCGTCGGCCTCGCCGTCATCCAGGGCGCGCGGATCGCCGGCGCCGAAGAGGTCTTCGCGATCGACGTGGACGAGCGGAAGCTGGAGACGGCGAAGCGCTTCGGCGCGACACACACCGGTGAGGGGTCACGGCTCGACTTCGTCTTCGACGTCGTCGCGCGGCCGGAGACGATGGCCCAGGCGTTCGCGATGCTCGGCCACGCCGGGACGATCGTCCACGTCGGCCTGGCTCAGCCCGGCACCGCGGCCAGCTTCGACCTCGTGCAGCTGTTCGACCGGCGGGCGCGCATCCTGGTCTCGCACGGCGGCGACCACGTGCCGGCGGAGGACTTCCCACGGCTCGCGGGCTTCGCCCGGGACGGCCGGCTCGACCTCGGCGCGATGGTGACGAAGCGGATCGGCCTGGACGACGTGCCGCAGGCGTTCGAGGACATGAAGCGCGGCGAGGTCATCCGCTCGGTGGTGACGTTCTGAAGTTCCCGCCCCCGGTCGCGGAGCTGATCGGCGTCGATGTCGAGGAGATCGGCGCCGGCGAGTCGATCATGACCATGGTCGCCGAGGAGCGGCATTCGAACCCGATGGGAACGATCCACGGCGGCATCCTCTGCGACCTCGCCGACGCCGCCATGGGGGTCGCGTTCTTCTCCACGCTCGAGCCGGGCGAGTCGTTCACGACGCTCGAGCTGAAGATCAACTTCCTGCGCCCGTTCTGGACGGGGAAGCTGGTCGCGCGCGGGAAGGTCGTCCAGCGCGGGAAGACGGTCGGAATGGTCGAGTGCGACATCTTCGACGACCAGGAACGGCTGGTCGCGCGCTCGTCGAGCACCTGCATGGCGCTCCGCGGCGAGATGGCGGAGGGGCGCTAACCGTCCCGGCGGGCCACCTTGCGCCTTCGTCCGCCCGCAGGCACGATCGGCCCATGGAGCCACCCATTAGCGGGAGTGACGTCACGACCGTCATGCGGCTTCTCTCCGATATCCAGGTCGATGTCCGTTCGATCCGTACGCTGCTCGAGGAGGACGACAATGGCGAAGAGACGCCGGTCGAGGATGACAGCTGAAGAGCGCACGAAGTGGATCGCCGATCGCGAGGAAACGCTTCGGCTGGTTCGTGAGCGAATCGCCTTCCACGAGGCCCGCGAGCGGGCCGAAGAGCGCCGTGCGCGTAAGGCACGCCGCTGGGCGCCGCTGCGGCGGCTAATCGCCCGTTAACGCTCCAGGTGCCGAGCGGCGATCCGCCGCGCCGACTCCTCGTCGCCGGCCTCGAGCAGCCGGGTCACCTGCAACGTCCGCACCATCGCGTCGACGGCGAGCCGGCCGTCGACGCCGCCGGGCTCCTCTACCGCGCGGCCCAGCCCGTCGATCTCGCCGACCCGTTCGTGCACGAGCTCGAGCGCGTCCATCCGCGCCAGGTCGCGCAGCACCTGCGCGACGAGCACGTTGTGCGTGCCCTCCCAGCTCTCGAAGACGATCGCGTCCCGCCAGAGGCGCGGCATCGGCGAGAAGTCCTCGATCGTGCCGTTGCCGCCGAGCGCCTCGATGCCGCGCCTGCACACCGCGGTGGCCGCGAGCGAGGTGACCAGCTTGTTGGCGTTCACGAGGATGCGGAACCAGGCCAGGTCCTCGTCGGTCGCCGTGCCGGCATCGATCCGCTCGACCAGCGCGGTCACCTCGAGCGACGAGGCGAGCGCCGCGGCCGCCTCCGCCTTCATGACGGCCAGGTTCTCCTGCACGAGCGGGTAGTCGGCGATCGAGCGGCCGAAGGCCTCGCGGTAGCGCGAGAAGGTCTCGGCGACGAGGTAGGCCCGCCGCATCAGCCCGGCAGAGCCGAACGCGTTCAGCCAGCGTGAGGTGTTGAGCACGACGCCGGCCGCGATGCGAAAGCCGTCCTCGAGGGCGCCGATCGGGTAGGCGAGCGCGCCGTGGAACGTGAACTCGCCCGTGCGCCAGCGCGCGCGTCCCGACCTTGTCCTTGAGGCGCTCGATCGTGAATCCGTTCGGCTCGCCTTCGACGAGCCGCGGGACGAGGAAGCAGCCGATCCCGCGAGTGCCCGCCGGGGCGCCGCGCGGCCGCGCCGTCACGACGAACTGGTCGGCGTCCGCGACCGAGCAGAACCACTTCTCGCCGTGCAGGTGCCAGGCGTCGCCGTCCGGCACCGCCTCGGTCGTGTTGGCGCCGACGTCCGAGCCGCCCTGGATCTCCGTCAGGAACTGCGCCCCGCGGTGGCAGAGCGCGTAGTCGGGCTCGAGCAGCGGCCGGAGAAAGCGCTCGCGCAGCTCGTCCGAAGCCTCGCGGCGGAGCGCCCGGATCAGGCCGGCGGTGCAGACAACCGGGCAGGCGTGCCCCGCCTCGCCCGCATGCGTGAGCAGGTAGAGCATGGCCGCCTGCTCGAACGCGCTCTCGGTCGTCAGCACGCCGGACGCCCAGACCGCGCTGCCGGCCCGGTGATACGCCGGGTCGAACTCGATCCGCGTGCCGGCGTGGATCTGCGGCCCGTTCACCTCGGACGCGTAGACCTCCGGGTCGACAACGCTCGCGACCGTCTCGCCGAACGCCCGCACGCGGTCGAGGGCGGCCGGGTCGAGGCGCGCCGCGAACGGGCTCGCGTCGTCCCAGAAGGTGTCTGGCTGCGCTTCGCGCCAGCGGTCAAGCGCATCCACATCTCGATGCTATGCCGCGTTAGGGTTGTCACGTGGAGTTGCGCGACAGCCCCGAGGAGGCCGCCTTCCGTGAGGGCGTCCGCTCGTGGCTGGACGCGAACCTCCCGGCCGGCGACCGGCGCGAGTGGAGCCGCAAGATGTACGACGCGGGCTACGCCGGGCTGACCTGGCCGAAGGAGTACGGCGGTCCCGGCGCCCCGTACACGCACCAGGCGATCGCGCTCGAGGAGTTCGCACGGGCCGAGGCGCCGCCGCATATGGGAGTCATCGGCCTCGGCATGGCCGGGCCCGACGATCATGGCCCACGGCACGGAAGAGCAGAAGCGCCGCTACCTGCCGAAGATCCTCTCGGCCGACGAGATCTGGTGCCAGGGCTTCTCCGAGCCGGGCGCCGGCTCCGACCTCTCCGGCGTGCGCACGTCGATCGAGGTGGGCGACGACGGCTTCGTGGTCAACGGCCAGAAGGTCTGGTCGTCGCTTCGCGCACATCGCCGACTTCTGCATCCTCGTCGGCCGCAGCGATCCGGACTCCGAGCGCCACGCCGGCCTCTCGTACGTGATCGTCGACATGCACGCGCCCGGCGTCGAGGTGCGGCCGCTGCGTCAGATCACCGGCGACCCGGAGTTCAACGAGATCTTCTTCTCCGACGTGCAGGTGCCGAGCGAGAACCTGCTCGGCGAGATCGGCGGCGGCTGGCAGGTGGCGATGACGACGCTGCTGCACGAGCGCGGCACGCTCGGCTTCGCCCTCGCCGGCGCGCTGGACTCCCAGGTGCGCAAGCTGGTGACCCTGGCGAAGGAGCGCGGCGGCCGACGATCCGCTCATCCGCGACCGCGTCGCCGAGGAGTGGATCGAGCTCCAGGCGCTCAAGCTGACGAACATGCCGCTCGCTGACGACGCTTGATGCAGACCGGCATCCCCGGCCCCGAGGGCTCGGGCTCGAAGCTGCACTGGTCCGAGCAGAACCAGCGGCTGACCAAGCTCGCGATGGAGATCCTCGAGGGCGAGGACGACGGCTACTGGGGCTACCAGCAGCTGCGCTCGCGCGGGAACACGATCGAGGCCGGCACGTCGCGAGATCCTCCGCAACATCATCGCCGAGCGCGTGCTCGGGCTCCCGAGGCGCGCTAGTGCAGTTCGCGTTCACCGAGGAGCAGGAGCTGCTGCGGCGCGAGGCGCGCGAGGCGCTCGTCGAACGGCGGCTGGTCGCGCGAGGAGCTGGCCGAGGCCGACATGTCGTTCCTCGACCGCGCCGTCCTCTACGAGGAGGCCGGGCGCGCCAACGTCGGCGAGTCGTTGTTCGACGAATCGGCGCCGCGCGAGGAGAAGCTCGCGATGCTCGCGCTCGAGGCCGTCGGGATCGGCAAGAAGGCGCTCGAGCTCGCGATCGAGTACGCGCAGAACGCGGCATCCAGTTCGGCCGGCCGATCGGCGTCTACCAGGCCGTGTCGCACCCACTCGCCGACACGTTCGTCGAGACGGAGCTCGCGCGCTCGCTCGCGTACTGGGCGGCGTGGTGCGTCGCCGAGCAGGACGAGCAGCTCCCCGTTGCCGTCGCCGCGGCGAAGTCGTACTGCGCGCGACGCGGCCGTCGCCGCGTGCGAGCGTTCGATCCAGGTGCACGGCGGCATCGGCTTCACCTGGGAGCACGTGCTGCACGAGTACTACAAGCGCGCGCTCGCGATCCAGGCCTTCGGCGGCTACAGCCGCGATCCACCGCGCGAGTGGTCGCCGACTGCCTGCTCGACTGAGCGGACCGTCCTCGTCACCGGCGCGTCGTCCGGGATCGGCGCCGCATGCGCGACGCAGGCTCGCCGGCGCCGGGTGGCGCGTGCTCGCCGGGCGTCCGCAGCGGCGACGCGCCGGCCGGCACCGAGGCCGTCCAGCTCGACGTGACGAGCGAGGAGCAGATCGCCGCGCGCTGGCCGAGAGTCGACCGCTCGACGCGCTCGTCAACAACGCCGGCATCGCGCTCGCCGCACCGCTCGAGTTCCTGCCGCCCGCGGAGCTGCGCCGCAGCTCGAGGTGAACGTCGTCGGGCAGGTCGCGGTGACGCAGGCGGTGCTCCCGGCGCTGCGAGGCAGCGCGGGGCCGCATCGTCTTCATCGGGTCGGTCGTCGGGTCGAAGCGCGCTGCCGTTCATCGGCCCATACGCCGCTTCGAAGCACGCGCTGGAGGCGATCGCCGACACGCTGCGGTCGAGCTCGCGCCGTTGGGCATCGGCGTCGCGATCGTCGAGCCGGGCACGATCCGGACCGCCGATCTGGAGCGCGCGGCGGCGCACGCGCGGTCGAGCTCGCCGAGCAGGCCGGCCGAGCGTCGGCCGAGCTGTACGGAGAGCGCGCCGCCGCATTCCGCAGGATCGCGCTGCCGAGCGCGGCGCGAACGGCGCGCCGGCCGAGGCCGTCGCGCGCAGTGGTCGAGCGGGCGCTGACGGCAACGCGCGCCCGCGCACGCGCCGCCTCGTGGGGCGCGACGCGCACATCCGCGCAGCGCATCGAGCGGCTTCCCGGACCGGATGCGCGACCGGGCTTACGCAAGCGGCTGTTGCGCGAGTAGGCGGTTCCAGGACGATACGACCAACTCCGAGGAGGAGGCGCGCGATGAACGGCCTGATGATGGACTTCCAGCTGACGCTGCCGACGATGCTGCGCCGCGTCGGAGACGTGCTTCGGCGACCAGGAGGTCGTCACGCGCCTGCCCGACCGCATCCTTCCACCGCTACACGTACGCGGACATGGCGCGGCGGGCGAAGCAGCTCGCCGTCGGGCTCGACGGGCTCGGGCTCGAGCGCGGCGACCGGGTCGCGACGCTCTGCTGGAACCACTACCGCACCTCGAGGCGTACTTCGGGATCCCGTGCGGCGGGCTCGTCCTGCACACGCTCAACATCCGCCTGCAGCCCGGGCGACATCGGCTACGATCGCGAGCCACGCCGGCGACCGGGCGTGATCGTCGACGAGAGCTGCTGCCGCTCGCCGAGCAGATCCGCGACGCCGACGGAGATCGAGCACGTCCTCGTGGTCGAGGACTCGTACGAGGAGCTGCTCGCCACGGCCGACCCGGACGCGTGGCGCGACCCGGAGCTCGACGAGGACGAGGCAGCGGCCATGTGCTACACGAGCGGCACGACCGGCACGGCCGAAGGGCGTCGTCTACTCGCACCGCTCGACCGTGCTGCACACGCTCGGCGTCGCCGTCCGGCAGCCCGCTCGGGCTGCGGCATCTCGCGAGGCGGACGCGATCTGCCCGGTCGTGCCGATGTTCCACGCGAACGCCTGGGGCTACCCGTACCTCGCCGCGATCACCGGCTCGCGAATCGTCTTCCCCGGGCCGTACCTCGACCCGGAGAGCCTGCTCGAGACGCTCACGTCGCAGCGCGTCACGTGGTCGGCCGGCGTGCCGACGCTCTGGCTCGGGATGCTCCAGCTGCTCGACGAGAACCCGGGCAAATGGGACCTCTCGAACATGGTCGGGCATGCTCGTCGGCGGCTCCGCCGTGCCGCGCGCGATGATCGCCGCCTACAAGGAGCGGCACGGCCTCGACGTCGTGCCAGGGCTGGGGCATGACCGAGACGTCGCCGGTCGCCTCGGTGACCGACTTCATCGGCGACCTGCGCACGGCCGACCAGGACACGAAGTTCGACTACGCGCGATGGCCGGGCTTCCCGCTGCCGCTTCGTCGAGATCCGCGTGATGAGCGGCTACGACCGAGCTGCCCGTGGGACGGCGAGGCGATGGGCGAGCTCGAGGTGCGCGGCCCCTGGGTCGCCGCCTCGCTACTACGAGGACGCCGGAGCTGGCCGACCGCTGGACGGAGGACGGCTGGTTCCGGACCGGCGACATCGTCTCGATCGAGCCGCGCGGGTTCATCCAGATCAAGGACCGCTCCAAGGACGTGATCAAGTCGGGCGGCGAGTGGATCTCGTCGGTCGAGCTGGAGAACAAGCTCATGGCCCACCCGGCCGTCGCCGAGGCGGCCGTGATCGCGATCCCCGACCCGAAGTGGGCGGAGCGCCCGCTCGCGGCCGTCGTGCTGAAGCCGGGCAAGTCGCGTGACCGAGGAGCAGCTGCGCGAGTTCCTGAGCGGCCAGTGCGCCAAGTGGTGGGTGCCCGACCGCTTCGAGTTCATCGACGAGATCCCGAAGACCGCCGTCGGCAAGTTCAAGAAGACGGCCCTGCGCGAGATGTTCGCGACGGCGGGCGCCGAGGAAGAGCAGGCGCTCTCGACGTGAGGGCCGTCGTCCTCCGCGAGACCGGCGGCCCGGAGCGGCTCGAGCTCGCGGAGGTTCCCGATGCCACGGCGGCCCAGGGGCAGGCGCTGCTGCGCGTGCGGGCGGCAGGCGTCAACTTCGCGGACGTCCTCGTCCGCCAGGGCCGCTACCCGCAGGCGCCGCCGCTGCCGACCGTGCTCGGCAGCGAGGTCGCCGGCGAGCTCGACGGGCAGCGCGTGATGGCGCTCCCGAGCGGCGGCGGCTACGCCGAGTGGGTCGCGGTCGATCCCGAGCTCGTCATGCCGATCCCGGACGGCGCCTCGTTCGAGGAGGGCGCGTCGTTCATGCTCACGTTCCTGACCGCCTGGATCCCGCTGACGCGGCAGGTGCATGTCGAGCCGGGCGCGGTCGTGCTCGTGCACGCGGGCTCGGGCGGCGTCGGCTCGGCGGCGATCCAGGTGGCGAAGCACCTCGGAGCGCGCGTCGTCGCGACGGCGAGCACCGAGGAGAAGCGGCGCGCGGCGCTCGATCTGGGTGCCGACGAAGCGGTCGACTACGACGACTTCGACGTCGAGGTACGGGCGGACATCGTGCTCGACTCGGTGGGCGGCGACGTGTTCGCGCGGTCGCTCGGGATTCTCAACCCGCTCGGCACGCTGATCGCGATCGGATTCGCCGGCGGCTGGTGGGGGCCGCTCGACCCGGCGCCGCTCGTCGGGCGCAACACCGGCGTGGTCGGCTTCTACCTCGGCCGGCTGATGCGCCACCGGCCGGCCGTGGTGCGCGACGCGCTTGCCGAGCTGCTCCCGCTGTGGGAGGCCGGCACGCTGAAGCCGCTCGTCGGGGCGACGTACCCGCTTGCCGACGCCGGCGAGGCGCACCGGCTGATCGAGGAGCGGCGCAGCATCGGCAAGGTCGTGCTCGTCCCGTGACGCTCGCGCTCGTGACGGGCGGCGGCTCGGGCATCGGCCGCGCGATCGCCGAGCGGCTCGCGGCCGACGGGGCCGACGTGCTCGTCGTCGACGTCGACGAGATCGCGGCGCAGCGGACGGCACGGGCGGTCGACGGCCGTGCCGTCGCGGCTGACGTCGGTGACCCGGACGAGTGGAGCCGGCTCGCCGGCACGATCCCGGGGCTGGACATCGCGTGCCTGAACGCGGGCGTCGTCACGGGCGAGTCCGATCTGGACGACCTCTCGGACGAGGCCTACCGGCGGATCATGCGCGTGAACGTCGACGGCACCGTGCTCGGCCTGCGGGCGCTGATCCCGCTGCTGGAGCGAAACGAGGGCGACGTGGTCGTCACCGCCTCCCTGGCCGGGCTGACGCCGATGCCGTCGGATCCGATCTACACCGCGACGAAGCACTTCCTCGTCGGGCTCGTCCGCAGTGCGGCGCCCGGTCTGGCCGCGCGCGGCGTCCGCCTGAACGCCGTCTGCCCCGGCATCGCGGACACGCCGCTGATCGGCGACGGCCGCGCGCGCCTGGAGGCGGCGGGGTTCCCGCTGCTCGAGCCGGCCGACGTGGCCGAGGCGGTCGCGCTCGCCCTGGCGAGCGGCGAGAGCGGCCAGGCGTGGGTCGTGCAGCCGGGCCGCGTGCCGGAGCCGTTCCGCTTCGGCGGCGTGCCGGGCCCGCGTGTCGCCGGCGCCGAGGGCGTCCGGCCGCCGCTCTGAGCTGTGCCGCCGCCGTTCCATGGACAGTCCATGGAACGAAGCGCCACCGAACGCCAATAGCTCGGGACAGCCCATGCACCGGCCCGGTGTGGACGAGTTGGCACGCCTCTTCGCCGGGACAGTCCGTGTCACGGAACTGCACCGGCGAGCGGCGGAGCGGAACGGTGCTCAGGCGGTGACGCGCTCGGCCGCCGGCACCTCGGCGGCGTCGTCGAGCGCATCCTTCACCTGGTAGTACAGCCCGCGCGCCTGCTCCAGGTCGTTGCCGATCGCGGTCAGGCCGACGCGGCCCGCGACCGCGAGCGCGCTGACCATGTGCAGCACGACGCCCGTCTCCGTCTCGCCGTCCCAGCCGAGCCGGTGCGCCGCGACGACGTCGAGCAGGTCGTCCGGCGTCAGCGACCGGTACGCCGGCGAGTCGAGGTGGTCGGTGGCGACGTAGCGCTTGATGTCGCCGTAGCGGGTGCGGTACTCGGCCGCCAGCGGCTCGTACGCCCCGTCCGTCAGCGCGGTCAGCGCGAACAGTGGATGCGTCGTGCCGCCGCAGCGCAGGTTGATCTCGACCGCAAACGGCCGCCAGAGCGCGCCGCGCTTCACGGCCACGAAGTCGACCGCCGCACGCCCGATCACGCCCTCGCGCGCGAGCCTCCGCCCCACCTTCAGCGCTTCGGCGGCCAGCCGCTCGGCGTACTCGGCGTCGGCCGGGAAGTGGCAGCCGAAGTACGTCATGCCGTTCGCGCCGCCCAGCACCTGGTCGTGCGTGGACATCACGTCCACCTGCCCCGCGGGACTGATGCGCAGCTGCACGCTGGGACTTTGGAAGACGTCACCGTCGATCAGCTCCTCGACGATCCCGCCGCCCGCGTCGAGCGCCTCCATGTACGCCGCGGGGCTCGACTCCTCGTCCTCGAGCTGCAGCGCGCCTCGCAGGTCGGCCTCGGCCGCATCGAGGTCGACGATCGCGTTTCCCAGCCCGCTGATACCGACGTCGAGCTTGAGGATCGCCCGCCCCGCCCGCCGGCTCCGGGCGCGCAGCTCGCGCAGCGCGGGCAGGACGTCGCGCTCTCCGTCGAGCTCGAGCCCGACGGGATGCGGGACACCCTCCTCCTCGAACACGCGCCGGCTGCCCGTTTTCGTCCCGAGCCACGCGAGCCCAGGATCGGCGCCGTAGATCGGCAGCCCGAGCTCGACCGCGAGCCGCGCCTCGTCCTCGGTGACGCAGAACGGGAGGATGATCGCCTCCTCGGGATCCCCGACCATTGACCGGATGCGGCGGATCGCACCGGGGCGGGCGAGCAGCTTGCGCGCCAGCGGCTCGTTCCGCCCGTCGACAAGCGAGACGGTGTCGAACCGGCTTCGTGCCTGCGGCGTGTCCAGCTCGGGGACGAGACTGAAGTAGTAATCCAGCACCCGCGGGTGGATCGGCTGCGAGGTCACGTAGATCACGCGCGAACGCGGGCCGCGCAGGAGGCTGAGGACGAGGCAGAGGAACCGCTCCTCGTACGCCGGGAAGCACGGGGTACAGCTGCTCCGGCACGTCGAGGCTGATCGAGTGGACGACGACCATCGTCCGCTCGCGGTCGCCGATCGAGCGCAGCGTGACGTTCGGCCAGAACGCACGCAGCCTGGCCTGGAGCTCCGCAAAGGTCGCGTCAGTCACGGGCGGCGACGCGGACGAGCGCCTTGCCGCGGTTCTCGCCGTTGAGCATCCCGATGAAAGCGGCAGGTGCATTCTCGAGGCCGTCCGTCACGGTCTCGCGCCAGCGGATCTTGCCCTCGGCGACCCACCGCGCCAGCCGCATTGCCCCCTCGTCGAAGCGGTGGGCGTAGTCGGTGACGAGGAAGCCCTCCATGCGCGCGCGGAACACGATCAGCGCGCCCGGGTGGAAGTTCGGCTCGCGGCCGTTCGGCGTTGTACTGCGAGATCTGGCCGCAGACGACGATGCGCGCGTGCAGCGCAAGCCGCCCGTACACGGCCGCGGAGATGTCACCGCCGCAGTTGTCGAAGTACAGGTCGACGCCGCCCGGGCACGCCTCCTTCAGGCGCGCGCGCAGGTCCTCGCCCTTGTAGTCGATCGCCTCGTCGAAGCCGTACTCGCCCAGCAGGTCGTCGCGCTTGTCCGCGCCGCCGGCGATGCCCACGGTTCGGCAGCCGGCGATCTTCGCGATCTGGCCGACGATATGGCCGACGGCTCCCGCCGCGCCCGAGACGACGACCGTGTCGCCGGGCTTCGGGCGGCCGACGTCGAGCAGGCCGAAGTAGGCGGTGAGGCCGGTGGCGCCGACCGCATGGAGCGCGAGCGTGGGCGGGTCGAGGAACGGCGGCACGGTGCGCAGCATCCCGCCGCGTGCGACGGCGTAGTCCTGCCACCCGAGCTGCCCGACGACCAGGTCGCCTGCGGCGAAGCGGCCGTCGTTCGACTCGACGACCTCGCCGAGCGACTGGGCGGTCATCACCTCCCCGATCTCGACGTGCTTCGCATACGAGCGGGCCGTGCTCATGCGTCCGCGCTGGTACGGGTCGACCGAGGTCCACAGCATGCGGACGAGCACCTCGCCCGGGCCGGGCTCGGGGACCGGCTGGTCGACGAGCGCGAAGTCGCTCTCCGAGGGGAAGCCGGTCGGGCGCGCGGCCAGCGTGACCGCGCGGCTGGTGCCTACCTGAACCGCCACGTCCCGCCGTTCTCGAACTCCCGGAGGATGCGCCGGCTGACGACCATGCGATGGACTTCGTCCGGGCCGTCATAGATGCGGGCGGCGCGCGCCTGCGTCGCCATCGCGGCGAGCGGCGTGCGGTCGGTGAGGCCGAGTCCGCCGTGCACCTGGATCGCGCGGTCGATCACCTCGTTCAGCACCCGGGCCGCGACGAACTTGATCAGCGAGATCTCGACACGCGCCTCGTCGCCCGCGTCGATCTTGTGCGCGGCGTCGAGCGTCATCAGGCGGCAGGCGTGGATGTCGGCCGCCGAGTCGGCGATCCAGTTCTGGATCGTCTGCTTGTCGGCGAGCCGCGAGCCGAACGCCTCACGCTCGAGCGCGCGCGTGCAGAGCAGCTCGAACGCGCGCTGCATCTGGCCGAGCCAGCGCATCACGTGGTGGATGCGGCCGGGCCCGAGCCGCTTCTGCGCAATGCGGAAGCCGTCGCCCGGCTCGCCGAGAGCGTTCTCCACGGGGACACGGACGCCCAAGTAGGTCACCTCGCAGTGCGTCGACCAGCCGTGCCCGCGGTGGCCGAAGATCGGCACCGGCGTGATCTGGATGCCGGGCGAGTCGGCGGGCACGATGATCTGGGTCGCCCGCCGGTGCGGCTCTGCGTCGGGGTCGGTGACGGCCATGACGATCGCGAAGGCGGCGCCCTCCGCACCGCTCGAGAACCACTTGCGCCCGTCGATCACCCACTCGTCGCCGTCGCGCACGGCGCGCGTCCGCAGCGTCGTCGGGTCGGAGCCGGGGACATCCGGCTCCGTCATCGAGAAGAACGACCGCACCTCGCCGGCGACGAGCGGGTCCAGCCAGCGGCGCTTCTGCTCGTCGGTCCCGAACAGGTGCAGGATCTCGCCGTTGCCTGCGTCCGGTGCCTGGCACCCGAAGACGTACTGCGCCCAGATGGAGCGCCCGATCTCCTCGTTCAGGTACGCGTAGGCGAGGAAGCCCTGGCCGGTGCCGCCGGCCTCGGGCGGCAGGTGCGGCGCCCAGAGCCCCTCCTCGCGCGCACGGGCGCGCAGGCTCGAGAGCAGCCGGTCGGCGTCCAGATCCTCGAGCGCGAACGCCGGCTCGGCGCGGACGATGTGCTCGTCCAGGAACGAGCGGTAGCGCGCGCGGAGCTCCTCCATGCCGACGGGTGGGACGAGTTCGGCGACCGCCACCCGTCTAGCATCGCATGCAGTGCGCCTCGGCTTCTACATGGGCTATGCACCGCCGGGCACGAGCCCGCTCGAGCTGATCGAGCTCGCACAGGAGGCCGAGCGGCTCGGCTATCGACCGGCGTGGGCGGCCGAGGCGTGGGGCACGGACGCGGTGAGCGTGCTCTCCTGGCTCGGGGCGTCGACGTCGACGATCAACCTCGGCACGGCGATCCTCCAGCTGCCCGCCCGGACGCCGTCGAATGTCGGCATGACGGCCGTGACGCTCGACCTGCTCTCGGGCGGCCGCGTGCTGCTCGGCCTGGGGACGTCGGGGCCGCAGGTGGTCGAGGGCTGGCACGGCGAGCCCTGGGGCAAGCCGCTGCGCAAGACGCGCGAGTACGTCGAGATCGTCCGCGCCGTGATCCGCCGGGAGGTGGTCGAGTTCGACGGCGCAGCACTACCAGGTGCCCTACCGCGGCGACGGCGCGACCGGGCTCGGCAAGCCGCTGAAGCTGATGGCCCGCCCGCTGCGCGACGCGATCCCGATCTACCTCGCGTCGCTGCGGCCGAAGAACGGTCGCGCTTGCCGCCGAGATCGCCGACGGCTGGCTACCGATTTTCTTCTCGCCCGAGCGGGCGCGCGCCACGTTCCCGGAGCCGTTCGCGCGCGAAAGGCTTCGACATCGCCCCTCGCCGTGCCCGCAGTCGTCGGCACGACCTCGAGACCGCCCGCGACGCGCTGCGGCCCTACTACGCGCTGTACGTCGGCGGCATGGGCGCGCGCGGCGCGAACTTCTACAACGACCTCGCGCGCACGTACGGGTTCGAGGCGGAGGCGGAGAAGATCCAGGACCTGTACCTCGGACGGCCGCAGCGCGACGCCGCGGCCGCGGTGCCCGACGCAGCTCATCGACGAGATGGCGCTCGTCGGGCCGCCCGAGCGCATCCGCGACCGGCTCGCCGCGTGGCGCGAGTCGGGCGCGACCGAGCTGCTGATCTCGACGCTCGACCAGGCGACGCTGCGCACGGTGGCGGAGGCGGCCGCGTGACCGTCGCGACCTCTTCGACCTGAGCGGCCGCGTCGCGATCGTGACCGGCGGCGGCAAGGGAATCGGGCTGCAGATGGCGACCGGGCTGGCCGAGCGCGGGGCCGACCTGCTCCTCTGCGCGCGCAAGCCGGAGCGGTGCGAGGCCGCCGCCGAGGAGCTCTCCGAGGCGTTCGACATCCGCGCGATCGGCATGCGCTGCGACGTGTCCGACCCGGCCGAGGTGCAGGCCGTCGTCGACCGCGCCGTCTCGGAGCTCGGGCGGATCGACGTGCTCGTGAACAACGCCGGCACGGTCTGGGGCAGCGCGCCCGAGGACATCCCGCTCGAAGGCTGGCAGAAGGTCGTCGACGTCAACCTGACCGGCGTCTTCCTGTGCTCGCAGACAGCCGGCCGGGTCATGCTGACCGCCGGCAGCGGCTCGATCGTCAACATCGCCTCGGTCGCAGGCCTGCACGGCGGCGACCCGGACTACATGAACGCGCTGCCCTACAGCGCCACGAAGGGCGGCGTGATCGCGCTCACCCGCGACCTGGCGTGGAAGTGGGGCCGTCAAGGGATCCGCGTCAATGCGATCGCGCCCGGCTGGTTCCCCTCCGACATGTCGAAGTTCGTGCTCGGCCCGCACGGCGATGAGCTGGCGCGGCGAATCCCGCTCGGGCGCTTCGGCGGGCCGGAGGACCTCAAGGGCGCCGTGGCACTGCTCGCCTCCGACGCCGGCGACGTTCATCACCGGGCACACGCTCGTCGTCGACGGCGGGCAGTCGGCCTAGTGAGTCGCTGACAGCCACTAACTCGCGTCGCGGTCGAGCGCGGCGAACGCGGACTCGACCATGAGCGGCACGCCCTCCTCGAACCGCGCCGCCTGCGGCGCGTCGCCGAGCTCGCCGCGCACGTAGCGGCCGTAGATCGCCTCGCAGAAGACGGCGGCCTTCCACCACGCCAGCGCCTCGAACCAGCCGAGGCGCTCGACGCCGCGGCCGGTCCGCTCCTCGTAGCGCGCGACCAGCTCGGCGCGCGAGGGGAATCCGGGCGCCGAGGTCGCCGGCGACGAGCCGAGCGCCGTCGCCGGCCCGCCGGGCTCCATGTACGTCGCGACCAGGTAACCGACGTCGGCGCGCGGGTCGCCGATCGCGCCCATCTCCCAGTCGAGCACGGCGGCGATGCGCGGCCCATCCGGGGCCACGATTGCGTTGCCGATGCGGTAGTCGCCGTGGACGACCGCATTCGGGAGCGGCTCGGGGACAGCGGCGGCGACCCGCTCGCCGAGCTCGGGAACCGGCAGCTCGCGCGTCGCGTTCACGCCCCAGAGCTGCTGCCAGCGGCGCACCTGGCGCTCGAGATAGCTGCCCGGTCGCTGGAACGGCTGCAGGTCGGGCGCGTCGACGTCGACGGCGTGGATGCCCACCAGGTTGTCGACCAGGTCGAGCATCACCGCGCGGCGCGCCTCGGCGTCGCCGAGGACGCGCGGCAGCTCATCGAGGACGACCGTGCCCTCGACGAACTCCATCACATAGAACGGCACGCCCAGCACGGACTCGTCCTCGCCCACGGCGACGATCGGGGGCACGCGCACGCCCTGCTTGGCAAGCGCGAGCTGGAGCCGCGCCTCGCGCACCATGTCGTGCGCCGAGGGCGGCAGCGGCGGCCGTGGCGGGCGCCGCAGGACGTAGCGGCCCTCGTCGCGCTCGAGCAGGAAGCTGAAGTTGGAGCCGCCGGCGACGCCGATCCGCTCGGCGCGCACGGGACCGTGGCCGAGGCCCTGCGCGTCGAGGAAGGCCTCGACCCGCTCGGGAATCAGGAGGGGCGCGAGCTGGGTCAGGCCGCGATCTTACGAAGCGATTCGAGACGCCCGCGAATCGCGCGGCGCGACCGGTCGAAGACCGTGTCGTCGCGGAAGAGCTGGTACTGGCCGTTGGCAGCCTGCGCGAGTGCGTCGAGCTCGAACGCGAGCTCCCTGGCCGACACGCCCCGGTCGAGCTCGCCGAGGTCCTGCGCCTGCTCGACAGCGTGCTCGAGGTAGGACATCCAGGAAGCGAGGTTGTCGCGGATGTGGTCGCGCACCGGGCCTGGCCGGTGGTTGAACTCGAACGCGGCGGACGCGAAGAAGCAGCCGCCGGGGAACACCTGCCGCTCCGAGTATCCGATCATGTGGTCGCAGAGCGCCCAGACGCGGGCGATCCCCTTGGGCGCCTCGCGCGCCGGCGCGATGACCTCCTCCACGAACACCGAGGCCGCGTGGTCGACCGTCGCGAGCTGCAGCTCCTCCTTGGAGCCGAAGTGGGCGAACAGGCCGCTCTTGCTCATCCCCGTTGCCTCGGCGAGGCGCCCGATCGACAGCGGCTCGAGCCCCTCCTCGGTCGCCAGTGCGGCGGCCCGGTCGAGGATCGTATGCCGCGTGCGCTGTCCTTTGGTCTCGAGTAGCACGATTGTTCGATTCTATGCGGGTAGCAGAGCGGTGTCTACAACTTCCCTTGACAAAAAAGTACGACCGTTCTATTTTGGCACACATGGAGATCGACCACATCGTCCTCCTCGTCTCCAGCTACACGGCCGGCAAGCGCTTCTACGAAGTCGCGCTCGCGCCGCTCGGGTTCTCGATTCGCATGGACTGGCCCGACCGCCACCGGGCCTACTTCGGGCTGCCGGGCGAGCCGTCCTCCCTCTGGCTGTTCGAATCGCCCGCGGCAGGCAGCCTGGAGCTCTCGCTGCGCGCAGGCGACGCCCGCATCGTCGAAGGGTTCCACGAGGCCGCCGTTGCCGCTGGTGCGCGCTCGCAGCACGGCCCGGCGATGGACAGCGACCGCACCGGCGACCACTACTCGGCCCGCATCGTCGACCCGGACGGGAACGCGCTCGAGGTCGTCTTCCGCAGCGCCGCACAGGAAGCCTCGCTGGCGGCGTAGCATCCGCCTCGTGCAGGCGCACGTGGAGCACGATGCCGTCGTCGAGCTGATCAAGCTCGACCCCACGCAGGAAGAGCACGACGCGATCCGGGAGCTCTGGAAGGCGCACTCGCTCGCCGAGGACAACCGCGATCTGCCCGGGCTGATCGCAACGCTCACGCCCGACTGCGTCTACGAGGTGCGCCCGGGCGGCCACCGCTGGGAGGGCCACGAGGGCGCCGCCCGCTTCTACGCCGGGCTGCTCGGCGCCTTCCCGGACATCCACTTCGATCTGACGAACATCGTCATCGGCCCGCAGGGCGTCTGTGAGGAGGCGCGCGTCGCCGGCACGCACCAGGCCCGGTGGCTCGACTACGACCCGACGGGCGACTTCCTCACCTGGAACGTGGCGATCTTCTTCCCCTGGGACCGCGAACAGCGGCTCTTCCGCGGCGAGATGGTCTATACCGATCTCATGCCGACACCGGACCCGTAAGCCAGCGCGCAATCCGCTCGCCAATCCGCTCGCCCGCGTCCTCCTGCAGGAAGTGACCGGCGCCCTCGACCGTCTCGGCCGGCCCGGCGCGCGGGATCAGCTCCGCGAAGCGTTCGCCGACGCGCGGCGAGAACACCGGGTCGGAGTCGCCGAAGAGGATGAGCGCCCGGCCGGGCCAGCTGCGCAGTCCCTCCCGCACCTCGAGCATCGCCGCCGCCGAGGGGTGCTCCAGCGAGTCCGGGACGAGCTCCGGGAACATGACCACGCCCGTCTTCGATTCCGGCGTCGGGAACGGCGCGTCGTAGCCGGCCACCACGTCATCCGCGACGTCGCCCGGAGACGTGATGCGGACGAGCTGCCCCGGCTGGAGCTCGGTGCCCACGCGGCGCACGAACGCGCGGAACTGCAGCCAGGCCTCGCCCGGCGGCCGCCCCGAGAAGATGCCCGTGTTCATCACGACGAGCCGCTCGACGCGCTCGGGGTGCTCGACGGCGAGGCGGAGCCCGAGCGGCCCGCCCCAGTCCTGGCACACGACCGTGAGCCGCTGCAGGTCGAGCTGCTCGACGAACAGGCGCAGCACCTCGGAGTGGCGGTCGTACGAGTACCAGCCTCGATCGGTGGGCTTGTCCGAGCGCCCGAACCCGGGGTAGTCGACCGCGACCGCGCGGGCCACGCCCGCCAGCGGCGGGATCAGCTTCCGGTAGAGGAACGACCAGGTCGGCTCGCCGTGGAGCAGGAGCACGGGGTCGCCCTCACCCTCCTCGATGTAGTGCAGCCGCAGCCCGTCGACCTCGGCGTAGCGCGGATCCCACGCGTAGCCGGGCAGGCCCTCGAAGCGCTCGTCGGGCGTCCGGTAGACGTCCATCGGAGCGAGCCTACGAGAGAAACGCGTCGATCAGCGCGGCGAGCTCGTCGGGAGCCTCCTGCGCGAGGTCGTGCCCGTAGCCAGGCAGCTCGACGTAGTCGGCGTGCGGGAGCCGCGCGGCGAGTCGCCGGCCGTTCTGCACCGGGACGATCCGGTCGTCGCTGCCGTGGACGACGAGCGCCGGCACCACCGCGATCCGCTCCACCTCGGCGCCCTCTGCGTAGAAGGCAAGGCACGCGCGCGTGTGCGCAGCCGTCGTGCGGTGCGGCGCGGCGTGGGCGACGTTCTCCTCGAGCAACGCAGCGACGCGGTCCGGCCTGACGGTGAGCGGGAACACCCGCCGGACGTACTCGTCCGGCGGCAACGTAACGAAGGCCTCCCTGAAGACGTCACGCACGTCGTCGGCCCGGGGCACGCGCTCCGTGCCGCCCGCGCCGGTGCCCACGAGCACGAGCGAGCGCACGAGCTCCGGCCGGGCCAGCGCGAGCGTCAGGGCGACGTACCCGCCCATCGAGAGCCCGACCACGTCGGCCGGCCCGCCCGCAGCCTCGGCGGCGTCCTCGGCCAGCTCGGCCACGCTCGAGCGCGCCGGGCCGGGGGCGTCGCCGGTGCCGTGGTTGTCGTACGTGATGACGGGGCGCGGCGCGAGCCGCGCCTCCACCTCACGCCAGGCCCACGCGCCCTGGCCGAGGCCGGCGACGAGCAGGACGCTCAGCGGAGCCGCTCGACGACCATGGCCATGCCCTGGCCGCCGCCGACGCACATGGTCTCGAGGCCGATCGTCCCGTCGAGCGTCTCGAGGTCGTTCAGGAGCGTGCACATGATCCGCGCCCCGGTCATGCCGTACGGATGGCCGAGCGCAATCGCCCCGCCGTGCGGGTTCAGCTTCTCGCCGAAGGGGTCGACGCCGACCTCGCGGCAGACGGGAATGACCTGCGCCGCGAACGCCTCGTTCAGCTCCATGACGTCGATGTCCTCGATCGTGATGCCGGCCTGGCGGAGGACGCGCTGGACGGCGCCGATCGGGCCGACGCCCATGATCTCGGGCTCGACGCCGGATACGGACGAGGCGAGGATCCGGGCGCGCGGCCGGATGCCGAGCTCGGCGGCGCGCGTTTCGCTCATGACGACCACGGCGGCTCCGCCGTCGTTCAGCGGGCACGAGTTGCCGGCCGTGACGGTGCCGCCGGGCTTGAACGCGGGCTCGAGCTCCTGGAGCTTCTCGAACGTCGATCCGCGCCGCGGCCCGTCGTCGAGCTCCATGACGCTCCCATTCGCGGCGTAGGGCGTGATCTCGCGCGCGAAGAAGCCGCTGTCCTGCGCCGCCACGGCGCGCTCTTGTGAGCGCTGGGCGTAGCGGTCCATGTCGTCGCGCGAGACGCCGTAGCGCTCGGCCACGTTCTCGGCGGTCATGCCCATCGGGATGTAGACGTTCGCGATCGGCGCGTCGTCGCCGAACAGCTTCGGGTGCAGCTCCTCCGCGTCCTTTGGGTAGCCGTCAACCTGGGAAATCGACTCCACGCCGGCGGCGACGAACACGTCGCCCTCCCCGCTCTGATCGCGTGGAACGCCATGCGGATCGCCTGCAGGCTCGAGGCGCAGAAACGGTTCACGGTCGTCCCGGGCACGTGCTCGGGCAGCCCGGCCAGCAGCGCGGCGCGGCGCCCGAGGTTCATTCCCTGGCGCTCCTGTGGGAACCCGCAGCCGACGATCACATCGACGATCTCGCCGCGGTCGAGCTCTGGAACCTGCTTCAGCGCTGCGTCGATCGCGAAGGCGACCAGGTCGTCCGGGCGCGCGTCGACGAGCGAGCCCTTGCGGGCGCGCCCTATCGGCGTGCGCGTCGCGGAGGCGATGACGGCTTCGGGCATCAGCGTGAGCGTAACGACCCACCGCCGGCGCACGGCGCGAGGAGGCGCGGTTCTTCACAGGGACAGTCCCCGTTAAGGCGTGGCGGTCGCGTCACGGTGCCAGGCACAGCGTCTGGCCGTGCGCGGTGCCAGGCACTGAAACGAGACTGTGTCGGCTAAACGAACGCCGACTCGCCGGTCAGCAGCGCGGCCGATGATCAGCTTCTGGATCTGGCTCGTGCCCTCGTACAGCGTCGTCACGCGGGCGTCGCGGAGGTAGCGGCCGACGGGGAAGTCGTCCACGTAGCCGTAGCCGCCGTGCACCTGGACGGCGGCGTTTGCCGCGCGTACCGCCGCCTCGCTCGCATAGAGCTTCGCGACCGACGACTCGAGCGTGTGCCGGCGCCCCGCATCCGAGGCGGCGGCCGCCTGCCAGGCGAGCAGCCGGGCCGCCTGCGTCTCGACGGCGATCTCCGCGATCAGCTCCTGCACCAGCTGGAAGCCGGCGATCGGCCGGCCGAACTGCCGCCGCTCGGCCGCGTACGACCAGGCACGCCTCGAGGCAGCCCTGCGCGATCCCGACCGCCCCGGCGCCAGCGAGATGCGCCCGTTGTCGAGCGCCGACAGCGCGACCTTCAGCCCGCCGCCGAGCTCGCCGAGCACCGCGTCGCCGCCGACGCGCACGCCGTCCAGCGTCAGCTCGCCCGTGTCCTGCGCGCGCAGCCCGAGCTTGCCCTCGACCTTGCTCGACGAGAACCCCTCCGTCGCCGTCGGCACGAGGAAGCAGGTCACGCCCTCCTCCGCCCGGGCGAACAAGAGCGCCAGCCCGGCCCACGTGCCGAGCGTGATGAAGATCTTCGACCCCGTGAGCGCCCAGCCGTCGCCGTCGCGCGCCGCGCGCGTCTCGAGCGACGACGGGTCCGACCCCGCGCCCGGCTCGGTGAGCGCGTAGCACCCGAGCGTCTCGCCGCTCGACAGCCCGGGGAGCCAGCGCGCGCCCTGCTCCTCCGTCCCCCACTTCGCGATCGTCTTGCCGACGAGCCCGTTCGTGACCGACACGATGCCGCGCACGGACGAGTCGGCCCGGCCGAGCTCCTCCATGACCAGACAGTAGGAGACCGTGTCGAGCCCCATACCGCCGTGCTCCGCAGGCAGCGCCGCGCCGAGAAAGCCGATGTCGGCGAGCTTCCCGACGATCGCCCGGTCCATCGTCTCCGACCGGTCCCAGTCGCGGGCGAACGGGACGATCTCGCGGTCGCAGAACTCGCGTGCCGTCTGGCGGACGAGCTCCTGCTCGGGGGTCAGCTCGAAGTCCACGCGCCCTTCTACCACGAGGGGGCCGGTCGCCCGGCCCCCTCGAACTGCGGTAGATCAGAACGCGACTAGCGCGTGCGAACCAGGTTCCCGAACTCCGTGAAGTGCCCGTTCGTGTAGCGGACGAGCTTCTGGTAGCGGATCGGGAATGCGCTCTTCGGCGACGTGACGAGCTTCGCGCCCGGCTCGAGCCAGCCGAACTTGTTGATCGTCAGGTGCGACACCGCGTTCATGAGCGACTGCCGCGTCGGGTTCTTGCCGGCGCGGTACAGCGCCTGCACGAACGTGTCGGCCTTCGCCATGCCGTAGAGGAAGAGCGTGTCGTCCCGCGGGTTCGGGAACGACGGCGCGTACTTGTCCATGACGTGCTCGTAGAGCTTGATCTGCGGATCGTTCGCGTACGCCGGGTTCAGCGGGTCCTTCAGGTAGCCCGCGCTGACGACGCCCTCGACCGCGTCGGCCGAGCCGGCCGACTGCTTCGCGAGTGCCATGAAGGTGTCGGTGGCGCCGACCGAGTTGACGATCCGGTTCGGCTTCCAGCCGATCTTGTAGGCGACGGCCAGCGAGGTGATCGACTCCGTCGGCGTCGCGATCACGAGCAGCGTGTCGGCGCCCGACGCCTTGAGCTGCGGGATCAGCGGCTGCACCGCGGCGGCCCCGCCGTTGCGCGGGTAGCCGCGCGACGCGACGACGGATGCTGCGCCGGCGCCCTTCTGGAAGCCGGCGAGCTCCTCCTTGCCGTAGTCGTCGTTCTGATAGATGACGCCGACCTTGGCGCCCGAGATGTTCGCCTTGACGTACTTCCCGAGCATGATGCCCTCCTGGACGTAGTCCGGCTGCCAGCCGATCGTCCAGGGGTATTTGCTGAACTCGGTGCCGAAGGCGCTCAGCCCCGTCGAGACGTAGAGCTGCGGCACCTTCTTCTGGTTCAGGTAGTCACGGACGGCCAGCTGGTTCTCGGTGCCGAGGCCGCCGAGCATCGCGAAGACGTGGTCCTGCTCCACCGCGCGGCGGGTCTGCTGGACGGTGTTTGCCTCCTGGTAGCCGTCGTCGTAGATGTTCAGGGCGATCTGGCGCCCGTAGACGCCGCGCTTGTGGTCGACCGACGACCTGCGCGCGTTGATGTAGCTGAAGTACGCCTTCATGCCCGTGCCGATCCGCGCATAGAGCGCCGCAGGGCCGCTCAACGGCAGCGTCGTGCCGATCGTGACGGTTTTGCTGGTGACGCCCGGATCGGACTGCGAGCCGCCGAGCGCGCCCGGGATGACGGCCAGCATCGCCACTGCAGCCGTAAGCCCGAGGACTAGCAAGAACTTCTTCATCCTCAATGCTCCCTCTTTACGAGTTGGACCCCAAGTTTCAACAACTTGAGACGACTATACGACTCTTCTCGTTAGGCCGGCAATGCGCGAAATCAACCCGGCTGCGCCGCGCGGCATGAGGAACAGGACGAGCAGCAGGACAACGCCGTACACGACGGACGGCACGCCGGGCGTCGCCTTGTCGACGTCGCCGATCGGCAGGCCGATCTTCTGCGCCGTGTTGATCACCGGTCCCAGCACGTCCGCGGAGTAGACCGAGATGAACTCGACGAAGATCGCGCCGACGATCGCGCCCAGGAACGACCGGGCGCCGCCGACCACCAGGCCGGCGAGGAGGAGGATCGACAGCGTGATCGGGAACAGCCCCGGCGTGACGATGAAGCTGAGGATCCCGTACAGCCCGCCGGCGACGCCGGCGTAGGCCGCGGAGACGCCGAACGCGAGCGTCTTGTACTGGGTCAGGCTCACGCCCGAAGACGTCGCGGCCAGCTCGTTCTCCATGATCGCGCGCAGGGCGCGGCCGCGCTTTCCGTGCACGAACCACAGCGCGGCCACGAAGAGCACAGCCGCGATCCCCCAGGCCACGTAGTAGAGCCACGTGTCGACGCCGAGCCCGCCGATCGGGCTCGTCGGCAGCGCGAGCAGGATGCCGCCGCTGCCCCCGGTGAACCCGCTGAACGCGATCGCCACCGACGGGATGATCACGGCGAGCGCGAACGTCGCCAGCGCCAGGTACACCCCTGAGAGCCGCAGCGCCGGGAACCCGAAGAGGAAGCCCGCGATCCCGGCAACGAGGCCGGCGACCGGGACGGTCAGGAGCTGCGGCCAGCCGTGCTGCGCCGACAGGATCGCCGTCGTGTAGGCCCCTATCGCCATGAATCCCCCCTGGCCCAGCGAGATCTGCCCGGTGATGCCGGTGAGGATGTTGAGCCCGAACAGCGCGATGGCAAAGAGGGCGACGTACGTGAACTCCGCGATCGTGAACGTCCCGATGAAGTGGGGCAGCGCCATGATCCCGGCGACCAGCACGGCATAGCCCGCAACGCGGAGCCAGATCGGCATCAGACGCGCCTCGCCACGTGCTTGCCCAGGAGCCCGGCCGGCCGGAAGAGCAGGACGAGGATCAGGATCGTGAACGCGATCGGCAGCTCCAGGTCGACGCTGACGAAGTTCACGTAGGCACCGAGCAGCGTCGTGAAGAGGCCGAGGGCTAGACCGCCGACGACCGCGCCGACCGGGCTCTCGATCCCGCCGAGCACTGCAGCGGCGAAGGCGTAGATGAGCACGGTCTGCATCATCGACGGGTTCAGGAACACCACCGGCGCAACCATCATCCCCGACACCGCGCCCAGGCTCGCGGCGAAGCCCCAGCCGGCCGCGTACATCCACCCCACGCGCACGCCCATCAGCCGGCTGGCCACCGGCGCGATCGCCGCCGCCCGCATGGCGAGGCCCATCTTCGTGAAGCGGAAGAACAGCCAGAGCACGGCCACGGTCACGAGCGTCACGGCGATGACGCCCACGTCCTGGTGCGAGATGGCGACGCCGCCGATCGTGAACGGCTTCGGGCTGAAGGCGCCGAGGAACGCCTGCTGCTCCGGCCCCCAGATCCACTGCACGAGCCCGTTGAAGATGACGAACAACGCGATCGTGACCAGGATCAGCGTCAGCGGGTCACCGCCCTCGAACGGCCGGATGATCACCCGCTCCGTCGCCGCGCCCAGGAAGAACGCGATGACGATCGTGGCGAAGAACGCAGGCCAGAACGACCACCCGTGATTCGCCGTGAGCGTCCAGGCGATGTACGTCGTGAACGTCGCCATCTCGCCCTGCGCGAAGTTGACGACGTGGGTGGTCCGGTAGATCAGCACGATCGCGAGCGCGAGGCTCGCGTACACCGCACCGATCGCCAGGCCGAAGATGACCTGCTGGAAGAACTCCGACCAGGTGAAGGCGAGCGTCAGCATCAGTAGCCCAGGTACGACCGGCGGACGCCCTCGTGCTCGCGCAGCTCCGCGCTGGAGCCCTCGACCGCGACCCGCCCGACCTCGAGGACGTAGGCGCGGTGGGAGACCGTGAGCGCGATCTGCGCGTTCTGCTCGACGACGAGGACCGTCAGCCCTTCCTGCTCGTTCAGCTGGTGCACGACCCGGAACAGCTCCTGCGTGACGAGCGGCGCGAGCCCGAGCGACGGCTCGTCGAGCATCAGCAGCTTCGGCCTGGCGACGAGCGCGCGGGCGACGGCCAGCATCTGCTGCTCGCCGCCCGACAGCGTCGCCGCGGGCTGGTGGCGGCGCTCGAGGATCCAGGGGAAATGCGCAACGGCGCGCTCGAGGTCGGCCTTGACGCCGCCGCGGTCGCGCCGGACGTACGCGCCCATGCGCAGGTTCTCCCAGACCGTCAGCTCCGGGAACAGGCCGCGCCCCTCCGGCACGTGCGCGAGTCCGAGCCGCGCCATGCGCTCGGGCGACGCCCGGCGGACGTCGGAGCCGTCGTAGACGACCTCGCCGGTCTTCGACACGAGCCCGGAGATCGCCCGCAGCGTGGTCGTCTTGCCCGCCCCGTTGGCGCCCGAGCAGCGCGACGACCTCGCCCTCGCCGACCATGAGGGAGACATCGTGGAGCGCCACGATCGGCCCGTAGCGCGCCTCGACGCCGCGCAGCTCAAGCAGGGGCGCCATCACCCTCCGTGGCCGGTGCGATCTCGGGCGGCGGCGCGCCAAGGTAGGCCTCGATCACCTGCGGGTTCGCGCGCACCTCGTCCGGCAATCCCTCCGCGATCTTGCGCCCGAAGTTCAGGACGTGGACGCGCTCCGACACCGACATGACGAGGTTCATGTGGTGCTCGACGAGCAGGATCGTCAGGTCGTAGTCGTCGCGCAGGCGCCGGATCAGGCCGCCGAGCTCGCCGACCTCCTCGTGGTTGAGGCCGCCCGCCGGCTCGTCGAGCAGGAGCAGCCGCGGCTTCGAGACGAGGGCGCGCGACATCTCGATCCGCTTCAGCGTCCCGAACGGCAGGCCGCCCGCGGACCGCTCCGCGAGGTCGGCGAGGCCCAGGTAGTCGAGCGCGCCGAGCGCGGCCTCGCGTTCCTCGTCCTCCTCGCGCGAGCTGAAGCGCGAGTGCCCTCCGAGCATCACGTTCTCGAGCACGGTCATCTCCCGGAAGAGGGCGACGTTCTGGAACGTGCGCGCGATGCCGATGCCGACGATCCGGTGTGCGGGCAGCTTGAGCACGTCCTGCCCGTCGAACGTGACCGCGCCGCCGTCCGGCCGGTAGAGCCGCGTGATGACGTTGAAGAGCGTCGTCTTGCCTGCGCCGTTCGGGCCGATCAGGCCGGCGATCGACCCTTCGTCGAGGTCCAGGGACACGTCGTCCAACGCGAGGATGCCGCCGAACCGGCGCTTCACGTTCTCAACGCGTAAGAGCGGGGGCATGGCGGAGGGCGATTCTTTCATGGACGCGGCTCATCTAGGTTGAATAGGCCGGATGGAGGAGATCGTCCCCGGCGTCTTCCGCGTCACGTTCGCGATCCCATTTGGGATCGACCATGTCCACTGCTACCTCGTCGCCTCCGACGACGGCTGGACGGTCGTCGACACGGGTCTCGGGGTGCCCGGCGCGCGCGAGCAGTGGCAGCGCGAGCTGGACGGCATCGACGTGTCGCGGATCTTCATCACGCATTTCCATCCCGATCACGTCGGCGGCGCCGCCGACGTCGCGGAGCTCACCGGTGCGCCGGTGCTGCAGGGCGCGGCGGACTACGAGCAGTGCCGCACCGCCTGGGGCGACGGCTCCGCGAGCGTGTTGGCCGAGTACATGCGGCGCCACGGGCTTCCCGACGCGGAGGTCGCCCGGATGGGCCAGGAGGCCGGCTTCCTGCGCGCGGCCGTGCATGCCGCGGCCGATCCGCAGCTGGTCGCCGAGGGCGACTCGGTGGACGGCTGGGAGGTGTTCCACCTGCCGGGCCATGCCGACGGCCACCTCGTGCTGCTGCGCGACGGCGTGCTGATCGCGGGCGACACGATCCTGACGCCGATCACGCCGGCGGTCGGTCTCTACCCGAACGCACGAGAGAACCCGCTGGCCGACTACCTCGGCTCGCTGCGACGGATCGCAGAGCTGGCGCCGCGCGTGGCGCTCTCGGGCCACGGCAAGCCGGTCGAGGACCCGGCGACGCGCGCACGCGAGATCGCGGCGCATCACGACCAGCGGCTCGAGCAGACGGCCGCCTCGATCGCAGAAGGCCCGCGCAGCGCCTACGCGGCGTCGCTGCACCTCTTCACGGAGCCGCTGTCCTCCGTCTCGCGGCGGTTCGCGCTCGCTGAGACGCGCGCGCACCTCGAGTACCTCGTCGGTCAGGGCGGAGCGCGGCGCGACGACGGCGGCGACGTGGTGGTGTACGAGGCCGCGTGATCCTCGAGAACGGCACGATCCGCACGCTCGATCCGGCGCTTCCGGTCGCGCGGGCGCTCGCGGTCGCGGGCGACGAGATCGCCGGCGGTGTCGGCGTCCACGAGCGCGCCCTGGCGAGCCCCGAGCGCGTCGACCTTGGCGGCCGCTCTGTCATTCCCGGCTTCAGCGACGCCCACGTGCACTTCCCGACGTGGGCGGTCGCCCGGAGCGAGGTGCGCCTGGAGGACACCCGCTCGCTCGACGAGGCGCTGGCGCTCGTGCGCGACGCGCTCGGCGGCGTGAAGCCCGGCGGCTGGCTCAGGGGCCGTGGCTGGCGGGGCGCGGACTGGGGAGCAGATCCGACGCATGGGGATCTCGACGCCGTCACGGGCGACGTCCCGGCCGCCCTGCTTGCGCGCGACTCCCACTCGCTCTGGCTCAACTCGGCGGCGCTCGCACGGGCGAACGGCAACCTCGAGACGCCGGGCGGTGTCGTGGAGCGCGACGCCGCCGGCGAGCCGACCGGTGTCCTGCGCGAGGAGGCGGCCTGGCGATTCCGGGACGTGCACGTCGAGATCGGCGACGACGAGTACCTCGCGGCGATGCGCGACGGATTGCGGGTGGCGGCCGCCCGCGGCGTCACGGCGGTGCACGACAAGGACGGCTGGCTCGGCGCGCAGCGGTTCTTCCAGCAGCTCCACGACGAGCGCGCGCTGACGCTGCGGGTCTGGCAGTCGCTCCCGGGCACCCTGCTACCTGAGCTGGAGGCGCTCGGGCTGCGGTCCCGCGTCGGCGACGACTGGCTCCGGCTCGGCTACCTGAAGATGTTCATGGACGGCACGCTCGGCTCGCAGACCGCGCGGCTGCTCGACGGCAGCGGTGTCGAGATCACCAGCCGCGAGGAGCTCGCCGAGACGGTGCGCCGGGCCGCGCGGGCCGGCTGGCCCGTCGCCGTGCATGCGATCGGCGACCGCGCGAACCGGGACGCGCTCGACGCGTTCGAGGAGACGCGCGACGAGTGGGCGCCGCGCGGCCTGCGGCCGCGCATCGAGCACGCGCAGCTGCTGGATCCCGCGGACATTCCCCGGTTCGCAGCGCTCGGCGTTGCGGCGTCGGTGCAGTTCAGCCACGCGACCGCCGACCGCGATGTCGCGGAGCGCTTCTGGGCGGGCCGGCTCGACGGCGCGTACGCATTCCGCTCGCTGATCGAATCGGGCGCGGTCGTCGCGAACGGCTCGGACGCGCCGATCGAGGAGCTCGACCCGCTGGCCGGCATGCGCGCAGGTGTGCTGCGGACGCTTGACGACCGCCCGCCGTGGCGCCCATTGCAGGCCGTCACCGTCGAGCAGGCGCTCGTCGCGACGTGCGTCACCCCGGCGTGGCTGTCGGGCGACGAGCGCCGGCGCGGGAAGCTGCTACCCGGCTACCTGGCGGATCTCGTCGTGCTCGACCGCGACCCGCTCGAGGACCTCGCCGGCGCGGAGGTCGTGGCGACGATGGCCGGCGGTCGCTGGGTCCACAACCCGCCGCCATGGGACAGTCCCCGATAACTCCTGATCCGCTAGACATCTGTCTCGCAGGGGACTGTCCCGACACGCTGTGGGTCCGCACGCGCTACCTCAGCGCCGCAAACGCCCGGTAACAGGCGCGGGCAGCGTCGACGCCCTTCGGCATGTACTCGACGAGCACACGCTCGTTCGGCGAGTGCACGTTGCTCTCGATGAGCGCGATGCCGGTGATGATCGTCGGGATGCCCTTGTCCGCGAGCGCCGGAACGATCGGCAGCGTGCCGCCGGAGCGGACGAGCAGCGGGCGGCGCTCGAAGACCTGCTCGAAGGCGTCCTGCGCGAGGCGGACGGCCGCCGAGTCAGGGGGAATCAGCCCGGGCCGCGCGTCCGACCAGCGCTCGATCTCGACATCGGCGCCCGCCGGCGCGGCCGCGCGCAGCAGCCGCTCGACCTCCGGGCGCCACGACGTCGGGATCCTGGCCGGGCGCGAGGCGGATCGACACGTTCGCCTCGGCCATGACGGGGAGCACGGTCTTCTGCAGCTGCGGCGAGCCGCCCTCGACGCCGTTGACGTCGATCGCCGGCTCGGCCCAGGTGCGGAGGTAGAACTCGCGCGCCGCGTCCGGGTCGGCGGGCCGTGCGCCCTGGTCGGTCAGGAGCGCGTCGCCCGGGACGAGGGCCGCCCAGTCGGCCAGCTCCTCCTCCGTCGGCGGCACGACGCCGGTACGGAGCGGCTCCGGGAGGCGGCCGTCGCGCGGCATGACGCCTGAGAGCGTCTGGATCAGTGCGTGGGTCGCGTTGAGGGCAGCACCGCCATACAGGCCCGAGTGGAGGTCGCGCCCGCCCGTGCGCACGCGTACGTGGAAATAGACGAGCCCGCGGGTGGCGATCGAGAACTCCGGGATGCCGCGCCTCGTCATGCCGCTGTCGAAGATGACCGCAGCGTCAGCGCCGCGCTCGTCCTCGCCAAGGAAGTCGACGATCGAGTGCCCGCCGATCTCCTCCTCACCGTCGGAGCAGATGCGCAGGTTGACCGGGAGATCGCCCGCCTCGGCGAGCAGTTGCGCGGCCTTGAGCATGCACCAGAGCTGGCCCTTGTCGTCCGCGATCCCGCGCGCGACGAGCCACTCGCCGTTGACGGTGAGCTCGAACGGCGGCGAGTCCCAGAGCTCGAGCGGCGCCGGCGGCTGGACGTCGAAGTGGCCGTAGAGCAGTACGGTGGGCGCGTCGGCGGCCCCGGACGAGGCGCGGATCTCCCCGATGACGAGCGGCGCGGGCGCGCCGGTATCGACGAGCTCAGCCTCTCCCCCGGCGTTCCGGACGAAGTCGCGCACCCAGCCTGCGGCGTCGCGCACGTCGGCGGCGTGCGCCGGGTCAGCGCTCACGCTGGGGATGCGGATGAGCTCCGAGAGCTCGTCGAGCCAGGCCTGGTCCACGGCGCGCGACTCTACCCGGTGGGACAATCTCCGAGATGGCAGGGCGACTCCGCACCGGCGGACTCTTCGTGGGCTGGGCGATCGCGGGGGCGGGCACCGTGCTGGGGCTCATCTCGCTTGGCCCACTCGCGCTGCTGCCGGCGATCGCCCTGATCGTCATCCTCGCGACGCGGGACGGCACCGGGCATGCCGCATGGGGTCTGCTCGCCGGCGCCGGTGCGCTACTGCTCTTCGTCGCGTACGTCCAGCGCGACGGCCCTGGGACGCACTGCAGCTCGACGCCCACATCGGTCACCTGCGGCGAGTCCCTCGATCCCCGGCCCTGGCTCGCAGCCGGCCTCGTGCTCGTCGCTGTCAGCGTCGCGGGCACCATCGCCGCCCACCGGCGTTGAGAATCCGCAGCGCTACCGGCGCCGACACCGACCGCCTGGGCGAGCTCTGGGAGGCGTTCACCGCCGAGGCGAGCTACACGCCGTACCCTGCGCACCCGTTCGCACCCGTGCTGCTGACCGACAACACCGTCCTGGTGGCGGACGACGACGAAGCCGTCGTCGGCACGCTCTACCTGACCACCGCCAACCAGGGTTTCGGCTTCGTCTTCGGCGTCTACGTCGTCCCGGAGGCGCGCCGGCGCGGGATCGCCGAGGCGCTCGTCCGCGCCGCCGCGCGGATCCTGCGCGACGACGGCAAGCCGTACCTCGTCCTCGGCGTCGACACCGCGAACGAGGCCGCCCGGGCGCTCTACGCGAAGCTCGGCTTCGTCGACCAGGCCCGAACGCTGCGGGCCGATGTCGACGACCTGCTGGCCTGATCAGGACTGTCGCGGCTTAGCGCCGGACGACGAGCACGAGGGCCGTGCCCGGGACGGCGAAAGCTCCGGGCGTCGGCGACTGGGCGATCACGGTGCCCGAGGGTGCGGTCCGACTCCGCTGGTACCTGACCCTGACCGACAGCCCCGCGGACTCGGCGCCGGCCGTCGCCGCGGGCAGCCGCTGGCCGATCAGGCTCGGGATCTTGAACGTTGGCCTCGCCACGGGCTTTGCCAGCACCGGAGCGGCCTGTTTGACCGCACTCTCCGATCCATGCGCGAACGCGAGCAGCCCCACCACGGCGCCGGTCACGGCGAGAAGGACGACGACCGCCACGACGACCAGAAGGGCAACCAGCCACAGCCTCCGCCGGTTCGGTTCTGGCACCGGTGGCGCGACGCCCCGCTCGCGCGCCCACGAGGCCGCGAACGCGCGGGGATCGAAGGCCTCGTTGCCGAGTACCTCCTCGGGCGCAACTCCCTCGGCCGCCGCCTCGTTCAGGTCCGCGGTGAGGTCGGCTGCCATCTCGTTCGAAATCGCATCGGGGACGTGCAAGCGCTTCCACTCGCGCCGGCACTCCTCGACGAAATCGCTCACGTCTGCACCTCCAGTTGAACGAGATCGAGCACGCCGTCGACGGCGTCGCGGGTCGCGCGCCAGTCGGAGACGCCGAGACTGAGCGCACGCCGCCCCGTTTGCGACGTTCGGTAGTACTTCCGCGGCGGTCCGCCGTCACTCGCTGCCCGATGCGTCTCGACGAGACCGTCGCGCTCCAGCCGGCCGAGCAGCGGATAGATCGAGCCTTCCCCGACGATCGAGAGGCCGCGCTCGCGGAGGCGCTTCGTCATCTCGTAGCCGTAGGCAGGCTCGTCCTCGAGCACCGCGAGGAGGCAGAGGTCGAGCACGCCCCGCAGAAACTGGCTGCGCCGCCGTTCGCCGACTGCCATGCCGTGCATGGTAGTCGGCACTCCCTTGCAGTGCAAGGCTAACGCTGACGGATCGCCGCCTGCGCGATGACGCCGGCGACGACCTGCTCTAACTAGGCGACGTCGCGAAGCTTCTGCGCGTCCGCGAGCGCCCGCAGCTTCTTCAGCGTCTGGTTCTCGATCTGGCGGATGCGCTCGCGCGTGACGTTGAACGTCCTGCCCACCTCGTCGAGCGTGCGCGGCCGCTCGCCGTTCAGGCCGTAGCGGAGCTCGAGGACGCGGCGCTCACGCTGGGACAGCATCGCCAGGATCCGCTTGAGCGTGTCCTTGCGGAGCGTCTCCTCGACCGCCTCCTCGGGCAGCGGCTCGTTCTCGTCGGTGAGAAAGTGGCCGAACTCCGACTCGTCGTCGTCGCCGACCGGCTTCTCGAGCGAGACCGGGATCTGCGACGAGCGGCGGATGTGCTCCACCTCGTCGACCGTCAGGTCGAGGTCGGCGGCGATCTCCGCCGACAGCGGCTCGCGGCCGAGCTCGGCGCGCAGCTTGCGCTCTGAGCGCACGATCTTGTTCAGCTTCTCGACCACGTGCACCGGCATGCGGATCGTCCGCGCCTTGTCGGCCAGCGCCCGCGCGACCGCCTGGCGGATCCACCACGTCGCGTACGTCGAGAACTTGAAGCCTTTGCGATGGTCGAACTTCTCGGCCGCGCGCACGAGGCCGATGGTCCCCTCCTGGATCAGATCGAGGAACGGCAGCCCCTGGTTGCGGTAGCGCTTCGCGATCGAGACGACGAGGCGCAGGTTGGCCTCGACCATCTCCTGCTTCGCGCTATGGTCGCCGCGCTCGATCCGCTTCGCGAGCTCGACCTCCTGCGCGGCGGTCAGCAGGTCGACCTTGCCGATGTCCTTGAGGAACAGCTGCAGGGCGTCGGTGGATACCTCCCGCGTTGCGGAAGTGCGCGCGCCCTCCACCTCCGGCGCATCTGCCGCGGTCTCGTCGACCATTTCGATCTGCGCCTCCTCGAGTGCGTTGTAGAACTCGTCGAGCTGTCCAGGGTCGAGTTCGAGCTCGTCGAATGCGAGCGCGATCTCTTCCGACGTCAACGACCCGTTCTCCTGCCCATGAGCGAGCAGGGTCCGCGCCTCGTCCGTCTCCAGGATGTCTCGAACCTGCCGGCGTGCCGGCTTCCCCTCCGCTGCGTCCGCGTCCATTCGGCCCCCCTCCGATAACGCGTTTCTCACCGTAGCTGTGGGTTCAGGAGTCGTCAACGACTAGGCGATCTTCGCGGGGTTCCGGCCGAGGCGCATGGGCCGAAAGGCTCATCTTTTCGGCGCCTGAGTCCTACCAGCCGCCGCGCTGCGCGCGGCGGTTAGTTCCCTGAGCCAGCGGCCGGCCTCTTTCGCCAGCGGGTCGCTCGGGTCGATCTTCTCTGCCTTGCGGAACTGCGCTTCTGCGGCATCGAGCTGTCCCGGCTGCCACGCGAGCAGGAGGCCGAGGTGGAAGCGGACCGTCGGCGAATGCGGAAAGCGCCTTGTCAGTGGCCCGAGGCGCGAGAACGCCCGCACCGGCTGCGAGCGGGAAAAGCGGGCGACCGCCTCCGCGACGAGCGGCTCCGGGTCGTCGGGCGCGAGCCTCGCCGCCGAAGCGTACGCCCGCTGGGCAGACACCTCGCGGCCGACGCGCTGGAGCGCGATGCCGTAGGCCAGCCGCGCGTGAACGTCCGGCCTCCGCGCCGCGGCGGCCAGCTCGGCCACCTGCTGCGCCGGGGTCTTCCCGTGCAGGACGGGCGCCGCGAAGGCGGGCACGAAGATGGGGATTCCGGGCGGCGTGTTCGGGTGGAGCAGCCGGTCGGCGGTCAGCGACGACTCTGTGTCCGGCTGCGCCTCGTACGCGTCCGTCCAGGCCTGGGCCGCGCCGGCGTTGTCGCCGCTCCAGTAGCGCGCGAGCCCGAGGTTGAGCAGCACGAGCGAGTTGTCCGGGTAGCGGTTGGCCATGCCCTCGAGCTGGGAGACCGTCCCGTTCGGCCAGCCGGCGAATGCCGACCCAATCTGGGCGGGGAGCGAGCTGTACCGATCGAAGACCTGTGCGGCCGCCGCTGGATGGTGGTCTGCGTAGAGATTGACCGCCCGCCGCAGGGCGTGCCCCTGGGCGTCGTCGCGCAGGCCGAGGTCGAGCGCCAGCGGCGGCGAGCCTTTGCGGGCGGCGGTCTGGCTCGCGCTCGGCGCGTTGCTGCCGCGCCCGGAGATGAACGCGACGGCGCCGATGACCGCGATGGCGGCCACCCCGATGACGACGAGGATCCGCATCCGCGCGCTCATGGCGTCCCGACGATAGCCGCCGCACGACCGCGCCTCCTGGCTATTCTCGGTCGATGGAGTCGCCTCCCCTCGCTTCCCAGGACATCACGGTCGTCGACGTCGCACAGGCGCGCGAGCTCCTGGCCGGCGACGACCCGCCCGTACTCGTGGACACCCGCGAGCCGGCCGAGTGGAATCAGGGGCATCTCGAGGGCGCCACGCTCGTCCCGCCGGCCACCGTCGAAGAGCGGATCGGCTCGGTCGCGCCCGACCTCGCACGCCCGGTGCTCCTCTACTGCCGGAGCGGACAGCGCTCGATGCGCGCCGCCCGGGCGCTCAAGGCGCTCGGCTACGCGGAGCCCATCAACGTCGAGGGCGGAATCGTCGCCTGGGAGGAGGCCGGCTATCCGACCATCGTCCCGAGCTCGCTCGACCGCGACAAGATCCGTCGCTACAGCCGCCACCTGCTGATCCCCGAGATCGGCGAGGAGGGCCAGCAGCGCCTGCTCAACTCCCGCATGCTCCTCGTCGGCGCCGGCGGGCTCGGCTCCCCGGCCGCGCTCTACCTGGCCGCCGCCGGGGTAGGGACGCTCGGCATCGTCGATGCCGACTACGTCGACGACTCCAACCTCCAGCGCCAGGTGCTGCACTCGACCGCGGCGCTCGGCCGCCCCAAGGTCGAGTCGGCCCGCGAGCGCATCAACGGCCTTAACCCGGATGTGGACGTCGTCCCCTACGACGAGCGGCTCACCTCCGAGAACATCGACACGATCCTCGACGAGGGCTGGGACGTGATCGTCGACGGTGCCGACAACTTCCCGACGCGCTATCTCGTCAACGACGCGTCGGTCTGGCACAAGATCCCGGTCGTCCACGGATCGATCTACCGCTTCGAGGGCCAGGCGACCGTCTTCAAGCCGTTCGAGGGGCCGTGCTACCGCTGCCTCTTCCCGCAGCCGCCGCCGCCCGAGCTGGCCCCGAGCTGTGCCGAGGGCGGCGTGCTCGGCGTGCTCCCCGGCGTGATCGGCTCGATCCAGGCGAACGAGGCGCTCAAGCTGGCACTGGGGATCGGCGAGCCGCTGATCGGCCGGCTGATGCTCTACGACGCACTCGACGCGACGTTCACGGAGGTCGCCCTCCGCCGCGATCCGGACTGCCCGGTGTGTGGCGAGCATCCGACGATCTCCGAGTACATCGACTACGTCGAGTTCTGCGCCGCCGCATGACGGTCACCGTTCGCATTCCACCGACGCTGCGCACCGAGACCGGCGGCGAGCGCGAGGTCCCGGCCACGGGCTCGACCGTCGCGGAGGTGCTCGACGACCTCACGCGCCGCTACCCCGAGCTGGCGCAGCGCATCTACGCCGATGGTGGGCTCGCACGCTTCGTCAACGCCTACGTGGACGGCGAGGACGTGCGCACGCTCCAGGGCCTCGACACCGAGGTGAGCGAGGGCTCGACCGTGATCCTCCTGCCGGCGATGGCCGGCGGCTGCGCATAGCTGCGCGGAATATCGGGGATAGATCGGGACGTTCTGCCTCCTATGGCGGTCAAGACCACCTCGTCACTCCTGGATCTCGTCGGCTCGACGCCGCTCGTCGAGCTGCCGCGACTCTCGCCGAAGCCCGGCGTTCGCCTGTTCGCCAAGCTCGAGGGCCAGAACCCGACCGGGTCGATCAAGGACCGCGTCGCCAAGGCGATGATCGAGGACGCCGAGGCGTCCGGCGAGCTCGAGCCCGGCCGCGAGCTGCTCGAGCCGACCAGCGGCAATACCGGGATCTCGCTCGCGATGGTCGCCCGGCTGAAGGGCTACGACCTCACGTGCGTCATGCCCGAGAACGCGACGGAGGAGCGGCGGCGCCTGCTCAAGCTCCTCGGCGCGAAGATCGTCCTCTCGCCCGCGGACGCCGGGACGAACGGCTCGGTGCGCGCCGCGCTGGAGCTGGCGGCGCGCGAACCCCGCTACTTCATGCCGTTCCAGTACGAGAATCCTGCGAACCCGCGCGCCCACTACGAGGGCACGGGCGCGGAGATCGTCGAGGCACTCGACCGCGTCGACGTGCTCGTCGCCGGCCTCGGCACGGGCGGCACGCTGATGGGCGCGGGAGCGCGCGTCCGCGAGTCCTTCCCGGATGTGGTGGTCGCGGGCGCCGAGCCGCTGCCTGGCGACCCGGTGATCGGCCTGCGCTCGCTGGAGGACGGCTACGTGCCGCCGATCCTCGACGTCTCGAAGCTCGACCGGAAGCTGCTCGTCTCGAACGCCGAGTCGGTGCAGGGCGTCCGCGCCCTGCTCGACAAGGAGGCGATCTTCGCAGGCGTTTCCTCCGGCGGGGTCGTGCACGTCGGCCAGCGGCTGGGCGAGGAGCTCGACGAGGGCGTCGTCGTCTGCATCCTGGCCGACGGCGGCTGGAAGTACCTCTCGGCGGCGTTCTGGGCCGCAGACGACGTCGAGCAGGCCATGGAGCGCACCGTCTGGTGGTGATCCCGGCCCCGTTGCGGGAGGAGCTCCGCGCACATGCGCGCGAGGCGCTCCCGAACGAGGCCTGCGGCGTGCTGGCGATCCGCGCCGGCCGCGCCGAGCGCTACTACCGCTGCATCAACCTCGACGAGAGCCCGTACCGCTTCTCGCTGAGCTTCCCCGACCCGGGGCTGCCGTTCGAGCTCGAGGACGCCGGCTACGAGATCGGGATCTTCCACACGCACCCCGAGACGGAGCCGCGGCCGTCGAAGACGGACATCGCCAACATCGGCGAATGGGAAGGCGCGCCGTTCGTGATCATGCGCGCGGACAGCGGAGAGATCCGCTTCTGGCGGATCGCCGGCGGGTCCGTCAGCGAAGAGACGGCAACCGAGTAACGGCCGCCACGATCTCGTCGAGCGGCGCGTCCTTGGTCAGCACTGCAACAGCTCCGGCCTCACGAAACGCATCCTCCTCGCGCTTCGTCGCCGAGGCGGTCAGGCAGACGACGGCTGCTGAGGGCGCGACAGCCTTGAGCGCGGCGGTCGTCTGGACGCCGTCCATTCCGGGCAACCGGTAGTCGAGCAGCACGACGTCGGGCACCAGGCGGCGGCAGAGCTCGACCGCCTCCTCCCCGCCCGGCACGTCCCCGACGACCTCGACCTCCGCGACCTGTCCGAGCAGCAGGACGAGCGCCTCGCGAAAGACGTCGTTGTCCTCCACCACGACAACGCGAACTGCCATCGGCTCACCGTAGCGAGGGCTCCCGACACCGCCGGAGGCGGGCTTGCCCGCCGCAGGCACGTCGCGCGAAGTCGCGTCTATTCCGAAAACCCGCGAAAAGTCGTCATGGCGACGCGAAGCGAGCCGGACTTTTCGCGGGTGAGCGAGCCGGACTTTTCGCGGTTAGACAGCCTTCTGGACTTTGCCGGCCTTGAGGCAGCGGGTGCAGACGTACGCCCGCGTGGCCTTGCCGTCGAGCAGAACGCGCACGCGCTGAAGGTTCGGATCGAAGCGGCGCTTCGTCGCCACCATGGAATGGCTGCGGCTGTTACCGAAGCCGGGCTTCTTGCCGCAAATTGCGCAGATGCGAGACATGAGTCGCGGAGTGTAGCCGACGGTTACGGCCTGGCGGCGTTCACCGCGGCCCGCACCTGCGTGAACACGTCGGCCATCTCGAGCGCGGTAAGCGCGGCCTCTGCGCCCTTGTCGATGCGCGCCTCCGCCTGCGCGACCGTGTCGGTCGTGAGCACCCCGAACGCGACCGGCACGCCGGTCTCGAGTGCGGCGAGCTGGAGCCCCGACGCGGCCTCGCCGGCGACGTAGTCGAAGTGCGGCGTCTCGCCGCGGATGACGGCGCCCAGCGCCACGATGCACGAGTAGCGGCGCGTCTTCGCCATCGCCATTGCAGCGAGCGGCAGCTCGAACGCGCCTGGGACGGGCATGACCGTCACGGCCTCTCGCGCGACGCCCTGGTCGCCGAGCGCGTTCAGCGCCGACTCGAGCAGGCGGTCGGTGATCTCGCCGTTGAACCGCGCGATGACGACGCCGACTGTGCGGCCCTCGCCGCTCGGGGTGCCCTCGATCACCGTGTAGCCGTCCGGGACGCGCAACCCGCCGGCCGCGTGCTGCTCCGGCTCCGGCTCGAGCTGTGGTGCGGGCGGGCGTAGCTCGGGAATAACCGGCGCCACCTCGTCGGCCACGAGCGGCTCGTCCATGGCTCCGGCGATGATGGTCTGCTCTTGGACGGCGGGCTCGTCGATGCCCACCGGGCGACCCTCGTCGTTCATGCGTCCTCCTGGTCGGCAAAGCGGATGTCCTGATGGTGCAGGCGGTGCCCGAGCTTGTCGCGCTTCGTCGCCAGGTACCGCTCGTTGACGGCGTTCGGCGGCATCTCGATCGGCACCTGCTCGACCACGGTGAGACCGTAGCCCTCCAGACCGGTCAGCTTCTTCGGGTTGTTGGTCAGGATGCGAATGGTCGTCAGGCCGAGGTCGGCGAGGATCTGGTTCCCGATCCCCCAGTCGCGTGCGTCCGCAGGGAATCCGAGCTCCAGATTCGCCTCCACGGTGTCGAGGCCTGCCTCCTGCAGCTCGTACGCCTTGAGCTTGTTGAGCAGGCCGATGCCCCGTCCCTCCTGGGACATGTAGAGCAGGACGCCGCGCCCCTCGCCCTGGATCAGCGCCAGCGCGTGCTCGAGCTGCTCGCCGCAGTCGCAGCGCAACGAGTGGAAGACGTCGCCGGTCAGGCACTCGGAGTGGACGCGGACGAGGACGTTCTCGGCGCCGTCGACCTCGCCCTTCACGAGGGCGACGTGCGGCTTGCCGGTGAGCGTTTCGCGGTATGCGACGGCCGTGAAGTCGCCGTAGGCGGTCGGCAGCGAGACCGACGTCGTCCGCTCGACGAGCTTCTCGCGGCGCCGCCGGTACTCGATCAGGTCGGCGACGGTGACCATGCGGATGTCGTGCTCGGCGCAGTAGTCGACGAGGTCGGGAACGCGCGCCATCGCGCCGTCGTCGCGCATGATCTCGCAGACGACGCCGGACGGGTTCAGCCCGGCGAGGCGGGCAAGGTCGACCGCGGCCTCGGTCTGCCCCGCGCGGTTCAGGACACCGCCGGCGCGCGCCTTCAGCGGCTGGACGTGCCCCGAGTGGATGAGGTCGTGGCGGTCCTTCGCCGAGATCGCCGACCTGGATCGTCCGCGAGCGGTCGTGCGCCGAGATGCCGGTGGTGATGCCCTCGCGCGCCTCGATCGTGTTCATGAACGCGGTCCCGAGCGGCGTCTCGTTGTGCTCGGTCATCGGGCGCAGCCCGAGCTCCTCGCAGCGCTCCTCGGTGAGGCACAGGCAGATCAGGCCTCGCCCGTAGGTCGCCATGAACGTGATCGCCTCGGGCGTTGCGAACTGCGCGGCAATGACGAGATCGCCCTCGTTCTCCCGGTCGGGCGCGTCGACGACGACCACGAACTTGCCGTGGCGGATGTCGTCGATCGCCTCGTCGATGGTGGCGAAGGGCGAGGAAACCGGTGTCTCGAGGGTCACGCCGATGATCGTAACCCGCAGGTGTTCACCGACCGACGAGGCGCTCGACGTACTTGGCGAGCACGTCGGCCTCGAGGTTGACGTCGTCGCCCGGCTCGAGCGCCCCGAGCGTGGTCACCTCGAGTGTGTGCGGGATGAGCGCGACCGCGAACCCGGTGTCGTCGAGAGCGGCCACGGTGAGCGAGACGCCGTCGACGCCCACCGAGCCCTTCTCGACGCAGTAGCGGAGGACGTCGTCCGGGGCGTCGATCCAGATGCGCACCCCGTCTCCCTCGGGCTCGGCCGAACGGACCCGACCGACGGCGTCAACATGCCCCTGGACGTAGTGGCCGCCGAGCGGCTCACCTGCCCTCAGCGCCGGCTCGATGTTGACGTGATCGCCGGCGCCGAGCCGGCCGAGCGTCGTCCGGCCGAGCGTCTCCGGGACGGCGTCGAAGGCGATGCGGCCGTCGTCCACACTCACCGCGGTGAGGCAGACGCCGTCGATGGACACCGAATCGCCGGTCGCCGCCTGCGCGGCGGTATCGGCCGCGTCGACGGTCAGACGGACGCCCCCGTCTCCGGTGCCGCGGTCGACGGCCGCGATGCGTCCGAGCTCGCGGATGATGCCCGTGAACAAGCCGTCAGACTAGAGGCCTCAAACGAAATTGGGCCGGGCCGGATGACGCCCCAGACACGGCGCCGGATCAGCGCGGCTTGGTCTTGGACGCTCCCGACGTCGGCCGAATTTCCTTTGAGGCCTTAGAAAACGAGCGCCTGCAGCGTCTCGCGGGCGACCATGTTGACCTCGGCGCGCTTCGCGCTCCCGTCGCGCAGGCCCTCCAGCAGCTCCTCGACGGCCTCGCGCCGCTCGTCGTCCAGCGCACCGAGATCGGCGCCGGCGAGCTCGGCCTCGAGCCGCTCGTCGCTCGAGTGGCCGGCGAGCCACTCGGAGATGGCGGTGACCAGCACGTCGGCCGGTCGGCGAAAGATTTCAGGGCTCGTGGACATAGGCAGTCAGCAGCACGTCGTCGCCGTGCCTGCTCGCACTCACATCGTGCATGCGAATCGGGCCGACGGGGCCGGCCAGGATAGCCGGGCCCTCACCCGCCACCGTCGGCGCGACGAAGAGCAGCACCTTGTCCACGAGGTCCTCGCGCAGGAAGGACGCCGCCAGGGTCGGCCCGCCCTCGAGCAGCAGGGACTGGACGTCCTCGGCCGCGAGCCGCCGGAGCGCGTCGGCGAGCGGCTCGTCGACCAGCTCGAGATCGATCCCCTCCGGGAGCGGTCTGCGGCCGAACGCGAGCCGCCGGGGCTGGCGCGTCGCGCCGACGTCGCGGGCGGTCAGCGCCGGCCGGTCGGCGCGCACGGTGCCCATGCCGACCGCGACCGCGTCGGACGCGGCACGCAGCTCGTGCACGAGCCGCCGGCTCTCCTCGCCGGTGATCCAGCGCGACCCGGGAACGGCCACGCGGCCGTCGAGCGTGGCGGCGAGCTTGAGCGTGACGAACGGTCGGCCGAGCGCAGCCCACGTCCGCCAGGCCTCGTTCTGCCGGCGTGCGCGCCGATCGTCCAGCACCTCGACCTCGACACCTGCGTCGCGCATGCGCGCGATCCCGCGGCCGTCGGTGCGCGGGTCGGGATCGGCGGCGCCGACGACGACGCGGGCGATGCCGGCCGCGACCACCGCATCGGCGCACGGCGGCGTGCGCCCGTGGTGCGCGCACGGCTCGAGCGTCACGTACATCGTTGCGCCGCGCGCCCGCTTGCCGGCCTGCTCGAGCGCGACGACCTCGGCGTGCGGCCCGCCCGCGCGCTCGTGCCAGCCCTCGCCGACGACCTCGCCGTCCCGTTCGATGACGGCGCCGACGACGGGGTTCGGGTGCGTGGTGCCGCGGCCCCGCTCGGCGAGGTCGAGGGCGCGCTCGAGCAGGTTCACGACGCGAGCGAGACGAGCTCGCGGTAGGCGGCGGCGGGGTCGTCCTTCCCGTAGACCGACGACCCGGCGACGAAGAGCGACGCACCGGCGGCGCGCACCTCCGCGATGTTGGTTGGCCCGATGCCGCCGTCGACCTGGATGTGAACCTCGGGCGGAAGCAGGCCGCGCAGCTCGCGGACGCGCCCGATCGCCTCCGGCATGAACGGCTGCCCCGAGTAGCCGGGCCAGATGCTCATGCAAAGCACGATGTCCGCTCCCGCTGAGGCCTCGGCCGCAGCGGCGACGTCCGTGCCGGGGTTGAACGCGACGCCGACGCCAAGCCCGTGCTGGCGCGCCAGCTCGATCAGCGGCCCGTCGCCCCGACCTCGACGTGGAACGTGACGCTGTCGCCGCCGGCCTTCGCCATCTGCGGGATGTGACGCTCGGGGTTGTCGACCATCAGGTGGCAGTCGAGCATCGCGCCGCGCTCGTGCACGAGGCCGGCGATCGCCTCGAGGACGATCGGCCCGGTCGTGATCGGCTCGACGAAGTGGCCGTCGCCGACGTCGAAGTGGAAGACGCGAACGCCGGCGTCGAGGGTCACTTCGAGCTCCTTCGCGAGCTGCGCGAAGTCGGCCGCGTAGATCGACGGCTCGACCTCGATTTCCCGCACCCAGTCCGCCCAGCTCATGGCGCCTATCGTCGCAGCAGGCGCGCGATGAAGAACCCGGAGGTCTCGTGCACGTGCGGCAGGGTGAGCAGGAACTCCGGCCGCCGCGGATGCCGGAACGCCGGCCACTCCGCCGCAAGCGCCGGGTCGGGCTGGAGGCCGCTCGCCTCGATCACGGCCTCGTTCTCGTCTGCGTTCATCGTGCAGACCGCGTACGTGACGGCTCCGCCCGGCCGGACGCGCTCAGCCGCGGCCCGGATCAGCGCGACCTGCAGCTCGGGCAGTGGCCGCGCCCGCCAGCGCAGGTCGGGCCGGCGCGCGAGCACGCCGAGACCCGAGCACGGCGCGTCGACCAGGGCGCGGTCGAAGCCTGCAAGCTCGGCCGGCAGCTCGAGCGCATCGGCGTTCACGACGGTGACATTGGCTGCGCCGAGGCGGCGCATGTTCTGCTCGAGCTCGCGGGCGCGGCCCTGATGCTTCTCGACGGCGACGACGTCGCCGGCAAGCTGGCCCGTCTTGCCGCCGGGCGCGGCGCACAGGTCGAGGATGCGCTCCCCGTCGCGGGAGCCCACCGCGAGGCCGGCGAGCTGGGAGCCGCGGCTCTGCGGCCAGACGAGCCCCTCCTCGATCCAGCGCGAGTCGATGCGGTCGACGCGGACTGCGTCCGGGATCAGCCGGTCGGGGTCGCCGAAGTCGTGCGGGTCGGCCTTGCGCCGGTTCACGCGCACGACGGTCTCGGGCTGCTCGTTCTGCGCGGCCAGGAGCGCGCGCGCGTCGTCCGCGCCGAGCTCGCGCCAGAATGTCTCCGCGATCCAGTCCGGGTAGGAGTGGCGGAGCGCGGCGGCCGGCGGCGTGTCGTCCGGCAGGCCCTCGACCAGCGCCCGCGCCCCCTCGCTCAGCCGGCGCATGACGGCATTCGTGAACGCGACCGCGCGCTCGAGGCCGGCGCGGCGGACGAGCTCCACCGACTCGTCGACGGCCGCGTGGGCCGGGACGCCGTCGAGGAAGATGAGCTGGTAGGCGCCGAGGCGGAGGGAGGCGCGCACGGGCGGGTCGAGCTTGCGTACGGGCCGGCGTCCAAGCGTGTCGATCGCATAGTCGAGCGTCCGGGCACGCTGGACGGTCCCGTAGGCCAGCTGCTGCGCGAACGCCCGCTCGCGCGCGTCGAGGCCGTCGACGGCGCCCTCGAGCGCGCGGTCCGCGTAAGCCTCGTCCTCGAAGACGCGGCGGACGACGGAGAAGGCCGCCCGGCGGGCGGGCGAGACGCTCACCGGTAGCCGCGCAGGAACTCGGCGCCCGTCATGCGCCGGCGGCCGTCCGGCTGCACCTCGAGCAGCTCGACGCCGTCGACGACGAGCTCGGAGCCCTCCTGCGCGCGCCGCGCGCGCCACACGGTGAGCGGGCGGTCGTTGATCTCGGTGCGCGCGCCGATGTGCGGCGAGAGTGCACGGATCACCTCGATGACGTCCTCATCCGACCAGTCGAGCTCGCGGTCGGCCGCAGTGATCTTCTCGGCGTAGGTCGCGCCCTCGTCCGGCTGCTCGGTGAACGAAGGTGCTTCCAGCACCCGGTCGAGGAGCTCGGCGGCCAGCTCGCCGGCGCGCGCGTAGACGACCCCGGCGTCGTCGTCGGGCGCGATCGGGAACGCCTCCTGGGCGGCGATCGGTCCGGCATCGAGCTCCGCGGTCGTGCGGTGGATGGTCACACCGGTCTCGGTATCGCCGGCCATGATCGCCCGCTCGACCGGCGCGGCGCCGCGCCAGCGCGGGAGCAGCGACGGATGCACGTTCAGCCACAGCGCGTGGTCGAGCAGCACGGAGGGGATCAGGGCACCGTAGGCAGCAACCACCATGGTCGGCACGTCGATCTCGAGCCCGGCATCGAGCTTTTCGGGCTGGCGCACGGGGATGCCGAGCCGCTCCGCCGTCTCCTTCGCCGGCGGAGCGCCGACGCGGCGGCCGCGGCCGCGCGGGCGGTCCGGGCGGGTCAGCAAGAAGGCGATGTCGTGGTGGGCGGCGAGCCGCTCGAGCACGTCGGCGCCGAGCGGCGCGGTCGCCGCCACGCCGATGCGCGGGCTCACCGTTCCAGGACGGGCTGCGGCCGCAGGCGCGCGAGCGCCTCGCGGCGCGCCTCCTTCGTCGTGCGGTCGAGTATCAGGATCCCGTCGAGGTGGTCGAGCTCGTGCTGTGCGACGCGGGCCGCGAGGCCCTCGAGGTCGAGAGAGAGCTGCTCTCCGTCGACGCCCTGTCCTTCGAGGCGGACCGTCGTCGAGCGCTCGACCGGCGCGAGCACGCCGTAGAGCGAGAGGCAGCCCTCCTCGTCCGTCTCGCGCTCTTCTCCCTGCTCGACGATGACCGGGTTGACGACGGCGAACGCGTCCTGCTCGAGGTCGGGCTGCAGGACGACGATCCGCCGCAGCACGCCAGCCTGGTTGCCCGCCAGGCCGACGCCGCTCGCGTCCTGCATCAGGCCGATCATGCGCTCGGCCAGGCGCCGCAGGTCCTCGTCGAAGTCCTCCACCTCGTGTGCGCGCATGCGCAGTACCGGGTCGGGGTACTGGCGGATCTGCGCGAGGGCGAGCCGGCGCCGCGCGGCGTGCTCGGCGTCGAGCGGCTCGTCACGCGTCTCGGTGTGCGTGTGCTCCTCGTCCGTCACGGCGCCAGTCTAGGCGCCGGGTTTGGCTCTACGGCGCACCTGGCAAGGACCTAGGTGACCGACAGAGGGGGTTTCGTGTACGCACGTCTCAGCACCTATGAGCTTCCGGACGCCGCCGACCGCGACGCCGAAGAGGCCTTCCGCGAGGCGCTCCGCGGGATCGACGAGTGCCAGGGAGTCGCAGAGGGGATGTACCTGGTCAGCTGCGACGGCGGGCGCGCGCTGACGCTGACCGTGTGGGACTCGCGCGCCGAGATGGAGGCATCACGCGTCAAGGCGGCGCACCTGCGCACCGACGCGGCGCACAAGGTCGATGCCGCAGTGGTGCAGAGCGAGGAGTTCGAGGTCGCCTTCGCGCTCTCGCGCGACTTCGCGTTGCGCTAGAGCGACTGCGGATCGACGTCGACGACCGCGGTGAGGCCGGCGCGCCTCATCGCGGCGGCCGCGGCGGCGAGCAGACGAGCCGCCCGCCCGGCCACTGCGCGCGGCGTGTGCGTCTTGGCGACGAGCTGGGCGCGGTGCCGGCCGCGCAGGCGCAGCAGCGGAGCAGGGCCGAGCAGGTCGGCGCCGACGCCTTCGAGGCCCTGCCGCAGCTCGGTGAGCAGCCGATCGACCGGCGCCTGCTCGTCGCCGGCGACCAGGATCCGCACGAGGTGGCCGAACGGCGGGTAGCCGAGCTCCCGCCGCCGCTCCAGCTCCTCTGCGAGGAACCGGTCGACGTCGTGCCGGGCAGCATGCAGGACGGCCGTGGAGTCGGGCTGGAACGTCTGGACGATCACGCGTCCCGGCGCGTCGCGTCCGCTGCGGCCCGCGAGCTGGGTGATCAGCTGGAACGTGCGCTCCTCGGCACGGAAGTCGGGCATCGCCATCCCCGTGTCGGCGTCGACGACCGCGGCCAGGGCCACCCCCGGGAAGTCGTGGCCCTTGGCCACCATCTGCGTGCCGAGCAGGACGGCGCGGTCCGCGCCCGCGAAGCGGCTGAGCGCCTCGGCAAGCGCGCCCGGCTTCGCGGCCGTGTCGGCGTCGATGCGGATTCGCTCCAGGTCGGGGAAGCGCTTCGCGAGCTCGGATTCGAGCCGCTGCGTGCCGGCGCCGATCCGCGCCAGCTCGGGTGATCCGCACGCCGGACAGTGCTCAAGCGACGGCTCGACGGCCGAGCAGTGGTGGCAGTGCAGGCGGCCGTCCCCGTGCAGCACGAGCGCGATGTCGCAGTTCTGGCAGCGGCGGGTCGCACCGCAGGTGCGGCAGTGGATCGCCGGCGCGACGCCACGGCGGTTCAGCAGCAGGATCGCCTTGCCGCCGTCGCGGGCGACCGCATCGAGCCCGGCGATGAGCGGCGCCGACAGCGGGTAGCCGGCCTCGCGGCGCAGGTCGACGATCTGGACGGGGGGCAGCGAGGCGGCGATCCGGCCGCCGAGCTCCAGCCGCTCCAGCGTCGCCCAGCTCTCGGGGCGGGGCGTCGCGGTGCCGTAGACCGCGACGGCATGCTCGAGCGAAGCCCGCTTCGCGGCGACGGTTCTTGCGTCGTAGCGCGGGTCTGACTCCTGCTTGTAGGAGGCGTCGTGCTCCTCGTCGACGCAGATCACGCCGAGGCGAGGGACGGGCGCGAAGACCGCGGAGCGCGCGCCGACGACCACGCGGGCGTGGCCGAGGGCGACCCGCTCGCGCTCGTCGCGCCGCTCGGCCTCGCCGAGCGACGAGTGCAGGACGGCGACTGTGTCGCCGAAGCGCGCGGTGAAGCGGGAGAGCGTCTGCGGCGTCAGCGCGATCTCGGGCACGAGCACGATTGCGCCGCGGCCGCGCGCGAGGGCGTGCTCGCAGGCGCGGAGGTAGACCTCGGTCTTGCCGCTGCCCGTCGCGCCGTAGAGCAGGAAGTGGCCGCCGCCCGCGTCGAGGGAGACGGCGATGCGCTCGACCGCGGCCGCCTGCGTGGGCGTCGGGGTCGGCGGTTCCGCGGCCGCCGGTGCGAGCGACTCGCGCGCGACGGGCGAGGGCCGCTCGGCGCGGCGCTTGCGGATGTGGGGTGCGACGAGGGCGAGCGCCCGGCCCGCGGAAGAGCCGTAGTAGTCGGCGATCCAGAGTGCGAGGTCGACCAGCTCGGGCGGCAGGGTCTCGACGACGGCGTCGATGTCGGCGGGGGCGATTCCCGGGGGCGCCTCGTCCGCCGTGGACACGACCACGCCGCGGCGCTTCGCTCCGCCGAAGTGGACGGCCACGACCGTGCCCTTGCCCACGTCATCCGGGACGGCGTACGTGAACGGCCGCGCGAGGGCGCGCGCGGTCATGAGCGGTTGGACGTCGGCGAAGCGGCGGCCCACCTGGAGAGGCTATGGCCCGGCCGGGACGGCGCGCGCCGTCACGAGCGTGGCGTGGATGGTGGCCCGGTAGCCGCCGGCCGCGCCGATGATCTCCCGGAGGCGCCCCTCCAGCCACTCAGCCCGGTCGGGGGCGAGCTGCAGGAACGCCGAGGACGTTCGGACGTGGGCGAGCACCTCGTCCGCGGTCTCGTCGATGTCGTGAGCCACGGTCTCGATGTCAGCTCGCTCGAACAGCCGGTCGGCCCCGGGCGCCGCCATGTCCCGCCGGCAGAGCCATCCCCAGACCTCGGATATGTCGCCCCGGCGGGCATCGGCGCCGTCAAGGAGCTCCTCGATGCTGCGTTGCGGCCAGTCGCCGACCCCCAGCTCAAGCCAGACATCGTGGATCTCCGTGTCGACCGTGCTCGTGTTCCCGGCCACGTGGGCGAGCAGGGCCAATGTCCCTCCGGGCCGCAGGAGCCGGGCCACCTTGGCCCAGCCGACAGCCGGATCGACCCAGTGGAACGCGGTCGCCGAGAACACCGCGTCATAGACGCCGGCGGGCAGCTCGACATCCTCGAAGCGCCCGACGTGGAACGTGACCGCGTCCCCGACCGATCGCCGGGCGACCTCCATCATCGCGGGGCCGGGCTCGACCGCCTCGAGCCGGAGGCCGCGGTGCGCCAGCTCGCGCGTCAGCTTGCCCGTGCCGCAGCCGACCTCCAGCACCCGCGCACCAGCGGGGAGTCCCGCGCACGCCCGGTCGACGAGTGCGGCCGGGTAGGTCGGACGGACGCGGTCGTAGTCCTCGGCGATCGTGTCGAAGAGCAGGCCGCGTTCGGTCACGGCCCCAGGCTACGTCGCGAGCTCGGCGGCCTCGATCACCCAGTCGGTGGCGAGGCCGAGGAAGAGCCCGAGGAGCAGCATCCAGGTGACGAGGATCGGCATGTTGAAGCGGCCGTTGACCTGGAACAGCTGCTGGACGACGTAGAGGATCGAGCCGGCGGCGACGGCGAAGAAGACGACGGACAGCGCCTCGCTGACCCAGGCCTGGCCGACGACGGTGCCGAGGAACGTCGGGCCGCCGCCGATCAGCCCGAGCAATGCGAGGAAGCGCCAGCTGGGCCGGTCCGCGTCCGCGGCCATGGGGCCGATGATCCCGAAGCCCTCCGTCGCGTTGTGGAGCGCGAAGCCGATGATGAGGACGAGCGCGAGCGAGATCTCGCCGGCGGCGCCGGCCTGCCCGATCGCCAGCCCCTCACCGAAGTTGTGCAGTCCGATCCCGGTCGCGATCAGCAGCGCCAGCTGGTGCGCGGGCGTGAGGCGCTCGACCCACGAGCGCGCCGCGTACTCGTCGATCGCGGCGGCGCCGGGGCCGACGAGCGGCGTGGAGCGCCGCGTGCGCATCCAGCGGTCGTAGTAGACGAGGCTGGTCAGGCCGGCGACGAAGCCGGCGGCGAGCAGTGAGCCGAGCCAGAGGAAGCGCCCCCAGTCTCCCCCGCCGTTGACCGCGTTCTTGAGCGCGCCCTCCACCGGCTCGACACCGTTCGTGAGCACGTCCCAGAAGAGGAACAGCAGGATCCCGGTCGCCATGGCGCTCAGCCCCGCGCGGACGCGGACGTCGAGGTCGCGCAGCCGCGCGGCCGGGAGACCGAGGAAGATGGTCACGCCGGCGACGGCGCCGAGGATGAGGATCTGCGTGGTCGACACGGCTTGTAAGGGGCACCTTACACAGGGCGGCGACTAGAGTCGCTTGCGTGGCCGGCCACTCCGTCGACGAGTACCTCGAGACCATTTACTTCCTCGCCTTTCCGATCGGCGAGTACCGGCCCCTGACGGTCGGCTCCCCCACGCTGTCCTCGCGGGTCGCCGAGATGCTGGGCGTCTCGCGCGCGTCGGCCGGCGAGATGCTGAAGCGGCTCGAGGCCGAAGGGCTGGTTGAGCGCGGCGAGCACAAGGAGGCGCTCCTCACGGAGACCGGCCGCGCGCGCGCGGAGCTGGTCGTCCGCAAGCACCGGATCATCGAGCGGATGCTCACCGACTTCATGGGCTACACCGCCGCCGAGGCGCACGTGCACGCCGACGAGCTCGGAGACACGTTCACGGACGACATGGTCGAGCGCATCTCGGAGCGGCTCGGCCATCCCGACCGCTGCCCGCACGGCTGGCCGGTCGACCCCGACGTCGAGCAGGCCGAGAACGCCGAGCTGGCGCCGGTCGCGGAGCTGCCGGTGGGCTCACGCGCGACGATCGTGCGGCTCGCCGAGCACGACGGCGAGCTCCTGCACTGGTTCTACGACGAGGGGCTGGTGCCCGGCAGCGAGATCGAGGTGTCGGCCGTGGACGGCAGCCGTTTCTCGGTGCGTACGAACGGCAGCGAGCACGTACTCGGCGAGAAGGCCGCGGCCGGTCTCTTCGTCAGGCCTGCCTCGTCCGACTGAAATCCGGCCGCCGCTGCGCGGCAGCGGTGACCATGACGATTTCAGTCGGATGTGTTCAGACGCGCCGGGGCCGCGGTGTGGCTGCGGCGGGCAAGCCCGCCTCCGCCGGTCGAAGGATCTTTCGCCGCGGACGCGAACTGCGGCGGATGACCGCCCTGACCACCTCACCGCGTGAGACCGCTCTTCTCGCGGCCCTCACTAGGAATCGTGGCGAGCTGACGCCGCTCGCGCTCGAACGGCTTCTAGCTCAGCTCAGGCGCATCCGCGCGAACGGCTAAGCGGGAGTCCGCTCGGCGAGGCCGGCGGCCTCGCGGAGCGTGTCGACCTTGTCGAGCCGCTCCCAGGTGAAGTCCTCGTCCTCGCGGCCGAAGTGGCCATACGCCGCGGTTTTCGAGTAGATCGGCCGGCGGAGGTCGAGGTCACGCAGGATCGCGGCCGGGCGCAGGTCGAAGTGCTCGCGCGCAAGCGCCTCGATCTGACCGACCGGGATGTGCGCCGTGCCGAACGTCTCGACGGCGATCGACACCGGATGCGCGACGCCGATCGCGTAGGCCACGTTGACCTCCGCGCGGTCGGCGAGCCCGGCGCCGACCAAGTTCTTCGCGACGTAGCGCGCGGCGTAGGCGGCGGAGCGGTCGACCTTCGTCGGGTCCTTGCCGGAGAACGCGCCGCCGCCGTGGCGGGCGGCGCCGCCGTACGTGTCGACGATGATCTTGCGCCCCGTCAGGCCGGTGTCGCCCATCGGCCCGCCGATGACGAAGTTCCCGGTGGGGTTGCAGAAGAAGAAGTCCGGATCGTCGCGCAGCCGGCTCTCGTCGTACAGATGCGCCGGGAGCAGCGGGCGCAGGACGTGCTCGGCGAGGTCGGGCTTGATCTGCGTCTCGGCGTTCATGCCCTCGCGGTGCTGTGTGGAGATGAGCACGCGCTCGATCTCGACTGCGCGCTGGCGTCCGTCCTCGTCGACCTCGTACCGAATCGTCACCTGCGCCTTGCCGTCGGGCCGGAGGTACGCCAGCTCGCCCGACTTGCGCACCTCGGACAGCCGGTGGCACAGCTTGTGCGCGAGCATGATCGGGAGCGGCATGAGCTCGTCCGTCTCGGTCGTCGCGTAGCCGAACATCATCCCCTGGTCGCCCGCGCCGACCTGGTCGAGCGGATCCTCGTCGCCCGGCTCGTGCTGCATCTCGAACGACTCGTCGACGCCCTGCGCGATGTCGGGCGACTGCTCGTCGATCGCGACGATGATGCCGGCCGTGTGCGCGTCGAAGCCGTACTTGGCGCGGTCGTAGCCGATCTCCTGGATCTTTGCGCGGACGAGCTTCGGAATGTCGACGTAGCAATCAGTCGTGATCTCGCCGGCGACGACGACGAGGCCGGTCGTGATCAGCGTCTCGCAGGCGACACGGCCCATCGGGTCCTGTGCGAGGACGGCGTCGAGGATCGAGTCCGAGATCTGGTCGGCCATCTTGTCGGGATGGCCCTCGGTGACGGACTCCGAGGAAAACTGGAACGTGCGCACGGCCATTTGAGGTCTCGAGGCTAGCCGATGCCGATGAACCCGGAGAGGTTGTAGCTGTCCCCGTCCTGGGTTGCCGAGGCGACGACCGAACGCAGCGGCTTCAGGTTCGTCTGCGTCTCCGCGTCGACACTCGCACCGCCGACCTGGATGAAGAACGGCACGGCCGTCTGCAGGTCGGAGTACAGAAGCAGGGAGACCTTGCTCGGCACGTCGGCCGCGCTGAGCGCGTCGGTGTAGGCGGCGTCATCCGCCAACTTGTCCGAGCTGCCGTGCAGCGCCGCCATGCCCGCGCGGCTCGTGCTGATCAGGAGCTTGCCGTCGATGACGGCCCACAGCACCGAGATGTCCTGGCCCGTGAACGTCAGCTCCGTGGCGTGCAGGCCGTTGACGTCGACCGTCGAGGCCTTGCCGCTGCCGCCGAGCTCCAGCAGCGCGCCGACCCGCTCCATCAGCTTCGTGGCCTTGGCCTCGTCGGCCTTGACCGCAACGTCGATCGTCACCGGCAGCGACCCGCCGCTGGGCGCGCCGTAGACCCCGACCGCGCTCTCGTTGTCGAGCACGGGGAACACGTCATCGTTCAGGGTCAGGCCGAGCGCCTTCTCGACCTGGGAGCGCTGCTGGGCGAAGCTCGGGTTCTGCTGCTGGTACGCGTCCAGCGCCTGGCGGACCGCCTTGCCGAGGCCAAAAACATCGACGAAGAGGAGCGGCTTCGCCGGCAGCGTCTGGTCGAGCGTCGGCTCGAAGCTGGACGTAGACGGCGCGTTGTCGACCGAGCCCGTGACGTCGAAGCGGACGCCCTGGTCCTCGGCCGAGGCCGATGCGGCCACCGACTGGACCTTGCCGAGCGCCTTCGTGATCTGGGCGCTCGAGAGCGGCTGGCCCTGCGCCGCCTTCGTCGCCCCGGTGTCGATGGTCGAGCCCGGCACGTACGCGAGCGCCAGCCCGTCCGTCTGCACCTTCGAGATGGCGTCCTTGAACGCGCTGGTGTCGCCGAGCGCGCCGTTGCCGCGAGCCTGCACGAACAGATCGAGCGCCGCCGCCTTGTCGGACGCGATAACCCAGCCGTCGACCTGGCGCGTCACGACCGGGTCCTTCCCCTTCTTGAGCAGCGCCTCGAGCTGGTCCGGCTTCGGCGACTTCGTGAACAGCACGTACGACCCGTTCAGCCCGAGCCCCGACACCCCGACCTCAGGGCCGAGCGCCGGCTTCACGTCGCTCTCGTAGCTGATGCCCTGCTTCTGCAACTCCTGGGTCAGCTGGTCGACCAGCTTGCCGCTGGAGGGGAAGCGCTTGAGGAGGACGCTCGCCTTGTGCCACTGCTCGCCGTTGACATTCGTGTTCACTGAGACGAAGTAGGAGGAGCTCGCGGGCGCGAAGTTGGCGGTCTCCGGGATGGCTCCGCTCCCGGTGCCGGAGCTACCGCCCGAGCTGCCGCAGCCCGCCACCGCCACCGCGGCGAATGCGAACGCGAATAGGACTAGGAACTTGCGCATGTGGTCACTCCTCGCTCGGTGGGCGCGCCATCAGGTCCACGATCAGGTCGCCCGGGTCTTCGCCGCCAAGGACTCTACTCACGGCATCGGTTATCGGCAGATCGACGCCGAGCCGCGATGCCAAACGGGCGAGTGCAGGGGCGGTGGTCAGCGACTCGACGGTGCTGCCGATCGTCGTGGCGGCTGCGGTCGCGTCCGCGCCGCGCGCGATCAGCTCGCCCTCGCGCCGGTTCCGGCTCAGCCGGCTCCAGCCGGTAACCACCAGGTCGCCCATGCCGGCGAGCCCCGAGAAGGTCTCCTGGCGCGCGCCGGCCGCCGTGCCCAGCCGCGACATCTCGGCCAGGCCGCGGGTCAGCAGTGCCGCCTTTGCGTTGTCGCCCAGTTCCAGCCCGTCGACGACGCCCGCGGCCAGCGCCATCACGTTCTTCGCCGCGCCGCAGAGCTCGACCCCCAGTACATCGGTGTTCAGGTAGACCCGGAATGTCCCCGAGATGAGCGCATGCTGGAGGCGCTCGCCCAGGTCGCGGTCGGTCGACGCGACGACGGAAGCGAACGGCTTGCCGGCCACGACCTCCGTGGCGAAGTTCGGCCCCGAGAGGACGGCGGCGGGCCGCCCCGTGACGAGCGTCGACAGGCGACTGCCGGTCGCCGGGTCGAGCCCCTTGCTCAGGCTGAGCACCGGCGCGCTGCCGGGCAGCGCAGCGACGACCTCGCCGAAGACCCGGCTCGGGACCGCAACACAGACGAGGTCGGCCTCTGCGACGGGCGCCTCCTCGATCGTGGCGCCGGCGACGCCGAGCGCGACGCCCGGGTGGTAGCGCGGGTTCTCGCCCGTCTCGTCGATCACGCGCGCGAGTTCGGGATCGCGGGCGGCGAGCGTCACCTCGTGGTCGTGCCGCGCCAGGAGGTGCGCGAATGCCGTCCCCCAAGCCCCGGCGCCGACGACGACGATCCTCATGAGCGCCGCACGAAGTCGATGGCGACCGGGACGCCGTCGAGGCCGTAGCGTTCGCGCAGCTGGTTCTCGACCCAGTAGCCGTAGTCGCGCGTGATCAGGCTCGGGTCGTTGACGAAGAAGCGGAAGCGCGGCGGCCGCGTGCGGATCTGCGTGCCGTAGAGCAGGTTGAGCCGGCGGCGGGCGCGCGACGGCGGCTGACGAGCACTCCGCAGATCGGCCATGAAGCGGTTCAGCTCCGGCGTCGGAATGCGCGCGACGTGCTTGTCGAACTGCTCCCCGACCCGGTCGAGCAGGCGCGCGATGCCCCGCCCGGTCTGTGCCGACACCGCGATGACGGGCGGTCGCTGGCGCAGGCGGCCGCGCAGGTCCTTCCGCGTGTCCTCCAGGTCGATCTCCGAGATGTCCCACTTGGACAGCACGATCAGCGTCGAGCAGTTCGCCCGCCGGGCCGTCTCGGCCACCTGGATGTCCTGCTCCACCAGCCCCTCGCTCGCGTCCAACAGCACGAGCGCGACGTCGGCCCGCTCGGCCGCCTGGAGCGCGCGCAGCTCCGAGTAGTACTCGATGCCCTGCCGCTGGCGTCGCTTGCGCCGCAGGCCGGCCGTGTCGACGAGCACGAACTGCCGGTCACCGTGCTCCAACACGGTGTCGACGGTGTCGCGCGTCGTCCCGGGGACCTCCGAGACGAGCACGCGCTCCCGGCCGAGCAGGCGGTTCAGCAGGCTCGACTTGCCGACGTTGGGGCGCCCGAGGATCGCGACGCGGATCGCCTCGTCGCCGACCGGCGCGCGCCCACCGCCGGGCAGCAGGTCGACGATCGTGTCGAGCAGGTCGCCGGTGCCGTGCCCGTGCAGGCCGGAAAGCGGCACCGGATCGCCGAGGCCGAGGCGGTGGAACTCGAGCGCGGCCACGTCCTGAGCGGGGTCGTCGATCTTGTTCGCGATCAGGATCACGGGCTTGTGCGAGTGGCGCAGGATGCCCGCGATCTCCTCGTCGCCCGGCGTGATCCCTATCTGCGCGTCGACGACGAAGAGCACGAGGTCGGCGTCCGCGATCGCCACCTTCGCCTGCTCGACGATGCCGCGCGTGATCGGCGAGTCGTCGACGACATCGACGCCGCCCGTGTCGACGAGCAGGAACTCGCGGCCCCCCCACTCGCAGAGCAGCTCCTTGCGATCGCGTGTCACGCCCGGCGTCTCGTGCACGACCGCGGCACGCGAGCCGGTGAGGCGGTTGATGAGCGTGGACTTGCCCACGTTGGGGAAGCCGACGATCGCCACCGTGCCGAGCAGCTCGCGCGGCTGGGCCGCTTCTCCGGCTTCGCCGGACAACTGGCTAGGGATTTTCTTGGCCATCTTCACTAGCCATTTCGCGCAGCGACATGGCCGGGGGCGTCGCGTGCGCCGGCCGGCCGAGCTCGTGCATGTCCACCAGGAAGTCCCACAGCGTCCAGATCGCGCGGCCGATCTCGCGCGAGGCCTCGCGGTAGCCCTTGCCGTTCGCCGGCAGGCCGCCGAAGTCCATCGGCTCGCCCCAGGCGACCGAGACCGGGTGGAAGTTGCCGAGCTGCCAGAACTGGCTGCCGTGGATGGCCGCCGGCACGACGGGGGCGCGCTCCTGCAGCGCGATCATCCCGGCGCCCGGCTTCGGCTCACCGGGCACGCCGCTCTTCTGGCGCGTGCCCTCGACGAACAACCCCACCGCGGCGCCCTCCGCGACCAGCTCACGTGAGAGGCGTATGGCTTCGCGATCCGATTCCCCGCGGCGCACGGAGTAGGCGCCGAACGAGCGGATCACCTGGCCGAGCCACGGCATGCGGTGCAGCTCCACCTTGGCCATGTAGTAGATCGTCCGCGGCGAGGCGGCCCCGAAGGAAAGCGGGTCGATCCAGGAGAAGTGGTTGAGCGCAAGGACGAGGCCGCCGCTCAACGGAACGTTCTCGGTTCCGTAGACCCGCAGCGGGGCGATCGCCTTCGTCAGCGGCTGGAGGGTCATGCGGCCGACGGGCCAGACTGCCTCGGCGGCGCGCATCAGGCCGGCAGCCGCTCGCGCACGAGCTGCTCGATGCGCCCGACCACGTCGTCGATCTCCAGGGCGGTGGTGTCGATCAGGTGCGCATCCTGCGCGACCAGCGTCCGCTCGGCGTCGCTGGCGTCGCGGACGCGCAGGTCGGTGACGAGGGCATCCGCCCCGATCCCGGGCCGCTCGGCCTGGCGGCGGCCGGCCCGGACGGAGGCGTCGGCGTCGAGGTAGACCTTCACCTCTGCGTCCTTGGCAACGACCGTGCCGATGTCGCGCCCCTCGATGACGGCGTCGCCTGCATCGGCCAGCTCGCGCTGGCGGGCGCGCATCACCTCGCGGACGGCCGGGTGGCGTGCGACGACGGGGACGGTGCGGTCGATCTCGGGGCTCCGGATCGGCGTCGTGACATCGTGGCCGCCGATCGTGACCCGGCCCGACAGCTCCAGCTCGACCGGGTTCTCGCGCGCGATCTGGGCGAGCCCCGCCTCGTCCTCGGGATCGACGCCGCGCTCGCGCGCGAGCCACGTCAAGGCGCGGTACATCGCGCCCGTGTCGAGGTAGCGGAAGCCGAGCCGCTGGGCCAGGCGGCGCGCGACAGTGCTCTTGCCGGCTCCCGCCGGTCCATCGATGGCGACGATCACGCCGTTTCGCCTCCGGCGAAACGGTTAGCTGCGCGCTGCGGAGGTCGCCGGCTGTCGGTGAACGTGAGCTTGCTCATGGAATTCCTAGTCGAAGCCGTCGCCCGGCGATCGCCGGGCGACGGCTTCGACCAGGTCGAAGAATCCGGGGAAGCTTACGGCGACGGCCTCGTCGCCCTCGATCCGCACCGGCTCGCGTGACACGAGGCCCGCGACCGCGCCGAGCATGGCGATCCGGTGGTCGCCGCGCGACTCGATGGTCGCGCCGCCCCGCGGCCTGGCGGGAACGCCGCGAATGCGGAAGCCGTCGTCGAGCCCTTCGATGTGGATGCCGATCGGGCGCAGGGCGTCCACGACGGCCGTGACCCGGTCGGTCTCCTTGACACGGAGCTCGGCGGCGCCGCGGATCATGGTCGTGCCGTGTGCCATTCCGGCGACGAGCGCGAGCAGCGGCAGCTCGTCCACGAGCCGCGGCACTTCCGCAGCCGTGACGTGGGCGGCGACGAGCTCGGCGGGCGCGATCTCGAGGTCGCCGGCCGGCTCGGCACCGGCCCGGCGGCGGTGCAGGACGTTGAGCCGCGCGCCCATGCGGCCGAGCACGTCGAGCAGGCCGGTGCGCGTCGGGTTGAGCCCGAGGTCGTGGATGGTCAGGTTGGAGCCCGCGAGCAGGGTGGCGGCCGCAATGAACGGCGCCGCGCTCGAGATGTCGCCGGGCACGTCGAGGGCCGGCAGGTTCAGCCGCTCGGGCGGCTGGATGGTAATCCGCTTCCCGCGCCGGACGATGCCGACGCCGGCGGCGCGGAGCATCAGCTCGGTGTGGTTCCGCGTCGGCGTTTGCTCGATGACGCTCGTCGGCTCGTCGGCGCCGAGGCCGGCGAGCAGGATGGCCGACTTCACCTGGGCGCTCGCGACCGGCGGCTCGTACGTGATCGCGCGCAGCGCCCCGCCCTCGATCACGAGCGGGGCGTGGCCGTCCGTCGTCTCGAACGTGGCGCCCATCCGGCGCAGCGGCTCGGCGATGCGCTCCATCGGACGCGAGCTGAGGGAGGCATCCCCGGTCAGCTCGAAGCGACCGCCGTTGCCGGCCAGGAGGCCGGCGAGGAGGCGCATCAGCGTCCCCGAGTTGGCACAGTCGATCGGCCCGTCAGGGGAACGCAGGCCGCCGAGGCCGACGCCGTGGACGACGAGCTCGTCCGAGCTCTCCTCGTCGACCTGGACGCCGAGCGCGCGCGCCGCCTCCACCGTCGCCCAGGTGTCGGCCGAGCGGCCGAAGCCGCGGATCCTGCACTCGCCGTCGGAGACGGCCGCGACCAGCACCGACCGGTGCGACACGGATTTGTCGCCGGGCACGGCCACGTGGCCGACGACGGCACTGGCTGGCTGGACGATGCGCGGCACGGCGCGAGTGTAGGGGTGTGATACAGACCGGCTCATGGCTCGCGAGCTGCCAACCGACCTGATCACGCCGCTCGGCGTCTACCTGCACCTGCGCAACGACGCCGGCGGCGCCTTCCTGCTCGAGTCGGTCGAGCGCGGGCGGCTCGGGCGTTCCTCGTTCGTGGGCTCTGGGGCCCGGCTCGTCCCGTTCGAGGACCTGGCCTCCCTCGACGGGCCGGCGGTCGGCTTCCTCGGCTACGAGCACGTCGCCCGGCTCGAGCCCACGGTGCCGGTGCCCGACGACGGCCCTGACCTGCCGCCGAGCCGCTTCGTCGCCGCGGACACGCTCGTGCGCTTCGACCACGCGCTCGGCATCGCCGAAGTGCTGCGCGGCGACGCCGACGACCTCGCCGCGCGACTGCGCGAGCCGCCGCCCCTCCCGCCGCCCGTGACCGCCGGGCCGTCCCCGACGCGCCGCTTCCCGGACCGCGAGACCTACGAGGCGAGCGTGCGCCGGGCCAAGGAGCACATCCGGGCGGGCGACGTCTTCCAGGTCGTGCTCGCCCAGCGCGCCGAGCGGCCGACCGCGGCCGGCGCGGTCGCGCTCTACCGGGCGCTGCGGCGCGTCAACCCGTCGCCGTATCTGTTCCTGCTGGAGCTCGGCGACATGGCGCTCATCGGCTCGTCGCCCGAGACGCTCGTGAAGCTGGAGGGCCGCCGCGCGAGCCTGAACCCGATCGCCGGCACCGTGCCCCGCGGCGAGGGCGACGCCGAGGCGCTGCTGGCGTCGCCGAAGGACCGCGCCGAGCATGTGATGCTCGTCGACCTCGGCCGCAACGACCTCTCGCGGACGTGTTTGCCGGGCACCGTGCGGGTGGAGCGGTTCCTCGTCCCCGAACGCTTCTCGCACGTGACGCACCTCGTGTCGGAGGTCGCCGGCGACCTGCGCCCGGGCGTCGGCGCCCTCGAGCTGCTCGAGACCTGCTTCCCCGCCGGCACCGTCTCCGGCGCGCCGAAGGTGCGGGCGATGCAGCTCATCGCCGAGCTCGAGGGGTACCGGCGCGGCCCGTACGCCGGCGCCGTGGGCTACGTCATCCCGGCACCTGATGAGGGGTTGGACACGTGCATCACCATCCGGACGATCGTGCTCGCGGACGGCGTCGCCCATCTGCAGGCGGGCGCGGGGATCGTCGCCGACTCGGACCCGGCCGCCGAGCACCAGGAGTGCCTCAACAAGCTCGCCGCGCTCGAGACGGCGATCGACGTCGCCGAGCACGGTGTGTAATCGTGCCCGCATGCGGCGCGGCGTCATCCTCGGAGCGTTGACCGCTTTCGCGGCGGTCGTCGTCTCGGTCGCGCTGGCGGCCGGCGGCCCGCCGCCGCCACCGCACGCCGTCAACGGGCATGCCGTGGCGGTCGTCGCCCGCGGCATCCCGACGCCGACCACGTTCGCCTGGGGCGCGGGGCATCTCTTCGTCGCGGCCTTCGGCAGCGAGGAGAAGCCGATGGTCCCAGGCGGGGTCTACACGGTCGCCGGCGGGCGGGCGACGAAGCTGCCCGGCTCGCCGCCGCACGTCTTCGGGCTCGCCTGGTACGCCCCGACCGGAACGCTCTTCCTGAGCACCGGCCCGCAGATCCTGGCCTGGAGCGGCTGGAACGGCCGCCGGTTCACCCACTCCCGAGTCGTCGTCACTGCGCCCGACCATTCGCCCGGCTTCAACGGCATCGCGCTCGGACCGTCCGAGAACCTCTACGCGGGCGTGTCGCTCGGCGACCGCAGGCAGGACGACTACTCGCGCGGCACGAAGCCGTGGGCCAACGACGTGGTGACCGTGAATGCGGTGACCGGCGAGATCGCCTTCCACGCGACCGGCATGCGCCAGCCGTGGCAGCCCGTGTTCGTCCCGGGCCACCGCGGGCCGCTGATCTCCGATCTCGGCCAGGAGAACCTCGGCAAGAAGCGGCCGGTCGACCGCATCGTCGAGATCCAGCCGGGCGCGGACTACGGCTTCCCGTCCTGCCCCGCGAAGCCGGCGACGTGCGCGAACTACACACGCCCGTTCGCCACCTTCCCGGCACACTCGTCGCCGATGGGTCTCGCCGCGCTCGGCGGCCGGCTCTACATCGCGCTCTTCGGCGGAACAGGCAAGGGGCCTGAGGTCGTCTCGATGCCGCTCGGCGGCGGCGCATTCCGGGCAGTACTGGCCGGCTTCGTCGCGCCCGTCGTGGCGCTCGGGGAGCACGGCGGCCGGATCTACGTCGGCGACCTGACGGGGACCGTGTACAGCTTCGTCCCCTGATCCTCGTCGTCGACAACTACGACAGCTTCACCTACAACCTCGTGCACCTCTTCGCCGAGCTCGGCGCCGAGGTCGAGGTGCGGCGGAACGACGCCGTCGACGCGGCGGAGGCAGAACGCCTCGCGCCGACGCACCTCGTCATCTCCCCAGGCCCCGGCCGGCCTGCGGATGCGGGCGCGACGATCGAGGTGATCCGCGCGCTCGCTGGGCGCGTGCCGGTGCTCGGCGTGTGCCTCGGCCACCAGGCGATCGTGGAGGCCTTCGGCGGCGTCGTCGGACCGGCGCACGAGCTCGTCCACGGCAAGGCCGCGCCGGTGCGCCACGACGGGCAGGGCCTCTTCGCCGGCATCCCCGACCCGTTCGAGGCGGGCCGCTACCACTCGCTCGCCGCGACGAGTGTGCCGGACGTGCTCGAGGTCTCCGCGACGGCGCCCGACGGCGAGGTCATGGCGGTGCGCCATCGCGAGCTCCCCGTCGACGGCGTGCAGTTCCACCCCGAGTCGGTGCTGACGCCCGAAGGGCGGGCGATCGCCGCCAATTTCCTGCGCTAAGCTCGTTGCATGGCTCTGGCTTTCTGCGAGACGTGGTCGTGGCCCGGCGCGTGGGTGCGCCGCTAGGCGCGCTCGCGCGCGTTCCTGTCCACGCAGGTCTCGTCCAGAAAGGAGAATGAGCGGGCCATGAGGGTCTTCTCGGGAATCCAGCCGTCGGGCAACCCGACGTTCGGCAACTACAGCGGCGGCTTCCGCCAGTACGTCGCCACCCAGAACACCGCCCTGCAAAGCGACGGCGCGGCGTTCTTCTGCCTCGTCGACCTGCACGCGATCACGGTCGAGTACGACCCGGCCGATCTGCGCACGCGGACGCTCGACCTGGCCGCGTTGCTGTTCGCGACCGGCCTCGACCCGGCGCGAGCGACGGTGTTCGCGCAGAGCGACGTCACGGCGCATCCCGAGGCCGCCTGGCTGCTGGGCGCCGTGACGAGCTATGGGCAGCTCGGGCGCATGACGCAGTTCAAGGAGAAGGGCGACCGGCAGGAGTTCGTCAGCGCGGCGCTGTTCGACTACCCGATCCTGATGGCCGGCGACATCCTCCTGTACCAGGCGGACACGGTCCCGATCGGAGACGACCAGCGGCAGCATCTCGAGCTCGCGCGCGACATCGCCGAGCGGTTCAACCAGCGCTTCGGCGAGACGTTCGTGGTGCCGCAGGCCGTCTACCCCGAGACGGGCGCTCGCATCATGGACCTCCAATCGCCAGGGGAGAAGATGGGCAAGACCGGATCCAGCGAGGCCGGGACTGTCCGGCTGCTCGACCCGCCTGACGTGATCCGGAAGAAGTTCCGCTCCGCGGTCACCGACTCCGGACGCGACGTGCGCCGAGCCGACGACAAGCCCGGCGTGACGAACCTGATCGACATCTTCTCGGTGGCGACCGGCGAGGCGGCCGAGGCGATCGAGGCACGCTACGACGGCGAGGGCTACGGCCAGTTCAAGCAGGACGTCGGCGAGGCGGTGGTCACGCTCGTCGAGCCGATCCAGGAGCGCTACCGGGCGCTGCGCGCGGACGAGCCGGAGCTGCTGCGGATGCTGGCGATGGGGGCGGAGAAGGCGCGGGCCGCGTCGGCGCCGACACTCGACGCCATGTACGACCGGATGGGCTTCGTCAGAGCCAGCCGCTCGTCCTGAACCGCCAGTAGAGCAGGCCGCAGATCGTCAGCATCACCGCAAGCGCCGAGGGGTAGCCGAACCTCCAGCCGAGCTCGGGCATGTGGTGGAAGTTCATGCCGTAGATGCCCGTGATCAGCGTCGGCACGGCGATGATCGCCGCCCAGGCGGAGATCTTGCGGACGTCCTCGTTCTGGCGGATGCTCGCCTGGGTCAGGTTCGCCGTGAGGATGCTCGTGAGCACCTCGCGCAGCTGCTGGACGCGCCCGTACTCGCGCAGCAGGTGATCGTGCACGTCGCGGAAATACGGCTTCGTCGCGGGGTTGATCTCCGGGAAGCCGGCGCGCGCCAGGATCTCCATGGGCTCGAGCAGCGGGACGATCGCACCGTAGAGCTCGAGCACGTCGCGCTTGCGCTCGAAGATCCGCTCGGCGGGGTTCCGCCGCGAGCCCGAGAACACGTCGCGCTCGATCCCGCCGATCGACGCGTCAAGCGATTCGACGACCGGCTCGTAGCCGTCGACGATCGAGTCGACGATCGCGTGCAGGGCGGCGCTCGGGCCGGCCTCGAGGAGGTCGGGCTGCAGCTCGAGCTGCTCCCTGACGTCGTGCAGGCCGGTGCCGCCGTGGCGCACGGAGATGATGAAGTCCTCGCCGAGGAAGATGAGCACCTCGCCGAAGCGGACATCATCCGCTTCGGCGTCCCAGCGGGCGGTCTTCAGGACGAGGAAGAGCGAGTCGCCGTAGCGCTCGAGCTTGGGCCGCTGGTGTGCGTCGATCGCGTCCTCGACCGCGAGCGGGTGCAGGTCGAACTCGCCGGTCACGGCCGCGAACTCCTCCGCGGTCGGCTCGTAGAGGCCGATCCAGGCGAACCCGTGGCCCATCGTGCACCGCTCCTGGAGCTCATCCAGGGGGATCTTGTCGCGAACTCGGTGGCCGCCCTCGTAGACGGCGTAGTCGACGATCACCCTGTCGAGCGTAGCGCCAGCGGACGCCTGTAACGCACCTCCGTGACCCGCTCGCCGAAGCGCTCCTGCTTGGTCGCGCCGTCGTGGCGCCAGCCTTCATGCTCGTAGAAGCCGCGCGCCCGCCGGTTCGTCTCCAGCACCCAGAGCGAGGCGTCCTCGAAGCCCGCGGCTGCGAGCGCCGAGATCGCATGGCCGAGGAGGGCGCGGCCGGCGCCCTGCCCCCACTCCTCGGGGAGCAGGTAGACGGCGTAGATCTCGCCGACGCGGCGCGGGTCATCTCCCGTGTCGCGCGTCGGGCCACCGGACGCAAAGCCGACAATCGTGACGCCGCGTACTGCAACCAGAACGGCCTCGTCAGCGCGCTTCGCGGCGATGCGGCTGCGCCAGCTGCGCGTGCGCTCCTCGACGGAGAGCTTCCGCAGGAACCGGTCAGGGAGCTGGCCGGCGTAGGCGGCCCGCCACGACGCGACATGGACGTCGGCGATGCCGCGCGCGTCGGAGACGCGCGCTGCGCGCACCGCGGGCGGATCAGCCGGCGAGCCCGACACGGCGTCTGAGGTCCTCCAGCTCGTCGCGGGTCAGCTCACGCCACTCGCCCGGCGCAATGCCCTGTGCATCGAGCCCTGCGTAGCGGACGCGCTCGAGCCGGCGCACGGGGTGGCCGACCGCCTCGCCCATCCGGCGCACCTGGCGGTTGCGGCCCTCGTGCAGCGTCAGCTCGAGGCGGCCGGGCGCCAGACGTCGCACGCGCGCCGGCGCGGTTGGGCCGTCGTCGAGCTCGATGCCGTTGCGCAGCCGGTCGAGGGCCTTCGCGTCCGGGTCGCCGGCCACCGAGACGCGGTACACCTTCTCGACCTCGTAGCGCGGGTGCGCGAGCCGGTGTGCCAGGTCGCCGTCGTTCGTGAGCAGCAGCACGCCGGTCGTGTCCGCGTCGAGGCGGCCGACAGGGACGATCCGCACGGGAAGGTCGACCAGGTCGACCACCGTCGCCCTGCCCTGCGGGTCGCGGGCCGTCGTCACCGTACCGGCGGGCTTGTTGAGCAGCACGTACGTCAGGGGCTGCAGCGCGAGGCGGCGGCCGTCGAGCTCCACCCGGTCGTTCCGGAGGACCTCGGTGTCGAAGCGGCCCGGCTCCCCGTTGACGCGCACGCGGCCGGCGCGGATGAGATCGTCGGCACTGCGCCGGGAGGCGACCCCGGACCGCGCGAGGAAGGCGTTCAGGCGCACGCCGACAGTATCCGGGCCGTGGATGAATCGGCACACCTCGAAGTCGACCCGCGAGGCCCCATGCCTCTTGCGCAGCGGCCTTCCGCGTACAGGCCTCCTGTCCTGGACAGTCCATGGAACGGGTTGCGCACAAGGCCCCCCTTGCGCGTACCTAAGCGGGAGTCTTAGGCGGGCCGCTGGGCGGCGACGGCTTCGAGGCGGCTGCGCAGGTCTTCGGCGTCGTCGCCGAGGTCTTCCAGGCGCGGCAGCGCCGACAGGCTCTCGAGGCCGAACACCCGCTCGAAGAGCGGGGTCACGCGGTAGCGGACGGCGCCGCCGTCGTCGTCGCGGCCGGCCTCGCCGAGGAGGCCGCGCTCCAGCAGGCCCGCGACCACTCCGTCGGCCGCGACGCCGCGCAGGCGTGCGATGTCCGGGCGCGTGCACGGGCCGAGGTACGCCACGATCGCCAGCGTCTCGAGCGCCGCGGGCGACAGGCCGCGCTCGACCGGCCGCTCGAACAGGCGGCCGCACGCCTCGGCGGCCTCCTTCGCTGCGCGGAACGCCCAGCCGCCTGCGACCTGTTCGAGGACGATGCCGCTCCGGCCCTCGCGGTAGCGCTCGGCCAGGAGCCCCAGCGCCATCTCGACGCGCTCGGCGTCGTCGTCGGCTGCGGCGGCGAGCTCCTCCAGCGAGAGCGGCTGCGAGGCGACGACGAGCAACGCCTCGATCGTGCGGGCGAGCCGGTCGACCGGGTTCGAGCTGATCAGGCGGAGCGGGCGATCCATTCCTTCTCCTCTTCCCCGGGCTCGCTCCGCGCGACACGGATGGGCGCGAACGGCGAGGCCTGCTCGAGCTCGATCTCCCCGGCCTTGCGCAGCTCGAGCAGCGCGAGGAACGCGACCGCTACCTCCGCGCGCGACAGGCCCTGCACCTCGGTCTCGAAGTCGAAGCGACGGCGGCGGGCGAGCAGGTCGCGGAAGCGCCCGAGGAACTCGGCGACGGGCGGGAACCGCAGCGCCATGTGTGCCAGCGAGACGGACGGCGGCTCGGCCGTCAGGCGCCGCAGAGCTTCCGCAAGCAGCGCCGGATCCTGCGGGGCAACGCGGCGTGCCGCCCGCGGCGCAAGTGGCGCCGGGCCGAGGCGGAAGTAGCGCCCGCCCTCCTCTTCGAGGCGTGCCGACAGCCATGCGGCCGCGGCGCGGATGCGCCGGTACTCGGCAAGCCGCCGGGCGAGCTCCTCGGCCGCCTCCTCCGGATCCAGGTCGTCGAGCATCTCGTCGTCGAACTCGAAGAGCCCGCGCGCCTTCAGCTCGAGCAGGGCGGCGACCAGCACGAGGAACTCGCCGCACGCGTCGAGGTCGAGCTCGTCCCGCTCGGCCAGCCGCTCGAGGAACGCGAGCACGATCGTTGCGACGTCGACCTCGGCCGGCTCGAGCTCCTGCTTGAGCACGAGCGTGAGCAGCAGGTCAAAGGGCCCCTCGAACGCGTCGAGGTCCAGCTCGAGCTCGCGCACGACCACAGCGCCGGACGCTAGCGGGATGGTCGGACGCGGCGCTTCGGAATTGCCATGGCCGGACCTTTCGGCACCGGCCGCCGCCGCTCCTGCCGCCCACGCAGGAACTGCCACCAGACGAAGAAGCTCGTCGAGGCGATGAAGAGGATGATCGATACCCACGCGTTGAGGCGCAGCGGGCCGATCTCGTGGGCAGGGTCGACCCGCAGCAGCTCCTCGAAGAAGCGGCCGAACGTGTACAGGGCCACGTAGAGCGCGAACAGCGCCGGCGGCTTGATGCGCCACCGCCAGCCGACGAAGATCAGGACGCCGACCATCGCTACGTCCCACAGGAACTCGTAGAGGAACGTCGGATGGAACGTCGTGTTCGCCAGGTACTGATCGGGCCGGTTGTCCGGGGAGATCTCGAGCCCCCACGGCAGGTCGGTCGGCTTGCCGAAGAGCTCTTGGTTCCAGTAGTTGCCCCAGCGGCCGATGCCCTGGGCGAGCAGCAGGCCGGGCGCGACGGCGTCGGCGAAGAGGCGGACGCTGTGCCCGGCGCGGCGGACGATGAGCGCGCCGACGAGCGTCCCGAGCGTGATCCCACCCCAGACGCCGAGACCGCCCTTCCAGACCTCGAAGACGCCCTGCCACTTGGGATCCGGGATCTCGCTCCAGCTGGTGATCACGTGGTAGATGCGGGCCCCGACGACGCCGGCCGCCGTGCCCCACACGGCAACGCGCAGCACGAGGTCGAAATCGTGCGGCTGCTTGTCGTTCACGCCCGCCAGCGAGGGGCGCCAGGCCCATCCGCGCACCCACCGCACCCCGGTCAGCGCCGTACAGGCGGCGACCGCGAGCAGCAGCATCAGCCCGTACATGTGCACGGACAGCGGGCCGATTTCCCACGTGCCGGAGCTCGGTGACGGGATGGATGCCGCCGGGATCACGCGCCGCATTCTGCCCTGCCCCCGCGGACGGGAGCAGCGGTCAGGCTGCTAGAGCAGGATTGCGAGGGCGAGCTCGGCGTCGCAGCCGCGCTCGAGGAGGTCGACCGCGTGGTGCAGATCGATCTCATGCCGGGCAGCGATCCGGCGGGCCGCGGAGGGCTCGTAGCCGGCGCGAACCAGGGCCTCGTAACGCCAGCGCTCGATGCGCTCGGTCTCGGTCTCGGGTTGAAGCTCGAGTGCGCTCATCATTGCTAGAGCAGGATCGCGAGGGCGAGCTCGGCGTTGCAGCCGCGCTCGAGGAGGTCGACTGCGTGGTGCAGATCGATCTCATGCCGGGCAGCGATCCGGCGGGCCGCGGAGGGCTCGTAGCCGGCGCGAACCAGGGCCTCGTAACGCCAGCGCTCGATGCGCTCGGTCTCGGTCTGGGGTTGAAGTTCGAGTGCGCTCATCATCTCTCTGTTCGATGAAACGACGAGGACGGATTGCCGGTTAGGCCGCGATGAAACACCTTTACGGATGCCTTACTTCACCTGACAGCCTCGGCGACCTTCAGAGCCTGTTCCAGCGTCAGATCGCCCTCCAGGCGGTAGGTCACTCCGCCCCGCTCCCAGAGCAGCACGCCCCCGGCCAGGCGGACCGGCTCGGAGCCGAACTGGCCCGTCGCGTCGGCGAACTCGACGTAGTGCGCGCCCTCGAGCCAGAGCGCCGGACGGCCGTTCACTTCGGTCTCGGTGACGACGGTCGTCTCGGAGATCGTCTTCTGCATGTACGGCCGGTAGTCGCCCGGCAGCTCCATCAGGATCATCCGCGCACGCCTCCTGGTCCCGTAGACGAACGACACGACGCCGCCCCGCGGCGGCTCGTGGACGTACACCGTGTAGCGGCCGAGATCGTCCGGCGGCACCACGATGCGGAAACTCGTGCGGTCCTGGGCGTCGCGAAGGGACATCGTCGTGCCGAGGTCGGGCGTGCCGACCACCCTGCGCTCCGGCAGGCGATCCACGAACTCGAACTTGACCCCGCCGATGCCGAGCCACCCCTCGATCGCGGTACGCGCCGACGGGACGGCCAGCACGCCGGCCAGAGCCACGACGAGCAGGGCGAACGCAGCCACCAGCCAGCGACGGCGGGAGTGGCGCGGCCGCTCGAGCCGCGCTTGCACGGCGGACGCGATGTCCGGCGTCGCCGGGAAGTCGAGGTCCGCGGCCAGCGCGCGGAGCCGGAGCTCGAGCTCGGCGCTGCTCATGCCGCCATCTCCCCCAGGTGTGCGCGCAGCCGCTCGAGCGCGCGGGAGAGCCGCGACTTGACGGTGCCGCGGGCGATCCCGAGCGCGGCGGCCGTCTCCTCCTCGGACAGCTCGAGGAAGTAGCGGCAGCTGATCACGAGCCGGTCGTCGTCGCGCAGCGCCTCCACGGCGTCGAGCAGCCGGCGTCGCTGCTCGGCGGCCACGAGCGTCGCCTCGGGGGACGAGGCCGCGCCCCCCGAGGGACCTTCGGCGGCCGCGCGCAGCGCGAGGCGGTCCCGCCGCCCGGCGGACCGGCGGCGGTTGCGCGCCTCGTTGCCGACGATCTCGAGCAGCCAAGGCCGGAACGGCGCGCCGGCGCGGAATCGGCCGAGCGCCCGATAGGCCTTCACGAACCCGTCCTGGGCAGCCTCCTCGGCGTCGGCCGCCGAGCCGGCGAGCACGTAGGCGGTCCGGAATGCGATTCCCTGGTAGCGGGTCACGAGCTCTTCGTAGGCAGCGGCGTCGCCGCGCTGTGCGCGCGCGACGAGATCCGCGTCGTCCAGTGGCCGGCCCACCACTGTCGGTTCTACACCGGCAGCCGGGCGGCGGTTCCGGGCGGCGGCCGGAACGAACCGGCCGCCGCCCGAGGTAAAGGGCTATGGAGTCATCACGTTGGCGGCGCCGCGCGTCACCGTGGTGGTGAACGCCCAGTCGGCGGCCGCGTTGTTGGAGTCGTGGCCGTTCGGGTTGCGGATCAGTGAGCCCTCGACGGTGCTCGAGTCGGCGACGGTCGCCGGCAGCACGGTGCCCTCGACGAGGCTGTACGTCGTGCCGTCGATGGTGGCGGCCGTGATCGCGCCCTCGTACGAGAGGGCGTCGAGCAGTATGTGCGTCGTGAGGTTCACGAGCGCGACGCCGTCGGGCGCGCCGTTTTGGAGCTCGAGGTCGACGACGAGGTACGCGCCGGCCGCGAGCGTCCCGGTCAGGGCCTTGCGGCTGTACTCGGTCCCGTCGCCGCCGTTGACGGGCGAGACCGCGATGCCGGTCAGGCTGGCGGCCGCGTCGCCGGCGTTGTAGATCTCGACGAAGCCGTCGTGGTCTGCGCCGACCTGGTCGTAGTCGACCTCGTTGATGACGAGCTTCGGCGTGCCGTCCGGCGGGGGCGGCGGCGGAGGCGGCGGCGGCTCGTCGTCGCCCGCGATGCATTCCAGGTTGATGTCGTCGGCGCCGTTCACATCGACCAGCACCTCGCCGTCCGCGCCGGCGTAGGTGGTGCAGCCGACCCCGTTCAGGTCGCCGATCTCCTCGATCGCGCCGCCCGGGTCGCCCTTCGGCCCCTGCGGGCCGGCGGGGCCGGGCGCGCCGTCGGCGCCCCGTGAGCCTGCCGGACCGGCGGTGCCCGCAGGGCCGGCCGCCCCGGCAGGCCCGGCGGGGCCGGGGTCGCCCTTCGGCCCGGCCGTGTTCCACGCGATCGGCAGCTCGTTCGTGCGGCACTTGCCGGCGACCGTCACGACCCGGACATAGCCGAGCACCTTCGTGCGGCAGCCGTTGATCGTCGTCGGGGTGTCGCCTGCGGCGAATGCCAGGCCCGCCGTCAGCGCGATGCAGAGCGCAAGCACCGCGACGAGCGGCGCTATGCGTTTCCGTCCTCCCATCCGTTCCTCCTGTTCGGTGACCCATTCGGGGTACCGAGGCGGAGGCGCGACCGCGAGGTGGCCGGAAGAGACAGGTGGGGTCCGGTCCCGCATGGGGCCTCAAGGTCGTTGCAGAGACGACACGCCTCCGGCACGCGCGCGTTGCGATTCGGCGGCCGGAGAAGGAGCCCGAGGAACGGAGCTATTTGACGCTGATCGCGACCCTGTAACAGGCAGTACGAGCGGTTACAAGGCCGCTACAGAACAGCTGCTTCGCCGAGCAATGCCTTCGCCTCGGCGAAGAAGTCCGGCACCGGCGCCACCCGGTAGCCGGGCCCGAACGTGAACGTCTTGGGACCCGCGGACGTGTCGAGCGCGACGTAGACCGGCGCCTCGCCGGGGAAGTCCTTGACGAGCACAGCGAGCTCGCGGATCAGGCCAGCGCGGGCGCTGCGCGCGTCCACCTTGAGCCGAACCTCGCGCCGCTCGGGCACAGCCTCGAAAGCGGTCACCTCCATCGCGAGCACCTTGGTCTCCCCCGCCTGCTTGTGGTCGACGCGGCCCTTCACCACCACGATCCCGTCCGGCTCGAGCAGCTCGCGGCACTGCGCGTACACCGAGTTGAAGACGACGACCTCGGCGCCGCCGGTGACGTCCTCGAGCTGCAGGAAGACCATCGGCTCGCCCTTCTTCGTGGTCAGCTGCTTGACGCCGGCGATGAGACCGCCGACGGTGACGATCTCACCGTCGCGACGCCGCTCGACCTCGTTGAGCCGGCAGTCGGTCTTGCGCCGCAGCTGCTCGGCGACGGCCTGGAGCGGGTGCTCGGAGACATACAGGCCGAGGCTCTCCTTCTCCATCGCGAGCAGCTCGCGCTTGTCGTGCTCGCCGGGCGGGATGGCCGGGTGGTGCTTCGGCGCCTGCTCCGCCTCTTCTGCCCCACCGCCGCCGAGGTCGAAGATCGAGCCCTGGCCGGAGAGCTGGTCGGCGTGGTGCCGGCCGCCCCACGCGAGCGCCGCCTCGAGCAGCTCGAGCATGCCCTTGCGCGGCGAGCCGGTCGAGTCGAGCGCACCGCACTTGACCAGCGACTCGAGCGCGCGCTTGTTGACGATCGCCGGATCGACGCGCTCGGTGAACTCCCAGAGCGACGCGAACCGCCCACCCTGCTCACGCGCGGCGATGATCGCCCTCGCGGCCGAGTCGCCCACGTTCTTGACCGCGTTCAGGCCGAAGCGGATGTGGCCCTCGACGACGGCGAAGTCGCACTGCGACTCGTTGACGTCGGGCGGCAGCACCTCGATGCCCATCTCCCGGCACGCGTTCACATACAGCGGCACGCGGTCTTTCGTGTTCATCACCGAGGAGATGAGCGCGGCCATGTACTCGTGCGGGTGGTTCGCCTTCAGCCAGGCAGTGCGATAGGCGATCAGCGCGTAGCAGGCAGAGTGCGCCTTGTTGAAGGAGTAGTCCTGCGACGACTCCATGTCCTTCCACAGCTGCTGCGCCACGCCCGGGGTCGTCCCGGTCTGCGCTGCGCCCTCGAGGAACTTGTCCTTCAGCGAGGCCATCAGCTCGTGGATCTTCTTGCCGATCGCCTTGCGGAGCGTCTCGGCCTCGGCCGGCGAGAAGCCGGCGATCTCCTTGGCGATCTGCATGTACTGCTCCTGGTAGATGCAGATGCCGTACGAGTCGCCCGTGATCGCCTTGAGCCGCTCGTCGATGTAGGTGACGGGCGCCTGGCCGTTCTTCCGCTTCGCGTACTCGGGGATGTACTGCATCGGGCCTGGCCGGTAGAGGGCAACGAGCGCGATCAGGTCCTCGAACTCGGTCGGCTTCACCTGCCGGAGCGCGTCGCGCATCCCGGAGGACTCGAACTGGAAGACGCCCGCCGAGTCGGCGTCGGCCAGCATGCGGTAGGTCAGGGCGTCGTCGAGCGGGAGGTCCTCGATCTTCAGGCCGCCGCCGATGAGCTCGACCGCGGCGTCGATGACGTCGAGGTTCCGCAGCCCGAGGAAGTCCATCTTCAGGAGGCCGAGGTCGACGACGTCGCCCATCTGCATCTGGGTGACGACGTCCTGATCGGCGCCCTTCTGCTGGAGCGGGACGACCTCGGTCAGCGGCTGCGCGCCGATGACGACGCCGGCGGCGTGGATCGAGTCCTGGCGCACGAGCCCTTCGAGCGGCTTCGCCAGGTCGACGATCTCCTTGGTTGTCGGGTCAGCGTCATACGACTGGCGCAGCTCGGCGCCCGGCTTGAGGCACTCGTCGAGAGTCTGCCCGGGCCCTTCCGGGATCAGCTTGGCGATCTTGTCGACCGTGCCATACGGGATCTCGAGCACGCGGCCGGCGTCGCGCACGGCGGCGCGCGCGGCCATCGTCCCGAAGGTGATGATCTGGGCGACGCGGTCGCGGCCGTACTTCTCGGACACGTAGTTGATGACCCGGTCGCGGCCGGCCACCGAGAAGTCGATGTCCATGTCCGGCAGGTCCTTGCGCGCCGGGTTGAGGAAGCGCTCGAACAGGAGCCCGTAGCGCATCGGGTCGACGTCGGTGATGTCGAGCGCGTAGGCGGCGAGCGAGCCGGCCGCCGAGCCGCGGCCCGGGCCGACGCTGACGCCGTTCTGCTTCGCGAAGTGGATGAAGTCCCAGACGATGAGGAAGTAATCCGCGAACCCCATCTCCTTGACCGTCTTGAGCTCGAACTGGAGGCGCTCCGTGAGCTCGGGCGTGACGCGGTCGTAGCGGCGCTCGAGTCCCTGCTCGCAGAGCTCGACGAGGTAGTCGAAGGCGTCGCGTCCGTCCGGCGTCGGGAACGTCGGCAGCAGCACGCGGCCAAGCTCCATGGTGACGTTGCAGCGTTCCGCGATCTCGAGCGTCCGCCGCATCGCCTCCTCGTGGCCGGGGAAGTCGAGCGCCATCTCCGCCGCCGACTTGAAGAAGAACTCGTCCGTGTCGAACTTCCAGTGGTTGGGGTTGCGCAGCGAGTCGCCCGACTGGATGCAGAGCAGCGCCTCGTGCGCGCGCGCGTCCTCGGCGAGTAGGTAGTGGACGTCGCCGGTGGTGACGAGCGGCAGCCCGCGCTCCTCGGCGATGCCGGAAAGGAGCGGGTTGATGCGCGCCTGGATGTCCAGGCCGGCGTTCTGCATCTCCACGTAGACGTCATCCGAGCCGAAGATCTGCGTCAGCCGGTCGAGCTCGGCCTCGGCGTCCTTCGGCCGGCCCTCCTCGAGGGCCTTGCAGACCCGTCCCGAGAGGCAGCCGGAGAGCGCGATCAGCCCGTCTGCGTGGCTTTCGAGCAGCTCCCAGTCGACGCGCGGCTTGTAGTAGTAGCCCTCCAGGTAGCCGCGCGACGAGAGCTTGATCAGGTTCGCATAGCCCTCGTTCGTCTCGGCCAGCAGCGTCAGGTGCGCGTAGCCCTTGGCCTGCGCACGGCGGTCGTCCGCGACGTAGACCTCGCAGCCGAGGACCGGCTTCACGCCTTGCTTGCCGGCCTCGCGGTAGAGCTCGACCGCGCCGGCGAGCGACCCGTGGTCGGTGAGCGCGACCGCCGGCATGTCGAGCTCCGCCGCCCGCGCGGCGAGTGCCGGGATGCGGCAGGCGCCGTCCAGGATGGAGTACTCCGAGTGGACGTGCAGGTGAACGAACGGTGTGCCGGCGTCGGACACGGGACGCCGACAATAGCGGCGGCCTAGGACGCTTCTTTGGAGGCGAGCAGCGGAGCGAGATCAGCCTTCCAGCGGCTGTCGGGCATCGCCCGCTTGAAGCAGTGCTCCAGGACGTCGCGGGGCGTCGTGTCCGCAGCGTGAGCAAGGAGACAGACGACGGCGACCAGCAGGTCGTCGAGAAACGCCTCGTCCGCGCGCGCGAGCTCCCGTGCGTGCTCGAATGCGACGATCATCCGCTCGGCCTCGTGCTGGCGCCGCCCACGGCGGAGCTGGCCCGCCAGGGCAGTCAGGTCGAGCTCGTTCCAGTCGACGCGCCGCATGTGGCCTGTATCGGCAACAACGGCGCAGGATTGAGCGCAGCCGGTACAAATGCGGGATGGCTTCGCTTACAGACGAGGCGCTGCAGGTCCTGCGCGAACCGAGCTTCGCCTTCCTCGCTGTCGACGACGACGGCGGCCCGCACGTGTCACCGCTCTGGGTGGACACGGACGGGACGCACGTGCTCGTCAACACGGCGGTCGGGCGGGTCAAGGAGCGCGCGATGCCCGAGGGGGCGCGCGTGGCGCTCTCGGTCTCGCCGCCGGGCAACCCGTACGAGCACGTGGACATCCGCGGCCGCGTCGCGCACCGCATCGAGGGGGTAGAGGCTGACGAGCACATTCGCGCGCTCGGCCGCAAGTACCACGGCGAGGATTACGCCTTCACGATCCGGGAAGGCGAGCGGCGCGTGAAGATCTGGATCGAGCCGACCGTGGTCGCATGACCGAGTTCCCCGAGCCCGAGCCGCCGGAGCCGGGGCCGGAGCCGATCCCGGATCCGCTCCCCGAGCCGCCGCAGCCTGCTAGATCAGGGAGCCGCCCGGGCAGCAGGTACGCGCAGAGCCCGAGCGCGAGCACCCGCGCCGTCCGGTCGTTCTCGACCGCGGCCAGCGGAACCGTCCAGACGACGTACCAGGGCAGCAGCCACGGGGTCGTGAGCACGAGCAGCCCGGCTGCGAGCGCGATCCGGCGCATGGCCCTTCCAGGCGGTGCGCAGGAGCCAGGCGTAGCCGCCGACGAGGATCGCCGCCCCGAGTACCAGGGCGACGTTTGGCGAGAGTCCGAGCCTGCGCCCGATGCTCATGCTCGTCTCGGTGTGCGCCTGATGGGCGAGCGGGCCGAACGCCGCCAGCCAGCTCGTCCCGAATGCTGCCCACGCGACGAGTGTGAAGACGCCCGCGCCGACGAGCGCCGCGACAACGCGCGCGCGCCGGTCGCGGCGCTCGGCGAGCAGGTGCAGCGGCAGCAGCGCGAGCGGGATCCACTTCAGCGCGATCGCCACCGCCCAGGCGGCGCCGCCCGCGCGCGGCCGGTGCACCGCGAGCGCGAGCGCGGCGACGACCAGAACCATCATCAGCGCGTCGTTGTGGCCGCCGCCCGCGAACTGGAGCGCGAGCAACGGGTTCCAGCCCACGAACGCGGCCGCGAACGCACCTGCGCGCAGCGCCGCGAGCGCGACGAGCGCGAGGACGGCCGCGGCCGCGATGACCCGGTAGGCGAGCTGGGCCACCGACGGCGACGGCCCCGTGATGCGCGCCAGCGCGGCCGACAGGAGCGTGAATGCCGGCCCGTAGACCGAGCGCTCGTGGAGCCAGCCGTGGGCGACGACCAGGGTCGCAGCGTCGTGCGGGAAGGCGCTCGGAGCGACGGCGTACGGGTCGGCGTCATGGACGGCGGCGATGCGGCCGTACGCCCAGTAGCTGTAGACGTCGTGCGAGAAGAAGAGCGGGCCGGCGAGCGGTGCAAGCTGGATCGCCGCGGCGGCGGCGCACACGGCTCCGATCCGCACGGCCGGCGGCGGACGCTGGCAAGGCCGGCGCAGTAGAACGCGAAGGCTGCGGCCGCGGCGGCGAGGTAGACGGTCGAGCGGCCGTCGTACGGCGGTCCGGATGCGAGCCCGACCGGCCGTAGCGCACTGGCCGCTGCAGCCACGGCGACGAGCACGCCGCCGGCGCACGCGAGCGGAATCGCCCGCGGGGCGGTCAGTGCGCGTTCGAGCACGCGGGCGGGCTCCTTCCGCCGAGGGCGGCGAGGATGCCCGCTGCATCCACGTCGAACTTCAGGTCGACGATGCCGGCGCGCGGCACCGAGACGCGCAGCATGCCGTCGTCTCCCGTCGAGAGGCACGCCCCGTGCACGTGCCAGTACGCCGAGCTGCGGAGCGGCAACCCGGTACGTCCCGGGCCTGCCGACGCGGAGGCTGATGCGCTGGGGGCCGAGCTGGAGCACACTCGCGCGGCCTGGCCCGGTCACGAGCTCGCGGGGGTCGCGGAGGGCGTAGATGGTCAGCGCCGGCGTGCGAAAGACCGGCTCGAGGCCTGCCCGCCCGCTGCCGACGAGCGTCGCCTCGGCGACGGCGCTGTAGTCCGGCGGCGCGTTCGTCCGCACGACGTAGTGGACGCCGAGGCCGCGGAGCCAGTGCCGGTAGGCGACCGGCCCGAGCGACCCGTAGAGCACCTCGTTCTGCGGGAAGTCGTACTGCCGGAACCAGCCGCGCGTAATCGGGATCCCCGCGCGCGGGAGGTAGGTCGCGCCCCAGTGCCCGACGGTGTCGACCACCTCGACGCGGTACGACGGCGAGAGGTGCTGCTTCAGGTAGCGGACGGCCGGCGCCCAGTAGGCGGCCCGCGTGCTCGCGTCCGCGGTCGAGCCCTGGACGTTCGCGATCACCGGCTGGATGTTCCAGACGGCCGCGAGGGCGATGCCGGCGACGACGACCTTGCGCGGTCGCCAGTCGCGCAGCGCGAACAGGAGAAGCGCGATCGGGACAGCGGCGAAGCGGAGGCGCGTCACGTTGGCGCCGAGCGGCGACGGCACGACGAACGCAGCGACGCACGCAAGCGCGTAGAGGACGAAGAACGGCCGGAGCACGCGGGCCGGCGCAACCCGCCACACGACGGCTGCGCCGAAGGCGCAGAACCCGAGCGCCGCGAGCAGTGCGCCCGTCGGGAACGGGTAGATGCCGCCGTCCGGGAACGCGCGCTTGACGACGGCGTAGAGCGCGCCGATGCCGAGGACGGTCGCTCCGGCGGCGGCGAGCGTGCGCTGGTCGACCCGCCGCCCGATCGCGATTCCTGCCGCCACGACGGCGAGGAAGGCGAAGGCGAGCGGGCTGGCCGCGAGCGTCAGGAGGGCGAGGCCCGCGAACCAGCCGAGCCGGCGTCGCTGGAGCGCACAGAGCGCCGCGAGCATGAGCGCGCTGCCGAGCGCGAACGGGAATGCGCCCGACAGCACGACGCACGGCCAGACCATTGCGAAGGCGAGCGTCGGCCAGCGGGCGGCCGGGCCGAACTCGCGGCGCAGCAGGACCGCCAGTGCGAAGGCGGCCCCGGCGGCGCTGAGTGACGGCGAGCAGCCGGATGCCGAGCAGCGCGGCGAGCGGGTAGTACAGGAGGCTGTAGGTGACGAAGCTGTAGCTGCCCGAGTACCAGAGGTTGTTCCAGAGCGCGTAGCCGCGATGGTTGAAGACTCCGACGTAGTACGCGTGTGCGGCGAAGTCGGGACCAGGCGGCAGGAGCCACGCGAACGCTGCGGCGACGATGCCCGCGACCAAGGCCGCGACCACGGCCTCCGGCACGCGCGCGGCAAACCGGGGAGACGCGATGCCCGATTCATCGCGGCGGCGACCTGAACGTCGCCTGATCGGGCCTGAGGGGCCTCGGCGGAAGTCAGTCTGTGTCCGTCGAAACGCGCTGCTCGCCCCGTCGGACGAGCGGACTCCCGCCGAGGCCCCTACGACGTCAGGAAGGCGTCTTCGAGATCGGCCCAACGCATGCAGTCCGCGGCCGCATCGCACAGGTCGGCGTCGTCCGCCGCCCGGGCCCGCTCGCCAAGCGCCTTGCCGAGCGCGCGGAGCAGTGCAGGCTCGCTTGAGCCGCCCTCCACCATCCGCGCGAGCCGGGCCGCGTCCTCCAGCTCGCCCTGGTCGGCGCGGATGACCGCGGCGCAGGCGAGCGACGCGACGCGCGCGTCGGCGGATGCGTCGAGCCGGACCGCGGCGCGCAGCACGGCCAGCGCCTCGGCCGGATGGCCGAGCGTGGCCAGCGCCGCCGCGAGTGCGTTCAGCGACCAGGCGCGCTCTTCGGAGTCGGCGGCCGGGGCGACTGTCAGCGTCTGGGCGATGCGGGCGAGCTCGTCGTCGTCGGCGACCGCCGCCGGCGACAGGTCGCAGACGGTCTGCCAGAGTTCGTTGAAGGCGGCGCGGTTGGTCGGCATGGCGGCTGTATCGGCAACGCTGGGCGGAGCCTGAGCGCCGAATTCGCCGCCGTGACCGGGATGCCTGCGCGGGCACCCGCCGCGGACGTCCCCCGCGATCGCCCCTCGTACCGGGTTCTCTCGCGGCTCTGATCCGGGAAAAAAGGGGCGCGGGGGAACCGAAGTTCCCCCTGCGCGGATCCTCGCGTTCAGGCAGGGAAGCTGAGTCGCTCCCCAGCGGCGCTTCCCAGCCCGGGCCCAGACCCCAAGGGCTTGCGAGGTTCAGATAGTCAGACGGCGGCCCGCTTCGAAAGTCGGCTACTTTCGGTAAAGGTTCTGTGAGGTCGTGCCGCACGCGGCCACGGCCGATACGTTCTCGGTGATGCTCCGGGCCGCGGCCGTCGTCTTCCTGTCAGCGGCCGTGCTCGCAGCCGCCGCCCCGCCGGCGGCGCCCTCCGACCGGCTCCAGGTCGGGATCGCCGACTCGGCGGAGGTCCTCGAGCAGCCGAACCGCGCCTTTCCGCTGCTGTCCCAGCTCGGGGTGCGCGTGATCCGGGTGACGCTCTACTGGGGCAGCGTACGCGGCGTCGCGCGGCGGCGGCCGACGGACGGCGTCGACCCGGCAGACCCGGCCTACAACTGGGCGCCGTTCGACCGCGCGGTGCTCGCCGCCGACCAGCGCGGGATCAAGGTGGTCTTCTCCATCTGGGGCACCCCCGGCTGGGCGAACGGCGGCAACCCGGCGAACCGCGCGCCGCGCAACCCGGTCTGGCTGCAGGCGTTCGCGTACGCGGCGGCGAAGCGCTACAGCGGCACGTATACGCGCAGCGACGACGTGACGCTGCCCCCCGTCCGCCAGTGGGTGGCGTGGAACGAGCCAAACCTCCGCCTCGGGCTCGTGCCGCAGTGGCGCCGGGTCGCGGGCAAGTGGGTGCCGCAGAGCGCATACGACTACGCCGACATCTGCAACGCGATCTACGCGGGCGTGCACATGACACTGATCCGAGACGAGCAGGTGGCGTGCGGCGCGACGGCCGCACGCGGCAACAACAACCCGCGCGCCCGGTGGGCGTCGGTCGCGCCGCTCGGGTTCATGCAAGCGATGCGCCGTGCCGGCGTCACGCACATCGACGCGTACGCGCACCACGCCTACTCCGACGGCCCGCGGGACGCGCCGGGAACGGTGCCCCGCAACCCGACCGCGCTCACGCTGGGCAACCTGCCGAAGCTGGTCGCCACGGTCACGAAGCTGTGGGGGCCGAAGCGGATCTGGATCACCGAGTACGGCTACGAGACCTCGCCGCCGGACACGACGTTCGGCGTGCCGTGGTCCCGGCAGGCGGCCTACGTGACGTCCGCGGTGGAGATCGCCCGCCGGAACCCGCGGGTGGACATGCTCATCTGGTTCCTGCTCCGCGATGAAGCCAGATTCAGGGGCTGGCAATCCGGCCTGGTGAGCGCAACAGGCGTCATCAAGCCTTCGTTCTGGGCATTTCAAAGGGAAGCGCACAAGCTCGACCAGGCAGAAGCCAAGCTGGGTCCCTGAACCGGACCAAAAAAATTCGCTGAGCCGGTGGCGGGTTCGTCCTCGCCGACCGATCGACTTTGGGCTTCCGCCTACGGCCTCCCGGTCGGGATTCGACCTACTTCCGCTCCGCGCTCAGCGCACGAGGGACACTATGGGACACGGCCAGCCGGTGCAACGGCGGCCGCGACGAAATCGTGCGCTCTTTGCGAGATTTGCTTCCCGTTAGTGCTTCGCGAGGTCGTCGCCGTTGTCTTGCTGGCGCTTCCAGAAGAGCACCGCGCCGCCGACGGCAGCCGCGATCGCGGCGGGGACGACGACCTTGCGGCGCGTCGACGAGCCGTTCTTCGAGACGACGTGCCTGGACTTCGAGCGCAGCGCCTCCTTGGCGATCGCCCACGCGAGCCACCCGAACACTGCGTTGCGTCGGTTCATCACGGACATGTGCTGCTCCTTTCTGCTCCCGTGACGCTACAGGGCTACGGGCCGGGTGGGATCGGCACCGTCACGGTCGTGACCTGCGGGATGGTGACCGTGACGGTCCCTGGCAGGGTGACGGGCGGGATCGCCGCCTCGATGGCGGCGGCGATTGCCGGCGGCGCGGGCAGGGTTCCGACGAGCGCGGGCACCTCGATGACGGGACCGTGCCCGAGCAGCGCGAGCCGGTGCCAGTCGATCTCGACCGCGGGCAGCGTCGGCGTGGCAACGGTGGCGACGACGGGTTGAGCCGCTGCCGGCACCGCGGTCGTCGTCGTGGACGTGGACGTGGGAGCCGTACCGCGCGGCACCGCCGGCTGCCGGTGGGCGGCGGGCTGCGGCGAGGGCTTTGGCTTCGGCGCGCGCTGAACTCGCTCGGCGACGGCCGTCGTCGCGCGGCGCACCGCCCTGTGCCGGACCGTCACACGAGGCGACCTCACCGCGGCGGGCATGGTCGGCAGCGCAGCAGCGTGCTCGTGCGGGCGAGCGCGGTCGAGCGCGTGTGTGCCGGCGCCGACGACGAGCGCCCCGACGGCCAGAACGGCGGCGCCCTTTGCGAGCAGGCCCCCGCTCGCAGCCGTCGTCGCGCCGCCGCCGAACGACCCGAGCGACGACGGCAGTGGGAAGGCCAGACCGCGGAGGGCGGCGCGCCGGGCCCGCATGCGCCGCTCGAGCGTGGCGCAGTCCGCGCAGGCGCGTGTATGCGCGCGGAGCGCGGCGGCCTCCGCCCGCGGCAGCTCCCCGTCGAGGCGGCGGGAGAGCGCGTGCTCGGCCTCGCTGCAGGTGAGGTCGCCCTCGAGCTGCTCGCGGAGCGCACGGCGGGCGCGGAAGAGAAGCGTCTCGACGGCGCTGTGCGAGACGCCGAGCGTGGCGGCGATCTCCTCGTACGAGCGGCCCTCGAGCTCGCGCATGACGATCGCGGCACGCTGGTTGAACTGCAGCTGTCCAAGCGCGGTCATCAGATCGGCGGCCTCCAGCCGTTCGTCGACGGACGCCGGCACGGCGTCGGCGTCGAGCTCGACCTCGGCCGGCCGGCGCGAGCGTTCGCGGAAGCGCTGGCGGCAGACGTTGTGCGTGATCGTGATCAGCCAGTTGTGCGCCCGGCGCGGCCGCTCCCCGCTTTCCCACGCGCGATACGCGCTCAGAAAGGCCTGCTGCGTCGCGTCCTCGGCGTCCGCCTGGTTGCCGAGCACGGCGAGCGCGTAGCGGTACACGGCCGGGACGTGCCGGCGGTACATCCGCTCGAACCCTCGCGCGTCGTGCGCGACCGTGGTCACAGACACGTCCTTGCCCGCGACGCCCGAGGGCTAACGCAACGGGGGCGCCGCCAGGCGCCCCGTTTCGGTGCCTCTCCGCGAACCTCCGACAGATATCGGCGGGAATCGCGGCCCGTCACCCAGTGGGACGAAGGCTTACGCGGCGGCCTTTGCCCGCTTCCGGTTCGGGATGTGGATCGCCCGGCCGAGCGCCACCAGGCCGGCCTCCTTGATCGCCTCGGAGAGCGTCGGGTGCGGCGCCATGCCGTCCGCCACCGTCTCGACCGTCGACTCGGCGTCGAGCGCCACCACGCCGGCCTCGATCAGGTCGGTCACGTGCGGCCCGACCATGACGAGGCCGAGCAGCTCGCCGTACTGGGTCTCGTGGATCGACTTGACCCAGCCGATGGTCGCGTCCTGCATGACGGCGCGGGCATTGGCGACGAACGGGAACTGGCCGACGGCGACGTTGTCGCCGTACTGCTCGCGCGCCTCGGCCTCGGTGAGGCCGACGCCGGCGATCTCCGGCTCGGTGTAGATCGGGCGCGGCACCCCGCGGTTGTCGACGATCATGTCGTGGCCCATCGCGTTCTCCGCCGCCACCTCGCCCTCGCGGAACGCGGTGTGGGCGAGCTGCCAGTAGCCGGCGCAGTCCCCGACGGCGTAGATGTGCGGGACGGTCGTCCGGCGGCGCTCGTCGGCGGCGATGCCGGTGCGCCGGTCGAACTCCACGCCGATGTCCTCGAGGCCGATGTCCTCCACGACCGGCCCGCGGCCGGTGGCCACGAGCATCAGGTCGCACTCGACCGACTGGTCGCCGTTGTAGAAGACGCGCAGGCCGTCGCCGGTGTCCTCGATCCGGTCGCACCGGGACTCGAGGTTCAAGGCGATGCCGCGGCGGCCGAACTGCTTCGCCAGCTCCTTGGCCGCGTCGGCGTCCTCCTGCGGGATCAGCGAGGGGAGCATCTCGATGATCGTCACCTCGGTCCCGAAGCGGTGGAAGATCGAGGCGAACTCGCAGCCGATGATGCCGCCGCCGAACACGACGAGCCGGCGCGGCACCTCCGTCTGGGCCAGCAGGCCGGTCGAGTCGACGCAGCGCGGCGAGTCGAGGCCGTCGATCGGCGGGCGCAGCGGGAACGAGCCGGTGGCGACGATCGCCTGCTGGAACACGACGTCCTCCCCGCCATCGACCGCGATCGTCTTCGTGTCCTTGAACCGGCCGGCGCCCTTCACCCACTCGACGCCGTTCGCCTTGAAGAGGCTCGCGACGCCGCTCGTCATCTGCTTGACGACGCCGTCCTTCCACTCGTTGGCGGCGCCGAAGTCGAGCTGCGGCTCGCCGACCCGGACGCCGAACTTGGCGAAGCTCTCCTCGGCCTCCTTCAGCGCGAACGCGGTCTGCACCCACGCCTTCGTCGGGATGCAGCCGATGCGCAGGCAGGTGCCGCCGAGCTCCGGCTCCTTCTCGATGCAGACGGTCTTCGCGCCCAGCTGGGCGGCGCGGATGGCGGCGGTGTACCCGCCGGGGCCGCCCCCGAGGACGGCAACGTCACACTCCATGTCGAGACTCCCTAGGTCGCTGGCGCGGCCAGCGTAGCGAGCCGTGCCTCGACGGCGTCGCAGCGCTCCAGCCAGGGGCGCGCGCCCATCCGCGCGAACACCGCGCGAGCCTCGTCGAGCGGCTCGCGGGCCTCGGGCGCACGTCCCTGCGCGACGAGCCACTCGGCGCGGTCGAGCTGAACGAGCGCGGCGTCGGGCAGCAGCGAGTACTCGTTGAGGAGCGCCGCAGCGCTCTTCAGCCGCTGCTCGGGATCGTCGCCGAGCAGCCCCCGGTAGCGCAGCGCGTGGGCGCGGACCAGCGGGGGGAGCAACCCGGGCGGCGTGGCATCGAGCTCGCTGACGAGCGCGCTGAGCGTCTCGTCGTCGCCGAGCATCCGCGCCGCGTGGAGCGCCTCCACATAGGCAATCTTGATCTGGGACGTTAGCTCCTCCGCCCCCGGATGTTCGAGGACTCCGATCACGTCCCGGGCAGCGGCGAGCGCGGCCGCGTGGTCGCCTTCCGTGTTCAGCACGATGGCGTCCAGGCTGTAATACCCCGTCCGATCCTGCACGTCGCCGAGGTCGTAGGAGCCCTCGGTCTCGCGGAACCGCCGCCGGGCCGCCTCGACGTCGCCACGGTGAGCGGCCAACACGATCTGGACACCGACGCCCGAGGCGAGTGTGAGCCCCTCTTCGGGCATACCCTCGAGCGCCGCTTCGGCCTCGTCCCATCGGCCGGTGCGCCAGAGGCACGCAGCCTGCTCGCCGAGCAGACGCCACTCGCTCGAGCGCGCGCCGACCCGGCGCGCAAGGGCGAGCCCCGCACGGCGTAGTCGATGGCTTCATCACAACGATCGCGAACCTCGAGCCGATCGGTCAGGTTGTTGTATGCGCGCAGCGCCGGGTTCGGCAGGTCGTTTTCGAGCGCGATCTGGAGCGAACGCTCGATCAGCGCAAGGCCGTACTCGGGGCGTCCGCCGACCGAGGCGATCAGCCCCGCGGTGTTGAGCGCCATGGACAGCGTGTACGGCAGCCAGAGGCGCTCGGCGACGTCGATCGCCTGGTCGACGCGCTGCTGCGCACGCTCGAGGTCTCCGCGGAAGAAGAGCACGCGGGCGAGCTCGGCCGCGAGCGCGGCGAGGCCTTCGCCCGGCTCGGCGTCCGCCAGGAGGATGAGGGCCTCCTCCATGCGCTCCAGCCCCCGCTCGCCCTGGTGCAGCTGCCAGTCGGTGTTGCCGAGCAGCGCGAGGACGCGGGCCGCCTTTCCGGTCTCGCCCGCATCGCGGTACAGCTCGTCTGCTCGCTCGAGCGAGGCGCGTGCGGCCTCGAAGTCGCCCCCGGAATACGCGGCCTCACCGGCTCGCGTGCGCAGTGCGGCCTCCTCGAGCGGCTCGTCCGCCAGGTCGGCGGCGGCGACGAACACCCGTGCCGCCTCGTCCGTCGCGGCGAGCGACGCGGCGCGCTCGCCGGCCCGCGTCGAGCGCGTCGCGCGCCTGCTGCTTGATCTCGGGCGCGTCGTCCGCGTCGGGCGTCCGCCCGTAGGCGTCGAGGTAGTGCGACGCGACCACCTCGGCGATCTCGTCCTCGTCGGCCCAGCGCGCGTCGCCAGGTGGGCGGCCGCGGCGAGGTGGCGCGCTTGCGCTCGCGCTTGCGAGAGCGTCTCGTAGGCGACGCGCTTGAGCAGGTCCTGGAGGAAGCCGTACTGGCCGCGCTCGGGCGAGCGCGGGTCGGCCTGGAGCGACGAGCACCTCCTTGCGGACGAGCGCCGCGAGCAGCGGCTCGAGTCTCGGCCTCGGTCGAGCCCGACGAGCGCCGCGACGCCCTGCTGCGTGAACGTCTTGCCGAGCACCGCGGCGTCCTGGAGCGAGCGAGCGCTCCTCCGGCGCGAGCCCGTCGAGCCGCGCGGCGATCAGCGCGTGCAGCGTCTCGGGAACCTCGAGCGCCTCGATCGGCCCGGTCGAGCCGGTACCGTCGCCCTCGCGCGCGAGCAGGCCGCGGTCGAGCAGCATGCGCACCGTCTCGACCGCGTACAGCGGGACGCCCTCGGCCCGGTCGAGGATGTCGCGCGCGCAGGTCGTCCGGGCAGCCCGGGCACGAGGCCGTCGAGCAGCTCCTCCATCGCCTCGTCGCGAGAGCGGCTCGAGCGCAGAGCGTCGTCGCAGTTGCGCGAGCCGGCGCCCAGGCCGGGCGGCGCTCGAGCAGCTCGGGCCGCGCGAGCGCGAGCACGAAGATCGGATGGTTGCGCGACCACTCGAGCAGGTACTCGATGAAGTCGAGCAGGCCGGCGTCGGCCCACTGGAGGTCCTCGAAGACGAGCACGCACGGCGCCCTGCGTCGGCGAGCCGCTCGAAGAACAGCCGCCAGGCCGAGAACAGGTCCTGCCGGTCGCGCGCCGGTGCGCTCGCTCGAGGCCGAGCAGGTGGGCGAGCCGCGGCTCGAGCCACGCGCGCTCGTCGGCGTCGGCGACGTGCTCGCTCGAGCGCCGGCGCGGAGCTTCGCGAGCGCCGTCGTCCGGCGCCTCCTCCTCGCCGATCCGCGCCGCGCATGCGCACCATCTCGGCCAGCGCCCAGTAGGCGACGCCTTCGCCGTAGGCGAGACAGCGGCCGCGGTGCCACCAGACGTCCTCGACGAGCCCGTCGATGTACTTCTCGAACTCCCAGGCGAGCCGCGACTTGCCGATGCCCGGCGATGCCGACGACCGAGACGAGGTGCGCCTGCCGCTCCTCGGCGCGACGCGTGGAAGAGCTCCTTGACGAGGCGCAGCTCGCGGTCGCGGCCGACGAACGGCGGCTCGAGGCCCGTCGACCGGTGCGCCCCGCCGCGCGCGGCGTCGACGCGCAGCGCGCGCCAGAGCTGCGACCGGCTCGGCCTTGCCCTTGAGCTCGTGCGCGCCGGCGTCCTCGTAGGCGATCGCCGCCTCCGTCGCGCGCTTCGTCGCCTCGCCGACGAGCACCGTGCCCGGCTCGGCGGCCGACTGGATGCGCGCGGCGGTGTTGACGAGGTCGCCCGCGACCATGCCCTGCGCCCTCGGCGCCGAGGTGACCGCCGCCTCGCCGGTGAGCACGCCGGCCCGCGCCTGCAGGCCCGGGTCGAGCTCGGGCACAGCGCCGACGAGGTCGAGCGCCGCCCGCACCGCCCGCTCGGCGTCGTCCTCCTGCGCGACCGGCGTGCCCCACACCGCCATGACGGCGTCGCCGATGAACTTCTCGACCGTGCCGCCGTAGCGCTCGATCAGCGTGCGGCCGTCTCGAAGTAGCGCGACAGCAGCTCGCGGATCTCCTCGGCGTCGCGGCCTTCCGACGCGGTCGTGAAGCCGACGAGGTCGGCGAACAGCACGCTCACCAGGCGCCGTTCGGCCGCGGGCTGTGCGACCGCAGCGGGTGCAGACACGGCGCTGAGCGCGGTCCCGCACTCGCCGCAGAACTTGTCATCCGGCGGGTTCGCCGTCCCGCACGCCGGGCAGTCCAGCGCGAGCGGCGCCCCGCACTCGCGGCAGAACTTTCGCCCGGCCGGGTTCTCGGTGCCGCACGCGCCGCAGGTCACGCCGGCACTCCGGCCTGGCGGCCGGCGCGCTCGAGCCACGGCGTCGCCTCCAGGCGGGCGAACGTCTCGCGCGCCTCCGCAAGAAGCGGCTCCGCCTCGTCGGCACGGCCCTCGGTGACGAGTGCGTCTCCGTGCTCGAGCTGGGTGACGGCGAGCCAGAACGCGAAGCCGTATTCGCGGAACCCGCCGGCCGCGGCCTTGAAGCCGGTGAGGTCGCCGTTCATCCGCGCTCGCAGCCGCTGGGCATGCGCCTCCAGGAACGGTGGGCGGAGGCCGGGCGGCAGCTGCTCGATGGTGGCCAGCAACTCATCGGCGCGCGCCAGGTCGCCGAGCGCCAGCGCCGCCTCGACGGCCCAAACGTAGCCCTGCTTGACGCCTTGCTGGCCGTACCCGAGGTGCGCCGAGAGCTCGGCAGCCCCGAGCCCGGCCGCCAGAGCGTCGTCGTGCCGTCCGGTCGCAAAGAGCAAGGCGGCGCGCGCGCCGGCGATGCTCGACCGGGTTTGCAACTCGGTCGTGCTTTCGCGCGCGGTCCACGGCTCGAGGACGATCTCGGCCTCGTCCGGATGCCCCCGATGGATGTGGATCTCGAGGACCCCGCTGATCTGGCTCAGGAGGTTGCCCTGCCCGCGCGTTTCCGGGAAGCTCCTCGTATCGGGCGAGCGCCTCGTCCCAGCGGCCGAGCATCGTCAGGATGTAGCTCAGCTCGCTCAGAGAGAAAAGCTCGATCCGGCGGTTGCCGACGCGGCGTGCCAGCGCGAGTGATTCCTGCTCGTGCTCGAGCGCCTCGCCGTAGCGGTCGAGCGTGAAGCAGACATCGGCGACGTTGCCGTAGGCGATCACTGCATATTCGGAGAGGTCGTTCTCGAGCGCGTGACTGAGCACATGGCGCATCAGTGCGAGTGCCTCCTCCGGACGGCCCGAGCCCGCCGCGGCCACGCCCTTGGCGAGCATCGCCCGGCAGAGCGGCTCCGGTAGGCGCTGCGCCTGCGCCATCCGCAGGGCAAGCTCGATCGGCTCGCGGGCACGCTCGACCTCGCCCGCAAAGACGAGCAGCTGCCCGAGCCTTGAAGCCAGATCGGCGATGTCCGCATCCGGCTCGTCCGCCGCTACGGCCGCAAAGGCCGCCTCGAGACGCTCGATCGCCGGCTCGATACCGCCCATCCGGTATTCGACGGACGCCAGCCAGCCAGAGACCCGGGCGGCCGCATGGTTCTCGCCCGCGGCCTCCAGCAGCTCGAGCGCGTCGGTGAACAGGCGCTTGGCATCGTCGTACTCGACGTTCTGCTGTGCCATCCGTCCGGCCATCTCGAGCAGTCGCGCGTGCTCGAGCGGATCGTCGGCGAGCGCGGCTGCCTGCTCGTAGTAGCGGCGCGCCTCGCCGGCGGCCGCGAGCGAGCCGGCGCGGTCGCCCGCGCGGGCCAGGAGCTCGCGCGCGCGCTCCTTGATCTCGGCCGCATCGTCAGCATCGGGCTGCGCCTCGTACGCCGCCACGTAGTGCGACGCGACCACCTCGACGATCTCCTGCTCGACCGTGCCGAAGCTCGCTTCGAGCTGGGCGGCCGCTGCGAGGTGTCTGCTCCGCCGCTCGCGCCGTGCGAGCGTCTCGTAGGCGACGCGCCGGACCAGGTCCTGGAGGAAGCCGTACTGACCGCGTTCGGGGGAGCGCGGGTCGGCCTGCACGGCGAGCACCTCCTTGCGCACGAGCGACGACACCAGCGGCTCCAGCTCCGCCTCCTCGAGGCCGGCGAGCGCGGCGAGCGCCTCGCGGGTGAACGTCTTCCCGAGGACGGAGGCGTCCTGCAGGAGCCGCCGCTCCTCCGGGACGAGCCCGTCGAGCCGGGCCGCGATCAATCCTTGCAGTGTCTCCGGCACGTCGAGCTCGCCGACGTCGCCCGTGGCCCGGTACACGCCGCCCTCGCGCGTGAGCAGGCCGCGGTCGAGCAGCATGCGGATCGTCTCGACCGCGTACAGCGGCACGCCCTCGGCCCGGGCCAGGATGCGCTCCTTGAGCTCGCCCGGCAGGCCGGGGACGAACCCGTCGAGGAGCTGTTCCATCGCTTGCTCGGAGAGCGGGTTCAGCGACAGCGTCGTCTGCCTGCCGCCGTGTCCGAACTCCGGGTGGCGCTCGACCAGCTCCGGTCGGGCGAGGCAGAGGACGAAGATCGGATGGCCGCGCGACCACTCGAGCACGTACGAGATGAACTCGACCAGCGAGGCATCGGCCCACTGGAGGTCCTCGAACAGCAGCACCACCGGCCGATCCGCGGCGAGGCGCTCGAAGAGCACACGCCAGGCGCCGAAGAGCTCATCCTTGCCCCAGGACCCACCCTCCTCGAGGCCGAGCAGGTGCGCCAGCCTCGGCTCGACGAACCGGCGCTCGTCCGGATCGGGGACGTTCTGGTCGAGCGTCGCGTGGAGCTTCGACGAGCGCCGACTCGCGTGACTCGCCCTCGACGATCCCGGCCCGCATCCGCACCATCTCCGCCAAGGCCCAGTAGGCGACCCCCTCGCCGTAGGAGAGACACCGTCCGCGGTGCCAGTACACGAGCTCGACGAGCCCGTCGACGTACTTCTCGAACTCCCAGCCCAGGCGGGACTTCCCGATGCCGGCCGCACCGACGACCGACAGGAGCTGGGCGCGGCGCTCCTCTTCCGTGGCGTGGAAGAGCTCCTTGACGAGCCGCAGCTCGCGGTCGCGGCCGACGAACGGCGGCTCGAGGCCGGCCGTCCGCTGAGCGCCGCCGCGCGCGGCTGTGACGCGCAGCGCGCGCCACAGCGGTGACGGCCCTCGGCCTTGCCCTTGAGCTCGTGCTCGCCTGCGTCCTCGTATGCGACGGCGGCCTCGGTCGCCCGCTTCGTCGCCTCGCCGACGAGCACGGCGCCCGGCTCGGCCGCCGACTGGATCCGCGAGGCCGTGTTGACGAGGTCACCCGCGACCATGCCCTGGCCCGCGGCGCCGAGCGTCACCGCGGCCTCGCCGGTCAGCACCCCGGCCCGCGCCCGCAGGCCGCCGGTCGAGCTCGGGCACGGCCGCGACCAGGTCGAGCGCGGTCCGGACGGCGCGCTCGGCGTCGTCCTCCTGCGCGACCGGCGTCCCCCACACCGCCATCACCGCGTCGCCGATGAACTTCTCGACCGTGCCGCCGTAGCGCTCGATCAGCGTGCGCGCGGTCTCGAAGTAGCGCGACAGCAGCTCGCGCGTCTCCTCCGAGTCGCGGCCCTCGGAGGCGGTCGTGAACCCGACGAGATCCGCGAACAGCACCGACACGAGCCGGCGCTCGGAGGAGGGCTGGACGGCCACCGGCGCGGGCGCCGCGGTCAGCGCGGTCCCGCACTCGCCGCAGAACTTGACCGAGGGTGAGTTCGCGGCGCCACACGACGGGCACAGCTGCGCGAGCGGGTTGCCGCACTCGCCGCAGAACTTGCGGCCGGCCTCGTTCTCTGTCCCGCAGGCCGGGCAGCGCATCAGGGCCGGATGTTCTGGTTCAGCCGGAACACGTTCTCAGGATCCCATTCCCGTTTGAGCGCCACCAGACGCTCCTGCTTCGCGTCGCCGTAGATCGCGCGCGGGTCCTCGCCCTCCTCTGCGACGTCGTTGACGTAGCGGCCTACCACGGCGACGCCGGCGATGTCGGCGACGAACCGCCGGCCCCACTCGCGGGCGGCCCCGTCGAGGTCCGCGTCCTCCCACAGCACCTCGGCGGAGGCCCAGTACGCGCCGTCGCGGCCGGTAAACGCGGTCGCCTCCTCGGGCACGTCTGCGATCGCGCCGCCGCAGGTCCAGATCGAGACGACGCCGTCGATGCCCTCGATCTGGTCGTTCACGTGCTCGACGGAGGCTGCGACCATGCGCTCGGGCAGCCCCGTGACGAAGGCGCTCTTCATGTAGAAGCGATGGCCCCATTCCGACGGGATGTCGTTCATCCGCTGGGCCTCGAGGTACGGGCGGCGCTTGATCGAGTCGGCGAGCGGCGTGCCGAAGGCGCGCAAGGGCGCAAGCTCGCGCTCCGCCGCCTGCTCGGTGCCGCAGTGGTGCGCCGTGACACGGACGACGGCGCCCATACCGGTGTCCGGCGGCCGGAACGCGTCGGCGCCGAGGCCCGGCCCCATGTCGAACGACAGCCACAGGTCGCGCGAGCCCGAGGCGGTCAGCTCCTCGACGAGCGCGCCGAGCTCGAGCGCGCGGTCGATCGGGTAGATGACGCTGCCGTAGGTGATCACCGGGTCGAGCGGATGGAGCCGGAACTCGAACGAGGTGGCGATGCCGAAGTTCGCGCCCGCGCCGCGCAGGCCCCAGAAGAGCTCCGGGTTCTCGTCCTCGCTCGCGCGCACCTGCCTGCCGTCCGCAGTGACGAGGTCGACGGCGAGCAGGCTGTCGATGGTGAGCCCGAAGGTGCGCTGGAGGCGGCCGAGCCCGCCCCCGAGCGTCAGGCCGGCGACGCCGGTGTGCGACACGGTGCCGACGGGACAGGCGAGCGAGTGCTGCTGCGCCGCGTCGTCGAGCTCGCCGAGCAGGCAGCCGGCCGCGACGACGGCAACGCGCCGGTCCACGTCGACCTGCACGCCGCGGATCCGCGACAGGTCGATGACGATCCCTTCGTCAACCGTGGAGAGGCCGGGGATGCTGTGGCCGCCGCCGCGCACGGCAACGACCAGCTCCTCGTCACGCGCGTAGCGGATCGCCGTCGCGACCGCGTCGGGCGTCTCCGGGCGCACGACGAGCGCCGGCCGGCGGTCGAACATCGCGTTCCAGATGCGGCGCGCGTCGTCGTAGCCGGGGTCACCAGGGAACACGGCCTCCCCTGCAAAGGCCTCCGTGAACGGTGCGATGGAGGTCACGAGGCGGAGATGTCCTCGACGAGCTGGATCCGGTTCCCGTCCGGGTCGAAGACGTCGAGGAGGCGGAGCTCGTCGTGGAGCTCGAGGACGGTGCCGACCTCGACGTCCAGGCCGCGCAGGCGCTCGGCCTCGGCCTTCACGTCCCCGACGTCGACGGTGGCGACGCCGCCCTCCTCCGGCTCGCCCTCGGCGAGCGCGATCTGCATGGCGCCGCGCTCGAGCTTCGCCCAGCGCCCGTCGGCGTCGAAGTACGTCTCGGTGAAGCCGAGCTCGCCGTGTAGAAGCCGCGCGCCGCGTCGAGGTCGCGGACGCGGTACCAGACTCTTCGCCAGGGGACGACGTTACAGCGCCAGGCCTGGCTACTCCAAGAAGCTCTTCAGCGTCGCGCAGGAACTCGGCGCGCCGTCGCCCCGTCGATCGCCCGGTGGTCGCAGGTCAGCGTCATGCTCATCATCGGCCGGTTCGAACGTCGTAGCCGTCGTCGACGGCCACCGGCTGCTGGTCGATCGCGCCGACCGCGAGGATCGCGGCCTGCGGCGGGTTGAGGACGGCGGTGAAGATCCTCGACGCCGAACATGCCGAGGTTCGAGATCGTGAACGTCCCGCCCTCGAGATCCTCGCGGCGGAGCTTGTTGCCTCGCGCGCGCGGTGACGATCTCGCTGCGCGCCGGCGCGATCTGGGCGAGCGTGAGCCGCTCGACCGACCGGATGACCGGGACGACCAGGCCGCGCGGCGCGGCGACGGCGAGCCCGACGTTCGCCGTCGGGAAGCGGCGGATCGCGTCGCTCGGCGAAGTGCGCGTTCAGCTCGCGGTGTCGCAGGAGCGCGACTGCGACGAGCTTCGTCAGGATGTCGGTGACGGTCGGCTTCGGACGATGCCCGCGCTCGACGAGCCGCGCGCGGAGCTCGTTGCGCCGCGCGTCATGTCGGCGGAGACTCGAGATCTGGAAGACGGGCGCCTGCCACGCTTCGGTCAGGCGGCGCGCGATCGTCTTGCGGACGCTCGTGAGCGGGATTCTCGACCTCGGCCTCCGGAGCGGCGCGGCGCAGCCGCCGGTGCAGGCGCGGGCGCGTGCCGGCGCGCTCGACGTCCTCGGCGACGATCCGCCCGTCGGGGCCGGTGCCGCGCAGGCTCGCGAGGTCGATGCCGCGCTCGCGCGCGATACGCCGCGCGAGCGGCGACGCCTTGACGCGACCGCCGCTCGCGCGTCGTCGTTCGCCTGGCGTCCTGCCGTTGGTCGGCTCGCGCCCGCGCGCGCGCCTCGGCGCTCGCGGCCGGGCCGGCTGGCCTCCTCCCTGCCATTCGTCGGACTCGGCCGCCGTCCGCGACTCGGCGCGGAACGTCCTCGCCCTGCTCGCCGATGACCGCGATCCGCTGGCCGACCTCGATCCTCGCCCTCGGCGACGAGGATCTTCAGCAGGACGCCGGCGGCCTCCGCCTCGACCTCCTGCGTGACCTTGTCCGTGTCGAGCTCGTAGAGCGGCTCGCCCTTCTCGACCGTGTCGCCCTCGGCCTTGAGCCAGCGGACGATCGTGCCGGACTCCATGCCCTGCCCAGCCGGGCAGCTTGCCTCAGTCGCCAGTTGTCCGCTTCCAGCGGGTCTGACCCCGTGGCTCGCAGGGACGGCGTGGTTGCCCCGAGAATACGTCCGCGACTGAGGTCAGACCCCGGCGCTTTGCGCCGCCGAGGGTCATGTCCCGTCTCCGTCTGACCGTGCGCATGATCGCCGTAGACGTCGCCGCGTGCGGGACGACGAACTCCTCCATCACGGGCGCGAACGGCAGCGGCGCGAACTTCGCGCCCACGCGCTCGACCGGGGCGTCGAGCCAGTCGAAGGCCTGGTACTGCACGACGGCGGCGACCTCGGCGCCGAAGCCCATCTGCGCGACCGCCTCGTGCGCGACGACGCAGCGGTTCGTCTTCTTGACCGAGTCGACGATCGCGTCCTCGTCGAGCGGCTGCAGCGTGCGCGGGTCGACGACCTCGACCGAGACGCCCTCCTTCTCGGCCTCGTCGCGGCCGCGTCAGCGACTCGTGGACGAGGCGGCCCGTCGCGATCACGGTCACGTCCTCGCCCTCGCGGTGCACGCGCGCCTTGCCGATCGGGATCGGCTCGAGCTCCTCCGGCACCTCCTCCTTGATCCCGTACAGCGTGCGGTGCTCGAAGAAGACGACCGGGTTGTCGTCGTAGATCGCCGACCAGAGCAGCCCGCGCACGTCCGCCGGCGTCGACGGGAACACGACCTTCAGGCCGGGGATGTGCACGAACCAGGCCTCGAGCTGCTGCGCGTGCTGCGCGCCCGGCGACCAGCCGGCGCCGCCCTGCGTGCGGATGGTGAGCGGCACCTTCAGCTGGCCGCCCGACATGTAGCGGTGCTTCGCCGCCTGGTTGACGATCTGCTCGAGTCGAGAGCGTCAGGAAGTCCTCGTACATGATCTCGACGACCGGGCGCATGCCCTGCATCGCCGCGCCGATGCCGGCGCCGACGATCGCCATCTCGGAGATCGGCGTGTTGCGGACGCGCTCCGGCCCGAACTCGTCGAGCAGCCCCTGGGTGACGCCCATCGAGCCGCCCATCTCGGCGATGTCCTCGCCCATGATGAAGACGTCGTCGTCCTTGCGCATCGCCGGCGGCGAGCGCGTCGCGGACGGCCTCGCGGTAGGAGAGCTCAGGCATAGACGTTCTTCAGCGCGTCTTCGGGCTTCGGGTCGGTGCCGCCTTCGCGAACTCGACGGAGCGCCTCGACGATCTCGTGCACCTCGCGGTCGACCTCCTCGAACTCCTCGTCGGAGAGCGTCGAGCCGCTCGCGCAGCTGCGTGATCGGGTCCTGCGTGCTCGCCGACCTCGGCGATCTCGTCCTTCGAGCGGTAGACCTGCGGATCGCCGATGTAGTGGCCGTGCAGGCGGTAGGTCTCGACGGCGAGGAAGACGGGGCCGCTGCCGTCGCGCGCGTGCTCGAGCGCCGCGATCGCGCTTCGCGTAGACGTCCTCGACGTCCTGGCCGTCGACCTTGATCGCGTCCATGCCGTAGGCGACCGCGCGCTTGGATCATGTCCTCGATCGGCGAGTGCTGCCGCGCCGGCGTCGACTCGGCCCAGTGGTTGTTCTCGCAGACGAAGACCGTCGGCACCTTCCAGAGCTGCGCGAGGTTCAGCGACTCGTGGAACGTGCCGATGTTCGTCGCGCCGTCGCCGAAGAACGCGACCGCGACTCGCGGCTCGCCGCGCATGCTTGAAGGCGAGCGCCGGCGCCCACGGTCGCGGGCAGCCCGCCGCCGACGACGGCGTTCGCGCCCAGGTTGCCGCGCTCGACGTCGTAGAGGTGCATCGAGCCGCCGTAGCCGTGCGAGCAGCCCTCGAGCTTTCCGTACAGCTCGGCCATGAGCTCGTTCGGGTGCGTGCCGAGCGCGAGCGTGTGCCCGTGCGCGCGGTGGGTCGACGCGATCACGTCGCCCTCCTCGATCGCGCGGCAGACGCCGACCGCGACGGCCTCCTGGCCGATCGCGACGTGGAGGAAACCGGGCAGCTCGCCGGCGCGGAAGCGCTCCTCGACCTTCTCCTCGAAGCGCCGGATGAGCAGCATCTCGCGGAAGAACTCACGGAGCTGCTCGGTGGTCAGCGACCCCCGTTTCTCGACCTTCGCCATGTCGAGAGAAGTCTATGTACGCTGGCCGCGTTGACGCTCGTACGGCAGTGGCAGAAGCTCCGGCAGTCGCTACCTCCGAGCTGGGGCGATCTGCTGCTCCTGCTCCGCGTCCGCGACGCCGCCCACGCCGACCGCGCCAACGCGCTGCTCGCACCGCTGACGTCGGGGCGGAACGGCAACGAGATCCGCTTCGCCGTGTCGCGCAGATCGGGGCCTGGGCCGGAGGCCGTCCGGCGCCTCCTCGGGCGCCTCGACGGCGAGCGCGTGGATGGGGAGCTCGAGGTCGTCACGGTCGTCGAGACGGAGCCGCAGCCACGAGGGTCCCAGACCGAGGAACTGCCCGCCGCGCTGCTCGCGAAGCCGCTGCCCGCGCCCGACACGAGCCCGCTCGCGCCCCAGTGGGACGATGCGCTGGCGCTCCTGCCGCCCGACTGGACGGACATCTACGCCGAGGTCGAGATCACGTCGAGCGACCTGCTCGACCGCGTCGCCCTGCTGATGGCGCCGCTGAACCCGGCCCGCGACGGCGAGCGGCTCGCCTTCCGTTTCCGCTGCGCCCGGTCGTTCGGCTACGGCGCGTCGGCCGGGATGGTGCAGCGCTGCCTGGAACGCGTCGACGACGAGCGGATGCCCGGAACGTTCCGGCTGCTGCGCGCACTCTCGGACACGAAGCCGGTCCACACGCAGGGGCCGGTCTGGTACGTCGGCGGCAAGGCCGTTTGATGGCACCTGATGACCCGGTCTCCTGGTTCGTCATCGAGCGCGGCTGGCAGGTTGTCGACCGCGACGCCGAGGAGGTCGGCACGGTCGACGAGGTGACCGGCGACGAGAACGCCGACATCTTCGACGGCCTCTCCGTGTCGGGCGGGTTCTTCTCCGACGCCCGCTACGTGCCCTCGGAGCAGGTGGCGGAGATCACCGAGGGGCGGATCATGCTGCGCCTCTCGCGCGCCGAGGTCGAGGGACTGTCCCAGTTCAAGGAGCCGCCGGCGAGCCTCGAGCTGTCGAGCGAGAAGGCGAGCCTGACCGACCGGGCTGCCGCGCCGTTCGTGCACGAGCGCGAGACACCCGCGCCGACGTCATCATGGCGGCGGCTCGTCGACCGGCTGCTCGGGCGCTAGCCCTCCTAAACCGCGACCGGCGGGCGCCGCCGGCGTAGCCACCACACCAGCCCGAAGGCCAGGTTCGCAACGGCGAGCACCCCGAACGCGATCCAGCCCCACGGCGTCTCGTCGTCAGGCGCCTCCGTGGTCGACGCGGCGGCGGCTCCGGCCGCCGCGGCTGCGCCGGCGCTGACCCCCTCCGTCGTAACGGTCGTCGTCGTGGTCGACGTCACCGCGGGCGCCTGCTGGACGGAGGTCGTCGTGTGATGCGCGGTGGTCGTCTGGTGCGCCGTCGTCGTGTGGTGCGCCGTCGTCGTGTGGTGCGTGGTCGTCGTCTGCGCGACCGTCGCCGTCTGGGTCACGGGCACCGGGATGGTCGTCGTCACCGTTTCGGTCTGGGTGACCGTGGCGGCGGGAAGCGCCGCCTCCGTGGGCGGGCTCGCGGTGGTGACCGGCTCGGTGGTGGTCGGCCGCGTCGGCGCCGGGCGCGTACCGGTGGCCGCCGAGGAGATCGCTGAGCCAGCGTTTCCCCCGCCGCAGCCGGCGAGCGCGATGCCGGTGGTTGCGGCCAGCACCGCTGACGCGACGCGAGCCATCTCGCCACGGTACGGGCGCCCCCGGACGCTGTCTAACGGATCAACGCGTCGAGCTCATCGGCGAGCGCCTCGGCATCGCCCTCGCCCGGCGTGACGACGAGACAGGTGTCGTCGCCCGCGAGCGTGCCGACCACGCGCGGGTGGCCGACCCGGTCGAGCGCCCGCGCGATCGCCGGCGCCGACCCGAGCTCCGAGCCGATCACGACGATGTTGCCCGCGGCGACGGCGCGGCGGCCGAACTGGGCAAGCACTGCCGCGAGCGACTCGCGCGCCGGGACCCGCACGCGCGTGTTCGGCAGCGCGTAGCGCGGCCGGCCGAGGTCGTCCTCGGTCTTCTCCAGCTGCAGTTCGGCGATGTCGCGCGAGACAGTCGCCTGCGTGACGACACAGCCGGCGTCGGCGAGCGCGCGGCGGAGGTCCTCCTGCGTTCCGAGCCGCCGCCGGGAGACGAGGCTGCCGATCAGGCGGTGACGCTCCTGCTTGGCAGGGGCCCTCCCCATTCGCATCAGGTGTCAGCATACGGTTGCGCGTTTCGCGGGGGCCGAGCCGCGGTACGCTCTCACCGGCATGTTGCGCAAACTGGCATGGACCGGTCTCTCCGGGATCCTGGTCGCGATCGCGACCATCGCCGCCCGGCGGGCCGCCGCCGGCATCTGGCGGATCGCGACCGGGGAGCAGCCGCCGAGCAAGAAGACGTGACGTCGACGGTCCTGACGCGCGGCGACCGGCTGGTCGAGGGCGCAGCCGACCGGCTGCAGCGGCTCGCAGGCAGGTTCGCCACCCAGGGCGGCACGAAGGCGAAGCTCGGTGAGGAGCTCGCGCAGGATGCGGCCTTCATCCGGAAGCTGAAGCCGAGCTTGATGGCCGCGCGCTATCGCGACGAGGCGCCGACGAACCAGCCACCCGGCGACAACGTGCAGGCGCCGTCCGGGCCGCAGCTCCCGCCGCGGCCGACGAAGAAGCGCACCGGCGGGCCGAACCCGCTCCTGGTCGTCGGAGTCGCGCTCGTGACCGGCGTCGCGCTCGCCGGGCTCATCCGCTGGAGAGGCCATGGACGCGCCGGAGACTGAGAACGGGAGCCTCGGCGGGAGCGCCAAGCAGGTAGCCGAGCACGCCAGCGCGCTCGCGCGCCTCGAGATCGAGCTCGCGCAGCTCGAGATCAAGCAGAAGATCGCGGCCCTCGGGATCGGCGCCGGGCTGGCAGCCGGCGCATTACTCGTCTTGATCTACGCCGTCGGGTTCCTGTTCGCGACGATCGCGGCCGGGCTCGCAACGACGCTCGACCTCTGGCTCTCGCTCCTGATCGTGACCGTCGTCCTCTTCCTCGTCGTCGGCCTGCTCCTCCTGCTCGCCAAGGCGCGCTTCAAGAAGGGCAGCCCGCCGGTGCCGCGCCAGGCGATCGAGGAGGCCAAGCAGACCACGGAGGCGCTGAAACGCTGATGGCTACCGATCCCCGCGACACAGAGAGCATCCGCCGCGAGATCGAGCACGAGCGCAACGAGCTCGCCCGCTCGGTCGACCAGCTGCGCGCCAACGTCAAGGAGGCGACCGACGTGCGCTCCAAGGTGGCCGCGCACCTCCCGGTCGTCGCCGCCGGGGCGCTTGCCGCCGGCTTCGTCCTGGCCGGCGGGATCGGCGCCACGGTGCGTCTGGTTTTCGGCCGCGACCGGGAGGGGTAGACGTGGCCAGTGGCCGCCACGTCACCGCTCTCAACCACCGCTGAGCAGGACATGCACGTCGGCTCACCGCCGACGTCCCCCGGTCGGCTGACCCTCTCCGAGTGGCGGGCGGCCCTCCGCCGGAGCTTCTCCAGCTTCATGAAGGACGACTGCATGGGGCTGTCGCAGCAGGTGGCCTACAGCTCGCTGCTCGCCTTCTTCCCTGCCGTCGTGCTGCTCGTCGGGCTGCTTGGCCTCTTCGGCGCCTACGACCAGCTGCAGACGTTCCTCGGCGCGGTCGCGCCAAAGGCGGTGGTCGACGCGATCCAGATCGCGCAGGACAGCGCGTCGGGAAAGGGCAGTTCGCTGATCGCGGTGATCGTCGGCGGCGCCCTCGCCGTCTGGGCCGCGAGCGGCGCCATGAACACGATCGTCAAGGCGACGAACCGTGCGTACGAACGGGTGGAGACGCGGCCGTTCTACCGCCTGCGGGCGATCTCGATCGTCCTGGTGCTGTTGACCGGACTCGTGACCGCCGGCGTGTTCTGCCTGATCGTCTTCGGCGGGCCGATCGGCGTGGCGATCGCCAACCGTGCGAACCTCGGCAGCGAGTTCACGGTCGTGTGGAACATCCTCCGCTGGCCGATCGCATTCGCCGCCATCCTGCTCTTCTTCTCCCTCGTCTACTACCTCGCACCGAACTTCGAGCACCGGAGCTGGAAGTGGATCTCGCCCGGCTCGTTCCTCGGCGCGCTGATGTGGCTGGGTCTCTCCGGCCTGTTCGCGCTCTACACCGCCTTCTCGAGCTCGTACGACCGGACGTACGGCTCGCTCGCCGGCGCGATCGTCCTCCTGCTCTGGCTGAACTACTCGGCGTTCGCGCTGCTCTACGGCGCCGAGCTGAACGCCGAGCTCGACCGGCAGGCGGACATCCACGCGGCGGGCGGCCCTAACGCGGGCCTCACGACGCCGGCGCGGCGCGTCAGCTCGTCGTAAGCGTGGAGCCGAGCGTAGGGCTCGCGTCCGACCAGTAGCGGTAAGAGCTCGCCGTCTTGAGCGTGACCTTCCACTTCACCGTGCCCGTGAACTTGGTGCCAGTCTTCTTGTTCACCCCGGGGCCCGACAGGTGGAAGCTGTGCGTCTTCGACTTGTCGACGACCGTGATCGTGTAGGTGCCGCCCGTGATCTTGGCGGTGCGCTTGCCGGCCTTCGTCCCCAGCGTGATCGTCTTGCCGGGGCCGACGTTCGCGAAGAGCTTCCCGTTCTGCACCGTCGGCGGCGGCGGCCCGACACGGAAGGTGCCGTGCATCACCGAGACGTGCGCGTCGCAGACGTACGAGTAGGTGCCGTCCGCGAAGGTGACGTTCCACGTCGTGTCGCCGGTGCCGGCTACGTCGGTCGCCTGGTCCACGCCGGGGCCTGAGAGGTGGAAGTTGTGCTGGTCGGACTTGTCGCTGACCTGGATCGTGTAGTCGCCCGGGTCGAGCTGCTTGACGGGCTGGCCGTTCATGGTCAGCGAGATCGTGAATCCGGGCCCGACCGTGCCGATCAGGGTACCCCCCGCACCCTGACCGGACGGCACGAGCACCGCGCCGAGCGCGGCGATGACGGAGAGGAGGAACAGCTTTCGCATTCGGGAGCCTTGTACGTGTCGCTGCGGGGATCGGTTTTACCGATCTGCGTCGAGGTCCGCGCTCAGGGCACCCAGGCGGCGAACACGACGTAGCGATAGGCGGCGCTCCCCGCCGGGGTGCACGCCGACAGCACCAGGCCGCGGTAGTTCAGCACCCACGTCTCCCACGGCCGCACCGTCGCCGTCCGCCGGACGACGAAGCGCAGCTTGTCGAGGTAGATGGTGTCTCCGCGGCGAAGCTCCGGCAGTCCCCAGAACGGCCGCGTGTGCGTCGTGCGGTGCCCGGCGATCGCGATCGTGTCGGGGTCGTGGTAGTAGAGCCACGGCCCCTGGTCGAGCGACGGCGCAAGGTGCGTGTCGAGCCCGAGCCGCGGGATCACCAACGTGTGGGTGTGCGCCGCCGCGCTCGGGCTCGCGAGTGCGAGCCCGAGCAGCGCGACGGCGGCGAGACTACGGAGTGAACGGCAGCGCACGAGGCTTCTTCTTGAAGGTGTGCTTCGCCGCCTTCACGTGGATCTTCACCTTCTTCTTTTTCTTCTTGGCCTTGACGACGACTTTCTTGACGACGACCTTGGTGGTCGTCACGTATACGGGCTTGTCGACCTCGACCGGCTTCTCGACCACCTTCTCGACCGTCACGATCTCCGGCGGGCAGTGGCACATGCCGTTCTCGTTGGTCATGCCGGCGGGCGTCATCGTCTGGATGCCCTCGATGTTGGTGCACACGTCGATGGGCGGCTGGCAGCCGCACGGCGGCGGCAAGCACTTGCCCGTGCTGTCCTTGACGAGCCCTGACGGCACCGTTGCCTGGACACCGTCGATGTTGGGGCACATGTCAATCGGGATGCACTTGCCGCCGGCGTCCTTTTGCAGCCCCGCTGGAACGGTCGCCTGGATGCCGTCGATGTTCGGGCAGACGTCGACCACGCAGTTCCCGGCGCCGTCCTTGACCAGCCCGGACGGCACGGTCGCCTGCACCCCGTCGATGTTGGGACAGAGGTCGATCGGGATGCATTTGCCGCCCGCGTCCTTCGTCAGCCCCGAAGGCACCGTCGCCTGAACGCCGTCGATGTTGGGACACACGTCGGGCGGGTTGCACTGCGAGGCGATGGTCACCGACGCGGTGCGCAACCGCAGGGTCTGGTCGCTCGGCCAGTTCCCCTGGACGTTGAGCGTCACCGTGCCCGTCGTGGTGCCGGGGAGCTTCTCCGTGAAGTTGCCGTTCGCGTACTTGGCGACCGTGCTGCCGACGGGAACGGCGGCGCGATCCGACTTCTGCACGGTGAACGTCTGTGACTCCGTGTGGTTGTCGAGCGTCCACGTGATCACCTGCTGACCCGTGGTGGTGTCGCACTTGACCGACCCGGACGCGCTGAACGTCCAGGCGAACGCGCTCGGCGCGAACCCCAACACGCCGAGCACTGTGAGCGCTGCAACCAGCGCAAACCTCTTGGACCCCATCTCACTCCCCTTTGTGTCGTTCGGCGGGCGCGCTCATCCTCGGGAGAGGCACGAGCCCACCGATCCGCTCTATCGCCTTGTACGGCGGCGCATGCGGCCCGGATATCCCTCGTCCGGGGGTTAAGAGGCCGAGTTGAGCCCTCGATCGAGGGAACCGGAAGCCGTCAGGCGCGCAGTTCGGCGCCAAAGCGCGCGCCGAGCGCCTCGACGATCCGGGCGCGCAGCGCCGCGGCGTCCTCGTCGGAGAGCGTCCGCTCGTGCGACTGGAACGTCACCGCGAACGCGACGGACTTGCGCCCCTCGCCCACCTGCGGCCCCCGGTAGACGTCGAACGGCTGCATGTCGTGCAGCTCCGGGCCGGCCGCCTCGCGCGCGGCGGCGACGAGCGCCTCGGCCGGGACGTCCTCGTCGACCACGAAGGCGAGGTCCTGCTTCACGGCCGGGAAGGTGATGACGTCCTCGTACTCCGGAGAGTCGACCGCCCCGGCGACAAGCGTCGCCAGGTCGAGCTCGAACGCGCCCCACGTGCCGTCGAGCAGCGCAGGGTGGAGCTCGCCGACCACGCCCGCCTCGACCTGGGCCGTCTTCCCGGGGTGGAAGGCCGGGTGGCTCCCCGGCGTGAACGCGGCCGGCTTGCGCAGCGCGCGGTACACCGCCTCGACTACACCCTTCGCGCGCGTGAAGCCGCCTTCGAGCACCGCGCCGACGCGCACCGGCTCCTCGGGAGGCCCGCCTTCGCGGCGCAGGTAGACGTGCGCGATCTCCCACAGGCCGATGCCGCTGTTGCCGGCGTCGACGTTGCGGCGCACCGCGTCGACCAGCGACGGCAGCAGGGTCGTGCGCAGCACTGCCTGCTCCTCACTCATCGGCTCCGGCAGCGGGATGCCGTCCCGCTCCCACGCAGCCGGCACCAGTGAGGGCGTATATGCCTCGCTCAGCGCCGCGCCGGTGAGCACGTCCTCGACGACGCGCTGCAGGCGCTGCTCGCGCGTCAGCGACCCGGTCATGTGGCGGCGGAGCGGCAGCGTCTCGGGCAGGTCGCCGAGCACGAAGCGCGCGACCTCCTCGACCACGTCGATCTCGCGCGTGACGTCGCGGGCGCGCCAGGTCGGGACGACGACGGCGTCTCCCTGCCGGTCGAAGCCGAGGCGTGCGAGCAGGGCGTGCTGGCGCTCGGGCGCGACGTGGACGCCGACGACCGCGTCCGTCCGCTCCGGGCGGAAGCGCACCACCGGCCGCTCCGGCAGATCGCCGTGCACGTCGTTGTCGCCCACCCACCGCCCGCTCGTAAGCTCGACGAGCAGCTCCGTCGCGAGCGCCGCCGCCTGCGGGGCCAGGTGCGGGTCGACGCCCTTCTCCCAGCGGTTCGAGCCCTCGGTGCGCAGCTTCAGGCGCTCCGAGGAATCGAGCAGCGAGACCGGCTCGAAGTTGGCCGCCTCCAGCAGCACGTTCGTCGTGCCCTGGGTGACCTCGGTCTCCTCGCCGCCCATGATCCCGGCGATCGCGATCCCGCGGTCGGCGTCGGCGATGAGCAGGTCGCGCGGGTCGAGCTCGCGGTCGCTGCCGTCCAGCGTTCGGAGGCGCTCGCCCGGTCGGGCGCGCCGGACGACGATGCGCGGCCCGGCGAGCGTGTCGTAGTCGAACGCGTGCAGCGGGTTGCCGAGCGCCAGCATCACGTAGTTGGTGATGTCGACGACGTTCGAGATCGGGCGCATGCCGGCACCCGTCAGCCGCGCCCTGAGCCAGGGCGGCGACGGCCCGATCTGCATGTCGCGAAACAGGCGCCCGATGTAGCGCGGGCAGCCCTCGTAGTCCTCGATGGCGATGTCGACAGGCTCGTCGCCGGCGCGCTCGGCATCGCGGCCGGGCGGCGGCGCGAGCTCGACGTCGTAGATGGCGCACAGCTCGCGTGCGAGCCCGTAGACGGAGAGCAGATCGGCGCGGTTGCCGGTCGACTCGATCTCCAGGATCGTCTCGGCGAGCGGCAGTACCTCCGCGAGCGGCTCGCCGGGCTCGCCGGCCGGCAGCACCATGATCCCGCTGTGGTCGGTGCCGAGCTCGAGCTCGCTCTCCGAGAGGATCATCCCGTCGGAGACGGTGCCGCGCAGCTTCGCGCGCTCGAGCTTCTGGCCGCCCGGCAGCACGGCGCCCGGGAGCGCGACGGCGACGGTGGCGCCGGCGCCGAAGTTCCAGGCGCCGCAGACGATCTGGCGCGGCTCACCCTCGCCGACGTCGACGCGGCAGAGCTGGAGGCGGTCCGCGTTCGGGTGCTTGCCGGCCTCGACGACGCGCCCGACGAGGAAGAGCCCCAGGTTGCCGTCGGTGTCCGGGACGCCCCGGTGCTCGATCGCCTTCACCTCGGCCGAGGCGATGCTCAGGCGCTCGGCGAGCTCCGCGACAGGTGCGTCGACGGGCGCGTACTCCTTCAGCCAGCTGAGCGGGACCCGCATCAGAACTGCTCCAGGACGCGGAGGTCGTTCTCCCAGAGCAGGCGGATGTCCGGCAGATTGTGCCGCAGCTGGGCGACCCGCTCGAGGCCGCAGCCGAACGCGAAGCCGCTCCACTCCTCGGGGTCGACGCCGACGTTCTCGAGCACGGCCGGGTCGACCATGCCGGCGCCGCCCATCTCCAGCCAGCCCGAGTACTTGCACGTGCGGCAGCCGCTGCCGCCGCAGATGCCGCACGAGACGTCCGGCTCGATCGAGGGCTCGGTGAACGGGAAGTAATGCGTGCGGAAGCGGACGCGCCGCTCCTCGCCGTAGAGCGCGCGCATCACGTGCAGCAGCGTGCCCTTGAGGTCCGCGAGCGTCAGCCCCTTGTCGACTGCGAGCCCCTCGAACTGGTGGAAGATCGGGTAGTGCGTCGCGTCGATCGTGTCGCGCCGGTAGCAGCGGCCGATCGAGACCATGTAGAGCGGCGGGCGGCGCTCCTCCAGCTCGTGGATCTGCGACGGCGAGGTTTCCGTGCGCAGGACGTCGCCGTTCAGGAAGAACGTCGCGCGCGGCGAGCGCGCCGGGTGCCACGGCGGGAACTCGAGCTGGTCGAAGTTGTAGTGCGTCGTCTCGATCTCGCGGTCGTAGCGGACGTGGTAGCCGAGGCCGAGGAACGCGTCCTCGACGATCCGGCGCACCTGCGTGATCGGATGCAGGTGGCCGCGCGCCACCTGGTCGCCCGGCAGCGTGACGTCGACGCGCTCCTCGGTGAGGCGGCGCTCGAGGTCGGCGCCTTCGAGCTCCTGCTCCCGCTCGGCGAACGCCTGCTCGAGCCGTTCGCGGACGGCGTTCAGCGTCATCCCGCTCTCGCGGTCGCGCACGCCGCGCAGGGCGAGCTTCAGGTCGCTCTTCCGCCCGAGGTAGTGGACGCGGGCCTCCTCGAGCTCGGCCGGGCTCGATGCCGCGGCGACGGCGGCGAGGGCGTCCTGCTCGATGGCGTTCGGGTCCACGGCGGCGACTGTAGACGGCGCGGCGAGAATCCCGCCGTGCAGAGCGTCTACGACCCGATCGCCCACTTCTTCGACGCCTGGAGCCGGAGCGTCATCGAGGACATCCCGTTCTACGTCCACGAGGCGCTGGCTACGGGCGGCCCGGTCGTCGAGCTCGGCGTCGGCACCGGCCGGATCGCCGTGCCGATCGCGCGCCGCGGACTGCGCGTCATCGGCGTCGACGACTCGCCCGAGATGCTGCGCGTCTGCCGCGCCCGCGCGCGTGTGCACGGCGTCGTCGACCTGGTCGACCTGCGGCTCGGCGACCTGCGCAGCCCTCCGGTCGACGAGCGCGTGCCGCTCGTGCTCGTCCCGTTCCGTGCGTACCTCCATCTGCGTACCGACGACGAGCGGCGCCAGGCGCTCGCCGTCGCACGCGAGCTCCTGCTCCCGGGCGGCCGGCTCGTCTTCGACGTCTTCGCCCCGGGCGCCGACGACATCGCCGAGACGAACGGCCGCTGGCTGGAGCGCGAGCCCGGCATCGACGAGCGCGCGGACTGGGACGCGGCCGCCCGCACGTTCACGCTACGGGTGCGCAGCGACGGCGACGAGACGGCGATGGAGCTCGCGTGGGTGTCCGCGGACGAGTGGCGCGCGCTGCTCGTCGAATCGGGCTTCGAGATCCTCGGCCACTTCGGCTGGTTCGACCGCAGCCCGTACCGGGGCGGCGAGGATTCGGTTTGGGTCGTGCGGCGGCCGCTCTGAACGCGGTACGAGCGGGCCGGCGTCACACTCCCGACACAGTGCCTGGCACCCTGACTAGCCCGTGTGCGTGCCTGGCACCGTGACCGACCCGCGTGCGTGCCTGGCACGGTGACGCGGGCGTGGGCGACCGCGTAAAGTCGCGCCGTGGTCATCCTCGTGATCGTCATCGTCGCGGTTCTCCTGCTCGCGATCCTGCTGGCCGTGCTCTACAACCGGCTCGTCCGGCTGCGCAACCGCACCGAGAACGCGTGGTCGCAGATCGACGTGCAGCTGAAGCGCCGCCATGACCTGATCCCGAACCTCGTTGAGACGGTCAAGGGCTACGCGGCGCACGAGCAGTCGACGTTCGAGGAGGTCACGAAGGCGCGCACCGCGGCCCAGCAGGCGCAGGGCGTCGAGCAGCAGGCGAGCGCCGAGAACGTGCTGACGGCGGCGATCGGTCGTCTCTTCGCCGTCGCCGAGGCGTACCCGCAGCTCCGCGCGACCGAGAACTTCCAGCAGCTGCAGACGCAGCTGGCGGATACCGAGCAGAAGATCGCCGTGTCACGGCAGGTCTACAACGACACGGTCTTGAGCTACGACAACGCCATCCAGACGGTGCCGACGAGCCTGATCGCCGGCACGTTCGGCTTCCAGTCGCGGCCGTACTTCCAGATCGACGAGCCGGCAGCCCGAGAGGCCCCGCAGGTCACCTTCTGATCCGGCGCCTCCTCTTCTCAGGTGCCGCGGTCGCTCTCGCCGCCCTCGCCGGCGCTCCCGCCGCAGCCGCCAAATCGTTCTCACTGCCCCAGGCAGACGTTGCCGTAACGGTGCGGCCGAACGGCTCGCTGGTCGTCGTCGAGAACATCACGTTCGCGTTCGACGGGCCGTTCACCGGCGCCTACCGTGACATCCCGCTGCGGAAGGGCGAGTCGCTGAACGTTGCGTCCGTCGCGGAGGGCGGCCGCCATTACACGGACGGAGCGTCGACCGCACTCGGGAGCGCCGGTGATCCCGACACGTTCGGCGTCGCCCAGACGCCGGGGCGCGCGCGGATCGTGTGGCACTTCCAGGCCGACTCGGAGCGGCGCACGTTCACGGTCGGCTACGTCCTACGAGGGGTCGCGGTCGCGCACGACGACGTGGTCGACGTGAACCTGAAGGTCTGGGGCGATCAATGGAACGTGGGGCTCGGCCGCCTGACGGCGAGCATGACGCTTCCCGGTGTCGCGACCGGTCCCCGCTACCGCGTGTGGGGCCACCCCTTCTGGGTGCACGGCGACGTGACGCGGAAGCCGCGGATCGCGCTCCTGCGCGCGGTGGCCGTGCCCGCTCACCAGTTCGTGGAGTTGCGCGTCGCCTTCCCTCGTCGACTGCTCACCTCCACGGGAGGCGCTCAGGTCCAGCCGGGTAACGCGTTCGGCAGCGTCGTCGCGCAGGAGACCGCCGACGCGGCCGCGGCCGCGCACGACCAGGAGAAGGTCGACGACGCCAAGCGCCACATCGGGCGCACGTTGCTGATCCTCCTGCTGCTCGCGCTTGTCCCGGCCCTCGCCGTGATCGCGCTCACCTACTTCCTGTACGGCCGCGAGCCCGCAACCGGGTACGACCGCGAGTACGAGCAGGAGCCGCCGACGGACACCGCACCCGCACTCGTGCCGCCGCTCGTCCGTGAGGGCACCGAGGTCGGGGCCGCCGAGTTCACGGCCACCCTCTTCGACCTCATCCGCCGCGGCGTCTACACGGCGAAGCCGGTCACGACGGAGCGCAAGATCTGGGGAGGCCTGCGGACGCAGGAGGTGGCAGATCTCGAGCTGACGCGCGCACAGGGCAACCACCTGGAGGCGTGGGAGCGGCCGGTCGAGCGAGTCGTCGACGGCGTGCTGGAGGGCGCCTCCGAGCGCCTGTCGAAGTTCCGCGACAAGATCGAGGAGGACCGCAAGACGAACGCAAAACGATTCGAGGAGTTCAAGAACGACGTGGCCGACGCGATCAAGAAGCGGCGCTGGTACGCCGACGGCTGGATGCCGCTCGCGCTGGGGATCCTCGTCTTCGTGGTCGTCGGTGTCGTCCTGTTCGTGATCGCCTACAACGGCTGGCGGCCCGTGGTGCCGCGCTGGCACGACGTCGTCCTCGCGACGCTCGCCGTCTGCGCGTTCGTCAACGCCGGCGTGCTCTTCGTGGCGATGTTCGCCGGCCGCGTCTGGCGGCGGCGAACGAAGGACGCCCAGCTGGAGGCGCAGCGCTGGAACGCGTTCCGGCACTACCTGCAGGACTTCCCGCGGCTCAAGGACGCGCCGCCCGCGACGCTCGAGCTCTGGGAGCGCTACCTCGTCTACGGCATCGCGTTCGGCATCGCCGAGCGCGTGCTCCAGGGCGCGCAGCTGCACATGCCCACCGAGCTGCACCAGGCGAGCACGATCTACTGGATCAGCCCGACCGGCGACCTCGGCGGCGGGCCGACGGCGCTCGGCATCTCCGACCTGTCCGCCGGATTCGGATCGGCGCTCGCCCCGCCGGGCAGCGGCTCGGGCGGCGGTGGCGGGGGCTTCTCCGGCGGCGGAGGCGGTGGCGGCGGAGGCGGTGGCGGGGGTGCCTGGTAGCCGCGCGTTGCTTTACCGTGGCGCGAACGTGGACGATCGTTCACGCCTGCAGCAACTGAAGGAGAGGGAGATGCTCAGAGCAATCGGGAACTACATCCGGCAGCACCACGTCGCGTTGCTGGCGCTGTTCTTCGTGCTCGGCAGCGGCACCGCGTATGCCGCCGTTCAGGCGCTGCCGAACAACAGCGTCGGGTCGGCCCAGGTCATCAACGGGTCGCTCAAGCCGCTTGATTTCTCCGCGAGTGCGCGCGCGGCGCTCAAGGGTGCGCGAGGCAAGCCGGGTGCTCGCGGGGCGAAGGGCGCCACGGGCGCAGCCGGCGCCGCCGGAGTGGCGGGCGCCACCGGGCCGGCAGGGCCGGCGGGGGCGGCAGGAGCTGCGGGCGCGGCAGGAGCCGCCGGGACCGCGGTCGCCTATGCCCGCATCCTGGGGACTGGGACAGTGGACACGAACGCGGCGCTGGTGAAAGGCGTCGCCAACGCGAACGTCACGCACCCGGGCACCGGCGTCTACTGCTTCAGCGGGCTCTCGTTCACACCGCACAACGCGGTGGCCAGCCCGCAGTTCGTCGCACGGACCGCCTCGGTGTTCATCAACAGCGGATCCACCTACCTGACGTGCCCCGCAACCGCGCAGGTTTCAGTCGCTCTCTATGACGACGGCGTTGGGGCCGCCGACACGCCCGAAGATGGCCCGTTCATGATCATGTTCAACTAGAGACGCATGGGAAAGCGGCGCGTCGCCGTTCCGGGCGCGCCGCTCTCCCTAGACCAGCGTGATCTCGTCGCCGGCGGCGACGTCGCCGGTCTCGAGCACCCGCGCCAGCATCCCGCGCCTACCGTCCAGCGCCTCCTGCAGGCCCGGGCGGATCGCCTCCATCCGCTCGCACGGATCGCAGACCATGGTGATCTCGAAGAGCGCGCCGCCCACCCGCACCTGCTGGCCGATCGGCCACTGGTGGACGTCGGCGCCCTGGACCGTGAAGTTCTCGCGGATGCGGCCCGGCTCGAGGTCGAGCGCATCCAGGTGCTCACGGGACGCGAACAGCACCTCCCGCTTCGTCCCCGCCCGCGCGTGGGCGCAGCCCTCGAGGCCGTGTCCGGCGACCGCGCGTGCAGTGTCGCGCGCATCCATACGGCCGCTGTTCTTGGCCGGTGAGACCCACACATTGTCGACGGTGGCCACGCGTCGAGGCTACCCGACGGGCCTGCGGGCCCACTCGTAGAGCCCGACCGTCCCGGCCATCGCGACGTTCAGCGACTCGGCATCGCCGGCCTGCGGGATCGACACCACCGCCTCGCACGAGGCCGCGACGTCGGCCGGAAGGCCTTCGCGCTCGGCGCCCAGGACGAGCGTCCCCTCGCGTGGAAGCTCCGCGTCGCCGATCGGCGTCCCGTCGCGGGTAGCCAGCGCCGTCCAGGGGCGGGGCGCAGCGTCGAACGGGACGACGGCGACCCGGAAGATCGCACCGGCGGCCGCGCGCAGCGCCTTCGGCCCGGTCGGGTCGGCGCAGCCGGCGGACAGGGCGACGTAGCCGGCGCCGAACGCGTCGGCTGCGCGAAGCAGCGTGCCGACGTTCCCGGGGTCGGCGACACGCCAGAGCGCGAGGCCGCCGCCCTCGGCGGCATGGGGGAGGTCGTCGCGGCGGAAGACGGCGAGCAGCCGGGCGTGGTGGCCCAGCGACGAGATCTCACGCAGAAGCGCCGGCGCGACGGGCTCGGCGCCCTCGACGTCCAGCGGCCGGTCGGCGTCGACGAAGACGTGGACCGGCTCGGCGCCTGCCTCGAGCCCCGCACGCACGAGGTCCTCGCCCTCACACACGAACAGGCCCTCCCGCTCCCGCTGCCGGCGTGAGGCGAGCCGCCGGACGAGCTTGATGCGCACATTGTTCGCGGAGGTGATCACGCGCGCCACTCCAGCCATTGCCCGTGGTAGCCCATGCGCGCGACGAGCTGCGTTCCCGCTTCCAGCTCGAAGCCGCCCTCGAGCCCCGTCTCCTCCTCGGAGAAGCGCCGCGTCGAGATCCACGCGACGTCGGCGGCGTCGACGATCCGGCGCAGCTCGGCGTAGTGCTCCGCGTCGAGGTAAGCGGTCGAGACCGTCTGGAAGACCACGGTGCGCGCGTCCGGGTCGCGCTCGGCCAGAACGGACGGCAGTAGCTCGACGTAGTCGCCGGCAAGGACCTCGGGCGGGTCGATCCGTGCGATCGCGAGGGCAGCGCGCAGGCGGGCCATCCGCTCGGCCTGGTCGGGCCAGACGAAGCACTCGAGCAGCCGCACGTCGTCCTCGTCGGCCGCGTCGAGCGGGCGCAGGTCGATGCCGCGCCGCCGCACCACGGCCGGCCGGCGCCCGAGCAGCTCGGCCGGCACCGGCGCCCGTTCCTCACCCGCGAGCTTGAGCCGGCCGTCGCCCCACGAGCCGGCGCCGTAGGCGTAGCGGTAACGATCCCAGACGAGGTTGAGCCCCGCGCTCGCGCCCAGCTCGATCAGCTCGAGCGGCCGCTCGTCGCCGAGCGACAGGAACGCGGGCAGCAGCGCCCAGCAGCGCTGCACCTCGTTCGTCTGCACCGGCTGCTCGGCGACGAAGCGCGCCAGCCAATCGCGCTCCGCCTGAAGCACAGCCCGCACGTCGTCCCACGACCAGCCGATCAGCCGGCCCTCGAGGACGAGGTGGTGCAGCCCGCCGAGCAGGCGAATGGGCAGGTCCCAGCGGTCGTCGGGCGCCATGTCGCGCACGAGCGGCTCCGTCGCCAGCCGGCGGCAGAGGTCCGCGTACAGCTCTGAGCCGCTGCGCTCGCAGGCCTCGGCCTGGGTCAGGAAGCGCTCGGCGAGCCGGTCGTTCAGGCGGCGGCGGCTTCGCCCAGCGCGGCCTTGGCCTGCTCGGCGATGCCCGCGAACGCCGCCGGATCGCTGACGGCGAGGTCGGCAAGGATCTTGCGGTCGAGCTCGATCCCGGCCTTCTTGCACCCGGCGATGAACTGGTTGTAGGAAAGCCCGTTCTGCCGCGCGGCGGCGTTGATCCGGAGGATCCAGAGCCGGCGGAAGACGCGCTTCTTCGCCTTGCGGTCGCGGTAGGCGTAGACGAGCGAGCGCTCGACCTGCTCCTTCGCGAACTTGTAGCTCGAGTGTCGGCGGCCGAAGTAGCCCTTCGCCTCGTTCAGGACCTTGCGGCGCTTCTTGCGCGCGTGGACGGATCGCTTCACGCGGGGCATTACTTGGTCCTCCGGAAGCTGCCGAGCAGGCGCTTGACGTCGGGCGTGTCTTCCCTGGAGACCTCGTAGAGCTTGCGGAAGCCGCGCTTACGCTTCTGCGACTTCTTCTCGAGGAGGTGAGCTTTCATTCCGTGCCGCCGCAGCAAGCGGCCGCTCGCCGTCACCTTGAACCTCTTCTTCGTTCCGCTGTGTGTCTTCTGCTTGGGCATCTAGCTGTGTCTCGTCTGCTTGGGCATCTCTGGTTACTCCCGCATTCTTCGTTGGGCCGATCAGCATGGTCATGTTGCGGCCGTCCTGGAGGGGCGGCTGCTCGACGACGCCGATTTCCTTCACGTCCTCGGCGAGGCGCATCAGCAGGTCGCGCCCGCGTTCCGGGTGGTACTGCTCGCGTCCCCGGAACATGATCGTGACCTTCACCTTCGCCCGCTGGTTGAGGAAGCGAACGACGTGGCCCTTCTTCGTCTCGTAGTCGTGAATGCCGATCTTCGGCCTGAGCTTGATCTCCTTGACGTGAACCTGGATCTGGTGCTTCCGCGCGAGCTTGGCCTTCTGCTCCAGCTCGTACCGGTACTTGCCGTAGTCCATGACGCGAACCACGGGCGGGTCGGCCTGCGCGGCCACTTCGACGAGGTCGAGGCCCTTGCCGAAGGCGTACTCCAGCGCCTCGGGGGTGGGCTTGATCCCGATCTGCGCCCCGTCGTCGTCGACGAGCCGGACGTTGGGCACCCGGATCGCCTCGTTGACGCGAACCTGGGGCTGCGGTGGCCGGACTTCGACCCTCGGGCCTCTGCGCGGTCTCAAATGCGTGTCACCTAGTTACGAATCCTCTCTCGAAACGACAAAGCCGCTGCAGGCAGCGGCTCGACCCTCCAACCGACTCGGTTGAACCTCCGCGTGGCCTTCGCCCGGGAGGTGAGGAACGGGTCCGCTCCTGCTTGGCAGGCCCTCAGGGTACCTGATCAGGCGACCGAGTCCAATCGGGTGAGCTCGACGAGAAATTCGTCGAGGTTCGGGTGCGATTGCTCGCCTCCGCGCTCGCGGACGGAGAGCTGCGCGTCGGATTCCTTGTCGCCCCAGACGAGCGTGAACGGGACCTTCTCGACCTCGGCGTCGCGGATGCGCTTCCCGACCGTCTCGTCGCGCTCGTCGATCTCCACGCGGTAGCCGGAGAGCCGCTCGCGCAGCCGCCGCGCGGCGTCGCGGTGCCCCTCGCCGACCGGGATGATGCGCACCTGGACGGGGGCGAGCCAGAACGGGAACGCGCCACCGTAGTGCTCGGTGAGGATGCCGATGAAGCGCTCGAGCGAGCCCAGCAGCGCCCGGTGCACGACGTAGGGCGTGTGCTCCTGGTTGTCGGACCCCATGTACGTGAGCCCGAAGTTCTGCGGCATCTGCGCGTCGAGCTGGATCGTCCCCATCTGCCATGACCGGCCGAGCACGTCCGTCATGTGCAGGTCGATCTTCGGCCCGTAGAACGCACCGTCGCCTTCGTTGACCACGTACTCGATCCCACGCTTCGCGAGCGCCGCCATCAACGCGCCCTCGGTGAAGTCCCACTCCTCGTCCGTGCCCAGCTTCTTCTCGGGGCGGGTCGAGAGCTCGAACCGCGCCTCCATGCCGAACAGGTCGTAGAGGTAGGCCGCGTAGTCGAGGCAGCCGAAGATCTCGTCCTCGATCTGGTCCGGGCTGCAGAAGATGTGCGCGTCGTCCTGCGTGATGTGCTTCACGCGGAGGAGGCCGTGCAGCGTGCCGCCGAGCTCGTCGCGGTGCAGCGTCGACGACTCCGCGTAGCGGAACGGCAGGTCGCGATACGAGCGGAGCTGCGCCCCGAACAGCAGCATGTGCCCGGGACAGTTCATCGGCTTGAGCGCGAACTGGCGCTCGTCGCCGTGCGAGTGCGTGAAGAACATGTGGTCGCGGTAGTTGTCGTAGTGCCCCGACGTGATGTACGTGTCGACGTCGTACAGAAGCGGCGTCTTGACCTCGACGTAGCCGCGCTCACGGTTCTGGCGGCGGCGGAGGTCTTCGAGCGAGTTCCAGATGACCATGCCCTTCGGGTGCCAGAACGGCGAGCCCGGCGAGTGCTCCGACACATGGAAGAGATCGAGCTGGACGCCGAGCCGCCGGTGGTCGCGCTTGCGAGCCTCCTCGAGCTGGTGCAGGTACGCATCGAGGTCCGCTTGGGAGTAGAAGGCGGTGCCGTAGATCCGCGTGAGCTGCGTGTTCTTCTCGTCGCCGCGCCAGTATGCGCCGGCAACGCCGGTCAGCTTGAAGGCCTTGATCGGCGCAGACGTCTGCAGGTGCGGGCCGCGGCAGAGGTCGGTGAAGTCACCCTGCGTATAGAGCGAGATGTCGCCCACGGCGGTGTCGACGAGCTCGACCTTGTACGGCTCGTCCTGCTGCTCGAAGACCCGGCGCGCCTCGTCGGCCGTGATCTCGGCACGCTCGAAGGTCCGCCCCTCGTCGAGCTCACGCTGGAGCTCGGCCTCGATCTTCTCGAGCGCGTCCTCGCCGATGGGCTCCGGGAACTCGAAGTCGTAGTAGAAGCCGTTCTCGATCGGCGGGCCGATCGCGACCTTCACGCCTGGGTAGAGCCGGCGCACCGCCTCGGCGAGCAGGTGGGCGGTCGAGTGGCGGAGCACGTAGAGGGCGTCCGGGTCCTGCGTGTCGCGCGTGGTCAGGATCTGGATGCGATCGCCGTCTGCGAGTGGCAGGCGCAGGTCCTGCACCCGGCCGTCGGTGCGGACCAGGACGGCCTGCTCGGCCAGTTTGGGGCCGATCGTGCGGGCGGCGTCGAGGCCGGTCGCGCCGTCCGGAAGTTCCAGTTCCGACGAATCGGGAAGGGTCACGCGCATGGACGAGCAGGATACGCAGGGCACGCGCGAGGACGACCGCAACGACGAGGAGCCCGGTTCCCCGGCGCCCGACCCGACGGACGAGCCGGGCGACGCGGAGGACGTGCCCGGGGCGGACTAGCGCGACTCGTAGACCATGAAGAGCCAGCGGGCGGTGTGGTGCTCGTCCGGCTCGCGCTCCTCGAGGTCGCGGAACCCGGCCCGCCGCCACGCCCGGACCGCGCGCTCGTTCCAGACGTACGGATCGGTGGTCACGCGCGCCCACCCGCGCGCGAGCATGTGCTCGGCGAGCGCGCGGGCCGCGTCCGGGCCGTATCCGCGCCCCCGCGCGTCGGGCACGAGGAACATGTCCAGGCCCGCCGCGTACGCCGCCCGGCTCCCACCAGGCCTGGATGAAGCCCACCGGCCGGCCGTCTGCCTCGACGATGTACGGCTCCTCGTCGGGCTCGGCCAATTCGGCCAGCATCGTCTCGCGGGTATAGGTCTCCCAGTCCCAGTAGCGTGCCACTTCCGGGTCGGCGTGCCAGGCGACGAGCAGGTCCGCGTCGTCGTCGGTGGCCCGCCGCAGAGTTGTCAGCCGACCGCGGAGCGTTTCCATAGAGAAACCGGATTGTCGCTGATATCAGCGGACGGAAAAGCCCTGGAAAAGCGCGAAGGGGCTCACCGGATTGCGGAATTTCCGGTGAACCCCCTCGTTTTGGTCGGAATGGGCGATTCCTGACAGCAGTAACGTCGCCGCAATACTGTCAAGCCCCATCACCCAGAAAGGGGTACTTCCTCGCAATGCGAGGCGCTAGTGGGGCCAGGGCAATATCGGCCGTAATTACCGCAATGAGGCCAAAGGCCAACATCAGCGATGCCAGTCGCTTCACGGGACCGTCCTTTCGTTTCGTCGCGGTGATCGGTCCCAGGCCCGGGCTCGCGTAGTATAAATCGGTAGGACTCGTGCCGCGACGTAAGTCAACACATGTCGACGACCCGGTCGCGGTAGGCGAGAGGCTGCGCGCTGCGCGCGAGCGCGCAGGCCTCACCCAGCGCGATCTGGCCTTCCCGGGCTGCTCGCCGGCGTACATCTCGCGCATCGAGTCCGGCGACCGGATCCCGTCGCTGCAGCTCCTGCGCGAACTCGGCCGGCGGCTCGGCGTCAGCGAGGACTACCTCGCCACCGGCGAGAATCGTGCGGCACCCGACGACGCGCGTCTGCTCGACGCCGAGCTGGCGCTGCGCCTGGGCGACGCCGACGACGCGCAGGCGGCTCTACGAGGACGTGCTGCAGTCGCCCTGGAGCAAGGAGGATTACGGCCGTGCGCTGGCCGGCTGCGGCGAGCTCGCGTTCCTGCGGGGCGATCCCCGGGAGGCGATCTCGCAGATCGAGCGGGCGCTTGGCGTCTGGGGCGCGCAGCCGGAGGAGCGGTCCGGCACTGGCCGAGACGCTCGGGCGCGCCAAGGCAATGCTGGGCAGGACGGAAGAGGCCGTCGCGATCTTCCGGCGCTGCCTCGAGGCCTCCGAGCGCCGGGAGGACACGATCGAGCAGCTGCGGTTTGCCGTGCTGCTGGCGAACGCGCTCGATCGACGAGGGCGACTTCGGCACAGCGGCCGACGTGCTCGCCTCGAACGTCACCCAGAGTCAAGGCGCCCGCGACCCGCTGCTCCGCGCACGCATTTACTGGTCGCAGTCCCGCCTCTATGGGATGCAGAATCGAGCACACGCAAGCCGCCCGATACGCGCGGCGCGCGCTCGAGATCGTCGAGCTAGCTGAGGACGACTACTACACCGCGCGGGCGCACGAGCTGCTCGCACACTCGAACTCGACCGGGAGCCGGCCGGAGGAGGCACTGGCGCTTCTCGCGAAGGCCTGGCCGTTGCTACGACCCGCTCGGCGAACGCGGCCGACCAGGCCGGCGTTCCGGCTCGAAGAAGGCGCGTGCGCTCGCCCAACTCGGGCGCGTCGAGGAAGCCGCGGCGCGCTGGCGATGGAGGTCTCCGGGATCCTCGTCGACGCCAAGCCCCGCCAAGCGGGCCGCAGCTACGCGCTGCTCGGCGAGATCTATTCGTCGATCGGCGAGCCCGAGCGCGCGCGCGAATTGTACGAGCTCGCAATCGAGAAACTCCAGCCCACGCCCGACCGCTACCTGGTCGAGGCGTACTCGAAGCTGGCGGCGCTGCTCGAGAACGAGGGCGACGCCGACGCCGCACTCACCGTGCTCAAGCGGGCGATGGACGTCCGCACGACGCACGGTGTCGGCTGAACGCTTGTAGTAGCGCCGCGTCTCGCATACCCTCCGCCGGCGATCACCGAGGACGGCACGTGAGGGGATATCTGCATGCATCGAGACGGCGGCGCCTCCGGGGCGTGCTCGCGGCTGCGCTCGTCGCGGCGGCGATCGCAGTCCCGTCCGCGTGGGGCTCGTACCCGGTCATCTTCGGCAACACCTTCACGATCTCCGGCGCAGTGCCGAGCGGCAAGCCCGGCGAGACGGTCCAGGTCCTCGCGCGCGCGTACGGGCAGCAGAAATTTGCGTCAGCCGGCACGATCATCACGACCGCGAACGGCAACTGGACCTTCACGAGCCGGCCGCGGATCACCACCGCCTACGTGGCGGTCTGGCGCGGCACGAGGACCAACAGCATCACCGGCGACGTCACCCCGCGGCTCGACCTCGCGCTCAGCAAGGGGATGCTCACCGTGACGGCCAGGGCCGCGAACCCGCTGCGCGGCCACTCGCTGGTCGTCCAGCTGCGCCAGAAAGGCACGCAGTGGCACGCCGTCCGCATCGTGGTGCTCGGCCCGGCGTCGCGGGCGAAGGTGCCGTTCACCGCGCCGCGCGGCCGCAGCGAGATCCGGCTCTACATCTCGAAGAGCCAGGCCGGCGCCGGGTACATCGCCGGCTTTAGCGGCGTGCTTGTCTATCGCAACGCCGCGTGACGCTCCCGGCTGCGCTCGCCGAGCTGCCGCTGGCGGTCGAGGCCTACGAGCTCGAGCGGCTCGAGCAGGCCGTCTCCCCCGAGTGGACGCGCGTGACCACCGTCGTGCACCTGCACGGGGGCGGCGAGGAGGGCGTCGGCGAGGACGTCACGTACGCGAACGAGGACCAGGACGCCTTCCAGGCCGCCGGGCCGGCCCAGCCGCTCGCCGGCAGCACGACGTTCGGCGGCTTCGCCGAGCTTGTCGGCTCCCTCGACCTCTTCCCCACGCCGCCGCAGTCTCCGGCCTACCGCCTGTACCGGCGCTGGGCCTTCGAGAGCGCGGCGCTCGATCTCGCGCTCCGGCAGGCGGGCCGCCCGCTGCACGAGGTGGTGGGCCGCGACCCACAGCCCGTCCGCTTCGTCAACTCGCTGCGGCTCGGCGAGCCGGCGACGATCGACCCGGTACGGGGGCGCCTCGAGCTCTACCCCTGGCTGGAGTTCAAGCTCGACGCGACCACCTCGTGGACCGACGAGCTCGTCGCGGAGCTCGCCGCCACCGGCGCGGTCGAGTCGGTCGACCTCAAGGGCCTCTACTCCGGCACGAGCGTCGACCAGGGCCCGGACGCGGCGCTCTACCGGCGCGTCGCCGAAGGCTTCCCGAACGCGTGGATCGAGGACCCGGCGCTGACGCCCGAGACCGAGGAGGTGCTCGCTCCGCACTGGGACCGCGTCACGTGGGACGAGCCGATCCACTCGATCGCGGATCTGGAAGAGCTCCCACACCGGCCAAAGGGCGTCAACCTCAAGCCGTCGCGGATCGGCAGCCTGGCCGACCTGCTCGCAACGTACGACTACTGCGCGGCGCAGGGGATCCGGCCCTACGGCGGCGGCCAGTCCGAGCTCGGTCCCGGCCGCGGCCAGATCCAGTACCTCGCCTCCCTGTTCCACGCTGCCTCGCCGAACGACGTCGCGCCGCGGGCGTTCAACGAGCGCGAGCTCCGCCCGGGGCTTCCGCAGAGCCCGCTCCAGCCGGCTCCGTCCGCCACCGGCTTCCGCTGGAACTCCTAGTCCCCCGTTCGAGGGGCGCAAGTCCCTCACGCGGGGGTTGACGGGCCGAGCTTTGCTTACCGACGTACTCCGTGGATGTTCCGCCGCCCCGCCGCGCTGGCCGCCGCCCTGGCCGCAATCTTCGTCTTCCCCGCCGCCGGCTTCGCGCACAACGGCGGTGCCGACGCGGTCACGGTCGAGGGCACGCTCCAGTTCACGCACTCGGACAACTTCCGCACCAAGCAGGCGCGCTACTACTACACGCTGCGCCAGGGACACAAGCAGATCCGGCTCCAGTTCAAGCGCCAGCGCCAGGACCTCGCGAACGGCATGCGCCTCAGCGTCCGCGGGCTGCTCTACAAGGGCCGCCTGAACGTCGACCACGTCCATCGCCTGACGCGCGAGCCGCGCAGCTACGCGACGGTCTCGCCGGGCCCGCGGAAGGTCGCCATCCTGCTGATCAACTTCACGAACGACACCTCGCAGCCGTGGACGCCCGCGCAGGCGGCCTCGACGATGTTCACCGGCGCGGGCTCCGTGAACCAGTACTTCCAGGAGGAGTCGTTCGGCGCCATCTCGATGACCGGCGACGTCTACGGCTGGTACACGCTGCCGATGACGAACACCGGCTGTGCCGTCAGCAACTGGGCCGCCGCCGCGAACACCGCGGCCGCGAACGCCGGCGTCAACCTCTCGAGCTACCAGCACGTGGTCTACGCCTTCCCGTTCGCGGACAGCTGCTACTGGTCGGGCCTCGCCGAGATGCCGGGCTCGCGCGTGTGGATCAACGGCTACTTCCAGCTCCAGACGCTCGGCCACGAGCTCAGCCACAACCTCGGCGTCCACCACGCCTCTTCGCTGACCTGCATGAGCGGCAACGTGCGCGTCGCGTACGGCACCTCGTGCTCGTACAGCGAGTACGGCGACCCGTTCGACATCATGGGCTCGGGAGCGCGCCAGACGTCCATGTACCACAAGGCGCAGATCGGCTGGCTCGACCCGCTCGCCCAGCAAACGGTGACCACCTCGGGCACGTACACGATCTCGCCGATGGAGTGGGCCGCCGGAGGCGTCCAGTCGCTGCGCATCCCGCGCGGGACCTCCGGCCAGTACTTCTACCTCGAGTACCGCCGGCCGTTCGGCTCCTACTTCGACACCTTCAGCCTGTCCGACCCGGTCGTGAACGGCGTGAGCATCCGCCTCGCGCCCGACACCTCGGTGATCAACCTCTCGTACCTGATCGACACGAACCCGCTGACGCCGACCTTCAACGACGCGCCGCTGCGCGCCGGCCAGACGTTCACGGACTCCGTCGACGGCATCACGGTCAGCACTACGACCGCCACCGCGGCCGGCGCTACTGTCCAGGTGACGCTGCCCGGCTCGACCCCGCCGCCTCCGCCTCCCCCGCCGCCGGCCGACACGATCGCACCGGGGGCGCCGGGCACCCTCAGCGGCTCGGTCCTCTCCGGCCCGGCCGTGGCACTGGCCTGGGGCGCAGCCTCGGACAACACCGGCGTCGTCGGCTACCGGGTCTACCGCGGCATCACGCAGATCGGGACGGCGAGCGGGACGACCTACACCGACCCGTCGCCCGCAGCCGGCACCACCCAGAGCTACACCGTGCGCGCGTACGACGCCGCCGGGAACCTCGGGCCGACCGGGAACACGCTCTCCGTGACGATCCCGTCCGGCACGGGCACGACTCCGCCGCCCCCGCCGCCTCCGCCCGTCTCCGGCGGTTCGCCCGCCATGCAGGTCGCCCCGGCGATCAAGGGCACCTTCCTGTCCGGCGCCACCGTGTCCGCCTCGACCGGCACGTGGACGGGCGCGGCACCGATGACCTACACGTACTCGTGGCAGCGCTGCGGCCTGCTCGGCTCGTGCATCGTCATCGCCGGCGCGACCTCCGCCTCGTACACACTCACCTCGTGGGACGTCGGCCGCCGGCTGAAGGTCACCGTGACGGCGACGAACCTGAAGGGCTCCGCGTCTGCCACCTCCACGCTCTCCAGCCTGGTCAACCGCGGCTCGACCTCCTCGCCCGCGAGCGTGCGCGACAAGTGGGACGCCGGCTGGGCCGAGACGGCGCTGGCCATCGCACACGCGCCGCTCGCGCGCCGCTAAACCGCTCTCTACAGCCGTTTTCGACCGTCGCCGGCCCCCGAGCCGGCGATTTGGCGTGCGGGCACATAGCAGCTATACTTTTTGCAGTTACAAGACATCTGGTTAGTAGAGAGGAAGTGTGTTGCATTGCCAAAGCTCCTGTTGATTCCACTCGAGGACACCGTCGTCTTTCCGAACATGACGGTGACGTTGACGGTGGACGCGGGGGACGAGGAGCAGGTGCTGCTCGTGCCCCGGCATGAGAACGAGTACGCGCATGTCGGCACCGTGGCCGAGGTCATCGACCGCGTCCGGCTGCCCGGCGGCGTCCGCGCCGTCGCGCTGAACGGGCTGCATCGTGCGTCCATCGGCGCCGCCGAGAGCGACGCCACCGGCCGCCTGCGCGCCGACGTCGAGGAGCGCATCGACGAGATCCCGCCGCCCAGCCGCACCCGCGAGCTGGAGCAGGAGTACCGGGCCGTCGTCGAGGAGATCCTCGAGCTGCGCGGCGACGACGGTCGCGTCGCCAGCTTCGTCCGCTCGATCAGTGAGCCGGGCGCGTTGGCCGATACGGCCGGCTACTCCCCTGACCTGACCTTCGAGCAGAAGGTCGAGCTGCTCCAGGCCGTCGACGTGGTCGAGCGGCTCCAGTTGGCCGTGCGCTTCCAGCGCGACCGGCTGGCCGAGATGCAGGTGCGCAAGCGCATCCGCGAGGACGTCGAGTCAGGCGCCCAGAAGCAGCAGCGCGAGTACTTCCTGCGCAAGCAGATGGACTCGATCCGCAAGGAGCTCGGCGAGGACGAGGGCTCCGTCATCGAGGAGTACCGCACCAAGATCGAGGAGGCGGGCATGCCGGAGGCCGTGCGCGAGCAGGCCGACCGCGAGCTCGCGCGCCTCGAGGCGATGGGCGAGGCCTCGGGCGAGGCCTCGATGATCCGCTCGTACCTGGACTGGCTGATCGCCGTGCCGTGGTCGAAGCGCTCCGCGGAGACGCTCGATCCGGTGCACGCGCGCGAGATCCTCGACACGGACCACGCGGGCCTCGACGATGTGAAGGAGCGGATCGTCGAGTACCTCGCCGTGCGCAAGCTGCGCGAGGACCGTGGCATCGAGCCGGACAAGCGCTCGGGCGCGATCCTCACCCTGATCGGGCCTCCGGGCACCGGCAAGACGTCGATCGGCGAGTCGGTCGCGAAGGCGCTCGGGCGCGAGTTCGTGCGCATGTCGCTGGGCGGCGTCCGGGACGAGGCCGAGATCCGCGGCCACCGGCGCACGTACATCGGCGCGCTGCCGGGGCGGCTCGTCCGTGCCCTGCGCGACGCCGGGACGATGAACCCGGTGATCATGCTGGACGAGGTCGACAAGGTCGGCGCCGATTGGCGCGGCGACCCGTCGGCGGCCCTGCTCGAGGTCCTCGACCCCGCGCAGAACCACTCGTTCCGCGATCACTACCTCGACGTGGAGCTCGACCTGTCGGGCGTGTTCTTCATCGCCACGGCGAACATCGCCGAGACGATCCCCGGGCCGCTGCTCGACCGCATGGAGGTCATCCGCTTCGACGGCTACACCGTCGAGGAGAAGGCCGCCATCGCCCGCGGGTACCTCTGGCCGCGGCAGCGTGAGCGCAACGGTCTGCTCGAGGACGAGGTCACGCTCGACAACGACGCCCTCCACACCGTCATCACTGATTACACGCGCGAGGCCGGCGTCCGGAACCTCGAGCGTGAGCTCGGCCGGGTGCTCCGCAAGACCGCGACGCAGGTCGCGTCCAAGAAGGCGGAGCCGCCGGTGACGATCGACGTGCCGCACGTTCGGGACGCCCTCGGCCGCCAGAAGTTCTTCCAGGAGGCCGCCGAGCGCACCGCCGTGCCGGGCGTCGCGACCGGGCTCGCCGTGACCGGAACAGGCGGCGAGATCCTCTTCATCGAGGCAACCGGCATGCAGGGCTCGGGCGACCTGGTCCTGACCGGCCAGCTCGGTGACGTGATGAAGGAGTCGGCGCGGATCGCGCTCTCCTACGTCCGCTCGCACGCCGACGCGCTCGGCATCGGCGAGGAGGACTTCGAGCACAAGTCGTTCCACGTTCACGTGCCCGCGGGCGCGATCCCGAAGGACGGGCCGAGCGCCGGCGTCGCGATGACGACCGCGCTCGCGTCGCTGCTGTCGGACCGCCCCGTCAAGCACACGGTCGCCATGACCGGCGAGGTCACGCTCCAGGGCCGCGTCCTGCCCATCGGCGGCCTGAAGCAGAAGGTGCTGGCGGCGCACGCGGCCGGGCTGCGCGAGGTGATCCTGCCGGAGCGCAACCGGGCCGACCTGGACGACGTGCCGGAGGACGTCCGCAACGAGATGACGTTCCACCCGGTGATGACGCTCGAGGAGGCGCTCGAGTTCTCGCTCGAGCCCGCCTCGGTCGCGACGGCGAGTCAGGCGTGAGCGACAGTCCTCGCCCCCGGAGTCGCATCGAGGTGACCGTTCGCTCTGCCGAGACCGGCGCATCGGGACAGCCCCCTGCGGGGACAGCCCCGGCACGGGCGCAGAGCCGCTGTCGCGACTGTGCGCCCGTGCCCGAGGAGGTCCGCCGCGCGGCGGACCTCCTCGAGCGTCGCTGGCTGCTCAGCGTCCTGTGGGCGGCTCACTCCGGCGCCGTCCGCTTCAACGAGTTCCTGCGGGCGCTCGGCAGCGTCCCGCCCCGCACCCTCGCGCTTCGCCTGTCGGAGCTCGAGGAGGCCGGTGTCCTGGAGCGCCGGATCTACGACACGCGCCCGCCGCGGGTCGAATACCGGCTCACGCCGAAAGGCGAGCGGCTCGGATCGATGGTCGACGCCCTGGAGCGCCTGGCCGCCGAGACGCCCGTCCCTACCTCCTGAGCGGCTCTTCAGGGGCTGTCCCCGCAGGGGGCTGTCCCACTAGGGGGGCTTGGCGAAACGGCGACTGTGCCGCAGGGCCGCGCTGGTCGTCCCGAGGCGTCGTCCTCGGTCGCGCCCGTATAGACAGCATACGAGCGCTCCCTGCGTCCTAGCTGTCCTGCCCACGGAGGTTGTGAACGCGGCTGATGGGTGGCCGGTCTGCGGTTGAGCTGTGTGGGCGCTGTCGGTTGTAGTAGCGGATGAAGCTTTGCAGGCTGCGGGCGCGGTGGTGTGAGTTGGGCCAGGTGCGGCTGTAGGCCCATTCGTTGGCGAGCGTTTGGATGAAGCGCTCGACCTTGCCGTTCCAGCGTGGCGTGTAGGGCGGGATGCGGATGTGTGTGATCTGGTTGGCGGCCAGTAGTTCGCCGAAGCGGCCGTGGGTGTAGGCCATCGCGTTGTCGGTCATGACCGCCTCGGGCGGTTGGCAGCCGAGGTCGGCGAAGAAGGCAAGGGCGCGTTGGAGCGTGCGCGTGTTGGTCTCGGCGGTGGCGCGTGGATGGAGCTCGACGTAGGCGACACGGCTGTGGTCATCGACGACGCAGTGCAGGTGGTCGTAGCCGACGTGACGGTTGACCCGGAGCTTGGTGCGATCGCCGGTGGCGCGATGGCCGGGCACGCTGAAACGAGCCAGCTTCTTGACGTCCATGTGCAACAGGGCTCCCGGCCGTGACCACTCATAGCGGCGAAAGGTCTGCCGGTGCCCACGCGGCCGGCGTGACAGCCCGTGCCGTGCGAGCACCTTCCAGATCGTCGAGCGGGCACGCCGCACGATCCCGGCCAGCCGGCCAGGACCGAGGTTGGTCTCGCGCCGCGCCCGCACGATCACTGCCTCTTGCTCGGCGCTCAGCCGGCGCGGTTGCCGCAGCGGCCGCGACGAGCGATCCACGAGCGCGGCCTGCTGTCGACCCCCATCGATCCAGCGGTGCCACCAGCGATGCGCGGTCGCAGGCGACACGCTGAAGCGGGCTGCAGCCCCCTTCAGCGACAACCCCGACTCGACCGCGAGCACGAGCTCGCGCCGACCGGCCAATCCGAGCTTGGCGTTAGCGTGCAGAAGCATTCCGGCCCTCCTTTGGGACGCAGGTCCTTGGCAGAACCCGCACACCCTCAAAGGAGGGCCGGATGACCTCTCAACCGTTCACAACCTCTGTGGGCAGATC
>CAWCYR010000006.1:0-216281 GCA_963799895.1 uncultured Thermoleophilia bacterium
TCCAGGGGCTCTGCACGTCGACTGGTGGGCCGAGAGTGGTCACGATCTCCGGAGCCGACCTACGCAAACTGCAAAACGCTCTCGCGGAGCTGGACTCCTTCAGCGTGGACGCATACACATCTGAAGCTGTCATGGTTGTAACGGACGATTCCGGCGTCGCGACGGGGGGTTGGAACCGTTGGCATCCGCATGTTGGACAGGCTCTTCAGAGACGAGATCGTCCCAACTACGAAACCGCTCTTCGACCTGCGGGACGCGATCGCACTCGCGGCCGATCCTCCCGACCCCTTCTTCTTGAATGCAAAGGAGTACGTTGTCTGAAAGGCCGGTCGGCCGCGGGAACCAGGCGCCGGCCGCCCTCATCGCTGGGATGTTCTCGTGGCCCACGCCCGCGAGTTCGTGCTTGAGTCGCGTCCCGAAGATGTCGCGAAGGGACCCTGGCGTGAGTGCTTTGGCAACTCGGCCGCTGCTGTCGCCACCTACCCCAAACGCTTCGATACGTCGAGGAATCGCCGGCGGCAAAGGCGGTCCGGCGGGGAGCGGACCATTTTAACCCTCACGCGTGGCTAACTTTGGGCGGCGGACGCGCGGTCGACGTGACCTGGATTCCGCAGCGTGAGGCTCCGAGCTATTTCGGCGTGGTGCTCGCAGAGATCGACACCGTGACGAGACTGCTCGCCGACCGAGGTGGGTACGGTCTGCTGGGGAACGATGGAAGCGCGGACGATATCGCCCAGCTACTCGAATTGCTCCCGGAACTCTCTACGTCATTCGAGTGACTAAAGTCTTTCGGCTTGAACCTGTGACTCATATGCTCTCCGGTTGGCGCCACCCGTCCCACATGCGAACAAACGGAAGCAAGACATTCGGCGGTGGCATCTCGGCGTGCGTGTTCTGTCTCTTCGAGTTGAGGGCGGTCGGCGACGCGGTAAAATCCTGTGCGCCGAAAATGTGGCAAAGATGATCTTTTTTAAGGCGTAGGTCACAAAGACTTCGAATCGGTCGTCGCGTTCGCTTGGACGCAGGAGCGCGCGTGGGTCGTCTGGTTCAAGCTGGCGCGCCGTCCAGGCTTCGGTGCTCAGAATGATTGCATCAGCAGCGAGGCGATTCGCTTCGCTGGCAAGCCGCTCCATCATCATGAATTTGTCGCGTTGGTCCTCGGGGTGCATGACCGTCTGCTCGGTTGCGCGATTCCCCCGAAGCAGCCAGGCGATCGTGATGTGGTGCCCATCGGCTATCAAGATCCTCTTGCCCAGCTCGTGCAAAGACCTAGCGCGGTCGATCAGAGTTGCGCTTTCTGGCGGTGCTTCCCAATCGTTTATCGAATAGCGAAGTGCCGCTTCTTCTGGTCAACCGCCGTGGCTCTAACAGATTGAAGTTCGAGCTCGTAGGGGCTCCGGTCGTCAGATCACGGCGACTCGTTCGAGCGTCCCGACTGGCGAGCATGCACGGAGACGACCATCAGATGCGCTCATACACCGGTGCTCCGCAGGCTTGATCGAGACTAGCGTGCACTCTTCGGTCAGGGCAGCGCGCGCCTCGTGAGCCGCGCCGACGATCCGTGCCAAGACTCCGTAGCAATGCGCCAGGACATCGAGGAGTTCCTCCCCGGCTAACTCAGCCAGGGTCCACGAAACCGCTCGACTTCCAGCGTGCCCTCTTCGCGCACTCTCTGGTGTAGGCCGCCAACCAGCGTTACACGGCGCGCGATCTCGGCTACGTCGGCGGTCGGATCCACATCGAACTCCACCGCGGGACTTTCGAGCCGAGGCTAGCTCTCACCCGCACCTGGGCCACAGAGTGTGTGGCGAGGTCGCCCTGTTCCTCAATCGTGTTCCTGGCCGTGAGTGCCCACCGCATCCGGTTGTCGCTCGCCATCAACGACTCCCACGGCGCGTACCAAGCATTGAACTGCTCGCTGTTTCCGAACTCTTTCCGGAGAACCCACGTGACCGTGCGCAGAGCCTGGATGAGCGCATTTAGCTTGGTTACGAATTCATCGGGGTCGTTGTAGGAAGCTAGCGCCTCATGCCAAAGCGCATGCGCCTGCACAAGCCGACCATGAGTCGCGGGGACGACACACTCCTGCCCGACGCGACCGGGCTGGTTGGCACTCTGCGTGTCTGCGACCCGCCGTGGGAATCGCGCGGGTATCGGTGCAGGCAACTTTCTCGCCCTCCCGGGCCGCTCTCCGTTTCAACGCACGCCGAAGCGGTGGCTCGACGAGCGGCCCGCCCGTAGCCTCGATCGCCATCAAGACAGAAAGAACCCGGCGTGACAGGTTGTACGTCACGGCTCCGTATTGAGCACAAACTGAAGCTCCCTCAGCGTCCACCCATGACATTCACTTCGCCACTCGCGCGAGCGATGAAGTCGCCTGGACCGGGCTGCGGCCAGTCGACAAGGTGCCCCTGAATGTAGATCGATCGCGCCCACGCCTGATAGTGTTCCGCCCCAGGGATGGACGCCGCCAACGCTTCCGAAGGGAACGACGGACAACATCTCATCGCGTATCCAGCACAGCGCGGCTCGGAGGGATGGAACGGGAGTGGCCAGGTCTCAGCCGCCCAAGCAAGAGGCGCGCCAACGTCGCTCTCCAAGATCGAGGAATAGCGGAGAGCTCGATAATCTCGCCTCCGCCCCGTACAACCCCTCTTCGTGGTCAGACTGCCATTCAGGAATCAACCCAGCGACCTCTGGCTCCACGGTTACCACTTGAGCACCAGCAGAGCAGCGGAAGATGCGCATTCCCAGGTGAATCTTCGCCGCGATTGCCTGTTCCACGTCGACCTGTGTGTCCGGTTCCGGCCGGTGATCCCATTGAGTTCCTCGGACGCATTTGTGGAAAATCTCCCACCGTCGCGTTCAGCCCACCGATCGTGACCGTCAACATTTCGCGCCAAACCGCCGAAATGCCCGCGCGTTGACCCATCTCGGCGAACCCGGCGGTGAGCCTGGCACTTCCGGCCAAGCGGGCCCGGCTCCTCCGAGCATCGGCCCGCCCTCGTGCTTCTCAGCGCACCCGCCGTGCCCAGTCTCGTCGCTCATCTATTCGAGAGTACTTCGCCTACGAACTGACGCTCAGGTCCTGATGCGAACGGCCCGACGCGACTGCTCAAGGGCGCTGGCGCCTCGCTTGAGCAGCCGGCTTGTAGCGGGCGGCGTCCTGCGCGGCGAGGCCGGCGTCGCGCCCATCGAGCCACTGGGTGTCTTCAGCGTCGCGCGCATCGGGCATCAAGATTAGTTGCCTAGGACACGGTCGAATCTTACGAGCTGCCCTGTCACGGACATCCGCCCTGCCGGCTCAACCGCTTCGAAGCTGGGAGTATCCCGTCGTCGCTACGACGTACTTCCCCGAACCACGCGTTGATCCCGGTAGCAGAGCATCGAGGCCACCGAACCGATCTGGACGGGCGAGGCAGTAGTCCCTGATCGGACACGGCTTCGCCGCATCGGGCGCAGAAGGCCGCTGACGACCCGCATGGGCCGGTGCGTGGCGGCTCGGTGACGGTCCGTTCTTCCCGGCACGAACCGATGCGTCGCCGGCTGGGTTCGCTTCCGTTGGAGCAGTGTCGGCTGCGACTTGGTCGGCGCAGTTGGCGACTTCAAGAGAGCAGAGACGAGTTCGTCACGACCCCACAACTGCACATTGTTCTTCACTGCCAGCATCTGCGCTTGCTTGGTGAAGTGCGCATTGGTGACGACCATCGCCGCGTCGGCGCCGTAATAGCCGCGTGCACCAAGAGCCTCCTGCACTGCCTTCACGCCCACATTCTTCTTCCAGCACTTCGCTTGCACGACCGTCTCGGTGCCGTTCTTCGCGACAACGAGATCAGCGCCGAAGTCCCCTCCACCGCTGGCGACGACCTCCGTCCGGTACCCCAGGCTCCGGAATAGCAGCGCCAGCCTTTGTCGAACTCCGGCCCACTCATCCGATCGATTTCGGCAATGCCGGCGCAACGAAGGCGCCGTGTTCGCCACATAGCAATGACGACCTTGGCAGCCGCCACAGCGACCAGGAGCGCCCAGAGCGGCCACGTAACAAGCATCGCGTGAGTCATGAACTGCAATTCGTGGCGCGCGTCCGCGCCACCCGCCTTTGGAGCCGTCGCCACTAGAAGGCGTGGCCAGAGGAGAGCTATCACGTGACCGGTCTACTTGATGCCCACAACGCCGTACACATCGGCAAGGCTTCAGCGCGAGTCAAGAGCTCGAATCCCGCCTTACGAACGTGGGGTCGGTCGCAGGCGCCCCCGGCGCGAACATCAAGCACCGCCGGGCGGGGTTGCGAGCGGGTTGCGCCTTGACTCTTCGACTTGAGGGAGACCGGCTCGGGGCGTCCCCTAGCGCAGGTCCTTGTTCGACTCCATGTCGAACCACATGGCGAACAGCGTGAACTGAATCCCCGAAATGAGCAGCAACGCGACGAGCACGATCGTCGCCGGCGTGATCGGGTTGCCGCTGAACCGCAGCACCGTCTCGAAGATCCCGAGCGCCAGCCCGACCGCCGTGAGCAGCGCCCCGAGCGTGTAGAAGAACACGAGCGGGTGGAAGTCGCGGATCACGTACTTCTGGCCGAGCCGCCACCAGAAGCGCCGGAACAGCAGCCACATGATCGTCGGGACGACCCGCCGGTACCTGATCCCCGACCGCTCGCCGACGCCGTAGATCGGCCGTGACGGGAAGTCGCGCACGCGCGCGTTCCACACGTTCAGCTGCACCAGCATGTCGTTCGGGAACCCGTACCGCGGGTACAGCCGGTCGAGGTCGAGCTCCTCGAGCAGCGTCCGCGACACCGCCGTGTAGCCGCGACTGCGAGTCGGCCACGTGCCAGTAGCCGGACGCGATCTTCGTCAGCAGGCTCAGCACCGCGTTGCCCAGGTAGCGCGAGCGCGGGATCAGCTTCCACGCCTCGCCCGTGAACAGCCGGTTCGCCTTCGCGTAGTCGACCTCGTCGCGCGCGACCGCGCCCGCCAGGTGCTCCAGGTCGATGGGATCCATCTGGCCGTCGGCGGCCATCACGCACGCGACATCGGCGCCGTCTGCGAGCGCCGCCTTGTAGCCGGTCACGATCGCGGCGCCGACGCCCTGGTTCTGCTCGTGGCGGATGACCTGTACGCGCGGGTCGCCCAGCAGCCCGCTCCGCGGTCGCGTCCGACGATGCGTCGTCGACCACGTAGATCGCGTCGACGAACGCCGGGACGCTCGCGAGCGTGGAGCCGATCAGCGTCTCTTCGTCATGCGCCGGGACGACGACTGCGATCCGCTTGTCGTCCAGCATCTACGCCACGCGGCGGGTGCGCCGCTCGGCGACCGGATCCCACAGGATCGCCACGATCAGGCCGATCAGCAGCCCGAGGAGCGCCCCGGCGATGCGCCGAGTTCCGCTTCGACCGGGCGGTCGTCGGCACCGCGACGGCCGTCTCGATGACCTTCGCCTTCTCGACCTGGTTCGCAAGGTTGAGCAGCTGCTTCGTCGCCAGGATCTCGTTCTCGATCGTCGCGCGGCGCTGCTCGGCGTTGTCGACCACGCGTCACCAGGACGAGCTTGTCGAGCGCCGTCAGGTTCTTGCCGGCGTCATAGGCCGCGTTCGCCGCGGCGATCCGCGCTTCGATCGACGTGAGCTCGCCTTGCTGTCCTGCCAGCTGGCCCTTCAGCGACTCGACCTTCGTGTTCACGTACGGCGACACCTTCCCGACCGTGAGGTACGCGAGCGCGTTTGCCGCCTTCTGCGTCTTTGCCTTGTTCGAGCCCTTCACGCCGATCACGTACAGGGAGCTGGTTCCGGCACCCGTCCCCGATTTCTTTGCCGCACCGATCGTCCGCGACGTGACCCCGCCGCGCAGCGCGTTCGCGCTCATGCCGCTGCGCTGCGAGGCGATGGCGATGTTGTTCTCGCTGTGGATCGTGTTGTTCACGATGCTCGGCTGCGCCGCGAGCGCCGACACCGGCGCCGTCCCGTTCGGCGTGAACGGACTCCCGAGATAGATGGTCGCCTCGGCCGAGTAGACCTTGTGTCCTCCGGCGGCGAGCAGCAGCCCCAGCAGCAGCCCGATGAGAAGCCCGCCGGCGGGCAGCCACCACCGCTTGGTGATCCGGTTCCAGTAGCGGCCGACGTCGACGTCCTGCTCCTCGAGCTCATCGACGGGCACGCGCCGCCCACGCGGCAAATCGCGCTGCTGCGTCATCGGCGCGACACCCTACCCGTCAACCCGCGAGCATCGCCCGCGGAGCGACCGCATACAGCCGCGAGTAGCCGTGAAGAAGCAGCCGGCCCGCGTTGCCGGACACCGGGACGTACTGCCCGTCCGGGAACGTGAACACCTGCCGGCCCGTGCGCGCGTCGGCTCCGTGCATGCGGCCGCGGATCGACGCGTAGTAGACGATCCCGTCCACGACCGTCGGCGCCGCCGAGATCGGACGGCCGGCGTACGCGCTCCAGAGCGTCGCGCCCGTCGCGCGCCGAGACGCAGCGCAGATAGCCGTCGTGCGAGCCGAAATAGACCCGCCCCGCCCACACCGCGGGCGACGAGTAGACGTAGCTGCCCGCGTTCACGCGCCAGCGATAGCTCCCGCCCGTCGAGAACGCGGTCAGCGAGTTGCCCGTCGAGCTCGGGACGAAGACCGAGCCCGCGGCGACGGCCGGCGTGCCGTAGATGCGGCCGTTCACCGACGCCGACCAGCGCAGCCCGCCCGAGTCGGCGCTCAGCGCGAGCACGCGGCCGGCGTAGTTGCCGATGTAGAGCGTCGAGCCCGACCACGGCGGCGCTCGACGTGATCTTGGCGCCGGACGAGTACGTCCAGCGCAGCCGGTGCGTCTTCAGGTCGAGCGCGTAGACGGCGCCGTTCCAGGAGCCGAAGTAGTCGACGCCGTCGTGCGACGACCGGCGACGACTCGACCGGCGAGCCGACCGCGTAGTCCCAGAGCAGCTTCCCGTTGCTCCGGTCGAAGACCCGGATACGCCCGTCCATGCCGTGGACGATCACCTGATCGCCGGCAACCGCGGGCGACGAGGCCATCTTCGCGCCCGTGTTCACGCGCCAGACGACGGAGCCGAAGCGCATCGACAGCGCCCACACGGTGCCGCGGTAGTTGACGATGTAGGCGACCCCGTCCGACACGACGGCCGGGAACTCGAGCAGCGAGCCGAGGCCCTTGCTCCAGACGACCTTGAACGGGGGCCGCAGCCGGATCGACGTCTGCGACTGCGTCCGGTGGGCCGTGACGCCGTACATCGGCCACTGGCTCGCCGGGCGGTACATCCGCAGCGTGAAGCTCTTCGTCTTGTGGCCGAACGAGATCGGCAGCTGCCGCTCCGAGTAGCCGCGCGCCTGCAGCGTCACGTTCACTGCTCGTCCCCGCCAGGACGCGGAAGAGCGTGCCGCCGGCGTGGCGCGTCACGTGCGTGACGTCGCCGATCCGCACCCGCGCGCCCGGGATGCGCGTGTTGAGGTCGCCGTCGACGATCGTGAGGTACTTCACCAGGTGGCGGACGTGCGGCTTCACGGGCGGCAGGGCCGGCGCACGCGCGGGAGGCGGCGTCTCGGTCCGCGCGGGATCGCTCCCGCCGCCGCAGCCGGCGGCGAGCAGGCAGATACAGACGAGCACGACCCCGATCCTCGCCAAGCGCGTCACCGTAGCCGGAGGTTCGGCGCGCGCCCACCGTCTCCCTCATGGCTTAACGAAAGGTTTTCAGCGCGTCCCGGCCGCCTTCTCCCACACGGGCGGCACGCCGTGGCGGAGATAGCGGACGAGCGAGACCAGCGTCGCCCACGTGACGAGGGCGTAGTAGTAGGCCAGGCCGGCCAGCGGGACCGGCAGCCGCAGCCGGCCGGCGGCGGCCAGCCCGAGCCACGCGAGCTGCGCCGCGAACGCCGCCGCGTACACGCCGCCCTGCGGCGCGAGCGCCACGCTGCAGACGAGGAGCGCCGCGTGCAGCGCGCCGCTGCCGTAGCGCAGCACCCGGTGCGAGAGCAGCTCGGCGAGGTACAGCGGCGTGACGCCGCTCAGCATCCGGCCCTCGACCAGGTGCTGCCACGCCCACGGGAACATGCGCACCTTGCGGCCGTACTCGTCCTCGAGCTCCGGCGGCGGCTGCTCGAACGCCAGCGCCTCCGGCTCGTAGACCGCGCGGCGGCCGCGCTTCACCATCGCGTCCGGCAGGCCGAGGTCGTGGCCGAAGCGGTGCGTCACGTAGTCCGAGCGGCGCACCGCGTAGATCGAGCCGTTGCCGCCGGTGATCGAGCCGATCGCCGACTCGCTCCGGCGCAGCCACATCTCGTAGCGCCAGTAGAGGCCCTCGCGGTTCGAGCCGTCCGGCGCCAGCAGCCGCAGCTGGCCGCACACGTAGCCGACGTCCGGGTCGGCGAAGTTGCGGACGAGCTTGCGCAGCGCATCCGGCTCCCACTCGCGTTCGCGTCGGTGAAGGCGACGATCTCGCCGTTCGTCTCCGGGACGGCGCGGTTCATCGCCGCGAGCTTGCCGCCGCGCGGGCACGCGAGCAGGCGGATGCGCGGCTCGCGCTCGGCCGCCGCCAGCACCAGCTCGTCCATCCCGTCCGTCGACGCGTCCGAGGCGACGAGCACCGAGAACCGGTCCGCCGGGTAGTCGAGCGCGAGCAGGTTCTCGAGCTTCTGCTCGATGACCGCCGCCTCGTCGTGCGCCGGGACGATGACCGTCACCTCCGGCGTGATGTCGTCCTTGCGCACGGGCCGCGGGCGCACGCGCGCGAGTCCCGCCGCCGCGAGCGGATAGCCGGCATGCGTCCAGACGATCGCGCCCAGGCTGCCCCAGAAGACGCCTTTCAGGAGACCATGGCGGCGAGGGTACCGATAGGAGTCCGAAAGTCGAGACTTGGCCGTTTCACTCGGGACAGCCCCCTGCGGGGACAGCCCCTGGGGGTCACAGGTGCCGCCGCACGACACGCGCGAGCGCCCGGACGGCCGGGTCGACCGCCTCCTCGTGCAGCCGGCCGTAGCCGACGACTAGCCCGCCCTCCTCGGACGCGGCGATCCGGTACGCCGACAGCGGCGGCACGCCGAATGCCGGCAGCACGCGCATCCGCACTGACCGCGGCATCGTCGACGCCCGGGGCAGGCGGAGGACGAAGTGGACTCCGGCGGCCACGCCGTCGACCGGCAGCTCCGGCAGCTGCCTCGGCGAGACGCGCGAGCAGCCGGTCACGGCGCCGCCGGTAGACGACACGGGCGCGCCGGACATGGCGGTCGTACTCGCCGCGGCGCAGGAACTCGGCGAGCGCGAGCTGGTCGAGCACCGGCGAGAAGTCGTCGAGCAGCCGCTTCACCTGCTCGGCGTCGTCGGCGAGCGTCCGGCGGGCACGACGACCCAGCCGAGCCGGAGCGCCGGCGCGAGCGTCTTGGAGACCGTGCCGAGCTGGATGACGTGCTCCGGCGCGACGCCCTGGAGCGCGCGCACGGGCTCCCGGTCGTAGCGGAACTCGGCGTCGTAGTCGTCCTCGACGATCATCGCGCCGCGTGCCTGCGCCCACGCGAGCAGCTCGCGGCGGCGCCGGCCGCTGAGGACCGAGCCGGTCGGGAACTGGTGCGCAGGCGTGACGAGCACCGCATCCGCGTCGAGCCCGTCGACGACGAGACCCTCCGCGTCGACCGGCTGCGCCACCAGCGCGAGCCCGTGGCGCGCGAATGCGCTCGTGCTGGCGTCGTGTGCGACGGGTCCTCGACCGCGACCCGGCGCGCGCGCCGAGCAGCCGCAACACCACCTCGATCCCCTGCGCCGTGCCCTGGACGACGACGATCTGCTCGGGCTCGGCGATCACGCCGCGCGTGCGGCCGAGGTGATCGGCGAGCGCCTCGCGCAGGACGCGCTCGCCGCGCGACTCGCCGTAGTCGAGCGCGGCCGCCGGGGCCCGGCTCGCAACCTGGTGCGCCGTCCGCGCCCACCGCGCCAGCGGAAAGAGCGTCACGTCAGGCGTCGACCGGGATCAGGTCGTGGCGCGGCGCGGGCGGCCCTGCTTCAGGAGCGGGCCGTCCGCGCTGCCGGGGCGAGACGGGTGCGACGACTGGCGCGGCGCGGACGCGCGACACCAGAAAGCCCTGCGCCTCGAGCTGGGCGTACGCGTCCGTGACGACGCCGCGCGAGACGCCGAGCCTGTGCGCCAGCGCGCGCGACGACGGCAGCCGGACGCCTTCGCGTAGCGCCCCGGCGCGGATCGCATCACGCAGCGTGCGCTCGAGCCCGGCCCGCAGCGTCTCCCCTGGCCGGGGCTCCAGCGCCAGCCAACTGGCCTCATCAATCGCCACCGATCTGGATCTTTCCAGAAGGCCAGGCGTCGGGCAGCATGCCCGCAATGCGGGTCTGGTCGCCGGTGCTCGAGCTCCGCCAATACACCTTGCACCCCGGCGCCCGGGACGTCCTGATCGACCTCTTCGACGCCGAGCTGGTCGAGACGCAGGAGGCGGACGGGATGGACGTCGTCGGCCAGTTCCGCGACCTCGACGACCCCGACCGCTTCGTCTGGCTCCGCGGCTTTCCCTCGATGGAGCGCCGGGCCGACAGCCTCGCCGCCTTCTACGGCGGCCCGGTCTGGAAGGCCCACAGAGAGGCGGCGAACGCGACGATGGTGTCGAGCGACGACGTGCTCCTGCTCCGGCCTACCCGCGCGGGCTCGGCCTTCGCGCTGGACGGCCAGCAGCGGGGCGTGGCCCACGGCCTCGTCGCGGCCTGGGTCGCGCCGCTGGAAGGCGCCGACGAGGCCTCCGTCGAGCACACGATCGCCGAGCGCGGCGGGACCGTCCTCGCCTCCTTCGTGACCGAGCCGAGCCAGAACACCTTTCCCGCCCTGCCCGTGCGTGAGGACGAGTCGGTGTTCGTGACGTTCGCCGGATTCCCCGACGACGCGGAGCTCCCTCCGGGGGTTCTGCGTCTCGCCCCGACCCCCAGATCCCTGTTGCACGGCGGCTCGCCCGCCAGGAAGGAGACACCATGACCGAGCTCGCAACCGCTCCCGCCGAGACCGAGGCCGACGGCCGGCACGACTTCGACTTCCTCTTCGGCGACTGGCGGCTGGCCAACCGCAAGCTCCGCGACCCACTCGCGGACGGGCCGGCGGAATGGCAGGAGTTCGAGGCGACCGCGCACGCCGCGCCAATCCTCGGCGGCCTCGGGAACTACGACTCCCTCTCGGTGCCCGACTTTCCCGACCGGCCCGGGTTCTACGGCTTCAGCCTGCGCCTGTTCGACGTCGAGACGGGCGAATGGCGCATCTGGTGGAGCTCGACGAGCGCGCGCGGGCAGCTCGATACCCCGGTCGTCGGCCGCTTCCGCGACGGTGAGGGCCGCTTTGAGTGCGACGACGTTTTCGGCGAACGGGCGGTCCGGGTGCGCTACGACTGGACAGACATCACGCCGTCGTCGGCGCGCTGGACACAGTCGTTCTCGTTCGACAGCGGCGCCACGTTCGAGCCGAACTGGTTCATGGAGCTCACGCGCCTGGCTTGACGGCAGAGCGGTACGCCGGGAAGAACCCGGACAGGTCGTCGGGGTTGCCGCCGAGCCGGCTGTAGGCCTCCGGGTCGTGCACGACCTTGCCGATCGCCATCGGGAGCTCGCCGCCCGGGTCGAAGCGCCGCTTGAACTCGTGCAGCGAGTCGCGGCCGCCGCCGACTCCGCCGCCGAGGTGGAACCGCGAGTAGCCGCGCTCTTGCGCCCAGCGGGCGATCTCGTACAGCAGGAACGTCGTCGCGCCGAGCTTCCGGCCTATCTCCGACGCGGCGCCCAGGTGGTAGTGCAGCCACGGCGGCGACGCAAGGCAGAGGGCGCTCGCGACCACCTCCTCGTCGTGGTAGGCGTCGAAGCGCATCAGGCCGTCGCCTAGGCGGTCCAGCGTTGTCCAGTACTCGGGCGGGAAGAAGTAGAACTGGTCGGCGCCTGCGCGCTCCATCGTTTCTTCGTACAGCGGCTGGAACTGGCCTACGCCTGGGTTCGCCTCCGTGCCGAGGCCCGCGGACTGCGCCTTGCGCACCACGTTGCGGTGCTTCGCGATGCATCTCCGCCAGCAGGTCGTGGTCTAGGCGCCACGCGATCGTGGGGGCCAGCTCTTCGGTGTGGATCACGCCCTGGTTTTGGAGTAGCGGATGGAAGCGGACGAACGTGCTGGCTACGCCGGCTTGCCGCGCCCATTCGTTGTACGCGGGCCAGAACTCTGTCCGGGTTTCGCCGTTCGGACCTCCGTAGCCATACGGGGTGATCAGGTCATGGCGACTTGGGACAGCCCCCGCTGTCGCGGGTACAGCCCCTAGGGAGCGCTTGATTCCGGCGAAGACGGTGCCTTCGTGTTCCAGGAGGATGGGCTTGCCGGGCTCCAGCACGCACGCGCTCTCCACGTACGCCCGGCGGTAGTAGGCGTCGCCGGGTAGGGACTCCCACTCGGCGGCCGGGACTTCTCTCACTCGTGCCGCGCGGCTCGCGCCCGCTCGATGTTCAGCGTGTCCTCGATCGGCTCCGGGTCCGGCCGGCCCAGCTGCGTGAACGTCCCCAGCACGATCCGCGCATCGAGGCCCAGCGACCAGTTGTCCACGTACCACGCGTCCAGCGCGAAGCGCTTTTCCCACGGGATCTCGTCGCGGCCCTGGATCTGCGCCCAGCCGGTGATGCCGGGCTTCACCGCTAGGCGACGGCGGTCGCCGTCCTTGTAGTTCGCGACCTGCTCGATCAGGTCCGGCCGCGGGCCGACGATCGACATCTGGCCGCGCAGCACGTTCCAGAGCTGCGGCAGCTCGTCCAGGCTCGTCCGGCGCAGGAAGCGGCCGCTACGCGTGATCCGCGGGTCGTTCGGGATCACGCCGAACGGGTCGTCGGAGATCCCGAGCCGGCGGCCGAGCTCGACGGCGTCCTGCACCATCGTTCGGAACTTGAGCATCTCGAACGGCTCGCCGTTCTTGCCCGCACGCGGCTGGCGGAAGATCACCGGCCGACCCGACTCTTTGAGGATCCACGCCGAGATCCCCACGTAGACCGGCGACAGGACGACGAGCCCGACGGCCGCGAGCACGCGGTCGGCGACCGACTTCACGAGGCGGCTCACGCGATCACTTCGCGGTACACCTGCTCGTGCTGCTCCGCCGCGACGTCCCACGTCAGCGCGCGGCGCGCGGCCAGCGCGCCCTCGTATGCCGGCAGCGGGTCCGCGAGCACCTCGCGCACACGCCGCGGCCAGCGCGTCCGGGTCGTCCGGCGGCACGACGCGGCCCGCGCCGAAGTCCCGGATGGCATCCGGCAACGCGCCCACGTCGGTGACGACGGCGGGCCGTCCCATGCCGAGCGCGGTCGCGAGCACGCCTGAGGAATCGATCTTCCGGTACGGCAAGACGCAGAGCGTACTGCGCTCCATGAGCGGCGCGATCTCGCTGTCGTTGATGAAGCGCAGCTGCCACTCGACCCGATCGCCGAGGCCGAGCTCCGCCACGAGCCGCTGCGCTTCTGCCACGGCGGCCGGCTCGGCTGCGTCGCCGGCGACGATCAAACGCGCGTCCGGCAGGGACGCCAGCGCGCGCACCAGCACGTCCAGTCCCTTGTACGCGCGCACGAGGCCGAAGAACAGCAGGGTCGACCCCGTCGGCGGCGGCAGCTCCGGCCCAGGGAAGACCGGGTGCGGGATGCGCACGAGGTGGTTCCGCGGAACCCCGTGCGCCGCCAGCTCCTCCACCGCCCGCGTCGACTGCACGATCACCCGACCGGCCAGCGCCAGCGCCTCGCCCCACGCGCGCACGTTCTTCTCCTGGCGCGGCAGCACGTCGTGGGCCGTCAGCACCAGGGGGAGGTCGACACGGCGCAGCCAGTGCACGTCGTAGCGTGGAATGCCGAGCCACTGCACGTGCACGACGTCCGGGCTGCAGCGACCGCACACGCCGGATCAGGCGCACCGCGCTCGGCCCGTACTCGAGCCCCTTCAGCACCACCCGGGCGCGCGTACGCGGCGACCGGCGCAGCAGCCGCGACGACCACGGCAGGAAGATCTCCTCGCGCGTGTACCCATCGGGCTCGGGCACCTCGCCGTGCGCGAACGGCGACGTCAGCAGCGTGACCTCGTGCCCGCGCCGTGCCAGTGCGGACGCAAGCGCATGGTCGTACGGCGCCGTGAAGCTCGGCGGGTCGAGGAGCGCGATCCGCATTAGAGCTTCTGCGTCAGGTACGGCACGACCGCAAGCGCCGGCAGCGGATCGTCCTTCGCCATCACCGCGCGCACCTTGTGCCGGTGCAGGTACGGGCGCAGGAACGCGCGCGGCCCCAGCTCCCGCCGCCGCGCCATCGCCAGCGATGAGTGCAGGTCCTTGGGGAGGAAGCTCCAGAGAAGCTCGCCCTCGAAGTGCCGCGGCTCCGGCTCCGGCTCGCCTCGGAGGTCGTCGTACGCGATCCGCGCCATGTCGAAGTAGCGGCTCATCGCCACGCCGGCCCACATCGGCACCCGCGTGTTCACCTCGAGCAGCTTGAACTCGTCGTCGCGGTGGTCGTGCGCGAACTCCACGTGCCCGAAGCCCTGGTAGCCGGACGTCTCGAGCAGCTTCAGCCCCAGCTCGCGCACGCGCGGCGCCGGTTGCGTGCGGAAGACGGCGCTCGTCCCGAAGCGGATCGGGCCCTGCCGCACCTTCACGCCCGTGACCGTCGCCAGCGGCCGTCCGCTGCGGCCGATGTACGCGAACAGCGACCAGATCTTCTCGTGCGCCTCCGGGATCAGCTCCTGGACGACCGTGTCGAACCCGCGCGCCTTCGCTTCCCTCCAAGCGACCAGGAGCGCCTCCATGTCAGGCGACCTCGATCACCTTCTGGCCGAACGAGCCGGCGAAGTGCTGGCCCTCGACCGGCTTCAGCAGGAACGGCGGCCGCAGGTCGAGCGCGCGCAGCGTCTCCTCCGAGTCGGCCATGACCGTCTGGGGGAAGGGGACGCCGGCGCGCGCGGCCTCCTCGGGCAGCGTCTCCTTGCGGCGCAGCCGCCGTGTGACCTCGGGGTTCTCCGGCATCGGCAGCCGGTAGAGGTCGCGGACGTCGTCCCAGTGGCGGAGCACGAACTCGACGTGGTCGTCGCGCTCCGGGAGCAGCATCGGCCGGTCACCCGACTCCTCGCGCAGCGCGGCGAGTGCGGCCGCGTCGCCGTCGACCCGGTGCACCGTGCGCAGGTAGCGGCACCGCACCCCGAACTCATGCGGATGCATCGAGATTCCGGACACCTCCACGCCGAGGCGGCCCATGCTGCGGGCGAAGGAGAGCCCGGCCCAGAGCAGGCCGAGGACGACGACGGGGACGCGTGTCTGCACGGCGGACAACCTAGCGTCGGGTGAGGGGTCTATCGGGTCCGGTTGCTTGGGCGCATCGGGACAGTCCCCGAACGGCGACGTCGTCGCCGTTCGGGGACTGTCCCATTAGTTCGAGCGCAGCAGGTCGCCGAAGACTTCTTCGACGAGGGTGTCGAAGCTGGGCGGCAGGCCGCCGTCTGCGCGGGCGAAGTCGCGCAGGAAGACGACGTACGCGCGCCACTCCTCGCCGCCGTCGGGCGCGCTCGCGGCATTGCGCTCGACGAGACGGTCGAGGACGTCGATCGTGTAGCTGCCCGCAGGCCGCGCGGCCGCGCGGCGCGCCGGCGCCGGAGTCGCGGCGGGCCGTGGCGTCGGAGCGGGGGCGGCTGGCTCGCGCCGCGGTGTCACCGCGCGCTCCTTCTGGCCGAGCTCGGCCGCGCGCTGCTCCAGCTCGTTCGCGCGCTGGTCGAGTTCCTGCGCGCGGCGCTCCAGCTGCTCATGCCGCTTCTTCGCCTCGGCCATTTCGCGATCGCGCTCCTTGGCCGTCCGCTCGAGCTCCTGGTTGAGCCGCTGCTGCACGAGCCCGCGCGCCTCGACCTCGCGTTCACGCTTCGTCAGCGCCTCCTGGCGCTCCTCGACCTGGGCGCCGAGCCGCTCCAGCTCCGCCCCGCGCTTGGTCAGCGACGCGTCGCGCTGGGCCAGCGTCTGGTCGCCCTGCGCGACCGTCTCGCGCGTCTTCTCGAGCTCCTGCTGCCCGAGCGCCAGCTCGCGCTCGCGTGCGGCCAGGTCGTCGTCGCGGGCGGCCACGGCCTGCTCGCGCTGCTCGATCTCCTTGCGGCCCTGCTCCAGCTCGCGCAGCTCCGAGCCGAGCTGCTCGCGCGCACCGACGGCCTCGCGCGACGCCTCCGCGGCCTGCGCGCCCATCGCGTCGAGCGCGCGCTGGCGCTCCTCGAGCTCCTGCTCGGCCCTCGTGACCTCCCCCGACCGGGAGGCGACCGCCGCCGCCTCGGCCTCGAGCTGCGCGCGCCGCTTCTCGACCTCGTCGCGGGCCGCCGTCGCGGCCTCCTGCGCTTCGGTCGCCGCGCGCTCACGCCGCTCGGCCTCGGCCCGTAGCCGCGCGGCGGCGGTCTCGGACTGCTCCGAGGACACCGCCGTCTCGTCGAGCGCCTGCTCGCGCTCGTCCAGCTGGCGCACGCGCGTCTCGAGCTGCCGCTCCCGCTCGGTGATCACGTCACGCGCGGAGACCAGGTCACGGTCGCGCTCGGCCAGGGCGTGCTCCAGCAGCTCCGCCTGCTCACGGCGGCGCGTGAGGAGCTCCTCCGCGCGTTCCAGCTCCGCGCGGCGGTCGGCGAGCGCGGCCTCGCGGTCGGCGACCCGGCCCTCGCGCTCGGCGAGCCCGGCGCTCAGCGCCTCGAACTCGGCCCGCGCCCTGGCGCGCTCGGCGTCCTCGGTGCCTGCCTCGCGCTCGCGCACGTCGAGCGCCCGCTCGCGCGCGTCCAGCTCGGCGACCCGCCGCTCGTGCTCCGCCGTCACGCGCTCGGCGCGGCGCTCGCGGTCGACGATGGCCGTCTCCCGCTCCTCGGCGGCGCGCTGGCGGTCGAGCTCGCGCTCGTCCAGGTCATGCTGCGTCTGGGCCAGCGCCTGGCTCTGGAGGCTGAGGCTGCCGCGCAGCGCGCGTGCCTTCTCGGCCTCCTCCTCGGTCGTCCGCCGGGCAGCCTCGAGCTCGCGCTCGCGCGTGTCGAGCGCCTCGACGCGGTCGTCGAGCTCCCGGCCGCGCCGCTCCAGGTCGGCCGCCTGCGTCTCGAGCTCGCGCCGGCGCGCGCCCAGCTGCTCGCCCGTCGCAGCCGCCTCGCGCTCGCGCGCGGTGAGCGCCTCGCGGCGCTCGGCCAGCTCGGTCTCCGCCTCGGTGCGCGCCTGGCCGGCCTCCTCGTCGCGCGCCGCCAGCGCGCGCTCGCGCTCCTGGATCGCCAGCACGCGCTCGTCGAGCGCCGACTTCGTCCGCTCGACCTCCTCCTGGCGCGTGGTCACGTCCCGGGCGCGCTCCTGCGTGGCTGCCACGGCCTCGGCCTGCTGCGCCTCGCGCTCGGTGGCGGCCTGCTCGCGTGCGGCCAGCTCGCGTTCGCGGGCGGCGAGGGCCTCCATCGTCTCCTGCTCGCGCCGGGCGAGCTCCCGCTGGCGTTCGGTGAAGGCGTCCTGCTCACCGGCGAAGGCCGCGCGGTCGGTTTCGAGCTCGCGCTGGGAGGCAGAGAGGTTGTCGGCCGTCTGGGACGCGGCCGCTTCGCCGGCGGCGAGGGCACGCTCCGCATTGGCCAGCCGGGTCTCGCGTGCGGTCAGCTCGCGCGTGCGCTCGGACGCGGCGGCGTCGGCCTCTTCGCCGCGGCGGGTGAGGTCGGCCTCGGCGGCCGAGAGGCGCTCGCGGTCGGCCGCCAGCTCCTGCGTGCGACGGGCGAGCTCGGCACGCGCCTGCTCGTCGCCGCGGCGGCGCTCGACGAGAGCGGCCCGCTCGAGCTCGATCTCTGCGGCGGCGGCCTCGACGCGCTCGCGCTCCGCCTTGACCTTCTCCTCCTCGTCGGCGACCCGCGCGAGCCCCTCGCGCTGCGCGATGACCTCGTCGCGGCGCCGGGCGACGTCCTGCTCGCGCGTGTCGAGGTCGCGCCCGCGCTGCTCGAGCGTGCGGCGCAGCGCCTGCAGCTCGTCGTTCTCGGTCTGGAACGTCGCTTGCTCGCGGGCGAGCGCCTCACGCGCATCGCGCAGCTCGCCCTGCAGGCGCTCGGCCTCGGCGCGGGCGTCCGCAGCGGCGCGCTCGCGCTCGGTCAGATCGGTCACACGAACCTCGAGAGCGGCCTGCTGCGCGGCCAGCTCGTCACGGTGCGTCTCGAGGTCCCGGGTGATCCGCTCGGCGCCCATGCGCGCGGCATCCGCCTGAGCCGCGGCCTGCACGGCGGCCGTCTCCCGTGCCCCCACGGCAGTCTCGCGCCGCTGGACGGCCGCCTCGCGGGCCGTGAACGCCGTCTCCGCGTCGCGCCGCTGCTCGTCGCGCTCGGCCAGCTCGCGGCTGCGCTGCTCGACCGCGGCCATCGCCTCGGTGCGCTTCTGCTCCAGCATATTCAGCTGCCGCTCGCGCTCGTCGAGCTCGGTCTGCCGCACCTCGAGCGTGCGCAGCAGCTCGGCCTCCCCCGTCTCGAGCTGCTCGGCCCGCGTTGCCAGCGCGTCGCGCTCCTGCTGCACCGACGACTGGAGAATCTGGAGCTCCTCGCGCAGCCGCGTGGCGGCGCGCTCGTCCTCGGCGACGTGCCGGCCGCGCGCCTCGAGCTCGCGGTCGAGCGTTTCCAGCTCGTGTGCGCGGGCGTCGAAGGCGGCGATCGACTCCTCCCGCCGCTCGATCTCCGCGCGGCGCCGTGCCAGCCGGTCGAGCTCCTCGGCGAGCTCGCGCTCGCGCTCCGAGATGCCCTCCTGCGCGGCGAGGCCGCGGGCGAGCCGCTCCTCCTGCGTCGCCAGCTGCTTCTCCCGCTCCGCCAGCTCGCGCTGGTGGAGAGCCGCGGCCTCGCGGATCTCGTCCGCCTCGACCAGTGCGGCCGCGCGCTCGCCGTCGAAGGCGGCCCTGAGCGTGTCGAGCTCCACGCGCAGCCGCTCGATGGAGCGCTCGCGGTCGCCCATGGCGGCCTCGCGGATCTCGACGTCGGCGATGTCCTCCTCGCGGCGGTCGAGGTCGTCGCGCCGGCGGGCGAGCCGCTCGGCCTCCTCCATCAGCTCGCGCTCGCGGTCGGCGAGCGCCGCTGCCTCGACCCGCTCCTCGACGAGCCTCGCCTGCGCAGACGACAGCTCTTCCTCGCGCCCGGCGAGCTCGCGCTCGCGGACGGCCAGCTGATCGGCGTCGATGCGCCGCGCCTCGAGCTCCGCCTCAGCGGCGGCCAGTTGCTGCTCGCGGACGGCCAGCTCCTGGTCGCGGGCGGTCGCGGTGCGGCTCTGCTCGTCCTGTGAGGCGACCATGGCCGTGCGCTGCTCGACGAGGGTCGACAGCTCGGAGCGCAGCTGCTCGCGCAGCGCCTCCGCCTCGGCCTGCACAGCAGCAGAGGCCGCCCGTGCCTCTTCCGCGAGCCGCTCGCGCTCGGCGGTTTCCTCGGCTCGGCGCGCGAGCGTAGAGCGCTCCTCCTCGAGCGACTCGCGCGCCGTGAGCCCCTCTGTCCGTGCCTGGGCGCTCTCGGCGGCGATCCGCTCCACGTCGGCCTCGCGGGCGGCGAGCGCCTGCTCGAGCGCGGCGACCTCGACCGCACGCTGCTCGGCGCTCGCGGCGCCGGCGAGCCTGCGCTCGAGCTCGGCCTCCGCGCCCGCGGCCTCTGCGAGCCGCTGCTCGAGCTGGGCCTCGCGCTGCTGCCACACCGCCTCGCGCTGCTCGATCTCCTGCAGCCGAGCGCCGAGTCGGCCCGCCTCTGACACGAGCTCGGCCTCGCGCTCGGTTAGCGTGCGCTCGTCGACCTCGATTGAGGCAAGCCGATCCCGGCCCGCCTCGATCTCCCGCTCGCTCGCTGCAATCGCTCGTTCGCGCTCCTGCAGCCCCTCCTCCAGCCCGGCCAGCCGGCGTTCGCGTTCGGCCATCTCCTCCGAGCGCCGGTCGACCGCCTCGGCCTGCGCCTCCGCGTTAGCCAGCGCCTGCTCGCGCTCGACGAGCTCGTGCGCGCGGCGGTCGGCCTCTTCCAGCTCCTGCGTGCGTTGGTCGAGCTGCTCCTGGAGCGCGATCAGCGTCTCCTCGCGTGCGGCGACCTGGCGCTCGCGCGTGACGAGCGCCTCCTCGTCGACGCGGCGCCGCTCGACCTCGGCCTCGGCGGCTGCCAGGCGGCGTTCGCGGGCCAGGAGCGCGGCCTCGTCGACGCGCGTCTCGTGCAGCTCCGCCTGCTGCTCGGCGATCCGCTGCGCCTGTTCGGCGAGCTCGCGCTCGCGTTCGGACAGCTGCTCGTCGGCGAGCCGCCCCTGCACCGCTTCCTGGGCAGCGGCCAGGCGCTGGGCCTGCTCCTCGAGCTCTCGCTCGCGCGCGGCGAGCTCGCCCTCCTCGGCCTGCTTGCGCTCGGCGAGCTCCCGCTCCGCGTCGGCGAGGATCCGTTCCCGCTCGACGAGTGCTGCGACCTCGAGCCGGCGCTCGGCCAGCTCGGTCTGGAGCGTCTCGACCTCGCGCTCGCGCGCGGCGAGAGTCTGCTCGTCGACACGATGCGCGGCGCGTTCCTCATCGAGCGCGCGCTCGCGGTCTGCCACTTCCGCCTCGCGGGCGGCCAGCTGCTCGGTGCCGGCGGCCACCGCTTGCGCCCGCTCACGTTCGAGCTCGGCGCCGCGCTGCATGACCCGGTCCTCACGCTCAGCCAGCTCGGCGGCGCGTCCGTCGACCTCGCGGGCGCGCTCCGCCAGCGCCGCGGCCTCCTCCTGCTGCCGCGCAAGCTGCGCCTCGAGATCGGCGACGGCCCGCTCGCGCTCCGCCAGCTCGGCCGCCTGCTCGAGCGCGGCCTCGGCCTGCTCCTGCCGCTGCGCGAGCGACGCCTCGGCGGTTGCCAGCGCGCGCTCCCGCTCCAGGATCGCCGCGACCTCCTGCTCGCGCTCCGCGAGCGCGTCCCGGCGCTGGGACAGCTCCTCCAGGCGTGCGGCGAGCGCCTCGCCGCCGGCGTCGCCCTCCGCGCGTATCTCGCTCAGCGCGGCCAGCTCGCCCCGCAGGCGCTCGCGCAGCGCTTCGGCCTGCGCCTGGGCCTGTGCGGCCGCCTCGCTCTCCTCCTCGGCGGCGAGCATGCTCTCGGCGGCTGTCTGCAGACGCTGCTTCAGCTCCTCGCGGAGCTCATCGATGTCGTCGACAGGCGCCGGCGCGGCCGCCCGGCGCTCGAGCTCCTGCTCGCGCTCGGCCAGCTCCCGCTCGCGGGCGGCCAGCTCCGCGAGCGCCGTCTCATCGACCGGCGCCGGCTCCGCCGCGCGCCGCTCCAGCTCCCGCTCGCGCTCGGCCAGGTCGCGAACACGCTCCTCGAAGGCGGCCAGAAGGCTCAGCCGCTCGGCCTCGCGCCCATCGAGCTCTTGCTCGCGGGCGGCCAGCTCCGCGAGCGCCGCCTGATCGACCGGGGCCGGCTCCGCCGCGCGCCGCTCCAGCTCCAGCTCGCGCTCGGCCAGCTCCCGCTCGCGGGCGGCCAGCTCCGCGAGCGCCGTCTCATCGACCGGCGCCGGCTCCGCTGCGCGCCGCTCCAGCTCCCGCTCGCGCTCGGCCAGGTCGCGAACACGCTCCTCGAAGGCGGCCAGAAGGCTCAGCCGCTCGGCCTCGCGCCCATCGAGCTCTTGCTCGCGGGCGGCCAGCTCCGCGAGCGCCGCCTGATCGACCGGGGCCGGCTCCGCCGCGCGCCGCTCCAGCTCCAGCTCGCGCTCGGCCAGCTCGTGCTCACGGGCGGCCAACTCGGCAAGGGCCGTCTTGTCGACCGGCGCCGGCTCGGCCGCCCGGCGCGCGAACTCCTGCTCCCGCTCGACCAGCTCGCGCTCACGCGCGGCCAGCTCCGCGAGGGCCGTCTCGTCGACCGGCGCCGGCTCGGACTCGCGGCGCTCGACTTCCTGTTCCCGTTCGGATAGTGCGCGAGCCCGCTCCTCGAAGGCGGTCAGCAGCTGCAGCCGCTCCGCCTCGCGCGCCTCGAGCTCGCGCTCGCGGGCAGCCAGCTCCTCGTCCCGCGCGGCGGCACGATCGGCGAGCTCCTGCTCGCGCGCGGCGGCCTCTGCCTGTGCCTGGTCCAGCACGATGCGCTCCGCCTCGAGCTGTCCGAGCGCTGCCACAAGCTCCTCGTGCTCCTGCGTCTCGGCGTCGGCGAGCTGCCCGCGCGCGGCCGCGAGGTCGGCGGCCTCCCGCTCGCGCAGCTCGCGCAGGGCGATGAGCTCGCGCCGGGCGGCGTCGCGCTCCGCGGCGGCCTCCTCGGCCGCGACCCGAGCGGCGTCGGCGTCGCGCGCTGAGATGTCGACCTGACGGGCCGCCTCCTCGTTTGCGGCGCGCAGCAGGTCGAGCTGATCGTCCGAGGCGCGGCGCTCGAGCTCCTGACGGGCGTCGGCCAGCTGCTCCTCGAGGCGCGCGATCTCGCGCTCGCGCGTCGCCGCGGCGGCGTCGAGCTCGGCGCGCAGACCCTCGAGATGGGTCGCCTGGCGGCGCGCGAGCTCCTGCTCGAGCCGCGCGAATTCCTGCTCGCGGGCCGCGGCGGCCGTATCCAGCTCGGTCGCGCGACGCTCGCTCCGCTCCGCGACGTCAGCGAGCTCGCGGGCGAGCCGGTCGCGCTCGGCAGCCGCAGCGCCGGCTGCGTCGCGCAGCCGATCGAGCTCCATGTGCAGGCGCTCGATCTCCGCCTCCTGCGCCTGTGAGCCCTCGTCCACCCGGCGCGGCGGCGTCGGCGGCGGCGCGAGCTCCGGCTCGACGGCGTGCCCTTCCTCGAGCCACGAGGCGGCGCCGCGCAGGCGCGAACTGAAGCCGCGCCGGCGGCCACCGACCTCCTCGGTGCCGGCGAACCACGCCACCGGCTTTCCCGTCGCGACGGCGATCCGGCGCAGGTAGCGCGACGGGTCGGAGCGGCCGTCCTCGAAGCCGCCGAGCGCCTCGGCGGTGACGCCGATTCGCTCGGCGAGCGCCTCCGGCGTCAGCCCGCGCTCGGTGCGGGCCTGCCTGATCCGCTCACCGACTGCGCCCCTCGTCTCCTGCCCACGCGCCATCCGGTGGCCCGAGCCTAGACGAGCCGCAGGGCGGCTTCATACGCCTCGAGCGTCAGGCCGCTGACGCGCTCCCACGAGAAGCGTGTCGCCGCCCGCTCCCGCGCGGCCGCGCCGAGCCGCGCGCGCAGCTCACGGTCGGCCAGCAGGCGCTCCAATGCGGCCCGCAGCGCGTCGCGGTCGCGTGGCGGGACGAGGAAGCCGGTCTCACCGTCGACGACCAGGTCGCGCAGGCCGCCGACGGCCGACGCGACCACCGGACGGCCGTGCGCCATCGCCTCGAGGCAGACGACGCCGAAGCCTTCGCGGTGCGAGGGGACGGCCACGACGGCCGCGCGCGCGAGCTGCTCCTGGAGCTCCGGGTTCGGGAGGAAGCCAATCGCCTGCGGCACCTGGTCGCGCAGCGGGCCGTCGCCGACCACGACGAGCGGGAGCCCGTCCGCGGCGGCGACGAGGTCGAGGATGCCCTTCTCCGGCGAGAGCCGCCCCGCGTAGAGGATGTGCGGCGGTTCCTCCTCTGTACCTGCCTCGGGCGGAAGGTCGATGCCGCTCGGGATGACGCGCACCTCCCGGGCACCGAGCTCGTGCGCCGCGTCGGCCAGCGCGGTCGACGGCGCGATCACGAGCCGCGCCCGCCGCAGAACGCGGCGCGCTAGCGCGGGAGCGCGCCGCGCCAGCTCCACGTCCGTGCCCCAGAGCTGGACGACGAACGGCTTGCCGGTCAGCGCGGCGACGGCGCCCGCCGGGAGCCAGTGCGCGTGCACGAGGTCGGCGTCGCGCGCCGCCCGCCGCGCCGCGCGCGTGAAGGAGGCGAGCATCGCCGGCAGGAGCAGCGCCTTCGCCGGGTGCGCGCGCAGGTTGCCGACGACGCCGGCGCCGTAGGCGATCCCGAAGTGTCGGAACCCGGCAGGCGAGACGACCTCGACCTCTACCCCCCGCGCGCGCAGCGCCTCCACGGCGTCGCCGACGAAGTGCCCGGCCGGGTCGCCGGGGTGGCGCGGGTACGAGGTGGTGAGGACGGCGACGCGCAAGCGCCGTATTGTCGGCCCGTGCATCGGATCACGCGCGATCAGGTGATCTGGGCGTTCGGCCCCGAGCTCGAGCCGGTGCTGGAGATCGACCCGGGCGAGACGGTCACCTTCGAGACGAACGACTGCTTCAGCGGCCAGATCACGAGCGAGAATGACCTGATCACCGGCATCGACATGTCGCGGATCAACAGCGCGACCGGCCCGGTCGCCGTCCGCGGAGCGGAGCCGGGCGACTCGCTGATCGCCGAGATCCTCGACGTGCGGCCGATCGAATGGGGCGTCGCGGCGCTGATCCCCGGCTTCGGCCAGCTCGACGAGGTGGTGCAGGGGCCGGTGACGCGGATCTTCGAGGTGCGCGACGGCGAGGTGCGCATGAACGACCGCGTGCGCTTCCCGGTACGGCCGATGGTGGGCGTGGTCGGCGTCGCGACGGCCGGTGAGACGCTCTCGAACGGGCTCGCCGGGGAGCACGGTGGCAACCTCGACGACCACTTCCACGGCGCCGGGGCGCGCATCTTCTTCCCGGTGCGCCAGCCGGGCGGCATGTTCGCGGTCGGCGACATGCACGCGGCCATGGGCGACGGCGAGATCTGCTTCACCGGCGTCGAGATCGCCGGCGAGGTCGACATCCGCTTCACCCTGAAGAAGGGCAAGCAGGCAACCTGGCCCGTGACGGAGCTGCGCGACCGCTGGCTGCCGCACGCGACCGCGCCCGGCTACGAGGAGGCGCTGCAGCTCGTCTCCGAGGAGGCGGCGCGGCTGCTCGTCCGCGAGCACGACTTCACGATCGAGGACGCGTTCGTGTTCCTGTCCGTCGCCTGCGACGCGGGCGTCGCGCAGGCATGCAAGCCGGCGGAGGGATTCGGGACGATCGCGCGCTTCGCGATCCCGAAGATCGACGCCTGCCCGGCGCCGTTTTCGACTTAGTGGCTGACAGCCACTAGCTCTGGCTCTGGCTCAGCGACGAGCCGCGGCCGGCGGACGCGCTCCGCCGCGAAGTACGAGCCGAGCACGAGGGCCGCGGCGGCCGCCTGCGCGGCGAGCCCCTCGACCGTCGGGAAGGCGGCGAACCAGAGGTTGACGAAGCCCGGGAACTCGATCCCGATCGGCGTCGTCGGCAGCCAGCCGGCGAGCTGCATCTCCTGGACGCTCTCGCCGACCATGACGAGCAGCACGAAGCCGAGCAGGATCCCCGTGGCGACGAGCATCTTCCGGTAGGGCAGCCGGCGCTGGGCCGAGAACGTGATCGCGCCGGCGGCGACCGTGAGCGCGAAGCCGATCCCGACGCCCTCCAGCACGGCCGCGTCGCCCGACTGGATGCGCAGGTTCTGGAGGAAGAGCACGACCTCGAAGCCCTCGCGGTAGACGGCGGTGAAGCCGAGGATCGCGAGCCCGAGCAGCGCACGCCGCCCGGCCTCCGGCGTCGCGACGCGCCGCCGCACCTTGTTGTGCGCCGAGATCCAGCCCGTCCAGTAGATCTTGTGGAAGAACCAGTTCATGACCACGAGCAGGACGGCGACGGCGATGAGGCCGGTGGCGGCCTGCAGGTCGAGGCCGGGGCCGCCGAGCGCGCCGATCAGCACGATGGCGACGAACCACGTGGCGACGGATGCGAGGAGCGCCGTGCCCGCGCCGGCGGCGACCGGCCGCCGGAGGCCGCGGTTCACGCCGACGAAGCTGGCCGTCAGCGCGGCGAGCACGAGCACCGCCTCGAGCCCCTCCCGGAAGACGAGCAGCCCACTGTCGAGCACGACCGCCCCGTGGCTCAGCGACGTCCCCTCGCGCAGTCGGGTCGGCGACGCCGTCGGGCGACGTGATCGCCTTCCAGGTCAGCGCAGCGATGGCGACGCCGGCGACCAGGCTCCAGGCGGCGCGGCGCAGCAGGCGACGGCGCGCGGCGAGCTCTTCAGCGGTCTCGCAGTGGAACATGTAAGGGGCACCTTACAAAAATTGGTGCCAGGCACTGTGACGGATCCGTTACGGAGCCTGGCACCGTGACGGTCAGTCACCGTGCCTGGCACCGTGACGAGGGTCAGGGCGTGTGGCGGGCGAACACGACCGGTACTGCGAGCGCGAGCATCGCGAGGGCGTAGAAGTAGTAGAACGGGATGGTCAGGTAGAAGGCGTTCGCGGCCAGCGTCCCTGCGAGCGCGGCGGTGAATCCCCAGGCCAGCGGGCGCACGCGCCGCGCGAGCGGGTCGTGCAGCTCGGCGAGCTGGCGGCCGAGGCGACGGGCGACGCCCAGCCGGTGGAAGACCCAGACGAGGAACGCCGCAAAGACGGCCGCGCCGACGATGCCGGTCTCCACGAACAGCGCCACGTAGAACGAGTGCGGCCCCCAGTTCGACTTGCCGGTGACGAACTCGTAGTAGACCGAGAAGTTGTTGTAGCCGAGCCCGAACAGCGGGTGCTGGTGCAGCACATTCGGGATGAAGCTGTAGACGTCGAAGTGCGGCGACGCCGCGGCCGCGTTCGTCTGGATGCGCGACTTGATCACCGTCTCGAAGAAGTTCTTGCGGCGGCTCACCACCGCGAGCAGCACGACCGCCACCCCGGCAAGCGGGACGAGGAAGCGCGCGGTCAGGAAGTGCTTCCGGTAGGGCAGCGCCAGGACGAGCAGGCCGACGACGAGGCCGAGCGCGGCCGAGCGCGACAGCGTCGCGATCTCGACGATCAGGAAGAACGCGAGCAGGACGGCGAGCGGGCGCCGCCAGCGGTGGTCCTTCTCGAGGCGCAGGTAGAGCGGCGTCAAGAGCAGCAATGGCACGAGGAGCATCACGCCGAGATGGTTCGGGTCGCCGGTGAGCGCATTCGGGCGGTAGACGCTCTGCCCGCCGACTGCGCCGTAGATGTTGATCGAGCTCGCCCCGCCGGTCAGCGGCGAGAGGACGACCGAGTCGAGGTCGCCGCCGCGCTCGGCGTAGAGCAGCTGGAGCACGCCGTACGCGGCGTTGGCCGCGAACCCGGCGATGAAGGCCGTCAGTGCACGCCAGTAGAACGCCTGCGAGCGGCGCACGACGTACGCGAGCCCGACGACGAGGAACGTGAAGTGCACGCCCCACTTGACCACTCCCTTCACGAACTGGTCCAGCGCGTCGGTCGTGTCGAGGTCCCAGAAGCCGAGCAGGTAGACGGCCAGGAACGTCGCTCCGAACGCGGCCGCGATCAAAACCGTGCGCGGCACCGTCCCGACGCCGCCGCCCTGCTCGATCCACACCCCGAGCAGCGTCAGCAGGAACAGCGCGGTGACGAGGTCGGACAGGGTGATCGTGCCCGCGACGCTCCAGTGCACCTTCTCGAAGGTCATGACGAAGAGCGAGGCGAGGAAGAGCCAATCGGCGGCCTTCTTCATGCGAGCGACCTCACCAGCTCGGCGAGCTCCTCGACGCGCGTACGCCGCGAGAGCCGCTCGCGCCACTCGTCGCTCAGCGGTGTCGCGTCGAGCGTCCCGGCCTTGAAGCGCGCGTCGAGCTCCACGAGCGCGGCGCGCATGCCGTCGATGTCGTCGGGCGCGACGACGATGCCCGCGCCGATCTCGCGCAGGAGCTCGGCGGCGGCGCCGTCGGTCGGGACGACCGCGAGGATCGGGCGCTCTGCGGCCAGGTACTCGAACACCTTCCCGGAGAGCACCCCGCGGCCGCGGCCGCCTGCCTCTGGGATCAGCAGGAGCAGCGCCTCCGACTCGCGCTGCAGCTCGAGCGAGCGCCGGCGCGGCACGTAGGGGAAGAGCTCGAGCCGGTCGCCGAGCCCGCGCTGCTCGGCCCACTCCCGGTCCTCGCTGCGGAAGCCGCCGACGAAGCGTGCGACCGCGTCGACATCCGAGGAGGCGAGCGCCTCGAGGAACGGCTTGGGGTCGCGCTTGCCGAAGAAACTGCCCGTGTGCGTGATGCGCAGCCGCTCGCCGCGGTGGTACTCGAGGCCGGCGAAGTCCTCGAAGTCGGAGCCGTTCGAGATCGTCAGCACCCGGCCCTTCGGGCCGAGCGCGCGCGCCTCGTCGGCGATCGCGTCCGAGACGGTCACGATCGCATCAGCGGAATGCGCGACGAGGCGCGCGACGCCGCCCTCGACCTTCTCCTTCAAGCGCACGGCCATGCTCTCGGCGCGGCGGTGCGGGTGCGCGACGATCGAGTCGCGGAGATCGGCGATCCAGTGCACGCCCGTCGCCTTCTTCGCGGCCGCGCCGACGAGGTGGACGGAGCCGGGCGGCGACGTGGTCAGGACGACGTCGATGCCCTCACGGCGCACTGCCTGGATCGCGGCGGGGATCGCCGTCGCGTTCCAGGTCACGCTCGCGTCGGGGACGAGCGCGCGGCGAAATGCGAGCGACGCCTGCGTGCCGAGGCGCTCGAGCCCGCCCTTGCCGTGCAGCTCCTCCGCCGGGCGCCGGGCGCGCGGGCCGATGTAGCGGACGCGGTGCACCCAGGCCTGGCTCGGCGGCTGCAGCTCGTCGTCGCGGTGGATCCACTCGGCGCCGTCGGGCGCGAGCACGTGCGTCTCGATGCCGAGCGCCGGCAGGTAGGTGGCGAACTTCAGCGGCCGCTGGACGCCCCCGCCGCCCGCGGGCGGCCAGTACATCGTGACGATGAGGATGCGCACTAGTGCCCCTCCAGGTGACGTGGCCACGTTCCCGGCGTGCGAGGAGCAAGCCAGGCTAGGACGCAGGGAGCCCCAATAGTCTTTTCTATTGGGGCGACTGAGGACGACGCATGGCGCCGCTCATCGCGCGTCGGGGACATGGAGGGCGTCATCTGGAGGGGCACCTAATTGAGGCGGTACAGGCTGTACTTGGCGTCCTGCCAGACCGGCCGGATCGGCATCGGCGTGAGGAAGCGGTTGCGGTTGATGACGATCCAGTCGGCGCCGTAGCGGCGCGGGATCGAGAGGTCGCCGGTTTTGAGGAACTTGACGGCGTCGTCGTAGCGGTCGTACGGCCGGTTCTCGGTCGTGTCGGCGACGTGCGCCGGCGGGTCGTTGGCGACGTACACAGGCAGGAACGCGCCGATCCGGTAGTCCGTGTCGGCGTCGGAGAAGACCACCTGGCCGGGGGCGGTGCGGCTCTTGAGTGCGGCCAGCAGCCGCGGGCTGAGGTCGTTCCTCGCGTCGTGCGCGGGGGTCGTCCAGTTCGCCGCCGCATGCACGCCGACCGGTAGGACGAAGAGGACCGCGGCCAGGGCGCCGAGGCGTTCCGCGCGTTCGTGCAATCCCGGCCAGCGGATGATCGCGGCGACCGCGAAGGCCGCCGAGCCGGCGAGCACGGCCGTCCACGTGACGTACGCCGGACCGCCGTCGTGGAGGCGGTAGCCGAAGTCGCCCGGGAAGGCGAGCTCGAGGACGATCCCCGCCCCGAGCGCGAGCGGGAGCACCCAGAAACGGAGCAGCGTGGTCAGCACCATTACGCCGCCGGCAAACGCGAACGCGAACGGCAGGAAGCCGGCCGCGCGGCGCGCCTGTGAGATCGAGACGAGGTCGGCGAACGTCGGGAAGAGCGCCGACGTCAGTGTCACCGTCAGCACCGCGAGCGACCCGCCGAGCACGAACGCCGACCAGCGCCGCAGCGGGACGAGCGCCGCGAGCGGGAGCAGCACGAGCGCCGCGATCGCGATCGCGCCGCCGCGGCCGAAGACCTCGGGCGCGAGGCGGTAGCTGGCGTCGGAGAAGACGTCGAGCTGGTCGGGGTACTTCGCGATCGCGGCGTGTAGCGCGGTCGTGCCCGGGTCGTGCGAGACCGTCTTGTGCACGATCGGAAGCAGCGCCCCCGAGACGGCGATCATCGGCGCGGAAAACGCGCCGAACGCGATCGCCGCCGGCACGAACTCACCGCGGGCCATGATCGTGCGCGCCAGCAGGTAGCCGGCGAGCGGCACAGCGAGGAAAACGGCGTAGGTCGGGTGCACGAGCGCGATCGCGAGGCCCGAAGCGGCAAGCGCCGGCAGCATCGCGGTCGAGCGGTCGCGCAGGTACACGAAGAAGAGCGCGATCGCGGCCGGGACGAGCAGCTGGCGGGCCGCCGTCGGCGGCAGGGCGAGTGCGTTGTAGGCGCCGCCCGAGCCCGGCGCGAGCGAGATCAGCCCGACCTGGGCAACGGCAACCGCGACGGCGGCGGAGCGGCTGTTGAAGAGCGCGTGCCCGGCCTCGTACGCGACCAGGACGGCTAGCGGCGCCAGGATGCTCGACTCGTGGCGCAGGACGAGCGCCGGGTCGACGCCGGCCAGATCGGCGATGAGCGCCAGGAAGCCGTGCCAGAGCGGGAAGGCGTAGCCGGGGTGCAGGCCGCCGTCGATGAACTCGTCGACCGCATGCAGCGAGAGCCCGTTCAGGGTGTCGAGCTTGCGCACGCGCGCGAGATGGAAGAGCGCGTCGCCCGAGAGCACCGGCGCCACCCGCCAGAGCGCCGCGCCGAGCACCACCCCGCCGCCGAGCAGCAGCAGCGTCCCCAGCTTCGGCTGGACGCGCACGCCGCGCACCGCGAACGGCAGCGCAACGGCCGTCAGCGCGGCGAGCGTGATGACGGCCGTCTCGATCGATCCGCCGAGCGCGAACATGACCGTCATCGCCAGCGCCACGGCGGCGAGCGCGAGCGGCAGCGTCGCTGCGATCCCGCGCAGCGCGAGCGCGCGCGCGACGAGGAAGCCCGGCAGCAGGACGCAGCCGGTGGCGAAGGCGAGCCGGAGCGCAAGGCCCACGCCCGTCTCGGGGAGCAGCCGGGCGACGAGGAGGCCGGGGACGACGAGGAGCGGCAGCAGCGCCGAGAAGGCGAAGGCGGGCCGCGGGCGCGCGTACGAGCGGCCGAGCTCGATCGTGCCGTCGGCGCCCTTCACGCCTCGACCCCCGCGAGCGTTGCGACGGGCGCCGACGCGAGGTAGCGCGCCGCGTCGCGGTAGCTCTGCCCGCGCTCGCCCCGGAACACCGCGCCGCGCACCAGCAGCGACAAGCGCAGCAGCCGGCGTGTGCGCTCGGCCGCGCGCAGCCCGTGGTGCTTGGCCATGAAGCGGACGTGGCCCCGTACCAGCTCCCTGAACATCCGGCCGCCGTGCGAGGCGCCGAGCACGTGGAACGCTTCCGCGCCCGGGAAGAAGAGCACCTTCCAGCCGGCCTGCCGGAAGCGGTACATCCAATCGACCTCCTCGCTGAAGAGGAAGTAGTCCTCGTCGAGCCCGCCGGCCTCGTCGACGGCCGCGCGGCGGACGAGCAGGCACGCGCCCATCACGAAGTCCACCTCGCGAACTTCGTCGTACGCGAAGCCGTTCCCGTAGAAGGCGTTGAAAAGCTCCGTCCGCGGCCCGAGCTTGCGCAGCCCGAGGAACTCCGTGGCCAGCCGCCACTGCGTCGGGAAGCCGCGCACGGAGCGCTGGAGGCGCCCATCCGGGTAGCGCAGGCGCGGCCCGACGACGGCCGCGTCGGAGCGGGAGTCACCGAACTCGGCCAGCTTCTCCGTCGCGCCGTCAGCCATCCACGCGTCGGCGTTGAGGATGAGGAACCACTCGCCGGTCGCCTCGCGCATGCCGCGGTTCCAGCCGGCGCCGAGGCCGAGGTTGTCCTGCTCGACGACCCGGACCTCGGGGAAACGCTCGCGCACGAGCTCGACCGTGCCGTCGGTGGAGCCGTGGTCGACGACGATCGTTTCGTGGCCCCGGACGCTCTCGAGGCACCTGTCGATGTACGGCATCGCATTGAAAGTGACGACGATCGCGGAGACCCCGGCCGCCATGGCAGCCTAGCCCGTGCTGCGGCGGAGATCCGGCCGTGCGGCGCCGCGCATCCCTTCCCACAGCAGGATCCCGAGCCCGGGCAGCGCCAACGTGACGGTGACGAGGAAGAACAGGAAGCCGGCGGCAAAGGCCTGGTCTGCATCGACGCCGAGCGCACCCAGGAAGCTGACGAAGAAGGCCTCGCGCACGCCGATCCCGTTGATCGTGAACGGGAAGAGCAGGACGATGAACAGCACCGGCCCCATCACGTAGAACGGCCGCACGGACAGGTCGATCCCGACCGCACGGGCGCAGAGCCACACCGGGAGGATCCGGACGACCTGGACGCCCAGCGTGATCACCGTGAGCCAGAGGAGCAGCCGGCCGTCCTTGCGGTAGGCGTGAATGCCTTCGTAGACGGCACGCGCGGGCCGCTCGATCCTGAGTCGGCGGGCGAGCGGCACGAAGCGGACGAGATGGCGGCGCGCCCAGGACGAGAAGAAGACGAAGCCGAGGACGACGGTGCCGACGATGAAGATGCCCTCGAACCACAGGTAGCCGTTGATGTTGTAGCGGCCGACCGCGAGGGCGAAGCCGATCGCGCCCAATATGACGGTGGCGATGCCGCCGAGCGCTCGGTCGAGGATCACGCTGCCGGTGGCGACCCCGGCCGTGCCCGGATTCCGGCGGGCGACCTCGACGATGCGGACGGCATCTCCGCCGAGGGAGGTCGGCAGCACCTGGTTCGCCGTGTAGGCGATGAAGTACGTGCGCGTGAGCCAGGAGAGCGGCTCGCGGATCGCGCGGGCGCCGAGCAGCTGCTGCCAGCGCCACGCCATCGGGACGGTGGTGACGATCATGATCGCGCACGCGAGCGCGAAGAGGCCGAAGTCTGCGTTCCTGAGCACGTCGGCCGTTTTGGCCAGGTCGATCTTCCAGAGGATGTAGCCGACGCACAGGGCCGTCACGCCCAGCGTCACCGCGAGGCGGATGGGGCGGCTCACGCGAGGCGCTCGTGGACGCGGCGCAGCGCGGCAACGGCGTCGCGGATGTCGTCGTCCGTGTGCGCGGGCGAGATCGGGAGGCTGAGCACCTCGGCGCCGGCTCGCTCCGCGACGGGCAGGCCCCGCGGCCGGCAGCTCTTTGTACGCACTCAGCTGGTGGACGGGCAGGAAGTGGATGCTCGTGCCGATGTTCTCCTCGGCCAGGAGGCGCTGGTAGTCGTCGCGCGTGCCGCCGGCCTCGGCGGGGTCGATGCGGACGACGTAGAGGTGCATCGCGTGGGTGTCGCTGGGGTCACGGCCGAGCGGCTCGATGCCGTCCAGCTCGGCCACCGCGTCGTCGTAGAGCTCGAACTGGCGGCGGCGGGCTTCCGTGTGGACGGGCAGCTTGTCGAGCTGGACGAGCGCGATCGACGCGAGGACGTCGGAGAGGTTGGCCTTGTAGCCGGCGCGCGGGATGTCGTACAGCGAGCCGTGGCCGCGGCGCATGACGCGCAGGTCGTCGACCGCCTGGGCGAGCTCGGGTCGCGTCGTCGCGACCAGCCCACCCTCGCCGGCGGCGATGTTCTTGGTCGCGTAGAGCGAGAAGCAGGTGATGTCGGCGACCGAGCCGATCGGGCGGCCGCGGTAGCGCGCCTCGGCGGCATGGGCGGCGTCCTCGACGACGGGCAGGCCGAGCTGCGCGAAGGCGTCGAGGTCGGCGGGCTGGCCGGCGAGGTCGACCGGCATGACCGCCTTCGTCCGCTCTGTGATGCGCCGGCGGACGTCCTCGGGGTCGAGGTTGAGGTCGTGGTCGTTGACGTCCGCGAGCACGGGCCGGGCGCCGCAGTGGACGATCACGTTGACGGTCGCGGGCCAGGTGATCGGCGTGGTGATCACCTCGTCGCCGGGGCCGACGCCGAGCGCGAGCAGGCTGAGGTGCAGCGCGGCGGTGCCGGAGGAGACCGCGAGCACGTGCGGCGCGCCGCAGAGCTCGGCGAAGCGCTGCTCCAGCTCGGCCGCCTTGGGGCCGGTCGTCAGCCAGCCAGAGCGGATCGTCTCGGCAACCGCGGCGACCTCCTCGTCGCCGACGGCAGGCGGCTGGAAGCCGAGGAAGGTCGCCCGGCGCTGTCGCGCGGTCTGCATAGCGCGGAAGCGTACGTGGGGCCGTCCCCGTATCAGCGGGGGCTGTCCCAAGCGTTCAGACCAGGAGCCGGCCCGGACACCAAAGTTACGTGACGCGAAATCTGATCCGGTCGGCCGCCGCGTCGGCGTTGGCGAGCGCGCCGTCGCGGGTCGCGCCCGTGGCGATGATGGCGCCCGCCCGGTCGGGGCCGGTACGTAGGAGGCCGAAGCGATGGCCGGGCTGGCGGTACATGCGGACGTCGAGCACGCCCGGCGCCGCCGTCGCCTCGGCGATGCCGTCGACCGCGTCGAGCACGCCGCGGGGCGCGACGAGGAAGCGCACGCAGGCGCCGCCCGCCCGCGGCCGTGGGCTCAGCGCGTCCTCGTCGGACCGGGTCGCCGAAGGCGGCCGCGATCGCGGCGCCGTTCAGGTCGACGCCGATCGCGGCATGGCAAAGCTCCGCGTCGTGGCCACCGCCGAGGCGGGCAGCGACCTCGATCACCTTCGGACCGCCGGGGCCGAACCGGATCTGCGTGTAGGTCGGGCCGTTCTCGATGCCGAGGGCACGGGCGGCGTCGGCAGCGATCGCGCCCGGGTCCTGCTCCGACGGCCAGGCGTGCGCGAGCGCGACGCCGAACGCAGGCGGCTCCGCCACGAGCCGGTCGGTGACCGTCAGCGTGTGAAAACGGCCGTCGACCGAGAAACCGTTGACGGTGATCTCCGGCCCGTCGATCAGCTCCTCGACGAGCCAGCCGCCGGTGCGCGACTCTGCGTTCGCGCGCTCGGCGGCGTCGGCGAGTTCCTGACGGTCGAGGACGACCGAGAGCCCGCGCTGGCCCTGGCGGTCCGGCGGCTTGACGACGCAGGGCGGGGGGATGGTCGCCTCGTCAGGCGAGTGGCCGAGCATCCAGAGCGGCTGCGGGACGCCCGCCTCCTCGAGCAGCTCGCGCTGGCGGGGCTTGCTCGTCGCCGCCGTCGCCGCGTCGGGCGAGATCGGGTGAGGCAGGCCAAGCCGATCGGCGACGCGGGCCGCGATCCCGACGGGCCAGTCGGTGCCGGGCGCGATCAGGCCGTCGACGTGCTCGGCCTCGGCGAGCCGTGCGATCGCCTGCTCGTCCTCGGCGGAGATGACCGCGCGCCGGTCGGCGAGCGGGAAGCCGACGGCAGAGGCGTCACGGTCGGCCGCGATGACGAACAGGTCTCGCGCGCGCGCGGCGCGGAGCAGCCCGAGCTGCGCGGGCCCCGCGCTTAGGACGAGAAGACGCCGGCCGGCGCCGGGCGCGCCGCCCTCCACCACGCCTCATTCTCCCGATACCAGGCGACGGTGCGCTCCAGCCCCTGCTCGAAGGACGTGCCGGCGCGCCAGCCAAGCACGCGCTCAGCCTTCTCGGTCGAGCCGATGTGGCGGTGCACCTGGCCGGGCCGTTCGTCGACGTATTGCTTGAGCTCGTCGGGCTTCCCGAGCAGGTCGAGCACCGCGTCGGCGATGTCGGAGACGCTGATGTCGGTCCCGGTGGCGATGTTGAAGACCTCGCCGGCGACGTCGTCGAGCGGCGCAGCGATGATCGCCTCGATCGCCTCGGCGTCGTCGTCGACGAAGAGCCAGTCGCGGCTGGCGTCGCCGTTGCCGTGGATCGTGAGCGGCTCGTCGAGGAGCGCCTGGGTGATGAAGCGCGGGACGACCTTCTCCGGGTGCTGGCGCGGCCCGTAATTGTTGAACGGCCGCACGATCGCGATCGGGAGGTCGTACGTCGTCCAGTAGCTGTAGGCGAGCCGGTCGGCGCCGGCCTTGGTTGCGGCGTACGGGCTGCGCGGGTTGAGCGGGTGCTCCTCGTCCATCGGGTCGGCCTCGGCGGTGCCGTAGACCTCGCTCGACGAGATGAGGATGAAGCGCTCGACGGGGTTCGCGCGCGCGGCGTCGAGCAGGATCCGCGTGCCGTCGACGTTAGTGGAGACGAACTCCCGCGCGCCCTCCTCGATCGACTTCTCGACATGCGACTCGGCAGCGGCGTTGACGATGACGTCGACCTCGGCGACGACGTCGCGAACGAGCGGCTCGTCGCAGATGTCGCCCTGCACGAACGAGAGCCGAGGGTGCGAGAGCACGTCGGCGAGGTTCTCGATGTTCCCCGCGTACGTGAGCGCGTCGAGCGAGACGACTTCGTACTCGGTCGCCGCGAGCAGGTGGCGGATGAAGTTCGACGGGATGAACCCGGCGCCGCCGGTGACCAGGACGCGCTTCTGCACGGGCGGAACCCTAATGCCCCGGGGGCAGGCGGTCAGGCCGGGACCTGCTGCCGCTGAGAGCCGACTGCGTCGACGCGGTCGACCCAGGGTCGCGCGCCGAGGCGCTCGAAGAGCTCACGAGCCTCGGCGAGCAGCGGCTCGTCTCCCGTCAGCTCGCCGTGCTCGAGCAGCGTGACCGCGAGCCAGAAGGGCATGCCGAGCTCGCGGAAGCGCCCGGCCGCGTCCTCATATCCAGCCCCGTCCCCTGCGACGCGGGCGCGGAGACGCTTCGCCTGCGCGTCGAGGTACGGCGGACGCGAGCCAGCCGGAACCTGCTCGACGAAAGTCAGCAGCTCCTCGAGCTTGGCCGAATCGCCCAGCGCAAACGCCGCTTCGATCGCCTCGACGAGGGCCTGCTTGACCGACTGTGCCGAGATGCCGAGCGTGCTACCCACCTCGATGGCCGCCTCCCCGTCGGCAAGCGCATCGGAGAACCGGCTTTCCGCACGGCGCAGCGCAGCGCGCGTGTGGAGATAGGCGCCGCGCTCCTGGACGTCGGTGGACTCCTCGAGGCGCGAGAACATCGAGAAGATGCGCTGTGCACCGTCGAGCTCGCCGCGCTGGATGTGGATCTCGACGGCCGACTGGAGCAGGCTCAGCACGACCCCGCCGGAGTCGATCTGTCTCCTGCGTGAACTCGGCGCTCTCCGCCTGCGCCTCGTCCCAGCGGCCGAGCATGCAGAGGGGGTACGTCCGCTCGGCCAACACGGCCCACTCCTGCGGCCGGTTTCCGACCTTCCGCGCCAGGGCGAGGGCCTCGTCGAGATACCCGAGCGCGTCTGCGTACTCGTCGCGGTGGAAGCACTGGTCGGAGAGGACGAAATAGGCGCTGCTGGCCTCGTCGACGAGATCGTGCTTCGAGCGCGATCTCGAGTGCCTCGCTTCAGGAGCGCCCAGCTCTCGTGAGCATGGCCACGGCTCTCGGCGAGCGCGCCTTCGCCCGCAGCGCACGCGTGAGCGCCGCCGGGTACGCATGCGCCTCGGCGATGTCGAGCGCCAGCTCGGCGCGCTCCGCCGAGCGCTCGAGATCGCCGCTGTACCAGTAGCCGAGCGCAAGGCGCCCCGCGAGCAGCGCGAGAGTCCTCATCGGGCTCGTCGCCCGAAAGGACTGCGAACGCGCGCTCCATCCGTGCCAGCGCCTCGTCGCGACGACCGGTGAACACGTCGAGCCCCCCGAGCCTGCCCAGCACTCGGGCGGCGGCATGCGTGTCGCCCTGCGCCTCGTGCAGCTCGATCGACTCTCCGTAGAGCCGGCGAGCCGAGTCCGGATCGCCCGCCCTCGCGGCCATCTCGCCGGCGCGATCGAGCAGCGCTGCCCGCTCGGACGGTCGTCTGCGCGAGCTCCGCCGCTTGCTCGAAGTAGCGTCGCGCCTCCGCGGCCGCCGCGAGCGACGCCGCGCGCTCCCCGGCACGCGCAAGCATCGCCTGCGCCTTCACGCTTGATCTCGGCGGCGTCCTCGGCGTCAGGAGCGGCCTCGTGGGCGGCGAGGTAGTGCGAAGCGATCACCTCGACCACCTCGTCCTCGTCGGCGGCGAACGCCCGGCGCAGGCGCTCGGCAGCGGCGAGGTGCCTGCGCCCGGCGCTCACGCTTCGAGAGCGTCTCGTAGGCGACGTGGCGGACGAGGTCCTGGAGGAAGCCGTACTGGCCGTGCTCGGGCGAGCGCGGGTCGGCCTGCACGCCGAGCACCTCCTTGCGCACGAGCGACGCGAGCAGCGGCTCGAGCTCGACCTCGTCGCCTGCGAGCGCGGCGCAGCGCGTCCTTCGTGAACGTCTTGCCGAGCACGGCCGCGTCCTGGAGCAGCCGCCGCTCCTCCGGCGGAGAGCCCGTCGAGCCGCGCGGCGATCAGCGCGTGCAGCGTCTCGGGCACCTCGAGCGCCTCGACCGGTCCGGTCAGCCGGTAGGCGGAGCCGTCCTGGACGAGCAGGCCGCGGTCGAGCAGCATGCGCACCGTCTCGACCGCGTAGAGCGGGACGCCCTCGGCGCGCGCGAGGATCTGGTCGCGCAGCGTGTCGCGGAAGCCCGGGCACGAGGCCGGCCAGGAGCGCCTCCATCGCCTCGCGGCGCGAGCGGCTCGAGGTAGAGCGAGGTGAAGCTGCGCTGGCCGGCGCCCCAGGTCGGGCGGCGCTCGAGCAGCTCCGGCCGCGCGAGCGTGATCACGAAGATCGGTGAGTTGCGCGACCAGTCGAGCAGGTACTCGACGAAGTCGAGCAGGCTCGCGTCCGCCCACTGCATGTCCTCGAACGCGAGCACGGTCGGATAGCTCTCGGCCAGCCGCTCGAAGAAGAGCCGCCAGGCGGCGAACAGGTCCTGCCGGTCGCGCGCCTGGTGCTCGGCCGAGCGCCGAGCAGGTGCGCGAGCCGCGGCTCGACGAAGCGCGCGCTCCTCGGGGTCGAGGATGTGCTCCTCGAGCGTCGCGCGCAGCTTCGCCTGCGCGGACGCCGGCTCCTCGTCCTCGGCGATCCGGCAGCGCATGCGCACCATGTCGGCGAGCGCCCAGTAGGTGACGCCCTCGCCGTAGGAGAGGCAGCGGCCGCGGTGCCAGTAGATCGGTCTCGGCGATGCCGTCGAAGTACTTGTAGAACTCCCACGCCAGCCGCGACTTGCCGATCCCGGCGATGCCGGTGACCGAGACGAGGTGGGCCCTGCCGCTCCTCGGCGCACGCGTGGAAGAGGTCCTTGATCTGGCGCAGCTCGCGGTCGCGGCCGACGAACGGCGCCTCGAGCCCGCTGCGACTTGAGCGAGCCGCGGCGGCCCGGAGACGACGCGCAGCGCCCGCCAGAGCGGCGCCGGCTCCGCCTTGCCCTTCAGCTCGTGCGCGCCCGCCGTCCTCGTACGACGATCGTCTGCTCGGTCGCGCGCCGGGTCGCCTCGCCGACGAACACGCTGCCGGGCTCGGCGGCCGACTGGATGCGCGAGGCGGTGTTGACGAGGTCGCCCGCGACCATGCCCTGCGCCCTCGGCGCCGATCGTCACCGCCGCCTCGCCGGTGAGCACGCCGGCACGCGCGCGGAGCTCCGGCGCGCCGACCTCGTCGCCCGAGCGCGGAGACCGCCGCGACGAGGTCGAGCGCCGGCCCGCACCGCGCGCTCGGCGTCGTCCTCGGTCGCGGTCGGCGTCCCCCAGACCGCCATGACCGCGTCGCCGATGAACTTCTCGACCGTGCCGCCGTAGAGCTCGATCAGCCGCCGGCACGTGTCGAAGTAGCGCGAGAGGAGCTCGCGCACCTCCTCGGCGTCGCGCGACTCCGAGAGCGTGGTGAAGCCGACCAGGTCGGCGAAGAGGACGGAGACGAGCCGGCGCTCGGCGGCCGGCGCCTCGCGGCGGGCGTCCGGCGGCCTCAGCCGTGAGTTCGGTGCCGCACTCGCCGCAGAAGCGCTCCCCGGGCTCGTTCGCAGCCCCGCACGAGGGGCAGGCGGCGGTCAGCGGGCTGCCGCACTCGGCGCAGAACTTGCGCCCTTCGCGGTTCGACGCTCCGCAGCTCGAGCAGGTCATCCTCGTGAGCGTACTGCGGCTACTGGAGGGAGATATGTAGCACATATTGTGCTACGTTAGGTTCGGTGGCGCGCTCGATCCACGTCCGTCTCGACGAGGCGTCGGCAGCAGCTCTCGGTGTGGTGCGCGCTGACGGCCTGACCGACTCGGAGGCCGTACGCACCGCCCTGCGCGAGGCCGCTGCGCGGCGGCGTACCCGCTCGTCGATTCGTGAAGAGGTTCGACAGATCGCCGGCGACGCGGACGACCGCGAGGAGATGCGCGTGATCCGCGAACAGCTTGCGGAGCTCGCGCCGCCGCAGACGGACTGACGTGGGTCGCGGCGAGATCTTCCGCTTGCCCGCGCCGCGTAGAGCACACGGCCGGGAGCAGCGCGGCGCGCGCTACGCCGTCGTCGTTCAGGCCGACGAGTTCCTCGGCCTCAGCACGGTCATCGTGTCGCCGACATCGACGAGCGCCAGGCCCGCGAGCTTTCGACCGGCGATCATGCTCGACGGCACCGAGACGCGAGTCCTGGTCGAGCAGACGACAGTCGTCGATCCCGGGCGACTCGGACCCTCCGCGGGCCGCCTCGACGCGAGCGAGCTCCGCGCCGTCGACGAAGCGCTGGCGCTCGTCCTGGGCCTCTGAGCTAGAGCTCCTTCTCGACGATGTAGAGCGGTCGCCCCTCGACGTCGCGCTGGATGCGGCTCAGGTACTCGCCGACGAGCGCGAGCACGAACCCCTGCATGGCGAGCACGTAGAGCACCAGCACGCCGAGAAAGAGCGGGCCCGGGAAGTTCGAGTTGTCGATCCAGAAGGCGATGCCGTAGATCCCGAGCGCGGTCGCCACGAACGCGCAGACGAGACCGAGCGCGACGCCGAGCCACTGGATCGGCTGCGGCCAGAAGCCGACGACGACGTGCAGCCCCAGCCGCAGCAGGCGGAGCGGCGAGTACTTCGATGCGCCCTCGCGCGCGGCATGGTCGACGTCCACCTCGACAACGGTTGCGCCGCTCGCGACCACCAGCGCCTTCGTGAATTTCTGGCGGCCGATCGCGCCGAGCAGCGGCTCGAGCGTGGTGCGCCGGTACGCGTTGAAGGCGCAGCCGAAATCGGAGATTGGCACGCCGGTGAAGCGCCGCAGCAGCCCGTTGATCATGCGCGAGGGCACCGTGCGCCCCGCGCTGTCCGCGCGTCCGACACGCCGGCCGCTCGCGACGTCGCTGCCGGCCTCGACGGCGGCGACCAGCTTCGGGATCTCCTCCGGCGGGTTCTGCAGGTCGCCGTCCATGGTCACGACGATGTCTCCACGCGCGCGCGAGAGGCCTGCGTGCATCGCCGGGTGCTGGCCCGCATTCCGGCGGAAGCGGACGCCGCGCACGCGGGCGTCGGCCTCGTGTAGGCGCTCGACCGCGGCCCACGTGCCGTCGATCGAGCCATCGTCGACCAGGATCAGCTCCCACGGCTTCGCTTCGGCGTCGAGCGTCCCGGCCACGCGCCGGCAGAGCTCGTCGACCGTCGCGGCCTCGTCGTAGAGCGTGACCACCACGGACACGGCCGGCTGGACTGGCTCAGGCCGCTCGGCAACGACCCGCATTTCCGCCATCAGGTTGCGCAACCTACCTCGATCGAGGGCTTGCCGGGCCTGCTGCGTGCTGCAAGACTGGCTCCAAGGTGCCCGCGTACGCCCTCCGCGTCGCCGAACTTCGCGACGATCGCTCCCACGGTGGGAGCTGGCTGGCGCGGCACGCCGTCGAGACGCTCGTGCTCGAAGCTGCCACACCGGCAGCCGACGCCGAGGAGCTGCTCGAGCATCTGCTCACGGTCGCGCGCGAACTGGCGGCCGCGCGGCCGGAGCTCGGATCGGTCACGGCTGCGTGCGGACGGTTGGTTGCCGCCGCCAGCTGCAGCTGGGCGCTCTCGGCCACGGAGATGCGCCGGCTCGTGCTCGACGAGGCCCGCGCGCTGCTCGACCAGCGTGACCGGGCGGCGCGCTCGATTGCCGTCCAGCTCGCGCCGCGGCTCGAGGGGAGCGTCGTTCTGACGCACTCCGCCTCCGCGGTCGTGCGCGAGGCAGTCCTGCACACGCCGCCCGAGCGGCTGCTCTGCACGGCCTGCGACCCGGACGGCGAGGGCCGCGACTTCGCCGACGAGCTGCGCGGCGCCGGCATCAAGGTCGAGCTCGTCGAGGACGGCGCCGGCCCGCTGAAGGCGCGCGGCAGCCAGCTCGTGCTGCTCGGCGCCGACACGATCTACCGCGACGGCACGCTGCTGAACCGGCGCGGCACTCGCGCGATCGCCGAGGCCGCCGCCCAGTCGCGCGTGCCAGTGGTCGTCGCCGCGGAGTCGATCAAGGTGGCGCCCTTCCCCACACCCCAGGCGCCGCCCAACCCCGATCGCACGGATCTCACCTCGCCCGACCTTGTCGAGCAGTTCGTGACCGAGGACGGGGCGATCTCGCCGGACGACGTCGAGACGCTCTCCGACCGGACGCCGTTCCTCCGCGAGGGCTACGAGTTGATCCGGGCGGCGGGCGAAGTGCCCGCCACCCGGTAACGCTCTCTAGGCCGCGTCGAACTCCGGCACGAGCTCCTCGGCCTCCTGCTTGCGGCGGCCGGGGATCAGGAACGCGGCCACCGCGCCGAGGCCGACCACGCCCGCGCCGATGAGGATCGCGGCGTTCATGCCGTCCACGAAGGACTGCGGCGTCCCGTACCCGCCCACGTGGGCGAAGACGGCAGCCAGGACGGCGACGCCGAAGACGCCGCCGAGCTCGCGGATCGCATTGTTGGCGCCCGACGCTTGGCCCTCCTCCTGCCGGCGGACAGCGGACAGGACGATGTTCGCCATGGGCGCGAAGAACAGCGCCATGCCGACGCCGGCGATGATGAACGGCGCGACCAGGTCGCGGTACGCGATCGTCGGCGTCGTCACCAGGCCCATCCAGAAGAGCGCCCCCGCCTGCAGGGCGAGCCCGGTGCCGATGATCGCCTTCTTGGAGATCTTGTCGGACAGCGCGCCGGCGATCGGCGCGATGAACATCGGCGCGAGCGTCCACGGCAGGATCCGCAGCCCCGAGCCGAACGGCGAATAGCCCTGCACGATCTGGAAGAACTGGCTCAGCAGGAAGATCGAGCCGAACATCCCGAAGAACATGAAGAACGACGAGAGGTTCGCCAGCGAGAACGCGGCGTTGCGGAAGAAGCGCATCGGCAGCATCGGCGACTCGGTGCGCAGCTCCCACATCACGAACGCGGCGAGCAGGACGGCGCCGGCCGCGAACGCGCCGACGATCTCCGGTGAGGACCAGCCGTGCTCGTTGGCGCTGACGAGGCCCCATACGATCGCGAACAGGCCCGCGCTGACGAGCCCGAGGCCGGGCAGGTCGAGCCGGCCGCCGGGGCCGTAGCTCTCCGACAGGCGCGACCAGGCCAGCGGGATCAGGACGAGCCCGATCGGCACGTTCAGCCAGAAGATCCAGTGCCACGAGATGCCCTCGACGATCGCGCCGCCGACGAGCGGGCCGAACGCGACGGCGAGGCCGGAGATGCCGCCCCACGCGCCGAGCGCGAGGCCGCGCTTCGCGGGCGGCACGGCGGCCGAGAGGATGGTCAGCGTCAGCGGCATGACGATCGCGCCGCCCGTGCCCTGCACGGCGCGTGCGACGTTGAGGAACTCGACCGACGGCGCCAGCGCGGCGGCGATCGAGCCCAGCGTGAAGATCCCGATGCCGAGGACGAATACCCGGCGCCGGCCGAAGCGGTCGCCGAGCGCCGCGCCCGTGAGCAGCAGCACCGCGAACGTCAGCGTGTACGCGTTCACGGTCCACTCGAGGCTCGCGAGCGATGCGTGGAGGTCTTTGCGGATGACGGGGATCGCCGTGGTCACGACGAGGTTGTCGAGCGTGACCATGAAGAGCGCCGTCGAGGTGATGACGAACGTCCAGATGGTCTTGGTCCTTGCACTCACGATTGGGCTCCCTTCATTACGAAGTAGTCACTAACTTTCCACAGAAAAAAGAGATGCTCACTCCTCGCCCCCCGGGCAGCCGGCGAGCAGGCGGCCGGCCCAACCCTGCGAGGTCCTGTCGAGGCCCATCGAGGCCATCACGTTGAGGAGCATCCCGTACGCGAAGAACCTGGTGATCTCCTCGGGCGGCTCCCCCGACGCGCGTTCGACGAAGGAGACGAGCTCGCCGTAGCCGGCGCGCGCGGCCTCGCGGACATCGGGATCGGAGGCGGCGGCGTACAGCTCCATCTGGAGCTTCAGCCGGCGCGGGTCCTCGTTCAGGAGCCGCATGTATGCCTGGCCCATCGCGTCGAGCGCCTCCTTGCCCTGCTTGCCGATGGCGGCCTCGCGCATCGCGTCGAGCGTCTCCTCGAAGCAGCCCGCGGCGGCGAGGCGGAAGAGCTCCTTCTTCGTGCCGAAGAGCCGGAAGATGTAGGGCTGCGAGATGCCGGCCCGCTTCGCGATGTCCTCGGTGGAAGTGCCGTGCAGGCCGCGTTCGGCGAACTCGTGCCGCGCGGCGTCGAGGATCTCCTCGCGCCGCTGGCCGGCGCTCATGCGCGTCTTGACTGCCATGCCGGTAAGTTAGTGACTAGTTACTACGCTGTCAAGAGCAATTTCTCGCGGTACCAGGCGACCGTCCGCTCGAGGCCCTCGTCGAGCTCGACCTCTGCATCGAAGCCGAGCAGCTCGCGGGCCTTCTCGACGTTCGGGATGCGGATCTCCACGTCGACGTAGGTGAGCGGCGTGAAGACGATCTCGCCCGGGCAGCCGCTGATGGCCTTGATGCGGCGGGCGAGGTCGTAGATCGTCACCGTCGAGCGCGCGTTGCCGATGTTGAAGCTTTCCCCGACGGCGGCCGGGTGCTCGAGGCAGACGAGCACGCCGCGCACCATGTCGTCGACGTAGCACCACGCGCGGATCTGGGAGCCGTCGCCGTGAATGGTCAGGTCCTCGCCGGCGAGTGCCGCCTCTGTGAACGCCCTGATCGCCCCGCCGCCGACCTGGCCCGGCCCGTAGACGTTGAACGGGCGCACGGTCACACAGGGGAGCTCGAGCTCGCGGTAGTACGCGTGGGCCATGTGCTCGCCGGCGAGCTTCGAGACGGCGTACGTCCAGCGCGCCTCGCCGACAGAGCCGATCGGCGTCACGTTGCCTTCGCTCGCGTTGACTGCGTGCGTGCCGAAGACCTCGCTGGTCGAGAACTCGACCAGCCGCTCGAGCGTGTCCTTGGTCGCGAGCGCCGCCTCGAGCACGTTGTACGTGCCGATCATGTTCACGCGCATCGTCCGGACGGGGCTCTCGCGCACCGTGTCGACGCCGGCGATCGCCGCGCAGTGGACGATGTGCGTCGCGCCCTGCGCCAGCTCGCGGATCGCGTCGGCGTCCATGACGTCGACCTGATGGAACTCGAAATTCGGGTGCTCGATAAGGCCGGAGGCGGGCTCGCGGTGCAGGTTGTCGGCCGCGATCACCGTGTTCGCGTCGACGAGGCGGCGCGCGAGGGTCGAGCCGATGAAGCCGGCGCCGCCGGTGATCAGCACGCGCTTTCCGGCGAGGGCCACGCGGCGATCTTAGACGGGCGTCAGATCGCGCCCGGGCGATCCCGCGTGGTGCCCTCCAGCAATTCGGAGGCCTGCTCGCGCAGGACGCGAATGCTCTCCCGGGTCGCCCAGACCGCGAGCGCGATGATGCCGATTCCGATCAGGCGGCCTGGTGTGTGTCCCATGACCAGGTACGCCACGCCGATGCCGTAGGCGAAACAGAGGAAGACCACGGCGCCGATCAGGCGGATGACGAAGCGGACGAGCGCGACCAGCTCGCCGACTTCCTCGGCTGTCTCGAGCGCGTCATCCCACCTCGTTCTCTGGTGCGGCGGCACCTTCAGAGGCTCCTTCACGGCTCCTCTCTCTTTCCCGCCTGTGGAGAAATCGGCACATCCTTGGCACGAAAGCCATGTCCCTACCAGACACGCCCAGGGGACAGTCCCAGGAAGTGTCGGGCCGTTTTAGGCGCCGGCGATGGCAACGAGGTCGGCCACGACGTCGGCGAGCGGGCGCGATGCGTCGAGCTCGTGCGTGCAGCCGGCGCGCAGGAGCGGCTCGATCTCGGACAGGTCGGCGAGGATGCGTTTCCGCTCCTCGGGCGACTTGCCGAACGGATTGTTCGTGCGCGCCTCGATGCGGGCGAGCATCACGTCTGCCGGCGCGCTCAGCAGCACGACGGCGTCGAAGCGGTCGTAGAAGCGGCCCTGGTTGGGGACGCAGCCCGAGACGAAGAGCGTGCCCTCATTCCGGTGCCAGGCACGTGAACGGCGCTGCGATGGTGCCAGGCTCTGTAACGAGTCCGTCACAGTGCCTGGCACCGGGTCCTCGGCGAGCAGCTCAGCCATGCGGTCCTCGAGCCAGAGCTCGCCGTCCTTCCAGCCGGGCTCGTCGGTGTCGACCGTGCGGAAGCCCGCCGGGCGAGCTCGGCGAGCGCCGACGACTTGCCCGTCCCGGACATGCCCGTCACCAGGATCCTCACCCGCATAGCATCGCCGCCGTGAACGGAAGGACGGTGCTGTTCGTCGGCGCGGGCCGGCACCAGCGGCGCGCGATCGAGCGTGTGCGCGAGCTCGGCGCGCGCGTCGTCGCCGTCGACCGGAACGCCGAGGCCCCCGGGCTGGCCGTTGCCGATGTGGGCGAAGTCGTCGATTTCGCCGACGTCGACGCGGTCGTCGAGGTCGGCCGCCGGCACGGGGTCGAGGGCGTCATGACCGTCGCCGCCGACCGCGCGGTGCCGATCGTCGCTGCTGCCGCGGAGGAGCTCGGCCTGCCGGGAATCGGCGCGAGACGTCGCTCACCTGATGACCAACAAGATCGCCATGCGCCACGCGCTCGCCGAGCACGGCGTGCCGCAGCCCGCGTTCGCGGCGGTGCGGACGCTGCGCGAGGCGCGCGTGGCGCGCGGAGCGGATCGGCTTCCCGGCGGTGCTGAAGGCGGCCGACTCGGCCGGCCAGCGCGGCCTGTTCCTGCTGGAGAGCCAGGACGACCTGGAGCTGCACCTGCACTCATCGCTCGCGTACTCGCTGGACGAGGAGGCGATCCTCGAGAGCTACCACCCGGGGCGCGAGGTGAACGCGCTCGTCGTCGTCCGCGGCGGCGAGGCGACCGTCGTGACGCTCTCCGACCGCGTGCGGCCCGCGGGCGTCGGCTTCGGCGTCGCGATCGCGCACGTCTACCCGTCGACGCTCTTCGGCGACGCGCTCGAGGCGGTGGGCGAGACCGCCGTGCGCACGATCCGGGCGGTGGGGATGCGCGACGGCATCGCCTACCCGCAGGTGCTCTGGGGCGACGACGGCGTCGCGCGGCTGATCGAGGTGGCCGCGCGCATCCCCGGCGGGCAGATGGCGCTGGTCGCCCGGTACGGCGTCGGCGTCGACCTCGTCCAGGTGGCGGTCCTGCAGGCGCTCGGCGAGCCCGTGCCGGACGCGCTGATCGCGCACCGCGAGGAGCAGCCGCACGCGATCTCGTTCCTGACCGCCGAGCCGGGGCCGCTGCCGACCGGGCGGCTCGAGCGGGTGAGCGGGCTCGACCGCGTGCTCGCCTTCCCGGGCGTGGCCGAGGCCGAGCTCTACTTCCAGCAAGGCGAGACGATCCGGCCTGTGCAGGTGGACGGCGACCGGCGCGGGTTCATCGTCGCGCTCGGCGAGACGAACCTCGAGGCGGTCGAGCGCGCCGAGGCTGCCGCGTCGCTGCTGGACGTGGAGGTCGTCGTGACCTGCGCGTTCGACCTCGCGCACTACCGCGAGCTGCTGCAGGCGGCGCGCGCGGGCGGCTACCGGTTCGCGTTCTTCGACCGCGAGCCGCAGGCCGGGCGACCTGTTCCTGCGCCACGACGTCGACCTCGCGCTCGCCCGCGGCGGTCGAGCTCGCCGGCGTCGAGCAGGAGGAGGGCGCGGTGGCCACCTACTTCCTCATGCGCGAGAGCGTCTTCTACAACCTCGACTCGGCGGAGGGGCGCTGGGCGATCGAGCAGCTCCGCGCGAGCTCGGCCACCGGGTCGGCCTCCACGCCGTCTGGCCGCACGCCGAGCTCGACGACCGCTTCGACCCGGTCATCGCCTGGCACAACCCCGACCCGGCGTACATGTCGGAGCCGGTCGAGGGCGGCGCGTCAACGTCATGCAGCCGCCGTGGTTCGCGCAGGGGCACTACCGCTCCGACTCGAACCAGCACTGGCGCAGCGGCTGCCCGCACGAGGAGCTCGCGCGCGGCGACTTCGAGTGGCTGCAGCTCCTGACGCACCCGGAGATCTGGGTCTACCCGGGCGGCTCGATGCGCGAGACGATGCTCGCCATGCTCGACGGCCGAGCGCGAGCGGCGCCTGGAGCAGCTCGCGAACGACAGAATCGACCTCTCGTGAGGCTCCTGACCATCCTCGTCAGCGCGTCGGGCGCGCCGGGCACGGCTGCGCTCCTGCGCGCGCTGCGCGAGAACGGCGAGCGGCCGGTGCGCCTCGTCGGCACGGACATGTCCGAGCGCTCGATCGGGCGGCACCTGTGCGACGCCTTCCACGTCGTGCCGGCCGGCTCGGACGCCGGACTTCGCGGACGCGATGCTCGAGGTCTGCCGCGAGGAGAGCGTCGACGCGGTGCTGCCGCAGTCGTCGTTCGACCTGCGAGGGCCTCGCCGGGCGCACGCGAGCGGTTCGAGGACGTCGCCGTGCTCGTCTCGTCGCCGGAGGCGATCCGCCGCTCGAACGACAAGGCCGAGACGTACGCGCTGCTCGACCGGATCGGCGTGCCGCGGGCCGGCATGGCGGCGCGTGCAGGGCGGCGAGGCCGTCGCCGCGGCGGCGCGCGAGCTCGGCTACCCGGACGTCGACGTCTGCATGAAGCCGGTCTTCTCGTCGGGCTCGCGCGGGTTCCGCGTCCTCTCGGCGTCGGCCGACCGGCGCGAGCAGCTGCTGACGAACCGGCCGGGCGTCGCCGAGGCGATCCGGCTGGAGGAGCTCGTCGAGCTGCTCGGCGAGGACGACCAGACCGAGCTGCTCGTCATGGAGCTGGCCACGTGGCGGCGAGCGGACGATCGACGGCATCGCGAGCGAGCGGCCGCATCGTCCTCGGCCATCCCAAGACGCGCGAGGCGATGCGCGCCGGCCTCGCCATGTTCTTCCAGACGCTCGACGACCCATGGCTGATGGAGATCGCCGGGAAGATCGTCGCCGAGCTCGGGCTCGACCACTTCTTCAACATCCAGCTGGTCGGGGACAAGGTGATCGAGATCAACCCGCGGATCTCGACGATCGTCTACCAGGAGGACCTCAACCTGCCGTACCTCGGCGTCAAGCGCGCGCTCGGCGAGATCGACGACGACGGGCTGGCCGAGCTCGCGTCGCGGATCCGGCCGACGCGCAGGGCGCTGCGCTACTTCGACCAGGTCGAGTGGGACGATAGGGACAGTCCCCTTCGGGGCGGTCCTGCCCCCGAAGGGGACGTCCCGACCCGGAGCGAACAGCTCCGGGTAGTCCACTGCCCGGTCAACATCGCCGGGGTCCCGTGGGCGAACGTCCAGGCGCTGCGCGACCTCGGCGTCGACGCGCAGCTCGTCGTCTTCAACCGCGGCAAGCTCCACCCCGACGCCGACGTCGACCTGCGCCGGCCGGACGGGTTCCTGCGCGGACAGCTGACGCAGTGGCGGGCACTTGCGCGGCTACTGCCACGTACCGACATCTTCCACTTCTACTTCGGGCTCACGCTCGTGCCGAAGTCGGTGCAATTCCCGCTCCTGCGCGCGTTCCGGAAGAAGTCGCTCTTCCACTACCTCGGCTCGGACATCCGCGGCAAGGCGCCCGAGCAGCTCGCCTACGGAAAGCGCGCCGGCGCGGAGATCGTGGGCTCGTACGACGCGATCCGCTGGGTGCCGGAGGCAGAGGTGGTTCCGCCCGGGATCGACCTCTCGAAGTACGCGCCGGTGCCGCCGACTGACCGCGCGCGGCCGATCGTCCTGCACGCGCCGTCGAGCCGCGGGCGCAAGGGCACCGAGTACATCGTCGCCGCCTGCGCGGAGCTCGACGTCGACCTGCGCATCGTCGAGGGGCTGCCGCACGAGGAGGCGCGGCTGCTCTACGAGGAGGCCGACATCGTCGTCGACCAGCTGAACGCCGGCTGGTACGGGCTCTTCGCGATCGAAACGATGGCCCTTGGCAAGCCGGTGCTGACCTACCTGCACGACGAGGCAGTGCGGCGCACCGAGGAGGCGTTCGGCGTCCGGGTGCCGCTCGTGCCGACGACGAAGGAGACGCTGCGCGAGGACCTGCGGCCGCTGCTCGAGTCGACGGCCGAGCGGCGGCGCATCGGCACCGAGAGCCGCGCCTACGTGGAGCACGTGCACGACCTACGCCGCATGGCCGAACGCCTGGTCGATCTGTATGCGCGGCTGCCCGCTGGCCGACGTTGAATCGGGCGGCTCGCTGCAGGAGGATCGCCCCGTGGGTGCGGAGTATCGGTTTCTGACGACGTGGCACGTGCCGGGCGCCACGCCGGAGGAGATGTACGACGTCATCGGCGACGCCACCTCCTACCCACGCTGGTGGGGCGACGTCTTCCTGCAGGTGACGGGCGACGGAGGGCCGCCGCGAGCGGGCAACAAGGCACAGGTCGTGGCCCGCGGCTTCCTGCCCTACAAGCTCCGCTGGCAGCTGAACGTTCTCGACGTGGACCGGCCGCGTCGCATCACGTTCGGGGTCTCGGGCGACTTCGAGGGCGGGGGCGAGCGGACCTTCGAGCCGGCCGACGGCGGCACGACCGCACAGTTCGACTGGCGGCCGATCGTCGAGAAGCCGATCGTGAAGCACCTGACGCCCGTCCTGCGGCCGCTCTTCCGCAAGAACCACCTCTGGACGGTCAAGCGGGGCCGCGAGCACATCGAGGAAGAGCTCGAGCGGCGGCGGCGCGAAACGGCGTAGACCATCCGCCGCGCCCGCACGTACGCTGAAGCGACCTGAACGACCAAGGCCTCTCCACCCAGATCGGGCGGCTCGCCCGCCATTCGGCCATCTACGGGCTCGGCGGGATCGTCTCGCGCATCCTCGCGGTCTTCCTGCTTCCCCTCTATACGTCGTACTCGACCCGAGCGACTTCGGCCAGGTCGGCGTGCTCATCGCGCTGTCCGCCGTCGTCGTGACCGTACTGCGCGGCGGTGTCCAGAGCGCCTTCTTCCGCTTCTACTTCGACTCCAAGGAACGCGCCGCCCGGCTGCTAGTCCTGCGGACGAGCTTCTGGTACACGATGACCGCGGCCACGCTCGGCCTGCTCGCCGGCGTGGTCTTCGCCCCGCAGATCGGCCGCTTCGTCGGCGTGGACGACTCGACGCTCGTCGCCGCGGCCTTCGTCGGCGTCTGGGCCCAGATGAACTGGGAGCAGCTCACGTCGCTCTTCCGGGTCGAAGAGCGCTCGATCGCGTACGTGATCGCCACGTTGGCGAACCTCGTCGTCACCGTCGGCGCGACCGTCGTCCTCGTCGTCGTCCTGAACGAGGGCGCGCTGGGCGTAATCGTCGGCAACTGGACCGGGACGCTGATCGTCTACCTCGGCTGCTCCTCTACCGCCGGGAACAGCTCGGCCTCCAGTTCGACCGCAGGCTCCTGCGGCGAGATGCAGCACTTCGGCTGGCCGCTCGTCCCCGCCGCCCTCGCCCTGATCGGGATCAACTTCGCCGACCGCTTCTTCCTCTCGCACCTGAGCGGCCTGAGCGAGGTCGGCAAGTACGAGCTCGGCGTACGCATCGCATCCGCGATGGTGCTGCTGCTGACGGCGTTCCGGACGGCCTGGCCGGCGTTCGCCTACTCGCTCGAGGACGAAGGGGACGCGAAACGCACGTACGCCTTCGTCCTCACGTACCTGGTCTACATCTCGTCGTGGCTCGCACTCGGGCTCGGCGTGCTCGCGCCGTGGCTCGTGCGCATCCTGTCCGGGAGCCCCGCCTTCTGGGACGCGTCGGAGGTCGTCGGCATGCTCGCCTTCGGGACGACCTTCTACTCGGCGTACATCGTCATGGCCATCGGCGTCGGCAGGACGCGGAAGACCCAGTTCAACTGGATCATCACGGGGATCGCGGCGATCGTGAACTTCGCGCTCTGCCTGGCCCTCATCCCGGCCCTCGGCATGGTCGGCGCGGCGATCGCGACGCTCGCCGCGTACGTCGCCCTCTTCCTGTGCATGACGTTCTGGGCACAGCGCATCTACCCGGTCCACTACCAGTGGGCGCGCGTGATCAAGATCGTGGGCCTCGCGGGCGTGCTCTCGATCGGTGCGAAGCTCGTCGACGCGCCGCTCGCGCTCGCAATCGCGATCACCGTCGCATACCCGTTCCTGCTCGCTCTCACCGGCTTCTACCTGCCCGCCGAGCGCCGGCGCCTCCGCGCGATCTACCGCCCTAGGGCTCGGTATGGATGACGACGTCCGCGATCTGCGGCTGCTCGCGGCGGATCTGCTCCTCGAGCTCGCTCGCATGCCCGTGCGCGTCCGCCAGCGGCGTGCCTGCGTCCATGCCGACGGTCACGTAGGCGACGAGCTTCCCGTCGGTCTCGACGAAGTGCACCTCGCGCGGCGCTGAGCCGGTCGCCTCGCTGATGATCCGCCTCACCTCGGCGTCGACCGCTCCGTCCTGTGCACGCCGGCCGACGGCCTCCTCCTTGAGCGGCTCGATGTGCGTCTGCACGTCGCGCGACGTCCGGGCACCGCCTCGTGGATCGCGCTGCTCGACCGCGGTCGGCGACCGCGTGGGCCTCGTCGAGCGACATGCTCGCCCGGGAGCTTCAGGTGCAGCGAGATGTCCGGCCGGCCGTCGACGTCGACGACCGAGATGTTGTGCACCTCGCGCACACGCGGGACGCCGAGCGCAGCCGCCTGGACGCGCTCGGCGACGGTCCCGCCGGCGGCCGGCTCGACGTGCACGACGACGTCGCTCTCCGGGCAGCGCGCGCTCGAGCGCCGACTCGACCGCGTCGGCGGCCGCGTGCCCCTGCCCGACGGCGGCGCCCGGCGGGACGCCGATGACGACGTCGACGAAGTTGCGGCCGGCGGCCTGGCGCAGGCGAAGGCGGCGGAGCTCGACGCGGCGGCCGGATGTCGGCGATCGCGAGCTCGGCGCCTCGCGGGCGTCGGCGGGCGCGCGGTCCATCAGCACGTCGACGTTGCGGCGCGCGAGCCGTCCGGCGGCGACGAGCACGAGCACGGCGACGAGCAGGGCGGCGACCGAGTCGCCCTTCGGGTAGCCGGCCCGGGCGACCAGCAGGCCGACCAGCACGGCGCTGCGTGCCGAGCAGGTCGCTGCCGAAGTGGAGCGCGTTCGAGTGCAGCGCCGCGCTGTGATACCGGCGCGCCGCACGTCAGCGAGACGACGATCCGGCTGACGTCGATCGCCATCACGACGACGACGACGCGCGATCACCCACCAGTGCGGTCGACCTCTGCGCTCTTCGAGCCGGTGATGCGCGCCGATCGCGCGTAGGCGATGAAGAGCGACGCGAGCATCAGGAACGCGGCCTCGGCAAGCGCGGCGAGGTGCTCCGCCTTGCCGTGCCCGTACTGGTGCCCGACGTCGGCCGGCCGCACGGCGACGCCGATCGCGAAGAACGTGAGCAGGGCCGCGACGAGATCGGTGCCCGAGTGGACCGCCTCGGACACGAGCCCGAGGCTGCCGCTCGCGATCCCGGCCCCGAGCTTGATCGCGACGAGACAGGCGGCCGCCGCAACCGAGACGAGGGCCGTACGCCGCTGCGGGCTCACCGCAACAGCGTACGGCCCACGCGGAGAACTTACGCGGGAATCTGGAACAGCCCGAACACGGCGCCGGTCGGATCGCCCGCGATCGAGAAGCGGCCGACACCCTCCATCGACATCGGCTCCATGTAGACGGTGCCGCCGAGGTCCTTCACCTTCGCAGTGGTCGCGTCCACGTCGTTCGTGAGGGCGTAGACGAGCCAGTGCGGCGGCGAGGGGTCGCCCGGCATCAGCGTCGTCGCGCCGGCCCGGTCGGTCTCGCCGTCGCTGAACAGCACGTACGTCATGCCGCCCATGTCCGACTCCTTGGCCGTCCAGCCGAAGACGTCGCCGTAGAACTTCTTCGCGCCCTCGAGGTCGCTCGTGTGGAGCTCGTCCCAACCGAAGACGCCCTGTGGAGACGACGCCTCGCCCGCCGGAGAGAACGCGGAGATGACAGCGCCCTGCGGATCCATGATGATCGCGAAGCGGCCGACCTCCGGGATGTCCTCGGGCCCGAAGACGACCTTGCCGCCTGCCTTCCGTGCGCGCTCGGCGGCCGCATCGGCGCTGTCGACGAGCACATGGCCGACCCAGTGGTTGGGCGCGCCCTCGGGAATGGGCCCGAAGCCGCCGTGCGTCTGGCCGTCCTTCGAGATCATCGGGTAGTCCATCTCGCCCGGCTTGAAGACCTCGGTCTGCCAACCGAGGAGCTTGTCGTAGAAGCCCTGGGCGGTCGCGGCGTCGTTCGACATGTGGTCGTGCCACACAAATGTGCCGGTCGCCGTCTTCGTCGGCGTGCTCATGCGTGCCTCCCTTACTCGATTGTCGTCGACGATAATGACTAAACTTCTTCTTCGCAACTGTGAAGTTCTAAATAAGAACCATGCCGGAGCGGACATACAACCAGTACTGCGGCCTCGCCCGCGCCCTCGACCTGGTCGGCGAGCGCTGGGCGCTCCTCGTCGTGCGCGAGCTCACGCTCGGCGGCAAGCGGTTCACCGACCTGCGCGAGGGGCTGCCGGGCATCGGGACGAACGTCCTCGCGACACGCCTGCGCGAGCTCCAGGCCGACGGGATCGTGCGGAAGCTGCGGCTGATGCCGCCCGCCGACACGACCGTCTACATGCTCACCGACTACGGCGCGCGGCTCGTGCCCGCGATGCTCGCCCTCGGCCGCTGGGGCGCCGAGACGATGGGGCCGCGGGACCCGGACCAGGAACTGCGCTCCGGCTGGCTGGCGGTCGCCATGCAGGCGTTCTTCCAACCCGGCGACGTGGACGCCACGCTCGAGCTCAACCTCGCCGACGGGCCGTTCCGCGTCGAGATCGAGGGCGACCGCATCGACATCGGCCCCGGCCAAGCACCCGACGCCGATCTGCGCATGACGGTCGACGACGAGGCGCTGCTCGGCTATCTGCGCGGCGAGGCCCCGGCGCCGAAGGCACAAGGCGACCAGAAGCTGCTCCGCCGGCTGCCCCAGATCTTCGCGTTCAGCCGCTGATCGTCAGCGCGAGCAGGACGATGTTCAGCGCGACGATCACCGCCGCGACGGCCCAGGCAACCGCCGTCGTCAGCCGTCGGTTGACCAGCTCGCCCATCAGCGAGCGGTCACGCGTGAAGAGGACGAGCGGGATCAGCGCGAAGGGGATCCCGAACGAGAGCACGACCTGGCTGAGCACCAGGGCCGACGTGGCGTTCACGCCGACCGCGATGACGATCAGCGCCGGCGCCATCGTGATCGTGCGGCGCAGGAACAGCGGGATCCGGCGGTGGATGAAGCCCTGCATGACGACCTGACCGGCCATCGTGCCGATGGACGACGACGAGAGCCCCGACGCGAGCAGCGCGATGCCGAAGGCGGCGTCGGTGTGCTGCCCGAGCTGCTGCGCCGAGCCCCTTGTAGACCTCGTCGAGCGACGAGATATCTGTCAGCCCGGAGGCGTGGAAGACGGCGGCGCCGATCAGCAGCATGCTCAGGTTGATCGCCCCGGCGATGACCATCGCGATGATCACGTCGATGCGCTCGAAGCGCAGGATGCGCTGCTTCTCGCGCGGGTTCTCGCCGACCACGCGGCGCTGGGTGAGCGCGGAGTGCAGGTAGATCACGTGCGGCATCACGGTGGCGCCGAGGATGCCGGCGGCGAGCAGCACGCTCTCGGAGCCGTCGAAGCCGGGGATCAGACCCGACGCGGCGCCGCTCGCGCTCGGCTTGGCGGCGAAGACCTCGAAGGCGAAGCCGGCGACGATCACGCCCACGAGCCCGGCGATCACCGCCTCCAGGTTGCGGAAGCCACGCGCCTGGAGCGCGAGGATGCCGAACGAGGCGACGCCGGTGATCAGCGCGGCCGGGAAGAGGGGCATCCCGAACAGGAGGTGGAAACCGAGCGCGGCGCCGATGAACTCGGCCAGGTCGGTGGCCATCGCGATCAGCTCGGCCTGGACCCAGAGGAAGAACGTCGTGCGGCGCCCGAAGCGGTCGCGGCAGACCTCGGGCAGGTTCATGCCGGTGGCGATGCCGAGCTTGGCGCTCAGCGTCTGGATCAGCATCGCCATCAGGTTCGAGACGACGACCACCCAGAGGAGCAGATAGCCGAACTTGGAACCGGCGGCGAAGTTGGTGGCGAAGTTACCGGGGTCGACGTACGCGACGGCGGCGATGAAGGCCGGGCCGAGGAACGGCCAGAGCGCCCGCAGACCGCGCCGCTCACCGCTGAGCGAGCGCTGGGCCGCCTCGAGCACGCGCGCCTCGCCCGGCAGGACGTCGGCGACACCGTTCGTGTGCGGCACGACCTCGACGACCTTCCGCCACCTCAGCACGGCGAGACCTCGATCTGACCCGCGAGCTCGCGCGAGAGCGAGCGCTCGCCGCGGCTGGAGCGGACGGTGACCGGGCCGCCGAACGGCTCGACGGCGCACACCTCGAGGCGCTCGCCCGGGACGATGCCGATCTCCGCCAGGTAGCGCAGGAGGCCGGCGTCCTCGTCTGGAACTCGTCCGACGGTCGCGGCGCCACCCGGTTCGATGGCGGCGAGCGGCGTGAAGTCCGTCGGCGGGATACGGAGCTCGGCGTCCGGGATCGGATCGCCGTGCGGGTCGGTGGTCGGGAACCCGAGCGCCTCGTCCATGCGCTGCTCGAGCTCCTCGGAGAGCACGTGCTCCCAGCGGTCGGCCTCCTGGTGCACCTCGTCCCACGGGACGCCGAGCGCCTCGACCAGGAACCGCTCGACGAGCCGGTGGTGGCGGACGACCTCGAGCGCCACGCGCTCGCCGGCGGGCGTAAGCGACACGCCGCGGTACGGCTCGTGGTCGACGAGCTTGAGCTTGGCGAGCTTTTTCAGCATCGCCGTCGCCGACGCCGGGGCGACGCCAAGCTCGGCGGCGAGCGCAGAGGTGGTGACGCCGCCCTTGCGCGACAGCGTCCAGACGGCCTTGACGTAATCCTCGGACGCTGCGCTTAGACGTGCCATATATCAAGTTTAGCCATGTCTAAACTTGGCGCGCGCTACACGAAACGGCGTTCGTGCGCGTCAATACCGGTAATGGCGACGCTCGCTGAGATCGAAGCCGCGTACCGAAGCTCGGTGCACCGGTACCGCGGCGTCGCGGCGGCGATCGTGCGCGATCGCGACGTGGCGGCCGATCTCGTGCAGGAGGCGTTCGCGTCGGCGGTGCGACGGCGATCGCACTTCCGCGGTGACGGCCCGCTCGAGGCGTGGCTCTGGCGAGCAGTCGTGAACGCGGCGCTCTCGCACGCCCGGCGGCGGCCGGCACCCGTCGTCGTTCAACACGCCGCCGAGCCGCCTGAGCACGACGAGGTCCGCGACGCCGTCGCCGCGCTGCCCGAACGGCAGCGAATCGCGATCTTCCTGCGCTACTACGCCGACCTCGACTACCGGGCGATCGGCGAGATCCTCGGCGTCACGGACGGCACCGCACGAGCGAGCGTCCATGCGGCGCAGGCAGCGCTTCGACGAACCCTGGAGGTGGTCATGTGAGCACGCTCGAGCAATGGCGGTTCGAACCGGACGGCGGCGACTGGGACGACGTTGTCCGGCGCGCCCGGCGACGGCTGCCGCTGGGCCGCGCTGCCCTGGCGGTCGCCGCGGCGCTCGTCGTCGTGGGGCCGGCGCTTGGCCTGGTCACGACCCTACGCAGCGGCCACGACCGTCCGCGCCTGACGGCCGAGCTGACCGGGCCGGGCGGTGCGACCGGAACCTTCACCGCGTTCTCGCCCGGGTTCTGGATCGCCAAGCACGGGGGACGGCGCCTTCCGTTCGCGCAGAGGCGGCCGCTCCTGATCGGTTGGCACGTGCGCGCTCCCGGGAGTGTGACGGCGGTGCGGATCGGCACGCGGACGCTCTGCGCGCCGTGCGCGAAGCCGACGGGCGTGCTGCGGCTGAAGCCGTCGACGGCGCTCGACCTGCTCACCGGCAGGCCCGTCGTCACGGTGACCGCCGGCGGGACGACGCTCCAGGGGACGCTCCGCTTCTAACAGCTCCTCCCTCGGACGAGGGTCGCTCGATCGGGCGAGGCGGCCGATCACCGCGTCGTGCGCCCCGCTCTTGCCGCCCTGCTCGTTGCGCTGGTCCTGGCGCCGGCCGCCACTGCCGCCGGCAATCCGGACGTCGCCGCCCTCCAGGTCGGCCTGCAGAAGCGCGGCCTTTACTTCGGGACGATCGACGGCAACGCCGGCGCGTCCACGCTCGCCGCGGTGCAGGCACTTCCAGGACTCTCAGCGACCGGCGCCGCGGGGCTGACCGGCTCCCGAGTTCGTCGCGCGCTCGGCGCGTACGGCGCGCATCCGGTCGGAAGCCGTGCAGTCGCCGCCGGGGCAAGTGGCTGGGATGCGGCGGCGATCCAGTTCATGCTCGCCTGGCACGGCTTCCCCTCCGCGACGTTCGACGGTTCCTTCGGCTCGCACGTGACGCGGGCGCTCGAGAAGTTCGACGTCTGGGCCGGTCTGCCGGTCAGCGACGTCGCCGGGCCTGCGGTCATTGCGGCCCTGCAGCAGCCGCTGCCGACCTGCCCGATCGCACTCCAGCCGCCGCTCGACGGGCCGCACGGGAGCGGGTTCGGGCCGCGTGGCAGCACGTTCCACACCGGCGTCGACTACCCCGCGGCGGTCGGTACGCCGGTACACGCGGCCGCGGCCGGACGTGTCACCTGGGCCGGCCCGATGGCCGGCGGCTGGGGCATCGTCGAGACGATCGCCCACGGCAACGGCGTCACGACGATGTACGCGCACCTCTCGAAGGCGATCGCCCCCGTCGGCCGCCGCGTGACGACGGGTCAGGTCATCGGTGCGGTCGGCCAGACCGGGCATGCCTTCGGGCCGCACGTGCACTTCGAGGTTCGCATCCGCGACGCGGCCGCCGACCCGTTTACCGGGCTCAATCGCTCCTAGCGCACTCCGGGCAGACACCCGACACCTCGACGCTGTGCGTCGTCACCCGGAACCCGTGCGCGTCGCCGAGCCGCGCCAGCCACGGGTCGAGGTCGCACTCGTCGAGCTCGACGACGCGGTTGCAGCGCTCGCAGACCAAGTGGTGGTGGTGTCCGCTGCCGCACAGGCGGTAGCAGGCCTCGCCCGGGCGGTGTGCGAGCGCGTCGACAGCGCCGCCCTCGGTCAGCGCCGCGAGGGTGCGGTAGACGGTTGCGAGGCCGACGCGCTCGCCCTGCGCGCGCAGGCGATCGTGGATCTCCTGCGCGGTCGCGCCGTCGGGCTCGGCGCTCAGAACGTCGAGCACCGCGACCCGCTGGGGCGTCGGGCGCAGCCCGAGGCCGGTCAGCAGAGCGCGGTCGCGTTGCGCAGTCGGCATGGCGACCCGTACGATAGCCATTCTTGCGAACGAGAATCGTTCTCATCTTGCTGGCTGTGGCCGCCGGCTGCGGCGCGTCGAAGGACTCGGGCACGCGGGTGGTCGCGTCGTTCTATCCCCTCGCCTTTGCCGCGCAGGCGGTGGGCGGCCGCTCCGTCCACGTCGAGAACCTGACCCCGCCGGGCGCGGAGCCCCACGATCTCGAGGCGACGCCGCACGACGTGCGTGACCTCCAGGACGCCGATCTCGTGCTGCTCATGGGCGAGGGTTTCCAGCCGCAGCTCGAGGACGCCGCCGGGTCGAGCAGGCGCGTCGTCCGCGTGCTGCGCGGTCCTAGCGGTCGTGACCCGCACGTCTGGCTCGACCCGACCCGGTACGCCACCATCGTCGCCGAGGTCGGGCAAGCGCTGCACAGGCCGGAAGCGGCGGCCCGCGTCAACGCCCGGGTGTACGCGCTCGATCGTGAGTACCGCCTCGGCCTCGCGCACTGCGCCCGCCACTCGTTCGTCACGAGCCACGAGGCGTTCGGCTACCTCGCGCGGCGCTACGGGCTGCGCCAGATCGCCGTGACCGGGTTGGTACCCGACACCGAGCCGACGCCCGGTGCGCTCAACGACACGATCCGCGCCGTCCGCGCGAGCGGCGCCACGACCGTCTTCACCGAGCCGCTCGTCTCGACCCGCATCGCCGACACCGTCGCCCGCGAGACCGGCACTCACACGGCCGTGCTCGACCCGCTCGAGGGGCAGCCGAAGCACGGCGACTACTTCACCGTGATGCGGGCCAACCTCGGCGAGCTGCGAAAGGCGCTCGGGTGCCGCTAGCCGTCGAGCTCCGCGGCGTCTCGTTCGCCTACCCCGGCGGGCCGCCCGTGCTCCGCGACGTCGACGTCGGGGTCGAGGCGGGCGAGTTCGTCGCCATCGCCGGCCCCAACGGCGGCGGTAAGACGACGCTCCTCCGCGTGGCGCTCGGGCTCGAGCGTCCGACGCGCGGCGCCGCGCTCCTGTTCGGCGAGCCCGCGGCCGCACGCGACGCGACGCTCGCGGATCGGCTACCTGGCGCAGCGCGCCCGGCTCGGGATCGAGGCGCCCGTGACCGTGCAGGAGCTCGTCTCGGCAGGGCTGGTCGCCGGGCGGGGCATCCTGGCGCGGCCGACCGCCGGGGACCGCGCCCGCGTCGACGAGGCAATCGAGCGGGTCGGCCTCTCCGAGCAGTGCAGGCGCATGGTCTCGCGGCTGTCCGGCGGCCAGCAGCAGCGAGCCTTCGTGGCGAAGGCGCTCGCTGCGGCGCCGGAGCTGCTCGTTCTGGACGAGCCGACGGCAGGCGTCGACGTCGACGCCCAGGAGTCGCTTGCGCACCTGCTCGGGGAGCTGCATCGCGATCTCAAAGTCACGATCCTGCTCGTCTCGCACGAGTTCGGCGCCGTCGAAGCCGCTCGTCGACCGGCTCATGCTCGTCCGCGGCGGCGATCGTCTTCGACGGCAGCCCGCGCGCGCCTGCCGCCGACCTGGCACGACCCCTCGCACGCCCATGTTTGACAGCGAGTTCATGCGGCTCGCGTTCGCCGCCGGCGCCGATCGTCGGGCTCCTCGCGCCCGCGGTCGGGTTCTTCCTCGTCCAGCGGCGCCTGAGCCTGATCGGCGACGGCATCGGGCATGTCGCCTTCGCGGGCGTCGCGCTCGGCTATCTGATCGGCGTCTCGCCGGTGCTGACCGCGCTCATCGCGTCGGTGGTCGGAGCGGTCACGATCGAGTGGCTGCGCGCACGCGCGGCCCGCCGCCGCCGACCAGGCGCTCGCGCTCGTCTTCTACACGGGCATCGCCGCGGGCGTGGTGCTCATCTCGTCCGCCGGCGCGCTGAACGCCAATCTCTTCGCCTTCCTGTTCGGCTCGATCCTGACCGTCACGCAGCGGTGACCTCGCGCTCGTCGCAGTGCTCGGCGTGGCCGGGCTCGCGCTGGTCGGCGCTGCTCTATCGCGGCCTTCGCAGCCGTCGCGCTCGACGAGGAGTCGGCGCGGGTCTCCGGCGTCCCGGTCGGGCTGCTCAACGTCGCTGCTCGCGGCGCTCGCCGGCGTGACGATCGCGGTCTCGATGCGGGTCGTCGGCATCCTGCTGATCGCAGCGCTGATGGTGCTGCCCGTCACGGCGGCGTCACGCATCGCCTGGAGCCTGCGCTCGGCGCTGCTGCTGGCGATGGCGATCGGCCTCGGCTCGGTCGCGCTCGGGCTGACGTTCTCGTACTACGGTGACCTCGCACCGGGCGGCGCGATCGTGCTGGTCGCCGCCGCCGCGTTCGCGGTTGCGGCCGCAGCCTCTTCGCTCACCGCGCGCTTAACAACCGGCTAGGCAGACTCTGTGCGAAATGCGGGGTCTTTCTGTGCTGGCGGCGGCGTTGGTCGCGCTTGCGCTCGCGACCTCGGTCGCCTTCGCAAAGGGCGGCCGGGGCGACGAGAACATCGGCTTCGGCTATGGCAAGAACATCCGCTACGCCCGCGCGCTCGACTACTGCAACGCGTTTCAGGACCGCAGCGCGGCGCGCTATGCGACCTGCTTGAGCGACGCGCTGTTCTCGCTCGTCAAGGGACGCAACTCGGCCACCGAGATCCCGAAGATCGACACGTACGTGTCGCACCTCACAGGCTTCCTGCCGGCGCACTGCCACGTGCTCATGCACTCGGTCGGCCGCCGGTACGCAGCGTCGGTGCACCTGACGATCGGGAGGCTGCTCGACTACCTGCCGCGCTCGAACAGCGCCAACTGCGCGGCGGGCTTCGGGCACGGGCTGCTCATGGAGCTGGCGCCGCAGCTCGGCAATCTCAGCCCGCAGGAGGCGGTCAAGGCGTGCGCCGGCGCGGAGACGCGCTACCAGCGCTACAGCTGCACGCACGGCGAGGGCCATGCCTACATGCGGCTCTACGGCGAGCAGCTGCCGTACGCCCTCCACGCCTGCCGCCTGCTCGGGCCCGACAGCGCAGCGGACTGCGCCGCCGGGGCGTTCCACGACTACTGGATCGCGGTCGCGGGCCTCGACCAGGCGAAGAAGCCCACCGACCCGATCACCTCGCCGCGCCTGCTGTGCGCGAAGGAGGCGGGTGGGTTCGTGAAGGGCTGCTGGTACCGCGCCCTGCTCGAGCGGCCGCCCGCGAGAGCGATCCGGACGCCCGCCGACGTCTACCGGCAGTGCCGCGGGCTGCACGGCTCCCAGCACTCCGGGTGCACGATCGCGTCGGTCGTCGTCGCCGCCGACGACCCGTTCACCGAGATGGGCATCTGCGTCGCGATGCGCCGGCCGGGCGCGGCCGACTGCGTGCGCGGCATCCGCGTCGGCGACCTGAACGGGAGCCCGCGGTCGGAGCAGCTGCACCTGATCCGCCGGTGCGCCAACGTCTTCCACGGCGCGCAGCACGCGTGCTACAGCTGGCTGGGCAAGACGCTCAACGTGGTCACGAACGGCGACTTTGGAAACGACGGCTGCAACGAGCTTCGCTTCGTCACGACCCGGGAGGCCTGCAAGGAGGGCGCGGCCGGGTACGAGGGGCCGCTGGAGACGTTCTCCTGACGTCACCTGAGGTCGTGCGCGTCGACCACGACGGCGTGACGCTCGCCGGCAGCTACTCGCCCGCGGGCGAGACGGTCGTGATCGCGCTGCACGGCGCGGGCCGCGGGGATCGCGAGTACTACGAGCACCTGCACCGGGTCGCTGCCGCCGGCCGGGCATCGGCGTCGTCACGTTCGACCGCCGCGGCGAGGGCGAGTCGACGGGCGACTCGTCGCGCGGCCGGTTCGACGTGCAGGCGGGCGACGCGCTCGCGGTGCTCGACGCGGTCGGCGCGGAGCGGCGCCGGCTTCTGGGGCGTCAGCCAGGGCGGCTGGATCGGGCCGATCGCCGCCGTGCAGTCGGATCGCGTGAAGTTCCTCGTGCTGCTCGCCGCGACCGGGGTGACGCCGTCGGAGCAGATGATGTACGCGGTCGGCGAGCAGCTCCGCCTGGCGCGGCTACGGCGAGGACGTCGTCAGCGCAGGTGCTCGAGCTGCGCCGGCGCTTCGAAGCGCTGGGTGCACGGCGAGCCCGCCGACGACGGGCTCGAGCAGGCGCTGCGCGGCCATGCTCGACGAGCCGTGGCTCGAGCTCGCGTTCCTGCCGCCGGCGCTCCTCGACGAGGAGGGCCGACGGCTCTGGATCGAGGAGATGGACTTCGACCCGCGGCCCGTGTTCGCCCAGGTCAGCTGCCCGACGCTCCTCTTCTACGGCTCGGAGGACTCCTGGTCGCCCGTCGCAGCCGAGCATCGAGGCCTGGCGCGGCACGCGACGCCGACGTCGTCGTCGTCGAGGGCGCCGACCACGCGCTCGAGCTGCCGGAAGGGACGCCCGCGCCGGAGTACGTGCGCACGATGATTGCGTGGCTGAACGACAGAGGGCCGGGATGATCCCGGCCCTCCGTCGTAACGCTCCTCTGGCCTGAGGCCTACGGAGCCGTGACGCAGACGGCAAAGACCGTGAGCGTCCAGTGGCTGTCCTCCACGTCGCCAGCCTTGACGGTGAACGTCGTGTCGGTGTTCGGGTAGGCGTAGTACACGTCGAGGCCGTGGCTGCTCGTGGTGGAGAAGCCACCGCCGACGACCTTCTTCCCGGTCGGGCACGTCGTCGTGACCGTCTTCGGGTCGGTGCTGTCCGAGCCCGTCGAGGTCGTGGAGACCCGGACGTAGCCCGACACGCCGTTGGTGCCGGCCGCGCCCTGCGCGCCCGTGGCCCCGGTGTCACCCTTCGGGCCCTGCGGCCCAGCGGCGCCGGTAGCGCCGGTGTCGCCCTTCGGGCCCTGCGGGCCGGCGGCGCCGGTAGCACCGGTGTCGCCCTTCAGGCCCTGCGGGCCGGCGGCGCCGGTAGCACCGGTGTCACCGGTCAGGCCCTGCGGGCCGGCGGGGCCGGTATCGCCCTTCGCGCCGGGATCGCCCGGCAGCCCCTGCGGGCCGACGTCGCCCTGGGGGCCCTGCGGCCCGATGTCGCCCTGCGGGCCCTGCGGCCCGATGTCGCCCTGCTGGCCGGCGGCGCCGGCATCGCCCGGAAGACCGTTCTCGCCCGGCTGACCGTTCTCGCCCGGCTGACCGTTCTCGCCCGGCTGACCGGCCTCGCCCTGCGGGCCGATGTCACCCTGCGGGCCCTGAGGGCCGGTATCGCCCGGAGCACCAGCAGCGCCCGGAGCGCCGTTGCAGACGGCAATCGCGTCGAAGATGTCGAACGTGATGTAGTAGCCGCCCCAGTCACAAGGGACCTCTTCCGTCGAGATGCCCGTGATCATGCCGACGGCGTCCTTGCCGTCCTTCCCGTCGACACCCGGCTCGCCCTGCGCACCGGTCTCACCCTGCGGGCCAGTGGCGCCGGTCTCACCCTGCGCGCCGGTCTCACCCTGCGCGCCGGTCTCACCCTGCGGACCGGTGTCGCCCGTGTCGCCCTTCGGCCCCTGAGGGCCCTGCTGCCCCTCGCCGACGAGCGTCTGGCCGGCAGGGCCGGCAACGCCGGTTGCACCCGTGTCGCCCTTGTCGCCCTTCGCGCCATTGGCACCATTGGCACCATTGGCACCGTTGTCGCCCTTGGCGCCGGTGTCGCCCTTCGGACCGGTCGGGCCCTGCGGCCCCGTGTCGCCCACCGGGCCAGTGACCTTGGCGCCGAGCTTGCGGATGTAGCCCGCCTTGCACGGCTGGTTCGCAGCGACGGAGAGAATCAGCCCCGTCTTCTTGTTGATGCAGAACGGGCCCGTAAGCCGCCGGCCCTGATCCTGCGTCCCGCTGCTGCCGGCCAGCGCCACACCAGCGATCACCATCGCGGCAAGCGCGCCGAGAACAAGCGCAACGACCTTCATACGTACAACCTCCCGTTAGACCCCTGACGCCGTCCGAATACGGACGGCTCCCCAAACCCCAGTCAGCCTCTCCCCCCGGAGAGGCCTCCCTCATTGAGCACGTCGAGAGAGGTTGCGCCACGAGATTCACTCGTTCGAGGGAGCAGAACCGCTCGAACGAGGGAGCAAGACCCGTCCATCCCGGCCGATGGCTGCCGGTTTTTCCTTGCTGGCGAGGGTCCGTGCGCTGCTGAAAGGGCTATGCGAACACGACGAGGCCGGCGCCGATTCCTTACGGTCTGGCCCTTCTCACCGACGACTCGCCGTGCGAGGATCCGTACTCGTGCCGACGACCCGCCGCCTCTCGATCCTGGCGATCGCCCTCGCGGCCGTGGTCATCGCGGCCGCTCCGGCCGCGTTCGCTCACCGGGCTGCTTCCGGCGTGAACGCGTTCGTGGTTCGCAATCTCGTCTCGAGTGGCTCTCTCGCAGGCGCCACGGCCGACCCGAACCTCGTCAACGCCTGGGGGCTCGCCGCGAGCGCGACGGGTCCCTGGTGGATCTCCAACGAGGCGACCGGAACGAGCACCGTCTACGACGGAACGGGGCAGAAGAGATCAACGGTGGTGACCGTGGCCGGAGGCCCGACCGGAATGGTCGCCAACGGCACGACCGGGTTCGTCGTGAGGGACGGCCCGGCGTCGGCGCCCGCGCGCTTCATCTTCGCGTGCGAGGACGGGAAGATCCGCGGCTGGGCCGGAAGTGTCCCGGCCGCTGGCTCGAGCGTCACCGAGGTTGCGGTCGACAACTCTCACCGCGGGGCCGTCTATCGCGGGCTCGCCGAGGCCACGGCGCCAGATGGCTCGACCTACCTCTACGCGGCCGACTTCCACGGCGGACGCATCGATGTCTTCGACTCGAACTGGCAGCCGATCATGTGGAAAGGCGCCTTCGTCGACCGCAAGATCCCCTCCTGGTACAACGAGTTCGGGATCCAGGCGATCGGCGGCCGGGTCTTCGTCACCTACGCCTCCCCGGCCCCGCCAAACGGGAACGACGCGCCGACCGGCGGGTATGTCGACGTCTTCGACCTGAGAGGGAAGTTGCTCGCGCGAGTCGGACGGATGGGTCCGCTGAACGAGCCGGTGGACGTCGCGATCGCGCCGCTTACCTTCGGGAAATTCGGAGGCGATCTGCTCGTCGGCAACTTCGGCGACGGCCGCATCGGCGTCTACCGCGAAGTGGAACCGAACCGGTGGGCGTATCTTGGCGCGTTGCGGAGGCCGGATCGCAAGATGATCTCGATCAGCGGCCTCTGGGGGCTCGAGTTCGGCAACGGAGGGTCGGCCGGGCCGAAGGAAACGCTCTACTTCACGGCCGGTCCGCATGTCTGGCACGACGCGAGCGAGGAAAACGTCCGAGGCCTCTTCGGCACGATCACTCCCGTGGGCTAGGCGACCACCCGGTAGACCTGGAAGCACTCCGCGTAGTCGCGGTTCACGTTCACGCCGTGCGTGCGCGCCAGGTTCCAGATGTACTCGGGATCCGAGTAGCGGCGGTGCTGCTGCGACTCGTACTTCGCGAGCGCGGCGACCTTGCGCTCCAGGTGCCCCTTCTCCAGCGCGATGTACGCCTGGTACTCGAAGTGGAAGTTGTTCCAGGGGATCTCGTAGCCGAGGATCGTCGTCCGCTTGAACGCCCGCAGGCCCTCGGCGGCGACGACCTGGTGGTCCTGGTGCACGTCGTACACGGACGGCTGCAGCACGGCGTCCGGCCGCCACTCGTCCCACAGCGCGACGAGCAGCTCGAGGATGTCCTGCCGCCGCTCGGGGAACGTCCGCACCTCGAAGTCATGCACGGTCAGCTGCGCCTCGGGGACCCCGAGCTCCTGCGTCGCCTCGCGCACCTCTCGCGCGAGCGTGTCCGGCGGGAACCCGTCCGGCAGCGATCTCGTGGCGGTGGAGAAGGCGACGTAGCGCACCTCCGCGCCGGCGTCGGCGAGACGCGCCATCGTGCCGCCGCACCCGAACTCGCCGTCGTCGGTGTGCGGCGCAAGCACCAGCACGCGCTCCCAACCGGCGATCACGACCGTTCCGCCTCCGGCGGAGCGGTTAGCGCGGGAGTTCGGACCGATGCGAAGGCCCACCGAGGCGAGGGCTCCGCCTCGCGCGCCTCGACCCATCCGCGCCGCCACACAACCGCAGCGAGCGCGAACAGCCCCCACGTAGTCGGGTCCTCGAAGAACGCGTTGTAGAAGAGGCTGTGCACGCCGAGCGCGGCGAGCGTCGCACCAGCGACGAGCGCGACCTGGCCGCCGAAGCGGGGCCCGGCGGGACGGAACGCGGCCAGTAGCCCGGCGACGAGCAGCCAGGCAAGCAGTGCGATCCCTACGATTCCGGTCTCGGCGGCAACGGTCACCGCTGTGTTGTGCGACGCGCCCGCCTTCGGCTCCTTCCCGCGCACGCCCGTCCGCTCGGCGTAGGCGCGCTTGAAATCACCCAGGCCAACGCCCACGAGCGGATGGTCGCGTGCAATGTGGAGGCCCGTGGTGACCTGCCCCCAGCGGCCACTCGTCGCGTGGTTGAAGCCCTTGTTGAACGAGTGGCGCGTAGTCGGGATGGCGAGTGCGACCAGGACCGCCACGACGGCCGTGACTGCGATGACCGCGAGCGCCCGCCGCCGCCAGACGAACACCGCGATGATCAGTGTCCCGGCGGTGAGCGCGGCGAAGCTCGACTGCGAGAACGACACGAGCAACCCGAGCCACACGAAGGCGATGCCCGCGATGGCCGCCCAGAGGAGCCGGCCGGTCAGCCCGTACAGGACGGGCACGAGCGTCGCGAGGATGGCCACGACGAGGAAGCGCCCGTAGATCGACGGGTCCCAGAACAGCGAGTTGACCCGGAAGAAGAGCTCGCTGTGGAACGCGTTGCCGATCCGCACCTTGTTGTTCCAGAAGACCTCATGGGTGGCCCACTGGAACAGCCCGACCGCCGCGAAGACGACGGCGAGGCCGCCGAGCAGCGCGTAGACGCGCAGGACCGTCGACCGCGTCCACTCCAGCCGCGCCAGCGCCAGCGCCAGCAGGCCGAACGGCAGCACGAAGAAGACCATCTCGATCGAGCCCTCGCGCACGTCGTCGGTCCAGGCGAGGGAGAGGCCGAACCAGACGCCGATCAGCGCGAGCGGGATCGCGAGCGGGCCGAGCTCGCGCTGGCGGACGTCGCCGTGCCAGAGCTGCCAGGCGAGCAGGACGGCGGCGCCGGCGACGATCCCGTACATCGGGATCAGCAGGTTCGCCTGCGGTCGAGCCGACGTGCACCGGCACGCGGGCCGGCACGGCGGCGAGCGCGCCGAGCGCGAGGAGCCACGGCCAGCGCGCGAGCAGCCACGCTACGCCGCAGACGGCGGCGAGCCCGAAGACGGCGGCCGCCCCGAGCAGCGCGCGGTGCCCCGACGGCGCCAGCAGCGGCACGAATGCGAGCCCGCCGAGCGCCCAGACGCCGAGGCCGGCCAGGCGCAGATCGCGCCGGCCGGAGACGAGCAGCAGCGCCAGCCCGGCGGCGGCGACCGGCCCGGCGACGCGCGCGAGCTCGACGCCGCTCACGGCGCCGCCTCCTGCACCCGCACGCGCAGCGGGCGCGACGAGTGCGAGCGGTTGCCGACAAGGTCGACGGCGCGCAGGAGCAGTACGTGCACACCCGTGGTCACGGGCCGGCCGTGCACCGTCCCGTCCCAGGTGAACGGACGCGCGCTGACGCGCGGCCGCGTGACGACCGCGCGGTTCCCGTCGACGCGCAGGATGACCTGGCCGGGCTCGTTCGTCGTGTAGCGGATGACGACGCGCCGGCCGCGGGTGAGCACGCGCGGCGAGACCGAGACGTCGGCGAGGGTCGGCGGGACCGGGTCGTAGCGGAACACGGTCGGGATCGTGAGGGTCGCGTCGCTCTTGGCCAGGTGGACGCGCAGGCGGTACGGCCCTGGCGCGGCGTAGTCCACGCCGAGCCCGACGTGCGTTTGCCCGTTCCAGTGCAGCTTCACGGCGCCGTGCCGCACCTTGTTGTCGAGCAGAGTGACGACAGCGTGCCCGTTGCCGTCCACGACGGTCACCGTGATCTTCTGGCGCTTGCGCAGCTTGAAGCGCAGGTGCGCGCGTTTGTGCGGCCCGAGGACGCGGTCGAAGCGGACGCCGTAGACCGGGCTGCGCTCCTGCTTGAGCCCCTGGGTGACGGCGAACGCCACTGCAGTTCCCGCGAGCAGGAACGCGACCAGCAGCATCGGGGCCCACCGGGTCACGGCGAGGGGAGTTTACGGCTGTGCGGGCGGCGTTCCTCCCTCATCCGAGGGACACTCAGTCGGGCGCGAACGGCCGATTGTCCATCTGGAATGTCTGTCAGGCTGCCGCGCGCATCGCTCTCGGTGCTGTCGGGGCTGCTCGCCCTCTACACCGTGCACCTCGTTCTCCGAACCGGGACGCACGGGACGGCGAGCCGCGTCATCGACGACTGGGTCTACAACATGGCCATCATCGCGACGGGCGTGATTTGCGCCGCGCGGGTGCGCCACCGCGACAAGGAGCGGTGGGGCTGGCTCCTGATCGGCTCGGCGATCGCGGTCTGGGCGCTCGGGAACACCTACTGGGCGTTCCTGCTGCCCGACCAGAACACGTTCCCGTCGTTCGCCGACGTGCTCTGGCTCGCCTTCTACGTGCTCGCGTATGCCGGCCTGGCGCTCGTGTTCCGGGCGCGGCTGCCGCGCGTCTCCGTGAACGTCTGGACGGACGGCGTCGTGGCCGGGCTGACCGTCTCGGCGGTCGCCGCCGCGCTCGTCTTCGATGCGATCCTGCAGGCCACAGACGGCAATGCGGTCGCGGTGGCCGTCAACCTCGCTTACCCGATCGGCGACACGGTGCTGCTCGCGCTGGTGGTCGCCGCCATCGGTCTCTCCGGCTGGCGGGTCAACGGCAGCTGGGCGCTCGCCGCGGCGGGCTGCGCCGTCTTCGCCGTCACCGACAGCATCTACCTGTACCAGGTCAACGCGGGCACCTACGACCAGTTCGGGCTCATGAACATCGGCTGGCCGCTCGGCTGCCTCCTGCTCGCCTACGCCGCGTGGCAGCCCGCGAGGCCGGCAGCCGCGGCGCGCGAGGAGGACTGGAGTGGGATTGGGGTTTCAGTCGCCTGCGCCGCCATGGCGGTCGGTGTGCTCGTCTACGATCACTTCCACCAGGTCAGCGCGGTGACGCTCGGGCTCGCCTCGGCCGCGCTGCTCGCCGTCCTCGTGCGACTTGCACTGACGTTCCGCGACCACCTGCGCCTGATCGAGACGAGCCGCACCGACGCGCTCACCGACCAGATCACGGGCCTGGGGAACCGGCGCGCGCTGCTCGAGCATCTCGCCGAGTGCCTCGACCGGTGCGACGAGCGCCGCCAGCTGGTGCTCGTCCTGCTCGATCTGAACGGGTTCAAGGAGTACAACGACAGCTTCGGGCACCTCGCCGGCGACGCGCTGCTCGCGCGGCTCGGGCGCCGCCTGCAGGCCGCCCTGCCCGCCGGCGGACGCGCCTTTCGCATGGGCGGGGACGAGTTCTGCGCGGTCATCATGGCCGACGCCGTGACAGCGCCCCGGCTCGGGGCGCTGGCGGGCGTCGCCCTCTCCGACCGCGGCGAGGGCTTCGACGTCGACTCCGCCTGGGGTGTCGTCGTGGCATCCGACGAGGCGTCGACACCGACGGACATCCTCAAGCTGGCCGACCGGCGCATGTATGCATCGAAGGCCGAGGGATCCTCGCTCGGCCGCCAGACCGCACGACTGCTGATGCGCGCGCTCGAGGAGCGCGAGCCGTCACGGAGCGAGGAGGTCTCCCAGCTCGCCAATGTCGCCGTGGCGGTCGGGCAGCAGATGGGGCTGACCGGCCGGCGCCTCGAGCTGCTCCGCCAGGTCGCCGAGCTCCACGACGTCGGTAAAATGGCAATCCCGGACGCGATTCTGCTGAAGACCGGGCCGCTCGACGACGACGACTGGGTCTTCGTCCGCCGCCACACGCTGACCGGCGAGTGGATTCTGTCGGCGGCGCCCGCGCTGACGACGGTCGCAAAGCTCGTCCGCTCGACGCACGAGCGCTGGGACGGCGCCGGCTACCCGGACGGCCTCGCCGGCGAGCGAATCCCGCTCGAGGCGCGCATCGTGGCCGTCTGCGAGGCGTACGCGGCCATGAGTGCCGACCGGCCCTACCGCGCCGCCCTGACGCACGAGGAGGCACTCGCCGAGCTACGCGCGGGCGCCGCCGCTCAGTTCGACCCGGCCGTCGTGGATGCGACGACCGCGGTGCTCAAGGCGCCGCTCCGGCTCGCCGAGCCGGTCGCCGCCGCCTAGACGCGCGTCACAATAGGTCGCGTGACCGAGCAGGCCGTCCGCGAGGAACGGAAAGTCGTCAGCGCGCTCTTCGCCGACATCGTCGGCTCGACGGCGCTCGGCGAGCACCTCGACCCCGAGGAGGTCAAGCTTGTCGTCGGCGACGCGATCGGCCGCATCGTGCGCGAGATCGAGGAGCTCGGCGGGCACGTCAAGGACCTCGCCGGCGACGGCGTCCTGGCGTTCTTCGGTGCACCGGTCTCCTTCGAGGACGACGCCGAGCGCGCCGTGCGCGCGGGCCTGCGAATCGCGGAGGAGATGCGGCGGTACGCGACCGAGGTCGAGCAGGCATGGGGGGTCGAGGGCTTCGGCGTTCGCGTCGGCGTCGGCACCGGGCCGGTCGTGCTGGGCGAAATCGGCTCCGGGCGCGCGTCGAGTACGCGGCGTTCGGCGACACGGTGAACGTCGCCGCGCGGCTGCAGTCGGCCGCCGAGCCGGGCCGCGTCCTCGTCGACGACGCGACGGCGCAGGCGGTCGAGGGCGTGTTCGAGACCGGCGAGCCGGTCATGCTGGAGCTGAAGGGCAAGTCGAGGCCGGTCGCCGCGCTGACGGTGCTCCGCGCGCGGGGACGGGGCGCGCGCCGGCGCGGGCTCGCGGGGGCGCTCGTGGGGCGCGACCGTGAGCTCGAGCGTGCCGACGAGTGGCTCGAGCGCCTGCGCGGCGGCACGGGCGGAGTGCTCGTGCTCACCGGCGAGGCCGGCATCGGCAAGAGCCGCCTGCTCGCGGAGCTGCACCGCCGCTTCGACGAGGAGCAGGTCGAGGGCGCCCAGCCGGTGTGGCTCGAGGGACGCTGCATCTCTTACGGCGAGTCGCTCCCGCTACTGGCCGTTCCGCGACCTGCTGCGCGGCTGGCTCGGCGTGTCGGCTGGAGGAGCCCGAGCTGCGCGTCCGCGTCCTGCTGCGCCGGCGCGGTCGAGGAGCTGTTCGGCGCGCGGGCCGGCGAGATCTACCCCTACCTCGGCTCGGTGCTCGGCCTGACGCTGGAGCCGGACGCCGCGGCACGCGTCGACGCGCTCTCGCCGGAGGCGCTCCAGTACCGGACGTTCGAGGTGCTCGGCGCGCTGCTGGCCCGGCTCGCCGAGGACGGGCCGGTCGTGTGCGCGATCGAGGACCTGCACTGGGCCGACCCGACGTCGGTGCAGCTGGCCGAGCGGACTGCTGCCGCTGACGGAGGACGCGGCCGTTCTGCTCGTGCTCTCCATGCGCGCCGGAGCGTGACCATGCGTGCTGGGCACTGAAGGAGCTCGCCGCGCGCGAGTATCCGCACCTCGCTCGCGAGCTGGCGCTCGAGCCGCTGTCGGGCGACGCGCGAGCGCGAGCTGCTCGACGCGCTGGACGGGCGGCGACGCTGCCCGACGACCTCGCGCGCGCGATCCTCGACGCAGGCCGAGGGCAACCCGTTCTTCCTCGAGGAGCTGGTGCGCTCGCTGGTCGATGCCGGCGCGCTCGCGCGCGACGAGAGCGGCTGGCGCTTCGACCACGAGGTGCCGTCGAGATCCCGCAGACGGTCGAGCAGGTGATCCTCGCGCGCATCGACCGGCTCGATGCGCCGACGCACGACGTCCTGACGGCGGCGTCGGTGCTCGGGCGCCGTTTCGGGCTGGCGCTGCTCGAGGGCGTGCGTCGGCGAACGGCGCCGGTGCGCGACGCGCTGCACGAGCTGCAGCGGCTCGACCTGGTGCGCGCGGAGCGGCGCTGGCCGCAGCCCGAGTACCGCTTCAAGCACGCGCTGATCCAGGAGGCGCGCCTACCGCACGCTCGTCGGCGAGCGAGGCACCGACTCCACCGGCGCGCCGCCGAGTGGCTCGAGCGAGCAGTACGCCGGCACGCGGACGAGGTCGTCGGGCTGCTCGCCTACCACTGGCTCGCGGCCGAGGACGACGACAAGGCCGATCGCGATACCTGACCTGCGCGCGGCCGACCGTGCGCGGCAGGAGTGGGCGCTGGACGAGGCGATCGGGCACTACCGCGCGCTGCTGCCGCTGCTCGAGGCGCGCGGCGAGCGGCAGGAGATGGCGGTAGTGCTGTTCAAGCTCGCGCTCGCGCTGCACACGTCGCTGCGCTTCGCCGAGGCGAACGACGCGTACCAGCGTGCGTTCGAGTTGTGGACGCCGCCGGAGCCGCCGGCGTCGGCGACCGACGCGACGCTGCGGGTGGCGACCAGCTTCCTGCCGAACGAGCCCGACCCGAAGTCGCGCGATCGCCTGGCCGAACATCCAGCTCTGCATGCAGCTCTTCGACCGGCTCGTCGAAGCGTGGCCGGAGCGGACGATCGTGCCGTCGCTCGCCGAGCGCTGGGAGATCTCCGACGACGGGCTGCGCTACGTCTTCCACCTCCGGGAGGGGCTGACGTGGTCGGACGGCACGCCGCTGACGGCCCACGACGTCGAGTTCGGGATCAAGCGCGTGCTCGATCCCGCCAGCGCCCGGCTCGTCGGTCGCCATCTACTTCGTCCTCGAGAACGGGCAGGAGTACTACCTCGGTCGGAACGAGCGACGCCGACCGCGGTCGGCGTGCGGGCGCTGGACGACCGCACGGTCGAGTTCCGGCTGGTCGGCGCCCGCCCCGTACTTCATGAGCGTCGATGAACCGCCCCGACGGCGGGCCGCAGCCGCGGCACGCGATCGGCGACGGGAGCTGGACCGAGCCGGGCCGCAGGTCGTGAGCGGCGCGTTCCGCAGGTCGCCGAGCGGACGGAGGACCGGCTCGTGCTGGAGCGGCGCGCCGGCAGTCGAGCGCGCGACCGGGCAACGTCGGCGACGTCGAGATCTTCGCGGACGGCGATCGCGCGACGCGCTGCCGGAATTCGACCAGGGCGGCTCCGACATGATCACCGTCCGCTACACGCCGAAGCTCGCCGACCTCATGCCGGGCGCGGTGCACCCGGACGCCAGCCTCGGCGCCGGCGGCCTGGTCGGCGTACCTCGCGTTCGACCACTCGGACCCGGCGACGTGGAACGTCGCACCTGCGGCGCGCGCTGGCGCACGCGATCGACCGCGACGCGCTCGCGGCCGCGGCTGCCGGCGAACCTCGTCGTCGCCACCGGCGGCGTCGTCCCGCCGGCGCTCCAGGGCCACACGCCTGACATCGCGCTGCGCTACGACCCCGACCTCGCGCCGCGACCGCGCTCGCGCTGTCCGGCTTCGACGGCGAGCTCGAGCTCGCCGGGATCGTGGCTGGGAGGAGCTCCTCGGCGTCGATCGCCGGCCGGGTGGCGGACGTCTTCGGCGTCGGGCGTCGGCATCCGCCGCTGGGGCTGGCGGCGCGAGGAGGCGATGGAGGCTCGGCGGCCGCGCGAGATCAGCGCGTATCTGCGCGTGACCGGCTGGTTCCCGGGCTATCCCGACCCCGAGTACTTCCTGCGGCTGCTGTTCCACTCGGACAGCCGGACGAACGAGGGCGGCTTCGCCGACGCCGCGTTCGACGAGCTGATCGAGCGCGCGCGGCGCGAGCGCAACGGCCGCGCGCCGGCTGGAGCTGTTCCACGAGGCCGACCGCGATGGCGGTGGCCGACCAGGTGGCGTGATCCCGCTCGTCTACGGGCGCAACGTGGCGTACGTGCAAGCCGTGGGTTCGACGGCTGGTGGGAGTTCGGAAAGTCGTCGGCGATCGTTCGCCGACCTGGTGGTGGAGCGGCCGTGAAGGCCGAGATCGTCGACGGCGACATCACGCAGCTCGAGGTGGACGCGATCGCGAACGCTGCGAACGACCACCTCTGGATGGGCGCGGGGGTCGCGGGCGCGATCAAGCGGGCCGGCGGCGACGAGATCGAACGCGAGGCGGTCGCGAAGGGCCCGATCCCGGTCGGGACGGCGGTGGCCACGTCGGGCGGCCGGCTGGCGGCGCAGCACGTGATCCACGGCGCGGTTATGGGCCAGGACCTGCGGACCTCGCCGGAACTGATCGCGCAGACGACGCGGAGCTGCCTCGAGGTCGCGGACGAGCTGGGCGCCGGGTCGGTGGCGCTGCCGGCGTTCGGGACCGGCGTGGGCGGCATCCCGGTGGCGGATTGCGCCCATGCGATGCTGGGCGTCATCGGCGCATACGAGCCACGCTCGCTCGAGCGTGTCGTCGTCGCGGTCTACGGCCGCGACGCCGAAGCGGCCTTCAACGCTGCACAAGCCGCTTCTTAACAGGGAATGTCCCTGTCAAGAGACGCCGCGGTGCAGGCACTGCAACGACGGCGTGACATCGTTCGTGCCTGGCCCGTGTCGGCGTTTCGGTGCCTGGCACGAGAGGGGGCTGGCCTATACCTGGCGGCCGACGACGTGGCCGAGCGCGACGGCTACGACGCCGACGGCGACGCTCGCCGCGACGTACAGGGACGCGACCAGCAGATGGCGGTCGTCGGTCAGCTCCCACGTCTCCTGCCCGAACGTCGAGAACGTCGTGTACGCCCCGAGGAAGCCGACGACGAGGCCGACGCGCGCCCACCCGGGCACCTCGTGGCGGTCGACCAGGCTCGCAATCACGAAGCCCGCGGCGAAGCACCCGGTCACGTTGATGATGAACGTGCTCCACGGGAACAACGCCATGAGACGCTGCTCCAGCGCACGGTCGATCCCGTAGCGCGCCAGCGCGCCGAGCGCACCTCCGACTCCCACGGCAACGAACACCGGCACCGGCTGACCTCCTATCCGTCGTAGGGGCCATCAGCCGGAGCGGCGGTCAAGGGCGAGCCCCATCGCCCGCCGCGAGATTAGACGACGGCCGTGGAGCTGGGACGGACGTAGACCGTCTGGCCGTCGCTCAGGTCGAGCTCTTCGGCCTGAGCGCGCGTCGCCTGCACGTAGACCTCCTCGCCGTCGCCGAGCCGCAGCTCGACGCGCACCTCGAAGCCCAGGTGGACGACGCGCTCGACGGTTGCGCGCTCGGTCGTCCCGTTCGGCTCCAGCGTCAGCTCGAGGTCGTGCGGGCGCACGTACTCGCCGCCCAGACGGGTCACCGGGCCGACGAAGCCCATCACGAACTCGTTCGCCGGGTGCTCGTAGAGGTCGCGCGGCTCGCCGACCTGCTCGATGCGGCCCTCGTTCATGACCACGATCCGGTCGGCGACCTCCATGGCCTCCTCCTGGTCGTGCGTCACGAACACGGTCGTCACGTGCACCTCGTCGTGCAGGCGCCGCAGCCACGCGCGCAGCTCCTTGCGCACGCGCGCGTCGAGCGCGCCGAACGGCTCGTCGAGCAGCAGCACCTTCGGCTCGACGGCGAGCGCGCGGGCGAGCGCCATGCGCTGGCGCTGGCCGCCGGAGAGCTGGGACGGGTAGCGCTTCGCGAGCCCCTCGAGCTGGACGAGGTCGAGCAGCTCGGCCACCCGCTTGCTTCGATCTCCGCCTTCGGGCCGCTTGCGGATGTCGAGGCCGAACGCGACGTTCTTCGCGACCGTCATGTGCTTGAAGGCGGCGTAGTGCTGGAACACGAAGCCGACGCCGCGCTTGCGTGCCGGCACGCCGGTGGCGTCCTCGCCGAGCGATGTTGACGTCGCCCTCGTCGGGCTGCTCGAGGCCGGCGATGATGCGCAGCAGGGTCGACTTGCCGCTGCCGGACGGCCCGAGCAGCGCGGTCAGCGACCCGCCGGGGATCGCCAGCGAGACATCGTCGAGCGCCGCGAAGTCGCCGAAGCGCTTCGTGACGCGGCGGACGGCGATCGCCATCAGCGGCCCTGCCTGGGCCGGAATGCGGTCATGAGCGTGAGCGTAAAGATCGCGACGAGTGCGAGCACGACCGAGGCAGCGTAGGCGCCGTGTAGTCGAAGTTCTGGTACGCGTCCTCGACGTACAGGGTCAGCGTCTCGGTCTGGCCGACGATGTGGCCTGAGACGACGCTGACGGCGCCGAACTCGCCGAGCGCGCGGGCCGTGGTCAGCACGACGCCGTAGACGACGGCCCAGCGGATCGCCGGCAGCGTGATCCGCCGGAACGTCTGCCAGGGCGACGCGCCGAGCGTCTCGGCCGCCTGCTCCTGGTCGGTGCCGATCTCGCGCAGCACCGGCACGACCTCGCGCACGACGAACGGCAGCGAGACGAAGATCGTGGCCAGGACCATCCCGGGCAGCGCGAAGATGATCTGGACCCCGTGGTCGGACAGCCAGGGCCCGAACCAGCCCGCTGCTGGCCGTAGAGGAGCAGGAGCGAGAGCCCGACGACGACCGGCGAGAGCGCGAGCGGCAGGTCGACGAGGGCGTTGAGGAGGCCGCTGCCGCGGAAGCGGCTGGCGCACGATCGCGAGCGCGCAGAGGACGCCGAAGATCGTGTTCGCCGGCACGGCGATGACCGCGATCTCGAGCGTCAGCCCAGCGCGTGGATCGCGTCCGGGCGAGGTGACCGCGTCCCAGGCCGGCCCGAAGCCGTGCTCGAACGCGCGGTAGAAGATGAGCCCGACGGGCGCGGCGAGGATCACCAGCAGGTAGCCGAGCCCGGCCACGCGGATCGCCCAGCGGCTAACCATGCTCGCCAGCCTCGTCGAAGCGCCGCCGGAGCGCGCCGATCCCGAGCAGCACGGCGAGCGAGATCGCAAGCAGAGCACCGGAGACCGCCGCGGCCGCGGACGGGTCGCCGCTCTCGATCTGCCCGAAGATGTAGACCGAGAGCGACCTCGGTCTTGAACGGCAGGTTGCCCGAGATCAGCACGACCGACGCCGAACTCGCCGACCGCCCGCGCGAAGGCGAGCGCGACGCCCGACAGGATCGCCGGGCACAGGTTCGGGAAGACGATGCGGCGGAAGCGTCGTGAGCGCGAGGCGCCGAGCGAGGCGGCGGCCTCCTCCATCTCCCGGTCGAGCTCGATCAGCACCGGCTGCACCGTGCGCACGACGAACGGCAGCGTCACGAAGAGCAGCGCCAGCAGCACGGCCGTCCGCGTGTAGGCGATGTCGATCCCGGCGCGGGCCGTTCGGGCCCGTAGAGCGCGAGCAGCGTCAGGCCGGCGACGATCGTCGGCAGGGCGAACGGCAGGTCGATGATCGCGTCGACGAGCCGCCGTGCCCGGGAACGTGTCGCGCACGAGCACCCACGCGATCAGCGTCCCCATGACGGCGTTGACCAGTGCGACGACGAACGAGACGACGAGCGTCAGCTTGAGCGCCGACGACGGCCTCGGGCGTGGTGATGGCGTCCCAGAAGCCCGACCACCCGCCCTGGCCCGCCTGCCACGATCAGCGCGGCGAGCGGGAGCAGGACGATGATGCTCAGGTAGCCGATGGCGACGCCCTGCGCGAGCGAGACCCTGAGGCCTCCCCACGCGGGCGCGCGGAACCGATGCGGCGCGAACGGCCAAGGGCTACCGCTGGGCTGATGATCTTGGCCATGATCCCGTCGCTGCGGGTCGAAGAACTTCTTGTTCACGGCCGGCCAGCCGCCGAGGTACTTGATCGTGAACAGCTGCGGCCGGTCGGGAAGCTGGAACCGCTTGAGCACGTTCGTGGACGACCGGCCGGTAGCCGTTCTGCGCCCAGATCTTCTGTGCCTGCGGCGTGTAGCAGGAAGTTGTACGAACGCCTTCGCCGCGGCCGGTTGCCGATGCGTTGGTCGTCACGGCGAGCGGGTTCTCGATCTGCAGCGTGGCCTTCGGGATCACGTAGTCGACGCGAGCTGCCTTGCTGGTTGCGCGTAGATCGCCTCGTTCTCGTACGTGAGAAGGACGTCGCCACGGCCGGACGCGAAGGTGTTGGGCGCATCGCGGGCGCTGTTGTCCTGCGCGGCGATGTGGTTCTTGAACAGCTCCTTCAGGTACCCGATCGCCTGCGTCTGTCGTCTTGCCCTCGCGCAGCATCGCGCCGTAGCGCCGCCATCACGTTCCAGCGCGCGCCGCCGGAGGTGAACGGGTTCGGCGTCACGACCTGGACGCCCGGCTTGACCAGGTCGTCCCACGTGCGGATGTGCTTCGGGTTGCCGGTGCCGGACGACGAACGCGACGACCGAGCGGGTGACGATCCCGTTGTACTTGTTCTTCGTTCCAGTTCGGCGCGACGTTCTTGTCGTCGACGAGCGCTGCATGTCGGGCTCGAGCGAGAGGTCGACGATGTCGGCGTGCAGGCCGGCGATCGATCGCGCGCGCCTGGTCGCCGGAGGCGCCGTAGCGACTGGCTGAACGAGACGCCCTGTCCGGCCTTGGTGGCCTGGAACGCCGTGATCAGCTGCGCGAACGCGGGCTGAGGCGTCGAGTAGGCGACGATCGAGACCTTCGCGTCCTGGCGCGCGGCGCCCGCGGTGGAGCCGGCGATGGCCGCGGCGGCGACCGCGGCAGCGAGGACGGCAAGGAGCGTGAGACGACGCATCAAGAGGAACCCCCAAGTGATTGACAGCACTAATACGCGCTATTGATATCCCCTATCTATCTGTCCTGAGGGGCAGGCGTCAAATCAGGAGCGACAGCCCGCGCGCGCAGCCGGTTTCGCTCGACCACGCCGAGCGTGACGAGCCCGGCCACGAGCGTGACGATCATGAGCGCGTTCGTCTGCGGCAGGTCGAGCAGCTTCACGCCGCTCACCGCCAGCGTGGTGGCGAGCGCGAGCCGCAGCGTCCGTTCCGGGATGTGCAGGGTCATGCGGCTCGTGAGCAACACGCCGGGGATCGAGCCGAGGAGCAGCCAGGCCATGGCGTGCAGGTCGACGTTGCCGTGGATCAGGTGGCTGATGCCTGCCACCCAGAGCAGCGCAGCCGCATGCCAGATGTCCGTGCCGACGATCTTCGACGCAGTGAGCGGGAAGACCAGAATCATGATCAGCCCGAAGAACGTGCCCGAGCCGACCGACGTGAGCCCGACCACGAATCCGCCGGAGGCGCCAAGGGCGACCGCGATGATCTTGTCGCGGCGTGACAGCAGGAACGGCGCGTCGTCGGAGCGCGCGCCGATGTTGATGAACGTCTTGGCGACGAGGCCGACCGCGCCGACCACCAGGGCGAAGCCGATCACCTGTGCCAGCGCGTTGTTCAGCCCGTCGCCGTACTCGTTCTCGAGGTAGTCGCCCAGCTGGACGCCGACCAGCGACAGCGGCGCCGAGCCGAGGAACATCCAGAGCGCGAGATGCCCGTGGACGGTGCCGAGCCGGCGATGGCGGGCGGCCCCGAACGACTTGAAGACGGCGCCGTGCAGGATGTCCGTGCCGACCGCGAGCGTGGGCTGGAAGCCGAAGAGCAGGATGAGGAGCGGCGTCATCAGGGAGCCGCCCCCCATTCCGGTCAACCCGACGAGGGCCCCGATGAAGAGGCCCGTGATCGTGAACTGCCAGGTCATGCCGTTTTCGTTCCGAAAACGGTTAGGAGCGGTAGGCCTCGATCAGGATCTCGGCGACTTCCGTGCGCGTGAACTCCTTCGGCGGCAGCTTCGCCGGCCTCGAGCATCTCGCGCACCTTCGTCCCCGACAGGAAGACGTGGTCGTCGCCGCCGTGCGGGCACGTCTTCGGCGTCGCCATCTGAGCCGCAGACCTTGCACCAGAACGAGTGCTCGAAGAACATCGGCTCGATGCCGAGCTCGTGCGGCTCGAACTCGTCGAAGATCAGCTGCGCGTCGTAGGTGCCGTAGTACGAGCCGACGCCCGGCGTGGTCGCGGCCGACGATGAAGTGCGAGCAGCCGTAGTTCTTGCGGCAGATCGCGTGCCAGACCGCCTCGCGGGGGCCTGCGTAGCGCATCGCGGCCGGGAAGGCGGCGACCACCACGCGGTCGGCCGGGTAGTAGTTGTCGACGAGCACGTCGTAGCACTCGACGCGCGTGGCGGCCGGCACGTCGTCCGACTTCGTGTCGCCGACGAGCGGGTGGATCAGCAGGCCGTCGACCGTCTCCAGCGCGCCCTTGGTCAGGTACTCGTGCGCGCGGTGGATCGGGTTGCGGGTCTGGAAGCCGACGACGCGCTTCCAGCCGCGCTCGGCGAACGTGCGCCGCGTGTCGGCCGGGTCGAGCGCCAGCTCCGGGAAGGGCCGCCTGGCCCGCTCGAAGACGGTGACCTTGCCGGCCAGGTAGAGCGGCTTCTGCTCGTAGAGCCGTGCGACGCCCGGATGCTCGCCGTCGGTCGTGCGGAAGCACTGCTCGGCCTCGCGCTCCTTGTCGTACGCGTAGACGGCGTCGACCTCGAGCACGGCGAGCGGCGTGCCGCTCTCGTCGGCGAGCGCGACGCGGTCGCCGCTCGGCGCCGCGTCGACGGCGAGGCACACGGGCAGCGCCCACGGCAGGCCGTCGTGCAGGCGCATGTCGTCGACGACGCTGCGGTAGTCGTCCTCGCCCATGAAGCCCTCGAGCGGCGAGAGCGCGCCCGACGCGAGCATGTCCAGGTCGGAGGCCTCGCGCGAGGTGATCGTGACGGTCTCGAGCGAGTCGAGGTCGCCCGGGCGCTCGCCCGTGCGGTCGACGAGGAAGCCGCCGTGCGGGCGGATCGAGCTTGTCGGTAGCGGCGGCGACGGTCATGCCGCCACCTCTGCCGGGACGAGGCCCAGCTGCTCGAGCTTGGCGACGATCAGCCGCGCCGACTCCTCCGGCTCGTGCTCCTCGGTGTCGATCACGAGCTCCGGGTCGCGCGGCTCCTCGTACGGGTCGTCGACGCCGGTGAAGCCCTTGATCTCGCCGGCGAACGCCTTCGCGTAGAGGCCCTTCACGTCGCGGCGGGCGCACTCGTCGACCGACGCCTTGATGTGCACCTCGACGAACGGGCCGAACTCCTCGACCATCTCGCGCGCCTTCTGCGCGCGTCTCCTCGTACGGGGAGATCGCGGCGGCGATGACGGCGCCGCCCTGGCGCGTCAGCCGCGCGGCGACCCAGCCGATCCGCTCGATGTTCGTGTCGCGGTCCTCCTTCGAGAAGCCGAGGCCCTTCGAGAGGTTCGTGCGGACGGTGTCGCCGTCGAGGTACTCGACGATGGAGCCGCGCCGGTCGAGCTCGGGGCCGACGAGGTGGGCGATGGTGGTCTTGCCCGACGCCGGAGAGGCCGGTGAACCAGAGCGTGAAGCCGCCGTCGCGGCGGCGATCGGACTCCGGGTGCTCGTGGGCGTAGATGTGGCCAATCTGCTGCGCAGATTGGTTAGAAGAATCGTTCACGCGCTTCCTTTCTCTCGTTCTCTAGCCACTTCTCCGCGAAGCCGGAGAAGCGGCCGGCGGGCCTTCAACATGTATTCCGCATTCCAATTTGTCTGACCCCGCCCAACGGCCCGCCCGCTCCTCCTCGTCGGGGGAGGTCGGGCGGGTGCAGGGAATGCAGCCGATCGACCGGTACCCCGTCTCGTGCAGCGGGTTGTACGGGATCTCGTTGACGGTGATGTATGCCCACACGCGCTTCTCATCCCAGTCCGCGAGCGGGTGGACCTTCCAGACGCCGTAGCGCTCCGACCACTGCAGCTTCGGCGTGGTGGCCCGGCTCGGCGACTGGTCGCGGCGGATCCCGGAGATCCAGGCGCCGTACGGCTCGAGCGCGGCGATCAGCGGCTCGACCTTGCGGATGTGGCAGCAGCGGTCCGGGTCGCGCTCCCAGAGGTTCGGGCCCTCCAGCTTGTGCTGCTCGGCGACGGTGATCACGGGCGGGCGGATCAGGTTGAGGCCGTAGCGCTCGACGAGCGCGTCGCGCGTCTCGTACGTCTCTCGGAAGAAGAGCTGCGTGTCCAGCTCGATCACGTCGATCGGCAGCCCGAGCTCGGAGACCATGTGCACGAGCGCGGACGACTGCTTCTGCCACGAACAGGTCAGGCAGAGCCGCTGGCCGAACTCCTCGTAGGACCAGCGGAGCAGGTCCTCTGCGGACATCGCCTCGAAGTCGACGTCAGGGAGTGCCGGCGCGGTCGCCATCCAGCAGCACCTCCTTGATCGTGTCGGCGCGCAGCCCGAGGCGGAGCGTCTCGAGCGGGATGACCTCGTCGGGCGGGATGTTGCCGAGGTTCACGTCCGGGCCGAAGTGCTTCACGAACCAGGCCTGCGAGCTCTTCGTCGGCGCCTCGAAGATCAGATCGTCGAGTGAGATCTCGTGCGCGATCTCCTCGAGCAGGCCGGTGCGCATATCGCCGCTCTCGCGGAAGATCCCGGCGGTGCCGCCCTCGCGGCCCTCGGTGATCACCTTCCAGGCGCCCGCGTCGAGCTCCTCCTTGATCCACTGCACCCACTGGTACGGCGCGAAGACGACGTCGGGAGTCCTTCGAGCCGACCTCGGAGAGGACGGTGAAGTCGCGCGCGAGGTCGGCGATGAGCTCGAGCTTGCGCTCGCGCTCGATGTCGATCGCTCCGTCGGAGATCTCGACGTGCGAGAAGCGGTGGTCGGAGAGCCACTTCTTGTACTCGTCGAGCTTCCCGCGCGCGTAGACGGCCTCGAACAGCGTGCCGCCGCAGACGACGGGCGTCTCGAACGAGCGGTAGAGCGCGATCTTCTTCTCGAGGTTCTGCGTGACGTAGGAGGTGCCCCAGCCGAGCTTGACGATGTCGACGTAGTCGCCGGCCGTGTCGAACATCCCCTCGATGTCGCGGAGGTTCAGGCCCTTGTCGATGACGTGCGTGAGGCCGCGCTCGCGCGGCTTCGGGTCGCGCGGCGGCAGGTCCAGAAAACCGTCAGATCCGAGCAAGGATTCCCTCCAGTCGTTTGCGCGCCTCGGCCTGGACGTCGTGGTAGAGCGAGTTGCCGTGCGCGTCGATGCCGACGGTCAGCGGGCCGAAGTCCTGGACGCGGAACTTCCACAGGCACTCGGGCATGAGCTCCTCCCAGGCGACCTCTTCGATCTCCTCGATCTGGGTCGTCTCGAGCGCCGCGGCGCCGCCGACGATGGCGAAGTAGACCATGCCGAGCCGCTGCATCGGCTCGATCGCCTCGTCGGGGAAGCCGCCCTTGCCGCAGATGGCGCGGACGCCGTACTGGGCGCCGAGCGGCTCGGTGAACCGCACCATGCGCGCCGACGTGGTGGTGCCGATGCAGACCTTCTCGTATTTGCCCTCGGCGAGCTTGCGCACGCCCGGCGCCGTATGCAGCAGGAACGCGCCGCGCAGGTCCATCGGCGGCTCGACGCCCTCGTCGAAGATGCGGATCTGCGTCCGGTCGCGGATGCCGATGATGTGGCCCTGGACGACGACCTCGTCGCCGGCGCGGAGCTTCAGGAACTCCGCCTCGTCCGTGATCGGAAAGGTCACCTCATGGGTGGCCATGGCTAGCGGAGCCCCCTTCCGGGGTCAGACCCCGGTATCACGGCTTGTGTAACCGCTGTGTGCCGAAACTGGGTCAAGTCACGCCTCCCGGTCGAACTCGACGGAGCCGTCGGCGGCCAGGTGGGCGGTCGCGCGGCGCGCGGCCCAGCACTGGTAGTTGACCGCCACCGGGTTCAGGGTCATGTGCGTGTCGGCGTGCTCGATGTGGCACTGCAGCACGGTCACGTCGCCGCCGAGGCCCATCGGGCCGATGCCCGTCTCGTTCAGCAGCTCGAAGAGCTCGTCCTCCAGCTGCGCGACGATCGGGTCGCCGTTGCGCGTGCCCACCGGCCGCGCGATTGCCTCCTTGGCGAGGTACATGGCGTAGTCGGCCGAGCCGCCGATGCCGACGCCGACGATCCCCGGCGGGCACGGCTTGCCGCCGGCGCCGACGATCGACTCGAGCACGAACTGCTTGATCCCGCGCACGCCATCGGCGGGAACGCACATCTTGAGGAAGCTCATGTTCTCGGAGCCCGAGCCCTTCGGGACGCACTTGACGTCGAGGCCGTCCCAGTCCGGGATGAACTCCCAGTGCACGATCGGCAGCCGGTAGCCGATGTTCGGCCCGGTGTTCTCGCGCGTGATCGTGTGGACGGCGTTCGAGCGCAGCGGGTGCTCGAGCGTCGCGCGCGCCGTGCCGTCGCGCAGCGCCTCGTAGATGCGGGTCGGGTGCAGCGGGAAGTGCTCGCCGACCCGGCACGTGTAGACGGCGATGCCCGTGTCCTGGCAGACGAGGTTCGACTGCGAGTCGGCGATCTGGACGTTCTTCAGGATCGTCTGCAGCACGCGCTGCCCGGGGACCGAGGTCTCGCGCGTCGCCGCGTCGGCGAGCGCGTCGCGCAGGTCTTGCGGGATGTCCTTCAGCGACCAGACGTAGAGGTATGCGGCAGCGTCCTCGACGGCCTGCTTAAGAACGTCGGTGGTCGTCAGCGTGCTCATGCGCGCGCGGCCTCGGCCGCGTGGGCGCCGGCGCGGCGCCCGAAAACGGTGCACTCGAGCAGCGAGTTGCCCATCATCCGGTTGCGGCCGTGCGTGCCGCCCGCGATCTCGCCGCAGGCGTAGACCCCGTCGAGCGTGGTGCGGGCGTGCTCGTCGATGACGAGGCCGCCGTTCTGGTAGTGCAGCACTGGATAGGTCAGGATCGGCTCCTTCAGCGGGTCGATGCCGGCGGCACGGTAGCGCCGGAGCATGTAGGGCAGCGAGACGTCGGCGTCCGCCTCCGGAATGCGCGTCGTGTCCAGGTAGACGGCGGGCCTACCGTCGGGCGTGTCGACGCCGCGGCCGGCCTCGACCTCGCGGACGATGGCGGCCGAGACCTCGTCGCGCGGCGCCAGCGAGTCGGTGAACTCCTCGCGCTCGCCGTTCAGCAGGACGGCCCCGTACGCGCGCGTCGTCTCGGGGATCGAGTAGCCCTGCATGCCGGCAGGCCAGGCGCCGCCGTTCGGGTGGTACTGGAGCGCGTCGAGGTCGCGCGCCTCGGCGCCGAGCCCGAGCGCGATCTGGGTCACCTCGCCGGTCGCGCCCGGATGGTTGGTCGAGAGCTCCCCCCGCTCCTCTGCCTCGCGGTAGCAGCGTCCACCGGCGGCGAGCACGACCGTCGCCGCCTCGAGGTCGTGGTCGCCGACGCGCGCGCGCCAACCGCCGTTCGACCGTTCGAGGTCGAGCAGCGGCGCCTTCGTGAACACCTCCGTGGAGGATGCTTCGACGGCGTCGCGCAGCGCCTTCGTGATCGCGTGGCCGGTGCGGTCGCCGACCTGGAGCAGCCGTTTGCGGGTCGAGCCGCCGCAGCGCGCCAGGCGGTAGCCGCCATTCTCGCGCGTGAACTCGACGCCGAGCTCCTCCAGCCAGTGGATCGCCGACGGCGCCTCGGAGGTCAGCACCTCGACCAGCGTCATGGAGGCTGTCTCGTGCGACGAGCGCCACACGTCCTCGGCGTGGAGCTCTGGCGAGTCGTCGTCGCCGAACGCGGCCTGAATACCGCCCTGCGCCTTCGCCGAGTTGCACGACTGGAGCGAGCCCTTGGCCGCGAGCGCGACCCGCGCGCCCGAGCGCTCGGCCGAGACGGCAGCCGCGAGGCCCGAGGCGCCGCTCCCGATCACGAGCACGTCGAAGTGAGACGTCTCCGCCACGGGTTCCGATGCTATCAGGGTGACCGTATATCTGTGATTTTCAGTCCTTATGCAACGAGGGCCCGCCGGAGCGGGCCCTCGCCGAACTTGGTGTCGGTTGGAGTTACGCGCCGGCGGGCACCGCCGGAGCCTCGGGAGCCGTCTCGGCCTCCTGGCCGACACGGGGCAGCCACTCGAGCCAGCGCGGCAGGTACCAGTTCCAGTCGCCGAGGAGCTTCATCGTCGCCGGCAGCAGCACCCCGCGAATGATGGTCGCATCGATCAGGATGGCGGCGGCGAGCCCGACGCCGAACTGCTTGAGCATGAGGACATCGAGCGTCCCGAAGATCGAGAAGACGAAGACCATCACGATCGCGGCGCTGGTGACGACGCCTGCCGTCTTCTTGATCCCGTAGCTGACCGCGTCCTCGGTCTTCATGCCGCGGTCGTACGCCTCGCGGACCCGGCTGAGGATGAACACGTGGTAGTCCATCGAGAGCCCGAAGAGGATCACGAACAGGAAGACGGGCAGGAAGGCGATCACGCCGCCGGTGTACGTGAAGCCAAGGACGCCTTTCCCCACTCCGTGCTGGAACACGATCGTGAGGACTCCGAAGGCCGCGGCGATGGAAAGCAGGTTCAGGACGATCGCCTTGGCCGCGATCACGATCGACCGGAAGGCCAGCAGCAGGAGGATGAACGCCAGCAGGAGCACGAAGCCGAACACGAAGGGCGCCGAGTGCTTCATCTGGTTGTTGAAGTCGACCGACTCGGCCGTCTGGCCGTCCACGCCGACCCAGTCGACCGACTCGAGCGAGCCGAGCGTCGCGGGGACGATGTCCTCGCGGAGCGTCTTCAGTGCGCGGATCGATGTTGCATTGGTGCCGTTGCCGTTCATCGAGAGGCTGACGACCTCAACGGTGCCGGCGTGGTTGACGTCGGTGCTGACCGGGTCATGCAGCCGGCCGGTGGCGAGCGCCTTGCCGACCATCGCCCTGATCGAGTTCTGGATCTGGGGCGCCCGGACGTTGTCGGCCTTGATCAGGATGTTGGCCGGAATCAGGTCGCCCGGGAACGCCTTCTGCACCTTGTTGTACGTCTGGATGGTGGTCAGGTTCTGCGGGAGCGCATCTGCACCCGGGGCGACGAGCTTCATGCCGAGAGCGGGCGCGGCGATCGCGACCAGGACGGCGGTCGAGACGACCGCGGAGAGCACGGGCCGGCGGAGGACGCGATCGAGGATCCAGCCCCAGACGCGGCCGTCGGAGCGCTGCTGGAGCCGGCCGAGGTAGGGGATGCGACCCCTCTCGACCTTGTCGCCCAGGCGGCCGAGCAGCGCGGGGAGCACGGTCAGCGAGCCGAGAACGGCGGTCGCGACGACGATGATCGTGCCCATCGCGAAGCCGCCGAACGTCTTGTCGCCGGTGAGGAACATGCCGGACATGGCCGCCATCACGGTCAGGCCTGAGATGAGCACCGACCGGCCGGAGGTGGCAGCTGCTGCCTCGAGTGCGGCCTGCGGCGAGCGGCCGGCGCGCCGTTCCTCCCGTTCGCGCTTCACGTAGAACATCGAGTAGTCCACGCCGACGGCGAGGCCGATCAGCAGGATCACGGCGAAGATGTTGCTGTCGACGGGGTACCACTGGCTCGCGACGCCGAGCAGGCCCATGGTCGCGAACACCGAGGTGAGCCCGAGCAGCAGCGGGATGCCCGCCGCGACGAGCGCGCCGAAGGCGAACAGGAGGATGAGGAGCGTGACCGGAAGCGAGAGCTCGCCGGCCTTCTCGAGATCCTTCGTGAAGACCTCGTTGATCTGCTTGTCGATGGACGCGTCGCCCACCTCGTCGACGGTCACGCCCGGGTGCGCCCGCTGGAGCGCCGCCGTGGTTGCGAGCAGTGCGGGCACGTGCGTGTCGGCCTTGGTCAGGTCCTTCGTGCGCAGCTTGAACGTGACGATCGCGGAATGGCGGTCACGGGAGATCTGGCCCTCGTTGCCGGGCGCGTACGGCGAGTCGACCGACTTGACGTACGGCTTGGCGGCGAACCGCTTTGCCGCGTCGGCGACGGTGGCCTTGAAGGCGGCGTCGCCGGTGGTAAGCGTCTTGCTCTGGATCAGGACGCTCTCCTCCGGGGTGTGCCGGAACTGGTCGTACGCGATCGAAGCGGCCTTGCCGGACTCGCCGTTGCCGCTCTTCTCCTGGATCAGGGTCTTCGTGCCAAGCACGCCGCCGAGGGCAGCCGCCACGATGACGAACGCGAGCCAACCGAAGGTTGCGGTCTTCCAGTGGCTTGCACTCCAGCGACCCATCCGGGCCGCGATGTTGTTCGAGCGCTTCAGGGGTGACATGTGGGGTCTCCTTGTGAGTAGGTCGCTGTTGCACCTCGGAGACTCGCGCGGTACGGCTGCGGCGGGAATGCGGCCACCATGCGTCCGGGGGTGCGGTTACCCGCACCCCCGCAGGCGTGGGAGGATGCGCGCATGCCGATCGAGATCACCCCGGTCTCGGGCATGGAGCAGCTCGAGCGCTGGGTGGCAATTCAGAAGGAGGTCTTTCCGGACGACCCTCAGGACGCGTCGATGATGGCGCTGATCAGGGCGCAAGAGCCAGGCCACGTCGATTTCCTCGCCTCCATCGAAGGCGAGCCCGTAGGCGCGGCGATGTTGACGGACTCGCAGTCGACCGACCGCCCCTGGTTCGAGATCTCCGTCCCCGTCCGTCACCGCGGCCAGGGCATCGGCGGAGCGCTCTTCGAAGCGGTGTCCGCGCTTGCCCGCGAACGCCTCGCGAAGGGGTTGGCCTGCGAGGTCCGTGCGGACGACGCCTATTCACGCGCGTTCGCGGAGCGGCGCGGCTTTACGGAGGATGCGCGCCTCACCCAGTGCACGCTCGACCTCACGAGCGAGCTGCCGCTCCCGGCCATCCGGAAGGCGTCGAGCTCCAGTGGCTCGCGAAGCGGCCCTCTCTGCTCGAGGACATGCACGCGGTCGCCGTCCGGACCTATCCCGAGCTCTTCGGCTATCGCGCTCTCCTCGCCGAGAGCTTCCTGAACTGGCAGGTATACGAGCTCGGGAACCCAGGCATGCCCCTCGACGTCATCCCCGTGGCCCTGGCCGACACCGGGGTCGTCGGCTTCGCGACGATCCAGAAGTACGTCGACGAGACCTGCGCGGAAGTGCGGACGATCGTCGTCGTCCCGGAGTGGCGCCGGCGCGGCGTCGCCACGGCTCTGCTCGGCGCGCTTCTGGCCCGTGCTCGAGCGACCGGGATTCGCCGGGCCGTCGTCTGGGTCGACGCGCGCCGGCCGATCGAGCTCTTCCGCCGGCTCGGCTTTGGGCCCGCCGGCGAATGCGTCGTGCTCCAGAGCCGTCTCTGAAACGACTCGGCCCGCCTCGTGGGAGGCGGGCCGAGCGTGACGGGATCGACGAGGTGCTAGACCTGCGGCTGCGCCGGGACCGGGAGCGGGACGAGACGCGCGCGGCGTCTCGTCGTGCTCCAGGCTCGGCAGCCAGCTCGAGCCACCGCGGCAGGTACCAGTTGCGGTCGCCGAGCAGCTTCATCGTCGCGGGCAGGAGCACCGCCCGGATCAGCGTCGCGTCGATGAGGATGGCGGCCGCGAGGCCGATGCCCATCTCCTTGAAGTCGATGATCGGCATCGTCGCGAACACTGCGAAGGTGACGACCATGACGACGGCGGCGCTGGTGACGACGCCGGCGGTCTGCTTGATCCCGTGCGCGACCGCCTCCTCGTTCGAGAGCCCGCGGCCGTAGGCCTCGCGCACCCGGCTCAGGATGAAGACGTGGTAGTCCATCGAGAGCCCGAACAGGATCACGAACAGGAACATCGGGCAGCCATGGCGTGATGCCGCCGTTCGAGTTGAAGTTCAGGACGCCCTCGCCCCAGCCCCACTGGAACACCATCACGAGGATGCCGTAGGCGGCCGCGACGGAGAGCAGGTTGAGCAGGACGGCCTTGGTGGCGACCACGATCGAGCGGAACGCCGCCGTCAGGATCAGGAAGGCGAAGATCAGGACAAACCCGAAGACGAGCGGAGCGGTCCTGGTCATGCTCGCGCTCCAGTCGTGGTCGGCGGCCGTCATGCCGGTGACGGCGTAGTCGACGCCGTCGACCCGGCCGAGCGTTGCCGGCAGCAGGTTGCTGCGCAGCGTGTGGAGCGCCGCCTTGGAGGTGCTGTCGGTTCCGTTGCCGTCGAGCGGGATGTCGACGGTGGCGACCGTGTGGTCGGCGTTCGTGTCGACGACGATCGGGGTGGTCATCTGGCCGCTCGGCCAGGGCCCGCCGCTTCAGGTCGGCGATCGCTGCCCGGACGGGCGGGGCGGTGACGTCGGCGGCCTGGACGGCGACGCGGGCCGGGTCGTTGCCGTTCCCGAACGCCTGCTGGAAGTGCTGGGCCGGGGCGACCTCGGGGATATTGACCTGCTCCATGCTGGTCTGACGCCGTCCTGAGCATGAACGCGGGAGCGGCGAGCGCGAGCAGGATCGCACCGGCGGTGATCGCCGAGACGAGCGGGCGGCGCAGGACGCGGTCGAGGATGGCGCCCCAGACGCGGCTCTCGCCGTTCTTGCTCCGGAGCCGGTGGATGAACGGGATCTTCCCCTTCTCGACCTTGTCGCCCAGCTTCGAGAGCAGGGCGGGCAGCACGGTCACGGAGCCGATCATCGCGACGAAGACGACCATCATCGTCCCGACGGAGAAGGACATGAACGTCTTGTCGCCGGAGAGGAACATGCCGGCCATCGCGATCATCACGGTGATGCCGGAGACGAGCACTGCCCGGCCGGACGTCGCGGCGGCGGCCTCGAGGGCAGCGCCCTCGCTGCGACCGGCGGCCCGCTCTTCACGTTCACGCCGCAGGTAGAAGAGCGAGTAGTCGATCCCGACCGCGAGCCCGATCAGCAGGATCACCTCGGAGATCTGGCTGTCCACGGGGATGAACTGGCTCGGAAGCGCGACGAGCCCGTTGGTCGCGAAGACGGCGGTGAGGGCGAGCAGGAGCGGCACGAGCGCCGCGACCGCGGAGCCGAACACGAACAGCAGGATGATCAAGGCCAGCGGCAGCGCGAGCAGGCCGACCTTGGCGATCAGGCTGTCGAACTTCGCGTCGAGCTGCTTCTCGCTGCTGACGCTGCCGAGCTCCTCGACGGTGAAACCGGGATGCCGGGCCTGCGTCTTCAGCGACCTGCTGTCTTGATCGTGTCGATGTAGGTGGCAGCGTGGTCGTAGTCGCCCTTCGGGGTGAACGTGACCATGACGGCGCGGCCCGAGGCCGAGATCTGGTCGCTGTGGCTCGGGGCGAGCGGCGACTTCAGCGTTCTGGACCTTCGGGAACTGCGCGAGCGTCGACGTCACGTCGTTGACCGCCGCCCGGAAGGCGGGATCCTTCGCCGTGTGCGTCTTCGACCGGATCAGGACGACCTCGCCCTGCTCGTTCTCTTTCTGCTTGAAGCCGGCGGCGATGATCTTGTCGGCCTTGCGGGCCTCGCCGACGTTGGCGTCGGTGGTCTTCAGGTACTTCGTCCCGACGGTGTTCCCGACGAAGCCGGCGGCGATGACGAACACGAGCCAGCCGATGACGGCGGTCTTCCAGTGCTTCGCACTCCAGCGGCCGATGCGCGCCGCGGTGTGGTTCGAATGCTTCAGAGGTGACACGGGATCTCCTTTGTTTGTGATGCGTGCTTGGAGACCACCGTCCCACCGGCCGGCTGCGGGCGGCAGGTGGCCAGCAGGCGTCTGCTCGGGGAGCTAGCACCACCCCTTCGAAGGCGCTTTGCACGGACGCCCGAGCGGCGTACGCTAGCCACGTGGCTCCCGCCGGCCCTACCCGCACGCTGGAGGAAGCGGCGCTCCTCGAGCGGATGCAGCTCGTCGCGCAGGCGTTCCGCCCGTCCGCGCCGGTCGACCGGCGGAGCCTGTTCTCGGGTCGCACGGACCAGATCGCCGAGCTCTTCTCCGCGGTCGCCCAGCCCGGCCAGCACGCGGTCGTCTACGGCGAGCGCGGCGTCGGCAAGACGTCGCTGGCCGCCGTGGTCGCGGAGCTGCTCGGGTCGAGCGGCGTGCTCACTGCGCGCACCACATGCGACTCGGGCGACGACTTCTCGTCGGTCTGGCGCAAGGCGCTCGGCGAGATCGCGCTGCACAGCGAGAGTCGCGGGATCGGCTTCGCCGCCACGACAACGGACGTCGCGACCCCTGCCTCAGCCGTCTTCGGCGAAGCAGCCGTCACCCCGCATGCAGTCGCGCGCGGCCTCGAGGCGCTCGCGCGAACGCGCCCGCTCACGATCTTCCTCGACGAGTTCGACCGCGTCTCCAACCCGGTCGACCGGGCACTCTTCACCGACACGATCAAGCAGCTCTCGGACGATGCCGCGCCGGCGACGCTCGTCCTCGTCGGCGTGGCCGACACCATCGACGAGCTGCTACGCGAGCACCGCTCCATCGAACGGGCGCTCGTGCAGGTGCGCATGCCCCGCATGGCCCGCGACGAGCTGGCCGAGGTCGCACGCCGGGGCATCGACGCCGCGCAGATGACCATCGAGGAGCCCGCCGTCGACCGGGTCACGGCCCTGTCGCAGGGGCTGCCCCACTTCACGCACCTGCTCACCCAGTTGGCGGCCCAGGCGTGCGCTCGCCGAGCGGCACGCGGATGTCGGCATGCCGGAGGTCGAGTTCGCGGTCGAGCGCGCCATCCAGCGCGCGCAGCAGAGCGTCACCGAGGCGTACCTGCGCGCCGAGGTTGCCGGGCCGGCGCTGCTGGCCGCGGCCCTCGCGGAGGACGACGAGTTCGGGTACTTCGCCGGCGTCGCAGGGCTCGAGCAGCTGGCCGAGCTCGGCGTGCTGGAGCGCCGTGACAGCGCCGAAGGCCCGCGCTACCGCTTCGCCAACCCGCTGCTGCCGCCGTATGTGGTGATGCGCGGCGTCGCCGCCGGCGTCGTCGAGCTCTAGCCGCGCAGGAACGCGAGCACGGCGAGCACCCGGCGGTGGTCGTCGGTGGCGGGCGGCAAGCCGGAGCTTGTGAAGATGCTCGTCACGTGCTTCTCGACCGCGCGCTCGGTGACGACCAGGCGCTGCGCGATGCCCTGGTTCGAGCGGCCCTCCGCCATCAGCTCGAGCACCTCGCGCTCGCGCGGGCGTCAGCTCGTCGAGCGGGTCTTCGCGCCGGCGGCGCCCGACCAGCTGCGTCACGAGCGCGGGATCGAGCGCGGAGCCGCCCTCGGCGACCCGGCGCACCGCGCCGATGAACTCGTCGACGTCGGCGACGCGGTCCTTCAGCAGGTAGCCGACACCCTCGGCGCTCTCGGCCAGCAGCTCCATGGCGTACGACGGCTCGACGTACTGCGACAGCACGAGCACGCCCACGCCGGGATGCTCGGCGCGGATCTGCTGCGCCGCGCGCAGGCCCTCGTCGGTCTGCGTGGGCGGCATCCGGATGTCGGTGATCACGACCTGCGGGTCATAGCTGCGTACTTTGAGCAGCAGGTCGTCGGCGGTGGATGACTGGCCGACGACCTGGAATCCGGCGTCGGAGAGCAGCCGTGCGATCCCCTCGCGCAGGAGGACGGAGTCTTCGGCGAGGACGACGCGCAGCCCCTCCCCGGCCTGCCACGGCTCGGCGGCGCCGTCGGTCCGCAGCGCCGGGAACTCCGCAGGCAGCCCTTCGGCGACGAGCTGGTACAGGCGCTCGGGCTGCGGCAGCCCCTTCAGCTCATACTCGCCGAGGTCGCGGAACTCGACCTCCCCGTGCGGCGCGAGCAGGTCGTGGGCGGACTGCGAGACGAGCACCTGGCCGCCGTGCCCTGCGGCGCAGATCCGGGCGGCCCGATGGACGTCGAGGCCGACATACCCGCCCTCGGCCGGGGTCGGTTCGCCCGTATGGACGCCCATCCGGACGCGGAGCGGGGCCTCGGACGGCCAGGCGTGACCGGCAAGCGCACGCTGTGCGCCGGCGGCGGCATGGACGGCGTCGCGGGTGCTGCCGAAGGCGACGAAGAACTCGTCGCCGCGGCAGTCGATCTCGTGGCCGCCGAACTGCTCGACCGCCTCCCGGATCAGGCGGCGGTGATCGGCCATCGCCGCGGAATAGTCGTCACCGAGCTCCTGGACGAGACGCGTGGACGCCTCCACGTCGGTGAAGAGGAGTGCGACGGTGCCGACCGGGAGCTCGCTCACCTGCCGATCCTACGACCGCCGGGGCGCCGGCTGTGCGCCGGCGCCCGAGCGGGAGGCGAGGTCAGGCGGGTTCGGGAACCGCGCGATGCTCCGCGGCGGCCGGGCCGCGGTCGGGCGGCGCGTAGGCAAAGGGATGCTCGAAGGCGTCGAGCGCCGAGGTGGTCGGCACCTCGATTTCGAAGCGCTCGCCGGTGCGGGCGTCGTCGACCGCGACGACGACCCGGTTGTCGTCCTCGTTCCAGAGGAGCGTCACCTCGAGGCCGTCACCTGCGCGGTGGGCGAGCTCGCGAATCTTCTGGGGGTCGATGGTCGGCATCTGGGTTCCTCTCTGAGCGGTCATCGGAATAGACCGAGCCTCGCAGCGGGTGCTCATCGGCGGCGAGGTGGCCAGCTGGCGTTTCGGGGTGCGGCTAGCCCTACTGTTGGGCGGTCGGAATCTCGGCACGAACCCGCGTGCCGCCGCCTTCAGGACTGTCGACAGAAAGCGTACCGTCGAGGGCAGACACTCTGTCGACCAGCCCCCGCAGGCCGGTGCCCTTCGCGGGATCGGCGCCGCCGCAGCCGTCGTCGGCGACCTCCACGACCGCTCGCCCGTTCAGGCGCTCGACCGAGACGCGCACGCTCGACGCGTCCGCGTACTTGGCCACGTTGGTGAGGGCCTCGGCCACGACGTAGAAGGCGGCCGCCTCGACCGGGGCCGGCAGGCGCTCGCCGGTCGCCTGGTCGAGCTGGACCGGGAGCGGCGCTCGGTCGGCGAGCGACTCGAGCGCGGCGCCGAGGCCGCGGTCGGTGAGCACGGCCGGGTGGATGCCGCGGGCCAGCTCGCGCAGCTCCTCGAGCGCGTGCGCGAGCTCGGCGCTCGCACCCGAGAGGAGCGTCGTCGGCGGCGTCGGGATCGCTCTTCAGCCTCGCCTGGGCGAGCCGCAGCGACAGCGAGAGCGAGACGAGCCGCTGCTGAGCGCCGTCGTGGAGGTTGCGCTCGAGGCGCCGGCGCTCGGCGTCGCCGGCCTCGACGATCCGCGCGCGCGAGCGGCGCAGCTCCTCCTCCTGGGCGGCGCGCTCGGTGACGTCGACGCCGCTGATGAGTACGTAGCGCCGCCCACGTTCGATCTCGGGGAGCGCGCGTGCACGTCCAGGCGACGAGCCGCGCTCGCCGTCGCGGCCGCGCCAGCGCGTCTCGGCGGACTGCGGCGTCGCCGGTGTCGGCGACGATGCGCACCAGCCGCTCGGTCTTCGGCGGCGTCCTCGGCGACGAGACGAGGGTCGAAGAAGTTCTGCTGCCCCGCGTCTTCGGTGCCGAGCCCGGTCAGCTCTCGCAACGCGTGGTTGATCGGGTCGCTGGCTCATCGTCCCGTCCGGGCCCGACGACGGCGAGGAACGCGGGGGTCGCGTCACCGATCGCACTCAGGAGGTCACGCTGCAACTGCAGCGCGAGCTCCGCCTGCTTGCGGTCGCTCACGTCGCGGACGACGACGTAGTACTCATCCCCGCTCGAGACGACGCTCGACTCCGAGATACTGCGATCCGGCCGGGTCCGGAGCTCGTACTCCAGCACCTGAACCTCGCCGGTCGCGGCCGCGCGTTCCGCGGCCGCGACGACCCGATCCGCGACCGCCGCCGGCAGGCCGATCTCGTGAACGGTGCTGCCGACGACCTCATCGGCAGCCACCGGCAGCCGCGACGGCCGCGCCCAGCGCACGTCAACGATGTTGTGGCCAGCGTGCGCGATGCGGAAGATGTTGTCGGGGACGCCGGCGAGCAGGGCACGGCTGCGGCGCTCGCTCGTCTCGAGCGCGTGCTGTGCGCGGAGACGGTCGGTCACGTCGCGGACAGTGACGAAGTACTCGTCGTCTCCGCTCGGGACAATGCGCGCCTCGAGGTACAGCGGCTCGCCGCCGGGCCGCACCTCGTACTCGAGCGACTGCACGCGGCCCGTCGCGAACGCCGTCTCGGCGAGTTCGATGAAACGATCGGCGAGGTCGCCGGGCAGTCCGAGGTCGCGCACCGTTCCCCCGATGAAGCGCTCCTGCGGGACGGGCAGCCGGGTCGGATCGGCCCAGCGGATGTCGAGGAACCGGTGGCCGTCGCGCGCAACGCGGTAGATGTTGTCCGGAACGCCCTCGAGCAGCGCGCGGCTGCGGCGCTCGCTCGTCTCGAGCGCTCGCTGCTGGCGGACGCGTTCGGTGAGGTCGATCCCGGTGAGCAGCCAGCGCTGCTCATATTCCTCGTCGCTCCGGAAGAGCGACCGATTCGACTCGTCGCTCAGCCGGACGAGCGACCAGCTGGTGACGAGCTCCCCGGCCCGGCCTTCCATGCGCGCTTCGTGCGCGGTGAGCTCGGACTCCCGGCGAGCTTCCGTGAAGAACCAGTCCCGCAGTCCGGCAGCATCGTCCGCGACGGCGAACAGCCCCCACCACGGCCGCCCTCGCGTCGAGTCATCGTCCGGGATGCCGGCGGCCCCGCGCAGCGTGTCGTTGAACCGGACGAGCAGGCCATTCTCGTCAACTACCACGAAGTAGCTCGGTGCAGCGTTGACGACGTCGCGCACGAAGTCGCGCTCGTGCTGGAGCTCGTCCACGCGGGCGAGGAGCTCGGCCTGGAGACGGTCGCGCTCGATCGCGAGGCGGGCCGCTGCGACGAAGCTCTCGACGAGCTCCGGCTCGTCGAGCAGGCTGGGGTCGTGCACAAGCGCGCCGACGGGCCGGTCCGCGTCCGCGATCGGCGTCACGGCGCGAGCCGGATCGCGCTCCGGCAAGTGGTACGGCTGTCCGTCGATGCCAACGTAGGTCTCCCGCTCGACGAGCCAGAACACGAGGTCAAGCGTCGGGTCGTGCAGCGCACGCCGAAGGTTTGCCTGCGTCTCGCCCGGCGAGGCGTGCTCTGCCGTTTCGACGAGCAGCCGGCCGAGGTCGGCCCGCGCGAGCCGCGCGCGGAGGATGCCCCACAGGAGCAGGAACGGCACGGCCACGAACGAGATCGCAGCGAGGCCGCCGAACAGGTTGGAAAGGCCCTGGGAGAATGTCTGGACGAAGAGCGAAATGCCGAGCAACGCCACGCTGATGCCGCCCGCGATGAGGACGGGCCCGAGCAGCCGGCGCGCCGCGGAGGTCGAGCCGCGCCAGCGCAACCAGAGCGCCACGGCGACCGAGACGAGGAAGACGGCCGCGAGCACCTGAACGACGTTTGTGACGACGGTCGCAGCGGTGTCGTTGTCGCTGACGAGGAACCGGTTGGCCGGGCAGTCCTTGCAGGAGGCCGGGTCGGAGTCGAAGAAGGCGATCGCGAGGTTCGCCAGGCCGGCGAGGCAGTAGCCGAAGACGACGACGGAGCGCTGCCAGCTCTCCCGAGGCGCCCGCTCGGGTAGGCGAGCAGCGTGTGGACGAACACCGCCGCCCATAGCGCGCCGACCGCGAAGCCGACCGTCCAGACGTACGAGTTGTTGGCGAAGCTGAGCCCGTTCAGGAACCAGGCGAACCCGACGCCGATGAGGAGCAGGCCGGTCCGGTTCTCCGGCCGGCGCGTGCGTGCGAGCGAGGCCGGCGAGGATGAACGACCAGCCGACGAGCAGCTCGAGCCCAATGACGAAGCCCGACTGCTTCTGGTGGTCGGTGTTGGCCGCCAGGACGATCGCCGCGCCGCCGGCGAGCAGCGCCGCCGGGAGGACGACGAGCCAGAGCCGTGCGGCAGCTTTCATCCGAGCAGCGCTGCGATCGCCTCCGCCGAGATCTCGGCCTTGGGGACGAAGCCGCGTGCGCCGGACTCCTCGACGAGGGAGCCGAAGTCGCTTGCGTCGCGGCTGGAGGTAAGCACGATGTCGGGCCTCGAGCCGTTCGAGGTCAGCGCTGCCGCGACCGCGAAGCCGTCCATGTCGGGCAGCTGGACGTCGAGGAGGATGAGATCGGGGTGAAGCGCCCGCGCCTGCGCAATGGCGGCGGCGCCGTCCTCCGCCTCACCGACGACGGTGAACCCCTCACTCTCGAGCAGCGCGCGGGCCATGCCGCGGAAGCTCGGGTGATCGTCGACGATGAGAACGGTCTTGCTCATGGCTCAATCGTCGCACGGGAGGCGGTTCCACGCCGTACGGCTAGCCACACTCTTTCAGGAGGTCGCCCGCGCGGCTCCCGGAGGAGCCGCGCGGACGTGATCGGCCTCCTACTTGATCTTGTAGTCGTACGGGAACGCCATCTGCTCGTTCCCAGCCAGCGTGCGCTGGCTGAAGTCGTCCACGTACAGGACGCCCTTGACCTTGTCGCCCTTCGTGCCCTGCGGCGTGAAGGTGACCGTGATCGTCCCGGACTGGCCTGGCCCCAGCGTCAGCGGGGTGTAGTTCGGCGCGTTGGCGTCGATCAGTACCCGCCACCAGTCGCCGGTGGTCGAGTCGGCGTTGCGGTCGAACGCCTTCATGTGCGCGAGCATTCCGACCGTCGCCGATCCCGTGGCGGCGGCGGCGAACGGCCCGCGCAGCGCAGGCGCGACGAACCACGTGCCGTTCGACAGCTCCGGCGGCCCGCTGTAGGACGCCGTCGCGTTGTTGCCCTGGCTGACGCCGAGCAGGTCCGGATCGCCCTCGCCGAGCACGCCGTACCCCATCTCGAGCACGATCGGCGCGCTCCCCAGAGCGGCGCCGAGCACGGCGTCGGTCTGCGTCGGGACGAGGAAGAACGGCACCGCGGTGCCCGGCAGCGAGACCGTCGGGTTCGCGAAGAGCGGGAGCAGCGAGTCGCTCTCCGACTGGTCGGCCAGGCGCGGGTCGGCGAACACGTCCATCGTCCCCGGCCCGGTGTTCGTCACGTTGACGGTGGCCGTCACCGGTTGCCCGGCTTGCAGGTTGCCCTTCGGCAGGCCTGTGACCTGGATCTGCGGCGGGTCGTAGGAGACCACGCCGTGGTAGGGCGTCGAGAGCACCGTGCCGCCGACGGGCGAGGTCACGGTGACCACGAACTTCCAGAGCCCGGGCTGCGGCGAGAGCGCGAACGCCTCGAGCCCGTGCGTGAACGTTCCCGCGCCGGTGTTCGGGTCGACGTAGATCGACGACGCGTTGCCGAGCAGCGTGCCGTCCGGGTCGATCAGCCAGCCGATCGCCTCGGTACCGGCGTTGTCTGGCCATGACAGCGAAACGCTGAGCGACTTCCGGCCCCCCGGCACGTTGAACTGGAAGGTGTCCGTCTGGGCCACGAACTCGCGCCCGTTGCCGCCGAGCAGCGTGCCGTCGAACGTGCCGCCGTCCTTGTTGGTCGGCACCAGCGAGCCCAGGACGACCGGCACCACGGTCGAGTCGCCGGAACTGTCCGAGACGACCAGGTCGTGGGCGCTGTCGCCAGGGGCGGACGGCATCGTCGTGTGGAAGTGGAACTTCTTGGTCTCGCCGGGCTTGAGCGTCTGGCTCGACGGGGAGACCTTGTCCACGTCGGTGTAGTTCTGCGTGGCGAACTCGAGGTGGACGGTCCCGGTGAACGTGCCGTCGCGGAGGAACACGATCGCCGTCCACGTCCCGCCGACGGGCTTGCGCACGTCGACCTGACCGTGGTCGCCGTTGCCCTGCGGCCGCGTGTACGCCGCGTAGGCGCCGGTCGGGTCGAGCAGAGTCAGGCCCACGCGGGCTCCCGGCCCGCTCCAGGCGTCATAGGCGACCAGCCGGTCGGTGCCGCTCGGGATCGTGAACGTCGTCGTCACGAACGGACGCGGCGAGCCGAACTGGTCGACGAAAAACGGGGGCCCGGCACCGAGGACCACGTCCTGCGTGGTGTCCGTCGCCGGCGTCAGCGCACGTGCCTGCGCGCTGACCGTTTGTGTGGTGGCGCCGGTGTTGGTGACGGAGAAGTCCTGGTCGGCGTTCTTGCCCGCGTCCTGGACGAACGTGAGCTTGCTCGGGCCGATCAGCAGGCTGTGCCCGGTCGGGTGACCGCCGTCGACGGACATCGCCGCCTGGACGGCCTTCAGCGCGTCGACCTCACCCGTGCCTTCCTCCTGGGTCGGGAGACCCAGGTCGTTGGCCGTGCTGAGCAGGATCTGCTTGACCAGCGCCGGCGACGGGCTTTTGCCGGGATGGGTGTTCCGATACGCCTCGATGACGAGCGCCGCGGCGCCCGCGGTCAGCGGCGTGGACTGGCTGACGCCGCCGAACTCCTGGAGCGACGCAGGGGCGCCTTTGAAGTCCGTGCACTCCTGATAGATGGCCGGATTAGGCGAGCACAGCGCCCAGTCCGCCTCACCCGGAGCCGAGACGTCCGGCGTGTCGGCGTTCTGGCTGAAGCCGCCGCCGCTGATCGAGGAGACGTTGTCGTTCAGCCACGTCCCGTTCGAGAACTGGAACGCGTACGACTCGGTTTGCGCGTAGGCGCGGAAGTTCGTCGTGCCTGCCGTGTCGATCACGTTCGGGTCCGTGGCGGGCGAGGTCGGGCCCTCGGTGGCGCCCGAGTCGTTGGTGCCCTGGGTCACGGTGACCCCCGAGCGCACGGCCGCGTCGTTGAACGCCTTGATCGCGTCGTTGGCCGTGTCCGGCATGGCATAGCCGCCGAAGGACTCGCTGAGGATGTCGGCGTGATCCTGCGTGACGGCCCAGTCGAGCCCCTGGATGATCACCGACGTGAACGAGCCGCCCTCACCAAACACCTTCATGCCGATCAGCGAGGCGCCGGGCGCGACGCCGCGGACGCGGATGTTGCAGCCCGGGGGCAGAGGGTGCGCCGGGTTGACGAAGTTCGACAGGTCGTAAACCTGGCGGCCCTGGGCCGCGACCGAGCTCGCGTCGCCAAACGCCTCCGCGGCGCCGGACGGGGCGTTCGGGCCCTCGCCGGTGAAATCGCGGTAGTCGATGAAGACGTGCGAGCCGTCCGCGCGGATGAAGTCCGGGTTGTTGACATCGACGCCGTCGGCGAAGAACGCGACCTTGACGCCCGCGCCCGTGGCCAGGTTGGCGGCCTGCGGGATCGTCGGGTCGTTGTAGGCGACGTGCATCGTCTGCAGCGCCTCCGACTCGAGCAGCGGCTTGGCCGGGTCGCTCGGGCAGATCCCGCTCTGAGGCGTCGTCGGGTTGCCCGGATCGACTGCTGCCGGCGCGCGGCGACTGCCGCGTCGCTTCGGCACCTGCACCGGCTTGACCGTCGCGTCGGGGATAACCGCAGCGACGGCGGGGTCAGCGGCCAAGCGCTGCTGCTCAGCAGCCGAGACCGTGGCAGCGAAGCCGTTCATGACCGTGAACTGGCGCGTCACCTTCGCGCCGGACGCCGTAAGGCCGGCGATCAGCGGCTGACGCTGACGCGCCTCGGCGGCGCGGCGTGTCCTCACACTGGCGGCTGAGGCGAGCCGCCCGCGCTGCTGTGACTTCAGGACCACGATGACGCGGTGATTGGCGCTGGCGGTGCGCTGGATCTGCGCGCGCGTCAGTCCCCGGTGAAATTTCGGCATGGCTCCAAGCGCCTGGGTACCGCCCGCAAGTGCGACCACCCCGAGCGCGAGAGCGACCCAACGCAAACGTCGTTGCATCTCTCACTCCTCCCCTGTTCTGCCCCCGCACCGCATTGGGGGCACCCGCGCGGCGTAACCCCGCGCCTCTGCGCCGGGCATCGTGCACGACCTTGACGTGCACGGCCACGTTGCGTTCAGGAAATCCTTAGGAGAATCCCTTCGACGTCCTGCGCGGTTGCTTGCCGCGGATTTGCCCTGGCGGCGGGGCGCACGACGGTGGCAGCCGCCACGGCGGGCAGCTCGTCCTCGGGGACGCCGAAGTCGCGCAAGCGCTCGAACCCGCCCAGGCGGGCGAGGCGCTCCGTCTCCTGCGCCGCGTCGCCGCCGAGCACGTCGCCGAGACGGTGCAGCGCCTCCCCGGCGACGGGCTCGTTGAAGCGGAGCGTGGGCGCGAGGACCAGCGCGTTCATGGCGCCGTGCGGCAGGCCGTAGCGGCCGCCGAGCGCCTGCGCGATCGCGTGGGCGAGGCCCATGAACGAGACGCTCAGCGCGGCGCCGGCGTGCATCGCGCCGCGCAGGAGGCGGGTGCGCGCGTCCAGATCCCCGGGGGCGGCGAGCACTGCCGGCAGCGCCTCGGCGATCAACGCTGCGCCGGTGAGCGCGTCCTCGTCCCCTGCCGGATCGCGCGTCGTGGTGTAGAGCGCCTCGGCCGCGTGCGCGAGCGCGTTCATGGCCGTGCCGGCCGTCTCTGCCGGCGGCAGGTCCAGCGTCAGGCGCGGGTCGTAGACGATCGCGGCCAGCGTCGCCCCGCTCCCGCCGCCCTTGATGCCGCGCTCCTCGTCGCGCATGCCGAAGAACGTCGTCCACTCGGCGCCGGAGTAGGTCGTCGGCACCGAGACGACCGGGAGCCCGGTCTGCGCAGACACCGCCTTCGCGGTATCGATCGCGCTGCCGCCGCCAAGCGGCACGAGCACATCGGCGGCCGCTGCGGCCTCGACAGCGGCCTGCACGGTGTCGGCCGGCGTGTGCGAGCGCACACCCGTGAAGCGCATCACGACCGGCAGCGGCGAATCGGCATGACGAGCGCTCGTGATCAGCAGCGGGCGTTCGAGGCCGAGGTCGCCGAGCAGTGGTGCGAGCTCGTCGAGCCCCCAGCGGACGATCACGCCGCGAGCCGCTCGCGCGCGAAGGCGACGAAGGCGCTCGCGGCGCGCGTGAGCGGACGTCCGGTCGCGCGCACGAGCGAGATCTCGCGCGCCGGCTCGAGGCCCTCGACGCGCGCGGCGGCGACGCTCCCTGCCGCGAGCTCCGCCTCGATCGCCGAGCGGCCGATGAAGCTGACGCCGTAGCCCGCGAGCACGGCGCTCTTGACGGATTCCTGGAGGCCGAGCTCGAGCCGGACGTCGAGATCGCGGAGCCGGGTGCCGATGCCGCGAAGCTCGTCCTCGATCACGAGCCGGACGCCCGCGCCCTCCTGCATGATGATCAGCGGCTCGGCGACGAGCTCGTCGACCGCGATCGTGCGCCCCGCGAAGGGATGGCCCGGCGGCGTTGCAAGCACGACCTCGTCGCGAAAGAGGGGCTCGAACACGACCGAACGGTGCCGGCGCGACGCGCCGACGACGCCGAGCTCGACCTCGCGGCGGGCGACGTGCTCGACCACCGTCTGCGTGTCCCAGACGGAGAGTGAGACATGCACGGCCGGGTGCGAGCGCTGGAACTCGCAGAGCAGGAGCGGGACGACGTTTTCCCCCGGGCCGGTCGACGCGCCGATCTCGACTGTGCCGGTGAGCTCGTCCTCGTCGCCTGCGATCTCGTCGAGCAGCTGCTCCTCGAGCTGGAGCAGCCGCTGCGCGCGGCGGTAGAGGATCGCGCCTGCCTCGGTGGGCTCGACGCTGCGGCCGGAGCGGTCGAGGAGCTTGGTGCCGACGCGCTTCTCGAGCCCGGCGACCTGGAGCGAGACGGCGGGCTGGGAGAGCCCGAGCTGCTCCGCGGCGCGGGAGAAGCTCTTGCGGTCGACGACGGCGACGAAGGCCGCGAGCTGGCGGGTTTCCATAAGCGCCGAGGAGGTTATCGAGTCGAACGACCCAGGACTGCTTATAGCTCGCGGCCGCCGCTCAGAGCCGATGCTCGACCGCGCGCGCAAGCAGCAGGCAGACGAGCGCGAGCGGAATCTCCACCAGCGCGGCCTCGACCAGGGCGACCGCGAGCTCCTCGTGCGTGGACGACGTCAGCACGTCGAACCACGCGTCGACGACGAGCAGCGTCGCCGTCGCCGTCGCCGCTCCTTCGAGCCACGGCGAGCCACGCCACGCGGTGACCGCGACGGTGAGCAGGAGCAGCGCGAGCAGGACGTCGAAGCCGACCCAGGCGATTGCCCAGTGCGCTGCACGGTGGTGCGACGGCAGCGTGACCGCCAGCAGCACCACCCACGGCACGAGGAGAAGGCCGCCGACCGCGAAGAGCGGCACGACCCAGCGGGTACCCGGCCAGGCGAGCCTTCGGTCTTCCTCCCGTCCAGCCAGCATCAACTAGTCCAACGACGCCGGCGGCTCCGAGATTTCAGTTCAGGATCGCGAGCACATCCGCGCCGTAGCGCTCGAGCTTCGTCGGCCCGACGCCAGGGACACCCGCGAGCTCGGCAGGCGTGCGCGGCGCGATGCGGACGATCTCTGCGAGCGTCGCGTCGTGGAACACGACGTATGCCGGCACGCCGTCCTCCTGCGAGCGGCGCAGCCGCCACTCCTTGAGCTCCCGGTAGGCGGGCGGGAGATCAGCCTCGATCGGCCGCGCCGGCTTCGACGGCGCAGCGACGCCGAGCTCGCGTAGGAAGCGGCTCGGCGTGCCCGCCCACGTGACGATCAGGTGCGTCCGGGCGCGGGTGAGGCCGACGTAGAGCAGACGGCGCTCCTCGGCGATCTCGTCGTCCGTCCTGGAGAGCCGCGACGGCAGCTCCTTCTCCTCGATGCGGGGCAGGAAGACGGCGTCCCACTCGAGGCCCTTGGCGCGGTGCAGCGTCAGCAGGTGCACTCCACGGCCGGCGTCCGGGCCAAAACGGCGATGGAGCTCGTCGATCCAGTCCGAGATCTCGCGCTCACCGTCGTCCAGCTCTCGGGCAAGCCGAACGAGGCGCGCGAGATCGTTCTGGCGAGTCAGCTCTCGCTCGCCGAGCCCGTCCGGAACCGGATCGACGAGGCCCTGCTCCGCGGCGCGCAACGCGACCGTCGCCGCCAGGGGCCCGCGGGCGCCGCGGAGTGCTTTCAAGAGCTGGCGAGCCCCATCTCGGGCGAGCAACGACGCGCCCTGGAACGGCACGCCGGCGTCGTGGAACGCCTCCTCGAAGTCGGCCGAGCGGGCGTTCGTGCGCAGCAGCACTGCGACCTCTTCGAGCGCGACGCCCTCCAGCTCGCGAACGCGCTCGACGACGTACGCGGCCTCGTCGTCCGGCGAGGCGAACGGGCGAAGCTCGGGCTCCGGCCCGTCGGGCCGTGTCGCGCGCAGCGTCTTCTCGGCGCCGCCGAGCTTCGGGACAAGCCGGTTCGCAAGCTCGAGCACCTGCGGCGTCGAGCGGTAGTTCGACTCGAGCCGGACGACCGTCGCCTGCGGGAACCGCTGCGGCAGCGCGAGCAGGAACGCCGGCGTCGCCCCCGTGAACCCGTAGATCGCCTGGTAGTCGTCGCCGACCGCGCACAGCTCGTCCGACGGTCCGAGCCAGCGGTCGAGGAGCTCCTGCTGGAGCAGGTTGACGTCCTGGAACTCGTCGACCGTGAAGGCGCGGTACCGCTCGCGCACCGTCGCGAGGGCATGCTCGTCCTCGTCGAGCATGCGGATCGTGAGCTCGAGCAGGTCCTCGAAGTCGACGCGGCCCGCTTCACGCTTCCAGCGCTCGTAGCGCGTGTAGACCTTCTGCATCAGGTCAGGCGGGATCGGCGGCGTGTGCTCGCCGAGCGAGTCGAGGTACGTCTCCGGCGTGACGCGCCGGCTCTTTGCGTACTCGATCTCGGTGGCGAGGTCGCCGGCCGGCCGGAACTTGTAGGCGCCGGGCAGCGAGCGCGTGAAATTGCGCAGCGCGAGCACCTTCGACGACAGGATCTGGATCGGCTCGTCCGGGCGGAAGTAGCGGAGCTGCGCCAGCGCAGCCGAGTGGAACGTGCGCGCTGCGACGCCCTGGACGCCGAGTTCTCCGAGCCTCCGGCGCATCTCGCCGGCCGCCTTGTCCGTGAACGTGACGGCCAGGATCGCGGAGGCCGGGAACGCGTCCGTCGCGACCTGATTCGCGATCCGGCGCGTGATCGTCGTCGTCTTGCCGGAGCCGGCGCCCGCGAGGATGCAGACCGGCCCGCAGGTCGCCTCGGCGGCGCGCCGCTGCTCGGGATTCAGGCCGTCGAGGACGTCGTTACCCATCCAAGCCGAGCCTACTGGCCCGTGCGGCGGGTGCCCGTGTCAGCTCTGTGCCGGCTGCGTGACGGAGCTCGCAGGCAGCGAGGCCTCCGTGCGCACGGGTGCTCCGACCGTCTGCGAGAGCCGTGAAACGAGTCCGAGCGTGTCGCCGTCCTCGACGAGCTGCTCGAGCTCCACGAGCTCGCCGTCGAGCCACGCCGCCTCGACCGGCGGGCGGCGGGCGCGCCGGATCTGCGGGTGGGGCGTCTCGGCGATCTCCTCGCCCTCGCCCCAGAGCTCCTCGTGGAGCTTCTCGCCGGCGCGCGCACCGGTGATCTCGATCGCGATGTCTCGGCCGGGCTCGCGGCCGGAGAGGCGGATCATGTTGTTGGCAAGGTCGATGATCTTGACGGGCTCGCCCATATCGAGCACGAAGATCTCGCCGCGGCCGCCGATCGCGCCCGCCTGGGCGACGAGCGAGACAGCCTCCGGGATCGTCATGAAGTAGCGGGTCATCTCCGGGTGCGTGACGGTGACCGGGCCGCCGCGGGCGATCTGGCGGCGGAAGATCGTGATCACGCTGCCGGCGGAGCCGAGCACGTTGCCGAAACGCACGGCAACGAAGCGCGTGGAGATGTCGCTGCGGTGGCCGTAGGCCTCGATCACCCACTCGCAGAGCGCCTTGCACTGGCCGTAGACGGCGCGCGGGTTCAGCGCCTTGTCGGTCGAGATGAGCACGAAGCGGCTGGCGCCGAACTCAACGGCGACGTCGGCGACGATCTTGGTCGCGAGCACGTTGTTGCGCACCGACTCGACCGGATTCGCCTCCATCAGCGGCACGTGCTTGTACGCGGCGGCGTGGAAGACGACTCCCGGCTTGTAGCGCTCGAAGACCTGCCGCATCCGCGTCCGGTTGCCGACGTCGGCGAGCACCGGGATGGCTGCCGAGAAGCCGCGCTCGGAGACGAGCTCGCGCTCGATCTCGAACATCGGCGTCTCCGCCTGGTCGACGAGGATCATCCGCTTCGGCCCGACACGCGCGATCTGCCGGCATAGCTCCGAGCCGATCGAGCCGCCCGCTCCGGTGATGAGCACGGTCTCGCCGGCCAGGTATCCGGCGACTGCGGCGATGTCGACGTCGACCGGCTCTCGGCCCAGGACGTCCTCGACCTCGACCGGCCGGATCTGACCGGCAAGGCGGTCGGAGATCAACTCGTAGAGCCCCGGCACGGTCTTGACGGGGATGCCCTCGTCGCGGGCGATCTCGACGATCCGCTTGCGCTCCTCGCCCGACGCCGACGGTATGGCGATGATCAGCTCGTCCGGCCGGTGCTCGCGGAGCAGACGCGGCAGGTCAGAGGTCGTGCCGAGGACACGGACGCCCTGGACGCGCAGGTTCCGCTTGCGCGGGTCGTCGTCCACGATCCCGATCGGCGTCGAACCGAGAACCCGGTTCTTCTGCAGCTCGCGGATGACGAGCTGGCCCGCATCGCCTGCTCCGACGACCACGACCTCTTTCCCGTGCGAGACGATCGCGCCGGGCGCCGGGCGCTCGACGATCGTCCGAGCGAGCAGTCGCGAGCCGGTGACGAGGCCGAGGAGGATGATCCAGTCGACGACCATGACGCCGACCGGGACACGGAAGCCGGGGACCGGGTTCCAGAAGTAGACGGCCGGCAGCACGACCAGCGACGCGACCGTGACGCCGCGCGCGAGCGCCCACATGTCCCGCGTGGACACGTACCGCCACCAGCGGTTGTAGAAGCCGAAGGCGACGAAGACGACCAGCTCGACGACCACGACGACGAAGAGCGTCCGGTCGAAGAGGCGCTGGTACGGCCGCGGCAGGTTGCCGTCGAAGCGCAGCTGGAACGCGAGGTACCACGCCGCCGCGATCAGGAGAGCGTCGGCCGCGATCTGCGCGACCCGGTACCGCGTCACCGGGACCATCAGCCCACGCCTACTTGCGCCGCCTGGCGGATCGTCTCGACCACGCGCTCCTGGATCTCCGGGGTAATCCCTGCCCAGAGCGGCAGCGCGAGGTTGTCCGCCGCCGCGGCCTCCGTCTCCGGGAGCGAGCCCTCGCCCCAGCCGAGGAAGCGCAACGCCGGCTGGAGGTGCAGCGGGACGACGTAGTACGAGGCGGACGCGATCTCGGCCTCGCGCAGCGCGGCGGCGAGGCGGTCGCGCTCGGACGTCCGTACGACGTACATGTGGTACACGTGGCCCGGCTCGTCGGCCGGCAGCTCGCACAGCTCGCCCAGGCCCAGCTCGGCGTAGCGGCCCGCGGCCTCGCGGCGCTGCCGGTTCCAGTCGTCGAGCCGCGTCAGGAACAGGCGCAGCACGGCCGCCTGGAGCTCGTCGAGGCGCGAGTTGTAGCCGATGAACTCGAACGTCTTTTTGGCCTTCGAGCCGTGGAAGCGCAGCATGCGTACGCGCTCGGCGAGGTCCGAGTCGGTGAACGCGCAGAGGCCGCCGTCTCCGAGCCCGAAGAGGTTCTTGGTCGGGAAGAAGCTGAAGGTCGAGGCGACGCCGGTCGTGGCGATGCCGGCGGCGCCGAACGCCTGCGCGGCATCCTCGATGATCGGCACGCCGAGCGCGGCGAAAGGATCGAGCGCAGCGGGGCGGCCGAAGAGGTGCACCGGCATGATCGCCTTCGTCGCCGGCGTGATCCGGCGTTCGACGTCGGCCGGGTCGAGGTTGAGCGTGACCGGGTCGACGTCGGCGAAGACCGGCGTGGCACCGCGTCGGGCGATCGCCTCGGCGGTCGCGTAGAAGGTGAAGGCCGGGCAGATGACCTCGTCCCCGGGGCCGATGCCCATGCCGTCCATGACGAGCACGAGCGCGTCCGTCCCGTTGGCAACGCCGACCGTCTCCGGGACGCCGAGGTAGACGGCCGCCTCCTCCTCGAACGCCTTGACGTTCGGACCGAGGATGAACACGCCGGAGTCGACGACTTCGGCGAGGCGAGACAGCACGTCTTCGCGCAGCGCAGCGAACTGCGCGCGCACGTCTACGAGCGGCACCGGCACGGCGGTCACGAGTCTAGCGGGGCTTCTGGCGGGACGGCGGCGGCGCGTTGCCGACGGCGGCTACGGGCGCGGTACACGACGTAGCCGATCGCGAACACCACCAGCGCCGCGATCGCGTAGTCGACGAAGCGGAAGTCGTTGTGGAAGGTGTCCCAGCTCTTGCCCGCCGCCCAGCCGATCCCGGCGAAGGCGAAGCACCAGATCGCCGAGCCGATGAGCGTGAGCACGGTGTACGGGCCGAGCGGCATGCGAAAGATCCCGGCCGGAATGGCGACGAACGAGCGTACGACGGGCGTCACGCGGCCGAGCAGCGCTGCCGCGTCGCCGTAGCGGCCGAACCAGGCCTCGGCGCGGTCCAGCTTCTCGGCGTCGAGATGCAGCCAGCGCCCGTGGCGCTCGACGAGCGGCCGCCCGCCGTAGAGGCCGATCGCCCAGCCCATGACTGCGCCAAGCGTGTAGCCGAGGGTCCCCGCCAGCGCGACGGCGAGGTAGGCCTGCCAGCCGCTCGGGAACTGGTGGCCGAAGAGCACGACGTGCTGTCCGCTGAAAGCGCCGGCCGCGAGCGCGCCGGCGTAGACCATCACGAGCTCGCTGGCCGCAGGGAACACGGCGTCGATGAACATGAGCAGGAAGACGGCGTACAGGCCGTAGTCGCCGATCAGGCTCTCGAGGTGCGAGGTGACGCTCGCGAGGGGCACGGGCGCGACGAGGCTACCGGCGGATGACTGCGAACGGCGCCGTAAGGCCGGTGGCGCCGAGGTCGTTCGTTGCTGTCACCCTCGCGACGTAGGCGCCGGAGTAGACGCGGGCGCCGGCCTTGGAGCGGCCGTCCCAGCGGACGGACACCGGGCCGGGCTGGGCCGACCGCCCCGTGTACGTGCGCAGTGGTGCGCCCGCCTTCGACTGGATCGCGACCGTCCACGAGGCGGGGGCGGCAAGCGTGAAGCCGACGGTCAGCGAGCCGCCGGCCGGCGTGACGGAGACGGTCGCGGGAGTGACGCGCAGCGCGCCCAGCGTGGTGTTGAGGACGAAGGGTCGGTCGGCGATCGAGTCGCGGCCCAGGTCGTCCTTCGCGGTCGCGACCCAGTGCCAGGTGCCCTGGGTGTCGACGGTCGAGTCCGGCTTCAGTCCGGTCCAGACGTCGGTGTACGTCCCGGGCGCGCGTACCTGGGCGGTCTCGATCGGGCGGGTCGTGCCGAGCGGGTCGACGAGGCTGACCGAGACGGTCGACGGGCGCGCGACGCGGTATTTGAAGGTCTGCGTCTCGTCGACGCCGTCGCCGTTCGGGGACAGCTGCGCCGACACGAGCGGAGGCGCGTAGACGCCCGCGTAGGTGACGGCGAGCATCTCCGAGACGGGCTGCTCGGCGGCCGTGGGCCGGTCGAGCAGCTTGCCGTCGAACGCGAGGGCGCTCGCCTTGCCGCTCTCGAGCGCCGCCCCGACGGTCACCCCTTGCTTCGCGAGCGTCTGCGCCAGCTCGAAGTTCGTCATCCCGACGCTGAAGCCGGGCAGTCCGCCGTCGACGACGAGGAGGACGACCGTGCCGTCTGCCTTCTGGCCGACGGCGGCGCGGGCCGTGCGACCGGCGAGGACGGCGGCGGAGAAGTCCTCGTGAGCGTTGAAGATCGCCTTGCCGTCGCGGACGAGCAGCGGGCCGCCCCCGAGGCCGTTCACGATCGTCGACCAGTCCGGGTTCATGACGAGGCGGAAGGTCACCGGCGTCCCGACCGGGGCCTCCTCGGTCACGCGCTGGGCGGTGGTGCCGCGGGCGACGAGCACGGCGCCGCCGGGCGGGATCGGCGTCAGGCCGCCGGAGCGCAGCTCGGTGACGGGGGCGGTGTGCACGCCGCCCGGCGCGACGGCGCCGAGCGCGGGCAGGACGGCCTCGACGCTTCCGGGCTCCGAGGGCGTCGTCGTTCCCCACGCGGGCGTGTAGAGCGTCGCGCCCAGCGCGCCTGGCCGCCGGTTGACGACGACTGCCCGCCGCTGGCCGATTCCCTCCCAGGTGGCGTTGAGGCCGACGCGCTCGATACGCATCGTTCCGGCGGTGTCGAAGCCGATGCTGGCCCGCTTCACGTTCGTCGTCGCATTGAGGACGCCCGACTGGATCAACACGCCGGACGGGACGCCGTCGGTGGTCGAGGTGTCGCCGTCGATGCCCACGACCGTCACCGTCGGCGTCAGGCGCTTCTGCATCGAGGTGAGCGTCTCCTTGCCGAGCAGCGCCCCGTTCGAGAGCACGGGCGCGACCGTGTAGAGCCCACCGGGGCGAGGCGCGGTGACGACGTGCACGACCTCGGGGCCGAAGCGCGAGAGCACGAGCTGGCGGTCATAGGTGACGCCCGGCATGAGCACGGTCGGGTCGGCGTGCGCCGGCACGGCGAAGACTGCGGCGAGAACCGCTGCGGCGAGGCTTTTGCGAACCATGACCCGCGCCGAGAGTACCCGGGCCCGGGGCTGTCCCGCGAAGCGGGGCTGTCCCGATACGCCGTGGGTGCCGCCACGCCCGAACCCAGCGCGCGCCCCGGCCGAGAGAGCTTCCGAGCCACGGCTGCGCGGGACAGTCCCTGATTAAGAGGCGCGGCTAGAAGGTGCGGACAACGCGGTACAGCGTGTCGCGCTGCACCGGGGTCTTGCCGAGCGCGCGGATGACGCGGACGAAGTCGTCCGTGGTCGCGCGGTACGTGGTGCCGGCGGCCGAGACGACGTTCTCCTCGATCATCACCGAGCCGAGGTCGTCGGCGCCGAAGCGCAGCGCGACCTGGCCGATCTTCATGCCCTGCGTGACCCACGACGACTGGATGTGGTCGACGTTGTCGAGGTAGATGCGGCTGACCGCCTGGGTCAGCAGGTAGTCGAACGAGGTCGGCATCGACTCGCGCGGCACGATCTTGCTCGAGCCGGTTGCCGTCGGACTGGAACGTCCACGACGTGAAGGCCCGGAAGCCGTGGGTCTCATCCTGCAGCTCCCGGATGCGACGGAAGTGCTCCACGCGCTCCGGCACCGTCTCGACGTGGCCGTACATCATCGTCGCGGTCGTCGACATGCCCAGCCGCTGGGCGTGGCGCATCACGTTCAGCCAGGCGCCCGTCGTCGTCTTCTTCGGCGCGATGATCCGCCGCACCCGGTCGACGAGGATCTCGCCTCCGCCGCCCGGCAGCGAGTCGAGCCCCGCGTCGCGCAGCTGGGTGAGCGTCTCGGGGATGGTCAGACGCGAGCGGCGTGCGATGTGCTCGACCTCCGGCGGCGACAGCGCGTGCAGGTGGATCGGGTAGCGCGCCTTGATCGAGCTGAACAGGTCGACGTAGTAGTCGACGCCGAGGTCGGGATGGTGGCCGCCCTGCATGAGCACGCCGGTGCCGCCGATCGCAAGCGTCTCCTCGATCTTCTTGAAGATGACCGGCTTCGGCAGCAGGTACGCCCTCAGAGCGGTCGCCCGGCCGGCGGTAGAAGGCGCAGAAGTCGCAGTCCGTGACGCAGATGTTCGTGTAGTTGAGGTTCCGGTCGACGATGAACGTGATCGCGTCGGGGTCGGTGCGCCGCGCGCGCAGCTCATCGGCCGCGCGGCCCACCGCGACCACGTCGCGGGACTCGAGCAGCGCGATCGCGTCCTCGTCGCTGATGCGTTCGCCGTCAAGCGCGCGGTCGAGGATCGTGCGGACGCTCTCCCGCACCGGCGCAGCGACGGTCGTCATGCCGCGACCCGCTCGTGCAGGAAGCGCAGCTCGGGTACCTCGTCCAGCTCGCCCACATCGCGTGCCAGCTCCAGGAAGCGGACGAGGCCGCTGCGCTCGCGCGGCCCAAAGCTGTAGCGGAGCTGCTCGAAGTAACGGGCAATCCAGCCCGCCGGGTAGCCGTACTGGTCGCTCGCGGCGCGCGCCAGCTGCTCCGGCTCGCGCCGGGCGCGCTTCACGGACGCGACGAGCTCGTCCTCGAGCTCGCCCAGGCCTTCCAGCGCCGGCTCCTCGAACGCCCACACGGCGAAGACCATGGGCAGCCCCGTCCGCTCGAGCCAGAGCCGCCCGAGGTCGTAGTGGGGCGTCGGGTCCTCGAACGAGCTCCGCAGGGCGGCGTCGCCGATCAGCATCGTCGCGTCGGCCTCCTCGCCGAGCGGCACGTGCTCGGCGCGCGGCAGCAGCACCTTCGTCAGCACGACCGAGGTAGCGCTCTCGGGCGTCACGGCCACGGTGCGCACGTCGGCGAGCCGCCCAGGCGCGATCAGCTGAATCGAGCCGACGGCGCCCTCGGACGAGACGCAGACGCGGCGCAGCATCGCCAGCCGGTCGGCGTGCCTCGCCCATTCGATCGACGAGACCGGCGCGATGTCGACGTCGCCGTCGAGCAGCGCCTGATTGAGCTCCGTCGGGACGCCCGTGACCTCCTCGACGCTCGCCCGCAGCTCGTAGAAGATCGGCGCCATGTTGAGGTACGAGATGCGGCCGATGCGGATCACGCTGTCGCCTTTCGAATAGACGCGCGCGCGGGTATTCGGGTCCCGACCCGCCCCCTGCTCGGTGTCAGCCTAGGCGGAAAAAGCGCGCGGGTGTGTGACGCGACGTGCCGAATGTGTGTCATGCGCTCCAGGGTGGTCACCACCGGTGCAGCTCGTTGTAGAGCGAGTCCCGTTGCACCGGGATCCGCCCGGCGTCGCGCACGAAGCGCACCAGCTCGTCGATCTTCTGCTCGGTGCCGCTGACGGCCCCCGCGGCCTGGAAGATCTTCTCGCGCACGACCGTGCCCTGAACGTCGTTCGCGCCGAAGTGCAGCGCGAGCTGGGCCATCGGGAGGCCCATCATGATCCAGTAGGCCTTGACGTGCGGGACGTTGTCGAGCATCAGCCGTGCGACCGCGATCACCTTGAGATCCTCGGAGCCGGTGGTGAAGTTCCAGCCGCGCCGCTCGAAGACGGTGTTCTCCGGGTGGAACGCGAGCGGGATGAACGACATGAAGCCGGCCGTCTTGTCCTGCTGCTCGCGAAGCCGGATCAGGTGGTCGATCCGCTCCTCGTAGGTCTCGACGTGCCCGTAGAGCATCGTGCACTGGGTCGGGATCCCGAGCCGGTGCGCGTGGTCGTGGACGTCGAACCACTCGTCGGGATGCTCCTTGCCCGGCGCGACCAGCGCGCGCACGCGGTCGGCGAAGATCTCGGCGCCGCCGCCGGGCATCGAGTCGAGGCCGGCGTCCTGCAGCACGTGCAGCACCTGCTCGTGCGTGCAGCCCTCGAGCTTCGACATGTGGTGGATCTCGGACGCCGTATAGAACTTGAGGTGCACGTCGGGCAGCGCCGCCTTCAGCTTGCGGATCAGGTCGGCGTAGTACTCGAGATCGACGTGCGGGTTCTCGCCGTTGACGCAGTGGATCTCGGTGAACCTCGAGACCTCGTACTGCGCGAGAGCGTCCTCGACGAACTCGTCGCTCGAGATCGTGAAGGCGTCGCCCTGCTTGTTCGTACGCGCGAAGGCGCAGAACTTGCACTTCACCCGGCAGACGTTGGTCTGGTACAGGTTGATGTTCTGGACGAAGTAGACCTCGTCGCCGCCGCCGCGCACCCGGCGCGCCAGGTCCGCGAGCTCGCCGAGGCCGAGCAGGTCGTCCGTCTCCATCAGCGCGACGCCGTCCTCGAAGTCGAGGCGCTCGCCCGCCTCCACCTTCTCGCGGATCGGCGCCAGCAGATCGGTGCGTTCGAGCAGTGCCATCATTCCCTCACCGTTGTCTATCAACGACGGCGTAGGTGAGCGCGGCGAGATCGTCCCGGCGGGGGTGGCCGTCGAGCGCGTCGCGGGCGCGCTGGGCATAGCGATCGGCCAGGCCGGCGTGACCGCTCGAGCGCCCCGGAGCGGGCCACGCGGATCAATACGCCGTCGAGCGGCCCGCCGAGCAGCGCCGCCCGGACGGCCGCGTCCTGGCGCGCCGCGAGCAGGAGCGGAAGCGTCGGCGTGCCCTCGCGCAGGTCGGTGCCGCTCACCTTGCCGGTCTCGAGCGCATCGCCGGTGCAGTCGAGGATGTCGTCGGCGATCTGGAAGGCGACGCCGAGCGAGAGGCCGTAGCCGGCGAGCCGCGCGTCCCGGCCGCCGAGCACGCACGCGGCCTCGAAGAGCTTCCCCGTCTTCAGCGCGCAGCGCTCGAGGTAGGCCGTGACGGTCACGTCGGGGTCGTGCGCCTGGGTGCGCTGGAGCGCCTCGCCGCGGGCGAGGCAGAGGCAGGCGTCGGCGAGGACGGCGAGGCCGTGGACGTCGCCCTGCTCCGCGAGCTCGGCGAACGCGCGGGCGAAGAGGTAGTCGCCGGCGGCGCGTGCCGCCTCCGGCCCGTAGCGCGACCAGGCGGAGGCGCGGCCGCGGCGGAAGGCGGCGCCGTCGATGAGGTCGTCGTGGACGAGGCTCGCCATGTGCACGAGCTCGACGGCGATGCCGGCGGCGACCGGCGGCGCGCCGTCCGGGGGCGCGGTCAGATAGACGAGCAGCGGCCGCAGCCGCTTGCCCCCGGCAGCGAGCACGTCGCTGCCGACGTCGGCGACCACGCCGCCGTCACGCGCGACCGACTTCGCCAGCGCGGCCTCGAGCGTCTCGAGGTACTCGCCGACGTCGCGCGCGGCGAGGATCTCGGCGACGGCCGTCACGCGGCCGTCCCTGTGTGGAGCGCGACGATGCCGCCGGCGAAGAGCCGGTAGCGCACATCGGTGAAGCCCGCCCGCTCGATCGCGGCGCGCAGATCCTCGGGGCCCGGGAAGCGGCGCACGCTCGCCGGGAGGTACGTGTAGGCGTCGCCGCCCGGCAGCACCTTGCCAAGCGCGGGGACGACGCGGTCGAACCAGACGCGGAAGAACGGGCGCAGCGCGCCGGTCGGCTGCGTGATCTCGAGGATCCCGAGCCGGCCGCCGGCGCGCAGGACCCGGCGCGCCTCGCGGAGCCCGAGCTCGAGGTCGTCGAGGTTGCGGATCCCGAATCCGGCCGTCGCGGCGTCAAAGGAGGCGTCCTCGAACGGCAGCGCGAGCGCGTCGCCCTCGACCCAGAGCAGGTCGGGCGCCTTGCGCTGCGCGCGCTCGAGCATCGCCGGGGAGAAGTCCAGGCCGGTCACGCGCCCGCCCGCCGCCGCGTCGGCGAGGGCGAGATCGCCGGTGCCGCAGCAGAGGTCGACCACCAGGTCGCCGGGCCGGACGACCGCCGTCGCCGTCTCGCGCCGCCAGCGCTGGTCGAGGCCTGCGGTCATGACTCGATTCATCACGTCGTAGACCGGCGCGATGCGATCGAACATCGACCGCACGCGGTCGGCCGGCAGCCGGCCAGAGGCGAAGTCGTTCACGAAACCCCCCACTCCGGGACGAGCGCGTTCTCGACGCCGAGCTGGTCGAGGCAGCGCCCGACGATGAAGTCCACGAGCTGCGCGACGCTCTCCGCGCCGTGGTAGAAGCCCGGCGCCGCGAAGAGCACGACCGCGCCCGCGCGGCGGACGCGCAGCAGGTTCTCCAGGTGGATCGTCGACAGCGGGGTCTCACGCGGGACGAGCACGAGCTTGCGATCCTCCTTCAGAGCGACGTTCGCGGCCCGGTGTATCAGGTTCGCCTCGCCGCCCGACGCGATCGTTCCGACGGTCGACATCGACGACGGGCAGATGACGTACCCGCCCACCCGCGCCGAGCCGCTCGCGTACGGCGAGCCATAGTCGGTCGGGTCGTACACCGTCGCGGCACCCTCCGCCGCCTCGGTGAAGCGCGCGAGCACCTCGTCGCGCGGCAGCGTCGGGTCGCCGTAGAGCTCGGTCGCGAGCACCTGGATCCCGGCCGCCGAGGCGCAGACGCCGACCTCGCAGCCGGCCGCGGCGAGCGCGGCCAGGAGGCGGGCAGCGTACGGCGCGCCCGATCCCCCGGTGATGCCGAGGAAGACGCGCACGCGATCCGCCGGTGGCTACCCGCCGCCCTTGGAGGCAGCGAGGAAGGCTGCGACCTGCTGAAGCTGCACGTCGCTGAGACTGCCACCGTCCTTTTCGCCGAAGATCGGCATGACGTTGTTGCCGAACTTGCGCGGGTTGGCCACATACGCCGCGAAGAACGCCTCGTTGTTGGTCTTGCCGATCGCGGTCAGATCCGGCGCGCCGAGGTTCGAGGTGCCGGAGCCCGCGTAGGTGTGGCAGTTCAGGCAGCCGGCCTGGGAGAAGATCGTCGCGCCCTTCTGCACGTCGGGCGTGGTCGGCAGGTTGTTGGTCTTCGTCCACTTCGCGACGAGGACCGGCGACTCGCCCGCGGCCAGCTCGGCAACCGTCGCGCCCTTGTAGGTCAGGACGCCCATCGTCGCGATCGTGAGCGCGATCGCGACGAGCGCGACCGGCCGGCGGAGCAGGCGCCGCTCGCGGCGGCGGTCGAGGAACGGCAGCGCGAAGAGGAGGATCATCGCGATCGTCGGCACGCCGACGGTGCCGAGGATCACGAAGTTCGGATTCTTGAAGATCCGCAGCAGGTAGAAGAGGAAGTAGAAGTACCAGTCAGGCCGCGGGTTGAACGTGATCGTGCCCGGGTCGGCCGGAGCGTTGTAGAGCGGGCCAAGCCAGCCAGCCCCGGCGTCGCCCGGGCTCGCGTTCGCCGTGTACTTCCAGATGACGGCGAGCACGATGATCACCGTCACGACGACGAGGCTCATGACCGTGTCGTGGAACATCGCGTACGGGAAGAACGGCTTGCCCCGCTCCTTGACGTCGCGCTTGTAGCGCGCGAACTCCTCGCGGCGCTCGTCCTGCGCGCGGCTCACCGCTTGTACCCCCCGCGCGGCGCCGGCTGCACGAGGCCCGTGCGCCCGTTCGGCTCCGGCTCCGGCTCGGGCCGCTCACGGCCCGCTGCCTCGTCCGACCACGGCGGCGACGTCACGCCGAGGCGGACGACGAGGTAGAGGTGCAGCGTGATCAGGCCGATCAGCGCACCGGGGATCACCAGCATGTGCAGCGCGTAGAAGCGCGTGAGCGTGTCCCCGTTGATCTCGGCGCCTGCTCGGAGGAACTGCGAGAGGAACTCGCCGACGAACGGCGCCGTCCCGTTCAGGTTGATGCCGACGACCGTCGCCCAGTACGCGGTCTGGTCCCACGGCAGCAGGTAGCCGGTGAAGCCCTCGAGCATCCCGAGGATCAGCAGGATGACGCCGACGATCCAGTTCAGCTCACGCGGGTACTTGTAGGAGCCGAAGATGAACACGCGCGCCGCGTGGAAGAAGAGCAGGATGATGAAGACGCTGGCGCCCCAGCGGTGCATGCCGCGGACGAGCCAGCCGAGCGTCAGGTCGTTGGTGATGTACTGGATCGACGCGTACGCGGTCGCCGGGTCGGGCTTGTAGTACATCGCGAGCACGACGCCGGTGACCGCCTGGACGATGAACGCGGTCAGCGTCGCGGAGCCGAGCGTGTGGAACCAGCCCGAGTCGCGCGGCACGTTGCGGAAGAGGAAGTACTTGATGCCGCCGACGAGGCCGGAGCGCTCCTCGAGCCAGTCGAGCGGGTACATGACCACCGTCTTGACCACGGAGGGCTTGCGGTTGCGGTCGGGAAGCGGCGGCATCGGCTACCTCCCCGGCGGCTGGATCGGGTACAGCCACGACTCGACCCCGTCGACGTGCTGGCCGGGGCCGGTCAGCGGATAAGCCTGGATCTTGGCGTTCGCCCCCGTCCCGGTGACGTGGGCGACGCTGTACGGCTTGTTCAGCACGAGGTTGCGGCTGACGATCGAGAACTCGTAGCGGTCAAGCGCGCGCACGGGCGGGCCGGCCGTGCGGTTGCCCTCGGTGTCGTACTGGCCGCCGTGGCACGGGCAGCCGAAGCCCGACGGCGCGGCGGGGATCAACGTGACGGCCGAGCGCTTCTTGTTCTGCAGGACGCTGATCGTCTTCCGCTGGTTCTCGGCGACGAGCCCGTTCGGCTGCACGGGGCAGCCGAGGTGGGCACAGCGGTTGGAGATGATCGTGAAGCTGAGGTTGCCGTTGTTGCGAATGTAGGCGACGCGATGGCTGACCTCGCCGGCCGTCGGGTCGCGGAAGAACTGCGTGATGATCCACTTGCCCTCGGGGAAGTTGTCGAGCGGCCCGAGGTTGACGTCGTCGTACTCCTGGTTCTCGAACGACGGCAGGACGACGAACCCGAGCACCGGGAGCGTGACGAGGGCGCCGATCAGCGCTCCGAGGCCAAGCGTGCTGGCCTCGAGGAAGACGCTGCGCGGGTATTTCTCGACCACGCCCTCGTCGAACATGTCCGGCTCGGGCGCGGGAACAGGCGCCGTCGCGTGCCGGGGCGCCGTCGCCGGCCCGGGCGCCTCAGCCGGCTCGGCCGCTGCGGGCTCTGCGGTGCCGCGGTACTCGCGGGTCGCCTCGCGCGCCCAGAGGAAGCCGAAGATCGCGGCGATGATCACGCCCGCCACGACCGCGGTGGTGCTGACGATCAGCCCGGCGAGGATGCAGACGATGCCGACGGCGAAGCCGATCGGCCAGATCGTCGGCCCCGGGCCTGACCCTCCCTCGCCGTTCGCCACGAGTGGTTCCCCTGCCTCCTTGTCCTCGCGCCCGCAGTCCCTACGGGCGGTCGCCGCCATTCAAGCCGCGGGAATCCTTACACGTCAACGACGTGACAGCCGCCGCAAGCGTCCGGCGCGGCCGCCGTTCGCGCTCGCGTCCGCCGCGCGCGATCCCGTAGTCGGCCCAGCGCCGGTCGACCAGCTCCCTGACTTCGGGCGTCATCTCGATCTCCGGCGGCCACTCGCGGGCGCCCTCTTCCGGCCCCTTCGCCGTGGCGTCGATGCCGATCTTCCCCGAGATGAACTGGAGCGTGGTCGCGTGGTCGAGGTGGTCGGCCGGCCCCTCGGTGAGCAGGATGTCCCGCGCCGGGTCGACGTTGGCCCCGACGTAGAAGAAGACCTCCTCGTAGTCGTGCACGTCCACGTGTGCGTCGACGACCACGATCGACTTCGAGAGGCTGAGCATCCCGAGCCCCCAGATCGCGTGCATGACCTTCTTCGCGTGGCCCGGGAACGCCTTGCGGATCGAGACGATCACGCAGTTGTGGAACGCGCCGGCGACCGGCAGGTCGTAGTCGACGATCTCCGGCAGCGTCATGCGCACGGCCGGCAGGAAGATGCGCTCGGTCGCCTTGCCGAGCCAGGCGTCCTCGGCGGGCGGCTTGCCGACGACGATCGACGGGTAGATCGCGTTCTCCCGCATCGTCATGGCGGTGACGTGGAAGACCGGGAACGGCTCGGCCGCCGTGTAGTAGCCGGTGTGGTCGCCGAACGGGCCCTCCTGCGTGAGGTCGCCCTGCTGGACGTAGCCCTCGAGGACGATCTCGGCCGCGGCCGGCACCTCGAGGTCGACGGTCTTCGCCCTGCACCATCTCGACCGGCGTCGCCCTTGAGGAAGCCGGCGACCATGAACTCGTCGATGTGCTTCGGCAGCGGCGCCGAGGCCGAGTACGCGGCGACGGGGTCGAGGCCGAGCGCGACCGCCACCTCGAGCCGGCCGTCGGTGGCGAGGTAGTCCATCCGGCCGTCCTTGTGGATCTGCCAGTGCATGGCCGTCGAGCGCTCGTCGAGCACCTGCATGCGGTACATGCCGACGTTGCGCGACCCGGTCTTCGGGTCCTTCGTGATCACGGCCGGGAGCGTGATGAACGGGCCGGCGTCGCCGGGCCAGCAGGTCTGGACCGGCAGGCGCGAGAGGTCGACCTCGTCGCCGGTCAGCACGACCTCCTGCGAGGCGCCCCGCTTCACGACCTTCGGCCGCGAGTCGGCGATCGACTTGAGCGTCTTGAGGCCGCGCACCTTCTCGGCGAGCCCCTGCGGCGGCTGCATCTCGAGAATGTCCTCGAGCCTGGCCGCGATGTCGTCGAGCCGCTCGACGCCGAAGCCCATGCACATGCGGCGCTCGGTGCCGAACTGGTTGATCAGGAGCGCGTGGCGGGAGCCCTTCGGGTTCTCGAAGAGGAGCGCCGGCCCGCCCGACTTGACCGTGCGGTCGACGATCTCGGTCACCTCGAGGTACGGGTCGACCTCGGCGGCGACGCGAACCAGCTCCCCTTCCGACTCGAGCAGCCGGATCCACTCGCGCAGGTCGCCGGGCGGCGTCACGGAGCCGAGTCTACGGGTGCGGATGCTCGTTTCCGAGCGCGAGCTCGACGGCCTCGTCGAGCGGGAGCGCGGCCGCGGGCGGCCAGGCGGGCGTGCCCTTGAGCGGGTCGAGCAGGAGGGCGTAGCGCGCACGCTCGGCGTCGAGCATGCGGAAGCCGTACTCGGTCTCGGCGGCCTCGGCCGCGGCCCAGAGCTTCGCCGCGCGCGCTCACGTCGCCGCGCCCCAGCGACACGCAAGCGATTCCGGCGATGGCGTAAGCCGCTCCACGCCGGTCGTCGTTTGCGTGGACAAAACGCAGGCTCGTCGCGTAGTAGCCGGCGGCCTCGTCGAACCCGCCGCGATCGAGGTTCAGGTCGCCAAGGCTGTGCGTCGTCTGATCGGCCATCTGCAGGTCGCCGATCGCCTTCGACAGCGCGACCGACTCCGTCATGAGCGTCTCCGCCCTCGCGAACTCGCGCAAGTCGCGGAGGACCTCGCCGAGGTGGTGAAGGGCCTGGATCTCCAGCAGACCGTCGCCCTGCTCCCTGGCGTCGGCGAGCGTTCGCTCGAGAAACCCGACGGCGGTACCCCGGTCGCCCTGCTCCCAGGCGGCGAGGGCGAGCCGGTACCGGACCGTGGCGGCGAGCCGCTCGTCGCCGGCGTCGACCGCCTCTTCCAGGGCGCGCTGCCACAGCCCGACCGCGCGTGGCGTATCGGCGAGCACGAAGAACGCGATCGCAGCGCAGGCGCGCAGCGCCGGCGCGCGCAGCTCGCGCGAAGCAGCTGGGGATGACCCGCTCGGCGTGCTCCAGCCAGGCGCGCGCCTCGGGCAGGAACAGCGAAAGCCAGAACTGGTCGAGCGGCGAGCCGAGCCGGAGCGCGAGCTCGTCCCGTCCCGTGGAGCGGGCCCACGCCATCACCGCTGCGATCTCGCCGCGCTCCTCGACAAGAATCGAACGCGCGCGTTCGAAGTCGGGACCGACCGAGTGGTCCGGAGCCTGGGCGACGAGCGACAGGCACCAATCGGCGTGGCGCTCGCGGACTGTCTCTTCCTCCTCTGATGCCGCAAGCCGCTCGGCGCCGTAGTCGCGGATCGTGCCCAGCATCCAGAACCTCGGCCCGACCGCCGTTTCACGACGTCGCAGAAAGCTCTTGTCGACGAGCGCCTGAAGCGTTTCCGGGTCGGCGTCGCAGACCGCCTCCGCCGCCTCGAAGGTGCAGCCGGTGGCGAACACGGTCAGCCGCGCGAAGAGGCGCTGCTCCGCTTCGTCGAGCAGGTCGTGGCTCCACTCGACGGTCGCTCGGAGCGTCTGCTGGCGCGGGTCCGCGTCGCGACCGCCCTGGAGCAGGTCAAGCCGGTCGCCGAGCCGCTCGAGCAGCTGGTCGGTCGAGAAGAGCGGCGTGCGCGCGGCCGCGAGCTCGAGCCCGAGCGGGAGGTCGTCCAGACGCCGGCAGAGCTCGGCAACCGCAGGCGTCGCGCGGAATCCGGCGTCCAGCTGGCGCGCGCGCGCCACGAACAGCTCCTCGGCGTCGGGCTCGGACAGGGCGGGCACCGTGTAGACGTGCTCCGCCTGGAGGCGGAGGCGCTCCCGGCTCGTCACGAGGACGGTCGGCCCGGGCACCGAGACGAGTTGCCCGATCAGCGTGGCGGCGTGCGGCAGAAGGTGCTCGACGTTATCGAGCAGCAGGAGCTCTCGCCTGCCGTCGAGCGCGGCGAGTACCGCCCGCTCGCGGACGTCGAGCGCAGCGGCGACCGCGGAGAGCATGAGCGCCGGATCGCGCAGCGCCGCAAGCGGAACCCAACGTGTTCCGTCGGGATGACGGTCGCCCAGCTCGGCGGCCGCCTGGACCGCGAGCCGCGTCTTGCCCGTGCCGCCCGGGCCGGTGAGCGTGACAATCCTGACGTCGGCGCGCCCGGCCAGCTCGGTCACGGCGGCAAGCTCGCTGCTGCGTCCCAGGAACGGCGTCGCGGGAACGGGAAGGTTCGTCCGTCCGAGGCTGTTCAGCGGCGGGAACTCTCCGGGACCGAGTTGGAACACGCGCTCGGAAGCAGCGAGGTCCTTGAAGCGGTGCTCGCCCAGGCTGACCAGTGCGCTGTCGCGCGCGAGCGCCGCCGACGACGCCGACACAACCGTCTGCCCGCCGTGCGCAGCGGCTGCGATACGCGCCGCACGGTGGACGTCGGCCCCGATGTACCCGCCATCCGCAACGAGCCCGGTGCCGGTGTGAATTCCGATGCGAACGGCGATCGGCCCCGACGCAAGCTCGTCCTGCGCGCGCCCGGCTGCGGCCAGCGCGGCCGGGGCTTCCCGGAAGGCGGCGAAGAACGAGTCTCCCTGGGTGTCGACCTCGACGCCGCCGTTGGCCTCGAACGCCTCCCGGAAGACACGCCGGTGCTCGGCGAGCGCGTCGGCATAGCGCTCGGCTCCGAGCTCGTCGAGCAGGCGCGTCGATCCCTCGACGTCGCTGAAGAGGAAGGTGACCGTGCCGGTCGGGAACCCACGCTCAGCCAGGGGGACAGCATCGCGCCTGACCGCCGCCGAGCCAACTGTGACCGGCGCCCCGGCGTCACAAGGGGTGCCGATGCTGACCTGGCGAACATCCGCCGCCCTCGCGCTCGGCACGTCGGTGCTGGCGACCGCCGTGACCGCCCCGGCGCTCGTCTCCGGACCGTCGCCGTTCGCGGGCTGCGCTTCCGCGCCCGCGTTCGAGGGCGCGGAGGTGGAGCCGTCGCTGGCCGCCGACCCGAAACGGGCCGGCCGTCTCGTCGGCGTCTATCAGCAGGACCGCTACCACGGCGGCGGCGCGCGCGGGATCGTGGCCGCGGCGAGCACGGACGGCGGGAAGTCGTGGCGCCGGGCGGCCCTGCCCGTGAGCGCGTGCGCGGGCGCGGCCGCGCCGTTCGCGAGCGACCCTTGGGTGAGCGTCGGCCCCGACGGGCGCATCTACGCGTCAACGCTCTCCGACGCGGTCTCGGTGACGACGTCCACGAACTGGGGTCGGACCTGGTCGACGCCGGTTCGCCTGCGCGGGCAGTACGGCCTGACCGACAAGGAGGCGATCACGGCCGATCCGCGGCGGCCGGGCGTCGCGTACGTGACGTGGTCGGACTACCTCGCGACGAGCCCGCCCGGGACGACGAGCGACGAGGTGGTGTCGGTCACGCGCGACGGTGGCCGCCACTGGAGCTCACCGCAGGTGGTCGTCCGACACGGCCGCGAGGCCGGGCCCGAGGACGGCCAGATCGTCGTCGATCCGCGGACCGGGACGCTGTACCTCTTCACCGCCTGGATCCGCGGCGGCTATGCGACGCCGACGCGGCCGGCCTGGTACCTCGTCTCGCGCTCGACGGACGGGGGCCGCCACTGGGGCGCGGCGCGGCGCTTCGCGACGGGGACGCCCGCCGCCCGCCGGAGCGGACCGGTGATCCGTACGTCGCCGCAGGTGCCGTCGTTCTCGGCAGACCGGCGCGGGACGCTCTACGCGGTCTGGCAGGACGCGCGGCTCTCCCACGGCGCGCACGAGGACATCGTGCTGACGCGCTCGAGCGACGGCGGGCGGCACTGGAGCACGCCCCGTCGGGTCAGCCGGGGGAGGGCGGCGATCATCCCGGTGGTCGCGGCCCGCGGGAGCGGCTCGATCGCGGTGCTGTACCTCGAGCTGGGGGCGCGCTACCGGCTGGCGCGCTCTGCGGACGGCGGACGGCATTTCACCGACACGGCCGTCTCACCCGACTTCGCCATCACCGACGCGCCCGACATCACGCCGAGCCCGCTCGTCCCGGGCGGCTACTTCGTCGGCGACTACATGGGCGCCGCGCCGCTCGCCGGCGGCGGCTTCGGCGCGGTGTTCGTCACGGCCCGCGCCGGCACGACCGACACCACCGACGTCTACTACGTCTCGCGCTGACCGAGCGCCTCGGAGGCGGCCTCGTCGAGCGTGAGGCGGCGGCCGTCCTCGAGGGCCGGGCCGCCGGCAGGCAGCTCGGGCGCCCAGCGCTCGAAGTCGCCCTCGACGCTGGCGAGGTCGCCGCGCTCACGCTCGGCCTCGGCTGCGCCCCAGAGGCGGGCCGCCTGCTCTAAGTCGCCGCGCCTGGCGGCGAGCACCGCGAGGACGATCACCATCCACGCAGTCAGGCGGGCGTCGTCCATCTCACGCGCCAGCTCGAGGGCCGCACGCGCCTCCGTCTCCGCGGCGTCGGGCCGCCCGAGCAGCAGCTCGCACTCCGCCAGGTTGCCGCCGCCGATGGCGACGAACCACTTGAACCCAAGCTCACGGGAGAGCTCGGTATGCATGCGGTAGAGCTCTGCAGCGCGCTCGAGGTCGCCGTCAACGCGCTCGGTCGCGGCAAGCCCGCCGAGCGCCTCGGTCTCGAGGTACTTCGACCCCACGGCCCGGGCACGCACGACGTTCTCCTCGATGAGGGCGCGCGCGAGCACCCAGTCGTCCTTTTCGGCGGCGATCGTCCAGAGCCGGTGACGCAGATGGATGATGCCCCGCTCGTCGCCCAGCTCCTCGAACAGGGCGAGGCTGCGGCGGTAGCGCTCGTCGGCGCGCACAGGGTCGCCCGAGACCTGTGTCGTTCCCCCGTAGACGCGGAAGGCCGCCGCCTCGAGCTCCGGCGGTAGGTCGCCCGCGCGGGCGAGGAGCGCCTCCATGCGCCGCCGGGCTCCGTCCGGGTCGATCGACACGTAGAACTGCTCCAGCTCGACGATCATGCACACGCCGAGCGCCGGATCGTGCTCGAGCGCCCAGTCGAGGGCCGTCCGGAAGTTGTCCCGCTCCGGCATCGCGATGTCGAAGCGGTTCGGCCCGTCGTCCGCCCGCTCGACGCGCATGTACGTGCTCTCCGCGACGGCGAGCGCACGCTCCGCATGCCGCCGACGGATCGCCTCCGCCTCGCCCGAGGCCTCGAGCCGCTCGGTGGCGAACTCGCGGATCGTCTCGAGCATCCAGAAACGGTCGTCCGTGTGCCGCACGAGGCTCTTCTCGACGAGCGACTGGAGCACGTCAATATCCGCGTCACACACGGTCTCGGCCGCCTCCAGCGTGCAGCCGGGGAAGACCGAGAGCCGCGCGAAGAGGCGCCGCTCGTCCTCGTCGAGCAGGTCGTGGCTCCACTCGATTGTGGCGCGGAGCGTCGCCTGGCGGGGATCGGCGTCGCGTCCGCCCTTGAGCAGGTCGAGCCGCTGCCCGAGCCGCTCGACGATCTGCTCCGGCGAGAGCACCTTCGCCCGCGCGGCGGCCAGCTCGACGGCGAGCGGCATGTCGTCCAGGCGCCGGCACAGCTCCTCGACTGCGGCGGTGGGCTCCATGCGCGCGCGCTCGGAGAAGAGAGTCACCGCTTCGCTGTTGGCCAGCGGGAGCACCTCGTACTCGATCTCGCCGCGAACGTGCAGCAGCTCGCGCGACGTGACGAGCAGGCGCAGGTTCGGGCACGACTCGACCAGCTCCGCGACCTCGGGCGCGGCGTCGATGACCTGCTCGAGGTTGTCGAGGAGCAGCAGTTGCTCGCGCTCACCGATGTGCGTCGCCAGCGGGCCTTGCGCACCGACCGCCTGCGCAACCGTCGCGACGACGAGCGCCGGGTCGCGCAGCGTCGCGAGGCCGACCCAGAAGACGCCCGCGCGGAAGTCGCCGACGAGCTCTGCGGCGGCCTCGATCGCCAGGCGCGTCTTCCCGGTGCCGCCGGGGCCGGTCAGTGTCACCAGCCGCGCGCCGTTCCGCAATGCGGCCGCTACCTCGCCGATCTCGTGCTCGCGCCCGACGAAGCTGGACGCCGGCCGCGGCAGGTTCGTGTTCGCAATCGTCTTGAGCGGCGGGAAGACCTCGTCGCCGAGCTGGAAGATCCACACCGGCTCGTCGAAGTCCTTGAGCCGGTGCTCGCCGAGGTCGCGGCAGCTCGTGCCGTGGAGCACGTCGCGGGTCGCCCGAGACAGGACGACCTGACCCCCGTGGCCGGCCGCCGCGATGCGCGCGCCGAGGTGGACGTCCAGGCCGACGTAGCCCTCGGCGGTTCGCTCGGCCGTGCCCGTGTGCAGCCCCATGCGGACGCGGACGGGGCCTTGCTCGAGCGCGCGCTGGGCGGCCGCCGCGGCGGCCCCCGCTACGTGCGCGTCGCCGAAGGCATAGAAGAACGCGTCGCCCTGCGTGTCCACCTCCACGCCTTCCGCGAACGCGTCGCGGACGAGCCGCCGGTGCTCGGCCAGTGCGGCGCCGTAGCCGTCGCCGAGCTCGCGCAGCAGCAGCGTCGACCCCTCGATGTCCGTGAAGACGAACGTGACCGTGCCGGACGGAAACTCAGGCATCGGCGACCGCAAACCCGAGCTCGGCAGCCTCGTCCACGGTCAGTTCCCTGCCTGCACACCGCGCATCCTCGACCTCGCGGCTCGCGTCGCCGAGCACGATCGCCTCGAAGGCCCTCCGCTCCTCGTCCGAGAGCGGGCTCGGCCGCCGCGCCTCTTCCGCCTCCATCGCCCCCCACAGCCGGGCACCCAGCTCCCGGCGGCCCGTTCGCGCGGCGACGGCGGCGGCGACGGCGAGCGAGTAGAGGATCAGGTGGCGGTCGCCCATCGCACGCCGCAGCTCGAGCTGGCGCCCGACCGCCACCTTTGCCTCGTCGAGGCGGCCGAGCTCGAGCGACCACTCGGTGAGCATGCCCAGCATGTTGGCCTCCCACCAGCTGAACCCGCTCTCGTGGGCGAGCGCGACGCTGCGCGCGAGGAGCTCGAGCGCCTGCTCGCGGTGCCCCGCCCGCCACTCGAGCTCGGCAACGAGGGCAAGCGCCTGCGCCTCGCCGCTCGGGGACTTCAGGCGGCGGTGCAGCTCCAGCGACTCGTCGGCGAGCTCGCGCGCCTTCACGGCGTCGCCTCCGTAGAGCCTGAGAGCGCCGACGCGATGGGTCAGGGCCGCGACGCCGAAGTCGTCGCCCAGCTCGCGGTAGAGAGCGAGCGCCCGCTCGTACTCCGCAGCCCCGCGCGAGTCGCCGCCGATGGTGAGTGACGCTCCGAGAGTCCGCAGGGCCGGGGCACGAAGCTCCGGGGGCAACGCCTCCTCGTGCTCGAGAATCGCCGACATCCAGCGGACTCCTTCCGCGGGGTCCTGCGTCACCCAGAAGTTCTCGAGCCGGGTCGCCAGCCGGGCAGCGAGCTCGACGTGGCCGGCCGGGATAGCCCACCCGAGCGCCGCGCGCACGTTGCCCGCCTCGGCGAGCGCGAGATCGTGGCGCTGCTCCGCCCCGAGCAGGATCGTCTCGACCGAGAGTGCGAACGACACCGCCAGCTCGGCGTAGTACTCGGCGTGTCGAAGACGGATCGCGTCCGCTTCCCCGCTCTCGTCGAGACGCGCGGCGGCAAACTCGCGGATCGTCTCGAGCATGACGAGGCGGTCGCCACGCCGCCGGAGCAGGCTCTTGTCGATGAGTGACTCCAGGAGGTCGACGTCGGCAGCGCACACCGCCTCGGCGGCCTCGAGCGTGGCACCGCCCGCGAAGACCGCGAGCCGCGCGAAGAGCAGCTGCTCGCCGGCGTCGAGAAGCTCCCAGCTCCATGCGATCGTCGAGTGCAGCGTGCGCTGGCGCTCGGGCACGTCGCGGGCGCGTGAGGACAGCAGAGGGAGCCGCTGCTCGAGCCGCTCGAGCACCACCGCCGGCTCGAGGACGCGCACCCGCGCGGCCGCGAGCTCGATGGCGAGCGGCAGCCGGTCGACGCGGTCGCAGATGGCCGCCGCGAGCTCGTATGGGACCTCTCCGTCTGCCGTCGCCCGCTGGCGGAAGAGCTCGACCGCCGGTGCCTCGGGCAGCGGCTTCAGGGGGTACTCGCGCTCGGCCTCGATGCGCAATGACTCACGGCTCGTGCCGAGCAGCTGGAGCCGCGGGCAGGCCGAGACAAGCGCCGCCAGATCTGGGGCGGCGCCGACGACCTGCTCGAGGTTGTCGAGCACGACCAGGGTCTCGCCCTCGCCGATGTGCGCGGCAACGCTCCCGCGAGCACCGAGCGCCAGGCCGACTGCCGGAAGGACGAGCGCGGGATCGCGCACCGCACTCAGGTCGACGAACCAGGTGCCGTCCGCGAACGCCTCCGTGACCTCCGACGCTGCGGCGATCGAGAAGCGCGTCTTCCCCGTCCCGCCCGGCCCGGTGATCGTGACCACCCGCGCGCGGTCGACGGCCAGGAGCCGCGTGACGTCGACGAGCTCTTTCTTCCGCCCGATCAGCGGGTTTGCAGGGGTGGGCAGGTTGGTCTGGTAGAGCGTCCTGAGCGGCGGAAACTCGCCGTCGCCGAGCTGGTAGATGCGCGTCTCGCCCACGTCCTTCAGCCGGTGCAGCCCGAGGTCGTGCAGGGCCTCCCCGTCGAGCAGGCGCGCTGTCTGCTCGGAGACGAGCACCTGACCGCCGTGCCCGACGGCCGCGACGCGCGCGCCGCGGTGCACGTCCATGCCGACGTAGCCCTCCTCCGTCACCTGCGGCTCGCCCGTGTGCAGGCCCATGCGCACGTGCACCGGCGTGGGCCCGAGCGCGCGCTGGCCAGCCGCGGCAGCCGCGGCGGCGTCAGAGGCGCGCGCGAAGGCGACGAAGAACGCGTCCCCCTGGGTGTCCACCTCGACGCCGTCGTGGGCGGCGAAAGCGTCCCGGAGCAGCCGTCTGTGCTCAGCCAGCAGGTCGGCGTAGGCGTCGCCATGCTCGCCCAGGAGGCGGGTCGACCCCTCCACATCCGTGAACAGGAACGTCACCGTGCCGGCGGGGAGCTTGATCATCCGGCAACTAGCATCGCGCGGGATGTTGAGGTGGGCAACAATCGTGGCCGCCGTCGGGCTACTGCTGGTCCCTGCGACGAGCGGGGCGGGCGGGCCTGGCACCTGGACGCGCATCCAGTCCGGCAATGCACCCGACGCGACCCCGGGGCTCGCGCGCACGGTCGACGGCACGCTGCACGTCGCCTGGGTGCGGGGCGGCGGGGCGAGCGCGGACGTCGTCCAGCAGGCGCTCTCGGCGAGCGGGGCGCTGACGGGCCAGCCGACCGTCATCGCCGGCAGCTGGCAGGTCGTCAACCCCGATGTCGAGCTTCTGCGCGTCGGCAACGGCCTGCGGGCCGTCTGGGCCGGCGTCCGGGCGGGGGTCAACGGCGGCCAGGTCGTCGCCTCGTCGTCGACCGACGGCTCGTCCTGGTCGACACCGACGCCCGTCACCGACGCGGCCTCCGGTGTGTCCGCCTCGGGCATCGGCGCAGCTGCAGGGCCTGGCAGCGTGATTGCAGCGGCGCAGGGCGACGTCGCGCCTGGCACGAACGTCGTCCACGTCGGGAGCGGGCCGGACACGCGCTACGAGACGGGCGGCTGCTGCGCCTCCGACCCCGAGGTCGCGGTGGATGCGGTGACCGGCAAGTTCTTCGTCGGCTGGTTCTCAGCCGTCCCCGGCAGGCTGGGGCTCTGGACGCAGGAGGTCTCCTCGGCCGGGCTCGTCGGATCCCCGGCGCACGCGCCCGGATCGTCCAACGCCGACTCGTCGCTCGCGGTGCGGCCCGGCCAGCGCACTTCGCTCACGGGGCGCATCGGCGCCGGCGGCGTCTACCTCGCCTACGGAACGGGCTATCCGGCCTTCGGAACCGTTCAGCTCCTGCGGATCGGCAGGCAGCCGGTCGCGGTCGCACGCAGCAGCGGGATCGAGCACGTCGGCATCGCTCCCGGGCCCTCCGGTCGCCTGTGGCTCTTCTGGTCGACGGGTGACGGCTACGTCGTCACGCGCAGCAACCGGGCAGCCACCCGGTTCGAGAGCGTCACCCGTGTCGCGCTCCCCGAGGCGGGCGCCGCGACCTACGGGCTCTACGGCGAAGGGTCGGCCGGGACGCTCGACCTCGTCGCGCACGCGGGCAGCGGGGCGAGCATCCCCGACTGGGACACGCAGGTGCTCCCGCGGCTCTCGCTGACCGTCGTCTTCAGCCGCACGGAGAAGAAGGGCGGCCAGTTGCTGCGCCGGCTCTCGCTGCGGATCACGGACGCGGGCGACCCCGTGCCCGGCGCGACGGTGAAGGTGGCCGGGCGGACGCTGCGCACGGCGGCCAACGGCCGCGTCTCCGGGCTGTTCCCCTCGACGGGCAAGCAGACGGGCGCCAGGGCGGCGAAGACCGGCTACGCGGCCGCGACGACGCGCGTCAGGCTCTAGTAGCTCGGCTGCTGTCCGCGCCGCTTGCGCCGCTTCTCGCGCAAGGAGTGCGAGATCGTGCCGATCGCGATCACGCCGATGAAGACCAGCCCGACCAGGAGCATGCCGGTGATGACATGGCGGCCCTCGGAGGCGGCGTCGGCGAACGCGAGCACGGCGTGAATCTACCCCAGCCGCCGCTCGTGCGCGGCGAGCGCGGTGTCGACTGCGCCGTCGCCGGCTGCGGCTCGCGCGAGGACAAGCAGCGGCTCCGCGTCGCCCGCGCGGAGCGCGGCGCGCGGCTCGTCGAGGCGCCCCGTGCCGAGCAGAGCTGCCGTTCCCGCCCAGGCGGCGCCGTCGCCGTCACGCTCCTCGGCTCGCAGCTGTGCGCAGAGCGAGATCAGCTCGGCCAGGTCGTTGACCCCCGCGGCGCTCGCGGCGGCCGCCACCCGCACGAGCCCGTGCGCGTAGAGGTAGTCGCCGAGCAGCAGCACGGTCGTCCGCTCGGCCGGTGCAAAGAGCCGCGAGCGGCCGTAGTGGACGAGGTAGCCCTCGTAGATCGTCTCGAGCCCGAGCGCAAGCGGCTCCTCCGCCAGCGGTGAGAAGACCGCCTCGAGCTCGCGCTCGGCCGGCGGCCGCAGGGCCTCGGCCCAGAGCCGGCTCTCGCCGGCGGCGCCGCCCGCGAGGTCGCCCCAGAGGTCAGCGGCCGGAGGAGAAGAAGTCTGCAACGGCCTCCACCGTACGGTCGACGTCGGCGTCGGAGTGGACGGTCGAGACGAACATCGCCTCGAACTGTGACGGGGCGACGTAGATGCCCGCGTCGAGCAGGTGGCGGAAGAGCGCGCCGTACCGCTCGGTGTCGGCCCTCTGCGCGTCGGCATAGGAGCGAACCGGCTCGCCGGTCATGAACAGCGTGGCCATGGCGCCGACTCGCTGCACGACGGCTTCGTCGCCGGCGGCTTCGACCAGCCCGGCTTCCAGGCGCGCGCCCGTGTGCTCCAGCTGCTCGTACACCGCGTCGTCGCGCAGCCGGCGCAGCACGGCCAGCCCGGCCGCCGTCGCCAGCGGGTTCCCCGAGAGCGTGCCCGCCTGGTAGACGTCGCCGACCGGAGCCAGCTGCTGCATCAGGTCGCGGCGCCCGCCGAACGCGGCGAGCGGCAGCCCACCGCCGGCGATCTTGCCGAGGATCGTCAGGTCCGGGATGACGCCGAAGCGCTCCTGGGCGCCGCCGCGCGCGACCCGGAACCCGGTGATGACCTCGTCGAAGACCAGCAGCGCGCCGGACAGGTCGCAGAGGCGCCGCAGCCCGTCGAGGAAGCCCGGCTCCGGCGGGACGACGCCCATGTTCCCGGCGATGGGCTCGACGAGCACGCAGGCCAGCCCCTCGCCGTACGAGGCCACCGCCTCGGCTGCGGCATCGAGGTCGTTGTACGGACAGATGACCGTGTCAGCCGCCACCGCCGGCGGCACGCCCGGCGTCGACGGGATGCCGAGCGTCGCCAGCCCCGAGCCCGCCGACGCAAGCAGGGCGTCGACGTGACCGTGGTAGCCGCCCGCGAACTTGAGCACGCGGTCGCGGCGCGTCGCCGCCCGCGCGAGCCGGATCGTGCTCATCGCCGCCTCGGTGCCCGAGGAGACGAGGCGCACCTGCTCGACGGACGGCACGGCGTCGACGATCTCGGCCGCGAGCTCGACCTCGCCTTCGGTCGGCGCGCCGAAGCTCGTCCCGTCGCCGACAGCCGCGCGGACAGCCTCGACCGTCTCCGGATCGGCGTGCCCGAAGAGCAGCGGCCCCCAGGACATGACCCAGTCGAGCAGGCGCCGGCCGTCGGTGTCCTCGAGGTACGCGCCCTCCCCGCGGCGTACGAAAAACGGCTCGTCCAGCCCGACGGCGCGCATCGCGCGCACCGGCGAGTTGACGCCGCCCGGGATCAGCGTCCGGGCCCGCCGGGCCAGCTCACTGCCGGCCGTCACAGCGATGGCGCGAGCTCCCTGGCCCAGTACGTCACGATCAGGTCGGCGCCGGCGCGGCGGATCGCGGTCAGCGACTCCAGTGCGGCCTGCCGCTCGTCGAGCCACCCGCGCGCCGCGGCCGCCTTCACCATCGCGTACTCGCCCGAGACGTTGTACGCGGCGACGGGGAGGTCGAACCGCTCGCGGACGGCGCGGATGACGTCGAGATTCGGCAGCGCCGGCTTGACCAGCAGGACGTCTGCGCCTTCGGCGACGTCGAGCTCGCACTCGCGCAGCGCCTCTCGCACGTTGCCGGGATCCATCTGGTAGCCGCGCCGGTCGCCGAACGACGGCGTCGACTCGGCGGCCTCGCGGAACGGCCCGTAGAACGCCGAGGCGTACTTCGCGGCGTAGGAGACGATCGGCAGCGCCTCGTGCCCGGCGTCGTCCAGGGCGGCCCGGATCGCGGCGACGCGCCCGTCCATCATGTCGCTTGGACAGATGACGTCTGCTCCGTTCTCCGCATGGCTGACGGCCGTGCGTGCGATGAGCTCGAGCGACTCGTCGTTGCGGACGCCGTGCTCGTCCACGACGCCGCAGTGGCCGTGCGACGTGTACTCGCAGAGGCACACGTCGGTGAGGAGCAGCAGCTCCGGGAAGCGGTCGCGCAGTTCGCGCAGCGCCTGCTGAATGACGCCGTCCGGATCCCAGGCGCCGGAGCCTTCATCGTCCTTCGCGTCGGGGATGCCGAACAGGATGACCCCGGGGATTCCGGCCGCCGCGACCACCTCGACCTCGCGCGGCAGGTCGGCGACCGAGTAGCGCCCGAGCGCGGGCAGCCCCTCGTTCGCGCGCGTGTCCGGGCCGACGAAGAACGGCATGACGAGATCGCGCCGGTCGACGCGCGTCTCGCGGACGAGGTCGCGAAGCGCGCCGGTGCGGCGGAGACGGCGAAGACGGGTCTGCGGAAAGGTGGACACCGTGCGATTGTCGCAGCGGCGGTCACCTCCGGTGCACATCGTGGTGCCAGCGGAAAGCCGCCGGCCGCGAGGTGCGCCGGAGGGGACCGCTGACTAGAGCAGCAGGCGTCGGGCTGCGAGCCGCGCGAGCGCCCAGAGGGCGGCCGTGATCGCGACGAGCCAGGCCGACTCGACGGCCAGGGTCCGCCACGGGCTGGCGTCGTAGAGGGCCGCCGAGAAGAAGCGCAGCGCGTGCTCGACGGGGAACAGCGCGCCGATCGCGCCGGCCAGCCGCACCGCGTCGGCCGGCACGACGGCGACGAACGCGAGCGGCAGCGCGAGCGCGACGGCGGCGAGCAGCGCCGTCCGCGCCTCGCGCGCGAGCGCGGCGACGAGGCAGCCGAGCGCGCCGAGCGACGCTCCGGCGAGCACGAGGCCCAGCGTCACGAGCGGCAGGCGGGACCAGGGCTCGCCGCCGCGGACGGCGGCCGTCTCGACGACGATCCCGAAAGCGAGCGCCATCGCCGTCCCGAGCAGCGCGGCCACGACGGCGCCCAGCGCGACCTTCGCCGCGAGCAGCTCGCCGAGGCTCGACGGGAGCCGCCCGATCACGTTCTCGTCCCGCTCGGCTGCGAGCGAGCCGGCCGCGAGCAGGAGGGCGAGCAGCCCGACTGTCAACGTCAGCGCGTAGGCCTGCACCTGGGCGGAGAACGCCCACGTGCGACCGTGCTCGGGCACGCGGACGAGCGCGATCGGGTTCGCGGTCGCCTGCAGCGCGTCGCCGGTCTGCGCGAGCGCGAGCCGTGCGGCACGCACGAACCGGCGCACCTTGAGGACGGCCGGCGTCTGCGGCTGCGTCGCGAGCAGGCGGTCGGTCCGCCCCAGCCCGAGCACGTTGAACTCACGACCGAGGAAGCTGCCCTTCCCGCCGCGCTGGAGCAGGTTGACGTACTCCAGGTTGGAGCCGATGTAGGCGCCCTGGAGCTCGCGGTTCAGCGCGTAGACGAACGCCTGCACCTCGCGCACGATGCGCCCGGAGAACGGGCTCGGGCTCGTCTCCAGCTCGAGCCGCGGGCTGTGCACCATCGCGCGCAGGTCGGAGACGAACCCATGCGGGATGCGGACGATCGCGATCACGCGGCCGGTGTCGAGCTGGTGCCGCGCCTCCCGGTTCGAGAGGCGGACGATGTGCACCTCGCGGCCGGCGCGGTCGATCGCCGGCTTGATGCGGAACACGCGGTCGCCGACCTGGAGCGACGGCGGCAGGCCCGCCTCGTCGACCAGGGCGACGCGCGGCTTCGTCCCGGCATAGGCGCCGACGAGCGCGACGAGCACCGCGACGACGAGCGGGTAGCCGACCGCTGCCCCGAGCAGCAGCGGCGACCGGCGGAGGATGCGCAGGTCCTTCTGGAGAATGAGCGCGGACCGCTTCACGCCAGGTGGCCCTCTTCGAGCGCGAGCACGCGCGTGGCGTGGCGCGCCGGCTCGTCGCCGGCCTGCGTCGCGAAGACGACGGCGCCGCCGGCCGCGCGACGGTCGGCGGCGAGCTGCCAGAAGCGCTCCCGCGCCTGCTCGTCGAGCGCCGCCGTCGGCTCGTCCGCGAGCAGAAGGTCGGGATCGCCGAGGAGCGCGAGCGCCAGGTTCAGGCGCTGCCGCTGCCCGACCGAGAGGACGCCGCTCGGCCGCGCGTCGTCGCGGAGCCCGAGCGCCTCGAGCAGTGCCGTCGCGCGTGCGGGTGGGTCGGGCTCGTCCGCCAGCCGCGCGAACAGCTCGACGTTCTCGCGGGGTGTCAGCCGCCCGTAGTGGCCCCCGCGCTGCGGCGCCCAGCCGACCGACGTCCCCGGCGCGCGCTCCACGCGCCCGGCGCTCGGGGGCAGCGACCCGGCGAGCAGCGCGAGCAGGGTCGACTTGCCGCGCCGTTTGGCCCGACGAGCGCGACGGCCTCGCCGGCGGACACCTCGAGGTCCGTCGGGTGGAGGGCGACGTGGTCGCCGAACCGGCGCGTCACCCCCCGCGCCGCGAGCAGGACGGTCAACGCTGCGCTGCCGCCGGCGGGTCCTGCGCCTCCTGCACCGGGGCGAGCTCACGCGCCGCAGGTGGCACCTCGGCCTCGGGCTCGACGTCCACCGGGATCGTGACCTCGCCCGGCTTCCACGGCTCGAAGACGACCCGCGGGGAGAAGAACTCCCACAGCGCGCGCATCACGGCGAGGAGCGGCAGCGCCACGAAGATCCCGAGCAGGCCGTAGATCTCCGCCCCCGCGAGCAGCCCGAAGATGACGAGCAGCGGGTGCAGGCGGAGCGCGGTGCCCATCACCTTCGGCACGACGATGTGCCCCTCGAGCTGGTGGATACCGAGGAAGAGCAGCGTCACCCAGATCGCCGACACCGGGTCGACGACCAGCGCGTACGCGATCGGCGGCACGGCGCCGAGCCACGGGCCGAGGTACGGAATCAGCTCCGCCACCGCAACCCAGGCGCCGAAGAGGAGGGCGTAGTGCTCCATGCCCTGGGCGGCTCCGAGCATCCCGAGCAGGTAGAGGCCGATACCGGCACTCGCACCGATGATCAGCGAGATGAGGGCCTGCGCCTTGACGTAGCCGATGAGCGCCTGCTCCACGAACGGGAGCAGCGACTCCTGGCCCTCACGGGGCGGGAAGCGCCGGTCGAGCGAGGTTCTCAGCCGTCCGAAGTCGAGCAGCATGTAGATCGAACCCACGAAGATCAGCACCAGGCTGATCAGCAGCTGGGCGACCGACAGGGCGGCGCCCTCCAGGAAGTTGATGATCCGGTCGCTGTAACCCTGGATGTTGCGCTCGCGCAGGCGCTTGACGAGCTCGTGCCCGCGCGTCTGCACGTCGACCCGCTTGAGCCCGTGGTGGTCGAGCCAGGCCTGCAGGCGGTTGACGTCGCGGTCGGCCGCGGTCTGGCCGGTTCGTCCGTCGACCTTCGTAACGTAGGTGTTCACCCGCTTGGTGGCCGTCGTCGCCTCGTTCACGACCGAGGTGCCGATCGCCGCCAGGATCAGGACAAGCGCACCGGCAAAGCTGAGGTAGACGATCGCGATCGAGATCCCCCGAGGCAGCCGCAGGCCGATCAGGCCGCGGACGATCGGATCGAGCAGCAGCGCAATCAGCGCCGCGACGAGAAACAGGAAGACGACGTGACGCACCGCGCCGAGCACCACCCAGAGCAACAGCAGCAGCAGCGGCAGCCCGACCAGCTGGATCCAGCGCGGAATCTGGATCCGCGGAGCGTCCTGCATGGCGGCGATCGTAGCGACGGAGGTGGGCGGCGGCCCACGCAGCGCAGGCATCTGACAGCCGTTCCGAGCGATCTGCGCCCGCCCGCCTGGGACTGGTCGTGGGAGCAGGACGGATCACTCGCGCTCGACCTGCATGAACTTTGGGAAGATTTGCCACTAGACTCCCCCGGCCCCGTGTCACAAAGTCCGTCACAAAGTCGCCGGTTGCGCGTCGCGAGGGCGTCCAGTACGGTCGCGCCGATGCCTCGGCGAGCCGCCAGCTCGAGGCGCCGCCAGCGGCGGGCGCGTCCACGCCTGCACGCCGGCCGCGTCGTTGCCGCCGCGCTGGTCGCCGTCGCGATCGGCGTCACGCTGCTCATGACCGCGTTCTCGGGGAACCAGACGCGCGTCCGCGCGACGACGCTGGTCGCGCCCTCCCAGCGCCTGCTCGCAGCGCGGCCGCTGCCTCAGGTGATCGCGACGCGCGGCGCGCTGCGGCTCGAGCTGCCCGTCGCGCAGAACCGCGTCACGGCGATCGGGTACCACGCGCCGTCAACGTCGGGTGCGCTGTCGCTCAGCCCGGTAGGCCAGCCGGCCAACGAGGGGCTGCTCGCGCGCGTTGCGCACAAGCTCTTCGGCGGCGGCGGGGGCGGCCTCCGCTACTACCTCCTCGGCGGCACCGGCGGATCCGAGACCGGGGTGCTCAACGTCGGCGCGCCGTCCGGGACGGACGTCTACTCGCCGGTCGACGGCACCGTCGTCGGCCTGACCGACTACGTCGTCAGCGGCAAGAAGCACGGCGTGCGCCTCGACATCCAGCCGGCGGCGGCGCCGGCGCTCCTCGTCTCGTTGACGAACCTCCGGGCCGATCCCCGGCTCAGCGTCGGCTCGACGGTGAAGTCGACGGTGTCGAAGGTCGGCAACGTCATCGACATGTCGCAGGTCGAGACGCAGGCGCTCGCGCGCTACACGCAGGATCACGGCAACCACGTTGCGGTCGAGGTGCACCAGGCGACCGCCCTCGCCGTTCCCTGAATCTTCTTCACGTAGCGGACGTCTTCGGCTCGCCCGGCCGCCGCGCGGTCGAGCAGCTGCTGCCCCCGCTCCGTGAGGAGCTCGACGTCGACGTCTGCGTCGTGAACGGCGAGAACGCCGCCGACGGGTCCGGACTGACGCCGCGGCTCGCCGAGCGGCTGCTGGCGGCGGGCGCCGACGCGCTCACGCTCGGCAACCACGCCTGGCGGCGGCGCGAGCTCCTGCCCTACGCCGACGCGTCGCCGGTGCTGGTCCGTCCGGCGAACATGTCGCGCCACGCGCCGGGCCGTGGGCTGACGGTGGTGCCGGCCCGCGACGGGACGCCCGTGGCCGTCATCAACGTGATGGGGAAGCTCTACCTCGACATCGCGACCGGCCCGTTCGAGATCATCGACGAGCTGGTCGACGAGGCGCGCGCGGCGACGCCCATCGTGATCGTCGACATCCACGCAGAGGCGACGAGCGAGAAGGTGGCGATGGCGCGCTGGCTCGACGGCCGCGTCACCGCGGTCATCGGCACGCACACGCACGTGCAGACGAACGATGCCCGCGTGCTGCCGGGCGGGACTGCGGCGATCACCGACGCCGGCATGACCGGTCCGCACGACTCCGTCATCGGTGTGAAGGCCGCGCTCGCAATCGAGCGCATGCGTACCGGCCTGCCCGTTCGCTTCGAGCCGGCGGACGGCGGCGTGCGCCTCGAGGGCCTGCTCGTCACGTGTGACGCGGACGGGCGGGCGACGGCCTGCGAGGCGATCAGGCGGGAGCTTTAGCCGGCTCCGCGGCCGGCGCTCTTCGGAAGGCGAGCTCCCGTACCGGCAGCACTAGCACGGCGATGATCGCGAGCAGCACGAGATCGCGCGTGAAGACGAGCCACGACGCCGTCGTCGCGTAGTCGTTGACAAGCGCCCAGTAATGCGTCGGGAACCAGAACTGCGTCAGCACGAGCGCAAGCCCGAGCAGCGAGGTCGCGATCAGCCCGCGCCGGCCGGCGACGAGCGGGACGAGCGGTATCAGCCAGATCAGGAACTGCGGCGACAGCACCTTGCCGAGCACGATGAACGCGCACACGGTCGCGGCGAAGTAGCGGACGAGCCGCTCGCGGTCGGCCGGGCCGCGTGCGAACGCGACCCACAGGGCTACGACGACTCCGAGCTGGAGGAGCATCGTCACCACCGCGAGCACGTCCGCGCCCGTCCCCGACAGGTTCTGGGACCCCGAGTTCGAGGCGGTGTGCAGCCCGATCCCGGTCAGCTGATGCGCGGCGAGCAGGACGGCGGCGCCGAGGCTCTCGACCTGCAGCCCACGCGTCGCGTGGAGCGTGACCGTATGCCACACGCCGCCTGGTGAGAGCACAAAGAACGGCAGCACGATGACCAGCAGCGTGCCGGCGGAGATGCCGGCGCAGCGAATCGCCTCGGCCCGTCCGTGCCGCCGCCACGTGTACGCGATCGCGATCGGAATGAGGACAAGCGGGAAGACCTTGACCGCGGCGGCCAGCGCGAGGACCCCGGCCCCGATGCGGTCACGCCCGAGCAGCAGCAGAGCGAGCGCGGCAACCGTGAGCGCGGCCGGCAGGTAGTCGAACCGCGTGCGCGCAACCGATCCGAGCAGCAGCGGCGCGACGGCGGCGAACACAAGCGCGCCCACGAGTGGCGGGCCGCGCCGCCTGAGGGCGCGCAGGCAGACGAGCATCGCCCCGAGCGCGGCGAGCGCGCAGAACAGCATGGAGCCGTCGAACACGTTCTTGTAGCCCTCGCTGCCGTTTCCGATCGTCGGCAGCAGGAACGCGGGCAGCGCGGCCGGGGGATACTCGAGGTTGAAGTCCCGGTACGGGATCTGGCCGTCGACCATCGCGCGCCCGTAGCCCTCGTAGACGGGCACATCGGTGATGACGATGCGGTTCCAGACGCTGAAGTGCAGGAGCGTCCACGAGACGAGCAGCAGCACGACCGCCCCGGCGCCCACGAGCATCGTGCGCCGCTCGGTCGCCTCTCGCGGCAGCCAGGCCGGGACCTCCGACCGCGTCAGTGCCGCCGGCGCGAGCACGGCGAAGGCGACGAACGGCAGGAACCACGGGATGTAGAGGTAGAACCAGTGGATCAGCACGAACTCGAACCCGATCAGCAGCGCGCCCGTCAGCGCTGCGAGCTGCAGCGGGTTCTTGCGCTTCGGGACGAAGGCGAAGACAACGGCGGCGATGACGACGACGGCGGTCAGCACCTTGCGCAGCCAGGCGAGATCGGGGATCCCGTGCGCGTGGTACTGGCCCCAGTCCCAGAGCGAGAACGGCGAGTGGCGGTCGAACTGGGAGACGAACGTTCTGTCCCAGAAGACGCGGACCTCGTGCAGCGGGTGCGGCTCGAGGAACAGGATCCAGAACGACGCCAGGGTCGTCAGTGCGAACGCGGCGGCGAAGAGCAGGATGGGCCGCGGGCGACGGGTTAGAACGCCGTTCGGATATGTCGCCCAGAGCGGCACGACGATCAGCGCCGCCATCTTCGTCCAGGCCGCGAGCGCCGAGCCCACGCCGCGACCCGCGGGCGACGAGGCCGCCCAGAAGCCGAAGATCAGGAACGCGGGCATGATCGCGTCGTTCGTGTTCGCGTTCGACGCGTACTCCGTGAACGGATAGGACGCCCACGCGAACGGGAGCGTCGCCGCCAGCCGCCAGCCGCCGAAGCGGCGCCCGACGAGCAGCAGGCCGAGCATGGCGAGGATGTCCCACAGGATGCTCGTGAAGTGGGCCGCGGGTAAGTCGTCCCAGCGGCCCGGCCAGCCGAAGATCCAGAAGCCGGGCAGGTAGGCCTGGTAGGAGACGGGCCCGTACGTGTCGCCCGTCTCGTTCGCGGTCTCGCAGCGCCCGTTGGTCTGGACGCGGTCGCGGACAGCGCCGTCGGAGTTCGTGGCGCCGCACTTCGGCAGGTCGTCCTCGATCGGCATGTGCCCGTAGGGCGCGCTGCCGCTCGCGATCCGCTGCGCGCCGATCACGCCGGCGTAGCCGACGTCGATCACGTTCGACGTCTCCGTGTTGAGCCCGACGCGGAACCCGACGAGGAAGATCGTCGCGGCGGCGAGCAGCCAGATCGGCCAGACGGGCGCCGATGCGCGCACGGGTCTCCCGCGGAAGCCGATCCACAGCATGCGCCCGATCAGGTAGGCCATCGGCGGATAGGCGAGCGGCACGCTGGCAAAGACGTCGCCGTTGTTGAAATACGCGAGCGAGACACCGAACGAGAGCAGGACGAGCAGGTCCAGGTTCCGCATCGACAGGGGGCGGCGGAGGTTCGCCAGGCCGACGAAGAAGATCGCCGAGAGCAGCAGCCAGATCCATGGCTTGTTCAGCTCCTTGCCGCCGAACGCGCCGGGGTAGCCGCGCGCCATCGACCATGCGACCTGCGGCCCGGTCCAGGCCTCGAGGATGCTCTTCGACGCGTCGTCGACGCGGCCGCGCGCGATCTCGCCCGCAGCGCCCCACCAGACGTGCACCGTCCACGAGCCATCGCTCGACGTGAAGGTCGCGTCCGTCGTGCGCCCCTTCTGCGGGTAGCGGTTCAGCCAGTTGTGGACCTTGTGGTCGCGCAGGAAGATCGCCGTCGCGGTCGCCGCCGTCAGGTGCTGCTGCTGCTGCTCGACGAACGGCGCGAAGGGCGTCTGGACGACGCGGCCGTGCTTGTCGTAGACGGGCGCGGTCGGAGTCGTCGCGCTCCGCGCGGCCGGCGCGAGCGCGAGCACGATCAACGACGCGGCGAGGAGCGTCCGGCGCACGCGGGCAGGGTGCCTGCTCGGGCGCTGCGGCGCTAGCCCTCCTAACTGCGGGTGCGGACGCGGAACGACCAGAGCTTGTTGCCGATGAAGTTCACCGGCGTCACCGCCACGATCGCGATCGCCTGCGCGACGAGCTTGCCCAGCCCGAGCCCGATCAGCAGGTGCAGGCACAGCAGGTTGGCGCCGAGCGCGAGCAGCGAGACGACGAAGAACCTCGCCCCCTGGGCCCCGACATGGCCGCGCTGACCCCTGAACGTCCACTGACGGTTCCATATGTAGTTGTTCGTCACCGCGACGAGGAAGGAACAGATCGCGGCCAGCAGGTAATGGACACCCGCGTTGATCAGCAGCCAGTAGACGCCGAGGTTGAGGATGTAGCCGGTCGCGCCCACCGCGCAGAACTTCCCCAGCTGCACCCAGTTGTGCGGCTGCCGGAGCGCGTGGGCAGCGCGCCGCCGGCCGGCGAGGGCTGGTGGGGCCGCGACTGCCTCGCCGGATTCCACGGCGGCCGAGCCTAGCGGACGCGGATCGGTCACAGCACCGGCCCTTGACCGATCAGCGGCACGAACCGGACGGGGATCGTCCGCACGACGGCCGGCCCCTCGGGCGTCCGGACGACCAGCGAGAGGAGCTGCCCGGTGCGGTCGCCGAGCGGGACAACGATTCGGCCGCGCAGGACCAGCAGCTCGTAGAGCGCCTCGGGGAGCCCCGCCGTGGCGGCCGCGACCGCGATCGCGTCGAACGGCGCCTGGCCGGGAAGGCCAAGGGTCGCGTCGGCGACGATGACTTCGACGTCGCCGTACCCGGCCGAGACGAGGTTCGCCCGCGCCTGCGCCGCGAGCTCGGGGATGCGCTCGACCGACACGACCTCGGCGGCGAGCTCGCGCAGCACGGCCGCCTGGTAGCCGGAGCCCGCGCCGACGTCGAGCACACGCTCGGTGCCGTGCAGCTCGAGCGTCTGAGCGATGAGCGCGACGATGTACGGCTGCGACATCGTCTGGCCGGCGGCAATCGGAAGCGCCGCATCGTCGTAGGCGTGATCGCGCGTTGCCGCGGGGAGGAAGATCTCCCGCGGAACGCGCTCCATGGCGGCGAGCACGTACTCGTCCGTGATGTCCCGGGTGCGCAGCTGCTCGGCGACCATCGTGCGCCGCGCCTCCGCGAAGTCAGGCGACACGGACGGCCGCAGCGGCCTCGACGCCCAGGCGGCGCGCGGCGGAGGGGGCGATGTCGACGATGCGCGCGGGCGGCTGGCCGGCGCCGACAGAGAGCATCGGCACCTCCGAGTCCCCTGCGACCAGTGAGCCGTGGCTGCCGCCGCCGACGTGCAGCCGGCCGCCGATGTCCGCGAACTCGTGGCCCTCGACCGCGGTCGCGAGCACGTCGCCCGCCCGCGGGCTCGCGAGCGCCTCCCAGACGCGCTCGAAGCCGTTCGGGTCGGAGAGCAGCCCCTCGTCGCCCGAGGTCTCCCAGGCCCCGTCGCCATCCGGCCGGAAGCGGAGCTCCTCGCCGTGGCGACGGACGATTGCCTCCTCGTCCGCGCGGAACAGGACGGCATCGACCGCCGGATCGCGCTCGAGCCTGCCCGCGATCTCTTCGACGCCGGTGCGAGCGCCGGGCAGGCGGTAGACCTGGGCGACGCGGTTCGACGCCGCTAGGAAGAGCTCGGCGTCGTAGCGCGGGCCACGCGACGAGAGCAGCGCCAGGTCAGTGAATGCGCGCTCCAGCTGCACGCCTTCGCGTACCGCCGTCTGGCCGTGATCGGAGCAGAGGATCACCTCGTAGCGCTCGAGGAACGCGTCGCCGCCGCCGGCCGCCTCGAGCAGCGCGCCCACGGCGGCGTCGCTGCGGGCGAGCGCCTCCTCCGTGCCTCCGGGGCCGCGGGCGTGCGAGGCGAAGTCGTAGTCGGGCAGGTAGTAGACGAGCAAGTCGAAGCCGTCGCGCGTGACGAGCCAGCGGCCAACCGACGCGGCGTACGCGTCGATCGAGCCGAGCGAGCGGTCGCGAACAGCGAGCGGAGCACCCGTCCGGTCGGACTCGAAGAGGCTGTAGTAGAAGAAGCGCGAGGGTCCCTCCACCGTCGGACCGATCGACCCGAGCGTCGACTTGTGAACGACCGGCCCGCGGTAGACGGTGAAGTTCACGGCCGCGGTCGTCAGCCCGGCGGCCTCAAGCGTCTCGAAGATCGTCGGCGTCTCGCGCGAGAGGTGGTCGCGGTTCATCGTGACAACCGCGTCCCGGAGCGCCTGGCGCGATCCGACGGCCCGGATGGCGGCGAACGAGGAGCCGTACTCGACGATGCGGGCGTGCTCGCGGTCGTACCAGACGAGGCCGGGGATGCCGTGCTGCGACGGGTGGGCCCCGGTCGCGATCGAGGAGAGACAGACGGGCGTAAGCGAGGGAAAGGTCGAGACGGCACGCCGGTACTCCCCGTGCTCGGCGAGGAAGGAGAGCGCCGGCGCGGTGCCGCGCTCCACCGCGTCCTCGAAGACCTGCGGCGTGAGGCCGTCGATGACGATGAGGACGAGCTTGCGGCTCACGCCAGGGAGCGGAGTCCCGCGTACCGCCGGCCGCTCCGCCGCCGTACGAGCACGGCGAGCACGGGCAGCGCGATCGCCTCGATGTAGCCGACGACCGGAATGAGCGCGAGCGCGGCGCCGACGAGGCCGACCAGGGTGGCGAGCACGGCGGTTCCGCTGCGTGTGCCGCCGCGCGCGAGCGCGCCACGGACGAGCGGGCCGGCGCCTGCGCCGCCGAGCAGCCCGCCGATGGCGCCGGCGACCGCCTCGGCCGTCCCCGAGAGCCAGAGCCCGAGCAGCACGCCGATCACCGCGGCGAGCGCCGCCGGCAGCGCGAAGCCCCCGCGCGTGCCCGCGAGCCAGCCCGCGAGCACGACGCCGATGCTCGCACCCAGCCCCAGGAAGAGCCCCACGAGGTACAGCGTGTGCACGCCGGCCAGTGTAGAGACGCGCCCTTCCGGGGAATCCGAACGGCGACACCCGACGTAGGGTTGGCCACAACCCCGAAGGGAGGAGGAGGCACATGCGCAAGACCCTGTGGGTCGCCGCGGCCGTGGTGGTCGTCGGTGTCCTCGGATCGGCGACGTTCGCGCTGGCACACGGCGGTGGCAAGGAGATCAAGGCCGACCAGCTGAACGGCTACAACGAGACGCCGACCCTGTCGACCGACTCGACCGGATCCTTCAAGGCGAAGATCGACGACAAGGGCCAGACGATCACCTACACGCTGTCGTACAGCGGCCTCGAGGGCGACGTGCAGCAGGCCCACATTCACATCGGCCGCCCGGCGATCGCCGGCGGGATCATGGCCTGGCTGTGCCAGACGGCCGCGAAGCCGTCGCCGACGGCCGGCACGCCGACGTGCCCGCAGTCGGGCTCGGTGTCCGGCACGCTGACGCCCGCGAGCGTCCTCGCAGTCGTTCCGCAGGACGTCGCGGCAGGTAACTGGCAGGAGTTCGTCGACGCGATCCGCAACCAGGCCGCGTACGCGAACGTGCACACGACGAAGTTCCCGGCCGGCGAGATCCGCGCACAGGTGCGGACCGACGGCAGGGGGCACGACCACTAGGGGTGAGTTGGGGGCCCGGGCGACCGGGCCCCTTCAAACGGGGCTTGGCAGGAATCAGCTGAGTCTGTCGGCACGCGCTGCCCGCTCCGATGCGTCGTCCTCGGGGCGGACATCACGCGCCGCCAGACGAGCGGATTCCTGCCGAGACCCGTTACTCCTCGAGCCGGCGGATCACGTCGAGCCCGAAGGCGGCCGCACGGGCGCCGTCGACGACCCGGTGGTCGAACGTGAGCGCGATGTAGCCGATCGGCGCGACCGTCACCTGACCGTCGCGGACGACCGGGCGGTCGGCGATGCGGCCGACGCTGAGGATCGCCACCTCCGGGTGGTTCACGATCGGCGTCTGGAAGAGCCCGGCGAGCTTGCCCGCGCTCGTGACGGTGAACGTCGAGCCGCGCAGCTCCTCGGCCGCGAGCGTGCCGGCGCGGGCGCCCTCGGCGAGACGGCGTACGTCGGCATCGAGCTCGTCCACCGGCCGGTGGTCGCATCCGCGGACAACCGGCACGACGAGGCCGGCATCCGTCTGGACGGCGACGCCAAGGTCGTAGTGGTCGAGGTAGAAGATCGCGTCGCCGTCGAAGCGCGCGTTCAGCTCCGGGAACTCCTTCAGCGAGAGCGCGCACGCCTTGAGCAGCGTGGCGACGAGGCGGCCGAGGTCGACCTTCGAGAAGTCGCACTCCTCGACCCAGGTGACGGGCGCCACCTCGCGGTGCGCGCGGGCCATGTGCTCGGCGATCAGGCGGCGGACGCCGCGGAGCGGCTCGCGCCGTGCCGCCGGCGTACCGCCGGCGGTTAGTCGGACGTCGTCTTCGGTGATGCGGCCGCCTGGGCCGCTGCCCGTCGACGTCGGCGAGATCGACGCCGAGCTCCTGGGCGATCCGGCGCACGAGCGGCGTGGCCTGCACCCGGCCTGGCGCGGCTCGCTGGTCGGCGGCGTAGGCGCCCTAACCGTTTCGCCCGCGTCGGCAACCGAAACGCTCGGCCCATCGCCGGGCGAAACGGTCGCCCCGATCACCACGATCACCGTCCCGACCGGGACGACGTCGCCCTCCTGGGCGAGGATCCGGGCCACGAGCCCGGCGGCCGGTGACGGGATCTCGACCGTCGTCTTGTCGGTCTGCACCTCGACGAGCGGGTCGTCCTCGGCGATCACCTGGCCCTCCTTGACGAGCCAGCGCGCGATCTCGCCCTCGGTCAGGCCCTCGCCCAGGTCGGGCAGCTTGAACTCGTACGCCACGGCGCGAAAACCTACCGACGAGGCAGCCCCACCCAAGCATCAGGCGCCACGATGAGCACGCGCAGCCCACCCTCGACCCGCCACAGCGACACGGCCTGCTCGTCGCCTGCGAGCTCGCCCGCGACCTCGCGCGGGACATAGCCGGCCTGGAGCGTGCGCTCCTCGTTCCAGATGCCGACGGCGTTGGGGTCGTGCTCGTTGTCCGGCTCGGGCACGAGCGCCAACCGCCGCCCCGGGTCGAACGACGCGTCGGGCAGGGACTCCGGCGCGAAAGGACACACCCGCCACCGGCACGACGCGGAGACGCTCGGTCCTCCCAGCGCACCGGCTCGCCGGTGGCGGCGTCGCGCAGGAAGTAGCCGACTCGCGCCCGCGCTCGAGCCAGAGGCGCAGGCGCTCGCTCAGAACTCGAGCAGCCGGCGGACCGCGGCGGCGACGCGCTCGACCGAGGGCATGTACGCGTCCTCGATCTGCCAGTACGGGTACGGGACGTCGTAGCCGGTGACGCGCAGCACGGGCCCGTGCAGGTCGAGGATCGCCTTCTCGGCGAGGATCGCCGCCAGCTCGGCGCGCATAGCCCGCACGTCCGCGGCGCCTCCTGGACGATCACGACGCGGCCGGTCTTCGCGACCGACGCGAGCAGCGCGTCCTCGTCGAGCGGCTTCAGCGTCCGGATGTCGAGCACCTCGACCGAGGCCTCGCCGCCGAGCGCATCGGCCGCCTGCTCGGAGAGCGGCACCATCGAGCCGTACGCGACGAGCGTCACGTCGGTGCCCTCGCGCGCGAGCCGTGCCTTGCCGAGCGGGACGACGTGCTCGCCCTCCGGCACCTCGCCGCGGAGCGTGCGGTAGTGCAGCTTCGGCTCCAGGATGACGACCGGGTCCGGGTCGCGGATCGCCGCCGCGAGCAGGCCCTTCGCGTCGGCCGGCGTCGACGGGATCGCCACCTTCACGCCCGGCGTGTGCACGTAGTAGGTCTCCGGCGAGTCGTCGTGCAGCTCGGGCGCGCGGACGCCGCCGCCGTACGGCATCCGGATCGTCGAGCGGGAACTCCATCTGCCCGCCGGTGCGCCAGCGGTAGCGGCCGACGTGGGTGATCAGCTGGTCGAGGCACGGGTACGAGAAGGCGTCGTACTGCATCTCGCAGACCGGGCGCAAGCCGGCCATGCAGAGGCCGACGGCGGTGCCGAGGATCCCGGCCTCGGCGAGCGGCGTGTCGACGCAGCGGTCGGCGCCGAAGCGGTCGCGCAGCCCGGCGGTCGCGCGGAAGACGCCGCCGGCGCGGCCGACGTCCTCGCCCATGACCATCACGTCGTCGTCGCGCGCGAGCTCGACGTGGAGGCGTCGTTGATCGCCTCGACGACCGTCAGCTCAGCCAAGGATCCTCCGCAGCTCGTCGAGGTCGCGCGCGAACGAGGCGGGCGGGTCGACGAACGCGTTCTCGAAGAGCAGCGCCGGGTCGGCCGGCGGCTCCGCCTCGGCGGCGGCGATGCCCTCGCGCATGAGCCCTGCGGCCTCGGCACGGATCTGCTCGGACGTGCTCGTCGGTCGAGGAGGCCGAGCCGCTGCAGGTAGGCCTCGTAGCGGCCGACGCACTCGTCGCTTGCGCTCCTCCTCGACGCGCTCCAGGTCGATGTACGCCTTCGGGTCGTCGGCGGTCGCGTGCGGCGCGGCGCGGTAGCTGACCGCCTCGATGAAGGTCGGGCCGTCGCCGGCCCGCGCGCGTTCGACCGCCTCGCGGGTCGCCTCGTAGACGGCGAGCACGTCGGTGCCGTCGACGCGGACGCCGGGCATGCCGTAGCCGGCCGCCTTGTCGGCGAGGTTCTCCGCCTTCGTCTGCGCCTCGAGCGGCGTCGAGATCGCCCACTGGTTGTTGTTGCAGAAGAGGACGAGCGGCGCGCGCATGACGGCGGCGAAGTTGGCGCCCTCGTGGAACGCGCCCTCGGAGGTGGCGCCGTCGCCGAAGTAGGCGATCGCGCAGCGTGTCCTCGCCGCGCAGCCGCTTGCCCCAGGCGAGCCCTGCCGCGTGCGGGACGTGCGTCGCGATCGGGACGCAGATCGACGCGACGTTGTAGTCGGCCGGGTTCCACCAGCCGGCGGGATGGCCGCGCCACCAGGACAGCACCGTCGACGCCGGCATCCCGCGCAGCAGCCCGATCGCGGACTCGCGGTAGCTCGGGAAGATCCAGTCGGCGCGCTCGAGCGCGTGCACGGAGCCGGCCTGCATCGCCTCGTGGTTCCAGTAGATCGCGTACGTCCCGATGCGTCCCTGGCGGTGGTAGACGACCGAGCGCTCGTCGTACGTGCGCAGCAGGATCAGGTCGCGATAGAGCCGCAGCAGGTCGGCCTCGGTGAGGCCCTCGACCTCGCGGTCGGGCGCGGCGTCGCCGTCGCCGATGACCGTCCTACAGTCGTGGTTGACCCCGAGAACCTGCGCCATACCAGCCGGAATCTACCGTCGTAGGATGGGCGGGTGACGGACGGGGCCGAGCGACTGCTCGCCGTCGGCGGCGTTGCGTTCGCGGCTGTGCTGCTCGCGTCCGGCGTCATCGACGACGACCACACGGACGCCTATCTGCTCGGCCTCGCCTCGTTCTTCCTCGTCGGGTTCCTCGGCGCGCTCCGTGCCGAGCTGCGCTCGACCGAGGGCGAGACCGCCCCGCTGTCGGCCACCGCGGTCATCGGTGGCTCGGCGGCGGCCGCCGCCTACGCACTGCTCGCCGCCGCCTATGCCGGCGGCGGGAATGTCGACCCGGCCCCGATTGCCTTCGCGGCCTGCTTCCCGCAGGCGGCGGTGCTCGGCGCGGCCGGCACGGCGATGGCGCGCACCGGCGCGGTGTCAGGGATGCTCGGCTTCGCCGGCCAGGCGCTCGTGCCGATCCAGCTCGCGTCCGCGCTCGTCCTGCTCTCTTCCACCGACCACTGGGCGCTGGCCCTCGCGCTGGGGCCGTTCGCCGTCTGGGCGGCCGATGACCGCGGTGCTGCTCCTGCGCCGGAAGATGCCGGCCTCGCCGGCGACGAACGGCCACCGGCCGCGTCCCTAGATCAGCACTTCCACGGCGGCGCGCTCGGCCTCGAAGACGGCTTCGGTCACGTCGCCGAGGTCCTCTCCGTCCGCCTGCAGCGGCAGAGGCTCGTCGCAGCGCACCACGATCCGGTCGGCGTCGTGCGCGTAGATGATGTCGTCCGCCCGCTGCTGGCCGCGGCCGAACAGCGTGTAGCCGACGTACCGCGCGAGCACGCGCGGGCGCACGGCGCGCGGCGCGACCAGGTCGAGGCCGAGCTCGAAGCTCGCCTCCGGCGCGACCCGCAGCGGCAGGGGGCCGGCATACGAGTACGGGTCGGCATTGGCGACCAGCGCGAAGGCAGCCCGGCCGAGGCCCTCGACCTCGAGCACCGGGTCCAGGCGGCCGCGCCGCTCGAAGAGCAGCTTCCCGGCCGCGAGCGCGAACCAGAGGTTGCCCGCGCGGCCGTGATCTGCGTCGCGCCCACGCTCGTCGACGCGCCGAACGAGCTCGGCGTCGAGCCCGACGCCGGCCGAGAACGTGAAGCGCCGCCCGTTCACGCGCCCGAGCGAGATGCGCCGCGTGCGGCCGGCCTCGAGCGCCGCGGCCAGCTCCTGCGCCGCCTCGAGCGGGTGGCGGGGCAGCCCGAGCGCCCGCGGCAGCACGCTGGCGCCGCCGCCCGGCACGAAGCCGATCGGCACCGGGTCGCGCAGGCCGTTCAGCACCTCGTTGAACCCGCCGTCGCCGGAGAACACGACGACGGCGTCGAGGTCGCCGCGGAGCACCGACGCCAGCTCGACCCCGTGCCCCGGCCGCTCGGTGCGCATGGTGGTCACCTCCGCGACCCGTAGGAGCACATCGCGCACGGCCGCCGTCGACTCGTCGTCGACGCGGCTCGCGTAGGGGTTGACGATCAGCGCAACTCGCCGCACCCGCGAAGCCTAGAAGGCGGAGGGAGCCGGCATGCCGCGCCGGCCCCCCTCCCGCGTCCCGGAGGGGCGCGTTCTTTAACGGTCGCTAATTAACACCACTGTTCAGGGTGTCTGCAATGGACAGTATGTAACCACGAATAGTGGTTGTCAAACACGAAAGGCCGGCGGCTACCGGCCTTTCGCTTCTCCTCACGCGGCCGGAGCCGCGTGGTGGACGAGGAGCTCGTGCAATCCGCTTACCCCCGGAGGCACGTCGGGCCCGCCGTGGATCGGGCAGGCCCGACGCCGGACGAGGAAGGTGTCCGGGAGAAGGCTGGTGTGTGCGCTACCCGATCGCGCGCAGGGCGTCGATCCTTCCGTAGCCGTACAGGGGGTCGTATCCCTTCGCGCCGATGTCGGTCGTCGTGCCCATGAGTCGGGCGGCGACCTGGTCGGGCTTCATCGAGACGGTGCCGTCGGCGTTGGTCTTGCCGAAGCGACTCACGATCAGCGCGGCGACGCCCGTGGCGTGCGGGGAGGCCATGGAGGTCCCGTTGAACGCGAACCACTCCTGCCCGGGGATCGTGGAGAGGATGGCAGCGGTGTTGTCGCCGTCGCCGCCGTCGCCACCAGGGGCTGCGACGTCGACCGCGCCGGCGCCGAAGTTCGAGTAGCTCGCCAGCGTGCTCGTCGGGCCGAGCGCGGAGACCGCGACGACGCCGGGCGACTCGGCCGGCACGACGCGGCAGTTCGCGTACGCCGAGCTCCCGAGGTCTTCGCTCGAGTTGCCGAGCGCGGCAACCGGCGTGACGCCGCGGCTGCGGGCGTACGCGATGGCGCGATCGACCGCGGCGACCGTCGCCGTGTCGTTCGGGTCGCAGTCGGTGAGCGGGCCGGACGTCGTGGTCGCGTCGTCGGCGTAGAAGCTCATGTTGATCACGTTCAGGTGCTTGTCGCCGGCGTACGTGATGCCGTCGATGGCGGCGCTCCACCAGCACACCTCGACATCGCAGACCTGGATCGGCACGAGCGTGACGCCGGGCGCGACGCCGGTGACGCCGACGCCGTTCTGCTGTGCGGCGACGATGCCGGCGACGTGCGTGCCGTGGAAGCCGTCGTCCGTGCACGGGCTCGGCACGACCGCGGAGATCGTGGGCGACTCGGGTAGCGAGACGTGACCGAGCGCGCAATTCACGTTCGAGACCCCGCCGAGCGTGCCGGTGGCGGTGAAGTCGACGTGGGTGGAGTCGATGCCGCTGTCGATGATGCCGACCGTGACGGCACGCGAGCCGAGCGTCCTCGAATGCGCCTGCGGGGCGCGGATCATGCTCATGCCCCACTGGTCGGCGGCCATCGGGTCCTGCTGGCCGGGGGCAGACTTGCCGCCGTTCTTGGTCCCGCCCGATGGCGGGGGCTGCTGATACACGCCCGAGTCCTTGCTGACCGCTTGAATGACGGCATAGCCGTCCATGACCGCGTACTGCTGGAGCAGCGCGGCGAAGGTGGCGCTGGGCGCCTGAACGATCAGCACGCCGATCTGCGTGCTCAGGTCGTCGACGATCGTGCCTCCGGCCGCTTGCACGGCGTAGACGGCGTACTGATCCTGGATCGTCTTGACCGCGTAGCTCGTCCCGACCGCGTATGCGTCCGTGACGGCGTAGTCACCTGCAAGCGTGACGACGTAGGTGTCGGTGCTCACCGCATAGTCGTTGCCGACCGCATAGCCGCTCGCGCTACTCGCCGCGACGGCAGAGAGCACCGCCGCGACCGCTAAGGCGGCCAGCCGGTGGCGGTGGTTACGAATCATCCGTGTGTCCTCCTCGTCCGTGGTGCTACACGCGGTTGTTGCCCGTTAACCGCGGTTCTAACACACCACTTCAAAGGGTGGCAAGATCAGATTTCGGACCACGATCGAGCACGTTCGCGGAGGTTCGGGCAGGAAATTCGTCGGGCTACTACCTGGTGGTCTCGTCCAGGCGGAGGCCGAACGAGCCGAAATTGCCCGTGCAGGGACAGGCGGCGCCGATGAAGGCGCGGCTGACGACGAGGTAGTGGCGACCTGCCGCCGGGGCGCTCACGGTGAGCGTCTGCGGCGCCGCGGCGGTGGACGCCGGCCGGCCTGTCAGGGCGCTCGGGTCGGACACGCCGGGCGAGTCGAACGGGTGCGTGGACGCCTCGAGGTTCATGTTCACGTCGTACAGGTAGAGGTCGTACGTGTCGGTGCCGGCCGCGGTGTCCCACACCCTGAAGATCGCCCTTGTCAGGTGCGCTCCGAGCTGCACCGGATAGACCAGCCAGTCGGACTGGGCGCCGCCGAGGGTGCCGGGAGAAACGATCGGCCAGGACGTGTTGCTCTTGGCGTAGACGTCACGCGCTGAGTCGACCTTCGCCTGTGGTCCTGGTTGGTTGCCGGCCGCCGTGTTCGCGTCGTGCAGCCCAACCGACGCGTAGATCGGCAGACGCAGGGTCTGCCCGTTCGAGACGGTCGCCAGGAGCGCGCCGGTGTACGAGCCGGGCGCGGCTGAACCGGGCACCTCGAGGTTGAAGGCCACGACCTTGTCGGTCCCCGGCTGCACGTCGACCGAGCCCGGCCCGCCGATCTTCCACGGGCTCGTGATCGCACCGCTCTCGTCGGACGGGTGGCCTCCGGTGAACGCGAACCGGAGCGTCAGCTTGCCGGCGTGGGGTGCGGCGTGGACGACGAACTTCTGGGAGACGTTCGCGCCCGCGGTGACCGCGCCCACCTGCCAGCTGCCCTGCAGGTCACGCGGCCCTGTGCCGGAGCCCGACGATACGGAGTACATGACCGCGCCGCCGACAAGCGCGGCCGCCGCCCGCGGGAGGTTGATCTTGCCCGCGCCCTCGCCGAGCGGGCCGACGTACGGGTCACCGGGCCCGTTGCGGACTTCGTAGAGCGTGGTCGACCCGGTCATCGAGTCGATCGCCACCTGGCCGAGCGAGCAGAAGAGCGGCAGGAGCGGATCGAAGAAGATCGCGCATTCGAGCGGGTCGGAGGCGTCACGCGTGAGGATCCAGCGCGCCTCGTAGAGATCGGAGCCTGGCCGTGTTCATCAGCGCGGCGCGCAGCAGCGCGTAGCGCGGCGCCGGGATGCCGGCGACCCCGGAGGCGCCGGTCGGGTTGGTGCCGTACGTGGCGCGGTAGTCCTGGAGCAGGAGGGCCGCGGCTCCCGAGACCGTCGGCGCCGCCATCGAGGTACCGGAAGCGGTGGCGTAGAGCGGGTCCGAGCGCGTCCCGAGGTTGAGGTCGTTCGTGCGCCATCGCCGTGCCGGTGGCCGCCTCCGGGGCGACGATGTTGTAGCCGGGCGCGACCACGTCGGGCTTGAGCCACAGGTCGCCGGTCGGCCCGCGCGAGGAGAGCGCCGAGAGCGACGGCGGCTGGGTCCCGGGATTGGGGCTGCAGGTCGTGTTCGGGTGCTGCCAGCCGGCGCAGGTGTCACCCGAGTACGTGCCGTCGTGGTTGACGTCGTAGTCCTTGGCGGAGGCGCCGACGCTGAGCGCCTGCGACGCCGACCCGGGCGACTCGAGCGCGCTGCCAAGGTAGGGCCCGTCGTTGCCGACGGCGGCGACGAAGAGCGTGCCGTAGCGCGCCGCGAGTGCGTTGAGCGTCGCGCTGACCATGTCGGCGTCGTTACTCGAGTTGAGCCGCGCGGGCCGCGAGTCGGAGCCGAGGCTCAGGTTGACGATGTCCGCGCCGAGGCCCGGGACGTGCACGAGTCCGCCGGTGCCGCAGCTGACCATGACGTTCGGCGGGGACGCCGCCCACTCCATCGCCTTGAGCAGGTCGCTGTTCACGCCGTTGCCCGTGTCGTCGATCGCCTTGGCGACGCCGAGCCAGGCACCGGGCGCGACGCCGGCGTACTTGCCGTTGTGACTGTCGCCGTCGAGCACCGAGCCCTCGCCGGTGCCGGCGGCAATGCCGGCCACGTGCGTCCCGTGGCCGTGGCCGTCGGTGATCTCCGGCGTGCACTGGCCGTTGGTGAAGTTCTCCTTGCCGACCACCTTCGGCGGCGCCGGCAGCGACCAGTGGCGGAAGTCGAGCTCGGTCAGGTCCGGGTGGGTCGGGTCGATGCCCGTGTCGATGACGGCGATCTTCACGCCGGTGCCGGTGATGCCGGAGTTCCAGAGCGTGGACGCGCCGATGTCGGCCGGGGAGCCGCGAGTCTGGTCGACGAGCGGCTCGTCGGCCGCCTGTTCGTGCACGAGCTGCAGCGGCTGCAGCTCCGTCGCCCAGGCCAGAGAAGCGATGCGCAGCACGGTCGAGCGCTGGGACGCGACCGCGAACGCAGGGACGATCCCATAGCGGTCGAGGACGCGGGCGCCAAGGTGCCGCAGCGTCGCCACGCGCGCAGCCGTCGCCGAGCCGCGCACACGGACGAAGTAGGCGAGCTCGCCCGGGCGGTGGCCCGCAATGCGGCGCATGACACGGGCGTCGGGCTTCGCGGGCCCGTACACCTCCGCGGCCAGGTCGGCACGCAGCTTGGCGGGGCGTGCGGCGACCGCCTGCGGGACAATCCACGCGCAGGCGACGACCAGCGCCGCAATGGCGACCCGCCGCAGTCTCACACCGAGCGGAGGATTACCCGTTCAGGCGGTCTTCGCAACCTGGACGAGACGTTTGTGCGCCTCGTCGAACGTGAGCCCGCGCTGCCACATCGGCATCGAACGCGATCTTGAGACCTGGCCGCGAGCGACGGATGCTCGACGACGACGATCGTCAGCTCGGAGACCGCCGACGACCGGATCCTCCATGCCGAACATCACGATCGTCTCGTCGATGATCACGAGCTTGAGCGGCAGCTCGGGCACGAAGCGCGCCTCCTCGCCCGCCTCGATGAAGCGCCGGACGCCTTCGATCGATGTCCGGGTCGTCGAAGACGGAGAACTCGTAGACGCGAGCGCGCCTTGATGCGCCCGCGAGACCTCCAGGCCCTCCACCTTCTCCTGCGGCGGCGTCGCATACGGAGGCTTGGTGAAGACGAGGATCTCGTCGTTGATGTCCTCCTGCAGCTCGCTGAAGCGCTCGTTGATCGCGCGCCGGTCGCGCAAGCACCTCGATGTACTCGAGCGGGTCGGTGACGCCCTGGCCCTGCCTCGAATGCGGGGGCGAGCTCGCCGATCATCTCGCTCGCGCCGCGCTCGAGCCGGTCGAGCTCCTGGCGGTGATCCGAGACGAGCCGCTCGATCGCCAGCGTCCGGCGGCGAGGCGACGTACTTCACGACCTTGCCCGGGCGCGTCGAGGCGAGCCCTTGCTCGACGAGGCTGGCGAGCACGTCGTAGATCCGCTGGCGCGGCACGCCGGCGAGGCGCGCGACCTCGGCGGCGGTCGACGACCCGCGCCGAATGAGCGCGAGGTACGCCTTCGCCTCGTAGCTCGTCAGGCCCAGCTGGGTGAGCTGGTCGACGTGCTGACCGTTGTCCACGGCCAAGAACTGTACCGGTGCCACCCGCTGGAGTGTTACCGCCTAGGAGGCCCGAAATCGAGGGGCTGTCCCCGGCTCCTAGCTGAAACCTCCCGACCCTTTGACACCAGCAGGGGGCTGTCCCTCGCGTGACTAGCGACCTTGGCGTTCGCCAAGCACCGGGGCGCGGAGCTGTTCGCTTCTAGACACGCGAGGGACAGCCCCCTCTGGTTTGGGAAAGGGCGGAGTTGGGGGAAGGGGAACCGGGGACAGCCCCTCGAGATGGTGGCTTCTTAAGCTGGCGTTGCGTATCCGCGCATGCCGTCGACTAGGAGCGCGTAGAACCGGTCGGCGAGCTCGTCGGTGTCGCGGCCGGGCCGCAGCCAGGTGTACGCCCAGTTCGCGGCCGACAGCAGCAGCAGGGCGGCGGTGGCGTCGTCGAGGTCGGTGCGCAGCTCCCCGAGCTCGCCTGCCCTCGCGGAAGAGCGCGCGGATCCGCTCCTCGTAGCGGCGCCGCTCGGCGACGATCTCGTCGCGCCGCTCGCCCTCGAGATAGCGCCACTCGCGGATGAAGACGGTGGCGACGTCGAGCTGCTCGGCGACGACGCGCAGGTGCGCCGCGCAGCGCGAGGCGGATCCGCTCCGTCCGGGGGCGTGCTCGGGGATCGCGTCAAGCGCGGCATGGAACGCGTCGGCGCCCTCGCGCATGCGTCTCGTAGAGCAGGTCCTGCTTCGAGTCGATGTGCGCGTAGAGCGAGCCCTTCTGGACGCCCATCGCCTCGGCGAGGTCGCCGATCGACGTGCCGTGGTAGCCGCGCTCGGCGAAGAGCCGGGCGGCCTGGCGGGTCAGCTCGTTCCGGCGCGTGGACATATACAGTTACGACCCTAACGATCGTTCGGTAGGAGGCCACATGACCGCACGCGAGCAGGAGTTCCTCGAGTACGTCCAGGCCGGCGGCCAGGTCGAGACGCACGACTGGATGCCGGACGAGTACCGGCCGCGGCTGATCAAGTTCATCGAGATGCACGGCAACTCCGAGCTGATGGGCGTGCTGCCCGAGCGCGAGTGGATCCTCCGCGCGCCGACGCTCCAGCGCAAGCTCGCGCTGACGGCGAAGGTGCAGGACGAGGTCGGCCACGCGCAGCTGATCTACCGCGTCGTCGAGGACCTCGGCAAGCCGCGCGAGCAGTGCCTCGCCGACCTGGTCTCCGGGAAGTCGAAGTTCCACAACGTCTTCCACTACCCGACGCAAGACCTGGGGCGACGTCGGCGTGATCGCCTGGCTCGTCGACGCGGCCGCGATCATCTCCCAGAAGGCGCTGCTCAAGTGCTCGTACGCGCCGTACGCGCGGATCATGAAGAAGATCTGCTGGGAGGAGTCGTTCCACATCCTCCACGGCCGCGACGTGATCCTCACGCTCGATGAACGGGACCGACGAGCAGCGCGAGCTCGTGCAGGAGGCGCTCGACGCGCTGGTGGGCGCCGCTGATGCAGTTCCACGGCAACCCGATCCCGGCCGACGAAGGATCCCGATGGTGCTGGCGGATCAAGAGCGCAGGGCAACGAGGAGGCGCGCCAGCAGTTCCTCGACGGCTACGTGCCGCAGATCTGGGAGCTCGGCCTGACGGTGCCCGACCCGAAGCTGCGCAAGCGCGACGACGGCGTCTGGGAGTACACCGAGCCCGACTGGGACGAGCTGCGCGCCGTCGTCACCGGGCACGGGCCGGAGACCGCGGAGCGGCTCGAGCTTCCGCCGCGCTCATCGCGCCAGGAGACCGAGTGGGTGCGGTCGGTGGTGCTCGCCGGAGCGCGCCTGACGTGCCGGTCTACGAGGTCTTCCGGCAGGAGCGCAAGGGGCAGCCGTTCCAGCACGCCGGCTCGGTGGTCGCGCCCGACGAGGGGTTCGCGCGCGCCTACGCGCACGAGCAGTACGGCCGCCGCGGCGAGTCGGCGGCGCTGTGGGTCGTCCCCCGCGACGCGGTGCATGGAGGTCGAGGACTTCGTCGACGAGCTCGAGCCGCAACTACCACCGGGTGGACGGCTACTCGCTCAAGGCGAAGCTGAAGGAGGCGCGCGAACGGGCTTTCCGCTGGCGCGGAAATGGTTCGGGCAGAGATGCCCCTAACCGCCTGAGCGGCACGTCAGCTCCTGCTGGAGATCGCTGACGACGAGCTCGTCCTCGGCTGGCGAGAATCGGAGTGGACCGGGATCGCGCCGATGCTCGAGGAGGACGTCGCGCTCTCGTCGATCGCACAGAACGAGATCGGCCACGCGCGTGCGCTCTACCAGCTCCTGCGCCGATGACGCGCGACGCGCTCGCGTTCGACCGCGCGGCCCGACGAGTACCGCTCGTCCGCGCTCGTCGAGCTGCGGTTCGTGCCGGACTGGGCGCGGACGATCGCGCGGCGCTGCCTCTACGAGGCTGCCGACGCGATCCGCATCGCGCGGCTCGCGGCGCTCGACGACGAAGCGGTCGCCGGGCTCGCGGCGAAGATCGAGCGCGAGGAGGCCTACCACCGCATGCACGCGGAGCATGTGGGCAGATCGTCTGCGCGACGAGCCGCGCTTCCGCGGCGCGCTCGACGAGCTGCTGCCGTACGCCCTTGGCCTGGTCGAGCCGAGTGACCGGCCGGCGTTCCGCACGGCAACGGGGCTCGAGGACGCTGCGCCCGTCGAGCGGGGCGCGCACGCCGAGGCGTGGCCCCAGCTCTGGGAAGAGATGACGATGGTGCGGCGCGCGGGCCGGCGGGCGTCGCATGGTGACGACCGAGCAGGTCTGGGCGGCGCTGGACGAGATCGAGGATCCCGGAGATCCCGGTCATCTCGCTCGTCGACCTCGGCGTCATCCGGGACGTCGCGGTGGACGGCGGCCGCGTGCGGGTCGAGTTCACGCCGACGTTCATGGGCTGCCCGGCGCTGGAGGTCATGCGCGACCGGATGGCGGAGCGGATCGCCGAGCTCGGGGCCGAGCCGCAGGTCGACGTGATCCTCGACGACTCGTGGTCGACCGACTGGATCACGCCGGCGGGGCGCGAGAAGCTGCGCGCAGGCCGGGTTCGCGCCGCCGGCGCCGCGTCAGGCGGCGGGCCGCAGCTCGTCCAGCTCCAGGGCGGCGGGTTCCGCTGCCCGTACTGCGGCTCGACGGAGACGCGGCTCGAGAACATCTTCGGGCCGACGCCGTGCCGCTCTCTGCGCTACTGCAACGGCTGCAGCCAGCCGTACGAGCAGTTCAAGACGATCTAGTGCAGGCGACCGCCGAGGCCGCGCGGCGCTTTCTGGTTGCCCGCCAGTGCCTCGCGCCGGCACGCTCGCTCGAGGGCGGCCCGGCCGCGGTCATGGCAGTCGTGGCGAAGATGGGCTCGCTGCAGTACGACCCGATCGCGATCGCGGGCCGCAGCCACGACCTCGTGCTGCACGCGCGCGTCGCGGACTACGACCCGGCCTGGACGGACGAGCTGTGCGGGGCGCGAGCTCTTCGAGGCGTACAACAAGGGGCTCTCGTTCGTCCCCGTTTCCGAGTTCCCGTGGTTCCGCGGCGGCTGGGAGGAGCACGGCCGGCGCGTCATCGCCGAGCACCCCGACGTCGCCCGGGCCGTGCTCGAGCGGATCCGCGCCGAGGGGCCGCTGTCCGCACTCGACTTCGAACGGCAGCGCGGGCCGATGACGGACTGGTTCGGCATCCCGACCAACACCGTCCGCGCCGTCCTCGAGGCCTGCGCGACGGCGGGCGAGCTCGGGCTTGCGCGCCGAGAGGGGAACCGCCGGTACTACGACCTCCTCGAGCGGCTCCTCCCGGCCGAGCATCCTGGCGCGCGAGCTGCCGCTGCACGAGCGACTCCGGCACAAGATGCTGTCGCGCTACCGAGCACACGGGTTGCTCGGCGCCACCGCCGGCAACGACATCTTCAACGGCCTCGGGCCCGCGAAGCCCGACCCGAGCCGCCCGGAGCAACCGGGCCGCCACGCGTTGCGCGACGAGCTGATCGAGTTCGGCGCGCTCGTGCCCCTCCAGGTCGAGGGCGTCGGCAAGCGGTTCGTGCTCCGCGAAGAGGTCGCCGACCTCGAGGCGCCGCCCGAGCCGCCGCCGACGGTCGCGTTCATCTCGCCGTTCGACCCGCTGGTCTGGGAACGCAAGCTGCTGGGCAGCCTGTTCGGCTTCGATTACGTGTGGGAGCTCTTCATCCCGCCGGCGAAACGCCGTTGGGGGTGGTACGTGCTCCCGCTCCTGTTCGGAGACCGCTTCGTCGGCCGGATCGAGCCCCGCATCGACCGGGAGCAATCACGGGTGGAGATCCTCGACCTCTGGTGGGAGGACGGTTTCGAGCCGGCAAGGGTGGAGGGGTTCGTCGAGGCGATGCGTGACGCCCTGGACGCCTACCTTCGGTTTGCCGGGGTCGAGAAGCTTCAGTGGCCGGGACACCTCGGCCGGGAGAAGAAGCTCTGGCGCGTTTCGTCCTGATCCACGGCGCGTGGCACGGCGGCTGGTGCTGGGCCGGCGTCGTCGAGGCGTTGGAGGCGCGCGGCCACTCGGCATGGGCGCCCGACCTTCCGTGCGACCAGGTAGGGCTGATCCAGCGGGACTACGCGGAGGTGATCGGGGCGCACCCGGACGCGATCGTCGTCGGGCATTCCTGGGGCGCGCAGACGGCAGGCCTGGTCGACGCGTCGGTACGCGTGTATCTCGCAGGCCTGCTGCCGGTCGAGGATCCCTTGGCGGAATGCTTCGCGCCGGGCTTCGGCGGCACCCTGCGCGACGAGCTCGACCGCTCATACTGGCCGGACGCGGACACCTGCGCCGAAAAGCTCTACCCCGACTGCACGCGCGAGGTCTCCGACTGGGCGTTCGCGCAGCTTCGACGCCAGGCGCGCAGTGCCGAGGTCACCGTGCCGCTGCGGCCCGACGACGTCGTGATCGCGACGATGCAGGACCGGGCCATCGATCCCGACTGGCAGGTCCGCATGGCCGAGTCGCACGGCACCCGGCTCGTCCGGATCGACGCCGGCCACTCGCCGTTCCTGACCCAGCCGGAGGAGCTCGCCGGTGTGCTGTCCTCATTCGCCGGGCACACTCAGTGATCCGGATCGTCGCCGTCCTCCTGCTGCTCTCCGTCCTTACGGCCTGCGGCAGCAGCTCCGACCCGCCGAGTGCCCTCGCCAGGCAGGCGAACACGATCTGCGCGACGTACTCGCGGGCGCTCGACAAGCTGAAGGCGCCGACGACGATGGCGGAGACGGCCGCGTACGCGGCCAAGGCGCGCGCGCTGTTTGCAACGAGCACGCAGACGCTCCACGGGCTGGATCCCGAGCCGGCCGACGCCGCCGCCTACCGCGAGTGGCTCAGGCTCGTCGACCAGGCGCTCGGCCGCGTTGCGGCGCTCGAACAGGCCGCCCGGGCCGGCCACAAGGCGAGGATCGACGCACTCGGCGACGCGACGGCCAAGGCGCGCGTCAAATCGGACGCGCTAGCGCAGAGGCTGGGCTTCACGGCCTGCGCCCCCGCCGGCTAGCAGCCTCGCGTTTACCCTGTGGCGATGGCGCAACGTGGACCATCGCGGAGAGGAGCGCTCGACCGCCTGCGCGAGCGGGTGGCGCACGTCGACGACGGCGAATGGTTCTTCGCCCAGATCGCGGACGCCGTGGCCGAGCAGCGGCTGCACCGCGGGCTGTCACAGAAGCAGCTCGCCGAGCTGTGCGGCACCACGCAGTCGGCGATCGCCCGGCTGGAGGCCGGCGGCCGGCCGCCGCGCATCGACACGCTGCTGCGCATCGCCCAGGCGCTCGACTGCGATCTCGTGGTCGAGCTGCGCGAGCGCGATTAGCGCCCGCTGAACGTCGCGGGCCGCTTCTCGAGGAACGCGGTCACGCCCTCGCGGAAGTCGTCCGTCTGCGCTGCTTCGGACTGCAGCCTCGCCTCGAGCTCGAGCTGCTCGTCCAGCGTCGCCGTCACCGCGTGCTCGAAGAGGTGCTTCGTCATCCCGACGGCCCGCGGCGGCAGCGCCGCGAAGGCGGCTGCGTGCTCCGCCGCCCGCGCGGCGGCGTTCTCGACGACCTCGTTCACGAGCCCCATCGCATGCGCTTCGGCTGCCGTCGCCGGCCGGCCCGAGCTCATGAACTCGAAGGCGCGCGCCTGGCCGAGCAGCTGCACGATGAACCACGAGCCGCCCGAGTCCGGGATCAGCCCGATGGAGACGAAGCCCGGCACGAACGACGCCGAGCCGGCCGCGATGCGAACGTCGCAGGCGGACGCGAGCGAGAGGCCGGCGCCGGCGCAGACGCCGTTGACGGCGGCGATCACCGGCTTGTCGAGCCCGCGGATCGCATGGATCGTCGGGTGATAGGTCGCACGCAGGTGCGCGGCGACGTCCCCGGCGGCGCCCGCGAACTCGGTCAGGTCCTGCCCGACGCAGAAGCCGCGCCCCGCGCCCGTGAGCACGACGGCGCGGATGTCGTCGTCAGCCGCCTCGGCAAACGCCTCGTGCAGCCCGGCATGGACGCCGGCGGTCAGCGCGTTCAGCTTCTCCGGCCGGTTGAGCGTGACGGTCAGGACGCCGTTGTCGCGGCTGGTCAGGACGTCAGGCATTCGCGCCGGATCTTCTCACGTGGGGCCGTCCCCAGTAGCTGGTCAGGGCACTGTCCAGGCACGGGGCGAGCGTGCTCGCTTCCTGGTCGGCCAGGTGCGCACGCCGGGCGCAGCTTCGCAACGCGAGCGTGGCCGCCTGCAGTTCGGGACACGAGCCCCTGCCGGCCCGGAGCCGCCGACATCGCTCGATCAGCTTCCCTTTGGGCAGCCGCGCAAGCGAGCGGCGCAGTGGCGCGGGTGCGGTGAGCACGAGCGCGCGCAGCTGATTGAGGCCGTTGCGTCGTTCGTCGACGGCCGCCTCACGCGCGACCAGCAGCACGCGCAGCGCCTCACGTGCCCCCGCGGCGCGCGGCTCACCAGCAGCCCGATCGGCGAGCAGCGCCCGCGCGGCACGAAGCGCGTCCAGGCCATCGTCTTTCAAGCGGCCATCGCGGCCGCGTGATCTGAGCGGCCGCTCGACCTCCAGCACACGCTCCCCCTGGGCGAGCAGGAAGCGGGCCAACCCGGCCCCGTACGACCCACAGCCTTCGATCGCCCACACCCGGCAGCCCGACCCCTCGCCGGCGACACGCAGCGCCTCCCGGTAGCCCGCCTGATCAGCCGCCACCTCCGCACGCCGGATCAACGCGCCGCCGCTCGCGTTGACCAGCACCAGCACGTGCTGATCACGATGGGTATCGACGCCGACCACGACATCGACCAGGTCTGCAACCATCCCTGTCACCTCCGACCTCGGTTGGAGTACACGAACCACCGGTGCCGGTCTGACACGGGAAAACCGCTCACGGCAGGTCTGTGAGGAGTCACGCCCACAAGGCGGACAGGCTTCTGATCAAGCCAACAAGCGGGGCGCCAGACCGGCGCCGGCGCTCGCACGCGGACAAATCCCCGAGAAGGACACACCCAAAGCGGTCACACAGCCCCAGAGTCACACGCACGAGCCCAACACCAGCCTGACACCACCCGGCACCCGCCGACTCTCACAGACAGCCCCCGCTGACACGGGGACGGCCCCTAACGGAAGAGCCTCGCGATGCGCCAGCCGACGAAGAGCGACAGCGCCGCCACGATCTGCCAGCCGAGCACGATGCGGTTCGGATCGACCGCCGGACGCCAGCGCACGTCGCCGTCTGAGATCACGTAGGCGCCGACCGGCCGCGTCTGCAGGCCGAAGCCGCCGCCGCCGTTGTTCTCGCTGTCGCCGCCGCCTCCGCCGCCGCCGCGCACGCTCGCGACCGGGATGACCGTGACGCCGTCCTCCTCGTAGGCCTCGCCGAACGCGCGCCGCACGGTCATCGCCTCGCGGGCGCCTTCCAGGATCTCGTCCACGTTTGGCATCAGAAACTCACCGCTCCTTTCGGGTCTCGAGGAAGTCGCGGATCGCTCCCTGCGCCTCCTCGTTCAGCATCGACAGCGCGAGCCAGTCGCGCGCGTGGCCGATCGTCGCGTTCCACGACAGGTCACGCCAGAAGTTCAGCTGCTGCTTCGCGTACCGGGTGGTCTCCGGCAGCTTGGTGGCCAGCTTGCCCACGTACTCGTCGACGACCGTATCGAGCTCGGCGCGCGGAACGGCTCGGTTCACGAGCCCCCAGTCGACCGCCTGCGCGGGGGTGATCGGCTCGCACAGGAGGATGATCTCGCGCGCCCGCCGCTCGCCGACCATGATCGGGAGCCACTGCGTCGCCCCGCCCGCCGGCACCGAGCCGTGCTCGAGCCCGACGTGGCGAATGTACGCGTCGTCGACCATGATCGACAGGTCACATGCCATCTGCACCTCGTTGCCGCCTCCGACGCAGATGCCGTTGATCCGCGCGAGCGTCGGCTTGCCGATCTCGCGGAGCCGGTCGTGCATGTCCTGGAACGCCCCGAACCACTTCCAGTACTCCTTCGAGTTGCCGACGAGCTCGGCGCCCCACGAGCGCAGGTCGGCGCCGACGCAGAAGGCGCGGCCCTCGCCGGTGACGACGACGACGTGGATGTCGTCGTCCCAGGACGCGTCCTCGAAGGCGCGCGCCAGCTCCCTCAGCATCTGGAAGTCGAACGCGTTGAGCACGTCCGGGCGGTTCATGGTCACGGTCGCGCGCGGCGGCGCCTTCTCGTAGCGGATGCGCTCGAAGCCGAGCTCGGCCGGGCCGAGCGGACGCGGCGATGCGAACTCGGTCACTCGACCTCCGCGAAGACGACCTTGAACGGGATCCCCAGCGCCAGCGCGTCCGGCCCCGTTGCGTTGAACTCGGGCGAACGCGCGGCGGCCTTGAACGCATCGCGGTCGGCGAACTCCCACTCGGCGTAGTAGCCGAAGTCGGGCTCCGCGCCCGTCGGCGTCCCGAAGACCGGGCCGTGCCGGAACGTGCCGCCGGGAACCAGCCTGCACATGGCGGCGTGCTCCTCGTAGCGCGCCGTGTCCGGCGCGACCTCGTAGAGCACCATGACTCGAACCATTCCGCTCCTCCCTCTCGTCGGACGGCGCGAGCCTAGTCAGAGCCCGACGATGTCGTCGGGCTTCACGGGCACCCGCGTCAAGGGACGCCCGGTCGCCGCCCGCAGCGCCGCCGCCACCGCCGCGGTCCCGACCACGGTCGAGAACTCGCCGACGCCCTTCACGCCGTAGGGCGCATCGGGCTCGGGGTCCTCGATCAGCACCGAGTCGACCGGCGGCATGTCGAGCGTGGTCGGCAGCAGATAGTCGGTAAAGCTCGCGTTCGTGATCAGGCCGTCGCGCGTCTGGATCTCCTCCATCAGCGCGAGCCCCAGCCCCTGGGCGGTGCCGCCCTCGATCTGCCCCTCCACGGCGGTCCGGCTGAGCGCCCGGCCGACGTCCTGGGCGACGCCGATCCAGACGACCCGCGAGAGCCCGAGCTCGACGTCCACCTCGGCGACCACCTTCATCGCTGCGCAGGCGAGCGCGACGTGCGCCCGCTCGGAGGTCACCTGGCCCGTCTCCGGGTCGAGTGGCGCCGTCGGCGGGTGCCGGTAGACGCGCTCGATGTCGATGGTGGCGCCTTCCCCACCGTCGATCGTGCCGCCGCGGCGCCGTAGCTCTTCCATCGCCTCGCGGCAGGCCAGCTGGACGGCGCCCGCCGCCATCCACGTCATGCGCGAGGCCGACGCCGAGCCGGCCGAGCCGACCGACGCCGTCGTCGCCGGGAGCACCGCGACCTCGACCGGGCCGAGCTCGCGTTCCGCCGTGGAGCGGATGACCTCGATCACGCCCTGACCGACCTCCGCCGACGCACAGTGCACCTCGGCTCCGAGCCCGCCCGCGGCGGCGTTGAAGAGGCGCACGCGGGCGGCGGTGAAGTCGTCGAAGCCCTCGGAGTAGCCGATGTTCTTGAAGCCGATCGCGAACCCCACGCCGCGCTGGACGCCTTCACCGCGTGTCGTGTTCCCGGCGCCGCCGGGGAGGCGCAGCGGGTCGCGGGGAAGCGGCTCGGCGGCCGGCGCCTCGAGGTCGCGGGCCGCCCGCAGCACTTCGGCGGCGGGGAACGAGCCGGTCAGGATCTGTCCGGTGGGGAGCCGCCCGCCTGGGCCGAGCGCGTTCAGCAGGCGCAGCTCGACGGGGTCGATGTCGAGCGCCGCGGCGAGCCTGTCCATCTGCGCCTCGGCGGCGAAGCAGGTCTGCACGGCGCCGAAGCCGCGCATGGCGCCGCACGGCGGGTTGTTGGTGTAGACGCACGTCGACTCGATCAGGGCATTCGGCACGGCGTACGGCCCGCAGGCGAAGCAGGCCGCATTCGACGTGACCGCCGTCGAGCTCGAGGCGTAGGCGCCGCCGTCGAGCAGGATCCGCATCCGCACCGAGACAAGCTGTCCCTCGCGCGTCGCGCGGTGCTCGGCCCAGATCCGCGCGGGGTGCCGGTGGACGTGGCCCCAGAACGACTCGTCGCGGCCGTAGACGATCTTCACCGGGCGGCCGGTGTGCAGCGCGAGCATCGCGCCGTGGATCTGCATGGAGAGGTCCTCGCGGCCGCCGAACGCGCCGCCGACCCCGGCCAGATGGATGCGCACCTGCCTGGGGCGGAGCCCGAGACACGGCGCGACCTGGTCGCGGTCGACATGCAGCCATTGCGTGGCGACGTACACGTCGACGCCGCCCTCGCCGTCGGGGACGGCGAGCCCGGATTCCGGCCCCAGGAACGCCTGGTCCTGGATGCCGAGCTCGTAGACGCCCTCGACGCTGACGTCGCCCTCCGCGTCGGGGTCGCCATGGCGGATGACGACGTGGCGCACGACGTTCGGGCGCGGATCGTCGCGGTAGCCGTGCCCCATCGTCGGGCGGTCGGGATGGAGCGGCGGCTGCTCCGTCGCACGCTCCATGTCGACGACCAGCTCAAGCGGCTCGTACTCGACGCGGATCGCCTCGGCCGCGCGCCGCGCCTGCTCGGGGTGCTCGGCTGCGACGACGGCGACCGGCTCGCCCTGGTAGCGGACGCGCTCGTCTGCAAGCACGGGCTGGTCGAGGAATTCGAGCCCGTATCTGTTCTCTCCCGGGACGTCGGCGTGCGTGAGCACTGCGTGGACACCGGGCATCGACACCGCCTGCGAGACGTCGATGCCGAGTGATGCGCGCGTGCGCGTGCGGGCTCCGCAGCGTGTGGCCCCAGAGCATCCCCGGCGCGTGCAGGTCGCTGGAGTACGCGAACTCACCCGTCGTCTTGGGGACGGCGTCGACGCGCCGCCGCTCGACGACGGCGCGGCCGTGCGGAAGCTGCCGCGTGACCGTCATCCGGCCGCTGTCCTGACGGCGTCGAGAATCTTGGCGTAGCCGGTGCAGCGGCAGAGATTCCCGGACAGCGCCTCGCGGATGACGTCGTCGTCGGGATTGGGGACACGCCGCAGCAGGTCGGCGGCGGCGACGATGAACCCCGGCGTGCAGAACCCGCACTGGACGGCACCGGCGTCCGCGAACGCCTCCTGCACCCGGTGCAGAACGCCGTCCTCGGCGAGCCCCTCGACGGTGACGACCGTGCGGCCGTCCGCCTGCGCGCCGAGCACCAGGCACGCGCAGACGAGCTCGCCGTCGAGCAGCACCGAGCACGAGCCGCACTCGCCCTGCTCGCACGCGTTCTTCGACCCGGGCAGCTCCAGCCGCTCGCGCAGCACGAAGAGGAGGCTCTCGGCGGGCCAGACGTCAGCCTCGCGGCGCTCGCCGTTGACGGTGAGCTCGATCCTCACAAGGTCTCCACACCGCAGCGCTCCAGCGCCCGGCGGGTGAGCACGGCGAGCGCGTGGCGCCGGTAGCCGGCGCTGCCGCGCACGTCGTCGATCGGGGTCGCCGCCGCGGCCACCGCCTCCGGGAAACCAGCCGCCTCGGAGAGGGGCGCGCGAACCAGCGCCGGCACCGGGCCGGCGGATCCGAACGCGGCGCGAATCTCGTCGCCCTCCGCGTCAACGGCCAGCGCAAGCGAGCAGACCGCGATCACCATGGCGTTCCGCGGCCCGACCTTCATGAACGTCTGCGGCAGCTCGCGCGCGTCGACCGCTACGCAGGTGATCAGCTCGCCTGGCTCGAGCGCGTTCCGCTTCGGCCCGACGAGGAACTCCTGGAGGCCGAGCGTGCGCGTGCCGGCCGCGCTCGCAAGCTCGACGCGCGCGCCCGCGACCAGCAGCGGCGGCAACGCGTCGCCCGCCGGTGAGGCCGTCCCGAGGTTGCCGCCGATCGTGCCGCGGTTGCGAATCTGCGGGGAGCCGACGGTGCGCGCCGCCTCGGCCAGCGCCGGCAGCCGGGCGGCGAGCGCCGGCTCCATCGCCTGCGTGTAGGTGAGCGACGCGCCCAGGCGGATCGTGCCGTTCTCGGCCGACCAGCCGTCGAGCTCCTCGACCCGGTTGAGGTCGAGCAGCAGCTCGGGCCGGCGCCGGTCGAAGTTCAGCTCGACCATGACGTCTGTCCCGCCGTCGATCGGCACCGCCTCGGGATGCTCTGCCTTGAGCCGCAGCGCCTCCTCCAGGCTCCGCGGCGACTCCGCCTCCATCGGAGCAGCGTAACCCCGGTAAGGTCGGCGCCCATGGCAGACCTCCGCCGACGGCTTGCCGTGGCGCGCGGCGACGAGCCGGCCGACCTTGTCATCCGCGGCGGGCGGGTCCTGTCGGTCTTCACGCGCGAGTGGCTCGAGGGCGACCTGGCGATCGTGGACGGCTTCGTCGCCGGGATCGGGGACTACGAGGGCAACGACACGCTCGACGCCACCGGGCGCTACCTCGTGCCCGGCTTCATCGACTCGCACATGCACCTCGAGTCGTCGAAGCTGCTCGTGGACGAGTTCGCGCGGCTCGTCGTCCCGCTCGGGACGACGGCCGTGGTCGCGGACCCGCACGAGCTCGCGAACGTGCTCGGCACGGACGGCATCCACTGGATCGCCGACATGTCGCAGGACATCCCGCTCGACGTCTTCTTCATGGCGTCGTCCTCGGTGCCGGCCTCGAAGTTCGAGTCGCCGCGCCGGCCGCTCTCCCCCGGCGACCTGCAGGGGCTCCTGCGCCGGAGGCGCGTGCTCGGGCTTGCCGAGATGATGAACTTCCCCGGCGTCGTCGGCGGCGACGAGCACGAGCTCGAGAAGCTGGCGCTGGAGGGCGCCACGCACGTCGACGGCCACGCGCCGGGCGTGCACGGAAAGGATCTGAACGCGTACGCCGCCGCGGGCATCCGCTCCGACCACGAGGCGCGGACCGTCGAGGAGGGCCGCGAGCGCCTACGCGTCGGGATGTGGGTGCTGATTCGCGAGGCGTCCGGCGCGCGCAACCTCCACGACCTGCTCCCGCTGGTCGCCGAGTTCGGGCCGCACCGGCTCGCGTTCTGCACCGACGACCGCGAGCCCGAGGACATCGTGGCCGAGGGCCACATCAACGGCATGGTGCGCGAGGCGGTCGCGAGCGGCGTCACGCCCGAGGATGCGCTCGTCATGGCCTCGCTGAACGGCGCCACCTGGCACGGGCTCCGCGACTTCGGCGCACTTGCGCCCGGCTACCAGGCCGACGTGCTCGTGCTCGGAGACCTGGAGCGATTCGAGCCGCAGCTCGTGCTCAAGGCCGGCCGGCACGTGGAGGCGTCGCCACGCCACGCGGTCCCCGACTGGGTGCGGCACACCGTCCGCATCCGACCGGTCGGCTCGAACCGCTTCCGCATCCCGTGGGAGGGGGGTCGCGCCCGCGTGATCGGGATCATCCCCGACCAGATCGCCACCGAGTCGCTCGTCGAGGATCCGACCGTCGTCGACGGCGAGGTCGTCGCCGACCCCGAGCGCGACCTGGCGAAGATCGCCGTGGTCGAGCGGCACCTCGGCACAGGCCGCATCGAGCGTCGGGCTCGTCCGCGGCACCGGCCTCCAGACCGGGGCGCTCGCGCAGACGGTCGCGCACGACGCGCACAACATCGTCGTCGTCGGCATGAACGACCACGACATGTCCCGAGCGGTCACGAGGCTGAGCGAGATCGGCGGCGGCGTGGTCGTCGTCGAGGACGGCGGCGTCCGCGCGGAGCTGCCCCTGCCCGTGGCCGGTCTGCTCTCCGACGCACCCCTCGACGAGGTCGTCGCGGCAAGCAAGAACTGCGTCGAGGCGGCGCATCGCCTCGGCTGCACACTGCCGTCGCCGTTCCAGTCGCTCGCCTTCCTGGCGCTGTCCGTGATCCCGGCGCTGAAGATCACCGACCGCGGGCTGGTCGACGTCGACGGGTTCGAGCTCGTCACCCTGCGCGCGGACTGATGCTGCTCGCCAACGCCTGGGTCGCGACCATGGACGACGCGGGGAGCGAGTACCGCGATGGCTGGGTTCTGGTCGAGGACGGGCTCGTCTCGGCCGTGGGCGGCGGGCAGCCGCCGGCCGGCGAGCGGTTGGACGTCGGCGGTGCGCTCGTCACGCCGGGCCTCGTCAACACGCACCACCACCTGTACCAGACCCTCACGCGAACGCGCGCGCAGGAGGCCGACCTCTTCACCTGGCTGAAGACGCTGTACCCGGTCTGGGCGCAGCTCGACGCAGAGGCCGAGTACGCCGCGGCGCGCACCGGGCTGGCGGAGCTCGCCCTCTCCGGCTGCACGACCGTGTTCGACCACCATTACGTCTTCCCCCGCGGCGAGGCCGGGCTGATCGAGGCGGAGGTGCAGGCGGCGCGCGAGCTCGGCCCGCGTCTCGTCGCATCCCGCGGCTCGATGGATCTCGGCGAGTCGGACGGCGGGCTGCCGCCGGACTCGCTGGTCGAGACGATCGACGACGTCCTCGCCGACACCGAGCGCCTGATTCGCGAGCTGCACGAGTCGGCCGCAGGCGCACGGACGCAGGTCGTCGTGGCGCCGTGCTCACCGTTTTCGGTCACCGGTGAGCTGATGACGGCATCGGCGGAGCTCGCACGGCGCGAGGGCGTGCTCCTCCACACGCATCTCGCCGAGACGGTCGAGGAAGAGGCCTACTGCCTCGAGCTCTATGGCTGCCGCCCGGTCGAGTACCTGGAGCGGCTCGACTGGCTGGCGCGGACGTCTGGTGCGCGCACTGCGTTCACCTGTCCCCCGACGACATCTACCGGTTCGCGCGGGCGCGCGTCGGAGTCGCACATTGCCCGACGTCCAACCTGCGCCTCGGCGCCGGGGTGGCGCCGGTGCGCGAGCTCCTCGATGCGGGTGTCCGCGTCGGCCTCGGCGTCGACGGGTCGGCCTCGAACGAGCGCGGCGATCTCGCCCTCGAGGTGAAGCAAGCGCTGCTCGTGGCGCGCGGGCGCGGCGGCCCACAGGCCCTCACCGCGCGCGAAGCGCTCAGGCTGGCGACGCCGGCGGCGCCACCGTGCTCCGACGCGCCGACATCGGCACGATCGAGCCCGGCATGTGTGCCGACCTCGCCGTATGGCGGATGGACGGCCTCGAACACGGCGGCGCCGACGATGCCGTCGCGTCACTCGTCTTCGCAGGCCCGCAGCGCGTCGACCGCCTCTACGTCGGCGGCGAGGAGGTCGTGCGGGACGGGCACCTCGTGAATGCCGACGAAGCAGAGATCGCCCAGGAGCACCGCCGGAATGCGCGAAGGTTCCTGGCATGACGATGCCGTTCTCGGCTGTCGCCGAAACGGCTAGAGTACCGGGCATGAGCGTCTCGCTCTCTACCCATGTCCTCGACACCGCCGCCGGGCGCCCCGCGGCGGGCGTGCGAGTCGAGCTCTTCCACGACGGCGCCCTCATCGCGTCGGGGACGACCGACGCGGACGGCCGCATCGCGGATCTCGCCACCCGCCTCGAGAGCGGTCGCTACACCCTGGTGTTCCACCAGCGTCGACGTTTTTCGCGCGGGTGGCACTGGATGTCGAGCTAACCGAGGGCCACCACCACATCCCGCTTCTCGTCTCGCCCTACTCGTGCGCGAGCTACCGCGGCAGCTGACGGTCAACGAGCTGGCCGGGCTCTTCTCCGGCCGGACGCGCCTCGTCGAGCGGCTCGCCGGGCAGGAGGACCCGCTCGGCGTCGCCCGCGACGTCGTGCGCGAGGCGAGCGCCGACGAGAAGGCCGAGGCACTGGCGGCACACCCGCGCATCGGCGAGCGCTCGCCCGAGCAGCACGGTGACGAGGCGGCCGTGCTGGCAGAGCTGGCCGAACTGAACCGCGCCTACGAGGAGACGTTCGGCTTCCGGTTCGTCGTCTTCGTCAACGGCCGCTCGCGGGCGGAGATCGTCCCCGTGCTGCGCGAGCGCCTGCTCCGCACCCGCGCCGAGGAGCTCGACACCGGCTGCGACGACCTCGTCTCGATCGCGCTCGACCGCTGGCAGAAGGGCTGATGGACTGGGACTACCTCGACGAGTGGGCCCAGTTCCTGCTGCGCTGGCTGCACGTCATCGCGGCCATCGTCTGGATCGGCACCTCGTTCTACTTCGTCGCCCTCGACAAGCACCTGCGGCCCTCGCGCGACCGCGACGACGTGAGCGAGGAGTGGGAGATCCACGGCGGCGGCTTCTACCGCGTCGAGAAGTACCGGGTGGCCCCGGACGAGCTGCCGAGCCCGCTCTACTGGTTCAAGTGGGAGGCGTACACGACCTGGATCTCGGGGTTCGCACTGCTCGTCGCCCTCTACTACGTCCACGCCGACATCTACCTCGTCGACCCCGCGGTCGCGAACATCAGCGGCCGCGAGGCGGCCGGGCTGAGCATCGCGCTGCTCGCCGGCGGCTACGTCGTCTACGAGGCGCTCTGCCGGACGCTGGAGGGCCACGAGCTCTGGCTCGCCGGCGTCGGGCTCGCGGTGCTGACGCTGACGGCCTGGGGCGTGAGCCACGTCTTCTCCGGCCGCGGCACCGACCTGCAGCTCGGCGCCATGCTCGGGACGATCATGGCAGCGAACGTCCTCTTCGTGATCATCCCCGGCCACTGGAAGCTCGTGCGCGCGAAAGAGGCGGGGCGAGAGCCCGACCCGGCACCGGGTCTCGAGGGCAAGCGGCGCTCGATCCACAACACGTACCTGACCCTGCCCGTGCTGATCGCGATGATCGCCGTCCACTTCCCGACGGCGTACACCCACGCGCATGGCTGGGCCGTCATCGTCGCGCTCATGGTGGTTGGCGCATGGGTGCGTCACTACTTCAACCTGCGCCACGAGGGACGCACCGTCTGGTGGATCCCGGCGTCCGCGGCGCTCGCCGTCCTCGTGATCGCAATCCTCATCCGGCCGAGCACGACGGCCGCGCCCGCCGCGAGCGGCACGGTCACCTTCACTCGGGTGCAGACGATCATCGCGACACGCTGCGCCGAGTGCCATTCCATGCACCCGACCAACTCCGCGTTCACCAGCCCGCCGGCGGGCGTCGTCTTCGACACGCCGGAGGAGATCGCCGCCCGCAAGGATGCGATCGAGGAGCAGGCGGTGCGCCTCAAGGCGATGCCGCTCGGGAACATCACGCACATGACCGACGCCGAGCGCAGCGAGCTCGCGGCCTGGTTCAAGGAAGGCGCGCCGACCGGCTGATGCTGCGCGAGGTCGCGGAGTACCCGAACTCGTTCGGCCCGCTCGGGCCTCAGGACGAGCGAATCGAAACGGCGCGCTTCACGCTCTGCATGGGGCCGGGCTCGACCTGGAACACGGTGCAGCGCCAGCGCTTCGGAGCCGCCGAGGTCGACGGCGTGCTCGAGGAGGTGCGCTCACTGCTCCGTGAGCGCGGGCGCACGAAGACCCAGTGGGAGATCGGCAGCGCCGCGGAGCCGCCAGGCCTGATCGAGCTCCTGCTCGAGCGCGGGCTCGTGCGGGACCGCGATCCGTACGCCGTCGCGCTCGTGCTCACCGAAGCGCCGCCGCCAGGGCCGCCCGGAATCGAGGCGCGCGCCGTCGAGACGTTCGAGGACTTCGCGGCCGCGACCGAGGTGCAGTGGGAGGCGTTCGAGACGCCCGCGAGCGAGATCGCCGAGGCGCGCGAGCTACTTGCCGAGCGCTGGCGCGACTCGCCGCTGGTGATGCACGCGGCGTGGCTCGACGGCCGGATCGTCTCGGCCGGAACCTGCGCGGCGACCGAGCACGGGCTGCTCCTCTACGGCGGCGCGACCGTGCCGGACGCGCGCGGCCGCGGCGCCTACCGCGCGCTGCTGCGCGCGCGCTGGGACGAGGCCGTCGCCCGCGGAACGCCGGCGCTGATCACGCAGGGCGGTGCGATGTCGCTGCCGATCCTCGAGCGCGCCGGCTTCCGGCGCGTCGGGCACGTCCACATGCTCGTGGACGACTTCGGCTAAGCCTGGGCGATAGGCTCGCGCGGTGCTGGAGATCGAGGCCGCCGGGATGCGCTTCGTCGCGCGCTGGGAGGAGGAGCTCGCTCCCAGGACGGTAGCGGCGTTCAAGCGGATCCTTCCGCTCGAGGACCGGATCATCCACTGCCGCTGGAGCGGCGAGTCGAACTGGATTCCGTGGGGCGACCGCGATCTCGGCATCGGCCCCGAGAACGCCACCAGCTACCCGCACCCGGGCGAGCTGGCCCTCTATCCGGGCGGGCAGAGCGAGACCGAGCTGCTGTTCCCGTACGGCTACTGCAACTTCGCGAGCAAGGCGGGGCAGCTCTGGGCCAACCACTTCGCGACTCTCGTCGAGGGGCAGGAGCAGCTGAAGGAGCTCGGGCGGCTGACCCTCTGGGAGGGCGCGCAGCCGATCAGCTTCCGCGAGACCTAGCGCCGCGTCCGGCAGCCGTTGCCGAGCCAGTCCTGGTGGGCGACGCGCCGCTCGCCGGCGTACGCGTCGAGCCAGGCGACGGCGCACGGGCAGCCGTTGTAGGCACGGCAGTCGTAGATGAAGCCCTTGTCGGGCGAGAGCGGGACGCGGTGCCGCACGCCGCGCGAGCCGACGACCACGACCCGCGTCACCTCGTCGGCGGCGATGCCGGAGAGGAACTGGCCCGCCTCCGCGGAGACCCGCTGCCCGCCGACGAACAGCGATCCGGGGTTGCAGCCCATCCCCACGCCGCGCCAGACGAACGCGACACACGTGTAGCCGCGCGCCGTCCGGAGGACGTAGAGCCGGCCACGGCGGTGCGGTCCGCCGTCATAGGTCGCGATGCGCCGACTCACGACGAAGAACCCGAACTTCTCCGGCGGCAGCGTCCGCAAGGCGGCCGGCAGCGCGTCGGTCGCCCGCGCGGGTCGGTCAAACGCCTTCGGCGAGTCGTTCGAGGCGAGCGCCGTGCCGGCGACGAAGAGCACCGCAGCGAAAGCGGCGACGTACCGCACGCGCATCAGCGTACTGCGAGCCGCGCCAGCGCGCCCGCCAGCACCTCGACCGCCAGCTCGACGTCCTCGGGGCTCGAGTACTCGTCCGGCGTGTGGCTGGCGCCGCCCGCGAGGCTGCGCACGAAGAGCATCCCGCTCGGCACGCCGGCGGCGGCGAGCACGCCCGCGTCGTGCCCGGCCCAGGAAACGAGCTCCCGCGCCGGCATGCCGCGCTGCGCGAGCTCCTCGGCCAGCGCCGCGCGGACGCCGGGGTCCATCGGGATCGGGTCGTTGCGCGGCGCCGGCTCGACGCCGAGCTCGCGCGCGAGCGCGTCGAGGCGCTCGCCGTCCGGCGCACGAAGATCGAGCGAGATGGTGACGCGGCCCGGAATCACGTTGACGGCCCCCGGCTCGACCTCGACCTGGCCGACGGTCGCGACCGCATCGTCGCCGGCTGCGTCGCGCGCGCGCAAGACGAAGTGCGCCGCCTTGACGAGCGCGTCGTCCGCGCATGGCCATCGGCGTCGTGCCCGCGTGCCCGGCCACGCCCTCGAACGTGACGCTGCGGCGCAGGTAGCCGGCGATCCCGCCGACCACGCCGAGCGGCGCGCCCGCCGCGGCCAGCCGCGGGCCCTGCTCGACGTGGACCTCGACGAACGCACCCGGGAGCGGCTGCCCGGAGCCGACGAACGCGCGGCTGCCGTGGCAGCCGGTCTCCTCCGCGCGAAAGACGACCACCCCGAGCGTGCGCGACCGCCGGCCCAGGCGCTCGACCGCCTCGAGGCCCGCGACCACGCCGAGCGCCCCGTCGTACTTCCCGCCCTCGGGCACCGAGTCGAGATGCGAGCCGGTCCAGACCTCGGGCAGCGCCGGCTCCTCCCCTGCCAGCCGCCCGACGACGTTGCCGACGCCGTCGCGGGAAACGCCGAGCCCCGCCTCGGCCATCCACGAGGCGGCCAGCTCGATCGCCCCGTCCTCGGCCTCGCTAAAGCCCGGCCGGTTCGCGCCGGTGCCGCCGCCGATCGCGTAGAGGCGCTCGAGACGGTCGTTACACGATCGGTCATCCTCGGCATCTTTCACCGACTCTCGATCACGGGCACCGGCTGTGCGCTCGGCACGGCAAGCGGCGAGCGTGCAAGCAGGCCGAACGAGAGCTCGATGACCGGGCCGATCAGGACGGCGAAGGCGATCGTGCCGACGCCGAAGGTGCCGCCGAGGGCGATGCCGATCAGGAGCGCGGTGACCTCGATCGAGGCGCGGACGATGCCGATCCGCTTGCCGGTGCGTGCGGACACGACCAGCATCAACGAGTCGCGAGGGCCGGCGCCCAGGGCCGCGCCGATGTAGAAGGCCGAGCCCGCGCCGAAGAACACCAGGCCGATCGGGATCAGCGCGATGCGCACCGCCAGCCCTTGATCGCTGAGGTCGTCGATCCAGCTCACGGCGATCAGTAGCTCGATGTAGACGCCGATCAGGACGGCGTTCGCGACCGTGCCGATCCTGGCCGTGCGCCGAGCGCCCACGCCACGAACAGCACGACGACGCCGACCACGAGGTTCGCGGCGCCGAAGGAGAGCGGCGTGTGCTCGGCGAGGCCCTGATGGAGGACGTCCCACGGCGACAGGCCGAGATCCGACTCCAGCAGGCACACGATCCCGCACGCGAAGAGGAACAGGCCACCGACGAGACTCACGCCGCGCGCCGCCGGCCCGCCACGGACCCGTGGCGCGTGGTGCTCTACAGCCCGAAGGGGTTGAAGGGCTTCGGCGAGGTGGAGTGGATGACGCTCTTCGTCTCGAGGTAGAGATCGAGCGTCTCGATCCCCAGCTCGCGGCCGAACCCGGACTGCTTGTAGCCGCCGAACGGGATGCCCGGGAAGGCGGTGTAGGGCATGTTGATGCCGACCGTCCCGGACTTGATCCGCCGCGCGAGGCGGTGCCCCTTGGCCGGGTCGCGCGTCCAGACCGTCGCGTAGAGGCCGTACCGCACGTCGTTCGCGATCCGCACGGCGTCCTTCTCGTCCTCGAACGGGATCACGGTGACGACCGGGCCGAAGATCTCCTCCTGCGCGACCGTCATGCTGCTGTCGACCCCGGCGAGCACCGTCGGCGGATAGAAGGCCCCGTCGCCGCCGCCCGGCGTGCCGCCGGCGACGACCTCGGCGCCTTCGCCGCGGCCCGTCTCGACGTAGCCGTGCACGCGGTCGCGGTGCGCCGTCGAGATCAGCGAGCCCATCTGCGTCTCCGGGTCGAGCGGGTCGCCGACCCGGATGCGGCCGGCCGCGTCGGCAATGCCGGCGACGACGTCGTCGTAGATCGACGCCTCGGCGAGTACCCGGGAGCGCGCCTCGCAGCTCTGGCCGGCGGCGTAGTAGATCGACCAGGCCGCGCTCGGGATCGCGTCGGCGAGGTCGGCGTCTGCGAAGAGGATGTTCGGGCTCTTGCCCCCGAGCTCGAGCGTGAGCCGCTTGATCGGCTCGGAGCACAGCCGCATGATCTCGCCGCCGGTCTTCGTCGAGCCCGTGAACGCGACCTTGTCGACGCCGGGGTGGCGGACGAGGTACGCGCCCGTCGTCGGGCCGTCGCCCGGGACGACGTTGACGACTCCGGGCGGGAAGCCGACCTCGGCCGCCAGCTCGGCGAGCCGAAGTGCCGTCAGCGGCGTCGCCGGATCGGGCTTGAGCACGACGGTGCAGCCGGCGGCGAGCGCCGGCGCGAGCTTCCAGGTCGCCATCAGCAGCGGGTAGTTCCACGGCACGATCTGGCCGGCGACGCCCACAGGCTCCTTCAGCGAGTAGAAGAGCAGCGAGCCGCCGACGGGGTTCGAGCTCCCGGCGATCGAGGCGATCGCGGAGGCGTAGTAGCGGAAGTTCTCGACGGCTCCGTTGAGCTCGGCCTTCACCGAGGAGATCGCCTTCCCGACGTTGCGTGCTTCGAGCTCGGCGAGCTCCTTGCGGTTCGCGACGATCGCGTCGGCAAGCGCGTGCAGCAGGCGCGAGCGCTCGGTCGGGGGCGTCTTCGCCCACGCCCCGTCGAGCGCTTCGCGGGCAGCCGCGACGGCGCGGTCGACATCGGCCTCGCCGGCCATGGCCGCACGCGCCAGCGGCGCGCCGGTAGCCGGCTCGGTCAGGTCGCGGATCTCGCCGGAGGCCGGCTCGACGGACTCGCCGCCGATGTGCAGGCCGTACTCACGCTCAGTTGCCACCGCCACGGCGCGGACGATACCGGCCCCGAAGTTTGCTGCGGGTCGCAGCACGGCAGATAATGGTTCGATGACGGACATGGTTCACGTCGAGGCCGCGCGGATCCCCGACCGCGACCGGCTCCTCGAAGAACTGCGGCAGGTGGGGCTCGACGCCCGCCCCGAGGGCGAGGTCGGGATCGAGGTGCCCACCGGAGACGCCGCAGACCACGTCGCCGACGAGGTGTTCGCGCAGGCCGAGCACGTGATCATGAGCATCGGGGCGCCCTTCGTGCCGTTGAAGCACGAGGGCGTGATCTACATCAGGCCGCCGGTCTCCTAGAGCAGGTCGGCTGGCGTCAGCTGCTCGGTGAGCAGCCGCCTGAACCGCTGCGGATCGCCGTCGACCCAGGCTGCGCAGACGCGCTCGCCGTCGGTGTACGTCGTCACATACGACCGCCAGAGCGGGTCAGCGAGGAAGCTGACGCCGTGCTCGGCGCGCGCTCTCGACCAGAGGCGCCACCGCTGGATGTAGTCCGCGGCAGCCTCGGTCGTCGCCCCGTCCTCATGCACGAGGAACGCCGCGTTGGCCGTTACGGATTCGAGCGGGGACGAGGCACGTTTCACGGCGAGCGCGAGCTCGGCGTCGTAGTGGACACCGACGCGGGCGAGATGCTCGGCGCCGACGCGCTCGACGTCGTCTCCGAGCAGGACCTGCGGGCCGGTCTCGGCGATGCCCTCGCTGATCAGCGCCTGCGGCGTGCCGATCATCAACAGCGACTCCTCGAGCCGCCCGCCGTCACGCACGAGGAGCTGCTCCTTCCACGCGTGCTCGGTGTGGTGGCCCGGATACGCCTCGTGCGCGACCAGGTGGACGGCACGACCTGCGGCGAGCGGCACGTCCGCATTGATGGCGACGCGGCTCCGGAGGCCGCCTTCGTAATAGTTGTACGCCGCCCACGGCTCGTGGCGGACGATCTCGAAGCGAACAGCCTCGTCCGCGGGCAACCCGAACGCGTCGATCGTTCGTCGTCGGAGGTCCTCCGCCAGGCGGGTCGCGAACGGCTCGAGCTGGTCGGGAGCCAGCGTGTCCCCGTCCTGCCAGGCCTGCCAGCGCTCCGCCAGTGACCCGTCGCCGGGGAGCAGCTCGTCCAGCTCACGGTGAGCCGCCTCGAACACCGGCTCGGGGACACGCTGTGGACGGATGCCGTAGCAACGCTCGACCTCGTCCGCGAACGCGATCTCCTCGCCGGCGAGGCGCCGTGCAACCGTCTCGAGCCCGAGCACCTGTGCTTCGAGCCAGCGGGCCCGTCCGGGCTCGAGGCCGGAGTCCGGCAGCGCCTCGCGCAGGCCGACGGCGTCGGCGACGAGATCGGCCGGCGCGGGGAGAGGATGATCGCCGACGTCGGCGGCGATCTCGGGCGGGCCGAAGTAGCCGTCGACCAGGCCGTCGACGTGCCGGCCGAGGCGCAAGCCGAGCTCGATGTATCCGCGAACGACGTCCAAGGCCAGGGAGCGTAGGCGTCCTAGCGGGCGAACAGGGCCGCTTGCCCCTGGCCGACGCCGACGCACAGGGTCGCCAGCCCGTACTGGCCGCCGCGGCGGCGCAGTTCGTGCAGCAGCGTCACGACGAGGCGGGCGCCGCTCATGCCGAGCGGGTGTCCGAGCGCGATGGCGCCGCCGTTTACGTTCACGCGCTCCGGATCGAGGCCGAGCTCGCGAATGACCGCCAGGCTCTGCGACGCGAAGGCCTCGTTCAGCTCGACGAGGTCGAGGTCGCCGATCGTGATCCCCGCCCGGTCGAGCAGCCTGCGCACGGCAGGCACGGGCCCGATGCCCATCACGCGTGGGTCGACGCCGGCGACCGCGCTGCCGGCAAAGGCGGCGAGTGGCTCGACGCCGAGCTCGCGCGCGCGCTCCTCGCTGGCGATCACAAGCGCGGCGGCGCCGTCGTTGAGCCCGCTCGAGTTGCCGGCCGTGACCGTCCCGTCAGGGCGGAACGCCGGCCTGAGTGCGCCGAGCTTCTCCGCGTCGGTGTCGGGACGGGGATGCTCGTCCTGCTCCAGGCCCTCGACCGGGACAAGCTCGTCCGCGAAGCGCCCGGCCGCCTGCGCGGCCGCCCAGCGGCGCTGCGACGCGAGCGCGAACGCGTCCTGGACGTGCCGACTGATGTCGTAGCGCTCGGCGACGTTCTCGCCCGTCTCGCCCATCGACTCGAGCGGGAACAGCGCCTCCATGCGCGGGTTCGGGAATCGCCAGCCGAGCGTCGTGTCCCAGAGAGTCTCGTTCCCGCGCGGGAACGCGCGCTCGGGCTTAGCCATGACGAGCGGCGCGCGGCTCATCGACTCGACGCCCCCGGCGACGAAGAGGTCGCCGTCGTCCGCAGCGATCGCGTGGCACGCCCCGACGACAGCCGAAAGGCCCGACGCGCACAGCCGGTTGACCGTGACGCCCGGCACCGTCTTCGGGAAGCCCGCGAGCAGCGCCGCCATGCGGGCGACGTTGCGGTTGTCCTCGCCGGCCTGGTTGGCGCAACCGAGGTAGACGTCGTCGATGCCGGCCGGGTCGACGCCGGCCCGCTCGACCGCCGCGCGGAGGACGACGGCAGCGAGGTCGTCGGGACGGGTCCCGGCGAGCGAGCCGCCGTACCGACCGACCGGCGTGCGGACGGCGGAGATGACGACGGCGCGACTCATCGCGTTTCAGCGTTGCGTGGATGCGGTACATGCGCAGCCATGTCACCACTCCTGCTCATCATCCTGCTGCTGCTGCTCATCGCAGCCATCGGCGGCGGCTTCCTCGTCGCCAAGGTGCTCTGGCTGCTTCTGATCGTGTTCCTGATCGTGCTCGTCGTCGGGCTGTTGTCCGGGCGGCGAACCGCCTAGGCAGCGGCGGCACCCACGAAGTCGACGCGGACGGGATGGTCGAACGCGCCCGCTGCCTCGCCCCGGCGAAGCAGCTCGCGGACGGCCTCCCGTCCCTCGTCGCCGTAGTCGCAGGTGAGCTCGTTGACGTACATGCCGACGAAGCGGTCGGTGAGCTCCTCGGAGAGCCCGCGGCCCCATTTCCGCGCGTAGGCGAGCGCCTCGGGGCGATTGTCGAGGCCGGCGCGGATCGACGCCTCGAGCACGCCGGACAGGCGCTGGAGCACGTCTTCGCCGAGGTCGCGCCGCGCGGCGTTCACGCCGAGGGGCAGCGGTAGTCCGGTCTCGAGCAGCCACCACTCGCCCAGGTCGACGACCTTGTGCAGGCCGAGCGACTCGTACGTCAGCTGACCCTCGTGGATGAGCAGGCCGGCCTCGGCCGTGCCTGCCAGCACCTCGTCGATGATCTTGTCGAACGGCACCTCGCGGTTCCGGTAATCCCCGAGCAGCAGCCGGAGAAGCAAGAAGGCGGTCGTCATCCGGCCGGGAACGGCGATCTCGACGTCGGCCAGGTCCTCTTGCGTCATCTTCTCGCGCGCGACGACGACCGGCCCGTAGCCGGAGCCCATGCTCGCTCCGTGCGGCAGCAGGATGTAGCGGTCCTGCACGAACGGGTACGCGTGCAGCGACAGCGCGGTCACCTCGAGCTTGCCTTCGAGCGCCCATTCGTTCAGCGACTGGATGTCGGCGAGGACGTGCTCGAACTCGAAATCCATGGTGTCGACCGCCCCGGCGGCGAGGCCCCAGAACATGAACGCGTCGTCCGGGTCGGGGCTGTGTCCGAGGCGGATCTGCACGGCCGCGGGAAAGTACCAGCGACCGGCGGCCCGGGTTACCGCCTACCGAAGAACCAGCGTTCGAGCGGTTTCAGCAGCTCCTCGCGCGTGAATGGATCCACGTCCTGCTCGCGCCCGTCGCCGTTGGAAACGTGCAGGTCGTCGGTGAGCGTGCCGTTGGCCTGCTCGAGCGCGTCGTCGAGCTCGTAGCCCTGGAAGACGTAGTCCTTCATGCCGCCGCTCCCCGGCGGAAACTCCGGGTTGACGCAGCGCCCGACCGCCCAGACCGCGCCCGACTGCCGCTCGATCCAGATCAGGATCCGCTCGTCCGCGCCTGCGTCGTCGACCCCGAGGACGACGCGCTGGGCGAAGACCCCGGACGACGCGCGACGCATCGCCCTGGATGATAGGCAGCTTCACTAGCATCCCGCTCGATGGGACTCGGGGACTTCATCCGCAACCTGTTCAGCCCGCGCGATCCGCTCGACCGGCTCACGACGTACGTGCTGCGCGAGCACGAGCGCGGACGGCCGCTGCAGGAGATCCTCGAGGATCCGTACGTCACGAACCGGACGAGCGAGGAGCAGCGCGCACGGCTCCTCGACAACCCGGACATCGTTCGCGCGGTCGGCGAGGCCGCTGTCGAGCAGACGCGCGCGACGCTCGACAGCCGCTAGAGCTGCTTCCCGACTCCCTGCTCCCGCGCGCGCTCGAAGGCGGCCGCCCCGGCGGCGACGTCCCACGCGGCGATCCCGTTCGACTTGAAGACGACGATGTCGTCGGGTGACTCGCGCCCGGGGACCTCGCCGGCGACGACCTCGTGGAGCTCGTGCACCTCGAGCCAGTCGAGCGTGCCGCTCTCGACCGGCTCGATCAGGTCGGCCGATTCGATCCGGGCCTGCTCGATCGAAGTCGCAGCAGACGAACACGGCGCGCTCGAGCACGACGTTGTCGAGCTCGCGGGAGCGGCCGTTGTTGGCGCCGACCGCGCAGACGAGCGCGCCGGGACTGAGCCACTCGCCGCGCAGCACCGGGTCGCGAGAGGTCGTAATGGTGACGACCACGTCCCGCGCAGCCGCCTCGCGGGCGTCCTCGGCGGCCTCGGCGCCGGTCGCCTTGCAGAACTCCTTCAGACGCGCCGGCGTGCGGCACCAGGCGACGACGCGCTCGATGCCCGGCACTGCCGCGCGGATGGCGTCGACCTGGCCGCGGGCCTGCCAGCCGCAGCCGATCACACCGAGGCTCGCCGCCTCCGGCTTCGCGAGGTACTTCGCGGCGACGCCGCTCGCGGCACCGGTGCGCAGCCGGCCGAGCGCGTCGGCCTCTATGACCGCGTGCAGCTCCGGCGTCCGGGCGTCGAAGAGCAGCACGCAGAACCGCGAGCCGTCGCCGAAGGCGCTGTACACCTTGGCCCCCGCGTAGCCGAGCTCGAGATCCGACGCGGCCATGACGGCCAGGCGCCCGTCGTCGAGCCCAAGCCGGTAGCGCGGCCGGTTCTCGACCCGCCCGGCGGCGATGTGGCGGAACGACGCCTCGATCGCCTCTATAGCGTCGCCGGGCGAGAGCACCGCCTCGATGTCAGCCTCGGTCAGGTAGAGCGTCATGCTGTTCAGTTCGACGTTCGTCGAGCGCTGCATTCAGCTCTGCGGAAAAGACGATCAGCCGGCCGACGAGCACCAGCGAGAAGAGCAGCGCCGTCGCGATGCCGAGCGCCCCGTAGGTGTTCGCGCGGCCCTCGACGAGACGGGTCGTCACGTAGACGTTGAACGCATGCACAAAGAAGAGGCCGACGCCGAACAGCGCCGCCCCCGGTACGAGCCGCGTCCACGGCACACCTCGGTGCGGAAGCTCGAGCGAGACCAACAGCCACGCAACGCCGATCAGGACGAGGTAGGCGAGCAGCGCGAGGAGGCCCTCGTACTGGTGCCCCCGGCGGATCCAATCGACGATCTCGATCGCAAAGAGCTGGACGGCGACGGCCGCGCCCAGCACGGCGACGCCGCGCGGCGGGGTCCGCACGCCGCGCGCCGAGCCCGACCAGGCGAGCGCATGCACCTTTGCCACGGCCCGGTAGAGCGTGGCGAGGGCATACGCGATGACCGGAATGACGAGTACGAACACGAGCGCCGTGTGGCGCCCGGACGCGGCCTGCGCCACTTGCGAGCCGATCAGCCCGTTCAGCCCCGCCTCCTTCGTCACGGTGCCGGGGCTCTTGTCGACGGTGTCCGCGTAGAGGCCGAGGCCGGTCACGAGCAGGAGGCTCGTCGGCAGGAGCAGCACGAAAAGGCGGTACGCGAGCGCCCCGGCGAGCAGCCCACCGCCGATCGAGGAGTCCCGCTCGATCAGACCGAACCCGAAGTCGACCGAGTCGTGCCGCTCGCGCGCGGCCTCGACGCGCGCCCGGAGCAGCCGGCCCCGTTCCGCCCAACGGGCGATGCGGCCGGCGACAGTCGGCTCGCCCTCGACCCCGGTCTCGGGCGGCTCGAGCACATCAGGCGCGTCGGCCACGGCCCCGAATCGTAGGGCGGGTTTGCCCGCCGCAGGCGTGCGGCGGGAAAGCTCATCAGCGCGTCGAAGACCCGTCCCGTGACCGCGCGGGCTCCAATGGTGGTGGCCGCGGCCGCCCTTGCACTCGTTTTCGCCGCTCCCGCAACCGCCACACTCGCGCAGGAGCAGGCGCTGGCCGCGCGCTACGCGCCGGTCGTCCAGCTCGTCAAGCAGACCGAGGAGTGCGGACATGGCGAGCCCTACGACCCGATGGACGTGAACGCGCTGTTCGGCCGGGACACCGTCGCCCTGCGCGGCCCCTGGGACCCGCCCGACCTCGTCAAGGTCGCCCCGGTGGCGGCCGATCTCGTCGGCCGCTTCGAGTACCACCTCGACTTTCCCGGCGACCCGCTCAACCCGGGCTGCGGCTACGAGCGCTGGAACCGGTTGATCACCGCCGGGACGAAGCCGACGGTCTACGCGCATTTGGCCGCCGACCCGAAGAACCCGGGCAAGGTCGCGCTGCAGTACTGGTTCTTCTACGCCTTCAACGACTTCAACAACACGCACGAGGGCGACTGGGAGATGATCCAGCTCAACTTCGACGCGCCCGATGCAGGTGCGGCGCTCCAGACGACGCCGGTCGAGGTTGGCTACAGCTCGCACGAGGGAGCGGAGCGTGCCGCGTGGGACGATCCGAAGCTCGAGCTGGTCGACGGCACGCATCCGGTCGTTTACCCGGCCGCCGGGTCGCACGCGAACAAGTTCACCTCGGCGCTCTATCTCGGTAGCTCCGCCGAGGCCGGAGTCGGCTGTGACGACACCCAGGGCCCACACCGCGATGTCCGGCCCGTCGTGAAGACGATCCCGAGCGACCCGGCGGCCGCGCGCAGCGCCTTTCCCTGGATCGACTTCCAGGGACGCTGGGGGCAGCTCGCGCCGGCGTTCTTCAACGGCCCGACCGGCCCGAACCTGAAGACCCAATGGACGGAGCCGATCGAGTGGTCGAAAGACTGGCGTGACCGGAGCTACGCGATCCCCACCGGAGGCCTGCTCGGGACCAGCGCGACCGACTTCTTCTGCGTCGCGGTCGAGACCGGCTCGCGCGGCCTGATCGGGCTCCTGCGCAACGCGGCACTGACCCTCCTCCTGCTCGCTGCGCTCTTCCTGCTGGTGATCGTCGGAGTGAAGCGCACACGCTGGCGGCCCGGGACGCCGTTGCACGTGGCCAGACGGCGGCGCTGGGGGCAGATCCTGTCGGCCTCGGGCCGGATGTACGTGTCTCGCTGGCGCCTGTTCCTCGCGCTCGGCCTGCTGTTCATCCCGCTCGGCGCGGTCATCTCCCTCGCACAGGCGCTCCTACTCGGCGGCTTCGACCTCGCCGGTGTGGACACGACCGGGGAGGCGGCGGGGGCGCTCGTCCTGCTGGTCGTCACGCTCGGCACCACGCTTGCCCTGCTCGGCCTCGGCCTCGTCCAGGCGGCGACGGCGTTCGCGCTGGTGGAGATCGACGCGGGCCGGCCGGTCGGCCCGCTCCAGGCCTACCGTGCCGCCCTGCGCAGGCTCGGGCCGCTCTTCGGCGGCATCGGCATCGCCGTTCTCGCAGTCGTGGTGCTGAGCACGACCACCGTGCTGGTCCCAGTGGCGATCTGGCTCGGAGGCCGCTGGCTCCTGCTCGCCCAGGCCGTGGAGCTGGAGGGCGGCTCGGCGGTCGACGGCCTACGGCGCAGCTCGGCGCTCGTACGCGGGCGCTGGCTCAGGGTCGTCTCGCTCGTCGGGGTAGGCGCGCTGATCGCGCTCGTCCTCGGCCCATTCCTCGGCGCGCTGCTCATCGTGCTGATCAGCGCGCCGCTCGCGTTGATGAACGTCGTCGCGGGCGTGGTCTACGCGCTGACGATGCCCTTCGTCGCGCTCATGACCTCATACGTCTACTTCGACACCCGCGCGCGCGTCGAGCTCGAGCACGACGAGGCCCCCGCCGTGCTCCCGGCGGAGATAACGCTGCCTGCCCCTACGGGGTGACGCGCAGTTCCCTGCGCGACACGATGCGCCCGGCAAGATTCGAACTTGCGACCTCTGCCTCCGCAGGGCAGCGCTCTATCCCCTGAGCTACGGGCGCGAGGAAGCGACAGCTTAGCGGCGGTTTGACCTAGCGGAGCCGCGCCGGTGCGCCGTCGACGCTGAGCTCGGCATCGTCGCCGACGTCGGTACGGACGTACGCGAGCGCGAGGATCGCATCGCCGTTCGGGACCGAGCTCGTGACGCGGCCGACGACTCGGTCGCCGTCGCGGATCTCGGCGTCGTAGGCAGGCACGTTGCTGAGCTCGAGCACGCGTAGACCACGGTTCGCGTGGCCGCGGAAGTGCAGCCTGGCGACCGGCTCCTGACCGGGGTAGCAGCCCTTCGTCAGGCTGATCGCCCGCTCGACCAGCCCGGCCTCGGCAGGCAGAACGCGGTCGTCGAGCTCGCGGCCCCACGCCGGACCGCGCGCCTCGATGCGCAGCCGCTCGAGCTCGTTGTCGTCGATGCGCTCGCCTGCGGGCTCCGCGTCCAGCGCCTCCCACGCAGCCTCGCCGTACTCGCGCGCGCGCGTGTGAAGGCCCGCCGGCTCGCCGCCGAGCACGATCGCCGCCGTGTGCTCCTCCGGCGTCAGGTCGACCTTGGCGGCAAAGCGCGCGCGCTGGAGCTGCGCCCGGAGCGTCTCGCCGAGCCCCGCCTCCGTGGCGAGCAGGAAATCGTCGTCGCGCGCGGCGGAAGATCCGGAGCGGCGCGACGATGCGCGCCTTCGGCGTCAGCAGCAGCGCGTCGCACGCCTCGCCCGGCGCGAGTGCCTCGACGTCGTTCGAGACCATGCGCTGCACGAAATCGGCGGCGTCCGGGCCGCGCGCACCGACGTAGTCTCGCGCGCGAGGAGCCCAGGCATCTGAAGACGGCATGCGTTCAGTGTGCCGGTCCCTGCGTAGTCTGTTTCGCCGATGCCGCTCTTCCGTTCCAAGGTGGAGGACAAGCTCCGCGAGGCCGGGTACGACCCAGCCCGCCTACCGCCGGGGCAGTACCTGACCGAGAAGTGGCCGGTCCTGCACGCGGGGTCAGTGCCCAACACCGATTTGGCCCAGTGGGACTTCCGCGTCTTCGGCGAGGTCGAGCAGGAGCTCGTGCTCGACTGGGAGCAGTTCCTCGCGCTGCCCGCGACCGAGGTCACGACCGACATCCACTGCGTGACCCGCTGGAGCCGTTTCGACGCCGGCTTCAAGGGCGTGCACTGGAGCGAGGTCGCGCACCTCGTGAAGCCGAAGCCGAGCGCGCGCTTCGTCGTCGCGCATGCCGAGCAGGGGTTCACGGCGAACGTGCCGCTCGAAGCGCTGGAGGATCCGAACGCCCTGCTCGTCTACGAGGCCGACGGCGAGCCGCTGACGAAGGAGCACGGCTGGCCGCTCCGGCTCTTCATCCCGACGAGGTACTTCTGGAAGAGCGCCAAGTGGCTGCGCGGCCTGGAGCTGCGCGCCACCGACGAGCCCGGGTTCTGGGAGCGGTACGGCTACAACAACAACGCCGATTACTGGAAAGAGGAGCGCTACGAGTTTTAACCGCCGAAAATCCGGCTCGCTTCGCGTCGCCATGACGATTTTCGACGGAACGAGTCACACGCGTCTTCGCGCGTCGTGACTGCGGCGGGGCAAGCCCGCCTCCGTCGGGGTTTAGAGCGAATCACTGACTTGAGGGATCGGCTCAGACGGAAGCGCGCCGATATTTGAGTCACAACCCCCCTCCCCCCTTTGAAACGGCGCGATTTCGCGCCGTTTCTGCGTTCTGGGTCAGAACGACGAAGGGCCGGCTCACGCCGGCCCTTCGTCTGAAGCAATCAGCCCGAGGGCTGGGTTACATCATCCCGTCCATGCCGCCCGGCATGCCGCCGCCATCGCCGGCTGCTTCTCGGGCGCCTCGGCCACGATGGCCTCGGTCGTCAGGATGTTCTTCGCGATCGACGCGGCGTTCTGCAGCGCCGAGCGGGTGACCATCGTCGGATCGATGATCCCGGCCTTGACCAGGTCCTCGACCTCGCCGGTGTCGACGTTCAGGCCCTGCCCCGCCGCGGCGTTGCGGACCTTGTCGACGACGACCGAGCCCTCGAGGCCCGCGTTCTCCGCCAGCTGGCGGATCGGCTCCTCGAGCGCGCGGCGGATGATCTGCGCACCCGTCTTCTCGTCGCCCTCGAAGGTGTCGAGCTTGATCGCCTCGACCGCGTTCAGCAGCGCGACGCCGCCGCCCGGGACGATGCCCTCCTCGAGCGCCGCGCGGGTCGCCTGGACGGCGTCCTCGACACGGTGCTTCTTCTCCTTCATCTCGGTCTCGGTCGCAGCACCGACCTTGATCACCGCGACGCCGCCGGCCAGCTTGGCCAGCCGCTCCTGCAGCTTCTCGCGGTCGAAGTCGGAGTCCGTGGTCTCGATCTCGGCCTTGATCTGCTTGATCCGGCCCTTGATCGCGTCCGCCGTCGCCGGCACCGTCGATGATCGTCGTCGAGTCCTTGTCGACGACGACGCGGCGGGCCCGGCCGAGCTGCGTGAGCTTCGTGTTCTCGAGCTTGAGGCCCATCTCCTCGGTGATCACCTCGGCGCCCGTGAGGATCGCGATGTCCTCGAGCATGCGCTTGCGGCGGTCACCGAAGCCCGGCGCCTTGACGGCGACGGCCTGGAACGTGCCGCGCAGCTTGTTGACCACGATCGTCGCGAGCGACTCGCCCTCGACGTCCTCGGCCACGATCAGCAGCGGGCGGCCCGCCTGGATGACCTGCTCGAGCACCGGCAGGATGTCCTTGACGGCGCCGATCTTCTGGTTCGCGACCAGGATGAACGGATCCTCGAGGACCGCCTCCATGCGCTCGGAGTCGGTGATCATGTACGGGGACAGGTAGCCCTTGTCGAACTGCATGCCCTCGGTGAACTCGAGCTCGAGGCCGAACGTCTGGCCCTCCTCGACGTTCACGACGCCGTCCTTGCCGACCTTCTCGATCGCGTCGGCGATGTTGTCGCCGATCTCGCGCTCGCGCGACGAGATCGTGGCGACCCGGGCGATGTCCTCCTTGCCCGAGATCTCCTTGGACTGCGACTTCAGGTTCTCGGTGACCGCGTCGACGGCCTTCTCGATGCCGCGCTTGAGCGCCATCGGGTTCGCGCCGGCGGCCACGTTCTTCAGGCCCTCGCGGACGATCGCCTGGGCGAGCACGGTCGCGGTCGTCGTGCCGTCGCCGGCGACGTCGTTGGTCGCGGTCGCGACCTCGCGGACGAGCTGGGCGCCCTGGTTCTCGAAGACGTCCTCGACCTCGATCTCACGTGCGATGGTGACGCCGTCGTTGGTGATCGTCGGTGCGCCGAACTTCTTGTCGAGCACGACGTAGCGGCCCTTGGGGCCGAGGGTCACCTTGACGGCGTCCGCGAGGACGTTGACGCCACGCTCGAGTGCGCGGCGCGCGTCCTCGTTGAACTTCAGTTCCTTGTGTGCCATCTGTTCCTTTCCTCTCCGTCTGCCTACGCGGCCGCGCCGGCGGGCTCACGGCGTGCCGACAACCTTCGCCAGCACGTCGGACTCGCGCAGGATCAGCACCTCGTCGGTGCCGAGGCTTGATCTCCGTGCCGCCGTACTTCGAGAAGATGACCTCGTCGCCCTCGGCGACGTCCATCGGGATGTACTCGCCGTTGTCGTTGCGGGGGCCCGGGCCGACGGCGAGGACGCGGCCGCGCTGCGGCTTCTCCTTCGCCGTGTCGGGAAGGACGATGCCGCTCGTCGTCGTCTCCTCCTCCTCGAGCACCTCGACGATCAGGCGGTCGCCCAGCGGCTGTAGATTCATGCGCAACCTCCCTGTAATACGACTTTGTGACACTGTCTGGCACTCGACGCTGGGGAGTGCCGACGGCAGTCTAGCGGCTTTCCAGGGGTCGTTCTGCAACGAACATGCGCACGGCGTGTTACAAAGAAGTGAATGCCGCGCGAGTTCTCGGCCGGGGGCGTGCTGGTGCGCCGCATGCGCGGCCGCTGGTGGATCGCCGCGATCCGGCCGGCCGGCAAGCGGCCCGGCGTCTGGGCGCTGCCGAAGGGCCGCGTCGATGCCGGCGAGGAGCCCGCGGCGACGGCAGTCCGCGAGGTCGCCGAGGAGACCGGGCCTGGCCGGCGACCTCGAGGGCAAGCTCGGCGACGTCCGCTACGTCTACACGTGGGAGGGCCGAGCGGATCTTCAAGATCGTGAGCTTCTACCTCCTCCGCTACAGGAGCGGCCGGATCGGCGACGTGCCCGCCGAGCACCGCCACGAGGTCGCCGAGGCGCGCTGGCTGCCGCTCGAGGAGGCGCCTCGGCTGCTCGCCTACCGCGGCGAGCGGGACATGGCTGCACGCGCCCTGAACCTGCTGGACGGCGAGGCTCTATGATCCTGCCTCTTCCCGGCGCCGATGGAACCCATGTACGCACTCAACTTCTACTCACCCGTCGTCGCCGACCAGCTGCGTCGCAGCGGCAAGACAGCGACCATCCGTCTCGGCGACAAGTCGGCGAAGTACCGCAAGGGGATGGTCGTCCAGGTGCTCGTGGGCACGCGCTTCAGCCCGCGCGAGAAGATCTTCGACGCGGTCATCGACAAGGTCGAGGTGAAGCAGCTGCTCGAGCTCTCGCCGCGGGAGATCGAGCACGACAACCCGGAGATCCGCCGCTGGGAGGACATGGCGGGCTGGCTGAGCCAGCTCTACAACCGGGAAGTCATCGGGACCGACACCGTGACGGTGATCCGGTTCAGTCAGATTCGCTAGGCCTTGCGGATGCGGGTACCGAACTGCTCCGCGGGGCGGAGCTCGGCGCCGCAGTCCTCGCACTCGACGGCGAAGGCCGACGCGATGCGCGCGTCGCAGGCAGGGCAGCGGGAGCGGAGCTCGCCGGCGCACTGCGGGCACGCGGCCGGCAGCTCGCCCTCGGAATCCTCGAAGTAGCGCTGGAGGAAGCCGCAGTGGAGGCAGAACGCGACCCAGTCGCCCAGGGTCTTGCGGCGCTCCTCCTGGATCCAGTTGCGCTTCGGCATGCCGCGATCGTAGTCAGGCGCGCCCGCGCGTAGGCGGCGGCGAACGAGCCATACGCGACGTCGATATCCTGTCCCTGTCGTTGCCCCACCTACGCACGGGGGTGCCCTCTTTATGGCCATTGCGCGCGAAGCCGAGCCGATCACGTCGCTGCGGGAGATCCGGGAAGCGGGCCTCGACCGCGAGGATCTGCTCGGCGCCTACCGCAACATGCTGATCACGCGCGCGATCGAGGAGCGCGGCCACATCCTCTACAAGCAGGGCAAGATCCCGGGCTCGTTCTACACGGGCCGCGGCAACGAGGCCGCGTCGGTCGGCGTCGCAACGGCGATGGGCTCCGACGACGTCGGCACGCCGCTCCACCGCGACATGGGCGTCCACATCACCCGCGGCGTCGAGCCCTGGCGGATCTTCGCGCAGTACATGGGCCGCGCCGACGGGCCGACGCACGGCCGCGACGGCAACGTTCACATGGCCGACCAGAACCTCGGCCTCATCGCGATGGTCAGCCACCTGCCGGCGATGCTGCCGGTCGCGGTCGGCGCTGCGCTCGCGTTCCGCATCCGGGACGAGCGGCGCGTCGCGGTCGCCTGGTTCGGCGAAGGCGCGTCCGCCCGCGGCGACACGCACGAGGGCATGAACCTCGCAGGCGTGCGCCGCCTCCCGGTCGTGTTCATCTGCGACAACAACCAGTGGGCGTACTCGACGCCGACGCACCTCGAGTACGCGTGCGAGACGCTCGCCGACCGCGCCCAGGCGTACGGGTTCGAGGGCGTCGTCGTCGACGGCACCGACGTGCTCGCCGTCTACCGCGAGGCGAAGCGTGCGATCGAGAAGGCGCGCGGCGGCGGCGGGCCCGACGCTGATCGAGTGCATGACCCTGCGCATGGAGGGCCACGCCGTCCACGACGACGCCTTCTACGTCCCGAAGGAGCTCTTCGAGGAGTGGGCCGCGCGCGACCCGATCGAGCGCTACCGGGAGTGGCTGCGCGAGAACGCGGAGCTCACGGACGACGAGGAGGACGAGATCTCGACCGGCGTGAAGAAGCTGCTGAACGACGCGCTCCGCCGGGCCGAGGACTCACCGATGCCGGAGCCCCACGACCTCGAGCACGGCGTCTACGCGACGCCCGAGGAGCTCGACACGCCCCACCACAAGTAATGCCCGAGAAGACCTATCTGCAGGCGATCAGCGACGGCCTCCGCCAGGAGATGCGCCGCGACCCGCGCGTCTTCGTGATCGGCGAGGACGTCGGCGTCTACGGTGGCGCCTTCAAGGTCACGCTCGGCTTCCAGGAGGAGTTCGGGCCGTGGCGCGTGATCGACGCGCCGCTCGCCGAGACGGCGATCCTCGGTGGCTGCACCGGCGCGGCGATCATGGGCATGCGCCCGGTCGCGGAGATGCAGTTCGCCGACTTCATCTCGTGCGGGTGGGACCACCTCGTTACGGTCGCGGCCAAGCAGCACTGGCGCGCCGGGACGGCGATTCCGATGGTCGTCCGGCTGCCGTCGGGCGGCGGTTTCTCCGGTGGGCCGTTCCACTCGCAGAACCCCGAGAGCTCCTTCGCCCACATCCCCGGGCTGAAGGTCGTGTGCCCGTCGCACGCCGGAGGACGCCAAGGGGCTGCTCGTCGCGGCGATCGAGGATCCGAACCCGGTGCTCTTCTTCGAGCACAAGCACCTCTACCGCCGCATCAAGGGCGAGGTGCCGGACGAGCGCTACACTGACCCCGTTCGGCCAGGCGCGCGTGCACCGCGAGGGCAGCGACGTCACGCCTGATCACCTGGGGCGCGATGGTCTACACGGCCGAGGAGGCCGCGCAGCAGCTCGAGGCCGACGGCGTCTCGGTCGAGATCCTCGACCTGCGCACGATCATCCCGTGGGACCGCGAGGCGGTGCTCGCGAGCGTGCGCAAGACGTCCAAGGTGCTCGTCCTGCACGAGGACACGCGCACCGGCGGCTTCGGCGGCGAGATCGCCGCGACGATCGCCGAGGAGGCGTTCGAGGACCTCGACGCGCCGGTCAAGCGCGTGGCCGCGCCCGACACGCCGGTGCCGTTCTCGCCGCCGCTCGAGAAGGCGTTCATCCCGCAGGTCGACGATGTCACCGCCGCGCTCCGGGAGCTGGCCGAGTACTGATGGCGACGGAAACCGCAGTCGACGTCGTCATGCCGCAGATGGGCGTCTCGGTCACCGAGGGGACGATCACGAAGTGGCTCAAGGCCGAGGGCGAGCACATCGAGGCCGACGAGCCGCTGCTCGAGATCTCGACCGACAAGGTCGACACCGAGGTCCCGAGCCCGGGCACCGGGACGGTGACGCAGATCCTCGTGCAGGAGGGCGAGACGGTCGAGGTCGGTACGCGGCTGGCCGTCATCGGCGGCGCGCCCGCCGAGGCCGGCGCGCCCGAGCCCGCAGCGCCGCCCGAGCCCGCGACGGCGCCCGCCGCCGAGGAGGCAGCGCGGGCCTCGAGCGCCGAGGCTGCGCCTGCGACCGCCGAGCCCGCTCCGGCCCCTGCGCCCGCGCCGCAGCCGGTCGCTGCAGAGGCGAACGGCAAGAGCTTCGTCTCGCCGGTGGTCGCGCGCATCGCCTCCGAGCACGGCGTCGACCCGGCCAGCGTGCCCGGCACGGGCCGCGGCGGCCGCGTCACGAAGAAGGACATCCTCGCGTTCGTCGAGTCCGGCGCGCCGTCCGCCGCAGCCCGCACCTGAGCCCGCGCCGCAGCCGGCACCTGCGCCGCCGCCGCAACCCGCGCCCGCGCCGCGCCGGCCCCCAGCCCCGAGCCCGCTCCCCCGCCGCAGGCCGCGCAGGCCGACGCCGGCGAGCAGCTCGAGCCGATGACCGCCATGCGCCGCGGCATCGCAGAGCACATGCGCCGCTCGCTCGACACGTCCGCGCACGTGACGAGCGCGATCGAGGTCGACATGTCGAAGGTCGTCGAGATCCGCAAGGGGCTCAAGCCCGAGTACCAGAAGGCCTACGGCGTCAACATCACCTACCTCGCCTTCGTCGCCCGCGCGGTCGTGGAGACGCTGCGCGACTACCCGTGGGTGAACGGCGAGATCCGCGGCGACCAGATCGTCACGCGCAACTACGTGAACCTCGGCTTCGCGGTCGAGCTCGCCGACGGCAAGGGCCTGATCGTCCCCGTGCTGAAGCACGCGGAGGGCCTCAACCTCCTCGGGCATCGCGCGCGGCGTCGTCGACATCGCGCAGCGCGCCCGCGACAAGAAGCTGCTCCCCGACGAGGTTCAGGGCGGGACGTTCACGATCACCAACCCGGGCGGCTACGGCACCTTCCACGGTACGCCGGTGATCAGCCAGCCGCAGGCGGCGATCCTCGGCACCTACGCGGTCGTCAAGCGGCCGTGGGTGATCGAGGACGAGTTCGGCCATGACGTGATCGCGATCCGGCCGATCATGAACCTGACCCTCACGTACGACCACCGACTCATCGACGGCGCCCTCGCCGGCCGCTTCCTCCGCGATCTCCGCGCTCAAGCTGGAGACGTGGGACGAGTCGAACTACTAGTCCCGTGAGCGAGCCCGTCCCGCTGACCGTCGCCTCGAACGAGGTCGAGGCCGAGGTGATCCGCGGCCTCCTCGAGACCGCGGGCATCCCCTCGTTCCACCGGCCGACGAACTTCGGCGCCGGCGCCACCGACGGGTTCACGCCGACCGGGCCGCGCGAGGTGCTCGTCAACCCGGAGCAACTCGAGGACGCACGCATCGTCCTCGAGGACGCCGGCATCTGATGGCCCGCCCCGGCTACCTCTTCACGCCGGGCACCGTCCCGTACGAGGAGGCCTGGGCACTGCAGCGCTCGCTCGCCGGCGCGGTCTCGCAGGGCGCGATCCCGGACACGGTGCTGATGCTCGAGCACCCGCCCGTCGTGACGCTCGGGCGCCGGGCCGAGACCGGCGAGCTCCACGTGCCGGAGGACGCCGAGGTCGAGATCGTGGAAACGAACCGGGGCGGCAAATCCACGTACCACGGGCCGGGCCAGCTGGTCTGCTACCCGATCGTCGACCTGCGCCGGCACGGCCAGGACGTCAAGCAGTACGTTCGTTTGCTCGAGGAGGCGCTCATCCGCACCGTCGGTGCCTTCGGCATCGACGGCGAGCGGATCGAGGGCGAGAACATGACCGGGGTCTGGCTGGTCTCGCCGCCGCGCAAGATCGCGTCGATCGGGGTGCACGTCTCCAAGTGGGTGACGACGCACGGGTATGCGCTCAACGTCGACCTCGACCCGGCGCCGTTCACCGAGTGGATCACGGCGTGCGGCCTCGACGGCGCCGCGTTCACGACCATCGCGCGCGAGCTCGGCCGGCCGGTCACGGTCGACGAGGTCGTCCCGCACGCGGCGGCCGCGCTCGAGGAGGTGCTCGACCTGACGCTCGAGCCGCTGGACGCGCACGAGGCCGGCCTCTGGCCGCAGCCCGTGCACGAGCGGCTCGCCGCGCAGGCGTGAGGGAGAGCCGCCCGAGGCGGCCCTCCCCCCGCTGACTGCTTACTTGCCGATCTGACCCGGCCCGGTCTTCGCCTTGCCGTTCGGCAGGCCGACCGAGTCGCTGAAGATATCTTCGTCGTTCGCCGAACCGTTCAGCAGGAACGGATTGGCGTTGCGGGTATCCGACCAGATCGGATGGGCCTCCTCGTTCTTCGGAATGGTGAGCCCGCTGTAGTCGCCGTTGAAGCCGGACTGGTTCCCGTTCGGCGGCGGGAACACCGGCGACACGACCTTGAAGGCGTAGGGCAAGCCGCTCCCTGGCCACCGGCCAGCGAGTAGTCCGACATCTGCTCGCCGACGCCAGCCTGGTCGCCGGGCGTGAACGGATCGCCCGTGCACGTCGGGTACAGGCAGTTCGCGGTGCCATCGGACTCGCCTGGCACGCGTGCCGTGCGGTAGTAGCTGACGCCGACGCGGTCGCATCTTGGTCGGCGACTGGTCGACGGCCGGCAAGTAGTGATCGAGCCCGGTGTCCGGGTTGACCGTGCCGGTCTCCGTCCAGGTGTGGCCGCCGTCCGTCGACTGCGACATCTGGACGTCGAACTCGCCGTTTCGGTAGTCCTGCCACGCGACGTAGAGGTTCCCGCTCTGCGTGTTCTCGCTGACCATCCGCGGGAAGTCGTTCGTGCGGATCCACACGCCGGGGATGCACTCCTCGGGGCCGCGGCCGAAGTCGCACAGCGGCTCGCCGACCTCGACGTCGTCGCCGACCTTGCTCGGCGAACCGCAGTTCAGGTGCGCCGTCGCGTTGGTCGAGCTGCCCGACGGGTGGCACACGACGGCGAGCTGCTGGCCGTTCGGGTTGCCGGCCGGCGTGTTGCCGTTGTTGTAGGTGACGGCGAGGTCGCCGTTCGGCATCACGACCGGGTCGGAGCCCTGGTCGAGGTTGCAGTTGTGCGGCCCGAGCGACGGGTCGAACACGTTGCCGAAGAAGCAGAGCGCCGTTCGAGCTGCCGCTGATCTCCTCCGGCGTCGACCACGTCTTTGCACCGTCGGTCGACATCGAGCCGTAGATCGGGTTCTCCCTCAAGTTGCCTTCCGCATCGAAGAAGAACTCCGTCCACGTGACGTAGACGTTGTCGCCGGTCGGATGCGACGCGGTGCGCGGCAGACGGTCGGCGGCGATGAAGTTCTTGTCGGAGATCGCGAAGGGCCCGCTCGGGTTGTCCTCCTCGACCAGGAAGTTCTTCGACGGGTTCGCCTGGATCGAGCTCGGCATGTTGAAGTAGAACGCGCCCTTCGCGGCCGCCGGCGACTGCGTCACGAACAGCCCGTTGGCGTTCGAGAACACGTCGAAGACGACGCAGCTGAAGTAGGCGTTCCCCTGCGAGTCGACCGCGACAGCCGGATCGCTCGCCGCGTCGTAGGTGTGCAGCGTTCCCGGGTCGCCCTGGAACGTGTTGTTGTTCGGGTTGTTCGGGTTCGGGGCCGTCGAACTGCGGCGCGTTCTCGTGCTGGCGGAACGGCGGGAGCAGGTCGCCCCAGTGGTTGCCGTTGTCGGTCGACCAGTCGATGCCGCACTGGTTGTAGCCGACCCGGCTGTCGTTCTGGCCGGCGATCAGGTTCTTCGGATCGGCCGGGTTGTAGGTGATCTCCTCCTCGGCCTGGCGGCGGAACGAGCAGTCCTGGTTGACGCGAACGTTCTTGCCACCGCGCTTCGCGCAGCCGAGCGTCTCCTTCGTGCTCCCGACATCGGAGAACTTCATGTCGGGTGTCGCGTCGGCGCCCTCGAGGCGGTCGTCGCCGTTGACGATGCCGAGCGCCTGCTGCGCGGCATCGACCACGCCGTTCGACAGGAACGGGACCGGCCTGACGACCGTATGGCCGTTCTTCGTCGACGTGATCGTCGGGTCCTTGATCGCGCCGGTGGCGATTCCCTTGATGATCCTGTCCGGCTTGCTGCCGAGTGCTGGGCTTCCACCCGCCACCAGCAGCACGGTCGCAACTGTGGCGAGGCCAAGCAGCAGCGCCAGCGCCTTTACCCTCATCGATTCCCTCCCCTTGTATGGAAATCCGACGAGCCAGCCTCCTGACGTCTGGCCCTGGTGCACCACCCTGTCTAACGGGAACGGATTCTGATGTCAACGACAATTGACGTTCGCGTGACAATGACGCCAGTAGCGTCGGGTACATGCGCCAGGGCGACCTTCTGCTCGCGCTCGTCGCGGCCGCGGTTCTCGCCTTCCTCGCCTTCCAGGGCGGCGGCTCGAATGCGCTTTCGCCGGAGCGGGCGAGCTGGGAGCTGACGCCCGGCGCGCTCAACCCCGACGTCACGCAGGCAACCATCCACGACACCGTCTGCAAGTCCGGCTGGACACGCACCGTGCGTCCGCCGACCGACTACACGAACGACCTCAAGCGCAAGCAGATGGCCGCCTACGGCCGCACCGGCAGCCTCTCGGACTACCAGGAGGACCACCTGATCTCATTGGAGCTCGGCGGGAACGCGATCGATCCGCGCAACCTCTGGCCCGAGCCTTACCCACGCGCCGCCGACGTCGACAAGGAGGAGAACCGGCTCAACGGCCTCCTCTGCTCCGGCGAGCTGACCCTGGCGGAGGCGCAGCGCCGCGAGTCGACCATGAAGCACACGGCGGGCTAGCCCTTACGCGCACGCCTAGACTTCACGTCGTGCAGGGGTCATCGCCCGTCGCCGAGCGCCCGCGCCGGCCTGAATGGATGAAGGTCCGCGCTCCGAGCGCGGACTCGCGCTACTTCGACGTCAAGAAGCTGATCCACGGGCAGGGCCTGCACACGATCTGCGAAGAGGCGCGCTGCCCCAACATCAGCGAGTGCTGGGGCCGGGGAACGGCGACGTTCCAGATCCTCGGCGACACCTGCACCCGCGCCTGCCGGTACTGCTACGTCAACTCCGGCCGGCCGGAGCATCCGCCGGACCCGCTCGAGCCGCTGCGGCTCGCGCAGGCGGCCGCCGGGATGGAGCTGCGCCACGTCGTGATCACGTCCGTCGACCGCGACGACGTCCCCGACCGCGGCGCCGGCCACTACGCCGCGACCATCCGCGCGGTCAAGCGGAAGCTGCCGGAGGCGTCGGTCGAGGTGCTGACGCCCGATTTCCTCGGCGTCGAGGAGGAGGCGCTGGGCACCGTGCTCGGCGCGCGCCCCGAGGTCTTCAACCACAACATCGAGACGGTGCGCCGGCTGCACCGCCGCATGCGCGGCGCCAAGGCGTCGTACGACAAGGCGCTCTGGCTCCTGCGGCGGGCCAAGGAGCTGGCCGACTACAACGTGCTCACGAAGTCGGGGATCATCGTCGGCCTCGGCGAGACGAACGACGAGGTCGTCGACACGCTGCGCGACCTGCGCGCGAGCGGCGTCGACGTCGTCACCATCGGCCAGTACCTGCAGCCGTCGGCCAAGCACGCCGAGATCGACCGCTGGGTGCACCCCGACGAGTTCCGCTGGTTCCGCGAGCAGGGCGAGGCGCTGGGCTTCGGCTCGGTGTTCTCCGGCCCGCTCGTGCGCTCGTCGTACCGCGCGGACGAGCAGCGCCACGCGGCCGAGACCGGCCGCGGCGCTGTCGCCTACTAGATTCGATCACGGCGGAGCCGGGTAGGGGTCCAGGCATGAGACCGTTCCTGGCAGCCGCCGGGATCGCGCTCGCGTTCGCCCTGTCCCCGAGTGCATCCGGCCACTCACGGGCGACGCCGAAGCTGCGCGTCGCCGGCCAGACGGTGATCGGGGTCAAGTTCCACGCGCGCGAGCGGGTTCGGGTCCGGTTCATCAACGCCACCACGCACACACGCACCGTGCGCACGAACGGCAAGGGCACCTTCGCGACGCCGCTCGCCCCGTTCCAGTCGTGCCAGCGGGCGCTGACGATCAAGGCCGTGGGCGCCCGCGGCGACGCCGCGAGCGCGCTCGTGCCGAAGTCCGACTGCTTGCCGAAGTAACCGGATCGCCCGGCACACGAACGACGGAGGGCCGCCCGCAGGCGGCCCTCCGTGTCAGTCGGTTCGGCCGAAGCCCTACTTCAGCTTCAGCTGCCAGATGCCCTGCGAGTGCGTCGCCGCGTACAGAAGCGGCTTGCACTTCTTGTTGACCGAGCACGTCGGCACGCGCGAGGACGGCCGGATCTCGAGGTGCAGGACCTCGTACCGCGGCATGTTCGGTCACATGCCAGCTGTACGTGCCGTTCTTGTTCGGGTCGCCCTGCAGGACGCCGAAGTCGGTCGACGCGTAGAGCGTCCCGTCGGAGTCGTCACGGACGACGTCGCTGACCGGCAGGTCGCCGTCGCCGAACGGCGTCGGGAAGGCCGTCGTGGCGCTCTCGACGTTGAGGTTCGTGAAGATCCCCGAGCCGGCGGCGTTGCCGTTCTCGCGGACGTCGAACACGTGCCCGGGCGTGCCGGGCGTGTTCGTGTTGTAGCCCGAGTACGAGATCCACGCGTGGCCCGTGTCGTTCGGGTCGACGTAGATCCCGCTCGGGTACCGCGTCGGCGAGTTGCCGGAGGTGGAGCTGTCGATCCGGTGCCAGACGACGTTGGCCGGGTCGGCTGCGTCACCGTTGTGCGTGACGAAGACGCGGCCCGCGCCGGTCGCGGCCCAGATCGTGCCCGTGTCCGCGCTCGTCGCGGGAGATCCAGGAGATCGAGCCGCCGGAGCGGTCGGTGCCGTAGGCCGTGCCGGTCAGGTTGCCGGGCTGGTTCGCGCACGTCGGGACCGTGGGTCGCCGCGATGGCCGTCGCAGAGCGGCCCGCCGAGCGGCCGGAAGTCACCGCAGCCGGGCTGCTGCCCCGAGGTCACGAACTCCGGACAGTTGGCCTCGTAGCCGGCGATGTCCGGCGTCTTGTCCTGCGGGACGTGGCCCACGACGCCGGCGCCGAACGCCCACGAGCGCCAGACATGGCCGCCCCCGATGTAGATCGGGTGCGAGCCGGCGACCGGGTTCGGGTCGCTGATCTCCGGGAAGTAGAACCCGAACGCCTCGCCGCTGTTCGTGACGGGCGCCGTGTTGATGACCCACTTCTCGGGATCGCCGTTGCGGAAGTTCGAGTCGCTGAACCCGCTGGTGAACTGGTTGAAGCGCCAGTTCGGGTTGGCGAGGTCGTAGCCGGCGTTGCCGCCGTCGCCGTAGATGATCTGCGTGAACTGGTTGTTGTCGCAGGACGGGCCGTTGCCCGAGTAGTTCGTGTTCGTCCACGTGCCGTTGTCCTGCGTCCCGCCGGTGACCTCGCAGTCACTGTCGGGCCGGATCGCCACGCCGACGAACTGGAGCGTGCTGCCCAGGTTCCTGTCGACGTGGTTGAGACGGTCGGGATACGCGACAGCAGCCGCTTGCACGCGGTGTAGCTCCCCGACGTCGATCGGAAGCGGGCCGCCGCCGTTGCGGTGCGGTGAGTCGCACTGCGCCGATGCATCGGCGAACTGCCCGCTGGTGCGGATCACGCCGCCGTCCGAGCCCTGGAAGATCTGGGTCGGGTTACCCGGGTTGATCACGATCGCGTGCTGATCCGGGTGGATGCCGTTCGGGGCGTTCTCGCACCCGTTGTCGAAGTACGGCGCGAACGCGCACCAGTTCGGGTGGTTGACCGTCGCGTCGTACGAGAGGTCGGTGAACGTCCGCAGCGCTGCAGCCCCCGTCGCGGACCCGTCCGGGTCACCGGCAGTCGTCGAGTAGAGGACCTCGCGGCCGTTCGAGCGGCCGTTCCCGCAGCCGACGCCGTTCGTGTTGCACGGCTGCTCGCCGTACAGGTTCGAGCCGATCAGGTACACGGTGTCGGGCATTCCGTCCGGCGTGTAGACGTCGTTGTCGTACCAGCACTGCTGCGTGCAGAACGTGTCCGTTGCGAAGTACGGGTTGCCCGTCGTCTGCGACGGTCAGACACTGCCAGCCGGTGTAGTGGTCGGGAACGATGCGTCGTCGGTCGGCGGCGGGGTGCACGCGCGGTCTGCGAACCAAGCAGCGACGCGGCCGGCTGGTCCGCCGATGTCCGTCCGCCAGAAGTTCGACGGCTTGCGGGTCGTTGCGTTCGCCGTCGCCGGCTGCGTGCCCTCGGTCAGGTAGATCCGCGTATGGCCGCCCTTCGTGGTCAGGGCGAACGACAGGCGATCGATGCCGGCGCCCGCAGCGAACTGCGGCTTGAACACCTGGCGTGAAGGCGAACTGCCCCGCACCGCCGTCGCGCCGCCAGAGGCCCGCGTCGAAGGCCGACGCGTACACGGTGGCCGGATTCGACGGGTCGAGCCCGACGTCCGTCACGCCGAAGGACTGGCCGGCGTCCGGCTTGCTGCCGTCCCAGACCTCGGTGAACGTGGCGCCGCCGTCGGTGGACTCGTAGAGCCCGGGCTCGTTCGCGCCCGGCTCGAGGCGGCTCGTGCCGCCCGCGCCGATCACGTGCGCAAGACCGCGGACGGCCTGCGCCGAGCCGACGAAGATGTGGTTCGCGTTGGTCGGGTCGATGACGATCGCGTTGATGCCGCGGCCGAGGAACGCGTCCTGGCCCGGCGTCGCGCACGTGTACGTCGCGTTGCTCACGCACGCGTCGGCGAGCTTCGTCCACTTCTCGCCGCCGTTCGTCGACTTGTAGATGCCGACGCCGGCCTCGCAGCCGGACGAGCAGCGGTTGCCCTCGCCGGTGCCGAGGTAGATCGTCCTGCCCGTCTTGTCGGTCGGGTCCAGCGTGAGCGCCCCGGTCGAAGCCTGGTCGAGATCGCCGACGTGGAGCTGCCTCCAGTTCGGGCTCGCGCCGGTCGCGTTGTCGGTGCGCCAGACGCCGCCACCCGCCGGGGTAGCCCAGACGGTGCAGCTAAAGGTGCCGCAGTTAGGCGACACGAGGAGAGCGGTGATGCGGCTCGCCGTGTCGTTCGTCGCGCCGGAGAAGGCGGTCACGCCGGGCTGCGTGGCGGTGACCCCTGGGCCGACCTGCTCCCACTTGTGAGAGGCGCCGTTGTTCCAACCGGCCTTCGCATCGGCCTTGCCGATCGAGTTGAACGTCGCCTCGGCGTTCGCGACCTCCGACGGCGTCAGATTTGCCGCCGGGTATGCCTCGGCGGCCTGCATGTACCCGTCGTACGTCAGGCCCGGCCCGAGACCCGGCGTCTGCGCCTTGCTGTCCGGATCGGTCAGGCTGAACTTGGAGTACCGCACCGCCGAGTGGCTGCCGCCCTTGAAGACGGCGCCCCCGATCAATGCAACCGCGGCGACCGCCGCTAAGCCAACGAGCACAACGAGTGCTCTCGCTCGCATCTTGCCTCCCCACGCTCGATTTTTCTGACTCTCCGCAGAACTGCCGCCTCGCCCAACCGTTGATATCGCCCCGGGCGAGGCGTTGATATCGCATGGCTTATATGGCCTTGCGGAGCGGAAGTCAAGCAAAAAACCGCGTGATTTGCGGCATACTTGATTCGTGCGTCGGATCGTCCCCGCCGTCGCTGTCGCGGTACTCGCCGCAGGGTTCGTCGTGCGGACCTGCAAGCAGCGGTCGGACGGCACGAGCGCAGCTCCATCTGGCCGGTCTGATGCTGCAGGGCAGCGGCTTCCACGCTCGCGAGCACGTCCGGCTCGTGGCCCGCACGCCTGAGCTCGTCACGCGCCGCGTGACGGCCGGATCGGGCGGCGGGTTCATGATGCGCTTCAACCCTGCGGCCGGCACGACCTGCACCGGCCTGACCATCGTCGCGATCGGCGATCAGGGCAGCAAGGCGGCGCTGACGCGCCTGCCGCAGCAGTGCGGCGCTATCCCGTAGCGAAGCGCCGCTTCGAGCTGAGCTTCCCGTCCTGGAAGCAGAACTGGTACGCCCCGGTCGCCCCGGCCACACCGTAGTACCAGCACTCGAGGGAGAGCCCCTCGACCTTCACCGTGTTCTCGTCGGCCGGCGAGCCGACGAGGTTGCGCAGCGACGACGGCGTCATGCCCGCGTGTGCGGACGCGAACTCGCCGCCCGAGATCTGCTCGGCGCTCTGGCCGTTGCCGCCGTGGCTGTCGACCCAGTTCCTGACCTGTGTCTGCAGCGAGCTCGCGTTGCCCTTCAGCGAGGGGACGGCGGCGGCGAGAGCGGCGATGCCGACGACGAGGATGACGAGACGCGTGATGGTCACGGCTTCACGTTCGCCCGCCGCGCCTCCGCTCCTCCAGAACGACGAAGGGCCGCCCGGAGGCGGCCCTTCGCGTCGTCCGTGGCTTGCTCGGCTCAGCCCTGGAGCTTCATCGTCCAGACGCCGAAGCCGTGCGTCGCGGCGAGCAGCGTGCCGCCGTTCGTGGGGAGGATCGTGAGGTCGGGCACGTCCACGGCCGGGAGGCCGGGGCCGGCGGGACGCCACTCGTTCATGCCCTTGAACCCATCCTTGAACTTGAACCGCTTCTTCATGACGCCGAAGTCGGTCGACGCGTACAGCACACCGCGCTGCTCGTCGAACGCGACGTCGTTGACCGGGATGTCGCCGAGGTCGTCGTCCAGCCGCGTCCACGTGGCCGTCTTCGACACCGGGTCGTACGTCACGGAGAAGATGTGGCCCGGCGTGGCCGGCGTAACGGCGTTGTACCCGCTGTAGGCGACGATCGCCGTGTTCGGGTCCGAGGCCATTGGATAGAGGCCGGCGATGTACCGGTTCGGGTCGATCGACGAGAACCCGTCCAGGCGCGTGAACGTCACGTCCGCCGGGTTCTTCGCATCCGCGTTCTTCGTGATGAAGAGCCGCCCGGTGCTCGTCCCGGCCCACAGCGTGCCGTTGTCCGACTTCACGCGCTGGTAGGTCGAGATCTCACCGCCGGAGCGGTCGTCACCGTACGGGTATGGCGCCGGGCAGGGGACGCTCGGGGCGGCGAGCGGGTTACCCGCCGGGCAGAGCGCGTTCGGCCCATACGTGAGCCGCCCGCGGGGGCCCGGGTCGCCGAGCGCCCGGAAGCCGTCGCAGACGTCGTCGAACGGCTCGTACGTGCCGTCCCCGTTGACGTCGAAGTCGCCGACCCAGAGGTTGCAGTGCTTCTCGACCGCGTCGAGCCCGAACTTCGGGTTCACGCCGCCGTCGTCGGCGCGGAACATGTGCTCGGCCGAGTAGAAGAGCCGCATGCTCACGTTCGGGTCGAAGAACAGCTGCGACTGGAACGGCCGCGTCTCGTACACGTACGGCGGGAGGAAGCTGACGTTGTCGGCGATCCAGAACGGCGTCTGCTGGTTCCGCGGATGCCGATTCGCCGCGAGCGAGCCCGACTGCCACGAGAGCGTCGCGTAGTCGGGGTTCTTCGCATCGAAGCTGCTCGCCGCGCCGTCCGCGACGAACGTCTCGATCCACGTCGACCCGTCCGGCTTGACCTTCGGGTCGCCCGGCGGGTTGATGCCGTTGCCGTTCGGGCCCTGCGGCACCGTCGCCGGGTCGCTCATCCAGGAGCCGTTGTCCTGCGTGCCGCCGGCGTACTCACCGGGGCGGTTCGGGTTCGCGGACACCTGGTAGAAGGCAAGCGTCTTCAGGCCACGGTTGATCGACTGGATCTGCCCGGGAATGCGCGACGTGAGCCGCTTGCAGAGGTCGAGGTTCGCCCCGGACAGCTGCTTGACGCTCGTGCAGTCGCCACTGCCGTCGACCCACGTGCCGTTCGAGCGGACGACCCCGCCATCGCTCGTCTCGATGAACTGGCGGAAGTTCCGTGGGTTCGTGACGATGGAGTGCTGGTCGGGGTGCACGCCGTGTGGCTGTAGCGGATCGGCGTTGTCCATCGACTCGTCGGTGAAGTGCTGGCCGCCGTCATCCGAGAAGAGGATCGCGCGGCCGTTGTTGACCCCGACGTTGTTGTAGTCGTATGAGCCGAGCAGGTAGACGCGATCGGCGTTCTGCGGCTTCCCGTCCGGGCCCTTTGGCACATAGACGTAGTTGTCGTAGTTGCACTGCCCTTCGCAGTAGTCGATGTTCTCGTCGTCCGTGAGGTTCTGCCAGCCGGCCTGGACCGTCGCGGCCGGGGCGGTGCGGACATCGTCGCCTCGGAAGAACTGGGCGTGCGGAACGCCGCCGCCGACGCCGACGTACATGCGCGTGTTGCCGTTCGGGAGCGTGGCCACGTCGAACTCCGCCCGCTCGATGTCCGCGCCGGTGGCAGGGCTCTGCGGGTTGCCGTTGAGCGGCTTGAAGATCTGCGTCCACGTGTTCCCTGCGTCGTTCGAGCGCCAGATGCCGCGCGCGAAGAACGAGGCGTACACGGTGTTCGGATCGGCAGGGTCGATGATCACCCGGCGCGCGCCGCGCGGCGAGCACGGCGTCTGACCGAGGAACACCTGCGTCGGCGTGTTGCCCGTGCAGAGCGACGGGGCGCCCTGCGAGACGAGCTGCCAGGTCTGGCCGTAGTCGGTCGACCGCCAGAGACCGAAGTGCGGGGCCCCCGGGATGTTCGCGCCGCGATCGACGCCGTCACAACACACGCTCGAGATGCCGCGCGAGCCCTGGGCGCCGGTGGCGACGAAGATCACGTTCGAGTGGCCGGGCTGCACGGCGATCGAGCCGATGCCGCGGCCGGCGAACGCCGAAGCGCCGATCGTGTCGCTCCAGGTGTTGCCGCCGTCGGTAGACCGGTAGAGCCCGACGCCGCCGAGGCAGCCGCTCCGGCAGATGTTCGGCTCACCGGTGCCCGCGTAGATCGTGTTGTGCCGCGGATCGTTCGGATCGAACGCGAGTGCGGCAGTGTTGTTCGAATCGAAGTTCGACGACAGGTACTGCCACGTCGGCTGCGGAGCCAGCGCGTCGAGCGTACGCCAGATGCCGCCGCCCGCATTCGCGATCCACAGCCGGCAGTCGCCCGGCTTCTGACCGCAGTCGGGGTCGATCAGGCTGTGCGCCGTCCGGCCCGCGGCCGCGTACTCGTTGGGGACATACGCGAAGCGATTGCGGAACGGGTTGAGCGGGTAGATCGCGTTGTCCGGGCCGAGGCTGAGCCAGCGCCCGCCGAGGGCGTTGCCGTCGAAGCCGTGGCCCTTCATCTTCTTCCAGTCGTCGCGTGACCCCTTGATTGCCATGAACGGGATCTGCGCGGCGGGATATGCATGCTCGGCGTAGTCCTGCGCGCCGTCGCTCACTGCCTCGCCGCCTTCACGGATGGTGGTGGGCGAGAAGGTCGCCGACTTGGCCATCTTCCTGGCCAGGGCGGCGGGGAGCTCGCTCTCGCCGCGCGCGAGCTTCGCGGAGGCGGCGGTCGTGCTCGAGTCGTTGCGGACGACGCCCGCGACGACGGCGGTACAGACCAGCGCGAGAACGGCCAGCAGGCCGATCCCGAGCCTTACTCGCTTCGGAGACATTGCTCTCCCCTCGGTGTGGTGGGCGTACACGGAGGCGAGCCGATCACGCAGCCGGCGCACGCGAGCCGGCTTGGATCCCTGGTCGAGGCTCTGTTCCAGCCGCTGGACGAGCTCGGAGTTGAGGCTCCGTCCATGCTGGTGTGCGGACGCGAGGAGCTTCTGCCGAAGGTGCTCCGGCATCCGGAGGAGGAACCGATAGGTCTTGTCGGCCACAGCTCCCTTTCTCGTCGATATCGGCGGCCATCCGGGCCGCCCTCCCCGCGTCGAGGCGCAATCCTAGCGGCGATATCGCTCCGTGAAAACCCCGCGCGGCGGGCGGTTTCGAAGGGTGAGAAACGGCTAGGGCCCCGCAGGTGCGTCGCCCTCGCGCCCTTCTTCAGCGATGCACTCCCTTACGGCGGGTGGCGCCGAGCGCGGCTACCATCTGCGGCGTGAACGCCGTCGGCAAGCTGGCGGTTGCGGTGCTCGTACCGGCCTCGCTCGCGGGCGCGGCAATCGGTGCAACGGCACGTCCGGCCGTTGACGTGATCCGCACGCATCCGGTCACGGTGGCAGCCAGCGGGTTTCGCCCCATGGAGCATGTTCTGCTGACGGTTCGTGCGGGCAGCGACCGCAAGGCCCTGCGCGTCGTCGCGACCGCGCGCGGGACGTTCCGCGCCGCCGCGCTCACCGTGGCCTATGACCCGTGCGCCGAGACACTTCGGGTCACGGCGGTGGGCGCTGCCGGGAGCCGCGCGACCGAGAAGCTCCCGCAGCGCGCCTGCGCGCCGCAGCCCTAGGACAGACGCACGAGGGGCCGCTCAACGGCGGCCCCTCGCGATCGTCGTGGCGGCCGGAGCTACTTGCCCTTACCGCCCTTGTCCTTGATGTCGGCCGGACACGGAGTGACCGAGAAGAGGTCGACGCTGTCCGCCGCCTTGCCCTTCGAGCCGTTCCCGCCCTTGTCGGCGCCGAACACGTCGAAGAACACGTCCGACTGCTCGCAGATCGGATTGCGCCCGGGCTGCAGGTTGGTCGGTCCGCCCGACCCGCGGCCGTTCCGCGCGTCGGTGAAGACGGCCATTGTCTGATTCCCGCCCTTCTCCGTGCCGTTCGGGTTCCGTGGGCCGGCCGTGTTGCCGCTGTAGTCGCCGGCGAAGAGGCCCGCACGGAAGGAGTAGTCGAAGTTCGTCCCGACGTCGGAGATCTGGAAGTTCCGGAACGGAAGCGTGGCCGGGTTCTGCCCGTTCCCCGGGATCGGCCCGGGGCCAGGATTGAAACCGGTCGCGACGCTCGGATTGACGACGGCCTCCGGCGCGACGCACTGGGAGGCGCCCGCCGGGACCGGGCCGGTCGTCGCCTGGCTGACGGTGGCCGTCTGCGTGATCTGGCACTGGGCCCCCCAGTACCAGACGAGGTAATTGCCCACCTCGGTCCGGCTCGTCGGCCACTCGCTCGCCGTGGACGTGGTGTCGAGGCGCCGGTCGTGGAACGTCACGTTGAGGGTGCCCTTCTGCGTGATCGAGACCCACGGGAAGAACTGGTCGTTGCCCGTGTTCACGTCCGGGCACGCCGGCTTGTTCGGGTCGTTGCGAATGCTGTTCGTGCGCCGCGCGCAGTCGCGGTCCGCCGGCGTGTCGGAGCGGTCGTTGTTGACCCGCGTCGGCCCGATCCAGGTGTGCCCCCCGTCCGTCGACTTGTAGAAGAACACGTCGTTGTTCGAGTGGCGGATCGTGCCGTTGCGGTTGTCGTAGAGGACGACGTACAGATCGTTCGCGAACGCCCCGCCGCGCTTGTCGGCCACGATCGAGTTCATGATCGGGTCGACGCGGAAGCAACTGTTCGTCAGCACCGCGCGCGTCGAGCCCTGGCCGCGGGCGACACAGTCTGTCCGGCCGTTGACGCCACGAGGCTCGTTGACGTCGTAGATCGTGTCGACGCGGTACGGACCGTCGAACGTCTGGCCGCCGTCGGAGGAGTGCACGACCAGGTACTGGTCCTCGTCCGTTGTATCGCCGTTCTGGAACCCGACCCAGAGCTCACCCGTCGTCGGGCTGACCGTGGGCTGGGACCCCTGGCTGTCGTCGCAGCCGTTGTTCAGGCGCCCGCCCGGCGCGCAGAACTCACCCGAGCCGTTGATGATGTGGCCCGGCGACCACGAGCGGGCCTGATCGTCGGAGTAGCTCAGGTAGATGTTGGCCGAACCGTCCTCGCTGAACAGCGAGTACGTGACGTAGAGCCGGTCGACGCCGATCGTCCCGTTGGCACAGGTGGACGCCGCGTGCGTGATCGGCTCGAAGCACTGTGGGCTCACGCCTTCCGGCCGCGGCCCGGCGGTGATCCACTCCTTGTCGAACGCCGGCACGCTGCCGTTCAGCACGGCGTCGTTGTCCTGGATGAACCCGACGGTGCCGTCACCCGGCTGCCGCGGATCGCCCGCGCCGCCACAGCGCGACTGCACGTCCGGCGGAGGTGCGATCTGGATGGCCACGCAGGGCCGCGTCCACGTGAAGCCGCCATTCGTCGAGCGGTTCACCCAGACGCCGCTCGTGTCGTCCGTGCGGTTGAAGTTGATCTGCGCGTAGTACGCGACCCCGGCGCGGTCGAAGACGGTTGCCGGGTCGCCGCCGCCGTCGAGGTTGTCGCCGCTCGGCAGCGACGGGAACGGCGTGATGCCGTCATACCAGTGCGCCCCGCCGTCCGTTGTGGAGTAGAAGCCTGACGCGCCCCACCCCAGGCGATAGTCGTTGGCGCCGGCGACGTAGTTGTTTTCGAAGTTGGGGTTCTGGTCGACCGCGGTCTCGTCCTGCGGCATGCAGGAGTAGTCCTGGTTCAGCCTGCGGTCGCCGCCGCCGCTCGACTTCTTCTCCGCCGCGTCCTTGTCGCGGCGGTCGAGCGGCTTGGGCTGCTCGTCGATCTTGCCTGCCTGCGGGCACTCCGTGATCGTCGTGCCGTACGAAACGTCCTTGAAGTCGATTGCTCCCGAGTAGACCGGCGGCGCATCCCCATCGTCGCCGGTGAAGAGCTCGCGGTTCGCCGATGCGCCCGAGGTGAATGCCATGAAGGCGAGAGCCAGCAGCGCCGCTGCAACCCCGAAGGTTCGTTTCACAGGGTCCCCCTCTCTTGTCGTGGCCGGGACTCCCCGGCCGGAAGGGGGGAAAGATTAGGAAACGGCGCGCTGTTTTGCGTCGTTCGGTCAGGCGCCCGCGAGCCGCCGCTCCTGCCGGCGGGCAAGCGCGGCCGCCGCCGCGAGGGTGACGCGCCCGTCGAAACCGTTGAGGGCGACGGACGCTGTCGCGTTCCGGTCGCGCCAGGCGATCGTGTAGAAGCGGATGCGGTTGAGGCCGCTCTGCACGGTGGTCATCGCCACGGTGTCGTCCCCGACGGCCGGCGCGCGGACGAGCTTCGCGGTGCCGCCGGTCTCCTGGAACGTGCGGCGGTATGCCGCGAGGTCCTTTGCCGCCCCGTTGTCGTCGCCGAAGACGTCGACGCGGGATTCGACCACGAGGGGGCCGCGCGTCGTCGCGTTCCCCGCACGCCGGAAGCGGGCGATCCAGCCGCCCTTGCGTCCCCACCGCTGGGGGTCGGCGCGAGGGGTTCCCTGGGTGTCGAGCCGGACGACAGGCCCGACGTAGAATGAGGAGAAGGGGCCGCGCAGGTCAGCCTGATGGAGAACCAGAGCCGAGGCCTGATCGGCCTGGACACCCCCGCCTCCGCCCCCGCAGCCGGCGAGCGCCGCGACCCCGGCCGCGACGACAGCCGCGCGCGCCGCGCGCACTAGCCGTGCGGCTTTGCCATCGCGCGGTAATCGAGCGCGCGATCGAGGACGTCGTCTTCCACACCGGCCTCGCGGGCAACCTCGCGCAGCGATCGGCCCGACGCGGACGCCTGCTTGACGATCTCCGCCGCTTTGTCGTAGCCGATGTACGGGTTGAGTGCGGTCGCCGCCGAGAGCGTCAGCTCGGCGTAGCGCTCGAGCTGCTCGCGGTTCGCCTCGATGCCGGCCACGCACTTCTCCGCCAGCAACCGGGACGCGCTGGTCAGCAGGTGGATCGACTGGAGCAGGTTGCGCGCGATCATCGGGACGAACACGTTGAGCTCGAAGTGGCCTTGCATGCCGCCGACCGTGATGGCCGTGTCGTTGCCGATCACCTGCGCGGCCACCTGCGTCACGACCTCCGGAATGACGGGGTTGACCTTGCCCGGCATGATCGAGCTGCCCTTCTGGAGCTCGGGCAGGAAGATCTCGGCCAGCCCGGCGCGAGGGCCGGAGCCCATCAGGCGCAGGTCGTTCGCGATCTTCGTGAGCGAGACGGCAACCGTCTTCAGCGCGCCGGACGCCTCCACGAGCGCGTCGCGCGCCGCCTGCGCCTCGAAGGGGTCGGCCGGAGGCGAGATCGTCAGGCCGGTCGCCTCGCTCAGCAGCCGGCGCACGCGCCCGGCGAACTCGGGGTGCGTGTTCAGGCCCGTCCCGGTGGCAGTCCCGCCGAGCGGGATCTGGCCGACGCGGCCAAGCGTCGCGCGGACGCGGTCGGCGCCCTGCCGCACCTGGGCGGCGTAGCCCCCGAACTCCTGGCCGAGCGTCACGGGCACCGCATCCATCAGGTGGGTGCGTCCCGACTTCACCACGTCGTCGAACTCGCCCGCCTTCGCCTCGAGCGCGGCGGCGAGCCGGTCGAGCGCCGGGAGCAGATCCTCGGTCAGGTCGCGAGCGCAGCGAGGTGGACCGCGGAGGGGAAGACGTCGTTCGAGGACTGGCCCATGTTGACGTCGTCGTTTGCGTGCACGTCGTCGCCGGCGAGCGCGGCGATGACCTCGTTGGCATTCATGTTCGAGCTCGTCCCCGAGCCGGTCTGGAAGACGTCGATCGGAAACTGGTCGTCGAGCTCGCCCGCGGCTATGCGGTCGGCGGCGGCGGCGATGCGCTCGGCCTTGTCACGGTCGAGCAACCCGAGATCGGCGTTCGCGCGCGCCGCTGCGGCCTTGATGCGGCCGAGCCAGCGCGCGACCGAGACGGGGATCGGTTCGCCTGAGACGGGAAAGTTTTCCACGGCCTTGCGGGTCTCGGCGCCCCACAGCTCCTGCTGGGTCTCGGTCGCCATGAACCGAGTCTATGTCAGAGGTATGCCCAGACGGCGGCCGCCGCGGCCAGCGCGAGGAGGGCCGCCGCAACGGTTACCACGCCCGGGATCCGGCCGCCGCTCGACGGCTTTGGCGCCGGCGCCGCGGGCGAGATGTTCGCCGTGGCGTACACATACGTCGCGCTCGCCTGCTCGGGCGTGCCCGGCGTCGCCAGGAAGGTCTCGTACTGGTTGGCGCGGGCAAGGCCGAGCATGGCGCCGACCGAGGCGGTGAGGAGGTCGCGCCCATTGGCCCGGCCACGGATGACGGCATCGCGCCACGAGCCTCCGCCGGGAGGCGCCGGGACGCCGCGCACCGGCGCGGCGACGACGCGGACACGCGGCGCGGGGTCACCGGTGCCGGTGACGACGACAAGCTGCCGCGACTGCCCGGCGCCACCGGCCGTGCCTGCGAAGACGACGCGGCGGCCCTCGAGCCGGCCGCCGGCGACGTGCACTCCGTGCACCGAGGGGGCGAGCATGAGCTCGCCGCGGAACGCGAGCGGCGTCTCGACAGCAATCGTCGCCGGGCGCACATCGGCGGTGATGAGCGGCGGCGCGACCGCCTCGCCGCGCGCGAACGTCCGGCGAATGCCGTCGAGCACGGCAGCCAGCCCGGCGGCGTCCCCGCGCCCGGCGAACGACTGCACCCGCGTCTCGGTGCGGTTGCGCAGCCGGAGGACGACCCTGAAGCCGCCGCCGCTGGTACGGGTCTCGACACCGATCGCCAGCGGCAGCACGGCAGCGGCGCGGACGTCCAGCGTCGCGACGGCGACGAGGTCCCGGCGGCCTGGCGAGAATCCCTGCCAGACGATCGCGCCGTCGAGCAGGCCCGGCTGCGCGCGGGCGCCGGGCGGCGCGTAGACATCGCGGACGGGCGCCGGCACGGTGAACTCGTAGTCGCCGGCGCCGCGCAGCTCGATGCGCTGAACGACCGCCATCCGAACGGGGCGCCCGGTCGCGTCCACTCCGACGCGGATCACCTCCCGCGTCCGGCCCGTCTGCGGCACGCGCGCCTGCCCGGTCGAGCCCGTGAGGGGCGGCTCGGGTGACAGCGGGATGTGCGGATCGGGGAGCGCGACCTGGCGGTTGTCGGCGACGGCGAGTGCCGGCCAGGCGAGCGCGCACAGAGCGACGGCCACGAGTCTCACTGCGTCTGCGTGATCGTCGGCAGCGCGGCCGACAGCGGGTCGTCCTTGACCGGCGCGAACGTCATGTCGTCGAAGCGCGCGAACGCGACGTCGTCGTCGATGACGCCCTCGTGATTCCGGCGGTTGAAGGAGCGGTGGTCGCCGTTCGCGCCCTCGACCGTCGTCGTCCCGAGTACGCGGACGTACTTCGCGCGGTCGCCGGCGCCGCCCGCCGTCTGGAGCGCGGCCAGCATCGCCTGCGTCATGTCGTACGCATACATGGCGAACTCGGGCGGCGACGTGACCTCCGCGCCCTCCTTCGTCTTGACCCCGACCAGGTTGGAGCCGAACGCGCTCTCGTAGGACTGCTGGAACTGCTCGAACGGGGCCGGCCCCGCCTCCGCGGTCATGCGGCCTGACGCGAAGGTGAGCCCGTCGACCCACTGCGGGTGGCCGGCGAGCTGCTGGCGGACGATCGGGTCCGCGCCCGCCGGCGTCGTGTAGACGGGCACGTTCCATCCGCGCGACCGCGCCGCGGAGACGACGGATGCGATCGCCGGGCCGCGCGCCCAGACGATCAGCGCGTTGGCACCGGCACGCTGCGCCCTGAGCACCTGCGGCGACAGGTCGGTCTGACCCGAGGGCAGGACGATGTGCGCTACGACCTGCTTGGGGTCGAACGCCCATGCCTTGTCGAGCGCCTTCTGCCCCTGGCTCCCGTAGCCCGTGTCGTCGACCAGGAAGGCGACCTTTCCGTGCTTCGGGGCGACGTACTCGCCGAGGCGGAACGAGAGGCCGCGGTCGGTCGGCGCAACCCGGAAGACGTTGGGCCGCTTGACGGGGTCGATCAGCTCCTGCCCGCCCTGGTAGACGATCCCGATCGGCAGGTGGGCGGCGTTCGCCGCCGACCAGGAGGCGTCGACGCCCGTCCCCTCGTCGACGACCGCGAGCGCGCGCTCGTCGATCGCCTTCCGGACGTTGCGTAGCGCCTGGAGCGGCGACAGCTCGTCGTCCAGCTTCGAGATGTGCATGCGGTAGTGGTGGTCGCCGGCGGTCAGTACGCCGCCCTGCGTCCGCTGCTGCACGGCGAGGTCGACGCCGTTTGCGATCGCCTCCGCGACCTCCGGCGCGCCCGTGAACGGCGCGTTCACGACGATCGTCAGCGGCGTGGCGGACTGCGTGCTCGAGCCCCCTGCGCCGCCGCCGCACGCGGCGACGCAGAGGGCGAGCGCGAGCGCTAGGCCGAGCGGCTGGTGATGCGGACGGAGATAGGCCGTTGTCGCATTCGGCCTTGAGTGCTACCAGTCCGGTCGTCCCGCCCGACTTCTCGTAGGAGACCTCGGCGTCCTTGTCCTCCTTCTCATGGAAGGCGACGTCGTAGCCGGCCGGCGAGAACCCGTCGTTGTACGCGGTGTACGCCGTATCCAGGTCGCCTTCGTAGTAGGCGTTGACGACGGTGGTCGGGCCGTCCTGCCGCGTCTTCACGTACGTGACGCCGCTGGGCTTCGGGAACCCGTCGGCAAGCCGCTGTCGCCGGACAGCGCCGCGCCTTCGCACGTGATCTCGTTCCGGCCTCCTTCGACGCCGCCTCCGCCGCCTTCTCGCTGGCGCTCTTCCACCGCCGCACCCGGCGACCCCAAGCGCAAGCGCGAGGAAACAATG
>CAWCYR010000007.1:0-17026 GCA_963799895.1 uncultured Thermoleophilia bacterium
CAGTGGCCGCGTTGGGCGGCCGCGCCACGGCGACCAAGCCGACGACGAGCTCTCCCGACGGCGATCTGCCGACCGTCGTCCCGGAACTGGACGCTGCGATCCACTAGACAGACTGCGAGACTCGCGCGGCGATCGGTCGCCGAGCGTGCGGGAGAAAGTCTTGGGCTGCTCGTATCTCTCTGCCGCGGACGTACGCGGACAGGACTGAATCTCAGGAGACCCACTCACGACTCCGCTCTTTCGTCACTGTCGTTGGAGGAGGCGTAGGCAGCCTCGCGCACTGCCTCGTCCGACTCGAGCCCCGCGCCGAGCGCGCCGCCGACCGTTGCGAGGGAGGCGGTGAACCAGGCCAACGTCGCATAGTCCGCCGTCCCAACTGAGTGCCCGAGACCCGAGGCGAGCACCGCCGGGCTGAGGAGGAGCTCAGCGGTAGCGAAGATCAGCAGGAAGAGGGCCGCGTAGAGCGTGGCGATCCCGATCAGGATGGTCGCTGCTGTCGCGACGTTGAACAGGATCACCTGGTCGCGCAGGCGTTGGTCGGGCGCTCGCTCCCAGAGGCCGTGCGCGACGATCACGGCTCCGGTCGTGAAAGCGACCGAAGCGATGGACGCGAGCACGAGTCGCGTCGACCCCGCCGTCGCGGAGATTCGCCAGATGTCTGAGGTTACGAGGCCGTACGCGCCGGCCACGACCGCTGCCAGCAGGGCGCGGTAGAGGCGGGCAGCCAGATGCCACGGGCGGTTTGCCCGCACCATTCCGAGTAGGAGGCGCAGGTTGCCGAAGAGAACCTCTGGGACGAAGAGGAATCGCAGCGCCCCTGGCCGATCGGCGGTGTCGGTGGCGAGCTCCTGGAGCACGCCGCGTCCCCAACGGCGCCTCAGGCGCGCGAGCGCACCGTCGCCGCTCCGTTGCGCGCCGCCGTCGCCGACCAGCTCGCGGACGAGCTCGAGGAGCGTACGCCGCAAGCGGGGCGCGAGGTGCAGCGCGCCGAGGGCCGGCAGCGAGACGACGGCGATGCCGTGAGTCGGGCTGACCTGCCGTGAGACGGGCCTGCGGCCGACCCGCAGCGGGAGGTCGGTGACGACGACGCCGAGATCCCAGTTCGCGTCCAGCAGCGTGGCTCGCGCCGCGGCGACGATCTCCGTCGTCTGAGCCGGAGGGGGGACGAGGCGGTCGACCCTGAGCTCGGGCCGCCAGCCGACGCCCAGGTCCAGTGCTTGGAGGTCATCCGCGAGCTCGCTCGCGATCTTGGCGGTGACGTCACGCGCGAGACCCGGCGCCACGATGACGCCGAGGCTGATGACTGGTTGCGGCTTCGTGGGCTGCTGGTCCGCCGAAGGGGCTTCGGGCGTCGTCGGCGCCGCCTCGACGACTCGAGCCTCGTCAGCGCGGGGCAGGTCCCGCACTGACCTCGCGCTCGCCGGCCTCTTCCTGCTCACGCGTTCAGGGTACGAGTGCGCGCCGCCCGCGCGGAGTGACGGCCACGTGGAGATCGACGAGCCCGTCGCTCAGGAGCTCCGGAACGTGCTCCCACGGCGGCGGCGTGCCCTCGGTCTCGACGAAGTCGGCGAGCGCGTCCAGCGCCGCGTCCGAAACGGCGAACGTCTCGTAGAACACCGTCTTGTCCAGGCGGAAGCGCACCGGCGGAACCGTGGCCGTGAACTCCTTCTCCGCCGCCACGCGCACGCTGAGCGAGCCGTCGACCACGACGTCCAGGTCACCGACGTCGTTCCGGCGGACCTCGACCTCCGACAGCTCGTCCGACCGGCCCCGGAACACGAGCGGGCGGATGGGCGTCGGCCCGTCCGGTTGGGGAGCCCGGTTGTGCAGGTGGTTGCGCCACTGCTCTCGGAGCTCCTCCTCAGGCACCCATTCGTCCAGCAGCCGGTCGAATCGCTGGCGCACGTCCAGAAGCCGCTCCTCGATCCGGCGGCGGGTCGAGCTCTCGAGCGGCGCGCGCTTGTGCTCGTTTTGGAGGTGGTGGTAGTGGCGGGCGAGCGCCGACAGCGCCTCGCGGCGCGGCAGCTGCTCGAGCTCACCCACTCGCCGCTTGTGCTTCACGGAGATCGGGCTACGACCTCACTGGGGCGCCCGCATCAGGCGGCAGACTCGATCGCCTCGAGCAGGGACGGGAGATCGTAGCCGCCGTTGTGACGGACGCCGTTGACGAAGAAGGTCGGGGTCCCGTTCACGCCGCTGCGGATGCCGGTCATGAAGTCCTCCCGCACGCGGGGGAGATGCACGTGCGTCTGCAGCTCGCCGGCGAAGCGCGGGACGTCCAGGCCGAGTGCAGACGCGTAGCCGATCAGGTCCTGGATGCCGAGGTAGTGCTGGTGCTCGAAGAGCATGTTGTGCATTTCCCAGAACCGGCCCTGGGCGCCGGCCGCCTCGGCCGCCTCGGCGGCCAGCTGCGAGTGCGGGTGAATCTGGGTCAACGGAAAGTGGCGGAACGCGTACTGCGTCTCGTCGCCGACCATCTGCAGGAGTTGCTTCAACACCTGGTGCGCCTCACCGCAGAAGGGGCACTCGTAGTCCCCGTACTCGAGCAGCTGGGCGGCCGCCGTCTCCGGGCCGAGGATGTGGTCGCGCCCGCTGACCGGCGTGGCCAGGCGCGGGCGGTCGAGGACGGCGCTCACGCTGCCACCGGCTGCTGGGCCTCGACGCCGGCCAGCGACTCGAGCGCTGTGAGGATCCCGTCGGCTCCCGGGTTGACGCCGATTGGCGAGACATAGCTCCAGTGGATGACGCCCTCCTCGTCGACGACGAAGAGCGCCCGCCCGCTCATGCCGATCGAGTCGTCGTAGACGCCGTACTGCTTGGCGACCTCGCCCTTCGGATGGAAGTCGGCGAGCAGCGGGAAGTGGAGGTTGCGGGTCCGCGCGAACGCGATGTGGCACCACGCGTGGTCGATCGATATCCCGACGAGGTCGGCGCCGAGGCGCCCGAACTCAGGGAGGATCTCGTTGTACAGCGCCATCTGGTCAGTGCATACGGGGCTCCAGTCGGCCGGGTAGAAGGCCATGATCAGCCGCCGCCCGCGGAAGTGGGAGAGCTTCACCGTCTGGTCGGGGGTGGAGCGCAGCTCGAACTCGGGAGCCGGCGCGCCTGCCTCCAGTGCGGATTCTGGATAGTCGGTCATGGCGAGGCTTATAACCGGTGCCGCCATGCGGATCACTCACTCCTTGGGGGCCAAGGCACGCCGGCGTACCCGGTGGTGTTTCGGGTGCCCACGCCCGCGGCTACGTTCGCCACAGATTCTCCGAATTTCTGACCATGAAGGAGGCGAGGCGGCCCGGTGGCCGAGTCGGCAAAGGGCGCTGTCGTGCGCTGCCCGAATTGCAGCACGAAGAACAGGCTTCGGCCGAACGCCGAGGGCGTGCCGCATTGCGCGAAGTGCAAGCGCCTGCTGCCGTGGCTCGTGCCGGCGACCGAGGCGACCTTCGACGACGAGAGTCGGGCTGTGGTGCCGGTGGTCGTCGACTTCTGGGCGCCCTGGTGCGGCCCCTGCTTGATGATCGAGCCGGTGCTCGAGCGTCTCGCTCGGGAGTACGCGGGCCGGCTGAAGGTTGTGAAGGTCAACGTCGACGAGGAGCCGGGCCTCGCGCAGCAGTGGCAGGCGATGAGCATTCCGCTCCTGGTCGTGCTGCGCGACGCCCAGGAGATCGACCGGATCGTCGGCGCGCTGCCGCGGGCCGAGCTCGAGCAGCGGCTGCAACCGGTCCTGGATTCCACCCGCGACCCGGCGGGGAGCCCGGCGTGAGCATTCCACGACCCATCTATCCGACAAGGAGGCCGAGATGGCGAAGGCGGTTGGCATCGATCTGGGCACGACGAACTCGGTTGTCGCGGCCGCGATGGAGGGCGGCCAGGCCGAGGTGATCCCGAACGCGGAGGGCGGCCGGACGACCCCGTCGGTCGTGGCGTTCACCGAGGACGGCCAGCGGCTCGTCGGCCAGGTCGCCAAGCGCCAGGCGATCCTCAATCCGGAGGCCACCGTCTACTCGGCCAAGCGGTTCATCGGCCGCAAATGGGACGAGGTCGACGAGGAGGCGAAGATCGTCTCCTACAAGGTCGTCAAGGGGCCGAACGACGCGGTCCGCTTCGAGATCCGCGGCAAGCAGTACGCGCCGGAGGAGATCTCCGCGCTCATCCTGCGCAAGCTCGCCGAGGACGCCGGCAAGTTCCTCGGCGAGCGGGTCACCGAGGCGGTGATCACCGTGCCCGCCTACTTCAACGACGCGCAGCGGCAGGCGACCAAGGACGCCGGCAAGATCGCCGGGCTCGAGGTGCTGCGGATCATCAACGAGCCGACCGCGGCCGCGCTCGCCTACGGGCTCGACAAGAAGGGCCAGGAGACCGTGCTGGTCTTCGACCTCGGCGGCGGCACGTTCGACGTCTCGATCCTCGACGTCGGCGACGGCGTGGTCGAGGTGCGCGCCACGAGCGGCGACGGCCACCTCGGCGGCGACGACTTCGACAAGCGGATCGTCGACTGGCTCGCGGACGAGTTCAAGCGCGACCAGGGCATCGACCTGCGTCACGACCCGCAGGCGCTGCAGCGGCTCTACGAGGCCGCCGAGCGCGCGAAGGTCGAGCTCTCGAGCCAGACGCAGGTACAGATCAACCTGCCGTTCATCACGGCCGACGCCTCGGGGCCGAAGCACCTCAACACGTCGCTGACCCGCGCGAAGTTCGAGCAGCTGACGGAGGACCTGGTCGAGCGCTGCCGCGGCCCGGTCGAGCAGGCGCTGTCGGACGCCAAGCTGACGGCGGACGACATCGACGAGGTGATCCTCGTCGGCGGCTCGACGCGGATGCCGGCCGTCCAGGAGCTGGTCCGGCGGCTGACCGGCGGCAAGGAGCCGAACATGACCGTCAACCCGGACGAGGTCGTCGCGATCGGCGCGGCGCTGCAGGCCGGCGTGCTGAAGGGCGAGGTCGAGGACGTCGTGCTGCTCGACGTCACGCCGCTGTCGCTCGGGCTGGAGACGCTCGGCGGCGTGATGACGAAGGTGATCGAGCGCAACACGACGATCCCGGCGCGGCGCACGGAGACGTTCTCGACCGCCGAGGACAACCAGACCGCGGTCGACATCGTCGTGCTGCAGGGCGAGCGCGAGCTGGCCGCCGACAACCGCCAGCTCGCGCGCTTCCGGCTCGAGGGCATCCGGCCGGCGCCGCGCGGCGTGCCGCAGATCGAGGTCACGTTCGACATCGACGCCAACGGGATCCTCAACGTCTCGGCGCGCGACAAGGACACCGGCGCCGAGCAGCGGGTGACGATCGAGGAGAGCACCAACCTCGACCAGGGCGAGATCGAGCGCATGGTCCGCGACGCCGAGGAGCACGCGGACGAGGACCGGCGGCGGCGCGAGGAGATCGACGCGCGCAACGAGCTCGACTCGCTCGCCTACCGCGCCGAGCAGCTCGTCCAGCAGCTGCAGGACCGGCTGCCGGTGAACGAGAAGGCGCGCGCCGAGCAGCTGGTCGCCGATGCGCGCCAGGCGATCCAGGAGGAGGCCGGGCTCGACCGCGTGCGGCCGCTGATCGCCGACCTGCAGCAGGTCGTCCACGGCTCCCGGCGTCGGCCCTGCCGCGGCCGCGTCGGGTGGCAACGGCGAGCGCCGCCCGGCGGACGCGGCCGGCGAGCGGGAAACCGGCGACGAGGAGGACGTGGTCGATGCGGAGTTCACCCGGGAGTGAACGCCGAATCCGAGCTGGAGCGCGCAGACTTGCCCGACGAGCTGCGCGCCCAGCTCGACGACGCCCGCCGGCAGCTCGTCGAGAGCGAGGACCGCTACAAGCGCGCGCTCGCCGACCTCGACAACTACCGCAAGCGCTCCGAGCGCGAGATCGAGCGGCGGGTACAGCAGCAGGCGCGACGACCTGCTGCGCGACTGGCTCGAGGCGGTCGACAGCGTCGAGCGGGCGCTCGCGCTGGAGGCCGCCGACGGGCCGCGGCGGAGGGCTTGCGCGCGGTGCTCGAGCAGATGGAGGCGATCCTCGCCCGGCAGGGCGTGCGCCGCATCGGCGCGGCCGGCGAGCGCTTCGACCCCGAGCGGCACGAGGCGGTCGCGGCCATGCCGGACGACGGACGCGCCCGCCGGCACGATCGTCGACGTCGCGCGCTCCGGGCTTCGCGTCGGCGACCGCGTGCTGCGCCCCGCGCAGGTAGTGGTCGCCCGTGCCCGCGAGCGACGGCGGCTGATGCCGGTCGCGCTTCCGCGACTACTACGAGGCGCTGGGCGTGCCGCGCGACGCGAGCACGAGGAGATCCGCAGGCGCCTACCGCAGGCTCGCCCGCGCAGTACCACCCGGACGTCAACAAGGACCCGGGCGCCGAGGACCGCTTCAAGGAGATCTCCGAGGCCTACGAGGTCCTGCGCGACCCCGAGAAGCGGGAGCGCTACGACCGCTCGGCGCGAACTGGCGCGCGGGCGAGGACGTCTCCGGCGCCGCCGGGTTCGACGGGGCCGGGTTCGAGCGGCAGGCGACGGCTTCGGCGTCGACTTCGGCGACGCGGCGTCCGACTTCGGCGACTTCTCCGATCTCTTCGAGAGCATGTTCGGCGGCCGCGCGCGTCGCGACGGCCGCCCGGGACTTCGGCCGGGGCTTCTCGCGTGCGCGGGCGCGACCACGAGGCGGTGCTCGAGCTGACGCTCGAGGAGGCGGCGCGCGGCGGCAACCGCTGGGTTCTCGCTCGGCGACGGCCGCGATACGAGGTCGACGATCCCGCCGGGCGTGCGCGACGGCCAGCGGATCCGGCTCGCCGGCGAGGGCGGCGCAGGGCGGTGCGGCGGGCCGCACGGGCGACCTCTTCCTGCGCGTGCGGCTGCGACCGCACCCCCGCTTCCGGCTCGAGGGCGACGACCTCTACACGGAGCTGCCGGTCGCGCCCTGGGAGGCGGCGCTCGGCGCGGAGGTCGAGGTGCGGACGCTCGAGGGCACCGCGCGCGTGAAGGTGCCCGCCGGCTCCTCGAGCGGCCGGCGGCTGCGCCTGCGCGGCGAGGGGTTTCCGCGCTCCGGAGGCACGCGGGGCGATCTCTACGCCGAGCTCAAGATCCTCGTGCCCCAGAGGCTGAGCCGGGACGAGCGCAAGGGGTTCGAGCAGCTGGCGAAGGTCTCGACGTTCGACCCGCGGGCCGGCTCGTGAGCACGACGGCGCGACCGGCCGCGGCCCGACTCGCTGTCCGGCGGCCCGCCGGCGCCCTGAGCGTCGAGCGTTGCTCGCGACGCGGGCGTCCATCCCGAGCTCGTGCGCCGGCTGGTTGCGCTCGGCTTACTCGACATCTCGCCGGGGAACGGGCGCTTTCCGACCGATGCCGCTTCCCGTCGCGCGCGCCGTGCGCCTGCGCCGCGATCTGGGCCTCAACTACGCCGGCGCCGTGCTGGCCTGCGAGCTGCTCGCCCGTATCGAGGAGCTCGAGCGCCGGCTGCGCGCCCTCGAACCGCCCGACCCGCGACGAGGTGACCGATGGACCCGAACCGGCTGACCCAGAAGACGCAGAAGGCGCTCCACGACGCCCAGACGAAGGCGCTGCGCTACGGGCACACCGAGGTCGACGTCGAGCACCTGCTGCTCGCGCTGCTCGAGCAGCCCGACGGGCTCGTCCCCCGCCTGCTGGAGCGCGCCGACGTCGATGCGCGCGGCCTGCTCGCCGCGCTCGACGAGGAGCTCGAGCGCCGCCCGCGTGTCAGCGGGCCGGGCGCCCCGCAGGGGCAGATCTCGATCACGCGCGACCTGAACGAGCTGCTCGACCGCGCCGAGCAGGAGGCCGAGCGCCTGAAGGACGAGTACGTCTCGGTCGAGCATGTCGTGCTCGCGATCCTGGACTCCGCGGCCGCCGCCGCCCGCCTGCTCGGCGAGCACGGCGTGACGCGCAGAGCTTCCTCGAGGTGCTCACCCAGGTGCGCGGCAACCAGCGCGTGACGAGCGCGAACCCCGAGACGACCTACGAGGCGCTCGAGAAGTACGGCCGCGACCTCGTCGCCGAGCGCGCGGCGGGCAAGCTCGACCCGGTCATCGGCCGCGACGCGGAGATCCGGCGCGTCATCCAGATCCTCTCGCGCAAGACGAAGAACAACCCGGTGCTGGTCGGCGACCCGGGCGTCGGCAAGACCGCGATCGTCGAGGGCCTCGCGCAGCGGATCGTGCGCGGCGACGTGCCCGGAGGGGCTGCGGGACAAGACGGTCTTCGCGCTCGACATGGGCTCGCTGGTCGCCGGCGCGAAGTACCGCGGCGAGTTCGAGGAGCGCCTGAAGGCCGTGCTCGAGGAGATCAAGGCCGCCGAGGGCCGGATCCTGCTGTTCATCGACGAGCTGCACACCGTCGTCGGCGCGGGCGCGGCCGAGGGCGCGATGGACGCCGGCAACATGCTGAAGCCGATGCTCGCGCGCGGCGAGCTGCACTGCATCGGCGCGACCACGCTGGACGAGTACCGCAAGTACATCGAGAAGGACGCCGCGCTCGAGCGGCGCTTCCAGCCGGTCACGGTCGAGGAGCCGACCGTCGAGGACACGATCTCGATCCTGCGCGGCCTGCGCGAGCGCTTCGAGGTGCACCACGGCGTGCGCATCCAGGACGCCGCGCTCGTCGCCGCGGCGACCCTTTCGCACCGCTACATCACCGACCGCTTCCTGCCCGACAAGGCGATCGACCTCGTCGACGAGGCGTGCGCGGTGATCCGCACCGAGATCGACTCGATGCCGCAGGAGCTCGACGAGATCACGCGGCGGGTGATGCAGCTCGAGATCGAGGAGGCGGCGCTGCAGAAGGAGAAGGACCAGGCGAGCAAGGAGCGCCTCGAGGCGCTGCGCAAGGAGCTCGCCGACCTGCGCGCCAGCGCGGACGCGATGACCGCCCAGTGGGAGGCCGAGCGCCAGGCGATCCACAAGGTGCAGGCGCTGCGGGCGGAGCTCGAGCAGGTGCGGCGCGAGATCGAGGAGGCCGAGCGGAACTACGACCTCAACCGCGCCGCCGAGCTACGCCACGGCAAGCTGCCGGAGCTCGAGCGGCGGCTGAAGGCCGAGGAGGAGCGGCTGGCGGAGAAGCAGGGCGGCGAGCGGCTGCTCCGCGAGGAGGTCACCGAGGAGGAGATCGCCGAGATCGTCGCCCGCTGGACGGGCATTCCGGTCGCGCGGCTGCTGGAAGGCGAGCGCGAGAAGCTGCTGCGGCTCGACGAGATCCTCCACGAGCGCGTCATCGGCCAGGACGAGGCCGTGCAGCTCGTCGCGGACGCGATCGTTCGCGCGCGCGCCGGAGTCAAGGACCCGCGCCGGCCGATCGGCTCGTTCATCTTCCTCGGGCCGACGGGTGTCGGGAAGACGGAGCTCGCCAGAGCGCTGGCCGAGGCGCTCTTCGACTCGGAGGAGGCGATGGTCCGCCTCGACATGTCCGAGTACCAGGAGCGGCACACAGTGTCGCGCCTGGTCGGCGCGCCGCCCGGCTACGTCGGCTACGAGGAGGGCGGCCAGCTCACCGAGGCGGTGCGGCGCCGGCCCTACTCGGTCGTGCTCTTCGACGAGATCGAGAAGGCGCACGCCGACGTCTTCAACACCCTGCTGCAGATCCTCGACGACGGCCGCCTGACCGATGCGCAGGGCCGCACGGTCGACTTCCGCAACACGGTGATCATCATGACCTCGAACATCGGCTCGCCCGTACCTGCTCGAGGGAGCTGACGGACGACGGCGAGATCGACGAGGACGCACGTGCGCGCGTGCATGGCGGAGCTGCGCGCGCACTTCCGGCCCGAGTTCCTCAACCGCGTCGACGAGATCGTGCTCTTCAAGCCGCTGACGCGCGACGAGATCGAGCACATCGTCGTGCTGCAGCTGGACGATCTCCGCTCGCGCCTCGCGGAGCGGCGGATCGACGCTCGAGCTGACCGAGGCGGCGCGCCGGCTGATCGCCGACCATGGGTACGACCCGGTGTACGGCGCCCGGCCGCTGCGCCGCTACATCCAGCGCGAGGTCGAGACGCGCATCGCCCGAGCTCTGCTCGCGGGCGAGATCCACGAGGGCGCCCGCGTGCGGCTGGTCGCGGGCCCGGACGGGCTGGACATCGCGACCGAGAATCCGGAGGAGGAGGGCGCGCCGACCGAGGCCGAGCCGGAGGCGGTGGGCGCGGCGGCGTGAACGGTGGCGCCGGCGGCGGCTGCGCGGCCGGGATCGAGCTGCTCGCGTTCCTTCGCGGCGGCGCTGTTCGGGAGCGAGCCTACCCCGACCGGGCGGACCGAATCGCCGGCCCGGGCGGCGGTGACCCGATCACCCGGAGCGCGGCAGGACCAGTTCCATCAGCTCGGCCTCGACCGGGACGAAGCCGGCCTGCCGGTAGAACTCGCGCGCACGCCAGTTGCCCCGCTCGGCCACGATGCGAAGCGCCCGCATCCGCTCGGCGATCGCGTAGCCCTCGGCGAACTCGAGCAATCGGCGCCCGATGCCCCGCCGCTCGTGGCCGGGCACCACGAACAGGTGCTCAACCACGACCGACGCGGTCGAGCGGTCGGGGATCAAGGCGACGTAGCCCGCCGCGTGCGCCCGCTCGCGCGCGACGAACACGACGTCGCGGCGAAGCACCTCGAGGACACGGTCGTCGTTCCAGTCCGGCAGATCGCCGAACGTGCACCTGGCGAGCGTGTAAAGCTGCTCGAGGTCGGCCTGGCTGCGCGGGACGATCTCTATGACGCAGGCCACGGGGCTCCCTCGGCGCGCAGCACCGGCGGGCGCGCGACCGCGACGGCGTGCCCGCGCACCGGGGCGCGCCCGGGCCGCACGAGGGCGTACCGGTCGCTCCGGCCGACGACGTCGCCGAAGCCGGCGTCGTGGCCGTGTACGACAGCGCGGATCGAATCGTCCTCGAGCAGACCCGCGCACTCCGCGCGCGTCATCCTGATCACACGCGTGCAGCTGATGTCGGGGCACTCGCAGACGAGGTCCACCGTGTCGGCTGACACGGACAGCTCGAAGACGCACTCGTTCAGGGCGCGGAAGAGATCCGAGGTGTCCGGAGGGCTCATCGCGCGGCGCTCTTGAGCGCAAGCCGGCGCCGGGGTGTGCCCTCCGGTGCGGAACCCTTTCCCTCGCCCATCCGGTAGCGGATGCGCGCCTCCTCGACCTCGGCGCCGTACGTCTCGTCCCACTCGGCGAGGGCGACGAGCGGCTCGGTGATCGCCCAGCCGAGCGGCGTCAGCGAGTACTCGACGCGGAGCGGCACCTCGGCGTAGATGCGGCGGTTCACGAGGCCGTCCCGCTCGAGCGCGCGCAGCGTGTCGGTCATCATTTTCTTGGACGCGCCCCGCAGGCACTCGAGGAGCTTGCAGTGGCGATGGACGCCACGGGCCATCAGGAACAGCAGCTGCACCTTCCACTTGCCGTGCAGGACATCGAGCGCGTGCTCGATTTCTCCAATCAGCTTGTGGTCGCTGCCGGGCAAGCTGCGTGTATCGCCGGTGGAACGACGCCTCCGCCGGGCTCGGGTCTGGAGTGTGGCAGACACGAAACACCCCCTTGGTCGCGGAAGCCAAGGGTGGCAAAGGGCCTCCGCGTTCGTATCGGTGGAAACACCAGTGATCGAGTCTGGACCGTCTCCTAGACCTTCGGCCGGGTGGTGGGCTGTCCAGGGACGCGGTCCTGGGCTACGCTCGGCGTCGGCTTCAGAGCTCCGACCCGGAAACGCGCGGGTAGCCAGACGCCGTTTTCCTACCGTCCGGCGGGGTAGCACCTAGCCCATGAAGCCCGCGGCGACCGCCTGCACGAATTCGTCGTACTTCAAGACGTCACCCCGGTCGCTGCGATGAAGGAAGCCCTTTCGCGCCGCGTGATGGACGAACTCGAGGCCAGCGGGTACGAGCCTCGCCTCCACGAGCCCTCCGACGGCGATGGTGCCTTCGAGATCAGGCTGCCGGGCGCCGGCTTCGACATCGGCGACTTCAAGGCCATCGTGGGCATGGCCGAGCGGCTGGGCGTCGGACTGAGCCTTGACGACCGCGGCTGGATCACCCTCCGGTAGCGGCGGAGCCACCCACGGAGCCGTTTGCGCTCCGCCCTGCCCCCGCGATCGCAACCGCGATCTCGGAGCCGGCCAGCGTGATGGCCGCGGCGAGCAGCTTGGTGTCACCGGTCACGAGTGGGTCGATCAGGCCCTCCGCGAATTGCGCGTGCGCGGTCTCGAGGTCCAGCTCGATCTGGTCGAGCGTCGTCGGGTCGATCGTCATGACGCTTCCTCCTTTCGTCTACGCCCTCGTCCGTCGGGTGTCGCTCGACGGAACCATCGAAGTGCGGGCCGGGCGTGTCCATGGCGCGACCATAGGCTCGGTTCGGGCCACGCCGACGGAACCAGGCGCGGCCGTCGTGTCCAAATCGCGTGATTCGCCGTCGAGTCCGGGTACAAACCCCGCGCCGCCTGCACAGCCGTGCTGCTGTGTGGCCGGCGCCGCGTATGTTCCCGACGACCAGGGAGGTCGACATGGCAGTTCAGCAACGTCGCACCAACGCGCAGCAGAGTGGATCGTCACGCACCCCGCAGCGGTGGGAGCCGGCCGGCGACTTCGACCAGATCGCCGAACGGATGCGCCAGCTGCTCGACCAGACGTTCATCGGCGCGCTGCCGATCGCCGAGGACGGGATCCCGTGGGTGCCGCCCGTCGACGTCGAGGAAACCGACGACGCATACGTCGTCGCGGCCGAGGTGCCGGGCGTCAAGCGCGACGACGTGAACATCGAGCTCGTCGGCAACGAGCTCACGATCAACGGCGAGATCAAGGAGCGCGAGCGCGTCGGCGTCCTGCGCAAGCGCACCCGGCGGCTGGGGCGCTTCGAGTACCGCGTCGTCCTGCCGGACCACGTCGACGGCGACAAGGTCGAGGCGAAGCTGGACGACGGCATGCTCAGCGTGCGCGTCCCGAAGGCCCAGCGCGCGCAGCGGCGGAAGATCGAGGTCAAGTCCTAGGCGGAGCCCAGGCGGCTCGTCAGCCGCGGTTTTCGGAACTGGTCAGAAGTAGGCCGGTGGCTCGCCCGAGCTCGAGCACGACTTGCCTGCCCGGATGTCGTGCTCGGGCTCTCGCGGGCCGGGACGACGGTGATCCTCGTCGACGAGGACGCGCGAGCGGCTCGACGGTGCGTGCCGCGCAACCGCCGGGTGCGCAGCAAGAGCGACGCACCCGTGGGCCGTTCGATGCGCTCACGTGTCGGTGCTCGGCGTTGCCAGGAGCAGCGTGTGCGCCAGCTCCGTCCGCGAGGTGACGCCGAGCTTCTTGAAGACCTTGCCGAGGTGGTACTCGACCGTGCGGACGCTCAGGTAGAGCTGCGCCGCGACCTCGGCATTCGTCGCGCCCTCGCTGACGAGCTGCGCGATTCGCCGCTCCTGGGGCGTCAGCGCCAGGGCCGTTTCCGGCCGTCGGCGCCGGGCGCGTTCGCCAGTCGCAACGAGCTCGGTCTCCGCCCGGTGCGCGAAGCCCGCAGCGCCCATCCAGTCGAGCAGCTCGTGGGCTGTCCGCAGCTGCTCGCGTGCGTCCCGCCGCCGCTGCCGCCGGCGGAGCCACTCTCCATAGACGAGCTGCGTCCGCGCCAGCTGCGTCGTGGCTCGGCACCGCTTGAGGTGGTCGATCGCCTCCAGGTAGAGCGGCTCTGCTTCAGCGTGCGGCGCGACGAGGGCCTGCGAGCGTGCGAGCACGCCGAGACCCCACTCGGTACGGCTCGCGCCCGTGCTCTTGCCGAGCAGGCGAACGGCCTCGGTGCCGGCGTTGTGCTCGCCTGCCCGCGCTGCGGCCTCGGCGACCTCCGGAAGCGTCCTGGTCAAAAGCACGGGGTCGAGGCACGCGTCCTGCGCGGCCGCGAGCGCCGCCTCGTAGTTTCCGAGTCCGAGCTCCAGCACGGCCAGGGCGTAGCGTGCGAAGCCGACAAACGCGCCGAGTCCTCGAGCTGTTCCGGCGCTCGTGCAGACGTGCACCAGCTCGCGTGTATGCGTTTCGTCCCCTTGCCAAGCCGCCAGGATCAATGCGCCGATCCGGCTTTCGGCGAGCAGGCCCGAGCTTTCGATCGCGCTCGACAACTCCTCGGATTCCGCGAAACACGCCTCCGCTGCGTCGAAGCGGCCGAGGAGCAGCTCGTACGCGCCGTGCTGGCTCAGCGCGTTCGCCAGCTCGGGAAGAGCGCCGCTGGCGCGGGACTGCTGCACCCGGCTCCTGGAAAGCACCCGGAGAGCCTCGTCGTCCCAGAGCTCGAACGCGGCCTGGTACGCGGAAGCGAACGCCGGGGCGGTGCCGCTGCGAATGGCCAGGTCCACGCCGCGCCGCAGGACCGGCGCGGCCTTGGCGTGGCCAGTCGTGAGGAGTAGCCCGAAGCCATCGAGGAGCAGATCCTCCGCCGTCTCCTCGGCAGGTGCCGGCGGCGCTCTTCGAGCGGCTTGCGCGGCGCGGCGGAGGCCGTCCCGCGTGCCGAGCCGACCCGCAAACAGCGCGAGCATGACGGCCTGCAGGTAGGTCGAGCGCGCCCGGGCAGCATCGACCGGCTCCAGTGCCCGCGCAGCATCGAGCAGAAGGCGTGAGTCATAGGCGTCCCCCTGGGCCGTGCCCAGGCGCGCTCCGACGGCAGCCGCACGCGCGAGGTGCGGCGCGTCGAGCTCGTCGATCGAGACCTGGCTGAACACCGACGCGGCCTTGCCGGTGCTGCCCGCCGTCAGGTGCGCCTCCGCCGCGTCGAGCGCGCGCCCCGCGCGCGCGCCGGCTTCGGGCGTAACCCGCGCGGCCAGCTCGAGGAACGCCCCTGCCGTCGCAAAGCCGCCTTTCTCCCGCGCGGCCTCGGACGACCACTCCAGCTCGGCCGCGAGCGCCTCGTCGGGCTCGCTCGCCGCGGCGGCGCGGTGCCAGGCTGTGCGCTCACGGTCGAGCACGGGATCCATCGACGCGGCGAGCGCAAGGTGGGTCTCGCGGCGCGCCTCCTCGGAGGCCGACGCGTACACGGCGGCGCGCACGAGCGTGTGGCGAAACGTGAGTTGCGTCCCCGTGCGCAGGACGGGCTCGGCCGGCGCGAGCGCGGCCCGGTCGATCCCCAGGCGGCCGGCGGCGCGCCACAGCAGGTCCGGATCGCCGCTTCGCTCGGCGGCGACGACCAGGAGGAGCCGCTGCGAGTGAACAGGCAGCTCGCGGACCTGACGCAGGAGACTCGTCTCGAGCCGCTCGCTGCGCGGGAGCGTCTCCGGGAGCGGCGTCCGGCCGCGTACCTGCGCCGGCGTCAGCTCGCGTGCGACCTCGAGCAGAGCGAGGGGGTTGCCCGCGAGCTCCCCTGCCAGCCGCTCGCGCACACCGAGGTCGAGCCCCGAGCCCAGCGCGCCGTCGAGCAGCTCGCGGGAGGACTGCCGCGAGAGCCCCTCGAGCTCGAGCGTGCGCAGGTCCGCGAACGGGGAGGCGACCGCACCATCCTCGATTGCGAGCAGCATGAGCACCGACTCGTGGCCCAGGCGCCGGGCCGTGAAGCCGAGCACCTGCGCGGTGGCGTCGTCGACGTCGTCGGCGTCGTCGACGAGGCACAGAATGGGCCGACGCTCTGCGGCGTCCGAGAGCAAGGTCAGCGCACCCAGTCCGACGAGGAAGGCGCTCGACGGCGAACGGCTCACGCGTCCGAACGCCGACCCGAGCGCCTCGCTCTGGGGCGCGGGCAGCCCGTCGATCCGGTCGAGCAGCGGCCCGAGCAGCTGGTGGAGCGACCCATAGGACAGCGAGACCTCCGACCGGACGCCCTGCACCCGCAGGACACGCAGATCCGCGCCGCGCCTGGCCGCCTCGTCGAGCAGCGCCGTCTTGCCGATGCCGGACTCTCCGCGCAGCACCAGGACGCCGCTCGATCCTGCGCGCGTCGCCTCGACCAGCCCATCGAGCGCCTCCAGCTCCACGTAGCGGTCTACGAGCCCCGGGGTAGCCGTTGGCGCAGGCATGGCAAGGGTGGTGCAGGTTCCGCAAAGTAAACAGGTTCTGACTCACGCAGCGCTTGAAAACCCTGCCGGGTCCACGTGTTACCCCCGCCGGAACGCGTTCAGCAGCGGCGGCCACGAGGGGGCGGGGCTCAGCCGTCATGCGTGCCGCGGCTCGAGCCGTATCACGTGCCCCTCGGCGAGCTCGCGGCCTGCGAAGCCGAGCACGATCAGGTTGATTCCCCAGAAGAGCAGGTTGATCCCGACCAGCAGCCCGATCGCCCATGCGGCGGAGCTCGGGAAGTCCACCCAGACCAAGATCCCCAGCAGGATGGAGAGCACGCCGCCTGCGGTGAGCCAGCCGCGCCCGGGCGCGTCGCGTTGCATGATCGCGCCGACGATGCGGAAGGCGCCGTCGACCCACAGCCACGCGACGAGTACGAAGGTCAGCGTGATCGTCCCGGTGAGCGGCGCGACGAGCAGGAAGACGCCGGCGACCAGGTAAAGCGCCGCGAGCAGGATGCGAACGAGGATCGGCCAAAACCGCCGCTCCTGGAATGCGCTCGCCGACACGAAGGCTGCGGCGAAGATCAGGAGCCAGCCGATCAGGATGGACGTCGTGACCGAGGCTATCGGTGGCACGAGGATGGCGACGGAGCCGAGCACAATGGCGAGCACACCGCTGGCGACGATCCACTTCCAGTTGCGCTCGACTGTCTCGCGCGCGGGCTCGGGGAGGGCGATGGCAAGCGGTACGGGCATGGTGCCTCCTTGTCGCGGGTCGCGTCTTCCTCCCCTGCGAAACGGCCGGAGAACCGTGACTCGGAGGGGCCCGCGGGCCCTGGTGTCGGCGGCGTTCCCGGGAAGGAGGCGGCTAGCGTCGGCGGACGCGTGCCAGCCGAAAGCGTGAAGGATCGGGCTGCATCTTTACGCCGGACGCGACGACGTGGTCGTGCTCGCGCCGCCCGCGGGCGCGCCGGTCGGGTACGAGGTCGCAGCCGCGCTCGGTGCAGACGGCTTCGTCTGCGCGAGCTCGGCGTGGCCGGCTACGCCGAGCCTACGATGGACGCTATCGCCAGCGGCGGGCGGAACGCGGCGCCCGGGCTTTTCGGACAAG
>CAWCYR010000008.1:0-189979 GCA_963799895.1 uncultured Thermoleophilia bacterium
CGATCGAGGAGCTCGAGCTGGGAGTCCGCTCGTACAACTGCCTCAAGCGCGTCGGCATCGAGACGATCGGCGACCTGGTCAGGAAGACCGAGAACGAGCTCGCCGCGATCCCGAACTTCGGCAAGAAGTCGATCGAGGAGGTCAAGGAGACCCTCGCGGCGCACGGGCTCACCCTCCGCGGGTCGACGAGTAGTGAGATGCGCCACCACCGCGCAGGCAGGAAGCTCGGCCGCGACTCCGCGCACCGCAAGGCGCTGTACGCGAATCTGACGGGCGCGCTGATCGAGCACGGCCGGATCCAGACCACCGTCGCGAAGGCGAAGGAGGTGCGCCCGATCGCCGAGCAGATGATCACGCTCGGCCGGCGCGGCGACCTCCACGCGCGGCGGCGGCGCTCGCGTTCCTGCGCTCGCAGAGACGTCGTGCACAAGCTGTTCGCCGACGTCGCGCCGCGCTTCGCGGACCGGCCGGGCGGCTACTCGCGCATCGTCAAGCTCGGCCCGCGGCAGGGCGACGCGGCGCAGATGGTCTACCTCGAGCTGGTCGACTACTCGCCGCAGGGGCCGGCGAGGAGAAGCAGCGGCGTCGGTTGCTACGGCGACGGCGCCAGGAGCAGCAGGAAACCGCAGCCGCCGGGTAGGAGGGTTTGACGGAAGGTCGCTCGTCGCAGGGGTGCGATGGTCGTTCCGAGGCTAGGACGCAGGAGCGTCCGCATGCGTTGTTATACGGGCGCGACCGAGGACGACGCCTCGGGACGAGCAGCGCGGCCCTGCGACTCAGACGCCGTTCCGTCAAGCCCTCCCTAGGCCGGCACGTGAGGCTTCCGCCTCGAGCTCGAGTACGACGGTACGGACTTCTCCGGCTGGGCCGTTCAGCCCGGGCTCCGCACGGTCGAGGGCGGGCTCCGCGAGGCGCTCGACAGCGGGTCTTCGGCGGGGGCGGAACCTCGCCGTCGCCGGCCGGACCGATACAGGCGTCCACGCGGTCGGGCAAGGTGGCGACCTGGACGTCCGAGGGCGGGCCGCCGCCGGAGCCGCTGCCGATGCGCTGAACACGATGCTCCCGGACGACGTGGCGGTGGCGCTGCGGAGGCTGCGGGGATTTCCACGCCCGCCACTCGGCCCGGGCCCGTACGTACCGCTACCGCATCTGGCGGCGGCGGAGCCTGTCGCCGTTCGAACGGGGCGCAGCTGGTGGGTGCCTCGGCCGGTCGACGAGGGCGAGCTGGCCGAGTCGGCGGCGCTGCTGCTCGGCGAGCACGACTTCCGGGCCTTCACGCCCACCCAGACCCAGCACCGGGTGTTCATGCGAGACCGTTGAGACGGCCGTCTGGCACGTGCGGCGGCACGCGCTCGACTTCGAGATCACCGCCGGCAGCTTCCTGCGGCACATGGTCGGACGCTCGTCGGGACGATGATCGAGCGGAGCCGGGGAGATCGCGGCTCCTCGAGGGCGCCCGCGGGCCGAGGGCGGCACCACCGCGCCGCCGTGGGGCTCGACTGACGGCGCGTCGGGTACTAACGACGGTCTGATGGCCGTGGCGCTACCAGACCGTCCTCTTCGACCTCGACGGCACGCTCATCGACTCCGGCTCGACCATCCTCGCGTCCTACCACCACGCGACCCAGACCGTGCTCGGGCGCCGCGACCGAGGACGACGTGCATGGCGCAGCGTCGGCGGGCCACGGCCTCAGGCGCAGATGCCCGCCTTCGACGACGACCGGCGTCGACGACCTGATCGCCGCCTACCGCGCGCACAACACGAGCTGTACACGCGACATCCGCCTCTTCCCGGGCATCGAGCCCGTGCTCGAGCGGCTGCGCGACAGCGGCCGGAGGCTGGGGGTCGTCACGGTCAAGAGCCGCATCACCGTCGACCTCACCTTCGAGCTGCTGCCGCTCGGCAAGTACTTCACGGTCGTGGTCAACGGTCGACGACGTCACCGAGCACAAGCCGCATCCCGCGGGGCTGGAGCTCGCCCTCGAGCAGCTCGGCGCGGACGCCGGGACGGCGGCGTACGTCGGCGACTCGCCGTTCGACCTGCAGGCGGCGAAGGCGGCCGGAATGGGCGCGATCGGCGTCACCTGGGGCGGCATCCACGGCCGCGACCGGCTCGAGCCGGAGCGGCCGGACGCGCTCATCGATCGTCCGGAGGAGCTCCTTGGCGTCGTCTAGGGCGGTCGCGCCGGCCGAGCGGGCCGAGGAGCTGCGCGAGCAGCTCGACCACCACCTCTACCGCTACCACGTCCTCGACGACCCGGAGATCTCGGACGCCGAGTACGACCGCCTCTACGACGAGCTCCTCGCGCTCGAGGACGCCAACCCGGAGCTGCGGCTGCCGACCTCGCCGACCCAGCGCGTCGGCGCGCCGCCGACGGGGCGTTTCACGAAGGTCACGCACGTCGCGCCCATGGGGTCGCTGGAAAAGGTGACGACCCCCGAGCAGCTCGCCAGGTTCGCGGAGGACGTCCGCAAGCGACTGGCGACCGACGAGCCGGTCGCGTACGTGATCGAGCCGAAGATCGACGGCCTCGCGATCAATCTCACGTACGAGGACGGCGTGCTGACGCGCGGGGCGACGCGTGGTGACGGCGTCCAGGGCGAGGACGTCACGGTCAACCTGCGCACGATCAAGTCGGTGCCGCTGCGCATGCGCGGCGACGGCGCGCCAACCCTGCTCGAGGTGCGCGGCGAGGTCTACCTGCCGCTGTCCGGCTTCCGCGCGCTGAACGAGCGCCTCGCCGGCACGAATCAGAAGCTGGCCCCGAACCCGCGCAACGCGGCCGCCGGCTCCCTACGGCAGAAGAACTCGGCCATCACGGCCGATAGGCCGCTCGCGGTGTGGGTCTACGGCACCGGCGCCCGCGAGGGTCTCGATTTCGCGACGCAGTCGGACACGCTCGAGTGGCTGCGCGCCCACGGCTTCCGCACCAACCCCTTCGCCGAGCGGCTGGAGACGATCGAGGAGGTGGCGCGGCGCTGCGCCGAGTGGGAGACGCGGCGCATCGAGCTCGACTACGAGATAGACGGCATCGTGATCAAGGTCGACTCGGTCGACCAGCAGGAGCGCCTCGGCGCGCTGCACGGGCGGCCGCGCTGGGCACGGGCGTACAAGTGGGCGCCGATGACGGCGCAGACGCGCTGAACAAGATCGCCATTCGCGTCGGCCGGACGGGCGCGCTCAATCCCTGGGCGATGCTCGAGCCGGTCGAGGTCGGCGGCGTGACGGTCTCGCCGCGCGACGCTTCACAACGAGGAGGACATCAACCGCAAGGACATCCGCGAGGGCGACACCGTCATCGTCCAGCGCGCGGGCGACGTGATCCCGCAGGTCGTCGGCCCGGCCGCCCGCACGAGCCGGGGACGAGCCGTTCCGGATGCCGAAGACGTGCCCGCTGTGCGGCGCCGAGGTGGTCAAGCCCGAGGGCGAGGCGATGCACCGCTGCCCGAACCGCGCCTGTCCGTCGCGCGGGCTCGAGACGCTCAACAACTGGGTGATGGCCGCGGCGGACATCGAGGGCGTCGGCGAGCAGCGCGTCGGGCGGCTCTGGGAGCTCGGCCTCCTGCGGTCGCTGCCCGACCTCTACCGCTTGACGAAGGAGCAGCTGCTCGAGCTGGACGGCTTCCAGGAGACGAGCGCCTCGAACGTGGTCGCCGCGATCGCGGCCTCGCGCACGCTGCCGCTCGGCCGCGTGCTGTTCGGGCTCGATATCCCCGACGTCGGCTGGGTCACCGGGCAGGCGCTGGCGCGCCATTTCGGCACGATCGACCGTCTGGCGGCCGCCTCCCAGGAGGAGATCATGGCCTGCGCGGGCATCGGGCCCGAGCGCGCCGAGGCGATCGTCGAGTGGTTCGCGGACGATGCCAACAAGGCGCTCGTGGCGCGAGCTCTGGCCGCTGCTGGATGCAGGAGGAGGAACCCGCGCCGGAGGGACGCCTGACCGGGAGCACGTACGTGATCACGGGCACCCTCGAGTCGCTGACGCGCGAGGAGGCCAGTGCCGCGCTCGAGGCGCTCGGGGCGAAGGTCGGCAATTCCGTGTCGAAGAAGACGACGGGGCTGATCGCCGGCGAGGAGCCGGGCGCGTCGAAGGTGCGCGGGGCGGAGAAGCACGGGACGCCCGTGCTCAGCGAGGACGAGCTAAAGGCGCTACTCGGCGGCTAGAACCGCCGCGAAGCGGTCCTGGGCGCGCCGCGCCGAGTCCGTGTTCACGGGCCGGCCGTTGTTCATAACCGCGAACGCGAAGCGCGAGCGCACGTAGCCCGCGAGCGTCGAGGCGGTGTTGGTGGTGCCGGTCTTCGCGATCACGTGTCCGCGCGCCGGCGGGGTGCGCAGCCGGTCGGAGAGCGTCCCCGTGATCCCCGCGACCGGCAGGCTGGCCACGAACGGCTTGCGGATGCCTGGATCCTTCCAGGCCGCCTCGAGGATGCCGACGAGCGCGCCGGCGGTCAGGCGGTCGTGACGGCGAGAGGCCGCTGCCGTCGACGAGCCGGACACCTGCCAGCGGCACGCCGACGGCGGCCAGCGTGCGCCGCACGACCGCGGTGCCGCGCGCCGTCGTGCCCTGCTGGTTCTCGACCGCGCCGAGCTGCTTGAGCAGGAGCTCGGCCATGAAGTTGTCGCTCTCGCGGTTCATCCAGCGGACGAGCACGGACATCGGCACCGAGCGCACGGTGCCGAGCGGGAAGGCGGCGCCGTCGGCGCGCCCTGTGCCGGCCGGTCCGGCCACGCGGATGCCTGCCCTGAGCAGCAGATCGCGGAATGCGCTCGCCCCGGCGAGCGCCGGCTCTGCGCTGACGAACCCCCGGTAGCTGGCGCGGTCGACGGTGAGGGCCGAGAGCGGCGGCGACTCGCTGATGTAGAAGCTGCTCTTCCAGAGCGGGCCGACGCGCATCGCGTCGAAGAAGCTCTCGTCGCCGAGCACGCGGCCGGTTACCCGTCGTACGCCGCCGTCGCGCAGCTGCGCGACGAGGCGGCGCAGGTCGCCGCGCGTCAGGGTCGGGTCGCCGAAGCCCTTGAGCACGAGGTCGCCGTGCCAGACGCCGTCGATGAGCTCGCCCTCGCCGTACACGGTGGTGTCGATGCGGTAGCTCGGCCCCAGCACCGCGAGCGCCGTGTAGGTGACTGCCAGCTTCTCGTTGGAGGCCGGAACGAGCCCGAGCTGGGCGCGGCGGTGGAACAGAACGTCGCCGTTCCCGAGATCGACCGCGAGCGCGGCCGTCACGCCGGCGTGGGGGACGGCGAGCGCCTTTGCCAGACGGGTGGCGACGTCGGCCTGGCCTGCCGGTGAGGCGGGCACGACGATGCCGGCCAGGCAGGCAGCGGCAAGCGCGATGCGGGCGAAGCGACGCACGGCGGCAGATTGTTGGGGTCGCGTCGGCCGACGTCAACCGGGACTGGTCGATCAGCAAGATGGGCCGGACGGCCCATGCCCCGGCGCGGGCGACGTCGGATAATCGGTCGATGGCCGCAAACACGGACGCGCTGATCGGCACGGTCGAGGAGCTCGCGGCCGAGCCGGGCGACCGCGAGGCTATCGAGGAGGCCCTGACGCTCGGCTACGCGCAGGCGCTCTCGCTCGAGGCCGAGCGGCTGCGGCTCGACCGGCGCATCACGGCGCTGGCGGCGGGGGTGGTCGGCGAGGGCGCGAGCTCGCGCGTCTCGGAGCTGGCCGAGCTGGTACGGCGGCGGACGCACACCGACGGCGAGCTGACCCGGCTGCGTGAGGCGCTGCTGCTGCTGCGGACGCGGCTGCGGTCGGCCTAGCCCCTAGCGGCCGGTACTCCCTAGACGAGGCCCGTGCGAACCGCATACACGGCGGCCTGGATGCGGTTCTCGATCCCGAGCTTCATGAGGATGTTCGAGATGTGGTTCTTGACCGTCTTGGGGCTGATGTGCAGCTCACGGGCGATATGCGCGTTGTCCTTGCCGTTCGCAACCAGCCGGAGGACGTCGAGCTCGCGCTCCGAGAGCTCGGCGCGCGGGCGGCCGGTGTCCCCGGGGCTCGCCGACCGGACGCGCTGGATCACCTTGGAGGCAATGGTCGGCGACATGAGGGAGTCACCGGCCGCAGCCGCCTGGATGCCGCGTAGCAGCTCGTCGACCGACGCGTCCTTCAGCAGGTAGCCCACGGCGCCGGCGAGGACGGCGTCGATGACGTCGCCGTCGTCGTCGGAGATCGTCAGCACGACGACGCGGCTGAGCGGGGCAAGCCGGGTGATCTCGCGCGTCGCCTCGACGCCGTTCATGACCGGCATGTTGATGTCCATGAGCACCACATCGGGCGAGTGCTCGCGCACCCGGGCGACGGCCGCGGCGCCGTCGGACGCCTCGGCGACGATGTCGATGCCCTGCTCATCGAGCAGGGTGCGCAGCCCGGTGCGAAAGAGATCGTGGTCGTCGACGAGCAGCACCGTCGGCCCGCGTGCGCGTCCGTTCACCGCTGGTATGTCCGCCGGCGCCGCCTGCAGCATGCCGTGTTCTCACCCCCGTTGGATGGTGATCGTCACGGTGCGTGTTCCCCAGGACCGAGCTTCTTCAACCGTCGGGAACCAGACGTCGATGCGGTTGCCGCGAATCGCGCCGCCGGTATCCGAGGCGACAGCAGCGCCGTAGCCCGGGATGATCAGGTGCGCACCGAGCGCCACGACCGCAGGGTCGACGGCGACGGTGCCGCGCCCGGTCTGCGTCCCGGTGGCGGTCGCCCCGCGGATCACGTAGGCGGTGGCGACGACCGTGAGCGTGCCGGGGACGAGCGGCGCGGGCGTCGACCGTACGGCGAGGTGGCGAAGGAGGACGTCAACAGGCCCCGTCGTCCGGTCGAGACCGACCGCGGCCGCGTCGGTGGAGGCGCGCAGGATGGCGAGCGCTCGTCGGCGGGCGGCGATCGTGACCGAGAGGCGGTCGATGGTGCGGCGCAGCCCACGGCACTGGCGGATCCACGCGCGATCCTGGTCGGCAACCCGCCGCAACTCGTCGAGCGAGGTGATCGCGTCGCCCAGCGACGTGGCGCCGAGCAACACCTCGAGCGGCGGCGTGTCGCCCTCGATGTAGAGATCGCGGACGCGGCGCGCGAGATTGCGCTGGGCGATTCCGAGCGACCGGCGGGCAACGCGCAGCAGGACGGCCGCCGACGCGGCCTGCTGCTGGAGCGCGGCGTCGCGGGCCTGCAGGGACGCAAGCGTTGCGAGGATCCGCTCCTTCGCCGTGGGTGGCGGCGGGGCGGCCTCGGCGGTGAGCGCGAGGGTCGCCGCGGCGACCACGATCGCCACCACAGCGCTGCGACGGGCGTGCCTGATCAGGCGCGGGACGGTAACAGGTTGGCCCGTTGCCGGATCGGCCAACTTAGTGTCGCCTGGCCAGACACCGCTCGTAACACGTGCAGATCGGCACTTTTGGCTGGCGGTAGCCAATTGCGTGTGTCCGGACACATTGCTAGGGTCAGCCCTTCGTGACGGTGGTGCCCCTCCACGCGTCGTCGGTTTTGGCGTCGCGACATCGGGTCACACAGCGAGTGAAGTGCGGCGTCGGCCTCGGCGTAGCAGTGCTCGCAGTGTTCTGTTACGCCGCCCAGGCGGCGTCGGCAGAGCCTGCCTCGATCGTGTTCAAGAAGCAGCAGGCGAGCGAGGTGCTCAATCAGGTGCAGCAGCTCGACTCGAACTTGTCGCACGCGATCGACGCGTACAACCTCGCAAATAGCCGCCTCGCGCAGATCAAGGGCGACCTGCAGTCGAACCGCCGGCAGTACAAGTTCGCCAAGACGGAGCTGCGCAAGGCGCAAGCGATCCTGCAGGATCGGGTGGTCGCGCTGTACAAGAGCCCCGCGCAGGCATCGACGCTCGACGTCGTCCTCGGCTCGACATCGTTGAGCGACGCGATCGACGGCGTCGACACCCAGAACCGGGTCCAAGACCAGGACACGACGGTGATGAAGCGCGTCGCGCGCTACCGGGCCGCGGTGCAGAAGCACGGGCGGGCGCTGAAGAAGGCGAACGCGGAGCAGAAGCAGCTGGTCGCCGAGCGCGCGGCCGAGAAGTCCTCGATCGAGTCCCGGATCAGCGAGCGCAAGCAGATGCTTTCGACGATCCAGGGCCAGATTCAGCAGATGTACGCGGCCGAGGCAAGGCAGCAGGCGATCCTGAAGCGCGAGGCCGAGGCGCGGCTGCGCGCCCAGCAGGAGGCCGCCGTGCAGATCGTGCCGAGCCCGGTCACCGTGGCGAGCACGGACACCACAGCCACGACGGACACAACATCAACAACGACCGACATCATCACGTCGGCCCCGCCGTCGCGCTACGGCGGCGTCGTCGGCATCGCGATGCAGTACCTCGGTGTCCCGTACGTGTACGGCGGCGCCTCGCCGTCCGGCTTCGACTGCTCCGGCTTCACGATGTACGTCTACGGGCAGATGGGCGTCTCGCTGCCCCACTACACGGTCGCGCAGTACAGCGGGCTCGCCGGTCGGGCGTGACGAGCTCGAGCCCGGCGACCTCGTCTTCTTCGACGGGCTCGGCCACGTGGGTCTCTACATCGGCAACGACGAGTTCATCCACGCACCGCACACCGGCGACGTGGTCAAGATCTCCAGCATCACCGGCTGGTACGCGTCGACATACGTCGGCGCGCGGCGTCTCTAGCCGGACAGCGCGGTTCCGCGGAACCGCCATCCCATACCCCCACCCAGGGTGGGGAAGCCGTGTCCCGCCGCCCTCGGCGACGACGCTACCGGCCAAGCTGTACCGCGGGTGTGCCGGTTCGGTGAAAGTTCGCGCGCCGGCCGCGGTTACGCGGACTCGTACAGGCGCTCGATGTCGCCCGCGAAGTGCTCCTCGCAGACGTTGCGCTTCAGCTTCAGCGTCGGCGTGATCTCGTCCTCGTCCGCGGTGAAGTCGCGGGGCAGGATGGCGAAGCGGCGGACCTGGCCGAACGTGGAACGGCCGTCGTTCGCGGCGTCGACCGCATCCTGGACGAGCCCGCGCACCCGGTCGCTCGTCGCGAACGTCGACGCGTCGGCGTCGAGCCCCTGCTCCGCCGCCCAGGCCGCGACCTCGGGCTCGTCGAGCGTGATCAGCGCGGCGATGTACGGACGCCGGTCGCCGACCACGATCGCGTGCGAGATGAAGCGTGACGCCTTGAGCGCGTTCTCGAGGTCCTGCGGCGCCACGTTCTTCCCGCCGGCGGTGATGAGGATGTCCTTCTTGCGGTCGGTGATCTTCACGAAGCCATCCTCGTCGATCGTCGCCACGTCGCCCGTGTGGAGCCAGCCGTCGTCGCCGAGGATCGCCCCTGTGGCCTCTTCGTCCTTCAGGTAGCCGGCGAAGACCGTCGGGCTCGAGATGAGCAGCTCGCCGTCCTCGGCGAGGCGGAGCTCGACGCGGGGCATCGCCGGCCCGACGGTGCCGAAGCGGAACCGGTCGGGGCGGTTGACGGTCGCGCCGGTCGTGCACTCGGTGAGGCCGTAGCCCTCGAGGATGAGGATGTCGAGCATGTGGAAGAACTCCGCGACCTCCCGCGACAGCGGCGCGCCGCCGGAGATCGCCACGCGGAGCCTCCCACCGAGGCTGGCCTTCACCTTGGCGAAGACCAGCCGGTCGGCGATCCGGTGCTTGACCGCGAGGCCCCGCGGCACCGCCCGGCCCTGCTGCCTGAGGACGCTGACCTGGCGGCCGACGTCGAGGGCCCAGTCGATCAGGCGGGCGCGGGCACCCGTCGCCTCCGCGAACTTCGCCTGCACGGCCGTGTGCACCTTCTCGTACACGCGCGGGACGCTCGGAAAGACGGTCGGGCGGACGCTGGGCAGCGTCTCGACGACGCGCAGCGGGTCCGGGCAGAAGGCGATCGTGTAGCCCATGTGCGGGCCGAGCAGGTGCGCGAGCCGGCCAAAGTTGTGCGCGAGCGGCAGGAACAGGAGCAGCGTGTCGCCGGTCATGAAGCTGCCGGCCTCGGCAGAGCTGCGGCACATGTCGTAGTAGTTGCGGTGCCGGATCATGCAGCCCTTGGGCGGGCCAGTCGTGCCGGAGGTGTAGATGTAGGTGAAGAGGTCGTCCTCGCCGACCGCGGCCTCGCCGGCGGCCAGCGCGCCCGGGTTCTTGCCCGCGAATCTCCGGCCGCGCTCGCGCAGCGCGTCGAAGTCGGCGAACGTGAGCCGGTGCTTGAGCGGGAGGCTCGCGAGCTTCGCGAGCTGCTCCTCGTCCTCGCAGAAGGCGCCGACCGACTCCGCGTGCTCGACGATGTAGACCGCGTCATGCGTCGAGCTCGACGGGTAGACCGCGGCCCCGATCGCGCCGATGAGCCCGAGCGCGAAGTCGAAGACGACCCACTCGTAGGTCGTCCGCGCGACGATCGCGAACGCGTCGCCCTTCTTGACTCCCAGCTCGAGCAGGCCGTTCGCGACCTCGTCGACGGCGGTCTCGGCCTCGGCCCACGAAATGGGCTGCCAGCCGTCCGCGCGCTCGACCATGTACGCCGGCGTGTCCCGCTTCGTGGCGATGGCGTCGCGCCAGAGGCGGCCGATCGTCCGGAGCTGCCCGGGCTCGGGCGCGGTGCGGTCCGGAGCGGCCTGCGTGTCGAGCGCCACGACGAAAGCTTAGTCGGTGGCGACCGCCGCACTCACGCGCCCGCGCCGGGCGGGAGTAACGTCCCCAGGGGTGTGATCACCTGCCCGGCATGTGGGACCGAGAACAGCGCCGGCCGTAAGTTCTGCGGCGGCTGCGGGCAGCCGCTCGCGCTCGCGTGTGCCGCATGCGGCGCCGCCAATGACCCTGGCATGCGTTTCTGCGGCGAGTGCGGGTCGCCGCTCGACGCCGCTGCGCCGGTGCCGTCGGCAGTGGCCAAGCCGACGGCGGAACGCCGTCTCGTCTCCGTGCTCTTCGCCGACCTCGTCGGCTTCACGACGCTGTCCGAGTCCCGCGACGCCGAGGAGGTGCGCGAGCTCCTCTCGCGCTACTTCGACACCTGCCGCAGCCTGATCGGCCGCTACGGCGGCACGGTCGAGAAGTTCATCGGCGATGCCGTCATGGCCGTCTGGGGCACGCCTGTCGCGACCGAGGACGACGCGGAGCGCGCCGTGCGGGCGGGCCTCGACCTCGTCGTCGCCGTCGCAGCGCTCGGCGACGAGTTCGGCGCGCCGGGGCTCGCAGCGCGCGCCGGCGTACTGACCGGCGAGGCCGCCGTCACGCTGGGCGCGGAGGGCGAGGGGATGGTTGCGGGTGACCTCGTCAACACCGCGTCGCGGATCCAGTCTGCCGCCGACCCGGGAACGGTGCTTGTCGGAGAGGCGACCCGCCGCGCGAGCGAGGCGGCCATTGCGTACGCCGACGCCGGCTCGCACGAGCTGAAGGGCAAGGCCGAGCCGGTGCAGCTCTGGCGCGCGAGCCGCGTCGTCTCCGGGCGACAGGGCGCGCTCAAGTCGGTGGGCCTCGAGGCGCCGTTCGTCGGCCGCGAACGAGAGCTGCGCCAGCTGAAGGAGCTCTTCCACGCGTGCGCCGACGAGAAGAAGCCGCATCTGGTCTCCGTTACCGGCATCGCCGGCATCGGCAAGTCGCGGCTGGGCTGGGAGTTCTACAAGTACTTCGACGGGCTCGCCGACACGATCTACTGGCACCGTGGCCGCTGTCTCGCCTACGGCGACGGGGTCACCTATTGGGCGCTCGCCGACATGATCCGCATGCGCTGCCTGATCGCCGAGGACGAGGACGACGCCTCGGCGACGGCCAAGCTGCACGCGGCGGTCGAGGAGCATCTGCCCGACCCGGAAGATCGCGCGTTCGTCGAGCCTCGGCTCGCACAGCTGCTCGCGCTCGGCGATCAGAAGCCCGGCGACCAGCAGGACCTCTTCGCCGCGTGGCGCCTCTTCTTCGAGCGCCTCGCGGAGACATACCCGACCGTTCTCGCCTTCGAGGATCTGCAGTGGGCGGATGCGAGCCTGCTCGACTTCATCGAGTACCTGATCGAATGGTCGCGCGGGCACCCGATCTTCGTGCTCACGCTCGCGCGGCCGGAGCTGGCCGAGCGCAGGCCGGGGTGGGGCGCCGGACACCGCCACTTCAGCTCGATGTACCTCGAGCCGCTCGGCGAGGAGGCGATGGAGGAGCTGCTGACGGGGCTCGTGCCGGGGCTGCCCGAGGAGATCCGCGCGCAGGTGCTCGCGCGAGCCGAGGGGGTGCCGCTCTACGCGGTCGAGACGGTGCGGATGCTCATCGACCGCGGCGCCCTCGTACAGGAGGGCGACATCTACCGCCCCGTCGGTCCCATCGAGTCGCTCGACGTCCCGGAGACGCTGCATGCGCTGATCGCGGCCCGCCTCGATGCGCTCGCGCCCGAGGAGCGCCGTCTGCTCCAGGACGCGTCCGTGCTGGGGAAGACCTTTACGGCCGAGGGGCTTGCGGCCATCTCCGGCACCGAGCGGCCGGACGCGCTGCTGCAGACGCTCGTGCGCAAGGAGATCCTCGGGCTCCAGTCCGACCCTCGCTCGCCCGAGCACGGGCAATACGGCTTCCTCCAGGACCTCGTGCGCCACGTCGCGTACGAGACGCTCTCCCGGCACGAGCGGCGCGCCCGGCACCTCGCGGCGGCCGAGTACGTCGAGGGCGCGCTCCCCGGCGAGCACGAGTTCGCCGAGGTCATCGCCGCCCACTATCGCGCCGCGCACGATGCGGCCCCGGACGCGGACGACGCGGCAGGCGTCAAGGCGAAGGCACGTGACGCGCTCGTGCGCGCAGGCGACCGCGCGGACTCCCTCGGTGCGGCCGGCGAGGCGATGCGCTACCTGAGTGAGGCGGTCCAGCTGACGGACGATCAGCGGACGCGGGCCGAGCTGTGCGCGCGGGCCGGGTGGATCGGAAACCGCTCGGCCGACTTCGAGGCCGCGACGCGACTGCTCGAAGAGGCGAGCAGTCTGTACCAGGCAACCGGCGACACGCGGGCGGCGGCGCACGCACAGGTGCGGATCGCGGGACTCGAGCGCCATCGTGGCCGGGTGCAGGAGGCGCTCGCGCGGGTCGAGCCGGCGTTCGACGTGCTCGCGGGCCTCGAGGACGAGCTGCTTGCCGAGGCGGCCTGGATGCGTGGGGCGCTGCTGACGTTCTCGGGCGAGAACGAGGAGGCGCGCAAGTACGTCGATCTCGCGCTGGGCATCGCCGAGCCGCGAAACCTCGCCGAGACGATCGCCTGGGGATTCGTGACGCGCTCGGTCCTCGCCTCGGGCGCGCAGCGGCCACAGGAGACGATCGCGTTCCTCAAGCAGTCGCTTGCCCTCGCCCTCGAGCACGACGTCTCGGAGGCTGCGAACGTCGCGTACTTCTCGCTCTCCGATCGCGCATTCGCAGCCGATCGCTACGACGACGCGCTTGGCTACCTGGACGATGCGCTCGCGATCGCGCGCCGTCGCGGGTCGAGGCCGGGCGAGTGGGGGACGCTCGCCGAGCAGACGTACCCGCTCTACATGCTCGGCCGCTGGGACGAGGTGTTCGAGCTGGCGGCCGTGATCCCGGAGGACCGCCTACGCGACACGGTGACGCTGAGCCTGCTCACATCCGTCCTCGAGATCCGCCTCCACCGCGGCGAGCTCGACGAGGCGCGGCGCCTTCGGTCGCTCTACGACGACCTCGAGCGGAGCGGGGACGTCCAGGACCGCGGCATCGGCCTCAGCTCCCTCGCTCTGCTTCGGCGGGCGGAGGGCGACCTCGAGGAAGCGCTGCGCCTCGGGACCGAGGCGATCGAGGTCGCACGTCCGAGCTTCGGGCCGGCATTCCAGGGGGTCAAGCAGGGAACGGTTGAGGCCGTCGAGGCGGCGATCGCGCTCGGTCGCATCGCCGAGGCAGACCGGCTCCTCCGCGAGGTCGAGGAGACGTTGCCGGGGGTCCGCTCGCCGTACCTGTTCGCGCAGGCGCAGCGGTTCCGCGCCCGTCTGGCCGACGAGCCACAGGTCGCAGATGACCTCTACGGGTCGGCTGCCGCCGGACTGCGCGCAATTGACGCGCCGTTCTGGCTCGCCGTGACGGAGCTCGAGCACGCTGAATGGCTGGTCAGTCAGGACCGCGCGCCAGAGGCGGATCCACTCGCCGTCGCCGCCGCCGCGACCTTCGAGCGGCTGGCCGCCGCACCGTGGCTCGAGCGCGCAGGCCGCCTGCAGGCGCCGACCGGCGCCGAAGCCGTCGCCTGAAAACGGGCGGAGGAGGCTCGCCCGCGGACTAGAATCTGTTGCAGCTATGCGCACGATCTGGAACGGCTCCATCAGCTTCGGCCTGGTCAACATCCCGATCGGGCTGGCGCTCGCGACGCAGCGCTCGGACATCGCGTTCCGCACGCTCCACCGCGAGTGCGGCACGCCGATCAAGCAGAAGCGCTGGTGCCCGTTCCACGAGCGGGACGTCGAGCCCGAGGAGCTCGTCAAGGGCTGGGAGTTCGTCAAGGGCGAGTTCGTCTTCGTCGAGGAGTCCGATCTCGAGGCGGTGGCGCTCCAGCGCTCGCAGTCGATCGAGATCCTGCGCTTCGTCCAGCTCGCCGACGTGGACCCCGTCTACTTCGACCGCACGTACTACCTCGCGCCCGCGACCGGTGACGCCGCCCGGCGCCCCTATGTGCTTCTGCTCCGCGCCATGACCGAGTCGGGCATGGCCGCGATCGGGAAGTTCGTGCTCTGGGGCAAGGAGAACCTCTGCCTGATCCGGCCGCACGGCGACTCGCTTGCGCTCGAGACGCTCTTCTTCGCGGAGGACGTCCGCTCGCGCGCGGAGATCGAGGAGGCGGTCGCCGAGACCGAGGTGCAGCCGGCCGAGCTCGACCTGGCGCAGCAGGTGATCCAGAGCCTCGTCGGCGAGTTCCAGCCGGAGGAGTTCGAGAACCGTTACCGCGGCGAGCTGCGCGAGATGCTCGAGGCCAAGCTCGCCGGCCAGGAGATCAAGCGGCCGGAGCCGGTGCCGGAGACACCCGTCGTCGACCTCATGGAGGCGCTGCGCCGCAGCGTCCAGCAGGTCTCCGAAGACGAGAAGCCGAAGGCCGCAGCGAAGAAGCGCGCGCCGCGCGCCAAGAGCGCCGCCAAGAAATAACCCTGAAACGGCGACGCGCGGGCCGTGGCCCGCGCGTCAGAAGCTCGCTCCGCCCAGGGACGGAGGCCGAAGCTAAGGGGTCAGGCCGCCTGCGTGGCGGTCGACGGGCCGCCCATCGCCTGGAGCTGTGCCTGGAACAGGGTCTTGTCGATCTTGCCCTGGTAGATGGGCACACCTTCCTCGACGCACACCCGGATGACTTCCTGGCGTTCGAGGCCTATCTCCTTCGACAGCTCTTCAGGCGTCAGGTGGTTCGCCATCGGATTACCTCCTATGAGAACGAAAAAGCCCGCCGGCGGGATCGCCGGACGGGCTCGAGAAACCGTCGGGTACTGCGTTGGCGGGAATCAGCGGGCCCGCCTCCCCGAAAAGCGCATGTCTGAAGAATACCCTCCTGACGTGACGGCCGACAAGCAGGCGCTCCCGGGGTTCGAGGGACGGCGCGCGAGCGTCAAGGGCGTCGACCTGCGCTACTTCGTCGCCGGCACGGGCGACCCACCCGTCGTCCTCGTCCACGGCCTGGGCGGTGCCGCGGCGAACTGGGTCGCGGTCGCGCCCGAGCTCGCCCGGCGCCACCGCGTGGTCGTGCCCGACCTGCCCGGCCACGGTGGCTCGGCCGGGGTTCCCGGGCTGCCGAACCTGGCGCCGTTTGCCGAGATCGTCCACGAGCTCGCCGACCGCGAGCGCGCGCTGCCTGCCCTGTTCGCCGGCCACTCGCTCGGCGCGGTCGTGGCCGTCCGGCACGCCGTCCGCTATCCGGACGCGACGCTCGGCATCGTCCTGGCCGGCGCGGCGGGCATCCGCTCGACGACGCGGACGGCGGAGGTGCTTCTCTCGCTGACGGCTTTCGTGCAGCCCGGCCGGCGGCTCGCACGGCACCATGCGCGGATCGCGTCGAGTGCCCGACTGCGCACGGCGGTGTTCGGCGGCTGGGGCGCGAGCGACCCCGCCGCGCTCACACCGGCGGCAGCCGACGCGCTCCTGGTCGACGTGCCGCTGCACACCGACGTCGCCGGCGCCTCGTCCGCGCTCGTGCTCGACGACGTCCGCCCCCTGCTCGGCCACGTCCGCCGCCCGGCGCTCGTGCTCTGGGGCGACCGCGACACACAGGTGCCGCTCGAGGACGCGTTCGTCTATGCGCGTGCGCTCGGCGCCGAGCTGCGTGTGCTCGCCGACTGCGGCCACCTGCTCGTCGTCGAGCGCCCCGCCGAGTGCGTCGACGCGATCGAGGCGCTCGTCTAGACCGGGTTCGGCAGCTCGAGGAACTCCCACGGCAGGCCGAAGTGCTCGCCGATCAGCGTTCCCAGCGCCTGCACGCCCAGCCGCTCGGTCGCGTAGTGGCCGCCGGCGACGAAGTGGATGCCGAGCTCGCGTGCCGAGTGCAGCGACGGCTCGGCGGGCTCGCCCGTCAGGAACAGGTCATACCCTTCGGCGGCCGCCTGGGTGATGTACCGCGCGGCGCCGCCCGAGATGATCGCCACCCGTGTGACGCGCGGCGGACCCTCGAGGAACGCCGTCGGCTCCCGGCCGAGCCGCTCCGCGACGCGGGCCGTGAATGCCTCCGGCTCGAGGGGCTCGGCCAGGCGCCCGCCCACGCCGATTTCTGCGAACGGCCCGTCGGACTCGACGCCGAGCTCGCGTGCCAGCAGCGCGTTGTTGCCGATCTCCGGGTGCGCGTCGAGCGCCAGGTGGTACGCGGCCAGGGTCGTCCCCGCCCGGAGCAGCACCTCGAGCTTGCGGCGCATGCGGTCGTCGATCGTCCGCGGCTCGTTGTCCCAGAGCAGCCCGTGGTGGACGACCAGGAGGTCGATGCCGGCCTCCTCCGCACGCTGGAACAGTTCGAGCGAGGACGACACCGCGCAGCCGACCTTCGTGACCTCCTCGGCGCCGGCGACCTGCATCCCCATCGGGCCGTAGTCCGGGTAGGCGCCGAGGTCGAGTAACTCGTCGGCGAAGGCGATCACGTCGTCGCGGCGCGCCACCGCGCCATCGTACTGAGGGCGCGATCAGGCCATGACCGCCTCCTCCATCGGGGTCTCGGCCTCGGTTCGGGGCCGCGCGATGAACTCGACCCGGCTCGCGGTGACCTCCACCGCCCGGCGCTGCTTGCCCTCCTCGTCTGTCCAGGCGCTGCTGCGCAGCCGGCCCTCGACGCCGACGAGGTGGCCCTTCACGAGGTACTCGTCACAGAGCTCCGCCTGCCTGTCCCAGACGGACACCCGGACGAAGTCAGCCGCGTCCTCCTTCGTCGGCCGATCGATCGCGAGCAGGAACGACGCCACCTTCTTGTCGTCTCCGATGTCGCGCAGATCGACGTCCGAGGCCAGGTTTCCGACCAGCGTCACGGTATTCACACGTCCTCCTCTGTTGTCTCTACGAGCAACGTAGCGGGCAGCGTGTGACGTGTCTGTCGACGCTGTGTGACGAGAGTGTGACCGTCTCCGGGCTGCGCTACGCTGTGACGGCTCGGGGTGTGGCGCAGCCTGGTAGCGCGCTCCGTTCGGGTCGGAGAGGTCCCCAGTTCGAATCTGGGCACCCCGATACACGAGGGGAGCCACTGGCTCCCCTCGCTCGTTTCCGGCCGACCGCGGGGAAGACTGGCGTTTCAGCCGAGGCGGCCCGGGAGAGGTGGTGCTGTGCGCTTTCGTCAGGGAGCCAAGCTCGACCCCGGCCAGGTAACGGATGTCCGCGGCCGCGGTGTCGGCGGACCGGTCGCGATCGGCGGCGGCGGCATCGGGCTTGTCGTCCTCGTCATCTACCTGCTGCTGCAGGCATTTTCGGGGGGCGGCGCGGGCGGCGGGACGCTCGGGGCGCCACTGGCGACCCTCGACGGCCAGACGGTCGGCCAGGGCGAGACCCCGGGCGACCTGTCCCAGTGCCGCACCGGCGCCGATGCGAACCGCCGAGACGACTGCCGCATCGTCGGCGTCGTGAACAGCGTCCAGAAGTTCTGGGCGGGCGTCTTCACGCGCAGCAACCGCACGTACCAGTACGTCGACACGTACCTCTTCACCGGCTCGATCGACACGGGCTGCGGCACCGCGACCTCGCAGGTCGGCCCGTTCTACTGCCCTGCGGACAAGCACGTCTACATTGACCTGGGCTTCTTCCAGGACCTGAAGGACCAGCTCGGCGTCCAGCCCACCCCGTTCGTCGAGGCGTACGTGCTCGCGCACGAATACGGGCACCACGTCCAGGACCAGCTCGGCGTCCTCGACGGCATCCGCGGCGACACGCAGGGGCCGGAGAGCAAAGGCGTCCGCTCGGAGCTGCAGGCGGACTGCTACGCGGGCGTCTGGGCGGCGCACGCGGTCGACACGGGCCTGATCGAGCAGCTGACCCAGCAGGACATCAACCAGGGCCTCGACGCCGCCTCGGCGATCGGCGACGACCGCATCCAGGAGCGGACGCAGGGCCAGGTCAACGAGGAGACCTGGACGCACGGCTCGTCCGAGCAGCGGCGCCGCTGGTTCTCCCGCGGTTACGAGACCGGCAAGCCGGCCGCGTGCGACACCTTCTCGGGCTCCATCTAGTCGATCGCCCGCAGCCACGGCCGCGTCAGCGGCAGCGCGGTCAGCACGGCCGACACAGCAGCCCCGCACGCGATCAGCAGGCCCGCCGGCGCGACGCTCGCGACGAGTGCCGACAGCACGAGCCCGAGCGGCATGAGCCCGAACGAGCCGAAGAAGTCGAGCGACACGACCCGCGAGAGCAGCTGGTCGGGCACGAGCTCCATCAGGACCGTCTCCCAGATCCCGATCGCGAATCCGATGCACACACCGCGCACGACCGAGAGCCCGCCGGCGAGCCAGTACCAGGGGGAGAGCGCGAAGCCGACGAGCGCGAGACTGTTGAGGACGAAGAGCACGTAGCAGAGCACCCCGCGACGCCGCCGCGGCTGCAACTGGCCGAACGCGAGCGTCCCCAGGACCGTGCCGACGCCGAGCAGCGTCGTCAGCAGCGCATACGAGCCCACGCCGCGGTGCCACTGGCCCTCGACGAGCTTCGGCAGGAGCACCTGCTGCGGCGCGAACTGCAGCATCAGCACGAGCGCGAAGAGCCCGATCGTGACCCAGAGCCACGGCACGCTCGCGACGTACCGCGCACCGTCGGCGATGCCGCGCAGCGTGCCCTCCGACTTCTCCGTCGCGAAGCGCCGCGGCCGCGTCTGCCAGACGAGCGACGCGGAGACGAGGAACGAGGCAGCATCGACCGCGAACACGGTCGCCGAGCCCGCGGGCGCGTAGAGCAGCCCGGCGAGCGCGGGCCCGAACAGGATCGACCCCCAACGCGCGAGCCCGATCAGCGAGTTCGCGGAAGCGATCATCGGCCGGTCGACGACGAGCGGCACCATCCCGCCGAACGCGGGGTAGAAGAGGCCGTCGCCCAGCCCCATCACGACGGCGAAGACCACGATCCAGCCGAACGTCAGCTGCCCGCTCGCGTCGACGAGCGCGAGGCCGCCGACGGCGCAGAAGCGGATGACGTCGGAGACGATCATCATCCGCCGTCGCGAGAGGCGGTCGGCGAGCGCTCCGCCGATGAGCACCGTCGTGAGCACCGCAACCGACTGGCAGGCGAGGACGATCCCGAGCTTCGACGACCCCGCGAGGTCGAACGTCCGCCACGCGAGCGCCGTGACGAACGCCGCGTCGCCGACGAGCGAGACCGCCTGGCCGAGGAACAGCAGCCGGAAGTCCCGGTGCTGCAGTGCCTCGAAGGCGCGCACGCGAGGCCGGCGGTCGACGGTCTGCTCCATTGTCCAAAGCTAACCTCCCGCTCATGGGAGCCGACACCCTCCGGGTTGCCTGCGTGCAGATGACGAGCGGCCCGGACAAGGCCGCGAACATCGAGCGCGCCGAGCGTCTCGTCGCCGACGCGGCGGCGGCCGGCGCCGACCTCGTCGTCCTGCCGGAGAAGTGGAACGCGATCGGGCCGCCCGACGTGCTGCACGCCGCGGGCGAGCCGCTGGAGGGCGGCGAGTCGGTGGAGGCGATGAGCGGCTGGGCAGCCCGGCACGGAATCGTCCTCGTCGGCGGGTCGATCACGGAGCGCCGCGAGGGCCGCGAGAAGCTGAGCAACACGTCGCTCGTCTTCGACCGCGACGGCGAGCTGACGGCGGTGTACCGCAAGATCCACCTGTTCGACGTGGACGTCGGCGGCCGCTCGTACCGCGAGTCCGACGCGGAGGAGCCCGGCGACGAGGTGGTGGTCGCGGGGGCCGACGGCTGGAGGCTCGGGCTGAGCGTCTGCTACGACATCCGCTTTCCGGAGCTCTACCGCATCCTCGCGCTCGAGGGCGCCGAGCTCGTCACCGTGCCTGCAAACTTCACGCTCTACACCGGCAAGGATCACTGGCACCTCCTGCTGCGCGCGCGGGCCGTCGAGAACACGTACTTCGTCGCCGCGGCGGCGCAGATCGGCGAGCCTTGGCCGGGTCGCCCGAGCTACGGCCGCTCGCTGATCGCCGATCCGTGGGGGATCGTCGTCGCCGAGGCGCCGGACGAGCAGACCGTCGTGGTCGCGGACGTCGACCGCGCCCGGCTCCGGGCCGTGCGCGAGCAGCTCCCGTCCCTGGCCAACCGCCAGGCGGGCGCGTACCGGTGGTCCATCCCGGCCTAGGCTGGCTCGAGGCCTCGCACGAGGGGCGCGACTGGCTCGCGCAGCTGCCGCAGCTGATGCGGGAGTGCGAGGACGCCTGGGGCCTCTCGAGCGCCGGGCCGCCGTTCGCCTATGCGTTCGCCTCGCTCGCGTATCCCGTGGACGCCGACGGGACGCCGGCGGTGCTGAAGCTGCAGTTCCCGGACCGCGAGAGCGAGCACGAGGCTGATGCGCTCGAGGCGTGGGACGGCGACGGCGCGGTCCGGCTCCTGGCCCGTGACGACGAACGCCACGCGCTGCTGCTCGAGCGACTCGCGCCAGGGACGGCGTTGAAGGGGCACGATGGTGCGCTCGACGTGCTCCTCGACCTGGTCCCGCGCCTCTGGGTGCCGGCGCCAGAGCCCGTGCACGCGCTCGCCGAGGAGTCGGCACGATGGGCCGAGACGGTCGAGCGCGACTGGGAGGAGGCCGGGCGCCCGTGGGAGCGGCGCTTGCTCGACGGGGCGCTCGACTACCTGGCCGAGCTTCCGCGGACGCAGGGCGAGCAGGTGCTCCTGCACATGGACCTCCACCCGGACAACGTGCTGGCCGCCGAGCGGGAGCCGTGGCTCGTCATCGACCCGAAGCCGCTGCGCGGCGAGCGCGAGTTCTCCGCGGCGCCGATCGTACGCGCGCCGGAGCTCGGGCACGACCGCGGCGCCGTGCTCGGCCGGCTCGACCGCGTGTGCGCGGAGCTGGGGCTTGACCGCGAGCGCGCCCGCGGCTGGGCCGTCGCCCAGACCCTGGCCTGGGGAACGGGCGACCGCGCCGAGCTGCACGCCGACGTGGCGCGCTGGCTCCTGGCGGCCGCATGACGCTCCGCGCCGTCCTCTTCGACGTCGACTTCACGCTCGCGCGGCCAGGCCCGGAGCTCGGCCCCGACGGCTACCGCCGCCTCGGCGAGCGCTTCGGCCTGACCCTCGACCCCGCGCGCTACGACGATGCGCGCGCCGACGCGCGCGACCGGCTCCAGCACCACCCCGAGCTGCGCCACGACGCCGAGATCTGGGTCGCCTTCACCGCCGACATCATGCGCGGCATGGGCGGCAGCGACCCCGCCGCCCGCGAGGCCGCCGTCGAGATGACGCGCGCCTGGGACGTGCACGCGAACTTCGACCTCTACGAGGACGTCCAGCCCGTGCTCGACCCGCCTGCGCGCGGCCGGCCTGAAGCTCGGCCTCATCTCGAACAGCGGCCGCGACCTCGACGAGTTCCTCGCCCACCACGCGCTGCCCGTCGACGCCGCGCTGACGTCCGGCGCGCACGGTCGCACGAAGCCGCACGGCAGCATCTTCCGGGCCGTGCTCGAACGGCTCGGGGTTCAGCCGGACGAGGCGGCGATGGTCGGCGACTCGCTCGAGGACGACATCGAGGGCGCCAGGGCGATCGGCATGCAGGCCTTCTTGCTCGACCGCGACGGACGGTATCCCGGCCGGGAGGACAGCCTCCTGGACCTCTACGCGCTGCCCGCGGCGCTCGGTCTGTCTGTCTAAAGGACGTACAATGTCGGTGCATTGCCCGGGTGGGCCATCTGGTTGATTATCGCGGCGGCGCTCGCCGCCGGCGAGGTTGCCACCTCGGGCCTTTTCATTCTCGGGCCGCTTGCCGTCGCCGCACTCATCGCGGCGATCGCCTCTGCGGTCGGGCTCGGTATCCTCGCGCCCTTCATCGTCTTCATCGCCGCCGCGATCGGGTCCCTGTGGATCCTGCGGCCGATCGCGCAGCGCCACGTGCGCATGCCCGCCGCGATGCGGAGCGGGACGGCTGCGCTGGTCGGCGGGCGGGCGGTCGTGCTCCAGCGGGTCGACGCGCACGGCGGCCAGGTCAAGATTGGCGGCGAGGTCTGGAGCGCGCGGGCGTTCTTCGACGAGCAGGTGATCGAGCCCGGCGCCGACGTGGAAGTGGCAAAGATCGAGGGCGCCACGGCGCTCGTCTTCGAATAGGAGGAGCTCGAAGTGCTCGCAGCACTGATCGTGTTGGCAGTCATCATTTTCGTCGTCGTCTTCACGCTCTGGCGCACGGTGCGGGTGATCCCGCAGGCGCACGCAACGGTCGTGGAGCGGCTCGGCCGCTACCACCGCACGCTGAACGCCGGCATGACGATCGTGATCCCGTTCGTCGACCGCGTGAAGCCGCTGATCGACCTGCGCGAGCAGGTCGTCTCGTTCCCCCCGCGCCCGGTCATCACCGAGGACAATCTCGGCGTCGAGATCGACACCGTCCTCTACTTCCAGGTAACCGACCCCAAGTCGGCGACGTACGAAATCGCCGACTACCTGGCCGGCATCGAGCAGCTGACCGGCACGACCCTGCGGAACGTGATCGGCTCGATGACGCTCGAGCAGACGCTCACCTCGCGCGACGCGATCAACGGCCAGTTGCGCGGCGTGCTCGACGAGGCGACCGGGAAGTGGGGCATCCGTGTCAACCGCGTCGAGCTGAAGGCGATCGAGCCGCCCGCCTCCATCATCGAGGCGATGGAGAAGCAGATGCGCGCCGACCGCGACAAGCGCGCGGCGATCCTCACCGCCGAGGGCTCCAAGCAGTCGCAGATCCTCGAGGCCCAGGGCTCCAAGGAGAGCGCCATCCTCAAGGCCGAGGGGCAGAAGCAGGCCGCGATGCTCCAGGCGGAGGGCCAGTCGAAGGCCATCGCGACCGTCTTCAAGGCCATCCACGAGGGTGACGCCGACCCGAAGCTGCTCGCCTACCAGTACCTGCAGATGCTTCCGCAGATCGCCCAGGGCGACTCGAACAAGGTCTGGATCATCCCGAGCGAGTTCACCGACGCGCTCGGCCAGCTGGGCAGCGCCATCGGCAGCCGCACCAACTCGGCGCCGAAGGAGATCGAGAGCGGGGAAGAAGCGAAGAGCTAGCGGGCCAGCTCGGCCCGCCACGCCTCGGTGTGCTCGCCGAGAGCGGGCGCGACCGGCGGCTCCGACGGCGGCAGGCCCTCGGCGAGCGTCGCCACGGGGCCGGCGCAGACGTCCTCGCCGTCGAACCGCTCCAGCCACTCGGCGAGCGGCCGCTGCGTGAAGACGGCGGCCAGCTCGGCCGCCAGCGCCTCCTGGTCGGCGTCCCCCTGGCGGGACGTGAGCTCGGGCCGCCCGATCAGCTCGCACAGGCGCGCGAAGAACTTCGGCTCGAGCGCGCCGACGGTGAGGTGGCGGCCGTCGGCCGTGACGTAGATCCGGTAGCAGGCCAGCGCGCCGGTGAGCAACCGCCGGTCGTCGTGCTGCCGGTACGAGACGAGGCGGCGCGCGTTGTCGGTCATCGAGACGACGAGGCGGGCGCCGCGACCCGTCCGGTTGCGTTCCAGCAGCGCCGCGAGGATCTCGGTGACGGCGCCCAGCGCGCCCGCCGCCAGGTCGGCGATCGGCATCGGCGGCAGCGCGGGCGCGGTGTCGGCGAGCATGCCGGCCCAGCCCAGGTAGTTGAGGTCGTGGCCCGCACGGCCGTCGCCCTCGCCAAAGCCGGTGATCGAGCAGTACACGGCCGTCTCGGGCGCGTCGCCCGGGCCGACGCCGAGGCGCTCGGCGACTCCGGGGCGGAAGCCCTCGAGCACGACGTCGGCACGCCCGAGCAGCGACCGCGCCAGCTCCGGCGACGACTTCAGGTCGCACACGACCGATTCCTTGCCCGCGCACAGCGCGGCGTGCCAGGCGGGCGCGAGCGTCCGGGTCGGGTCGCCCTCGGGCGGCTCGACGCAGACCACGCGGGCGCCCAGCCGGAGCAGTTCGCGGCTCGCGAACGGCCCGGGCAGGTACCGGGTGAGGTCGACGACGAGCAGGTCGCGCAGGGGCTCCACGGCGGGCGAACGTACTACAGTCCCCGCATGGCCACGTCGACTGACCGGTCAGTCAGCGAGAAGCGCCGCCAGATCCTCGAGTCCGCCGTGCGCGTGTTCGCCCGCGACGGCTACCACACGTCCCGGGTCGCCGACGTGGCCGCCGAGGCCGGCGTCGCCCACGGGCTCGTCTATCACTACTTCGCGTCGAAGTCTGCGCTGCTCGAGGCGGTGTTCACGGAGACGTGGAAGGTGCTGCTCGAGGCGATCGGCCGCGTCGAGGAGTCGGGTGGACCGGCCCGCGAGCAGCTGCGCCAGGTGGCCGCGATCGTGCTCCGGACGTGGCGACATGACCCGGATCTGATCCGGGTGCTCGTGCGCGAGGTGGCGCGGAGCCCGCAGGTGCAGGTGCAGGCGGACGCCATCGGTGAGGTGCTGGCGGGGATCCAGCGCATCGTCGAGCGCGGCCAGGCGGCCGGCGAGCTGCGCGGCGACCTCGACCCGCGGCTGGCCTCGTGGATCGTCTGGGGCGCGCTCGAGGAGCTGCTGACCGGCTGGGTGCTGGGCCGGCTCCCGGACGGTGACGAGGACGTGGCGGCGGCGGAGCGCACCGTCACCGACATCCTGGCGAAGGGGCTCGTCCGTTAGGGCAAGCAGGGCGCGACGCGCGCGGTGGTGATTCCGAAGCCCCAGATCTTGTCGGCGACGATGTAGAAGGCGTTGATGACGTTCAACCGGATGACGTTCACGACCGTGTAACTGCCGCACTGCGTCGGCGGCAGCGCGTCGTAGCGCTGCGAGACCACGGCCGACGGCGCGCCGATCGCGATGCGGCCCGGGGTGTGCCAGCCCGGCGGCCCCCAGTGCGTGAAGACGGCGATCGCGCGGCCGTGGCGGAAGGTGACGCCGGCCCCTTGCGGCTTGTAGCGACGGTAGTTGAAGTACCAGGTCGGGTTGGCGCAGCCCCGGCAGACGCCGTACGCGGAGCCCCAGGCGTGCCGCACCTGCGCCTGCGTCATCCCGATGCGGAGACCGCCGAGGCTGACGCCCGGGACGAACAGCCCGGCCTGCGGCGGCGCAGCGGCCGCGGCGGAGGCGAGGCCCAGCGCGGCGGCGGCGGCGGCGACGGCGACGAGGCGCACGGCCAGAGCGTACGTAGGATCGCGGCCGTGCCGGAGACGCTCCCGTGGACTTGGTACGCCGACCCGGAGATGCTGCGGCGCGAGCAGGAGCGCGTCTTCGCGCGCTCGTGGCAGTACGCGGCCCGCGCGGATCAGGTGGCGGAGCCGGGCACGTATGTCGCAACGCGGGCCGGGCAGCTGCCGGTGGTCGTCGTCCGCGGCCGCGACGGCGAGCTGCGCGCATTCGTCAACGTGTGCCGCCACCGGGGCTCGATCGTGTGCGAGGGGGAAGGCCGGGGCGAGACGCTCCAGTGCCCGTACCACGCGTGGACCTACGACCTGGACGGCTCGCTGCGCGCTGCGCCGCGCGCCGATCGCGAGCCCGGGTTCTCGACCGAGGGGATCGGCCTCGTGACGGTATCGCTCGACGTCTGGGGGCCGTCCGTGTTCGTGAGCCCGGACCCGGCCGAGCCGCTGCTCGACACCCTCGGCGACGTGCCCGAGCAGCTGGCGGCGGGCGGGCTTGACGTCGAGGCCCTGCGCTTCCACCACCGGGCCGAGAGCACCTACGACGCGAACTGGAAGCTCTGCGCCGAGAACTACCTCGAGTGCTACCACTGCGCGGTCGCGCATCAGGGGTTCTCCCGGGTCATCGACGTCTCGCCCGACGCCTACGGCCTGCGCACCGGCCGCTGGACGATGAGCCAGACCGGCGATCCGCGTGACGGAACCGGCAACCGCGTTGCGCAGGGCCAGTTCCACTTCGTCTTCCCCAACACGGCCATCAACGTGATGCCGGGCGAGCCGAACCTGTCGATCGGCCCGATCGTGCCGCTCACCGCCGAGCGGACGTGGCGCTCGCTCGACTACTTCTTCGCCCCGGACGCGGACGAGGGCTGGATCGCCGACTTCCTCGAGCTCGACGACCAGGTCGGGCGGGAGGACACGGTGCTCGTCGAGCGCGTCCAGCAGGGCGTGCGGAGCGGCGCAATCGCGCACGGGCACGCGCTGCCGCGCTCGGAGCAGCTGGTCGTGCACTTCGACCGGCTGCTGCGTGAGTCAGTCGGGGAGTAGCGGGACCGTCTGCCCCTGCGACCGGCCGAGCAGCACGGCGCGGGTGATCGCGTCCACGCCGTACCGCTCGCGCACCTCGTCGAGCACCGCGTCGAGCGCCGCCCTTTCGCGATCCAGTGGCAGCGCCAGCTGGTCGTCGTCGTCGAGGTTCGCGACCGTGACGCCGACGAGCGTGATGCCCTCGCGTTCGATCGTCGGCATCGCAGCGGCCAGAAGCCCGCGTGCGGCGGCCAGCACCGTGCAGGTCTCGTTCGTTGCCTCGACGAGCGTGTGGGAGCGCGTCGCACGCGAGAAGTCGTCGAAGCGCAGCCGCAGGACGACCGTGCGGCCCACCCGCCGGGCTGTGCGCAGCCGGCGCATGACGCGGTCGACCAGGCCGACGAGCGTCGAGTCGACGAACTCGGGCGTCCACGGGCCGCGGCCCATCGCGCGCTGGGAGCCGATCGAGCGCCGCCGCGGGCGTGTCCGCACGCGCCGCGGGTCACGGTTGTGCGCGAGCGCGTGCAGGTGGTGCCCGGACGCGCGGCCCAGGATCGACACCAGCGTGCCTTCCTCCATCCGGGCGACGTCCCCGACCAGCGTGATGCCGAGCCGGTGCAGCCGCCCGGCCGTCGCCGGCCCGACGCCCCAGAGCGCCTCGACCGGCAGCGCGTGCAGGAACACGAGCTCGCGTTCGGCCGGCACCTCCAGCAGCCCGTCCGGCTTCGCGACGCCGCTCGCGACCTTGGCGAGGAACTTCGTGCGCGCGATCCCGACCGTGAGCGGCAGGCCGACCTCCTCGAGCACGCGGTGCCGCAGCCGCGCGGCGATCTCGAGCGGCGTGCCGGCCATGCGCCGCATCCCGCGCACGTCGATGAACGCCTCGTCGATCGACAGTGCCTCGACGAGCGGCGACGTGTCCTCGAACACCCGGTACACGGCCTTGCTCGCCTGCGAGTAGGCGTCCATGCGCGGGCGGACGACGATCGCGCGCGGGCAGAGACGGCGTGCCTCGCGGCCGCCCATCGCCGTCCGGATGCCGAACGCCTTCGCCTCGTAGCTGGCGGCGAGCACGACCCCGCCGCCGACGATCACCGGACGGCCGCGCAGGCGCGGGTCGTCGCGCTGCTCGACCGAGGCGTAGAAGGCGTCGAGATCCGCGTGCAGGATCGACACGAACACATGTTCGCATAGCTACGGCCGGTCGTGGTCGAACGGGAGCATCATCGTGCCGCAGCGGTCGGGCTCGACCAGCAGCACGAGCCGGTCGCGCATCGGGAACGGCTGCCCCGTGTAGCGCATCGAGATGCGGTCGACGATGTCGTTCGCCCGGTCACCGATGAAGCTCTCGACGATGCGGCCGCGAATCCAGGCGGAGCGATACGGGTTGCGGTCGTCCGTGACCGAGAGGGCGACGCGGCCGTCGCGGTCGAGGTTCCGTGCCTTGCGGGAACCCTCGTCGGTGAAGAAGGCGATCCGCCCGTCCTCGACGCCGACCCAGATCGGCACGGAGTGGGGCGAGCCGTCGGGCAAAAGCGACGCGAGGTGCGCGAAGTTGCGCCCCCGGAGCAGCTCCTCGACCTCGAGCGGAAGCTCCACCTACGCGGTGGCGGCGGCGAGCGGCGGCCCCCACGAGACGAGCGGGGACATCTCGCCGGTATGGCCGTTGAGCTGCCGCAGCCCGAGTGCGTGCTCGGCCTGCATCATCTTGTGGATCTGCGTCGTGCCCTCGTAGATGATCGGGGCGCGCGCGTTGCGGAAATACCGCTCGATGCCGTACTCCGCCGAGTAGCCGTACGAGCCGAACACCTGGATGGCGAGGTGCGCCGCCTTGAAGGCCGACTCCGTCGCGTGCCACTTCGCCAGCGACGTCTCGCGCGTGTTGCGCAGGCCTTCGTTCTTCATCCAGGCGGCCTGCATGACGAGCAGCTTCGACGTCTCGTAGCCGAGCACCATCTCGGCGATCATGTCCTGAACGAACTGGTACTTGCCGATCGCCTGCCCGAACGTCTCGCGCTCGCGCGCGTACTCGACCGACCGCTCGAGGCAGGCGCGGATGACGCCGACCGCGCCGGCCGCGACGGTGAAGCGGCCCTGGTCGAGGCCGAACATGGCGATCTGGAAGCCCTGGCCCTCCTCGCCGACGAGGTTCTCGGCCGGCACCTCCACGTTCTCGAAGAAGAGCTCGCCCGTCGAGCCGGCCCAGATGCCCAGCTTGTGCTCGGTGTCACGCGTCGTGACGCCCGGCCAGTCGCGCTCGACGATGAACGCGGAGATGCCCTTGTGCTTCGCGGCCGGGTCGGTCTTCGCGAACACGAGCTGGTGCTCCGCGACCGAGGCGTACGAGATCCAGTTCTTCTGCCCGTTCAGGACGTAGGTGTCGCCCTCGCGGCGCGCCGTCGTGCGCATCGCGGCGACGTCGGAGCCGGCGGCCGGCTCGGTCAGCCCGAAGCAGGCGAGCTTCTCGCCGCGCGCCTGCGGCACCAGGTAGCGCTGCTTCTGCTCCTCGGTGCCGTAGTGCAGGAGGGTCGACGAGTTCAGCCCGACGTGGACGGAGATGAGCGTCCGGAACGCAGCCTCGCCGCGCTCGATCTCCTCGCAGGCGAGCGCCTCCGACACGTAGTCGAGGCCGGCGCCGCCGTACTCCTCCGGGATGATGATCCCGAGGATCCCGAGCTCCGCCATCCCCTCGATCGCGCCCATGTCGAGCCGGTGGTTGATGTCGTTCTCGATCGCGACCGGCAGGACCCGCTCGTCCACGAACGCGCGGACGGTCTCCTGGATGAGCCGCTGCTCGTCGGTGAGCTCGAAGTCCACGAAACGGAGGCTATACGCGCGCTGCCGCGTGCTGGTCGGCGACCCACATGCCGAGCAGACCGCGGTAGTGGGCGACGAAGTGCTCGTGCTCGTGCTCCGGGAACGTCCCGTTTACCGTCGACACGATCAGCTCGTCGAACTGCGGGCTCTCGACATACTCGACGGTGGCCTCGTCCAGGTGGGCGAGGTGCGAGTCGCAGAATTCTCGGTAGTGGTCGACGTCGAAGTAGTCCTCGGCCAGCTCGCGGTAGCCGTCGAGCTTCTGCGCGTAGTCGAAGTCGTCGCGGTCGCCGATGTCGAAGTAGGCCCGAGTGTTTTGGTTGATGCGCATGCGCCGGCGGACGACGGTGCAGAAGGTGGACCAGCGGACGAGCGCCTTGATCGCCCACGGGAAGTAGTAGTGCAGCGAGGTGAGCGCGACGTCCGGCGACGCGTTGGCGTAGTCGATGGGATAGACGACGCCGTCCTTCACCAGCGTCTCGCACGAGTTGAACTCCCAGCGGAAGAAGGCGTTCACGAGCCGCGAGATCGCGACGACCTCCGCGCCGACGTCCGGCGCGAGGAAGTCGTGCGCGACCGAGTAGCGGGCATGCAGCGGGACCGATCGGGTCGTAGCGCATGACCATCGTCTCTGCGCCGATGGAGAGCGAGCGGACGAAGACGTCGTAATCCTCGACGGACGCTTGCAAGTGCATGAGCCGTTCGCCGGACTCGTCATAGACCGAGTGCAGCTCGTCCGGCGACGCGACGCGCGTGACGCCGACCCACTGGCCGCCGTCGAACGGCTTCATGAAGAGCGGGAAGCCGATGCGGCCGGCGATCTCGTCGAGGTCGAACGGCGCGTTATAGCGCGTCGCCATCGCCTCCCAGCGCTCCGACGCCGACTCGAAGCGGACGGAGCGCGGCGGCTCCTTGTGCGGGATCAGCCACGTCTCGGGGACGTTCAGGCCGAGCCGCAGCATGGCGCAATAGGCCGAGTGCTTCTCCATCGCCTGGAACGTGAAGGGGTTGTTGAGGAGGTACACGTCGTCCATCAGCGAGATCTTCTTCAGCCACTCGCGCGGCACGAAGTACCACCACGAGAGGCGGTCGATGACGAGCGCGTGCCGCGGCCGGTAGCGCAGGTCGAACGGCTCGTTCATGACCCGCTCGGTCGTCAGCTCGTGCGTCTCGCCGCCGTATTCGATCGGCCCCACGCGGCCGAGCAGATGCTCGAACGCCGTCGGCCAGTCCTCCTCGGTGCCCAGCAGCAGGCCGATCAGGTGTGATGACACAAGGCGTTTCTACCCCAACGACGGAGACGCAACCAGTGCCGCTAGCGTGCGGCTGTGCTCCGGATCCTCGTTCCCCTCGTCGCCGCCGCTGCACTCGCGGCTCCCGCGCTGGCCGATGCGCCGCCGGTCGGCCCGCTCCCGAAGGGCCCGATCTCGACCATCCGGACGCAGAAGGGCGAGCTTGTCTCGTTCGCGCTGCCGGTGCGCTCGAATGGCCGCGTCTGGCGCGTCGCACGGAAGTTCGACGCGAGCGTCGTGCGCCAGGTCTCCGAGGCCGACGTGGGCAACTCGGTCGTCCTGGTCTTCAAGGCGGTCGGGAAGGGCACCACAACAGTGGCGTTCGCCCTGACCCGCGGCGAGACCGCGAAGGCCTACGAGTCGCGCCGGTTCACCGTCACGGTGCGCTGACCAGGCAGGCGTCATGGGACGACGCCGCGACCCGCTCGCGCAGGGACACCCGGCCGCGCCGGTCGAGCACGCAGAGCGTCCCGCGCGTCAGCGACGGCGTCAGGACGACGCCGCCGGCCGCCTGGACGTTGAACGAGCCGAGCGGCACCTCGGTGGTGCGCAGCAACCGGCCGTCGCGGAGGGAGAAGACGCGCACGACGCCGTCGTCGCCGCTCGAGACGAACGCCTCGCCGTCCGCGAACGTGACGTGCTGGGGCGTGGCGCCCGCAGCGAGGCGCCGTACGACGGCGCCGCGCTCGTAGACGAGCACCGTCCGGTTGTGGTCGTCGCCTGACGTCACCCAGACCCGGCGCCCGGAAGGCTCGAAGCCGACGTCGTGGACGCGAAAGGGCGTCGTCAGAAAGCGGACGAGCGCCGGCTTCCGCGCGACGCTCAGGATTGCGATCCGCTCCGCGCTCGAGCCCAGTGCGACCCAGAGCGTCCGCCCCGAGAGGCTCAGGTGCCGGGCTGGGCCGTAGACCGTCGTGCGCGCGAGCACGCGCCCGGCGGCGACGTCCACCACCGCCACGTCGCCGCGGCCCGAGTCGGTCACGTACGCGAGGCGCCCGTCCGGCGAGCCGGCGGTGTAGCGCGGCTGGTCGAAGCCGTGGATGACGTGGCGGACGCGCAGACCGCGCAGCACCGTGAGCACGCCGGCGGCCGTATGCGCGACCACCGCGTGCTCGCCGACCGTCTGGATGCTTCGCGGCCCCGGGAGCGTCGGGATCTCCTTCCGGATGCGCCCGTCCAGGCCGACCGCGAGCACACGCGACTCGGTGTCGGCCGTGACGAGCGCGACCGGCATGTCGGCGCCCAGCGCGTCGAAGTCACGCACGAGCGCGACCGCGGCAGTTGCAAGCAGGAACCGGCGCCGGTTCACGTCACGAGATACGGCGGCGCGGCCCGCGCAGGTCCGTCAGCAGAAGCGCGGCAGCTGGTGCGCGAGCTGCGCACGCCACGACGGCCAGTCGTGCGCCACGTCGTGGCCCCAGAGGTCGAGCTCGTGCCGGATGCCCTTCTCCCCGAGCACCCCGGCGAAGGCCGTCGTGCTCGCCAGCGCGCCCGTCGTGTCCTCCCACTGTCCCTGGCCGCAGACGAGCACCAGGTTGGCGTTGCCGCGGATCCAGTCGAGATGGTCGCCGCTCATGTGCTGGACGTAGTCGGCCGGGTTGTTGAAGTACGTGGCGTCGCCGCGCTCGCCCCAACCGATCGGCGCGATGTCATAGACGCCCGACTGGCAGATCGCGAGCGGGAACAGGTCGGGCCGCCGCAGCGCGAAGTTCGCGGCGTGGAAGGCGCCGAAGCTGGGGCCGTTCACGATCAGGTCGGAGCGCCCGCCCGAGTCGTCGCGCACGAACGGCACGACCTGGTTGAGGATCCAGTCCTCGTAGGCGCCGTGGCGGACCGCGCGTTCCTCCATCGGCAGGTGCTTCGCATGCCAGCTCTCCGAGTCGAAGCTGGACACGCAGTAGAGCTTGATCCGGCCGGCGTCCAGCAGCTCGCCGAGCGCGGCCACCATGCCGCGCTCCTCGTACTGCCACGCGGGCCCCTGCTCCGACGGGAACGCGAGCACCGGCCGGCCCCAGTGCCCGTAGGCGAGCACCGTGCCGTCGGCGCCGATCGCCGGAGCGTGGATCGAGACCTCGCGGCGGTTCACGTCCACGCCCGCAGCATGACCTCCGTGAGATGCCTGTCGAACAGGTCCCGCCAGGCCGTGAAGTTGTGCGCGTCGCGACCCGCCGCAAATCGGGTATCCCACCCCTGGCTCTCCAACGCCTGCGCGACGGCGCGATTGTTGTCGAGATTCTCCTCGCCGAGCCCGACCGTGATCGTGACCGGCACGCGCGGTGGGGACGCGCGCCCGTGCAGCACGTGGCCGACGAAGCGCGCGATGCGGCCGAAGCGGCCGAAGCCGGACTCCTGCTTGTCCCAGCGCTCGCGGAAGAAGCTCGAGGACTGCAGGAAGAGCCCCCCCGCGACCTGCTGCTGCCAGTGCGCATGCAGCGCGGCGAGGCCGCCGAGGCTCGCGCCCATGATCACCGGCCGCGTTCCGTCCGTCGGCAGAGCCTCTTCGAGTCGCGGCAGGAGGTCCTGCGCGAACGCCCGCGCGTAGCGTGCGGACGCCGAGTAGATCTCGTTGCGGTCGACCGGCTGGATCAATGCGGCGCGCAGCGGCGGCACCTCGCCGAACGAGACGACGTGATCGAGGAAGCGGATCAGCCCGGCGAGCTCGGCGTACTCCGGGCCGTCGTGGGCGATCAGCAGCGGCAGCGGCTCCTGCGGGTCTGCGTCCGCCGGCGCCCAGACGAGGATCTGCACCGTGCCGAGCGCGCGCATCCGCAGCTCGAGCTGGTTCACCTCGCCGGGCGGCGACTCGTCGTCGGCGATCCAGTCCGGCGGGTCGTACGACGGGAGCATCACGACCGACTTCTCGCCGAACACCCCCGGCGCGCGGAGCGGGTTGGACGGGTCGGGGACGAGCCGCGGCTCCTGGCCGCGCGGGATCAGCTCGAGCAGGTACTCCATCCGGTTCACGTCGGGCAGGCGGAAGTCGAGCTGCCACGTTCCACGGCGCGGGCCCTGGCCGAACTCCACGCGGCGCGGCCGGCGCAGCTCGTGTGCCAGGGCGACGCCGGAGAGCGCGCGCGTCGGATCGGTGAAGCTGAAGGTCACCTCGTTCGTCCCGACGAGCGGGGCACGTGCCGTCGTCATTGCCACGGCGGGCGAGCTTAGACGGGTCAGCGCCGTTGCCGGTGCGCCAGGGCCTGGGCGGGCCGCCACAGCGACGCAACCTGGGCGTAACGCGAAGTCTGCGGCCGCGTAACGCCGGTCAATCCTGCGCGAACCTGCTCGTCCTATAACGAATCTGTGTCAAGCACCGCGACCGCGCTCCCGGAGGTCGCGGGCCGCCGCTGGGCGGTCATCGGCCTCGCGACGCTCGGGATCGCGCTCTTCCTGGCCGTCGGCCTGCTCGGCGTCGAGCGCTACGCATGGAACTACTGGCTCTACCGCGGCTTCGCGCCGCCGCAGGATCCCGCGTACGTCACCGTGCAGGGCACGACCGAGAAGATCGGCGTCGTCAGCCCGGCGCTCGGCCGCACGCAGCCCGCCTACGTGTACCTCCCGCCCGGCTACGCGGGCCACCCGCACCGGCGCTACCCGGTCGTCTACCTCATGCACGGGTTCCCGGGCCGTCCGCTCGCCTTCCTGCTCACTGTCCGCATGGGCGTGCTCGAGGACGCCCTGGCCGCGCGCCACCGCATCACGCCGCCGATCCTGGTCATGCCGTACGGCTCGACCGGCACGTTCACGGACAAGGAGTGGGCGAACGGCATCCACCCGCATGAGGGTTGGGAGACGTTCGTCGCGCGCGACCTCGTGCGCGCCGTCGATCAGCAGTTCAGGACGATCCCGACCGGCGCGGGCCGCGCGCTCGCCGGCCTCTCGGAGGGCGGCTACGGCGCGCTGAACATCGGCCTCCACCATCCCGGCGAGTTTCGCGTGCTCGAGAGCTGGTCGGGGTACGCAAGTGCCGACAGAATCCAGTCGATTTTCGGCGGCAAGCCCGCGCTGCTGGCGCGCAACTCGCCTCTGACCACGCTCGCGAGCGCAGCGCCTGCGCTCCGCCGCGCGCACACGTACGTCTGGCTCTACTCGGGCAGCGAGGATCCACTGCGCGTCCAGAACAAGGCGTTCGCGAACGAGCTCGCGCACCTCCAGGTCGCCCACCGCTTCCTGCTCGTCCCCGGCGGCCACAACTGGGCGGTCTGGCGCAACAATGCGCAGCAGGCGCTGGTCGCCGCGTCGCGGAGGCTCGCCCATGCGTAGCGTGCTGCGCGTCGTCGCCACCGCGGCCGGCCTGCCGGCCGGGATCGCAATTGCCGCCGCCGCCACGGGGTGGCTCTACGTTCTCGGCCCATCGGGGGGTGTGCCGGGGCCGCGTATCGGAGAGGCGCTGCCGCTCGACGAGCTGGCCAAGCGGGGCGCCTCGCCGCTCGCGGTGTTCGTGCTCGTCTGGGCGGTTGCCGCCGCGGCGCTCGGGCTGCTCGCCCGCGCGCTGCGGGCCGACCGCCCGACCGCCGCCGTGCTCCTTGCAGTCGGCGTCGGCTCCTGGACATACCTGACGACCGGCGTGTCGATCGCGATCGTCCGGCAGATCCCGCCGAACGACGCGTTCCAGGCGGCCGCCTCGCTCCGCGCCGTCTACCTCCCCGCCGCGCTCGCGGGCCTCGCCGGCGCGGTCGCCGGCCGCACGCCGCGGCGTGAGGTGCGTCGGACGCCGCTGCTGCTGGCCGTGCTGGTCGGCGCGGTCGGCGTGCTCGGCGTGCTCGACGCCGTGCTGCCGCCGCACGGCGACAGCCTGTTCGCGTCGCTCGTTCCCGCGAGCGTGCGCCCGCTCGCCCATGCGCTCGTCCCGCCGCTCGCCCTGGCGCTGCTCGTCGTGTCGCGGGGCCTCGCGCGGCGCAAGCGCCGCGCGTGGCAGCTCGCGCTCGCCCTGCTCGGCGGGCTCAGCGTCATCCACGTCATGCACCGCTTCGACGAGGGCGCCGTCGCGACGCTGGTCGTCGCGCTCCTCCTCGTCGCGTTCCGCCACGACTTCGACCAGCGCGGCGACCCGACCTCGCATCCGCGCGTCGCGCTGCACGCCGCGGCATTCCTCACCGTGATCTACGTCTACGGCGCCCTCGCGCTCTGGTGGAACAGGCTGGCCGCCGACCGGCCCTACAGCCTGTCGTTCGCGGCGCGCGAGACGACCGACGCGCTGCTCTTCCGGACCGCTCGCGGCTCGCCCCACCTCGCCGGCCCTGTCGGCGAGTGGTTCCCGGTCTCGGTGCTCCTGTTGGGGCTCGTCGCGACGGCGGCGATCGTGACCGCGTGGCTCGCGCCATGGCGCCACCGCGTCCGTCAGCAGGCGCACGAGCGGGAGACCGCGCGGGCGCTCGTGCAGGCCTGGGGGATGGACACGCTCGCGCCGTTCGTGCTGCGCGCAGACAAGTCGTACTTCTTCAGCGAGGACGAGCAGGCGTTCCTGGCGTACCGGGTGGTGGGCGGCGTGGCGATCGTCTCGGGCGACCCGATCGGGTCTCCGGACCTGTTCGACGGCCTGGTGGCGCGCTTCGCGGCGTATGCGCGCGCCCGGGACTGGAGGATCGCCATCCTCGGCGTGTCCGAGCGCAGGCTGCCGCTCTACCGGGCGCATGGGCTGCACGCCCTCTACCACGGAGACGAGGCGGTCGTCGACACAGCGTCGTTCTCGCTCGACGGCCGGGCGATCCGCAAGGTGCGCCAGTCCGTGCACCGGCTCGAGCGGGTCGGCTACCGGGCGGAGCTGCTGCACGCGCGCGAGATCCCGCCTCAGCTGCGTGTCAGGCTCGAGACGCTCGCGCAGGCGTGGCGCGGGACGGAGCCGAACCGCGGTTTCGTCATGGCGCTCGACGGGCTCTTTCGCCTGGACGACGAGGACGCGCTCTTCGCCATCGGGTACGGCCCCGACGGCGAGCCGGGCGGATTCCTCCACTTCGCAGTCTCGCGGTGTGCGGCCGCGCTCTCGCTCTCGTCCATGCCGCGCCTGCGCTCCACACCCAACGGGTTCAACGAGTGGCTCGTCTGCGAGACCGTCGTCTGGGCGCGTGAGCACGGGTACGAGCGGATCTCGCTGAACTTCGCGCCGTTCGCGGCGCTCCTCGCACCCGAGGCCGTGCTCACGCCGGTGCAGCGGGCGGAACGGCGGGCGCTGCTCGCGCTCAAGGGCCGCTTCCAGCTCGACAACCTGCTCATCTTCAACCGCAAGTTCCTGCCCGGCTGGGAGCGGCGCTTCGTCGTCTACGAGCGGCGCCGCGACCTGCCGCGCGTGGGCATCGCGGCGCTTGCGGCCGAGGCCTATCTGCCGTTCAGCGGCCGCCACCGGACGTGAAGAGCTGATCGCCGCGGGTCTCGCCCTTGCGCTCGCATCGGCGTTCGCGCTGAACTGGGCGTTCTTCAGGCAGCACGATGTCGCGTCGGGGCTCCCGCCGCTGAGCATCCGGCGCCCACTCGCGTCGCTGCGTGCGCTCTTCACGAACCGCAGCTGGCTCGCCGGCTTCCTGGTCGGCATCGCCGGCTGGGCCTTCTACATCGCCGCGCTCCGGTTCGCGCCGCTCTCGCTCGTGCAGGCGACATCGGCGGGCGGAATCGGCGTCCTCGCGCTGCTCGTCCGGGCGGCGGGCACGCCCCTGTCCCGGCGCGAGAGCGCGGGCGTGATCTGGTCGATCGCCGGGCTGCTCGCGCTCGGCGTGTCCCTGGCCGGCGGCGCGGCCGCCGGGTCCGAGGCCACTGCGACCTGGGTCGCGACCTGGTGCGTCGCGTCGGCTGCCGCGGCGGGGGTAGCTGCGGGGCCGCTCGCGCGGACGCTCTCCCCGGGCGCCGGCCTCGGCCTCGCCGCAGGCCTGCTCTACGCCGCCGGCGACGTCGCGACGAAGCAGTCGGTGGCGGGCGGGGCCGAGCTCGCCTTCGTGCCCGTGCTGCTGGCCTGCCACGGCCTCGCCTTCGTCGCCCTGCAGCTCGGCTTCCAGCGCGGCGGCGCGCTGGCCACGGCCGGCGTCGCGAGCCTCGCAACGAACGCGCTCCCGATCGTGGCCGGCACGACGCTCTTCGGCGAGGGGCTGCCGGACGGGCCGCTCGGCGTCTTGCGCGTGCTCGCCTTCGCCGCCGTGGTCATCGGGGCCGGGGCGATCGCGAGGCGCGGCGAGGGCGAGGCCGTGCCCAGCTTGACCGCCGAGGTGGCCGTCCGTACGATTGACTGACGAGTCAATCGACCGTAGAGGAGGAGCCGTGGCGACCATTGAAGACGCCGTCGCAACGGGTGTTGGAGTCTCGTTTGCCCTGTCAGACGAGCAGAAGGCGCTGCGCGAGCTCGCTCGCGAGTTCGCCGAGCGTGAGATTCGGCCGCGCGCCGCCGAGTACGACGAGCACTCGACGCATCCGGCCGACGTCATCGCCAAGGCGCACGAGGTCGGGCTGATGAACCCGCACGTCCCGCAGGAGTACGGCGGCCTCGGCCTGCCCGGCTTCGACGGGATGCTGATGGGCGAGGAGCTCTCCTGGGGCTGTGCCGGCATGGCCGTCTCGATCACCGCCAACACACTGGGCTCCGGCCCCGTGCTGCTCGCGGGCAGCGACGACCAGAAGCGCCAGTGGCTGACGCCGCTGCTCGAGGAGCCGATCCTCTGTGCCTTCGGGCTGACCGAGCCCGACGCCGGCTCGGACGTCGCCCGCATCAAGACGACCGCTGTCCGCCGCGGCGACGAGTACGTCCTCAACGGCTCGAAGACCTTCATCTCCAACGCGGGCCATGCCGCGTGGACGGTCGTGTTCGCCAAGACCGACCCGGCCGCCGGCCACCGCGGGCTATCGGCCTTCGTCGTGCCCATGGACTCGCCGGGCGTCGTCATCGAGCAGCACCTCGACAAGATGGGGCAGCGCTCGACCGACACCTCGGCGTTCTCGCTCACCGACGTCGTCGTCCCGGCGGCGAACCGGCTCGGCGACGAGGGCGACGGCTTCAAGATCGCGATGCAGACGCTCGATGCCACGCGGCCCGGCACGGCTTCCAGCGCAGTCGGCGTCGCCCAGGCCGCGTACGAGCACGCCGTCGACTACGCGAAGCAGCGCGTGACCTTCGACGTGCCGATCGCGATGCACCAGGGCGTCAACTTCATGATCGCCGACATGGCCACGGAGATCGAGGCCGCTCGCCTGCTCGTGTGGCAGGCCTCGTGGATGCTCGACAACGGCTACGGGCGGAAGGCGACGCTGTACTCGTCGTTCGCGAAGCGGTTCGCAGCCGACACGGCGATGAAGGTTACGACCGACGCCGTCCAGGTGCTCGGCGGCTACGGCTACATCAAGGAGTACCCGGTCGAGAAGCTCATGCGCGACGCCAAGCTCTTCCAGATCTACGAGGGGACGTCCCAGATCCAGCGGCTCGTGATCGCGCGCGAGATCTTTATGCCCAGCGCGTAAGGAGATTTCCACAAGAAAAGGAGCCCGCGCGGGCGTGGCTAATCTGTCGGCGTGGCGGTCGACGCACGCGTTCGTACGGTCCCGGTCCGGCGTCGGCGGTCCGTCGGCGCGCGCGCTGCGCTTTGGTCCGTCGCGGCCGTCCTCGCGATCGGGCTGGTCGTCACCGGCCTTGGCTTCGCGTTCGCAGGCTCCGCCTCGACGCTGCCCGCGGGAACGAAGATCGCCGGCGTCGACGTCGGCGGCCTCTCGACCACGGCGGCGACGCATCTGCTCCAGCGGCGCGCCGAGGCGGTCAGCGCCGTCCCGGTCACGTTCACCGCCGGGCCGAAGCACTGGAATCTCTCCGCGAAGAAGCTCGAGCTCCAGGTCGACTGGCGTGCCGCTGTCGAGGCCGCGCGCCAGAACGGCGACGGCTTCGGGCCCGTCCAGGGGCTGCGCCGCCTCGGCGTGCGCATCTTCGGCGCCGAGGTCACCCCACCGACTCGGGTCTACGTCCCCGCCCTGAACTACTACGTCGATCGCATCGAGCGCTCGCTCGGCGCGAAGCCGCAGGATGCGGCGATCGAGCTCCGCGGGCTGCACGCGGCGATCGTCCCGGCGCAGAACGCGATGACGCTCGACCGCGAGGCCGGCGAGGACGTGCTCGTGCGGGCGCTCTCCGGGTTCGAGCGCGGCCAGAAGGTGTCGCTGCCGGTCGCCGTGCGCGCGGCGAAGGTGCAGGCCGCCCAGCTGCAGCGCGCCCTCGCGCAGACCCGCCTCGCAGTCTCCGCCCCGGTGCGGCTCGAGCTCGGCCGGCGCACCTGGCGCCTCCCGCGCTGGCGGGTTGCCCAGCTGCTGGAGCTGCCGGCCGGCGGCTCGCGCAAGCTGGCGGTCGGCGGCGCCGCGGCAACGACGTACTTCGAGAAGCTCGGCAAGCGCGTCGCGCTGAAGCCGGTGGACGCCGGCTTCGCGGTGCACACGAGCGGCCGGGTGACGATCACCCCCGCGAAGCCGGGCCGCGAGCTCGACGTGCGGGCGGCCGCCACGGGCGTGCTCGCCGCCGCGCTCTCGCGCACGGATCGCACGGCGGCGCTGTCGATCGTCTCCGCGGCACCGCAGCGCACGACCGCCGAAGCCAGGACGATGGGCGTCAAGAAGGTCGTCTCGAGCTACGAGACCATCTACGGCGGCGACGCGAACCGCGTCCACAACGTGCAGCTCGTCGCGCAGCTCATCGACGGTGCTCTGATCGCGCCCGGCAAGGAGTTCTCGTTCAACGGGACGACCGGCGAGCGCACCGCACAGAAGGGCTTCCTCGAGGCGCCCGTCATCGTCAACGGGGAGCTCCAGACGGGGCTCGGCGGCGGTATCTGCCAGGTCTCGACCACCGTCTTCAACGCGGCGTTCGAGGCGGGCCTGCCGATCACGGCGCGCACGAACCACGCGCTCTACATCAGCCACTACCCGCAGGGTCGCGACGCGACGGTCAACTACCCGGACACCGACCTCAAGTTCGTGAACGACACGGGCCACTGGCTGCTGCTGCGGACGTTCGTCGGCGCCTCGTCGCTCGTCGTCAACCTCTACGGAACGCCGCCGGGCCGCAGGGTCGAGTCCGAGACCGGGCCGCTGAACGTCACGGGGCCGGTGCCGGTCAAGCACGTGTCCGACCCCTCGCTCGCGAAGGGTCAGCAGGTCATCCAGCAGTACGGCCAGCCGCCGCGCTCGACGAGCGTGACCCGCACCGTCTACGCAGCGAACGGCAAGGTGCGCTCGCGGACGACGTGGTACTCCTCGTACCGCGGCGAGACGCAGGTCGTCCTGGTCGGCACGAAGGCCAAGGGAAAGCCGAAGGGCCAGGACACGACCACGTCGTCGACGACCACGACGACGACCACCACGACGACGACGCCGGCTACGACGAACTAGGCCGTTCGGCCGCGGCGATCGCCTCCGCCAGGTAGGGGGGCACGCGCGTCGGGACGAACGTCTTCGCGTCGACGCACGCGTGGCCGGTCCAGCCGTCCGCGATCAGGTCGTCGCCGCGCGTCACGTGGTACTCGAAGCGGAACCGCGCGCCGCGCACGCCGGTGCAGCGGACGCCGATGGTGAGCGTGTCGTTGAAGCGGGCCGGCCCCAGGTAGCGCGCGTGCGCCTCGGTCGTCAGCGCCTCGACGCCGCGCTCCTGAAGGCCGGGGTAGCCGCCGTCGAAGCGGGCCAGGTAGTCGACGCGAGCGACCTCGAACCAGACCAGGTACGTCGCGTGATGGGCGATGCCCTGTGCGTCCGTCTCGGCGAAGCGGACGCGCACCTCGGTGTGGAACTTGAACGTCTCCGTCATGGCAGGGTGCGGAGAATATGCGACTGGATTTCGAGCGGCTCTTCCGGGCCGGGCGGCGGCTCGGGGTTCCCGCGCATGCCGGCAATCGCGGCCGAGGGAATGGTCGCCACGAGCCACCCGCTGGCGACCCGGGCCGGGCTCGGTGCGCTCGAGCAGGGCGGCAACGCCGTCGACGCCGCGCTCGCCGCCGCTGCGGTGCTGCCGGTCGTCGAGCCAAACCTGAACGGCCTCGGCGGCGACTGCTTCGCCCAGGTGTGGCATGACGGCGAGCTCGTCGGGCTCAACGGCTCGGGCCGCTCGCCGGCCGGTGCTCGACCACGGCGGAGTCGACCGCTTCGGGCCGCGCTCGGTCACCGTCCCCGGCGCGGTGGCTGCCTGGTTCGAGCTCGAGCGCGCGCTTCGGGCGCTTTGGCCTCGACGGAGCGCTCGGTCACGCGGCCGACCTCGCCGAGCGCGGGGTCGCGGCGACCGCGCGAGTCGCGACGCTCTGGCAGCGCGCCGAGCGCGAGGGCCGCGCGCCGTTTCCCCCGCCGCAGGTCGGCGAGCGCTACCGCCTGCCCGAGCTCGGCCGCGACGCTGCGGCGGATCGCGGCGCACGGGCCGGACGGCTTCTACCGGGGCGACGGTCGCGCGCGCGATCGCGTCGGCGACGTGGCTCGACGAGAGCGATCTGGCCGCCCACCGGTCCGAGTGGGTCGAGCCGCTGCGGGTGCGCATTCGCGGCGTCGAGGTGTGCGAGCTGCCGCCGAACACGCAGGGCGTGGCGGCGCTCGTGGCGCTCCGGCTGCTCGAAGGCGCCGAGCCTGACGATCTCGACGCGCGCGTCCGAGCGGTCGCGGCCGGCCTCGCCGAGGCGCACGACGCACGTCGGCGACGGGCCGCTCGCCGGCCGGCTTCCTCGACGCGCCGGCCGTCCGGAGCCGCGCCCGCCGGGCGGCCGGGCCGGCGGGCGACACGACCTACCTGTGCGCCGTCGACGCGCGACCGCATGGCCGTCTCGCTCATCCAGAGCACCTACGAGGGGTTCGGCTCGGGCGTCGTCGCGGCCGCACCGGCGTCGCGCTCCAGAACCGCGGCGCCTGCTTCGTCGAGACCGAGGGCCACCCGAACCGGCTCGAGCCGGGCAAGCGCCCGTTCCACACGATCATCCCGGGGATGCTCCTGCACGACGGGCGCGCGTCGGCCCGTTCGGCGTCATGGGCGGCGCCATGCAGGCGCAGGGCCACGTCCAGGTCGTCGACGCCGTCGTCACGCTCGGCCACGATCCGCAGTCGGCGCTCGACCGTGCCCGCTTCCGCGTCGAGCCGGACGGAACGGTGCGGCTCGAGCCGGGGCTCTGGGACCGCGCCGCCGGGCTCGAGGCCCGCGGCCACCGCGTCGTCCGCGCGGACGCCCCCTACGACTTCGGCGTCGGCCAGATGATCCTGGACCTGGGGGAGGCGCTTGTCGGCGGCTCCGACGGCCGCGGGGACGGCTACGCGGGCGGTCGGTGAGCGTCGAGCGCCTGGCCGAGGCGCTGGGGGACGGCGGGCCGGCCGTCGTGCTCACCGGGGCCGGCGTGTCGACGGAGAGCGGCATCCCGGATTTCCGTTCGCCGACCGGGATCTGGGCGAAGGTCGACCCGCTCGAGTACGGCTCGATCGACGCCTTCCGCCGCGATCCCGAGCGCGTCTGGGAGTTCTACGGGGCGCGCTACCGGATGCTGTCGCAGGCCGCGCCGAACGCCGCGCACCACGCGATTGCCGAGCTCGAGCGGCGCGGCCTCGTGGACGCCGTGATCACGCAGAACATCGACATGCTGCACTCGCGCGCGGGCAGCCGGGACGTGCTCGAGGTGCACGGCTCGATCCGCACGGCGACGTGCCCGGCGTGTGGCCGCGTCCACACGCTGGACGAGGTGCTCGCGCTCGTCGAGGCCGGCGTCCCGCGCTGCCTCGACTGCGGGGCCGTCCCGAAGCCCGACGTCGTCTTCTTCGGCGAGCTGCTGCCGTCGGGGGCGATGGAGCGCGCCACGGAGCTCGCCGCCGCCGCAACCCTGCTGCTGGTCGTCGGCTCGACGCTCGAGGTCTACCCCGTCGCCGGTCTCCCGCTCGAGACCGTGCGCGCCGGCGGGCAGGTCGCGATCGTCAATCGCGGGCCGACCGCCTTCGACGGGCGGGCGCAGATCCGCATCGAGGGCAGCGCGGGCGAGGTGCTGGCAGGCGTTGTGGACCGACTCGCGCCGGGGAATACGATGCCGGGATGACGCAAGGAGGATCGAGATGAGCAATCTGAACGAGACCGCCCGCGCGCTCGTGGCGCCGGGCAAGGGCATCCTGGCCGCCGACGAAAGCGGCAGCACGATCAAGAAGCGCTTCGACTCGATCGGCGTGGAGTCGACCGAGGACAACCGGCGCGCCTACCGAGACCTGCTCTTCACCACCGAGGGCGCCGAGCAGTACATCAGCGGCGTGATCCTGTTCGACGAGACGATCCGCCAGCAGGCGCTGGACGGGACGCCGTTCCCGAAGCTGCTCGAGCAGAAGGGGGTCATTCCCGGGATCAAGGTCGACCTCGGCGCGAAACCGCTCGCGAACGCGGCCGGCGAGACCGTCACCGAGGGGCTCGACGGCCTGCGCGAGCGCTTGGAGGAGTACCGGGGGCTCGGCGCGCGCTTCACGAAGTGGCGCGCCGTGATCTCGATCAGCGAGGGCATCCCGAGCGAGTACGCGGTCTGGGTCAACGCCCACGCCCTCGCGCGCTACGCGGCGCTTGCGCAGGAAGCCGGGCTCGTCCCGATCGTGGAGCCGGAGGTGCTGATGGACGGCGACCACACGATCGAGCGCAGCTTCGAGGTCACGTCGCGGACGCTGCACGCCGTCTTCACCGAGCTGCGCGACCAGCGTGTCGACCCGGAGGGCATGCTGCTCAAGCCGAACATGGTGCTCTCGGGGTACTCGTGCCCGCAGCAGGCGTCCCACGACGAGGTCGCCGAGCAAACCCTGCGCTGCTTCGGACGGCACGTGCCGGCCGCCGTCCCGGGGATCGTGTTCCTGTCGGGCGGCCAGTCGGACGAGGACGCGACCGCGAACCTGAACGCGATCAACGCCCGTGGGCCCCACCCGTGGGAGCTCTCGTTCTCGTACGGCCGCGCGCTACAGGCGCCCGCGCTGAAGGCGTGGGCCGGCCAGGAGGCGAACGTGCCCGCCGGGCAGCAGGCGTACTACCACCGCGCGAAGCTCAACGGCGCGGCACGTGACGGCAGCTACAGGGAGGAGATGGAACGCGAGGCTGTCGCCGCATAAGCGGCGTGTTGAACCAGGGCCGGCCGGGCAGCTAGGCGGCTGCGCGGCGGAGCGGCTTCTCTTCCAGCACGGCACGGCAGTCGGCGCAGCGAATGCGCTCGACCTCGTACGGAATGCCGTGGCGCTGGCCGAGAGCGTGCTCCTTGACGGCCTGGTGGTTGTGCACCGCTTGTGCGGGTGTCCCCACGAGTCTCACGATAAGTAGGACGTCGGCGTGCGCAAGGAGTTATCTGAACTTTGTCACCGTTTGGTGACCATTTTGTTACCTCTCGCCCTGCTGATGGTGGCGGCCTCGACCGCGGCTGCCGCGGGCTCAGGCTCCGCGGGCGCCGGCTGCCGGGCCGGAGCCGTCCAGAGCATGGGCGGCGAGCGGCGCACCGTCGTCGCCGTCGCGGGTGAGCCGCTGGCGGCGCGCGAGCTCCCGGGCGGCTCTGTCCTGGCCCGGTTCGACATCGTCAACCAGAACGACTTCCCGACCCTCTTCTGGGTGCGGGCGCGCAAGGTCGACGCGAGCTGCCACGCCGCGTGGTACCTCGTCCAGCTCCCGCTCCGCCCGAACGGCCGCACCGCCTGGGTCGCGGCGTGGCGGGTCAAGCTCGCCTCCGTCACGACCCGCATCGACGTCGACCTGTCCGAGCGCCGCCTGCGGCTCTACGTCTCCGGCCACGTGCAGCTGACGACCCGCGCGGGCATCGGCGCGCCCGGCACGCCGACGCCGGTCGGCCGTTTCTACATCAACCAGATCCTCATCCCGTCCGAGCCGGACGGACCGTTCGGGCCGGCGGCGTTCGGCGTCTCCGCCTTCTCGCCGACCCTCGCCGGCTGGCCGCAGGGCGGGCCGATCGCCATTCACGGCACCAACGATCCGAGCTCGATCGCCGCCGCGGTGAGCCACGGCTGCATCCGCATCTCCGACGCGGCGGCGGGCGTGCTGCATCGACTCGTGCTGGCAGGGACTCCCGTCGTCATCCACCGCTAGATAAGGTCACGGCCATGGCGGAGTCGCAGAACCTGTTTGGCCGGCTGGCGGACGCCGGCGAGGACGCGATCTCGAAGGTGAGCGAGCTGCCGGCACTGCACCGGCTGGCGGCGACGGCGACGACCCTGCGCGAGCGCAGTGACGAGATGCAGAAGCGTCTCCGCGGCCTCGACGACATCGAGAAGCGGCTGGCCGACCTCGAGAAGAAGGTCGACGAGCTCGCGAAGCCGAAGCGGACGACCCGCTCGTCGAGCTCGAAGTCGTCCAGCTCCTCTAAGACCCAGAGCTAGGCACCCGCACCCGCAGGGCGCGGGGGACGACCTCGAAGCGCGCGGGCGTTGTGCCCGGCTGCTCGCCGTCGAGCTCGATCGGCAGCGGCGACTGCGACTCCACCGTGACCGTCGACCCGCGCAGAAGCTCCGCGCGCGGGTGGGGGAGGAACGTGCCGCGATACAGCTTGTGCAGGTTCAGCGCGAGGTCCCGCTTGGTCACGTCGCCGATGAGCAGCACGTCGAACAGGCCGTCGTCGGGCAGCGCGCCCGGCGTCAGCCGCATGCCGCCGTTGTGGTACTCGGTGTTGCCGACGAGCACGTCCTCCATCAGCCCGTGGCGGTGCTCGGAGCCGACGGTGATCTGGAGCTCCACGTTCGTCCAGCGCGTGAAGACGGCGAACGTGGCGACCAGGCCGGCGACGCGGCCGCCCAGGCGCTTCGACGCCGTATTGAGCCGATGCGCGACCGCGCCGCTCATCCCGACGCCGGCCATGCTCACGAAATGTGAGACCGCCTCTGCGCCGTCCGGCGTGCGGTAGGTCACCCGGCCCGCGTCGAGCTCCCGCGCGCGGCCGTCGCGCAGCACGGTGAGCGCGTCGATGTCCGCGACGGGGATGCCGAGCGCGCGCACGAAGTCGTCGCCTGTTCCGCGCGGGAGGATGCCGAGTTCGGGCAGCGGCGTGTGGGACGACGACAGCAGCCCGTTCGCGACCTCGTGCACGGTGCCGTCGCCGCCGACGGCCACCACGAGCTCGGCGCCGTCGTCCGCGGCCTGCCGTGCGAGCTCGGCAAGCCCGCCCGGCCCGCTGCTCAACTCGACGTGCGGATCGAAGCCGAAGTCGCGTGCCTGGCGCTCGAGCTCTGGCCAGCGCTTGCCGGTGGCGCCGTTCGCGGACGCCGGGTTGACGAGGAAGACCGCCCGGCCCGGGTCCGGTGTCGGCATCAGCTAATGCGGATCCGTCGCGGTCGCGAGCGCCAGTTCGGTCATCTCGTCGACGGCCCGCTTCATGTCCTCGTCGGAGATGCGCACGAACTCGCCCTCGACGACCACGTCGCTCACGATCAGCAGGCAGCCGGTCCGGATCTTGCGCAGCGCGCCGACGGTGAACAGCATGGCCGCCTCCATCTCGACGGCAAGGATGCCGCGGTCGGACCAGCGCTGGTACTGCCCGCCGTCCGGGTTGTAGAAGACGTCGCTCGACACGATCGGCCCGACGCGCACCGGCTTGCCGAGCTTCTTCGCGTGGTGCACGGCGCCGTGGATCAGCTCCCAGTCGGCGGTCGGCGCGTGCGGCTCGCCGCCGATCAGGTGCGTCGCTGTCGAGTCTGCCGGCACCGCGGAGAGCGCGATGATCAGGTCGCCGATCGAGAGGTCGGGCTGGAGCCCGCCGCAGGTGCCGACGCGCAGGATGCGCTCGACGCCGAGCTGGATCAGCTCCTCGATCACGATCCCGGCCGACGGGCAGCCCATGCCCGACGACTGCACCGAGACCCGCTTCCCGTCGAAGGTGCCCGTGTAGCCGAGCATCCCGCGCTCGCGCGTTCACCTGGCGGACGTCCTGCAGGAACGTCTCGGCGATGTACTTGGCGCGCAGCGGGTCGCCCGGCAGCAGGCACGCGTCTGCGTAGTCGCCGGGCTCGGCTCGCAGGTGAATCGGCACGGCCCAACCCTAGTAGCTGACGGATCGCCGCCGGTCTTGCAACGATCCGCGCCCTATGGCCGGGCTGGTCGAGCCGTCACTGGATCAGATCCTCGAGTTCTGCGCCGAGGATCCTGTCGAGCGCGTCTTCCTGGAAGACGCGGCGCGTCGCCGCCTGGGCCGGTTTCGCGGCCTCGAGCGCGGCGGGCGCCTCGAGGCGCTCTGCCACGTCGGTGCGAACGTCGTTCCGTCCGGCCGTGGCTGCGGCGGCTTCGCGCCGGCGATCGGCGGCGGGCACGCGCGGATGCTGATCGGCGAGGAGGGCGCAGTCGGCGACCTCTGGGACGCGGCGCGCGGGCGCCTGCCGACGCCGCGCGAGGACCGTCCCGGCCAGCCCGTCTACGCGATGGACGTACCGCCCGAGGCCGGCGACACCGCGCTGCGCCCGGCGACGCTTTCCGACCTCGACCTGCTCGTCCCAGCGTGCGCGGCCGCGCACGAGCTGGAGCTAGGCATCGACCCGCTGCTCCGCGACGCCGACGCGTTCCGCTGGCGCACGCAGGCGCAGATCGAGGAGGGCCGCTCCTGGCTCTGGGTCGAGAAGGGCACGATCCTCTTCAAGGCGGAGGCGTCTGCATGGACGCCGCGCGCCGTCCAGGTGCAGCAGGTCTGGGTCGACCCGGCAGCTCGCGGCCAGGGCTACGGGCACCGCGGCATGCGCGACCTCTGCCGCTACCTGCTCACCCGCGCGCCGACCGTGTGCCTCTTCGTGCGGCGCGAGAACGCGCAGGCGATCCGCGTCTACGAGGCGATCGGCATGCGGCGCACGATTTCGTACCGCAGCGTGCTGTTCTAGGCGCGGGCGAGCGCTTCGACGCCGAGCCGCTGCACGAGCGCGACGAGCGCCTCGAGGTCGGCGCGCGTGGTGCGGAAGTTCACGATGCACGAGCGGAGCCAGTAGCGGCCGTCGACGAGGGCATTCGAGACGAACGCCTCGCCGCCGCTCTGGAGGCGGTCGAGGATCTCGGTGTTGAGCGCGTCCAGCTCCTCGTCCGACGTCACGCCGTCCGGCACGTACCGGAACGTCGAGATGCTGAGCCCGCCCGGCCCGCGCTCGAGGTCGGGCGTCGCGTCGACGATCTCGTCGAGCTCGCGTGCCAGCGCCATGTCGCGCTCGATCAGCTCGGCGTAGCCCTCGCGGCCGAGGTGGCGCAGCGACAGCCACACCTTGAGCGCGCGGAACCCGCGCGAGTTCTGCGGGCCGCGCTTGTAGTAGTGGAGCTCCTCCGCGCCGAGCCGGTAGTAGGGCGGGGTGAAGTCGAACGTGTCCAGCAGGTCCTGGTCGCTGCGCACGAGCGCACAGCCGGCCTCCGCCGGCATGTACAGCCACTTGTGCGGGTCGAGCGCGATCGAATCGGCCTCGGCCAGCGCCCGCAGGTCGTCGGGGGCGCTCGGGGCGGCGGCGGCGAACGCGCCGTACGCGCCGTCGACATGGAGCCAGAGATCTTCCTCGCGGCACACGGCCGCGAGTTCGCGCAGCGGGTCAACCGCTCCGGTCGAGACGGAGCCGCCGTTCGCGACGACCAGGAACGGCTGGAGGCCGTCCGCTCGATCCTCCGCGATCGCACTCCGCAGCGCGCGAACGTCCATGCGCAGCGAGCCGTCGATCGGGATCATGCGGCGCCCGTTCGCGCCGAAGCCGAACATGTCGAGCGCCTTCTCGATCCAGGTGTGGGTCTCGTGCGTGGCATAGAGGCGGAGGCGCGAGCCGGCCATGCCCTCCTCGCGCACCTGCGGCGCCTTGGCGCGGCGCGCGGCGAGCACGCCGATGAAGTTGGCCATGTTCCCGCCGCTGACGAGGATCCCGCCGCAGTCGGGCCGGTAGCCGATCAGCTCGGCGATCCACTGCACCGTCTGGCGCTCGATCTCGCTGGCGATCGGCGCAAGCGGGTAGCCGCCGAGGTTCGGGTTGACGCCGGCCGCGAGTAGGTCGGCGAGCGCGCCGAGCGGCGCCGGTGCGCCGATCACGTAGCCGAGGAACCTCGGATGCCCGGTGAAGAGCGAGTGCTGGAAGAGCAGGTCGCGCGCCTCGGCGAGCACCTCGCCTGGCGGAGCGCCGCGCTCCGGGAGGCCGGCGTCGCCGAGCGCCGCCCGCACCTCCTCGGCTGACTCGCCGGGCGTCACCGGCAGCTCGGGCAACCGCTCGAGCAGCCCGGCGAGGTCGTCGACGAGCCGGTGGCCGAGGGCGCGGAACTCCTCGGGGTCGATGTCGATCCGCGTGCGCTCGTCCATCCCGCGAATCTACCCTTGCCCGGCATGCAGACGGCGATCCTTGCGCGGCACGGCGAGAGTGACATGAACGCGCAGGACGCGCTCAACAGCGACGCCAACACGGCCGTGGGGCTGAGCGCGACCGGAGAGGGACAGGCGCGTCGCCTCGGCGAGGAGCTCGCCGGCGAGCCCATCGACCTCTGCGTCACCTCGGCCCTGACGAGGGCGCGGCGTACCGCCGAGCTCGCCCTGGCCGGTCGCGACGTCCCGACCGAGGCATGGCCGGAGCTGAACGATCCGCGCTACGGCGCCTTCGAGGGAGGCCCGTTCCAGGCCTACCGCGAGTGGGCCTGGGCCCACGGCTCGACCGACACCCCGCCGGGCGGCGGTGAGAGCCGGCAGGCCGTCGTCATCCGCTATGCGGGCGCGTTCCGGCGGCTGCTCGCCCGCGACGAGGTCACCGTTCTCGTCGTCATCCACTCGCTGCCGATCGCCTACCTGCTCGGCGCGGTGGACGGGGCGGATCCGGCGCAGCGGATGGCACTGATCGACTACGCGCGACCGTTCCGGCTCGACGCGGAGGGGCTCGAACGCGCCGTCGACCGGCTGGAGGAATGGTGCGCGGCTCCTTCCTGGTGAGGCTGCTGGTGCTCGCCGCACTGGCGTGGGTCGGACGCTGGGCGGCGCTCGAGGCCGCCGCCTACATCCACCGCGCTCGGCCGCGACCCGCGCCGTCTCCGCGCGAGTCGGCCAACCCTCCCGGCGCGATGCCTGCCCCGCCCGTCCGGTGACACGCCACAATGGCGGCATGGACGAGCAACGGCTCGTCTCCGTTGTCTACGCCGATCTCGTCGGTTTCACGTCGCGCTCGCACGGCGCCGACCCGGCGGCCATCCGCGCGCTCCAGCGCCCGTTCCACGCGCGCGTCAAGCACGAGGTCGAGCGCCGCGGCGGTCGCGTGGAGAAGTTCATCGGTGACGCCGTCGTGGCCGTCTTCGGGGCCGACGACGGCGACCGCAATGACGCCGAGCGCGCCGTCCGTGTCGCATTGCGCATCCCGGAAGTGGTCGAGGAGCTCAACGAGGACCAGCCAGGGCTCGACCTCGCCGTCCGCGTCGGCGTGAACTCCGACACGGTCGCCGTCGATGGCGCGGGCGACGGTGCGGTCGGCGTCGTCACCGGCGACATCGTCAACGTCGCGGGCAAGCTCCAGGGCGCCGCGCCGCCCGGCGGCGTCGCCGTCTGCCAGACGACCTACGAGCGAACCTGCGCGCGCTTCCGCTACACGAGCCTCGCCTTGGTCGCGCTGCCCGGGCGGGTCGAGCCCGAGCCGGTCTGGCAGCCGTCGCCGTATCGCCGTCGCCGGCGCAGCGCCGAGGTCATCGAGTCTTCGGAGCTGCCGCTCGACGAGGAGATCCGCGACGTCACCATTCTGTTCGTCGACCTGGTCGACTTCTCGCTCCGCGCGCATAGCGCCGACCCGGAAGGGATGCGGGCGCTCCTGCGCCCGTACTTCGGCGCGATCCGCCACGAGGTCGACCGGTTCGGCGGCACCGTCGAGAAGTTCCTGGGCGACTCGGTCATGGCCGTCTTCGGCGCGCCTGTCGCACGGGCAGACGACGCCGAGCGGGCCGTCGGGGCCGCGCTCCGGCTCCCCGAGGTCGTCGTCGAGCTCAACGAGGACGACGCCTTCCGGGAGGTCGCCGTCCGTGCCGCCGTCAACTCCGGCGAGGTCGCCGTCGCGCTCGGGGCACGGCTCGAGGCGGGGGAGAGCATGGTCACGGGCGACACCGTCAACACGGCCGCTCGACTCCTCGGTGCCGCACCGGTCGGCGGCGTGGTCGTCGGGAAGGCGACGTGGGAGCGGACGCGCGAGGCGGTCGACTACGAGGCGCTGCCGCCGATCGCAGCTAAGGGAAAGCCGGAGCCGGTACCGCTCTGGCGCGCGCTCGCCGCGCGCCGGCGCGGGCTCGACAGTCCGAGCGCCCGCGAGCCGGAGCTCGTCGGGCGCGGGCCGGAGCTCTCGCAGCTGAAGGGCGGCTTCGCCCGGGTCATGCTGGAGCGCAAGCCGCAGGTGGTCGTGCTCAGCGGCCCGCCCGGCATCGGCAAAACGCGGATCGTCTCCGAGTTCCGCGCGTCTACGAACGAGCGCGACGACGAGGTGGTCGAGTGGCGGATCGGCCAGTCGCTCCCCTACGGCGGCGCGCCGTTCTCGGCGCTGGGCGACCTGGTCAAGAACGCCGCCGCGATCCTGAAATCGGACGGCATCGAGGAGGCGGAGCCGAAGCTGGCGGCCGCAGTGCGCGCGCTCACGACGGACGGCGCGGAGCGCACACGGCTCGAGCAGGCGCTGGCCCCGCTCGCGGGCATCACCGCGGAGGACGAGCCGGATCTCGAGGGCTGGAAGCGATTCGTGGAGCTCACGGCCGCGCAGCGGCCGCTCGTGTGCCTGTTCGAGGACGTTCAGGACCAGACGACGCGGGAATTCGTCGAGCACCTCGCCGACACGGCGCGCGGCCGGCTGCTCGTCGTCGCAACCACCGGCCCCGAGCCGGGCGGCTGGGCGACGGGCCGCGAGAACGTGACGCACGTCGAGGTCGGCCCGCTCGGGGACGCGCCCGTTGCCGCCCTGCTCGAGAGCCTCGACGCTGACGTGCCGCCGGAGCTCGCCGCCGGCAATCCCCTGCATGCGGTCGAGCTGGCGCGCCTCGGGCGGCCGCTGGCCGGAGGCCTCGACGAGGTGGTCGAGGCGCGGCTCGCCGCGCTGAGCTCCGACCAGCGGCGCGCCGTCGAGGCGGGCGCGGTCGTCGGTCGGACGTTCTGGGGCGGCGCCGTCGCGGCGCTCACCGGGCTCGACGTCCAGGAGGCGTGCCGGCTGCTCGACGAGGCCGTGGCGGCCGAGCTGCTCCAGGGCGTGCGGGTGTCCACGGTGGCGCGTGAGGCCGAGTACGCCTTCGTGCACCCGCTCGTGCGCGAGCTCGTCTACGCGCGCGCCGACCGCGGGCTGCACGTCGCCGCCGCCGAGTGGCTCGACCACGCGCTCGGCGGCCGCGCCGACCACGACGTGCTGGTCGCGTACCACACGGCCGCCGCGCAATGACGCTCGCGGAGCGCGTCGAGGCGTCGATCCGGGAGCACGACCTGATCGAGCCGGGCGGCGCGGTCACGTGCCTGGTCTCGGGCGGCGCAGACTCGACCTGCCTCTTGCACCTCCTGCGCGCGCTCGGCTACGAGGTGTCGGCCGTGCACGTCAACCACGGCCTGCGCGGCGACGAGTCGGAGGAAGACGCGCGCTTCTGCCGCGAGGTGCTCGGCGCCGAGGTGATCAGAGATCGTGGCTCTGGGCCGCCGAGTGAGGCTCGTCTGCGCGACTCCCGTTACCGCCTGACCGAGGGGCTCGGCCTGCGGGCGACCGGCCACACCGCCTCCGACCAGGTCGAGACCGTGCTCTACCGGCTCGCCTCGCGCGGCGAAATCGGGGGCGGGATCGAACGCCGGCGGGCCGACGGCGTCGTCCGGCCCCTGCTCGACGTGTGGCGCGACGACGCGGAGGCGTACTGCGGCGAGCACGGGCTCGACTTCCGCCTGGACTCGTCCAATCCGGACACCGCACGCGGCCTCATCCGGGCCGAGATCCTGCCGCTCCTGCGCCGCCTGCACCCCTCCGCCGACACGAATCTCCTGCACGCGGCCGCCGAGCGACGGCTCCCCAGACGCGTCGAGGAAGCCCTGTTATCGTTGCTCGCCTCTCGTGTGGGGTCGAAGCGAATCGACCTTGGTGCCGGCCTCCAGGCCGTACGTGAGTACGACCTGGTCTGGCTCGAGCCAGGTCCCGTGGTGCTTGTCGGCGCAGTGCGTTGGGGTGCCTGGACGATCGAGTCGCAACTGCCGGGATTACACGTCCGTGGCTGGCGTGCCGGAGACCGGCTGGCGGGACGCCGCGTGAAGGTGCAGGACGTCTTCGTGGACGCGAAGGTGCCGCGCTCGGAGCGCGAGTCCTGGCCGCTCGTCGTCCGCGGCAACGAGGTCGTGGCCGTGCCCGGGATCGTGGAAGCGCCGGGCATCACCGCGCGGAGGGACGCGTGAGCCAGACCGAGCTCGAGCGCGTCGTCGCCGAGGTGCTCGTCGACCAGGAAGCCCTCGCGGAGCGAATCGCCGAGCTGGGCGACGAGATCTCCGAGGACTACGACGGCCGCGACTTGCTGCTGGTGGGCGTGCTCAAGGGCGCCGTGTTCTTCATGGCCGACCTCATGCGGAACATCCGGGTGCATTGCGAGGTGGACTTCATGGCCATCTCGAGCTACGGGGCCGCCACCGACTCGTCGGGCGTCGTGCGGATTCTCAAGGACCTCGACATCAACATCCGTGATCGGCACGTGCTGGTCGTCGAGGACATCATCGACTCCGGCCTCACGCTTTCCTACCTCGTCCGCAACCTGAGCGCGCGCGAGCCGGCGTCGCTCGAGATCTGCGCGCTGCTGACCAAGCCGTCGCGCCGCGAGATCGAGGTGCCGGTGCGCTACGTGGGCTTCGAGATCCCCAATCGGTTCGTGATCGGATACGGGCTCGACTTCGCCGAGCGGTACAGGAACCTGCCGTATGTCGGCGTACTGAACGAGCGACTGATCCCTGACCTGGCGTAAGAACGTCCTAAGAGGGTGATCCGCGCCCCTCTTCAGGCCGAATAGACGCTGCTACCCTCCAACGGAGGCTCACGTGAACCGTTTCTTCCGCTCCGCGCTCTTTCCCCTGATCGTGATCGTGCTGCTCGTCTACCTGGCGAGCCAGACGTTCATGGGCAGCGGCAAGTCCGCGGAGAAGGTCACGGCCTCCGAGCTGATCACGCAGGTCCAGACCCAGCCGAAGACGATTCAATCTGTCACCTTCGATCCGGCCAAGCAGGCCGCCGACGTGACGTACGCCGACCCGCCCGGCAAGAAAGCGACCGTCCATTACGCGACGCCCGAGGCGCAGATCCGCCTGCAGACGCAGATCGAGCGAGCCCAGATCCCATTCGACTCGAAGGGCACCGGCGGCTTCTCCTGGGTCTCGCTCGTCGGCTCGTTCCTGCCGTTCCTGCTGCTGATCGGCTTCTGGATCTTCCTGATGAACCAGGTGCAGGGCGGCGGCTCCAAGGTGATGAGCTTCGGCAAGTCGCGCGCGAAGCGGATGACGCCCGACTCGCCCAAGATCGGCTTCAAGGACGTCGCCGGCGTCGACGAGGCCGTCGAGGAGCTGCACGAGATCAAGGAGTTCCTCGAGAACCCGAAGAAGTTCCAGGCGCTCGGCGCGCGCATCCCCAAGGGCGTGCTGCTCTACGGGCCGCCCGGCACCGGCAAGACGCTGCTCGCACGCGCGGTCGCCGGCGAGGCGGGCGTGCCGTTCTTCTCGATCTCCGGCTCCGACTTCGTCGAGATGTTCGTCGGCGTCGGCGCCTCCCGCGTCCGCGACCTGTTCGAGCAGGCGAAGGCCAACTCCCCGTGCATCGTCTTCATGGACGAGATCGACGCGGTCGGCCGCCACCGCGGCGCCGGCCTGGGCGGCGGGCACGACGAGCGCGAGCAGACCCTGAACCAGCTCCTCGTCGAGATGGACGGGTTCGAGCTGAAGGACAACATCATCCTGATCGCGGCCACGAACCGGCCTGACATCCTCGATCCGGCGCTGCTGCGCCCGGGTCGTTTCGACCGGCAGATCGTCGTCGACCGCCCCGACCGGAACGGCCGCCGCAAGATCCTCGAGGTGCACTCGAAGGGCAAGCCGCTCAACCCCTCGATCGACCTGGACACGCTCGCCGCCGGCACGCCGGGCTTCACCGGCGCCGACCTGGCCAACCTCGTCAACGAGGCGGCGCTGCTGTCGGCGCGCCATGGCAAGAAGACGATCGATCAGGAGGCGCTCGAGGAGGGGATCATGCGCGTCATCGCCGGCCCGGAGAAGAAGACGCGCCTGTTCTCCGAGCATGAGCGCAAGGTCACCGCGTACCACGAGATGGGCCACGCGATCGTCGGCCACTTCCTGGAGCACACCGACGACGTGCACAAGATCTCGATCATCAGCCGCGGCCAGGCGCTCGGCTACACGATCTCGCTGCCGCGCGAGGATCGCTACCTGACCACCAAGACCGCGCTCATGGAGCAGCTCGCCATGACGCTCGGCGGGCGCGCCGCCGAGGAGATGGTCTTCCAGGAGGTCACGACCGGCGCGGCCAACGACCTCGAGAAGGTCACGTCGACCGCGAAGCAGATGGTCATGCGCTTCGGCATGAGCGAGAAGCTCGGCCCGCGCGTGCTCGGCCGCAATCACGACCTGCCCTTCCTGGGCCGCGAGATGGCCGCCGAGCCGGACTACTCCGAGGAGATCGCGCGCGAGATCGACGACGAGATCCGCCGCATCATCGAGGAGGGCCACGAGCTGGCCCGGCGCACGCTCGAGGCGCACGTCGAGGAGCTCCACCGGATCTCCGGGGTCCTCATCGAGCGCGAGACGATCGACAAGGACCAGTTCGTCCGCCTGCTCGCCGGGGAGTCCGACGAGGATGTCTTCGCCGACGACGACGCCGCCGCGGCCGCAGCGGCCGAGGAGCCGGAGAAGGCCAAGGAGAAGCGCCGCGTGCCCAAGCCGCGCAGCTTCCCGCTGCCCGGGGCGACCATGCAGCCGCCCCCGCCCGAGCCGACCCAGTAGGGGAGGTCCTTGGGGGATGTCCCCGCCGGGGCTGTCCCCGCAGGGGGCTGTCCCCAGTGGTTGGGCAGAGCTCTGTCGGCAGAACCCGTTTCAGCCGTGTCCGGACGTGCCGGCAGGGCTGTCCCCCTGTGTCAGGCAGCGCCGGTTGCGGAGGCACGGGGGACAGCCCCCTGCGGGACAGCTCGTTAGAGGATCAGGAGCTGCCGGGGACAGCCCCTGCAACGGCGCCGACCTCTCTCGGCGGAACCTGTTTCAGCCGTGTCGGGACGTGTCGGTGGTTGTCCGCGGTGTCAGCAGCGCCGGGTTGCAGGTGGTCGACGCGACCGCCGCAGCCTCTAGACGGGCCGCCCGCCCTTCGAGACCCAGTAGCGGTTCAGGGCGCGCTGGACCTTGACGAACCAGACGATCGAGCCGGCGATTGGAATGAACGTCCAGAAGCCGGTCAGCCCGCTGACGGGGCGCTCGTAGCCGTCCCGCGCGAACATCTGGCCGACCTCGGCGGGCGTCACGAACGCCATGACGAAGGGGCCGACCGGCCAGAGCACCACGAAGATGATCACGCTCGCCACGCCGCCGAGGCCCCCGCGGGCGTAGCGCCTGATCTCCTCCATGGTGTTCCCCGTCCAGTAGATCCCGTACGCGCCCCAGGTGAGGACGAACCAGATGATCGCCAGCCCGATCGACCGCGTCTCGCCGATCGGGCCTTCCGTCTGCGCCGGAACAGCTGCGGCGGGCGGGGTGAAGGCGACGTCACTCATCGCCGCTCAGGCCGCCGTGGCGCCCTTCGACTCCCAGTAGCGGTTCAGGTTGCCCTGGACCTTGATGAACCAGACGAACGGGCCGACGATCGGGAGCAACATCCAGAGACCGGTCCAGCCGGTCACCGGTGCCGGGCGGCCGTCGCGCTTGTACATCCCGCCGAGCTCGGACGGGCCGACGAACCAGATGACGATCCCGATGAGAATGTGGATGACGATCGCAAGCACGCCGCCGATGCCGACGCCGGTGTGCCGCTTCATCTCCTCGAAGGTTTTGTAGACCCAGTAGATGCCGTAGATCCCGAGGGTGAGGATGAACCAGAGGATCGAGAGGCCGATCGAGCGGGTCTCGCCGATCGGTCCCGTGGTGGCGCCGGCATCGGCCGGAGCCATTGGGGTGTCTGCCATTTCGCTCATGGCGGCCCTTTTCGCGTTCGGCCCGCAGTAGCCTGCCGCCGTGCGCCTGCCGGCCGAGGAGCGCTTCCCCCGCCCCAGCGTGATGGGGATCGTCAACGTCACGCCCGACTCGTTCTCCGACGGCGGCGTGAACCTCGATCCCGCGGCTGCCGCCGACACCGCGCGCCGCCAGCTTGCCGACGGGGCGGCGATCGTCGACGTGGGCGGCGAGTCGACACGGCCCGGGGCGGACGGCGTGAGCCTCGACGAGGAGCTGCGCCGGGTCGTCCCCGTGCTCGAGGCACTCGGCGGCGAGGTGCCGGTCTCGATCGACACGGCCAAGGCCGAGGTCGCCCGCCGAGCGCTCGCCCTGGGCGCGGAGCTCGTCAACGACGTCACGGCGCTGCGGGGCGACCCCGAGCTCGCCGGCGTCGTCGCCGAAGCCGGCGCCTACCTCTGCCTCATGCACATGCAGGGCGAGCCCCGCACGATGCAGGCCGGCCCGCGTTACGACGACGTCGTCGACGACGTGAAGGCGTTCCTCGCGGAGCGGCTCGCGGCGGCGACGGCTGCCGGCATCGACGAGGCCAGAGTGTGTTTGGATCCGGGCATCGGCTTCGGAAAGAGCGTCGAGCACAACTTCGAGCTCGTCCGGCGGCTCGGCGAGCTGACGGCCCTCGGTCGCCCGATCGTCATCGGGTTCTCGCGGAAGAGCTCGCTCGGGCGAGTCCTCGGCGACCCGCAGGCGACGACCGGGCCGCTCTCGGCGAGCCTCGCCGTCGCCGTCGCCGCCTACGAGCGCGGCGCCACGATCATCCGCGCCCACGACGTTCGCGAGCACGTCGAGGCGCTCACCGTGGCCAGAGCGGTCGTCGCATGAGCTTCACCGTCGAGCTCCGCGGCCTCGAGGTGCCCGGCCGCCACGGCGTCCTGGCGGAGGAGCGAGAGCGCGACCGGGTGTTCCTGTTCGACATCTCGTTCGACGTCTCCGAGAGCGCGCTCTCCGACCGCATCGAGGACGCCGTCGACTACCGCGAGGTGGCCGCGTGCGTGCGCGAGGTATCCGACGGCCATCGCTACAACCTCGTCGAGGCGCTCGCCGCCGGCGTCGCCGATGCGATCGTCGGCCGCTTCCCGGTCGATTGGGTGCGCGTCCATGCACGCAAGCCGGATCTGGAGGTCGCGGGTCTCCACCTCGGCGAGGCGGTCGCGGTCGTGGAGCGCGCTAAGTAGGAGGCTTTGGCGAAATACAGTCTGTGCCCGTCGCGACGCGCTGCTCGTCCTAGCCTCGGAACGAGCATCGCACCCCGCCGGACGAGCGGTATTCCGCCAAAGCCTCCTAGGTAGCGATGCTCGCGGTGTAGGTCGCGCGCCGCGCCGAGCCCTTCGAGAACCAGACGTCGAGATACGCGGTGACCGCGCGCTTGCCGGTGTTCTTCCAGACGACGCGCTCGGCGCGCTTGCCCTTGTTGTCGCTGCCGGCCAGCTCGGTCTTCCGCACCGTGGCGGTCGGCGCGAACACGGTCTTCGCCGCCGGGCTCCAGAGGATGACGCCCAGGTTTGTCGTGGGCGTCACGGTCGCCGCGAATGTGCGGCCTGCAGGGATGACCACGCGGTAGACGTCCTCCGGGTCCTCGCTCTGGTCGAGGCTCGCGCTGATGCGCACGGTGCGCTTTGCCTGAGTCGTCAGCGGCGTGCTCCCCGTCGCGAACAGCCGCCCCGCGGCGACCTGGTCGATGTCGTCGTTGGGCTCCAACAGGTCCTTCGGCGGCACCGGCGCCGTCAGCGCCGCAGGCAGGTTCACGAGGCCGTAGCCGGTGCGGTCGTCGAAGCCCGGCGAGTTGATGTCGCGCGCCGACTCGCGGAGCATCTCCGCCACCTGCCCCGCGTCGAGCTCCGGGTGAAGCGTCCACAGCCAGGCGGCCGAGGCGGCGACGATCGGCGAGGAGAAGCTCGTCCCGGCGACGGCCTTCCAGATCGTCGGGTCGGTCGGGTGGGGGACGGCGATCGACTCGCCCGGGGCGGCGAGGTCGACGGCGTTGTTCCCGGTCGAGAACGACGAGGGCTGGTCGGTCTTCCCGGTCGCCGCTGCGGTGAGGACGTGCGGGTACGCGCCCGGGTAGTCGCGCGGATTCCCGCGGGCAAAGTCGTTCCCGGCCGCTGCCACGACGAGCGCGCCGCGCTTCACCGCCGACATGACCGCGTCGTACTCCGACTCGGAGAAGCCCGGGCCGGCGAGGCTCAGGTTGATGACCGTCCGGCCGATCGCGGAGGCCATGGTGATGCCCCGCACGACGTCTGCGGTCGTCGGGCCGTCCTCGACGCCCGCGAGCGCGTACATGCGCACGGCCGCGGTCGGGTAGATGCCGACCGTCCCGTAGCCGTTCTCAGGGGCCGCCGCCACCGAGGCGACCTCGGTGCCGTGGTACAGCTCCGCGACGTCCCACGAGATCGCCGGCTGCGTGTTGAGCAGGGTCACGTCCGGGCGCGTCGCGAACTCGGTGTTGCTCATATCGAGGCCGGAGTCGACGATCGAGATCGGGACACCGGGGCCGGGCGGCTCGACCTGGTCTGCGCCGACGCGGTAGATCTGCCAGCCGAGATCCGGCGTGGCAAGCGGGTCGACCGGCTGGTGCGCGGTCGGGATGACCCGGTTCGGCTCCACGTAGCGCAGCACGCCTGCATGGCGGAGCGCCGGCACGGCTCGATCGGCGCCCGCACTGGACAGCGCCCAGATCCCCAGGCGGCGCGAGACCGGCGAGGCGCCGGCGCTGCGCACGATCGCCTCGGCGCGCGCTCCCGGGGAGATGCCCACGAGCTGCGCGCCGGAGAGGTGCGCGGCCGGGCGGGCCGACGCGGTTGCGGCCGCGACAGTGAGGATCGCGGTGCCCGCGGCGAGAAGGAGCGCGCACCGCATACGCTCCGCAATGTAGCGGCGAAACGCGCGTACATCGGGCTCGGCGCCAACCTCGGGGACCGCCGGGCGACGCTCGACGCGGCGCTCGCGGCGCTCGGCGCCCGCGCCGGCGTCGAGGTCGTCGCCGTCTCCAGGGTGCGCGAGACCGACCCCTGGGGGCCTGTGGAGCAGCCGCCCTTCCTCAATGCGGCGGCCGCGCTGGACACGACACTGAGCCCGCGCGAGCTCCTGGATGCCCTGCTCGCGGTGGAGCGCGACCTGGGCCGCACGCGCGACGGACAGCGCTGGGGCCCGCGCACGATCGACCTCGACCTGCTCCTCTACGGGAGCGACCAGATCGACGAGCCGGGCCTGGCGGTGCCGCATCCGCGACTCGCCGAACGCCCGTTCGTCCTCGAGCCGCTCCACGACCTCGACCCGGCCCTCGTCGTGCCGGGGGCGGGCGAGTTGGCGACCCTGCTGGCGCGACTACAATGAACGCATGTCGAATCTCGACGAGCTCGACGAATACGAGGCGGAGCTCGAGCTTCAGCTCAAGCGCGAGTACACGGCCGTTTTCGGCCTGTTCCGGTACTGCGTGCTGACGCAGGACTCGACCTACCTGTGCAACAAGCTCGACCTGAACTACGTGCCGCAGCAGAGCTACCCGTTCTTCCACCTGCGGATGGAGGACGTATGGGTCTGGGACAAGAACCGGCCCACGCGGATGATCCCGCGCGCAGAGATCTACACCTCCAGCGACGTCACGGTGGAGGAGCTGCGCGGCGAGGGCGAGGAGCCCAAGCTGACCGCCGAGGCGCTGGCCGAGAAGATCGGCGAGTCGCTCTCGCCTGACGACGACTAGAGCGTCGTAGGCTTTCGCGCATGGCGACGTGCGCCCAGTGCGGTCACGACAACCCCGAGGACGCCAAGTTCTGCATGGAGTGCGGCGGGCCGCTCGCGTCGCCGCAGCGCAGCGGCGAGGAGCGCCGGCTCGTGTCAGTGCTCTTCGTCGACCTGGTGGGGTCGACCGCGCGCGCCGAGCAGCTCGACCCGGAGGACGTCGCCGCCTTCCTGACGCCGTACTACGAGCACGTCCGCGGCGAGCTCGAACGGCACGGGGGCGCGGTCGAGAAGTTCGTGGGCGACGCGGTGATGGGCATCTTCGGAGCGCCGACGGCATACGGGGACGATCCCGAGCGAGCCGTGCGCGCCGCGCTCGCCGTGCGCGACTGGGCGGAGACGGACGGGTTGGAGGTGCGGATCGCCGTCAACACCGGCGAAGCGCTCGTCGACCTCGAGGCGCGCCCCTCGCACGGCGAGGCGATGATCGCCGGCGACGTCGTCAACACGGCGTCGCGGCTGCAGGGCGCCGCGCCGGTCGGCTCGGTCCTCGTCGGCGAGGAGACCTACGGCGCCACCCGGACCTGCATCGAGTACCGGCCGGCCCAGCCGCTCACGCTCAAGGGCAAGCAGGAGCCGGTCCATGCCTGGATCGCCCTCCGGCCGACGACCGCCGCAGGCGAGCGGGCGGTCACGGCGGTTCCGCTCGTGGGGCGCGACCGCGAGCTCGAGCTGCTGGAGGGTGCCTGGCGGCGCGTTGTCGACGAGCGGCGGGCGCAGTTCGTTACCGTCTTCGGGCCGCCGGGGATCGGCAAGACCAGGCTGTCGCTCGAGTTGTCGGAGCTCGTGGCGGCGCAGGGCGGGCGGGTCATCCGCGGCCGCTCGACGCCGTACGGGGCCAGCACCCCGTACAGCGCGTTCGCCCAGCAGGTGAAGCAGATCGCCCGGATCTTCGACAGCGACGAGGCGGACCCCGCCTACGGAAAGCTTACGACCGCAGTGGCGGAGCTCGCCGGCCGGGCCGCGGCCGAGGAGCACGCGCCCAACCTTGCCGCCCTGCTCGGTCTCGGTGACGCCGACGCCGTCGACCGGGAGACGCTCTTCTTCTCCGCTCGGGTGCTCGTGGAGTCGGTGGCGCTCAACGGGCCGACGCTCCTGCTCTACGAGGACATCCACTGGGCGGACGAGAGCCTGCTCGACCTGCTCGAGACGTTCGCGGCGCGCGTGCACGACGTGCCCGTCCTGTTCGTCGCACTCGCCCGCACGGAGCTGCTGACCAACCGGCCCGGGTGGGGCGGCGGCGTCCCCTCCTACACCGCGCTGTTGCTCGACCCGCTCAGCGCGGACGCGGGCCGGAAGCTGGCCCGCAAGTTGCTCGCCAGCGCGCGCGACGGGCAGGCGGCGGCCGTGGCGGAGACGGCGGAGGGCAACCCGCTCTTCATCGAGGAGCTGTCGGCATCCCTCGCTGAGCGCTCGACGGCCGGCTCTGGCCGCCTGCCGACCAGCGTCCAGGCGATCGTCGCTGCCCGGCTCGACGCGCTCCCGCCGGACGAGCGCCGCGTGCTGATGGACGCGTCCGTCGTCGGCCGCGTCTTCTGGCGCGGCGCCCTGAACGAGATGGCCGCCCGCGACGATGTGTCGGCGATCCTCGGCTCGCTGGAGGCGCGCGACATGATCCGGCGTGAGGCGGTCTCACGGATCTCGGGCGACCAGCAGTTCGGGTTCAAGCATGCGCTGATCCACGAGGTCGCCTACGGCACGCTCCCGCGTGCGGCGCGGCGCGAGCGTCACGCCGCCGTCGCGCGCTTCCTCGCGGCCGCGACGGCGGTCGGCCAGTCGCACGAGGCGCTGGCGCACCACTGGCGCGAGGCGGGCGAGAACGAGCGCGCGCTCGACGAGCTCGAGGCGGCCGCCGACCAGGCGGCGCGCGGCTGGGCACAGGAGCGTGCGCTCAAGCTGTACGGCGAGGCGCTCCAGCTCGTGCCCGAGGACGACAGCGCCCGCAAGAAGGGCCTGCGGATGCGTCAGATGGTCGCCGTGCAGGCGCTCTGGCACCTGAACACGGTCGACGTTCCCGGCCCTAGCTCTGGTGCTGTTCGGCCGGATCCGCCGTCAGCGGAAAGTCGTCCGGCGTGACGTCGCCGGCGATCTCGTAGATCGTCACGATGTAGTGGTCGCCGAGTTGCTCCGCGTGCTCGCGGACCATCTCGATGTTCGGCGCGTCGTAGATGCAGAACGACTTCGGCGTCCCGTCCTCACCGACGACGACGTGGCTGTGCTCCCAGATGATCTCCGGGTAGTGGTAGTGGCCGATCGCCTTCGACCGCGTCGCGACGGTCGGGAGGTTGTCCATGTCCACCGTGTAGGTGCGTTCGACGACGTAGCGTGGCATGACGCGCATGCTACAAGCGCTTCGTGCTGCTCGCAGTCGATGCCGGGAACACTCAGACCGTCTTCGGGCTCTACGCGGGCGAGCGCCTCGTCGACCAGCGCCGGGTCACCACCGAGGCGCAGCGCACGGGCGACGAGCTCGGCGTCCTGCTCGACCGGCTGATCGACCTCGACACGGTCGACGGCATCTGCCTGTCCTCCACGGTCCCCGCCCTCGTACGCTCGTACGAGGACTTCGCCGAGCGGTGGGCGCACGCGCCGATCCTCGTGGTCGGCCCGGGGACGCGTACGGGCATGGCCGTCCGCTACGACGACCCGCGCGAGGTCGGCCCCGACCGGGTCGCCAACGCCGTCGCGGCGCGAGCCCGTCACGGCGCGCCCTGCATCGTGGTCGACTTCGGCACGTCGACGAACTTCGACGTCGTCTCGCCGGCCGGTGAGTACGTCGGCGGCGTGCTCGCTCCCGGGATCGAGGTGTCGATGGACGCGCTGTTCGCGCGCGCGGCGCGGCTCTTCCGGGTCGAGTTCGTGGAGCCGCCGACCGTGATCGCCAAGACGACCTCGGCCGCACTGCAATCGGGTCTGGTGTACGGGTTTGCCGGCCAGGTGGACGAGATCGTGCGCCGGATCCGGGGCGAGCTCGGCGCCGATGCGCCGACCGTGGCGACCGGGGGCCTGGCCGAGCTGATCGTCCCGCACGCCGCCACGCTCGACCGGATCGACCAGGATCTGACGCTCGAGGGACTGAGGCGGATCTGGGAGCTGAATGAGGGCGCCTAAAGCCGCGTTTGCGTCTGTCCGACACCATGGCTAGCATTCCCGCCCGCGGCGAAGCCGCCTTTATTTTTCCTGGGGCCGTTCGGGAGGCGTTCGGTGAAGGAAGTTGTCCTCACTCGTGAGGGATACGAAAAACTGAAGCAGGAGATCGAGGTCCTGTCGACCGACCGTCGACGGGAGGTCGCCGAGCGCATTCGCGTCGCACGCGAGTTCGGCGACATCGCCGAGAACGCCGAGTACGACGACGCGAAGAACGAGCAGATGATGCTCGAGCACCGGATCGCGACGCTCGAGGAGCGTCTGCGGGCCGCGCGCGTCATCGATGAGTCGGAGATCACCGCCGACGTCGTCTCGATCGGCGCGACGGTTCGGCTGCGTGACGTCGGCGCCAACAAGACGTTCGAGTACCAGATCGTCGGCTCCGCGGAGGCGAACCCGGCCGAGAACAAGCTCTCGAACGAGTCACCGGTCGGCAAGGCGATCATCGGGCGCAAGAAGGGCGAGACCGTCGAGGTGTCGGCTCCGCGCGGCGCGCTCAAGTTCAAGATCCTCGACATCAAGGCCGCGTAGACCGGCGCCGCCCCGGGCGGCTGACAGGCTGCGCTCTGTCCGACCTCACACCGTGATCGAGGTTCGACAGCCGTGGCGGCGGCTATGCCTGCTCTCGCCCTTCTACGACGGCATCGTCGGCGGCGTGTTCTTCGGCGGGATCCTCGTGACCCTGGTGCTCGCGCTCGCGGGCATCTGGGCCGTCGTTCCCATTGCAGTTGCCGCGATCGTGCTGTTCGAGATTCGTTCGGCGGGCCTGCGAATGCGTGCCGACGGCAGCGGCGTCCAGATCCGCAACCGCTTCGTCACCCGCTACGTCCCCTGGCCGGACGTGCGGGCGATCTCGCTGTCCGAGAAGCAGCGCTTCGTGACGGTGGACGACATCCGGCCGATCCTCCGGGTCGACCGTCTCGATGAGCCCGGGGACGGCATCGCCGTCTACGCGGCGATCGGAATGAATCGCTCGGAGCTCGAAGAGCTCGCGCAGCGGCTCGTCGAGCTTGGACGGCAGAACGGGTTCGAGATCCCTGGTCCACCAGTGGGCCCGGCCGCCGAAGCGACCGGGCCGTAGCGAGGGAGTCGCCTTACTGGAGGAGTTACTGGAGGACCGGGATGTGCCGGTCGCGCCGGGTCTTCACGACCGCCGTCGCGAGGAGGGCGGTGAGCAGGATCCCGAACGCGAGCGCAATCCCGATGTTGCGGTAGGGGAAGTTGCTCGTTGAGGTCGGCATGACGACCGTCGGCGTCGAGGACACCGTCGGCTTGACGACGGCGCTGTACCAGCCATCGGTGAGAGGAGTCGCCTGGAGCGCGGCCGAGTACCAGCCGTCGGTCGGAGTTGAGGACGGAACGACGTAGGCCCGCGGTGTGACGGTGTTGCCGGGGTCGGTCATCGGCATCGCCGAGGCCACGGTTGGGAAGACGATGAACAGGGCAGTCGCGAACGCGATGAGTGTCGGCTTGAAGAGTTTCTTTCGAATGATCCGCTTCATCATCGGAGGTGCCTCTCTTTCGGATGAGCGATCGGGTCTGTAAGACGACGGACGGAGTCGCCTTCTTCCCGAGTCCCAAGTCCCTACACTCGCGACTCCGATGGCCAGCCTCCCGAAGCGCTTCCCGGACCGTGTCGACGTGGCCTCCGTGAGCGCCGAGGCGGGGCAGCTCGAGCCGGGCGGGGAGAGCGAGCAGGTACGCCGGCTGGCCGGCCGGGTCATGGCCCGCCGCGACATGGGCAAGCTCGTCTTCCTCGACCTCGTCGACCGCTCCGGCCGCATCCAGCTCTTCTGCCAGCCGGCCGAGATCGGCGAGCTCGACGTCAGCCTCGGCGACGTCGTCGGCGTCGAAGGGGTGCCGATGCGCACCCGTCGCGGCGAGCCGTCGCTCCGCGTCCGCTCCATCGAGCTGCTGGCCCCCAACCAGCGGCCGCTCCCGGACACGTTCCACGGCATCCAGGACGTCGAGCTCCGCTACCGCAAGCGCTACCTCGACCTGCTCATGACCGAGGAGACACGCGAGGACTTCCAGCTGCGCGCGCGCATGATCACGGCAATCCGCCGCTACCTCGACGGGCATGGGTTCGTCGAGGTCGAGACGCCCGTGCTGCAGCCGCGCTACGGCGGCGGGTTCGCCGAGCCGTTCGTCACCCACTCCCGCGAGCTCGACCGTGACGTCTACCTGCGCATTGCCACCGAGCTCTACCTCAAGCGTCTCATCGTCGGCGGGCTCGAGCGCGTCTACGAGCTCGCCAAGGACTTCCGCAACGAGAGCGTCTCCTACAAGAACAACCCCGAGTTCACGATGCTCGAGTGGTACGAGGCCTACGCCGACTACCGCGACACAATGGACCGCATCGAGGAGCTCGTCGCGGCGGTGGCCCAGGAGGCGCTCGGGACGACGAAGATCACGTTCAAGGAGCACGAGATCGACCTCGCGCCGCCGTGGCGCCGGATCAGCCTCGTCGAGGCGCTGGAAGAGCAGGGGCTCTGGACGCGTGACGCAGACGACCTCCGCAAGCGGCTCGAGGATCGCGGCACCGACACGCACGCGGACAAGACGTGGGCGCAGCTCGTGGATCACGCGCTCTCGAGCTACGTCGAGCCGAGCCTGATCCAGCCCACGATCCTGTACGACTACCCGGTCGAGCTGTCGCCGTTCGCGCGCGCGACGGACGAGGACCCGACGCTCACCGAGCGGTTCGAGTACTACGTCGGCGGAATGGAGCTCGGCAATGCCTACTCCGAGCTGAACGACCCGGACGAGCAGGCGCAGCGCTTTGCCATGCAGGCGGAGGAGGGCGCCGGCGGCAACGTCGAGGCCGAGCAGGGGGATCCCGACTTCGTCGAGGCGCTGTCGTACGGGATGCCGCCGACGGGCGGCCTCGGGCTCGGGATCGACCGGCTCGCGATGGTGCTCGCGGGCAAGGACACGATCCGCGACGTGATTCTGTTTCCCCCGCTTCGCTAACGGTCGCGCACGGCGCGAACGTGCGGGTGCCGCGCCTGCGTCGCCACGACCGGCAGCGGGTTGACGCCCTCGGCCCCGAAGAGGCCGACGGCGAGCCGCTCCGACAGATCGCGCACCCGCTCGATCGTCGAGCGGTACACGGCGGCCGATCCGCCGAGCGGATCGGGAATCTCCGTCGGCGGCTCCGTGCGCCCGCGCCGCAGCGCCGCTGCGCGGGCGACCGCTGCGCGGGCACGGTCGGCCGGGTCGCTCTCGGCCGGCGGCAGCACCCGTTCGAGCAGATCGACGAGCTCGATGATCGTGAAGGTCCAGTTCGCGCTCGGCATGTGCGTCCACGACGGCGGTCGCCACGTGCCGCTGCTCGAAGCCGACGACCAGGTCGACCGCGCTGAGGTCGGCGTCGACGACGCACTGTGCGCGGTGGTCGCTCAGGTCGAGACCGAGCTCGGCCGCCGTCTGCAGCGTCTCCGGGAGCGCGGGCACCGGGCCGAGGTCGAGCAGCCCCGCCGACGACAGCTGAACCGGGAGGCCCTCCGTCAGTACCCGCAGGAACCCTTCTGCCGCCGGGCTGCGCACGCGGTTACCCGTGCAGACGACGACCAGCTGGAACGGCCGCTCGCGGCGCGGGGCACGCGCCGGCGCCTGGTCCGGGGACGTCGTCGACAGCCGCGACGTGATCTCCTGCGCGAGCGCCTCGAGCTCGTCGAGCCGCTCGAAGAACTCGTTGATCAGCAGCTCGGGATCGTCGCGCATCGATCGCAGCGTACTCCCGTTGTCACGCCCGGCAGCACTCATCGCACGTGCTTTTCCGTTAAGCCAAGTGAACGTTCGATACGCAGCTGGCGCGCGCGGACGAGCGGGCCGAGCAGCCGCGGCGCCGGGCGCATGACGCGGGCCTTCCAGAGCAGCATTCGCTCGCTCGGCACGAGCTTCGCGGCCTCGGCGTAGGCGCGCGCCGCCTCCGGGTAGCGGGCCGCGCGCAGCGCGCGGTCGCCGCGGCGCGTGAGCTCGCGGGGACTCGGGCCGGAGAGCCGCCGCTCGACGTACGCCCGCTCCTCGGGCGTCAGGTCGTCGCGCGCAGCCGCCGTGCGCAGCACCGCCTCGACGTCGGCATCCATCCGATCGGGAGCAGAGGACAGGCCTTCCGTGCCCCAGCGGTAGAGCGCGCTCGGCTGCGGCTGGAGCGTCACACGCCGTCCGGCGAAGATCGCGCGGATCCAGAAGTCCCAGTCCTCGGCCCGGCGGCGCTCCGCGTCGAAGCCGCCGATCTCGTCGACGAGCGCGCGCGGGAAGAGCGAGAGCGGGGAGACGAAGTTCTGCTCGAGGATCGCGCGCCGCTGCCGGTCCGGCTTCGGGAAGCCGCCCCGGTACCGCGTCTTCGAGGGGTGGATGCCGCCGGGGAGGAGCCAGTAGGAGTTCGCGGTCGCGATCCCGCCGTGCTCGTCCCAGACGCGGACGAGGCGCTCGACGTGCTCCGGGAGCAGGACGTCGTCGGCATCGCAGAACGCGATCAGCTCGCCGGCGGCGGCCTCGATGCCGCGGTTCCGCGCCACCGCCACGCCGCGGTTCTCCTGCCGGACGACGCGCACCGGCTCACCGTGCGCCTCGGCGATCGCTCCCGTGCGGTCGGTCGATCCGTCGTCGACGACGACCAGCTCGAGGTCTCGGTACGTCTGGCCGAGCACCGACGCGATGGCCGCCCCGATCGTCTGCGCGGCGTCGAACGCCGGCGTGACGACGGAGACGCGCGGGCTCACCGCGCCACCTCCGCATACAGGCTCAGGTAAGCGGCCACCATGCCATTTTCGGTGTAGCGGGACGCTTCCTGAAGCGCCGCCTCGCCCAGGGAGCGTGCGAGGGCGGGGTCGTCCAGCACCCGGCGCACGGCAGCGGCCAGCGCCTCGGGGTCGCGGGGTGGGACGAGCAGCGCCGTTCTGCCATCGTCGAGGAGGTCGCGGAGGCCGCGGACTGCCGTCGCGACGATCGGCCGCCCGGCCGCCAGCGCCTCGAGTGCCGCGAGCGGGAGCCCTTCCGACTCCGAGGGGATCACGACCACGTCGGCAGCGCCCGTGATGGCGCGCGCGTCCCGCCGTGTGCCGGTGAAGACGACTCTCCCGTCGAGCGGACGTGCGGCGGCCTCGAGGGCACGCCGCTCCGGCCCGTCGCCGACCACGAGCAGCGTCGCGTCCGGAACGTCCGCCAGGGCGCGGACGGCGAGCGCCTGGTTCTTCGCCGCCGTGAGGCGGCCCACCGTCACGAGCAGCGGTCCGTCGACGCCGAGCGCCGCCCGGTCGGCGGGCGGCGGGCGCCGGGCCGACCCCGTTCGGCACCGTCGCGTGAACGGCGAGCCCCGCCTCGGCGAGCCCGTCGGCGATACCGGGCCCGCACGCGATCACGGGCAGCCCCGAGTAGCGGAGCGCGCGGGCGGCGTGCTCGTAGTCCTCGTCCGGGACGCCGTGAACGCTCACGATGCCCGGAGCGCGCCGCCCCCTCAGGGCGGCCAGTCCGGTAGCGAGGCCCACGGCCGGGTTGTGTGCGTGCACGACATCGGGCTTGAACTGCCGGAGCGCACGGTCGACGGCGCGTACGGCCGCGATCACCTTGCGCGCGTGCCGCTCGATCAGCGGGAGATCGAACCGTTCAGTGCCGTGCGGAAGGTCGGCCCCGAGGTCGCCCTCCCGGGCCGCAACTGCGACGGTGTCACCACGGTCGGCGGCGGCGCGGGCGAGGGTCACGACCACGTGCTCGGCGCCGCCCACGTCCAGCCCCTGGATCGTGTGCAGGATCCGCATCAGCTCACGGCGTCGGCGTACAGCGCGACCATCCGCCGCCCCAGCGCTTCGGCCTCGAACTCGTTCGCGACGCGCTGCGCGGCCTGGCGAGCGATCTGCTCACGCCGCTCGGGGTCTCGGGCGAGCGCGTCGATCGCCGCCGCCAGCCCGTCGGCATCGTCGACCGCCACGAGCACGCCGGACTCGCCGTCGACGACGAGCTCGGGGACGCCGCCGACGCGCGTCGCAACCGGCGCAACGGCCGCCGCCATCGCCTCGAGCAGCGCCATCGGCAGGTTCTCGTCGCGCGACGGCAGGACGAAGACGTCGAGCGACTCGAGCCGCGTGCGCACGTCGTCGACCCGGCCGTGGAAGTGCGCGTCCACGCGGAGCGCGCGCGCCTGCTCTTCGAGGGCTCGGCGCAGCGAGCCGTCGCCGAAGATCTCCACGCGCAGCGGGGTGTCCAACCGACGCGACGGCGCCTCGAGCAGCACGTCGATGCCCTTGCGGTGCTCGAGGATCGCCGCAGTGCCGACGACCAGCGGGTCGTGTGCCGGCGCCGGCTCGGTCCGGCGCAGGTCGATCCCGTTCGGCACGACGTGCAGCCGGCCCGCCGGAAAGCGATGCGCGATCAGGAAGCGCGCAACCGCGCGCGACGGGACGACCACCTGCCCGAGCAGCCGCCAGCGCCGCCTCCATCGCGCAGTAGCCGTGCACGAGCCACGCGGCGTGCGCGCCGGAAACCTCGCGGCCGGCCGGCCGTCGACCAGTCCGGCCACCTGGTGCGGGAGCCCGTGGTACGTGTGGAAGACGGCGGCGCCGCGCGCCTTCGCCGGCGGCCGCACGAGGAGCCCCGAGCGGCGGTCGTGCGTGTGCACGACGTCGGCGCCGGCGAGCAGCGGCCAGATCCGCCGCGCGCCGGCGAGGTCGGCCTTGTGCCGCAGGGGCACGACGGTGGCCGGGATCCCGGCCTCGCGGAACGAGGCCGCGACCTGCTCGGTGGCGCAGCACGACGTGCGGCTCGGCGCCGGCGGCCGCCACCGCGGGCACGAGCGTCCGGAGGTGGGTGACCGGCCCCGCCTCCGGGATCGACGTCACATAGACGACCTTCACCGCGGTCTCGGGCAGGGGCTCGCCCTCGCGCCACATCGCGGTCGCGAGCGCGCCGAGCAGCCAGAACGGCGCGTAGTACTGCTCCGAGAGGAAGAAGCCGGAGACGCAGGCGACGACGAGCGCGGTGCGCACCGCGGTGCCAGGCCCGGCGGCCCGTTGCCGCGCGCCCGGGCGACCGATGCACGCCAGAACGACCCGCCGAGGTAGAGCAGGAACACCAGCATCGCCCCGATGCCGAGCTCGGCGGCGACATCGAGGTACGCGTTGTGGACGACGACGAGCGTGTCGGTGCCCGGCGGCCGGCCGGTCTCCTTGAGGTAGTAGAGCTTGAAGTTGCCCGGCCCGACCCCGAGCGGGTGCTCGCTCGCGAGGCGCGCCGCCGCGCGACCACGCGTCGAGGCGCGTGTTCACGTTCGTGGTCGCGACCTTCTCCTTCGCGTTCAGCCCGGTCTGCAGCTGCTTCGGGTTGAGCTGGATGAGGAGGAACGTCGAGACGACGGCCACGACGATCACGCCGGCGACAAGGATGAGCCGCCCGCGCTGCTCGGTCGCGACGTGCCAGACGAGCGCGGCGGCCAGCCCGACGAGCGCGCCGCGCGAGAACGTCAGCACGATCGTCCCGAACATGAGGCCGAGGGTCAGCAGCAGCACGGGCCGTGCGCGCCGGGACGAGCGCAGCATGAGCCAGATCGCGATCGGCACGGTCGTGGCGAGGATGTACGCGAGGTCGTTCGGGTCGCCGTAGCGCAGGTGCGCCTGCGTCGACTGGCCGCTCACAGGAAGCGGTTCAGGCGCGATCACGGAGGCGATTCCCGACGAGATCACGAGCGCCCACGCCAGGCGGCGCTGGACGCGGTGATCGCCGACGAACTGGCTGACGACGATGAAGAGGGCGGCGAAGCTCGCGTAGCGCATGGTCGTCGCCTGCGCCGACGCCAGATCTCCGCCTGGAGCGTCGAGACCATCGCCAGCGCGAGGAGGCAGGAGGACGGCGGCGTGCAGACGGTCGAAGTACAGCCGCCGGTGCGTCGACAGCGCGTAGAGCGCGAAGCTCGCGAAGCAGAGTGCGCCGCGAGCTTCGTGATCGTCAGCTGCGGATCGAGCTGATCTGAAAGGCATCCTCGAGCGGCGCGGAGGCGACGAGCAGCATGAGCGCGACCTCGATGCGCGCGAGCGCAATGCCCACGACCGCGAGCGCGATCGCGATGACGACGAGTACGCCCCGGCTCCCTGGCCGCGACCAGGGCGAGCGGGGCTGCGAGCGCGGCGAGCGCGATCACCGCCGCCGTCGCGAGGCCCGGGCGGTCCTCGGCCACGTGCGCCGCCGCGGTCAGCGGTCTCGGCGCCGACATCGGGGCTCCCTAGAGCCGGGCGAGCCGGCGCTTCGTCTTGCCGCCGGTCCCCGATCCGTTCGACGATTCCGACGGCCCGTAGTAGCGCCGTCTTCGACGCCGCGCGGGAGTTGTTGAGCACCGCGCCCGTCGGCTGCACCGAGATCAGCGCGAGCCGCTCGACCGCCGTGCGCAGCTGGCGCCGCGTCGTCGTGCCGGCGCTCGCGACGATCAGCGTCGCCTTGCCGAAGCGCGCGATGATGCGCGCGTCGCTCACCGGGACGAGCGGGGTGGTGTCGATGACGACCATGTCGTACATCCGCTCGAACTGGTGCAGCAGGTTCGGGAACTCCGCCATCAGCAGCTCGCCCGGGTCCTCGCCGAGCTTGCCGCCGGTGATGAAGTCGAGGTTGTCGAGCGACGTGTGCCGGATGGCCTCGTCGATTGGATGGCCGCGCAGGATCTCCGAGAGGCCCGGCGTGCGCTGCACGTTCAGCAGCTCCGAGACGCGGCCCCTGCGCAGGTCGGCGTCGACGAGCAGCGTCCGCGCGCCGGAGCGGGCGAACGGACACGGCGAGCCCGAACGAGACCGTCGTCTTGCCGTGGCTGCCCTCCGGGCTCGTGATGACGATGGAGCGCAGGTTCCCCTTGGTGAAGAGCAGGTTCGTGCGCAGGTCGCGCAGCGCCTCCGCCACGATCCGGAACTTGGGGTCGGTCAGATCGCGCGCCGCGTGCACCCGGGCGAGCGCGGGCTCGTTCGGGATCTCGGCGTAGGACGGGACCCCGGCGACGCGCGCAAGCGCCTCCGGGGTCTCGATCTTCGTGGCGAGGTTCTCACGCAGGAGTGCAGCGCCGACGCCGAGCCCGAGGCCGATCAGGAAGGCGACGATCATGGTCAGCTTCGGCCGCGGGTAGACAGCGCCGCTCGGCAGTGTCGGCCGGTTGTACTGCTCGAGATGGGCCTGCGGAACCTTCAGCTCGCCGGCGGCCTCTCGTCCGAGGAGCGCCTGGCTCACCGCCTGCGCGGAGTCCTGTGCGACTTTCGGGCTCGGGTCGCGCGCCACCACCTTGATGATCGGCGTGCCCGTGAACGTCCGCACATTGATGCCGGCGAGCGACTCTCCGTTCGGGAGCGACCGCTGCGCCGTGCCCAGCGTGTCGGGCGCCGTCGCCGCGTCGGCGTAGATCGGCGTGATCTGGTCGACCGCGCTGAGGATGTAGATCGAGTTCGGGCCGCCGGTCGGGAGGACGGCGAGGGTCGAGGTCGCCTCGTACTGCTTCGTCGTCACCTGGAGCGCGGCAAAGGCCACGCCGAGCGAGACCAGCGTGACGCCGATCACGATCAGCTTGCGCCGCCAGAGGACTTCGAGAAATTCGCTCAGGTTCATCTAGGCCGCCAACTCCCGGGATCGTCGTCCCGAGGCTCGGACTTGAGCACAATAGCCGCGGATGGCGGCCCGCAGGCGTCTTCTCCTGGCCTCGCAGCCGCTCTCCGCGGGCGTGCCCCACCACGTGCTCGATCTCGTCGAAGGTGCGGACCCGGAGGCCTGGGCGATCGACGTCGCCTGCCCGCCCGAGTCGACGCTCTGGCAGGCGCTCGCGGGGCGCGGCGACGTGCGGCTGCACCCGCTTGGCGCAGCGCGGCGGCCAGGCCCAGGGGACGCGGCCTCGCTCGCCGGGCTCGCGCGGCTCGCGGGACGCGCGGACGCCGTGCACGTGCACTCGGCCAAGGCCGGGTTCCTGGGGCGGCTCGCGGCCGCCCTGCGGGGGCGTACCCGCCGCTGCGCGTACACACCGCACGCCTGGTCGTTCTGGGCCGTGGGCGGGGCGGAGGCGAAGCTCTACCTTCGGCTCGAGCGGCTTGCGGCGCACTGGTGCCGCGCAATCGTTGCCGTCTCGGCGGACGAGCGCGACGCCGGCCTGGCGGCGGGCGTGGGGCGTCGCGAGCAGTACCGCGTGATCCCGAACGGGGTCGACGTGGCCCGGTTTGGCGCCGCGCGCGAGCCGATACCCGGCCGCGTCCTGTTCCTCGGGCGACTGGCGCCGCAGAAGCGCCCCGATCTCGCTCTGCGCGCACTCGTGCGCGTGCCCGGCGCGGAGCTGGAAGTGGCCAACGACGGGCCGGACCGCGCCCGGCTCGAGCAGCTCGCGACGGAGCTCGGCGTCGCCGAGCGGGTGCGCTTCCTCGGCTACCGCGACGACGTGCCGGCGTTGCTCGCGCGCGCGTCCTGCCTGCTCGTCACAAGCGACTACGAAGGCGCGTCGCTCGTCGTGCCCGAAGCGATGGCCGCGGGGGTGCCGGTCGTCGCCACCCGGGCCGGCGGCGTCGAAGCGGTGCTGGACGGCGGCGGGCTGGTCGTCGAGCGCGGCGACGTCGACGCCGTTGCGGGCGCGCTGGCGCGGGTGCTCGGAGACGGCGACGAGGCCGCACGGTTGGGCGAGGCCGGCCGCGCGCGGGCGGCGGCGGAGTTCACGCGCGAGCGCATGGTCGCGTCGACCGTCGCGCTCTGGGAGGAGCTGGCCGGTGGCTGACCCGGCGCTCTGGCTGGCCGGCTGGTCGGACAGCGAGGACGAGGACTTCCGCGCGGCCTGCGCCGAGGCCGGGGTGGAGGCAGAGGTGGCGCGCGTCGCGCCGCTCGGCCCGACCGTCGGGACGCGGAGCCACCGGCTGCGCAGTTGGCCGGCGTACGTGCGCCAGGCGGCGCGTGCGCTGCGCTGGCCGGGGCCGGTCGTGGCGTGGGACCCGATCGCCGGCGCGCTCGCCGCGCGCCTGGGGCGCCGCGAGCGGCTGGTGATCCTGAACCCGCTGCTCGATCCCTCGCGGATGGGAGGCCGCCAGCGGCTCGTCGCCGCGGGCGCGCGCCGGGCCGCGCGAGTGCTCTTCTTCAGCCGTACGGGCATGCACGACGCGGCAGAGCTCGGCATCGGCGGGGAGTTCGTGCCGCTCGGCGTCCGTGCCCGCCGCGACCGGGCGGCGCCGCCCGGCGACCATCTGCTCGCCGTCGGCCGCGACCACCGCGACTGGGAGACGCTCGCGCGCGCCGCGCAGGCGCTCGACATCGAGGTCAGGGCGATCGGCCCTCCGTCAGTGCCAGGCCCGCTCCGGCTCGTGGACCCGGTCCCGCGCGACGAGCTGTTCCGGCTGATGGAGCAGGCGGCCGCCGTCGTCGTCCCGCTGGCGGATGACCGGCGCACCGCGGGGCAGCTCGCGGTGCTCGACGCGTTCGCCGTCGGCCGGGGCGTGGTGGCGACGAAGGGCCCGGGCACCGAGGACTACATCACCGACGACACCGGCTTCCTGGTTCCTCCGGGCGAGGCCGACCCGCTGCGCATCGCGCTCGAGCTGGCGGCGGATCCAAGCGTGGCCGCGAGCCTCGGGGAGGAGGCGCTCCTCGCTGCGCAGGGGCCGCTGTCGCTGACTGCCTTCGTCGCCGCCGTCGACGAGGCCGCCCGCTCCTGAAACGAGTGTCCCTCGCGCGAGGGATGACCGCTGCGACGGCGGTGCCGAAGCACCTTTCGTGGTGCTGCGTCGCCTTGCCCTGCTCCTGCTCATCGCGCTCGCAGTCGCGGGCTGCGTGGGCACCGAGTCGGAGGCGGCGACCGGCAACGTGGCCACCACGCGGATCTGCTCCGGCTGCGCGGACAAGGCCGGTGACCTGGGCCGTTACGGGTACGTGACCCTCCACGCCTGGGACGCCGGGCGCATCCCGCAGATCCGCGCCGAGAACCCGAACGCGAAGATCCTCGTCTACAAGGACATGGCGTCAACGCCTGCGTACGACTGCCACGCCGGGGTGGACGACCCGCTCCTGCCGAGCGGGCTCGGCTACTGCTGGACGCTGCAGAACCACCCGGACTGGTTCACGACCGACCCGCAGGGCAACCGGCTCCAGTGGACGGTGTACCCCGGCAACTGGCAGATGGACGTCGGCTCGCCCGGCTACCAGGACGAGTGGGCGGCCGACGTGCTCGCCGAGCTGAAGGCACAGGGCTGGGACGGCGTCGTCATCGACGACGCCAACGTGGACGAGCGCCCGCAGCTCGGCGGCCAGACGATGAGCGAGTACCCGACGCAGCCGTCGTACCAGGCGGCCACGCGCTCGTTCCTCGCCAACGTCGGCCCGCGGCTGACGAAGGCCGGCTTTCTCGTCATCCCCAACATCCAGGCCGACCCGGTGCTCGCCGACGCGAAGCTCTGGGCCGACTGGACGCAGTTCACGTCGGGCGGGACGCGCGAGCACTGGATGAAGTGGGGGGCCGGCACCGACGGCCAGTACGGCGACGGCGGGTGGGCCAACCTCATGAACGTCATGGATACGGTCGAGCGCGAGGGCAAGATCTTCCTGACCACTACGACCGCGCCGGCCGACGACGTGCGCTCCATGCGCTGGGGCCGCGCGAGCTTCCTGATCGGCTGGAACGGCGGGCCGAGCGCCTTCAGCTTCGACCCGAACGCGCCCGTCGACCCGTGGTCGGCCGACTGGACGACCGACGTCGGCGTCCCGGCCCGCGCGAAGCAGGCGTTGCCGGGCGGCGTCTACCGGCGCGACTACACGAGGGGCACTGCGATCGTGAACACGTCCGCGCAGGCGGCGCGCACCGTCGACCTCGGCCGCTCGTACATCACGCCGGAGGGCGTGCCGGTCTCGCAGGTCACGCTCCAGTCGCTCACCGGGCTCGTGCTGCGTCTGCCGCCGGGCGTCGTCGACAAGCCCGAGGGGACAGGCCTCACGAGCTCGCCGGCGCCGAAGAAGACGAAGCCCGCAACTTTGACAACGACGCGGACGACGGGCCGCGGCCACCTGCTCGCGCGTCGGATCGCACTCCACGGAGGCCGCGTCGTCCACGGACGCGTGGAGGCCGCCCGGGGCGGCTGGCACGTCGCGGTCTACTGGCGCGACCGCTCCCGATGGCGCCTGTTCGCGCGCGCCCACACCAACACGGCGGGCGTGTTCCGGGTGCACAGGGTGCTTCGTGCCCGCGGCGCGCTGCCCATGCGTGCGGTCGCCCGGGCGGGCCGCGCGTGGGCGCAGTCAACGGTCGTCCGGCTCACCGCCGCGTAGCGCGGCGAACCGCCGCGTCCGGCGGTAAGGCGAGCCGCGAGTAAAGCTCGACCAACGGGCGCGTCGCCGGCCCCGGCGCGTAGCCGGCGGCGAAGGCGGCGAGCGCCGCGGCTCCGCGCTCCCGGCGTGCATCGGCGTCGGCGAACAGCTCGACTGCTGCGTCCGCGAGCACCGCCGGCTCCTCGCTGACGATCACGCCGTCGTTCGGGGCGATGCCCTCGGCGCCGGCGGCGGTCGTCACCACCGGCACGCCGCTCGCGATCGCCTCCAGAGCCTTCACCTTCATCCCGCTCCCGCGACGCTGCGGGAAAAGGAGCACGGAAAGGCCGTGCAGGAAGGCGCTCGCGGACTCGACCTCGCCCCGCACCTCGACGCCCGGTCCGACGAGCCCGAGCGCGCCGGTCCCCCGGCCGGCGATGATCAGCCGCGCCTCCGGGACGCGCCGCCGGATGAGCGGCCAGACCGTGTCGACCAGCTCCCGCATCGCCTCGGCAGTCGGCGGCCACGCGGCTGTACCGATGATGCCGGCGACGGGCGGACCGTCCAGCGGTGCAGGCGGATAGAGGGACGGGTCGAGCGTGATCGGTGCCAGCACGACCTCGGCACCGGGGGCGTCCCGGCGGAGCTCCTCCGCGACCAGGGGCGAGCTCGCGACCAGGTGCCGGTGCGTCCGGAGCGCCGTCCACTCAGCCCGGCGCTGCTCCAGCACGTCACGGAACTGCCTCTGCCAGGGCGCGCCCAGGTCACGGTCACGCCGGACGAGGTAATGGAGATGGAGCACGGACGGCGTCGCGATCCCGCGATCGCACCACGCTGTCTCGGTCTCCTCGAGATGAACGACGTCGGCGTCCCGGGCGAGCTCGTGCACGCGGGCCGCGAACGCCCCGGCAAGCTCGCTGCGCGGCCGCCGGTAGCGCTCGACCCGCGCGCGCCACGACGAGGACGGCTCCACCGGGACGATCTCGACGCGCAGGTCGGGCGGGACCTGTCCCGCCACGGTGAAGTGCCGCTCGGCCGCGACCGCGCGAACGTCCAGGCCGTGGGCGCTGAGGCCCCGGAGCATGCCGAGCGCGGTCTTGCCGGTCGCGCCGCCCTCGGGGAGGGGCGGCTGGGTGAGGACGACCAGCACGCGCATCAGTGCCGCCCTTCCCGCGTCGAGCGGATGGTGACGTAGCGGGCGACGCGACCGACGCGACGGCCGAAGCCACCGCCGACGCTCAACTCCAGCCAGCGCGCGTCGTCGTCGGTCAGCACGCCGAGCGCGACCGCCGACCCCGCGTACAGCAGGACGAACACTGCGCCTCCGATGAGCACCTGGGCGAAGACCGGCAGGCTCTCCGCGGCCTTCATGGCCGACCAGCCGCCGACGGCGCCGAGCAGGGACCCGACCAGGCTCGGGATGAGCGACCACAGCAGCCACCCTCGTCCCCGGATCGCACGCGCGCTGACGGTGAGCATCGCGATCGCGTAGGTGGCCTGGCCTCCCGCGTTCGCGATCGCGGCGCCGCTCGCGTCGAGCAGCGGGACGAAGGCGAGCGCCAGGCCGACGTCGACGATCGCGGCGATCGTGTTCGCGAGCACCGTCACCCGGACGCGGCCGAGCGCGGCGAGATGCGCCCCCGACAGCGAGCTGACCGCGGCAAGCGGGAAGACGAGCAGCATGATCCGCAGCGGCTGGGCGACCCCGGTGTACTGGTCGCCGTAGACGAGGTCGACGAGCGCCGGCCCGAGCACGAAGGCCGCCGCCGCCAGCGGCAGCGTCACGACGAAGATGAGCCGGAACCCACGGCGGAACCCGGAGCCGATGCGGTCGTGGTGACCGGCGCCGAACAGCGTGGCGAACGCAGGCGCGACGGTCGCGCCCAGCGCGGACGGCACGAGGCGGAGCGCGACGACCATCGAGAACGCGATCGTGTAGAGCGCGATCGCGCCTGTCGTCGAGAACGCCTTCAGGAAGAAGAACTCCACCCGCGAGGCGACGATCTGCTCGACGAGCACCCCCAGCGCGGCGACGAAGGCAAAGTGGGCGACGCGCCGCTGAAGCGCTCGCGCCTCCGCGGCCGCAGCCGGGTCGCCGGGGCCGAGCGCCCGCCGGGCGAGCGTGCCCGTCCAGATGAGGTTGGCGATCACCGCCGCCAGCTCGACCGCGAACATGCCGGTGATCCCGCCGCCGGCCCACAGGACGAGCGCGGTCGCGATCGTGCTGAAGAAGCCGGTGGTGAGCCCGACCGTCGACGCCTGCCGGATGCGCTGGAGACCGACGAGCACGGCCGTCGGCACCGTGTGGAGGATCGTCAGCGCCGAGACGAAGCCGGCGAGCGCCCACGCGCCCGGCGGCTCGCCCCCGGCCACCGCCACGCCCACGAGGATGAGCGCAGCAGCCGCCGCCGCGACGCCGTTCACCTTCCAGGCCCAGCCGAGCAGGCCGCGCAGCACCTGCGGACGCCCGGCGCCGACGGTCTCGCCGACGTAGCGCATGACGGCGAGGAACATCGAGCTGGAGAGCAGGGTCGCGATGAGGATCGAGTTCAGCGCGATGAAGCTCTGCTGGCCGAAGTCGGCCTTGCCGAGGAAGCGTGCCGCGATGATCGACGTGATCGCCGTGTAGAGCTGTGGGACGGCGTAGCTGGCCGTGTACCAGGCTCCGCCCCGGAGGACGGACCGGCTGGTCGTGGCCGCGGCGGCGTCGACCGGCGGCGCCGCGCTAGGTGCGCTTTGCGACTCCGGCCCCACGCTGCTCCGCGACGACCTCGGCGAGGATCCGCTCGAGGCCGATCGACGGCTCCCAGCCGATCGCCGCGCGGATCTTGCCCAGGTCCGGGATGCGGTGGAACATCTCCTCGATCCCGTGGACGTAGACCTGCTCGTACGGGATGTAGGTGAGTGAGGACGAGCTGCCGGTCAGGGCCAGCACGCGCTCGGCCAGGTCGTTGATCGTCAGCGACTCGGTGGAGCCCACGTTGTAGATCTCGCCCCAGAGGCCGCCGTGCTCCATGAGATCGACGAGCGCACGCGCCGTGTCCTGCACGTGGCAGAAGCAGCGCGTCTGGTTGCCGTCACCGTGCACCTCGAGCGTCTCGTCCGCGAGCGCGGCCTGCACGAAGCGGGGGACGACCATCCCGTACTCGCCGCTCTGCCGTGGGCCGACGGTGTTGAACAGGCGCGCGATGACGACCCGGAGATTCCGCTCCTCGTGCAGGGCCAGCGCGAGGAACTCGTCGAGCGCCTTCGAGTCGGCGTAGGCCCAGCGCTTCGCCGTCGTCGGCCCGTAGATGCGGCGTGTGTCCTCGCGCAGCGGCTGCTGCTCGGCCGGGTGGTCGCCGACGACCTCGGAGCTCGACGTGATCAGCACCGGCTTGTCGAAGCGTGCGCAGTATTCGAGCACGGTCTCCGTGCCCTGCACGTTGGTGAGCAGCGTGCGGCCGGGCTGCTCGACGATCAGGCGGACGCCGACGGCAGCGGCCAGGTGCCAGACGGCGTCGCTCTTGAAGACGAGCTCGCTCACCACCGCCGGCGAGAGGACCGACTCGACGACCAGGTGGAAGCGCGGGTCGTCACGCAGGTCGGCCACGTTGGCGACCGACCCGGTCGAGAGGTCGTCGAGCGCGTACACCTCCCAGCCCTCGTCGAGCAGCGCATGCGACAGGTGCGACCCGATGAAGCCGGCGCCGCCGGTGACGAGGGCAGTCCCGGGCACGCGCCGAGCCTAACGATTGATTTGTGAAAGGCGTGACGTCGGGGGCGTCCGTGACCAAGCGGGGCGTCGCGCCGTGTTACGGGCGTCATCCGGCCCGCGCCAATCACATTCACTCGTTCAGCCCGCGCGACGGAGTGCGGCCGCGATCAGCGGGTCGCGCGGCGCGAGGCGGTGGGCCTCTTCGAGCTCGCGCTTCGCGGCCGCCCTCCGGCCGGCGCGCAGGAGGGCGTCACCAAGCAGGTAGCGCAGCGCCGCCGCATCTGGCTCCTTGCCCACGGCGTCCCGCAGCGGCGGGATCGCGGCCGCAGGCGTCTTCGTGAGCTCTGCCTCGGTGACGAGCGCGTCGGTCGAGAGCGGGTCGAGGCGGCGCGCCCAGGTCAGGTCGGCGTGCGGGTCGGCGCCGGGATGCTCGGCGACGTGGGAGGTGATGCGGGCCGAGATCCAGACGGGTGTGAAGGCAAGTACCGCCACGGCGACCGCGACGGCCGCCCCCGTCCACGAAGCGCGGCCGGGCAGCGCCGGCGGGTCGTCGCCGGAGAGGCCGATGCCGGCGAGCAGGAAGAACACGATGCCGACGGCCGGGAACGTCCAGATCCAGTCGCCGGCGGAGTGCACGCCGAATGCGGCGGCCGCACCCAGCAGGCCGGCGGCGAGCATATCCCGGCGTGCACGGCGGAACAGCCCGACGAAGAGCGGGACGAACGCGAGGGCGAGGAGCGCGAGGCCGACGAGGCCGAGCTCGGCGGCGGTGTCGAGCTCGAGCGAGTGGGAGCGGCGCGGAGTCTCGTCGCTGCGACCGTGCTGGAGGTACGCCACGTCCCAGCCGCGGGAGCCGATGCCCACGAGCGGATGCTCCCTGAACTCGTTCAGCGCGACACGCCAGAAGTCGTACCGGTTCGAGCCGAGGTTGACGAGATGGCTCGACCCGGACTCCTGCGTCGGCATCGTCTTGAAGGTGTCCCAGCGGTCGCCGAGCCAGCCGACCGGGTGGTGCTCATGCGCGACGAACGCAGCCGCGGCCGCCAGCACGCAGACGACGAGCCCGGCGGCCGCGATCCTCCCGATCAGGCGGCGTGCGTCCGCCGGGATGAAAAGCCGCTCGTCGAGGAGCGCGTAGGCGGCCGTCACCGCTGCGCCGACCACGGTCAGGACGAGGATGCGCGTCCCGGCCGCCTGCGCCGCGTCAATCAGCGGCCTCGTCTCGTAGCGGACCGGGAACGGGTCGGTGAGCGTGCTGTAGGAGATCCCCACGAGCACGCCGCCGATCGCGGCCGGGACGAAAAGCCGCAGGCGGGCGGGCGACACGGCGAGCACCACGACGGCGGCTACGGCGAGCGCAACGCCGCCGCCCTTGCTCTGCGTCACGAGCCAGGCGGCCAGCATCGCGGTGGCGGCGCCGCCGGCGAGTGCTCGAACGACGGCGTTCAGGTCGCGACGGGCGGCGAGCGAGACGGCGGGCCAGAACGCGAGCAGGAAGGCCGCGCCCTGGGCGTTCACGTAGCCGATCGGCGACGTGAGCCGCCCGAAGTCGAACCGGGCGTCGGCGTGCGCGCCCCAGGCGAGCTCGGCCGCAGTTGCGACGGCGAGACCCGCTGAGATCGCCACCAGGCCGGCGGTCGCCCCGGTTCGCGTAAGGCGCCCGCGCAGCGTCACGAGCGGCAGCGACAGCGCCAGGGCGTACGTCGCGACCAGCAGCGCCTCGTCGCGCGCGGCGGCGGGCAGCGGGCTCCAGAAGGCGCTGAGTGCCGTCCACAGGGCGAGCCCGGACACGCCGCCGAGCGCGAGGAGGGCCGTGCGCGACGGCGTGACGGTGATCCCCGCCGCGAGCACGACCGAGGCGAGCAGGGCGACCAGGATCGCGTATGGCAGCCAGTCGGCGGGCAGGATCGAGCCGGCCTCGCGCCAGGCCATCCCGGCGGCGAGGAGGCCCGCGAGCACGGTGGGCAGCGCGAACGCCAGACCCGCGAAATCGGTTTTCTCGCGAGCATTTGAGGCAATCACCGCGTGTAGGCGATTCGCGCCTGCGCCTGTTTCCTCCTGCAAATGGCCAAGGCGTGAAAATTACGGCCGTTTCACTACGATGCGTGCAGGGGCAACTGCGGGAAAGGAGATTTCATGGGGAGGTTCGCACGGGGGGTGACCGTCCTCCTGGCGTTGGCGCTGCTTGCCGCTTCGGCGGCTTCAGCTGCGACGCCAACCCAGATCTACCGGGATTACCAGGACAACGGCAGGCTCGACGGCCGCTATTCGGTCGCCGATCTGCAGGCCGCGCTCTCGAGCCCGGCCGTCCAGGGCTACGGCAGCCCGACGATCACGCCTGGCATGAAGCAGGAGATCGTCAACAAGCTCGGCGCACAGCAGGGACTCCAGGGCGGAAACAACAGCACGGGCGGCGGACTGCCGTTCACGGGCTTCGACCTGGCTCTGCTGACAGTCGGGGGCGCGCTGCTGCTCTCGGTGGGCTTCGGGCTCAGGCGCGTCGCGCGGGCAAAGAGCTAACTCAGGCCTGCGTGGAAGTGGCTGAGGTCCCGGGGGGGTCCGTTTCGGCATGACGTCGATCCAGACGACGACCGATCGCGCAACCGCGACGCTGCACGCCCTGCGCGCGCAGCCGTCGCGCTACGCGCGGCTCCAGTCGCAGCGCTTCTGGGCGCACGCCGCGCTCGCGGTCGACGCCGCCATGCTGGTGGCAGCGGCCGGCGCCACCGCGCTCGGCGCGCACCACGCGGGGCTCCCGCGCATGTCGGCGTTCGGCCTCGCAGCGTTCGCCGGCCTCGTGCTCCTGGCCGCCCGCGCCCGCGGCATGTATGAGCCCAAGCTCCGCCTGGACGTCCTGGACGACCTCCGCGGCATCGCCACGGTCACGTCGCTCGCGGCCATGGTCCTCCTCGCAGCCCGCGTCATGCTCGGCGACGACGGCACGCTCGCGGCCGAGATCTTCCGACCCTGGGTCTTCGCGACCGTCTACCTCTCCGCCGGCCGCATCGCGCTCGCCTGGACGCAGGGCCGCGCCCGCGGTTCCGGCGACCTCGCCCGGCCGACGCTCATCGTCGGCGCCGGGCGCGTCGGGCGGCTCGTGGCGCGGCGCCTCCAGGAGCGGCCGGAGCTCGGCCTGCGGCCGGTCGGCTTCCTGGACAAGGAGCCGCTGGACGCGCCGGGCGGGCCGATGCTGCCCGTCCTCGGCGCCAGCTGGGATCTCGACCGGCTTGTGCACGACTACGGCGTCCAGCACGTGCTGGTGACCTTCTCCACCGCGCCGCACGAGGTGCTGCTCCGCCTTGCCCGCCGGTGCGAGGAGCTCGGCGTGCAGGTCTCGTTCGTCCCGCGGCTCTACGAGCGCGTCGGCGAGCGCGTCTCGATCGACCACCTCGGCGGCCTCCCGCTCGTCACGGCGCACCACGCCGACCCGAAGGGCTGGCAGTTCGCGGTCAAGTACACGGTCGACCGTGTCCTGGCGGGCCTGGCGCTGCTGCTGCTCGCGCCCGTCGTGATCGGTGCGATTGTCGCGGTGCGCATCTCGCTCGGCCGCCCGATCTTCTTCCGCCAGAGCCGCATCGGCCGCGACGGCCGCCCGTTCGAGATGCTCAAGCTGCGCACGATGCTGCCGCAGCGCGACGGCGCCAATGTCATGGAGCCCGAGTGGCTGCCGCGCGACGACACGGCGCCCGGCGGCATCGAGGGCGACGACCGGCGCACGCGCGTCGGCGCGTTCCTGCGCCGCACGTCGATCGACGAGCTGCCCCAGCTGATGAACGTCGTCCGCGGCGAGATGAGCCTCGTCGGGCCGCGTCCGGAGCGCCCCGAGTACGTGGAGATGTTCGAGGAGAGCGTCTACCGCTACGGCGAGCGCCACCGGGTCAAGGCCGGCATCACGGGCTGGGCTCAGGTCAACGGCCTGCGCGGCCAGACGTCGCTCTCCGACCGCGTGGAGTGGGACAACCACTACATCGAGAACTGGTCGCTCTGGTTCGACGTGAAGATCGCGGTGCTCACCGTGCTGTCGGTCTTCCGCATGTACCGCGTCGCGGAATAGCGCTACTCGGGGCGCCGCCGCGCGCCGCCCGAAGGTTAAAAGCGCTTGACCATCTGCGCTCCGGCGCCGAAAGTAGCCTCGGAGGCGCGAGCTACACTGAGACGACCTCGACCGCGGCGCAGCCACCGCCGCGATTTCCGACGAAAGGGGGCCGAGGGTTTTGTTCGAACGCTTCACAGAACGGGCCCGACAGGTCGTCGTCCTCGCCCAGGACGAGGCGCGCGCGCTGAAGCACAACTACATCGGCACGGAGCACATCCTGCTCGGCCTGCTGCGCGAAGAGGAGGGGCTTGCTGCGCGCGTCCTGGAGTCGCTCGACATCACGGTCGAAGAGGTGCGCGCCCAGGTCGCGCGCATCGTCGGCCAGGGCGACGAGGTCACGACCGGTCAGATCCCGTTCACGCCGCGCGCGAAGAAGGTGCTCGAGCTCGCGCTGCGCGAGGCGCTGTCGCTGGGCCACAACTACATCGGCACCGAGCACATCCTGCTCGGCCTCGTGCGCGAGAACGAAGGCGTCGCCGCACGGATCCTGCTCGACTTCGACGCCGACGCCGAGAAGATTCGCAACGAGATCATCCGCATGCTCTCCGGCCCCGGCCGCCGCCAGCAGGGCGGGGGCGGCTCCGCCGAGCGAGAAGTCGAAGAGCTCGAAGCTCCTCGACCAGTTCGGCCGCAACCTGACCAAGCTCGCCGCCGAGGGCAAGCTCGACCCGGTCGTCGGCCGCCAGACCGAGATCGAGCGCGTGATGCAGATCCTCTCGCGCCGCACGAAGAACAACCCGGTGCTGATCGGCGAGCCGGGCGTCGGCAAGACCGCCGTCGTCGAGGGCCTCGCCGCCCGCATCTCGTCGAACCAGGTGCCCGAGCTCCTGAAGGGCAAGCAGATCTACACGCTCGACCTCGCGGCGCTGGTCGCCGGGTCGAAGTACCGCGGTGAGTTCGAGGAGCGCCTGAAGAAGGTGATGAAGGAGATCACCCAGCGCGGCGACATCATCCTGTTCATCGACGAGCTCCACAACCTCGTCGGCGCGGGCGCCGCCGAGGGCGCGATCGACGCCGCCTCGATCCTGAAGCCGGCGCTCGCCCGCGGCGAGCTCCAGACGATCGGCGCGACGACGCTCGACGAGTACCGCAAGTACCTCGAGCGCGACGCCGCGCTCGAGCGGCGCTTCCAGCAGATCCGCGTCGACGAGCCGTCGATCGGACGACACCGTCCAGATCCTGCGCGGCCTGCGCGACCGCTACGAGGCGCACCACCGCTGCAAGATCACCGACGAGGCGCTGACCGCGGCCGCCACGCTCGCCGACCGCTACATCCAGGACCGGCACCTGCCCGACAAGGCGATCGACCTCATCGACGAGGCCGCGTCGCGCATGCGCATCAAGACCATGAGCGCGCCGCCGCGCTACCGCGAGCTCGAGGAGGAGATCGAGCGCGTCCGCAAGGAGAAGGAGGCGTCGATCGAGGCGCAGGAGTTCGAGAAGGCCGCCTCGCTGCGCGACAAGGAGCGCAAGCTCACGCAGAAGAAGCGCGAGCTCGAGGAGTCGTGGCGCGCCGAGGAGGCGACCGAGCAGCCCGAGATCGGCGAGGAGGAGATCGCCGACATCGTCTCGATGTGGACGGGCATCCCGGTCTTCAAGCTCACCGAGGCCGAGACGCAGAAGCTCATCCGCATGGAGGACGAGCTGCACAAGCGCGTCATCGGCCAGGAGGAGGCGATCGTCGCCGTCTCGAAGTCGATCCGCCGCGCGCGCGCCGGCATCAAGGACCCGAAGCGCCCGACCGGCTCGTTCATCTTCCTCGGCCCCTCGGGCGTCGGGAAGACCGAGCTGGCGCGCACGCTCGCCGAGTTCCTGTTCGGCGACGAGGACGCGATGATCCAGGTCGACATGTCGGAGTACATGGAGAAGCACTCCGTGTCCCGGCTCGTCGGCTCACCGCCCGGCTACATCGGCTACGACGAGGGCGGCCAGCTCACCGAGGCCGTCCGCCGCAAGCCCTACTCGGTCGTCCTGCTCGACGAGATCGAGAAGGCGCACCCGGACGTCTTCAACATCCTGCTCCAGATCCTGGAGGACGGGAAGCTGACGGACGCCCAGGGCCGGCGCGTCGACTTCCGCAACACGATCATGATCATGACGTCGAACATCGGCGCCGCCCAGATCTCGAAGAACCAGTCGCTCGGCTTCACGATCGGCGACGAGTCGGGGCTGTCGTACGACGACATGAAGGACCGCGTCATGAGCGAGCTCAAGAAGGTCTTCCGGCCCGAGCTCATCAACCGCATCGACGAGATGATCGTCTTCCACAAGCTGACGAAGGAGGAGATCCTCCAGATCGTCGAGCTGATGATGCGCCGGCTGCGCGAGCAGATGAGCGTGCACGAGGTCACGATCGAGCTGACCGACGAGGCGAAGGAGCTGCTCGTCGAGAAGGGCTACGACCCGGCGATGGGCGCCCGGCCGCTGCGCCGCGCGATCCAGCGCCACATCGAGGACCCGCTCGCCGACTTCGTGCTCGGCCGCGAGCTCGGGCCCGGCTCGACCATCCTCGTCGCGCGCAAGCCGGACGCCGAGGACGTCGTGATCGAGGTCATCCCGGGCGCACCGCCCGTGGAGGACAAGGTGACCGTGCCGGCGGAGGAAGAGTCTCCGCCGGACGAGGCGGCAGAGGAGTAAGCGTTACGAGCGGCGGCCGAGAGGCCGCCGCTCTCGTTTCCGCCTACGGTTGCTGGACGAGCGCGGAGTCGTGAGCTGCGAACACGGCGGCCATGTCGGCGCCGGGCTGGTGGACAGCCTCGATCAGCTGCGCGATGCGCGGCGTCATCACGAGCAGGTACCGGGCTTCGATCGGCCCCGCGTTCCAGTACGTGTGCGGGGTGCCCCGGCGAGCGAGAACCGCGGATCCGGCCTGAGCCTCGACCTCCTTGTCGCCGAGGCGGAAGCCGAGCGTTCCCAAGAGCACGTACCACGCCTCGTCGTCGGTGTGGTGGATGTGAAGCGGCGCGATCCAGTGGTCGCCGACTTCGGCCGTCCACTCGACGACGACGAAGGCGTCGCCCGCCGAGCCGATGGCGTTTCCGGCTAGCGGCTCTACGTGCACGCTGCGATTATCGGCTGCGAGAACCGCGCGCCGCTGATCAGGCCGCGACGAGAATCGCCGCGCAGGCGGCGACGACGACGGCCAACGCACATCCGAACGCGATGTAGGCGCGCACGAACCGGCGCCGCGCCGACTCGAGCACGGCATCGTCGTGCCGCGTGCGGAGCAGCGACATCGTCAGCCGTGGGACGTTGCCGCGCTCGCCCGCCGGCACGTCGCGGAAGCGCGGCGGGAAGCGCGTGTAGTGCACCCATGCCGCCGGCAGCAGCTCTGCGTCGATTGCGCCGAGCAGCAAGCGCCGGTGGCGCGGCAGCAACACGACGAAGTACGACACCGCAAGGCCGAGGAGCCCGGCGTAGACGAGCACGACGAGAACAGGCCGCATGTCCTCTCTATCGGCCGGACAGGGGTTGGGACAGTCCCCCGCCGGGGGACTGTCCCAACTTGGACAGAGGGCTGTCCCTAGCCTGCCAGTGAGCTTTCGAAGTCACGCCCCGCCTTCGCGGGGGAGGGACAGCCCCCTTCGGGGCAGCGCCCGACTTCGACAGTTCGCTGCGGGGACAGCCCCTACTGCGGCCGGCCCCAGGTGTGGGCGCCGCCCCAGTCGACGATGATCGCCGGCTCGTTTCCGACGACCCACGCGTCGTGTCCTGGCTCGAGCACGCTGATCTCGCCGGGGCCGACGTCGAACTCGGTGCCGTCGCTCATCTGGACGCGAACGGTCCCGGAGACGCTGTACTGGAAGTGCGGCGCCTCGCACCACTCGGTGCCGGCGACCGGCTTCACGTGCTCCGACCAGCGCCAGCCGGGCTCGAGCGTGTAGCGGCCGACCTCGCCGCCGCCGATGTTAAGGATCTCGCCCTTGCCGTGCGGGAACTCGCGCACCTCGTCGGGCGAGTCGAACCCCTTGTGTCCCGTGAGCTTCTGCATGTCCTGCATACGAGCCTCCTCTGCCGTTGGGGTCGAGTGCCCTTGGATACTTACCTACCAGTTGGTAAAATTCAACCCGTGTCGACGACCTCAGCAGGCGGCGCTCCCGCGATCCTCGACGTGGCCGAGGTGCTCGTGCAGCGCCGCGGCTTCAACGGCTTCAGCTACGCCGACGTCGCGGCCGAGCTCCACGTCACGAAGGCGAGCATCCACTACCACTTCGCCGGCAAGGCCGACCTCGGCGAGGCGCTGATCACGCGCTACGGCGACCGGTTCGGCGCCGCGCTCGCCGACGTCGACGAGCGCCTCGACGACGAGCGCGACAAGCTCGCCGCCTACGCGGAGCTCTACGCCGGCGTGCTCGCCGACGACCGCATGTGCCTCTGCGGGATGCTTGCCGCCGAGTACGAGACGCTGCCGGAGGCGATGCAGCGCGCCGTCGAGCGGTTCTTCGCCGACAACCAGCGCTGGCTCGAGCCCGTGCTCTCCAGCGGCCGCCGGCGCGGCACGCTCGCGTTCGACGGCTCGGCCGCGGACGCGGCGCAGCTGATCGTGAGCGGACTCGAGGGCGCGATGCTCGTCGCGCGGCCGTTCGGCGGGGTGGAGCGCTTCCGCGCGGCGGCCAGCAGACTCCTCGCCGGCTTCCACGCGTAGTCAGACTCCACCGCGTGGCCGTGGAACCCGGGACCTGGCACCACGGCATCGTCGCGGCCTGGTGGGCCGAGTTCAACGAGGGCGGCCCGGAGGTCGAGTACTTCCGCGGCTTCATCGAGCGCTCTGGCGAGCCGGCGCTCGACGTCGCGTGCGGAGCCGGCCGGCTGCTCGTCCCCTACCGGCTGGCGGGCCTGGACGTGGACGGGTGCGACGTCTCGGAGGACATGGTCGCCGCGTGCCGCCGCAAGCTCGACGTCGCCGGCGTGGATGCTCACGTCTGGGCGCAGCCAATGCACGAGCTCGATCCGCCGCGGCGCTATCGCACGATCTTCGTCTGCGGCGGGTTCGGCCTCGGCTCGACGCGCGCACGCGACCAGGAGGCGCTGCGTCGCTTCCGCGCTGCCCTCGAGCCAGGCGGGATGCTCGTCCTCGACGTCGAGCTCCCGTACTCGTACAGGCGGCACTGGCCGTACTGGCTGAAGGACGGCCGGGCCGGTCTGCCCGAGGAATGGCGCGAGCCGGAACGGCGCCGCGCGGCCGACGGCAGCGAGCTCGCGCTCTGGACGCGCGTGGTCGACCTCGACCCGCTCGAGCAGCTCGTCACCATGGAGCTGCGCGCCGAGCGGCGGGACGATGCGGGCACGGCCGAGGAGACGCACCGGCTGACGATCACGCTCTACTTCCGCGACGAGCTCGCGCGAGATGATCCGGGCCGCCGGCTTCGCCGACGTCGAGGTGTTCGCGGGGAACACGCTGCGGCCGCCGACGCGCGGCCGACGACTTCCTCGTCTTCACGGCCCGCGCGTGAGCTTCGCGGTGCTCGAGCGCCGGTAGACGATCCAGCCGGGCTCGAGGCGCGCGAATAGCCCCAGCCGGTCGGCCTGGAACCGGAAGCGGGGTGACGGCGGCAGCGCCGTCCGAGCCTCGTCCAGCTGCGTCCGCGAGAGCCCGGCCGCGAGCGTCGCGTGCGCGCGGTAGCCGGCGCCCTCGTACTCGCCGGGAGCGACGGGGAGCTCCTCGAGCACGCGGCGCTGGAGTGCCAGCGAGCTGCTCGGTGCCGCGCACCACATCCAGGAAGAGCACGCCCTCGCCCTCGAACGTGGCGTAGCCGTCGAGCACGACCTCGAACGGCGCGGTCGACGCGGCGAGCTCGTCCAGGAAGGCAGCGGCCGCGCGCACGTCGCCCTCGAACGGCTGCTTGAAGGTGACGTGCGGCTCGATCGTCGTCGCCGTGCCGAACCGCCCGTCGAGCTCGAGCGTCGCGGCGCGCATGAAGTTCTGGACGCGATCCGGCAGCAGCGCAGCGAAGCCGATCAGCACTCGGCGACCCTAAACGGCTGCCGCGCTCAGCGCGGCGCGGGCGCGACGTGCGCACGCGTCACCGCGGCGGGCTCCGGGCAGCCCAGCAGAGAGAGGCCGAGCTCGATCTCCGCGCGCAGCAGCTCGAGCACGTGCTGCACCCCGGCCTCGCCGCGCGACCCGAGCCCGTAGAGGGCGGCGCGGCCGACCAGTGTCGCCTGCGCCCCGAGCGCCAGCGCCTTCAGCACGTCCGCGCCTCGGCGCACGCCGCCGTCGAGAAAGACCTCCGCGCGGCCGGCGACCGCCTCGACCACCTCGGGCAGCGCGTCCAGCGACGCCCCGGCGCCGTCGAGCTGGCGGCCGCCGTGGTTCGAGACGACGACGCCGGCGGCGCCGTGGTCGCACGCCAGCTCGGCGTCCTCCGCCGTCAGGATCCCCTTCACGACGAGCGGCAGGTGCGTGACGCTGCGCAACCACTCGAGGTCGCGCCAGGTCAACGCCTTGTCCGTGACCGCGCCGAGGCCGGTGCCCGGGTCGACCGGGCGGTCGAACTCGAACGAGATGCACGGCAGCGGCAGGTCGGGCGGGATCGTGAACCCGGAGCGGATGTCGCGCTCCCGGCGTCCGGCCTGAGGCAGGTCGACGGTGAGCACGACCGCGTCGTACCCGCTCGCTGCCGCCTCGTCGAGCAGCGCCTTGGCGAACTGGCGATCCTTGGACAGGTAGAGCTGGAACCAGCACATGGCCTTCGGGACGGCGGCGGCCACCTCGGCCGGGCGCACCGACGACAGCGTCGAGTGGCAGAAGATCGTGCCGGCGGCCGCCGCTGCGCGCGCGACGCCGAGCTCGCCGTCCGGATGCGCCAGGCGCTGGTAGGCGGTCGGCGCCACGAGCAGCGGCATGGAGACATCCGTGCCGAGCACACTTGTCGCGGAGGACACGGTCTCGACGTCGACGAGGAAGCGCGGGCGGAGGATCCAGCGGCCGAAGGCCGCGATGTTCTCGCGCAGCGTCCATTCGTCGCCCGCACCGCCCGCGATGTAGCCGAAGACGCCGGCGGAGAGCGTCTCCTCGGCGAGCCGCTGGTAGTCGCGGACGTTGATCGGTTCCCGCGCCATGCCGGGACTTTGGCACGAACCCGGCACGCTCCGGCGTCAGGTCTCGTTCCTAGACTGGGTCGGTGGCGAAGGCAAAGGCGGCGACCTCGTTCGCGTGCTCGGAGTGTGGCTACTCGACAGGCCGGTGGTTCGGGAAGTGCCCGAGCTGCGGCAGCTTCGGGACGCTCACCGAGGAGGTGCCCGTCAAAGCCGCCGCCGCCGCGCAGGCGCGTCCTCTGCTCCGCCTCGCGCAGGTCGTCAGCGAGGACGCGGAGCGGATCCCGACCGGGGTGCCCGAGCTCGACCGCGTGCTCGGCGGCGGCCTTGTTCCTGCCTCGCTCGTGCTCGTGGGCGGCGAGCCCGGCGTCGGCAAGTCGACGCTGCTGCTCTCGGCGCTCGCCCACATCTCGCAGTCACGCCGCGCCGTGCTCGTCACCGGCGAGGAGTCGGCTGCGCAGGTAAAGCTCCGCGCCGAGCGGCTCGGCGGGACGGAGCGCGTGGAGATCCTGGCCGAGACCGATCTCGACGCCATCGCGGCGACGCTCGAACAGGAGCGGCCGGACGTGTGCGTCATCGACTCGGTGCAGACGCTCTACTCGGCCGAGATCGGCTCGGCGCCCGGGTCCGTGAGCCAGGTGCGCGAGGCCGCCGCGCGGCTCATGCGTGTCGCCAAGACGTCGGGCGTCGCGCTCTTCCTCGTCGGCCACGTGACGAAGGACGGGTCGGTCGCAGGCCCGCGCGTGCTCGAGCACCTCGTCGACTGCGTGCTGACCTTCGAGGGCGACCGCTACCGCGAGCATCGCATCCTGCGCGCGGTCAAGAACCGCTTCGGATCGACGAACGAGCTCGGCGTCTTCGAGATGACCGGCGCCGGCCTCCTGGGCGTGCCCGATCCCTCCGAGCTCTTCGGCCGCACCGCGGGCGGCGAGGTGGGCGCCGCGGTCGCCTGCGTGCTCGAGGGGACACGCCCGCTGCTGCTCGAGATCCAGTCGCTCGTCTCGCCGACCGACCTGGCCATGCCGCGGCGGGTCGGCACCGGCGTCGACCCGAAGCGCCTCGCAATGATCGTGGCCGTGCTCGGCCGCCACGCCCGCCTGCCGCTCGGTTCCGCAGACGTGTTCGTGAACGTGGCCGGCGGCGTCCGCATCGACGAGCCCGGCGCCGATCTCGCGGTCGCGCTGGCGATTGCCTCGGCGGCGCGCGGCGTCCCCGTCCGCGACGGCACCGCGGCGTTCGGCGAGGTCGGCCTGACCGGCCGGCTACGGCCTGCGACGCAGGCGGAACGCCGCCTCTCCGAATGCGCAAAGCTCGGCCTGACGACGGTTGTCGCCCCGGCCGATACGCCCGCGGGCGGCCCGGTGCGGGTTGTCGCGGCCGACACGGTGTCGCAGGCGGTGGGCGAGGCGCTCGAGCGCGCGAGCACAGAGGCCGCCTGAGCAGGGGTTTTTCGTTTTCAAGCCAGTTCCCGGCCCGAAAATGCCTGGAAACGGTCGCATTTTCGACACACTTTCGCTATACTTCCCTCGCTCGCCGGTGGGGGACGAACCCCGCCGGCGTCTTGGTGAATTGCGACTGCTACAGGGAGGTCGGGTTGTTCGACGTCGGCGAGAAGGTGGTCTACCCGCATCACGGAGCGGGGACGGTTGTGAAGAAGGAAAAGCGGACCGTCCTGGGGGAGGAGCGCGAGTACCTGACGATTCAGATCCTCCATAACGACATGACCGTGAACGTGCCCACCGAGAACGCCGAGAAGGTCGGCCTCCGTGGAGTCATCGACGAGGAGACCGTCGAGCTGGTGCTGAAGGCCCTGACCGGCAACGGCACCGTGATGCCGAAGAACTGGAACCGCCGCTTCAAGCACAACCGCGAGAAGATGAAGACCGGCGACATCTTCGAACTCGCCGAGGTCGTCCGGAACCTGTCGCTGCGCGACCAGGACAAGGGCCTGTCCACGGGCGAGAAGCAGATGTTCGTCAAGGCGAAGAAGATCCTCGTCTCCGAGCTGATGTACGCCAAGCAGATGGACGAGGAGGAGACCGCCGACTGGCTCGACGGAGTCCTCGCCGACGCGGACAAGCCGAAGAAGCCGCGCGTCAAGGCAACCGCCTAACTCCGTCGCCCAGGGCGTCAATGGAGCCTCCGTCGCCGTGCGGGCGACGGATTTAGGTTAGTGGTGTGATTCCGACCAGTCGCGTCGATTCAAGCAGGCGCTCCTAACCATTTCCGAGGTACGAGGAAATGGCGTCTGGGCCGTCGTCGCCGCCGCCGGTGAGGGACGCCGTCTCGGCCTGAACCGGCCGAAGGCGTTTGCGCCGCTGGGCAGCCGCGTGCTGCTCGCGGAGAGCCTCGAGCGGCTCGAGCTGACGGGCTGGGTCGACGCTGTCGTCGTCGCCGTGCCCGCCGGCTGGGAGGAGCCGACGATCCTCCTGGCCGAAGAGCTCGGGCTGGGGAAGGTGACCGCCGTCGTGCCCGGCGGCGAGACGCGCGCCGCGTCCGTCCGCGCGGCGGTCGCCGAGGTGCCCCCGGACGCGACCGTGATCATGGTTCACGACGCCGCCCGGCCGCTGCTCTCGGAGAGCGTCGTCGGCCGCGTCCTGACCGCGCTCAACGACGGCTGGGACGGCGCCGTCCCGGGCATCGTCCCTGCAGACACGGTGAAGCGCGTGGCACGCGGCGGGGTGGAGGAGACGCTCCCGCGTGAGCGCGTCCGTCTCGTCCAGACGCCGCAGGCGTTCGTAGCGGCCGTACTGCGGGACGCGCTGGCAGGCGACCACGACCACGACGCGAGCGACTGTGCGGCGATGGTCGAGGCGCGCGGGGGCCGCATCGCCGTCGTCGAGGGCGACCGGCGGCTGCTCAAGGTCACCGACGGCGAGGATCTCGCGCTCGTCTCGACCTGGCTCGGCGTGTCGCCGCCGCTGCCGATCGACGAGGACGACCTCGACGAGGACGAGACGACGACGAGGCGGCGGGCTAGGACCATGATCGGCGCCGTGTTCTTCGACGTCGGCGAGACGCTCGTGAACGAGGGGCGCATGTGGGCCGCTCTCGGCGCCCGCGCCGGCCTCGAGCCGCACGTCGTCTGGGCCGGCCTGGGGGCCGCGATCGCACGGGGCGACCAGCACTGGCGGACGTGGGAGCTGCTCGGCGTCGAGCGGCCCGACCCCGGCTCGATCGGTCTCGAGGACGCGGAGCTCTACCGGGACGCCGAGCCCTGCCTGCGCCGCTTGCGCGCTGACGGTTACTTCATCGGCCTCGCCGGGAACGTCGACCGCGAGCTCGGGCGGGTGGTCGAGCATTTCGGGCTCGACGTCGACTGGGCGGCCTCGTCGCACGAGCTCGGCGTGGAGAAGCCTTCGGCGCAGTTCTTCGACCGGCTGCTCGAGGTAGCCGGCCGCCCGGCGGCGGAGGTCGCCTACGTCGGCGACCGCATCGACAACGACGTCGCGCCGGCCGCGGCCGCCGGGATGCTCGCGGTGCACATCCGCCGCGGCCCGTGGGGCCACCTCCAACGTGGCGCGGTGGTGCAGATCCACTCGCTCGACGAGCTCCCGGCGGTGCTGGCGAATGCCTGAGCTCCGGGTCGGCATCGGCGTCGACGCCCACGCATTCAGCGGCGCGAAGCAGCTCGTGCTGGGCGGAGTCGAGTTCCCCGGCGAGGCGGGGCTCGCTGGCCATTCCGACGGAGACGTCGTCGCGCACGCGCTGATCGACGCCGTGCTGGGCGCCGCCAACCTCGGCGACATCGGCACGTTCTTTCCCTCGGACGATTCTGCGTGGGCCGGGGCGTCGTCGCTCGACCTCCTCGCCCGCGCCTACGGGGCCGTGCGCGATGCCGGCTGGGCGCTCGTCAACGCCGACTGCGTGCTGATCGGCGAGCGGCCGCGGCTCGGCGCGCGGCGCACCGAGCTGGCTGCGCGGCTCGCCGGTGCCATCGACGTCGACGCCGGGCGCGTCGCGGTGCGGGCAACGACGACCGACCGGCTGGGCTTCACCGGCCGCGGAGAAGGTCTCGCAGCCCAGGCGGTCGCGCTGCTCGAGCGATGAAGCTCGTCCGCTACGCAGACCGGCCCGATCTCCGCGAGATCCGCGGCGAGGAGCTCACCCGGCGGGCGTTCCCCGAGTACATGAACCACAACGAGGCGGGCGGCCGCTTCTGGGCGCGGCTCTACGTCGACCACCCGGACTTCCAGCTTGCGCTGCTCGACGGCGACGAGCTCGTCGCGGAGCTCCACTCGGTGCCCGTGGCGTGGGACGGCACCCGCGACGACCTGCCCGCGGGCTGGGACGACGCGTTCACGCGTGCGTTCGAGGGCGGCAGAGCGCCGACCGTGCTCTGCGCGATCGCCATCGCCGTCAAGCCCGAGCGGCGCGGCGAGCAGCTGTCGGGGCGCATGCTGAACGAGCTGCGGGCGGCGGCGGCCCGGGGCGGCCTGCGCGAGCTGATCGCGCCGGTCCGCCCAACGCTCAAGGCGCGCTACCCGTTGATCCCGATCGAGGCGTACGCGGCGTGGCGGCGAAACGACGGCTCGCACTTCGATCCGTGGATTCGCGTGCACGAGCGCCTGGGCGGCGAGATCCTGGTCCCCGCGCCGGCGTCGATGGTGATGGAGGCGCCGGTGGCGGACTGGGAGGCGTGGCTCGGGCTCGAGCTCCCCGGCGACGGCACGTACGTCGTCCCGGAGATGCTGGCGCCGCTCGAGGTCGCCGCCGGGGTTGGCCGGCACGTGGAGCCCAACGTCTGGCTCCGCCACCAGGCTGGAGCCTAGGGCTCGTTCAGCGTCAGCCCGAGCACGTCGGGCCGGTGGTAGTGCCCGGCGGGATCGAAGCGCTGGCGCTCCTCGAAGAGGCGCTCGGGCTCGAGGTCGGCGTAGAGGATCCCTTGCTCGTCGTAGAGCGGCCCGGCGAGGTACGACCCGTCGGGGCCGAGGATCGCGCTCCCGCCGCGCCCGATCACGTCGTGGCCCTCGAGCAGCTCGCGGAGCGGGAAGTCGTCCGGGTAGCTCGACGCGCGCTGGTAGTGCGACGGTGAGATCACGAAGCAGCGCGACTCGCGTGCGATGTGCACGAGCGTCGCCTGCCAGGCGTCGCCGTCATCCGCGGTCGAGGCGATGTAGATCTCGACACCCGACTCGTAGAGCGCGAAGCGGGCGAGCGGCATGTAATTCTCCCAGCAGATCAGCCCGCCGATGCGGCCGAGCTCGGTGGGCAGCGCGCGCAGCCCGCCGCCGTCGCCCTGGCCCCAGACGAGCCGCTCGTGGTTCGTCGGCACGAGCTTGCGGTGCTTCAGCGCGAGCGCGCCGTCGGGCGAGTGGTAGAGCAGCGTGTTGAAGAGCGTCCCGGGCCGCTCCGGGTCGATCTCTGTGACGCCCGTGACCAGCCAGAGACCGTGGCGCGCCGCGATCTCGCCGAGCCGGTTCGCAGCCGGGCCCGGCACGGCCACCGACTCGCGCGCCAGCAGCGCGAACGCCGCCTTCGCCCGCGGGTCGGCCCAGCCGGCGAGCGCCTTCGCCCAAGCGGATGACGGGTACGCGGGGATGAACGCCTCGGGGAAGACCGCCAGCCGCGCGCCCGCAGCAGCGACCTCACCCGCCAGCTCGTCGAGCCGGTCGAGCGTCGCCTCGCGGTCGAGAATGACCGGCTCGACCTGGACGCACGCAACCTTTACCGCTGCTTCCACGGCGCGAATGGTGTCAGGAGCCGGGCAGTGCCACAAATGTGCCGTCGACGACGACGAGCCCGTCGCGCGCCAGCGAATCGACCGCCTCGCCGTCGAGCTCGTCCAGGCGCCGCCCCTCGGCGGCCACGAGTCGCAGCGTCCGCGCGCGCCGCTGGCGGAACGAGCCCTCCAGCGGCCCCTGCTTGCGCTCGGGCTCCCAGCGGCGCCCGCGCGACGGGCAGCCGGCCGCGAGCGGGCAGGCGCCGCAACGCGGAATGCGCGCCAGGCAGACCGTCGCCCCGAGGTCGAACAGCGCCTGCGCGGCGCGGTGGTCGAACTCGGCGCCGCTGCGCTCGATGACCCGCCGGATGTTGACGTCGACCGGGAGCACCGGGCGTCCGAACGCGAACGCCCCTACGGCGTCGGCGGTATAGCGGCCGACGCCGGGGAGCTCGGTCAGGTCACCCGGCCAGCCGTGCTCCGCGACGTGGCACGCCGCGCGGTGCAGGTTGAGCGCCCGCCGGTTGTAGCCCAGGCCCTGCCAGGCGCGGATCACGTTTGCCGGTGACTCGGCCGCGAGCGCGTTGGCCGTCGGCCAGCGCTCGAGCCAGTCCGTGTAGCGCGTCACGACGCGGGCCACTTGCGTCTGCTGGAGCATGACCTCCGAGACGAGGATCGCGTACGGGTCGCGCGTCCCCCGCCATGGGAGGTCGCGGCCGTTCTCGGCGAACCAGGCGAGCAGACGCTGTTGCACCCCGGCGGAGCACCCTACTCACCCCATCGGGGCGATGCTGCTGCACCGCGCGGCGATAATGCTCGCGGAACCTGGAGCCACAGGAAGGAGAGTCACCTGATGATGAGGAGAAGACGCCCGCTCGCGCGCGCCGCGGTCGTGGGCGGAACCGCGTACGCCGTCGGCAAGAGCCGGCAGCGGAGCCAGTACGCGGAGGAGGACCAGAACGCCCAGATCGCCGACCTTCAACAGCAGCAGCAACAGCAGCAGTACGCGGCCCCGCCGCCGCCGGCGGCCGCCGCGCCGCCGCCTGCTGCGGACCCCGACGAGGTCTATGCCCAGCTCGAGAAGCTCGCCGACCTGAAGTCGAAGGGGATCCTCACCGACGCCGAGTTCGAGGTCCAGAAGGCAAAGCTTCTGGGGCAGATGTGAGCGCCCCCGAGGAGAACATGGGCTTCCCGTTCGGGCCCGTCCAGATGCTGATCGTCGGCTTCAACGAGCCGAAGTTCCGCGGCGAGGCGCTTGCAGAGCTGCAGCGGCTCAAGGAGGCCGACATCGTCCGCCTCGTCGACTTGCTGGTGGTCCGCAAGGACGACGACGGCAACGTCACCACTGTCCAGACGAGCGACCTCTCGACCGACGAGGCGATGGAGCTCGGCGCCGTGATCGGCGCCCTCATCGGGATGGGCACCGGCGACGACGAGATGGTCGATGCCGGAGCGCTCGCGGGCGCCGAGGCCGGCGAGGACGGCCACCTGATCGACTCGGACGACGTCTGGTACGTCGCCGACATGATCCCGGACGGGGCGACCGTCGCCATCGGGCTGATCGAGCACCGCTGGGCGATCGGCCTCCGCGACTCGATCGGCCGCGCCGGCGGGTTCGTGCTCGCCGACGAGTGGATCCATCCGAAGGACCTGATCGCAGTCGGCTTCAAGGCCGCCGAGGGCGCCAAGGCCTGAGTGCATGCGCGGGGCGCCGGCGTTTCGCCGGCGCCCCGTATACCAACGGAGAGGACCGATGACCCTGCTGAAGCCGACCCCGATCGTCGATCTCGAGCTGGACAAGCTGCCGCGGCACGCGCTGCTCGACGGCGGCATCCCTCCGGACGCCGCGGAGCAGGCGATCCGCGACGAGCTGATGCTCGACGGCAACGCGCAGCTCAATCTGGCCACGTTCGTGACGACGTGGATGGAGCCGCAGGCGCGCGCGCTGATGGAGCACACGCTCGACAAGAACATGATCGACAAGGACGAGTACCCGCAGACCGCCGCGCTCGAGATGCGCTGCGTGAACATCCTCTCCGACCTCTGGCACGCTCCGAGGGCGGACGTCGGCACCGGCTGCTCGACCACCGGCTCGAGCGAGGCGGCGATGCTCGCCGGCCTGGCGCTGAAGCGCCGCTGGCGCAAGGCCCGCCTCGATGCCGGCAAGCCCGCCGACAAGCCCAACATCGTCATGGGCATCAACGTCCAGGTCTGCTGGGAGAAGCTCGCGAACTACTGGGACGTCGAGATGCGCCTCGTCCCGATGGAGGGCGAACGCTTCACGCTGAACGGCGAGGAGGCGGTGGCGCTCTGCGACGAGAACACGATCGGCGTCGTCGCCATCCTCGGCTCGACCTTCGACGGCGCGTACGAGCCGGTGGCCGAGATCGCAGCCGCGCTCGACGACCTCCAGGAGCGCACCGGGCTCGACATCCCGCTGCACGTCGACGGCGCGTCCGGCGGGTTCGTCGCGCCGTTCATCGACCCTGACCTCGAATGGGACTTCCGTCTGCCGCGGGTCGCGTCCATCAACGCCTCCGGGCACAAGTACGGGCTCGTCTACCCGGGCGTCGGCTGGGCGATCTGGCGCGACGCAGACGCACTGCCCGAGGATCTGATCTTCCACGTCAACTACCTCGGCGACGACATGCCGACGTTCGCGCTGAACTTCTCGCGCCCCGGGGCCCAGGTGGTCGCGCAGTACTACAACTTCCTGCGCCTCGGCTTCGAGGGCTATGCGCGCGTGCAGGGCTACGCGCGCGAGGTGGCGACGCAGCTCGCCGGCAAGATCGAGGAGCTGGGCCCCTTCCGGCTGCTGACGCGCGGCGACCAGCTGCCCGTGTTCGCGTTCACGCTCAACGACGACGTCGACTCGTACAGCGTCTTCGACGTCTCACGGGCGCTGCGCGAGCGTGGCTGGCAGGTGCCGCCGTACACCTTCCCTGCCGAACCGGACCGACCTCGCCGTGCTCCGCGTCGTCATCCGCCGCGGCTTCACGCATGACATGGCCGACATGCTCGTCGCCGACCTGAAGCGGCAGCTACCGCACCTGGAGCGGCAGGCCGCGCCGGTGCACGACGCCACGACGACGAAGGTGTTCAGCCACTAGGGGCGACCGGCTCGAACGGGTGCAGCTCGTCCTGGCCGGGCTGGATGACGCCCCAGCTCGACTCGGGCACCTCGTTCCACACGCCGGGGATCTCGCCGAGCGGCTCGGAGACCACGATCCGGCTCTCGTCGTCGAGCCCCTGGATGACCTCCATCTCCGGGTATAGCTCGCGCAGCGTCTCGATCTTGCTCGAGTAGTAGAGCGTCCTCGACTTGCCCTCGCTCGAGTAGCGGAACGCCCAGATGCGCTCGCCGTCGGTCGTCGCGATCGTGCCCTGGAACGGGAACTCGACCCCGTGCTTGCGGCCGACGTGCTCGACGAGCCCGATCGTGCGTGCGATCGCCTCCGGCGGGTCGTCCTCGAGCCCGAACGTGAGCGCGAGGAAGAACAGCACCTCCGAGTCGGCCGACCCGAGAATGCTCGGGTAGAGCGAGGGGTCGACGTGCAGGACGAGGTCGCGCTTCACCTTCGCGAAGTCGTGCACGACGCCGTTGTGCATGAAGAGCCAGCCGCCGTGGCGGAACGGGTGGCAGTTCGTCTGCTGCACCGGCGTGCCGCTCGACGCGCGGATGTGCGCGAAGACGAGGCCCGAGCGGATGTGCGCGGCCATGTTCTTCAGGTTCCAGTCGTTCCAGGCCGGGTCAACGCTGCGGTACACGCCGGCCCGGTCGCCCTCGCCGTACCAGCCGACGCCGAAGCCGTCGCCGTTCGTCTCTTCAGCGCCCATGCGCGAATGGAGGCTCTGGTACAGGAGCGAGTACTGCCCCTGGCTGAGCAACTCGTCGATCAGGACCGGCGTTCCGGAGTAGGCGAGCCAGCGGCACATGGTGTGGACGATCGCGCGCCGGGCGGTCACCCGCATCGTCACGACGGGGTGAAGCGCGCACTCACCAAAACCGGGCGATGCGCGGCCCGAGGCTCCGGAGGATGCTCACTTCTCGTGTCGTCCGCTCCCACCGCGCTCGCTCGAGGCAGCCGCCAAGGACGTCGTCCGGCTACCGATCGACGACGCGAGCGACGAGGGCGTCCTCAGTGCGGTCGAGGGGCTGCGGGCAACCGGCGTCGACTGGACCGCGGTGACGGCCGTGCATTCCGGGAACGCCGACCGCGGCCGCGCGGTCTATCGCGCGCTGCGGGACGAGTGCGGGGCGCGCTCGATCGAGTTCGTGCCCGTCGTCGAGCATGAGGGGGAGGGCGCGTCTCGGCACGCTCGGTCGACGGCACGCGCTACGGGCACTTCCTGATCGACGTCTTCGAGGAGTGGGTGCGCCGTGACGTCGGGACGGTCTCGGTGCAGATGTTCGACGCGGCGCTCGCCAACTGGGCAGGCACGCCGCCCGAGATGTGCGTCCACTCCGAGACGTGCGGCACCGCGCCCGTCGTCGATGCCAACGGCGATGTGTACTCGTGCGTCCACTTCGTGGCGCCGGAGCACCGGATCGGCAACACGACGATCACGCGGATGCTCGACCTGGTCGAGTCGCCTCAGCAACGGCAGTTCGGCCTCGCGAAGCGCGACACGCTGCCGCGCCTCTGCCTCGCCTGTGACGTCCGCTTCGCCTGTCACGGCGGCTGCCCGAAGGACCGCTTCGCCGTGACCCCAGGGGGCGAACCCGGCCTCAACCACCTCTGCGACGGCTACAAGGCGTTCTTCCACCACGTCGACACCCCGATGCGGCTGATGGCGACGTTCAGGGGCCAGGGCCGCTCGCCGGCGCAGATCATGACCTTCTACCGGGCCGCCGATGCCGAGCGTGACCGGAACGAGCTGTGCACATGCGGGAACGGCCGGAAGTGGAAGCGCTGCCACGGCATGGAGCGGCCGCTCGAGCTCGTGCGCTAGGGGGGTTTGGCGAAACGGCGACTGTGCCGCAGGGCCGCGCTGCGACGAGCGACGTTCCGCCAAACCCCCTAGAGCGTGACGGCCTCGAGCCGCGAGCGCACGCCGAGGCGCTCGACGACGTGGCGCACGTGGTTGCGCACCGTTTCCCGGCTGAGCGAGAGCGCGGCGGCGATCTGGTCGGTCGACGCGCCGCGGCACAGGAGCGCGTAGATCGCGCCTTGCCGCTCGGTGAGCCGGCCGTCGACGTCGAACCGCCGCCCGGGGCCGGGGTCGCCGGCGCCGAAGATCGCGATCGCGTACGCCTCCCCGGCGAGGGGCGCCGAGCTGATCTGCACGCGCATGCGCCCGCCGTTGGCCGGGAGGTCGACCGAGTAGTCGGGGTGCCGCGCCCAGCGCACGTTGCGCTGGAACATGGCCGCCGCGCGGCGCGCCTCCTCGCCGGCGAAGAGGGACGTGAAGGCCCGGCCGACGAGCGCGGGCGCGATCGCCTCCGCCGGCTCGTTCGCCCAGACGACGACGCCCTCCGCGTCGAGGACGTAGAGCGGCAGCGCGAGCCGGGCGAAGCGGTCCGGAACCTGTTCGGACACCCCTTCACGCTAGGGCCGAGCATGGCCGGCGGGGTCATCCCAACCGGTTGAACTATGCGAGCGCGACGGTGGCGGTTCCCGTTGCGGCGTTGAACGGGTCGACGAGGAGGGTGTACGACCCGGTGGCGGGCAGCGTGGCGGTGAGCGTGCCGCCCGGCGCGAAGAAGAACTTGAGCGCGACCGGCGCGCCGCCCGGCCGAAGGATCGAGACGGTCCCGCTCTGGATCGTGGCGGCGCTCAGCGTGACAGTCACAGCCTGGCCGGCCGCCCCGTCGAACGTTAGCTTCACGTTCTGGCCGGGCACCGTCGGCGTCACATGGACGGCGGGGCCGCCGACGCTGATTGTCCCGCTTACGTCGGGCGGCACGTCGTAGAGCGTGGCCGTCAATGAGCCCACCGCGGCGTTGGCCGGGTCGATCAGCACCGTGTAGGTGCCGCCGGTGGGCAGAACGACGGGGTCGACGAAGGTCGTGGGGGCCGCGAAAGCCTTGATGGCGAGCGTCGTGCCGTCCGGGCGGAGGAGCGAGAGTGTGCCATTGGCGATCGTCACTCCGGCGAGCTGCAGGCTGACGGACTGGCCGGCGGTCCCGGTGAACGTGAGCCGCACGTTCTGCCCCGCTGCCGTCGTCGTGACTGTCACGGGCGGTCCGCCGGCGGCGATCGAGCGCGCGACGTCCGCCGGGACGTCGGCGAGTTTCAACGTGGCCGTGCCGGTCAATGCGTCCGACGGGTCGACGACGATCGTGTACGTCCCTGTGGTCGGCAGCGGCGTGCCGTCGAGGAGGGTCCCGCCGGTCGAGAAGAACTTCGACGCCAGCGTCACCCCGTCGGGGCGGAGGATCGAGACGGTGCCGCTGAGGATGGTGACCCTGGAGACGTCGAGGCCGACTGCCTCGCCCGCCGTCCCGGCGAAGGTCAGCGTTGCGTTCTGCCCGGGCGCGGTCGTCGTGATGGGGACGGCAGGCCCGCCGACCGTGATCGTGCCGGTCACGTCCGGAGGGACGTCGTAAAGGGTCGCGGTCGCGGTGCCGACGGCGGCGCCGCTCGGATCGATCGCGATCGAGTACATCCCCGTAGCCGGCAGCACCATCCGGTCGAGGAAGACGCCGTTGACGGCGAACGGCTTCGTGGCCAGAGCCGTCCCGTCCGGGCGGAGCAGCGAGGCCGTGCCGCTCGAGATGCTCACGCCGCTGAGCTGGAGCGCGACGGCCTGGCCGGCGGCACCGGGGAAGGTCAGCACGGCGTTCTGCCCCGGAACGGTCGTCGCGACCGCGACGGCCGCGCCGCCGGGGGTGATCGACGCCGTTGCATCGGGCGGCACGGCGAAGACGGTCACGGTCACGGTTCCCACGGCCGTCCCCGTCGGGTCGATCAGCACCGTGTACGTCCCGTCGGCGGGCAACTGTGTGCGGTCGAGGAACGCGCCCGAGCCGGCGAACGGTTTCGGCGCAAGCGACGAGCCGTCGGGCCGGAGGATCGCGACGGTACCGCTCGGGAAGGTGCTCCCCGTCAGCTGGACGCTGACGAACTGGCCGGCAGCCGCGGCGAACGTCAGCCGCGCGTTCTCGCCCGGCAGCGTCGTCGTCACGGTCACAGAGCTGCCGCCGGCAACGACCGGCACCGTCAGGTCGGAAGCCGCGGAGACCTCGTTCGACGATGCACCCTCGCCGGCGTTGTTGAGCGCCGTGACGCGGTAGTAGTAGAGCGTCCCGGCGCTGACGGAGGTGTCGTCCCAGGAGGTGGTCGGGCCGATGGTCGCGATGGGCGCCTCGCCGCCGGCTGCGGTGCCGCGGTAGATCCGGTAGCCGGTGACGGCGGAGCCGCCGTCGTCGGCGGGCGGCGTCCACCGGAGATGCAGCAGCCGGTTGCCGGCCGACGGCGCAGACAGGGCGGGCGCTCCCGGAGCGGCCGCGGTGCGCCCCCCGGCGAAGACCATCGCCTCCATGCGCGGAAAGAAGCCGCCGGGGACGACGGCCGTCCAGATCGGGTACGGCTTGCCGTCGCGGACGGCGATGCCGCTGTAGTCGCCGACGAACTGGCCGGCGAAGAACGGGTCGTCGCTCGGGGTCGACGACGTCTGCGACACCCGGTTCACGTCCGCACCGTGCGCGAGGTACCAGTCGTACGTGCCGCCGGCGGCGGTCTGGCCGAAGGACACGAAGGCGCCCCCGGAGCCGTCGGGGGCGAGCGCGGGGAAGAACTGGTCGCCGCCCGTGTCCGACACCGCGGGCGCGCCCGCGCCGCCCGACCAGAGATGGACGCGCCCGACGCCGCCGTCCGCGGACGCCCAGGCGACCCACGGCGCACCGCCGACCATGGCGAGCGCGGGAAACGAGTCTGTTCGGAAGGCGAAGCCGGGAAGCGGGTTGGGCAGGTCGCGAAAGCCGGGTTGGCTGATGGTCTCCCAGGTCCTGCCGCCGCCAGAGGGGAACGGCTGCCAGCCGCCGGCCCAGTGCGCGAGCCGGATCTCGCCGCTCGTGGAGCCCGCCGTCGGGAACTCCTCCCAGGCGATCCAGAAGCCGCCGGATCCGTCGGCCGCGATCGACGAGCCCTGCGAGTAGGTCGAGCCCGGCACGTCGAGCACGGCGGTCGGCGCCACCGATGCCGCGCCGGTGGGGAGCGTTGCCACCTGGATCGGCGAGGCGACGTCCACGCCGCTGCACGAGCCGAAGTGCGACCAGGAGACGTAGACCTTGTCGGTACCGAGCGCGATCGCCGGCTTGTCCTGGAAGCCCCCGCTGGAGTCGGCGGCGAGCTGCGCGTACGACCACGTGCCGGTTGCGGGATCGCGGCGCAGGAGCTCCACGCCGCCGAACGAGCAGTCGTTCGGGTCGAAGAGAAGCGACGAGTAGTAAACGACTCCGGCGCCGTCGATCGCCACGCCGGGGTCGCCGGCGGCGGCGTTCTGCCGGTGCGGGAACACGTCGATCGGCCCGTCGTCGTTCCAGGTGACGCCGTCGCTCGACCAGTAGAAGCCGTCCTGCCCCTGGCCGTTCCACGAGTTGTAGTCGTTCGCCCCGGCCACGAACTGCGTCCCGTTTGTCGCGATCGCGGGCTCGTTGACGGGCATGAAACCGGCGCAGTCGGTCGCGGAGTTCGTACCGCCGGGGGCGCAGATGGCCGGCGCCGCCGGGGCCGACCGTGCGTGCCGCCCGTGGATCAGCGCGTTCGCGCGGCCGCGGACGTGGGCGCCGTGCCGGATCGGCGGCGTCGGCGAGTCCGCACGCGCCGAGCCCGCGACGAAGGCGGAGGCGGCGGCGGCGAGCACCAGGGCAAGGGCATGCGGCTTCACGATACGGGCGTCCTGCTCGCTCCTTCGGCCGTTCGCGGCCCGTTGTCGTCACCCGGACGCGTGAGCCGACGCGAAGCTCACCTGCCGCTGGCGAGGAAGTTCCCGCACCAGGTGGGAGGCAGCCGTAGCATCGCCCCGTGGCCCGCGTCCGCTCCGCGCCCAGCCCGACCCTGTCGCGCTTCCTCGAGCTGCTCGACGGCACGTCCCTCGATCCGGACGGCGCGCGAGCAGTCCTGCGCGAGCTGAAGGCCGTGGGAGGCGATCTCCGAGAGCTCCGCCTCGCGCTGACCGGCACCGAGCGTGGCCCGGCGCTGCGGGACGTCCTCGTCACGCTCGGGTCCGAGGAGGCCGCGCGCCGCGCGAGGGCTGCGCTCGCGAGCGTCTAACGTGACTCCGATGCGTCTCCAGAACACGCTCTCCCGCCGCAAGGACGACCTCCCGGAGCCACCCGGGCCCGTCCGCATGTACTTCTGCGGGCCGACCGTCTACGCGCGCGCCCACATCGGCAACGCGCGGCCGTTCGTGCTCGGCATGTGGTTGCGCTCCTGGCTGCACGAGACGGGGTACGACGTGAAGCTCGTCCACAACATCACGGACATCAACGACAAGATCTACGAGGCCGCTCCGGGCGACAGCGCAGCGCTTGCCGAACGCGCGACGAACTGGTACCTCGAGGACACGGGCGACCTCGGCCTCGGGCAGCCCGACGCTGTGCCGAAGGCGACCGAGATGGTCCCGGAGATCGTCGCGGCGATCGAGGAGCTGATCCGGCGCGGGGCGGCGTACGAGGTCGACGGCGACGTCTACTTCCGCGTCGCGAGCGATGCCGACTACGGGAAGCTCTCGGGCCAGCGGCCGGACGAGGTCGAGGAGCAGGAGGCGAACCCGCGGAAGGAGGATCCGCGCGACTTCGCGCTCTGGAAGGCGAACAAGCCTGGCGAGGACACGATGTGGGACTCCCCGTGGGGGCCTGGGCGGCCCGGCTGGCACATCGAGTGCTCGGTCATGGCGGAGGAGCTGCTCGGGCCGGTCTTCGAGATCCACGGCGGCGGGCTCGACCTTGTCTTCCCGCATCACGAGAACGAGATCGCGCAATCGAACGCGCTCGGCCACGAGTTCGCGCGGGTCTGGGCGCACAACGGGCTGCTGCGTCCGGTCGGCGCGGACAAGATGTCCAAGTCGCTCGGGAACTTCGAGACGCTGCGCGATGCGATCGATCGCGTCGGCCGCGAGACGCTGCTCGTCTACTTCATGACGGCGCACTGGCGGAAGCCGATCGATTACTCGGACCAGGACCTCGAGCAGGCGGCAGCGCGAGCCGAGCGCTTCCGCGATGTGTTTCGGTCGCCCTCCGAGCCGGCGGCCGCGGGCGCGTGGGAGCGGTTCGCGGCCGCGCTCGACGACGATTTCAACACGCCCGAGGCGCTTGCCGTGATGCACGAGTGGCGCGACCACGATCTCCTCCGGCGCGCGCTTGCCATCTTCGGGCTCGAGTCGCTCGCGGAGACCGCGACGGCCCCGGACGACGTACGAATGCTCGCCGAGCAACGCGCCGCCGCGCGCGCCGCCGGCGACTGGGGCGAGGCCGACCGCCTGCGCGGCGAGATCGAGGCCGCCGGCTGGGTCGTTCGCGACGTTCAGGGCAACGGCGGCTTCCAGCTCGTCCCCCGCGCGTGACCGCCGACCTCGTCTACGGCCGCCGCGCGGTGCGGGAGCTCCTGCGCGGCCGCCGGCAGGCGCTGGAGATCTGGGCGACCGAGCGCGCCGTGGCCTCCGAGCCGTGGCTGGCCGAGAGCCCGGTCCGCCTCCACGTCAAGCCCGAACGCGAGCTGACCGCGCTGGCCGGCACACGCGACCATCAGGGCGTCGTCGCCCGCGCGGAGCCGTACCGCTACGCCGACGCCTGGGAGCTCGCCGCCACCGAGTCGCCGCTGCTCGTCTGCCTCGACCGCGTCAGCGATCCCCGCAACCTGGGGGCCGTCTGCCGGAGCGCCGAGGGAGCGGGGGCGACGGGCGTCGTGGTCCCGGAGCACGGGTCGGCGCGTGTGACGCCGGTTGTGGCCAAGACGTCGGCCGGTGCTGTCGAGCACCTGCCGGTCGCCGTGGTCACCAACCTGGCCCGCTACCTCACCGAGGTGAAAGGGCCGACGCTCTGGGTCTACGCGGCGGACGGCGACGCGCCGGCGTCGATGTGGGACACCCAGTTCGCGCAGGGCGCCGCGTTCGTGCTCGGCGCCGAGGGCCGCGGCCTGCGCCCGCTCGTGCGCCGCGCGTGCGACGAGCAGGTCTCGATCCCGCTCCGGGGCCAGGTCGACTCGCTGAACGTCAGCGTCGCCGCTGCGCTGCTCCTCTACGAAGCGCGCCGCCAGCGTGGCTGAGCCGACCCTGTACCTGTTCGACGGCTACAACGTGCTGCGCGCGTCGCTCATCGAGGAGCCCGCGGAGCTCGTCGACCGGCTCGCCTCGTTCATCGCCCTCAAGGGCGCGCGCGGCGTCGTCGTCTTCGACGGGCCGGGCACCGACCGCGAGTTCGGATCACTGGCCGTTCGCTACGCGCCCGACGCCGATGCCGTGCTCGAGCGACTGGCGGCCGAACACCGCGACACGGAGCAGGTTCTGCTCGTCTCTTCCGACCTCGCAGTGCGCGGAACCTCGGGGCAGGAGGTGATGAAGGTGACGTCGAAGCTCTTTGCCGCAGAGCTCGGTGACACGGGCCAGAGCAAGCCGCAACCGTCGCGGATCGGGGATCTGGTCGACGAGGAGACGCGAGCCCGCCTGGAGCGCCTTCGCCGCAGCCGCGAATGAGTCGTTCAAGTCGGGACCTTTGCAAAGGACTTGTAAAACGATCCGGTCCTTGCTAACTTGCCCTCCAGTTGAGGGTGAGGCTAGGGAGGAGCAACACCGCTGCTTCCGCCTTGCCCGAGAGCCTCAGACTCCCGGACATGGCCCCACAGACCGCAACCCGCCCCATTCGCACGCCGCAGCGCATCCAGCGCGAGCTGGAAGACCTGCAGCTCGCGATGCGTGCCCGCAACGGCGACAGCCAGGCGCTCGATGCGCTCATCCGCCGCTATACGGGCTTCGTCCGGCTGAAGGCGAGCTCGTACTTCCTCGCCGGCGGCGACAGCGACGACCTCATCCAGGAGGGGCTGATCGGCCTCTACAAGGCCGTTCGCGACTTTCGCCCGGACAAGGAGACATCGTTCCGCTCGTTCGCCGAGCTGTGCGTGACGCGCCAGATCATCACGGCGATCAAGACCGCGACGCGCTTCAAGCACTCGCCGCTCAATACGTACGTCTCGTTCAGCCAGACGCCGGCGGGGCAGGACTCCGACAGCGACTGCACCCTCGGCGACGCACTGCCGGGCCCGAGCGTCAACGATCCGTCGACGTGCGTGATCTCGACGGAGGAGCTGCAGAGCCTCGTCTTCTGCCTCGGCACCGGGCTCTCGAAGCTCGAGGCCGACGCGCTGCGCTTCTACCTCGAAGGGTCGTCGTACGAGCAGATGGCCGAGGATCTCGGCTGCGACACGAAGACCATCGATAACGCGCTCCAGCGCGTGAAGCGCAAGATCATCGCGCACCAGCGGACGCGCCAGGTTCTTCAGTAGGCGAGCTCTGAGGCGGCCCCGACGGGGTCGCCGGCGAGCAGCGTTGCTCCGACCCGCTTCGCGAAGGCGGGCTGCACGCCGCGTCCGGCGAGGTAGAGCCGCGTGGTGCTCGCGATCGTTCGCAGCGCGTCGCTGACAGGCTCGAGCCCGTCGCCGATGGTGGCCGCAATGACGACGGCTTCGGGGCGAAGCACCGCGCCGGCGTCCGTGATCGACTCGATCGGCGTGTCGGGCCCGAGGAAGCTGATGCGCCAGCCGAGGTCGGCCAGCGCGAGGCCGAATGCAATGAGGGGAAGGTCGTGCAGCTCGCCCGGTGCGCACGCGAGCAGCGCGCGTGGCCCCGCCCCGCGGTCCCAGCCGCGGGCGATTGCGAGCAGGCGGCCTCGTATCAGGTTGCTGGCGAAATGCTCCTGCGCGACCGACGCATCGCCGCGCTCCCAGCGCGTGCCGATGTCGGCGAGGTAGGGGAGGATCGCCTCGCCGAGCACCGTGCGCACCGTGAACGCGGCGAAGAGCGCGTCGAGTGCAGCCTGCGAGCCGGTCTCGTCGAGGGCGTCGAGCGCACGCGCGAGGCGGAGGCGCTCGATCTCGAGTAGTGCCCCTCCCGTGTCGCGCTGCGATATGTCGTCGACATCGGAAAGCGCAGCCTCTGCTGCCTGGGCGGCCGCGAGGCCGCCGGCGAGGTGGTGCTGCATGACGCGGACGCGCCGCTCGTCGGTGGGCGTGTAGAGGCGGAACCCGCCTGCCGAGCGCGCGGGGCGGAGCAGGCCGTAGCGGCGCTCCCAGGCCCGCAGGAGCTCGACGCCGACGCCCGTGCGCCGGCTCAGCTCTCCGATGCGTACGGGCGCGTCTTGCATGCTCGGACTGTACATGGCCTGGACAAGATCTTGACATACCATGGTCTATACCTGTACAAATCCTGGACACATCGATCGTTCAACGTGAAAGGGGGCGCAACATGAAGGCGCTCGACACCATCGCTGCAGCACTGCTCATCGTCGGCGGGCTCAACTGGGGGCTCGTCGCGATCGCCAAATGGGACCTCGTCGCGACCATCACCGGCGACGAGTTCGGCCAGACGAACCCGGTGAGCCGCGTGATTTTCGGGCTCGTCGGCGTCGCAGCCGTTTACGCGATCGCGCGGCTCGTCGGCCACCGCAGCTCGGTTCACCAGCCGGCGCTCGCGGGCCGCTGACCCAGGCCAAGCGCCCACGGCTTGTCCCGCTCGAAACGCGAGCGGGACAAGCCGGCCGGATGGGAGTGGCGGTCGCGCGCCGGCCCCTCGCTCGGCTTGTTCGCCGAGCTGTGCATGACGCGCCAGATCATCACGGCCACCCGGGCTCTCGAAGCTCGAGGCGGACGGGCTGCGCCGCTACCTCGAGGGCTCCTCGTGCGAGCAGACGGCCGAGGAGCTCGGCTGCGACACGAAGACGATCGACAACGCGCTCCAGCGCTTGAAGCGCAAAATCATCGCGCACTAGCGCACGCGCCAGGTCCTGCAGTAGCAGCTGCTGCGCCATCGCACCTCGACGGAATCCGGCCGATCTCGTAGCGGCGCGGCATCGCGCAATCCGTTCGCGCTGGTTGTTGCGTGGCGTGTCGATTCGAAGGGAGGCCGAGTTCTCAGTTGAGGTCGCCTATCGGAACGAGATAGACGCCCGAGGTCTCCGGGCAGTGGACCGCGAAGAGACTCGATGTCGTCGAGGTAGTGCCGCCGAATCACCTTCGGGTGCGGGTGATGCGCGTAGGAGCTGCAGACGCGAAAGCGCACTGCCCCTGTCGAAGGCGGCCCGTCTTGCACTGGACTCGAGCGAGATGGATGTCCGTCGTCGATGACAAGGTCGGCGCGCGTGTTCTCCCCGAAGGGCATGAAGATCGCGATAACCGGCGTTGCGCAATGCGAGAATCACCGCGAGCGTGGTCTGGTCTCCGATGTCCTTCGGATGGGCCATTTGTATACAGGTTAGCCAACACATCGGCTGCCGCGGCGCATGCTTCAATGGGCGGGCGCCGGAGTAGCTCAGTGGTAGAGCACTCGCCTTGTAAGCGAGAGTGCGTCGGTTCGAGTCCGACCTCCGGCTCTAGGAGCCGAGCGCATGCTCGAGGTCGCTCCAGAGCGCCTCCACGTCCTCGATCCCCACGCTGAGCCGCAGCAACCCGGGCGGGACGCGGTCGCCCTCGTGGCGGTACCGCGACTCGATCGTCGACGCGCACGCCGCCGAGGCTCGTCGCGTTGCCGATCAGCCGCGTCGACGACTCGACCCGGCGCGCCGCATCGCCGTCCGCGACGTCGAACGACAGCAGCCCGCCGAAGCCGCCGCGCATCCAGCGTTCTGCGCGCGGGTCGCCGAGGCCTGGGTAGCGGACAACCTCCACTCGCGGGTGCGCCCGCAAGCCGTCGCGCGAGCTCGAGCGCGGTCGCCGACTGGCGGCGGACGCGCAGCTCCAGCGTCTCGAGGGAGCGCAGCAGCAGCCACGCCGGATCGGCCGCGGCTCCGTTGCCTGTCTTCGTTCGCACGGTGAGCAGCCGGTCGTACAGCTCATCCGAGCGCGTCACCAGCACGCCGAGCAGAAGATCCGCATGCCCGCCCAGGTACTTCGTCGCGCTGTGCAGGACGAGGTCGACGCCGTGCTCGAGCGGCCGCAGCAGCACGGGCGACGACGCGGTCGCGTCGACGAGGACGGGGGCCGGGTGGGCGGCCGCCGCTTCCAGGTCGGGGAACGACAGCATCGGATTCGCCGGCGCCTCGAGCCAGACGAGGTCGGCGCCGTCGGGTGGCTTCCCGGTCTGGTCGAACGCCACGAACCGGAGCCCCCAGGGCTCGAGCAGCCCAAGCAGGCCAACCGTGCCGAAATAGCCCCCCTCGGCTACGGCGACCGTCGCGCCCGGCTCGAGCAGGCCGAGGAACACGGCCGTCTCCGCCGCCGACCCCGAGCCGAAGAGCAACGCGCGGCCGCCCTCGAGCGTGCCGAGCGCCTTCTCGGCCGCACTGCCGGTCGGATGCCCGTAGCGCGAGTACATGTACGGGCCGACCTCGCCGTCCTCGTACGGCCACGTCGCTGAGCGGTCAAGCGGTACCGGACACACCGGCGCGATACTACGGACGCATGGCCGCCACCGAGGACAAGCCGGGGGTCCACGACAAGACCACCGAGGAGAAGCTCGAGCACCTGGAGGAACTGCGCGACGAGGCGCTACACGCCGGCAGCGCGAAGGCGGTCGAACGCCAGCACGCGGCCGGCAAGCTGCTCGCGCGCGAGCGCGCGGAGAAGCTGCTCGACCCCGGCTCGTTCGTCGAGCTCGACCGCTACGTGCGCCATCGCGAGCCCAACTTCGGGATGCTCGACAACCGCCCCTACGGCGACGCGGTCGTCACCGGCTACGGGACGATCTTCGGCCGCAAGATCTTCGTCTTCTCGCAGGACTTCACCGTCTTCGGCGGGTCGCTGAGCGAGGTCTTCGCGGAGAAGATCTGCAAGATCATGGACATGGCGGCCAAGTACGGCTGCCCCCTCGTCGGGATCAACGACTCCGGCGGCGCTCGCATCCAGGAGGGCGTCGTCTCGCTCGCCGGGTACGCGGAGATCTTCTGGCGCAACGTCCAGGCGTCGGGCGTCATCCCCCAGATCAGCCTCGTCATGGGCCCCTCCGCCGGCGGCGCCGTCTACTCGCCGGCCATCACCGACTTCGTCTTCATGGTCGAGGGGACGTCGTACATGTTCATCACCGGCCCCGACGTGGTGAAGACCGTCACCGGCGAGGAGGTCACGTTCGAGGAGCTCGGCGGCGCGGCGACCCACGCCGCCAAGTCGGGCGTGGCGCACTTCGTCTCCGCCGACGAGGAGTCGTGCCTCGAGGACGCGCGCTACCTGATCTCGTTCCTGCCGCAGAACAACCTCGACCCGCCGCCGTTCTTCGAGGCGACCGACCCGCGCGACCGCGAGGACGAGGCGCTCGACCGGATCATCCCGGACAACGCGAACAAGCCGTATGACATCAAGCAGGTGATCACCAGGGTGGTCGACGACGGCGAGTTCCTCGAGGTGCACGAACGGTGGGCCGAGAACATCGTCTGCGGCTTCGCCCGGCTCGGCGGCTACGTCGTCGGCGTCGTCGCCAACCAGCCGAAGGCGCTCGCCGGCGTGCTCGACATCGACTCGTCGGTCAAGGCCGCGCGCTTCGTCCGCACCTGCGATGCGTTCAACATCCCGCTCGTCACCTTCGTCGACGTGCCCGGCTTCCTCCCGGGCACGGCGCAGGAGTGGGGCGGGATCATCCGCCACGGCGCCAAGCTGCTCTACGCCTACTGCGAGGCGACCGTCCCCAAGCTGACGGTGATCACGCGCAAGGCGTACGGCGGCGCGTACGACGTCATGAGCTCGAAGCACATTCGCGCGGACTTCAACTTCGCGTGGCCGACCGCCGAGGTCGCCGTGATGGGCCCGGAGGGTGCGGTCAACATCGTCTTCCGGCGCGAGCTCGAGCAGGCGGAGGACCCCGCCGAGCGGCGCGCCGAGCTGATCGAGGACTACCGGGAGCGGTTCGCCAACCCGTACGTCGCCGCCGAGCGCGGCTACGTCGACGACGTCATCGAACCGCGGCGGACGCGGCCGGTGCTGATCGACGCGCTCGAGACCTCGCTGACGAAGCGCGAGCGGCGTCCCCCGCGCAAGCACGGGAACATCCCGCTGTAGCGCCTAGGAGGGTTTGGCGGAACGTCGCTCGTCGCAGGGGTGCGCTGGTCGTTCCGAGGCTAGGACGCAGGGAGCGTTCGTATTCCTAATCAAGAGTGTTCTGATTGAAAAGCCACACGGGCGCGACCGAGGACGACGCCTCGGGACGTCCAGCGCGGCCCGGCGGCACAGTCGTCGTTTCGTCAAGCCCTCCTACGAGAGCCCGGCCTCGGCCAGGGGGCGCCGGCCCCAGGTGAAGTTGGTGCGGTACCACCCCCCTGCGACCGGTGCCAGAGCGACGCCGAAGCGCGACGAGTGGATCATCCAGCCGTCGCCGATGTAGATGCCCATGTGGTCGACGGCGCCAGCCTTCTTCGACCCGGACGACGCGAAGAACATCAGGTCGGCGGGCTGCAGGTTCGCGTAGGCGATGCGCTTCGACGCCGGCACCTCGCCGGCCATCTCGGCCGCCGTGCGCCCGTTCAGCGTCTGCGCCAGGACGCCGCCGTCGTCGTAGGCCTGCAGCTTGAAGACGCGCCAGGCGAAGCCCGAGCAGTCGAACCCGCCGGGCACCTGGGCGCCCGTCGGCTTTTGCGGCTTCTCGCTGGTCCCCGCCCACACGTACGGGTAGCCGATCAGCTTCACCGCCGTGTCGACCACCTCGATCTGCCAGTCGGTCAGCTCCGGGAGCTGGAACGCCGATGCCTCGTCGAGCACCAGCTGCCGCTGGTCCTCGGAGAGCTGGAGCGCCGCGGCGACGGAAAATGCCGCCTCGGCGCGTGTCGCCGTCTGGCTCGGCAGGAGCTCGAGGTCGTCCTGGCCGTCCGGGTGATTGAAGCGCAGGCCGATCAGCCGTGCGACCACCTCCGTGCCGAAGCGGCTGGGAACGGTCAGGCCCGCATCCCGCGCGCCCTGCGCAAAGCTGCGTGAGGCGGGGGACAGGCCCAGCCCGGCGACGAGCCGCGAGTCGAGCTGGGCGATCGTCACCTGGTGCGGGTCGGTCGTGCTGGGCGGGTCCGCAGGGACGCCCGCCGGTGTGCGCTCGAGCGCCGCGACCACCTGGTTGAGCGCCCCACGTGTGAGCGGGGCGTCCGGCTTGAAGCCGGCGACGCTCTTCGCCATCAGCCCGTGCGCAACCACGAAACGGATCTGCTGATCCGCCCAGGAGCGGTTCGCGGCCCGCGGCTGCGCGGCAGCCGCTCCGGCACGACACGAACGCAAGGCACGCAAACGCTGCGAGGGGGCGCCTCATGCCTCTTTTCATCGTCGTCCGATCCGTGCTCCTTTACCCTCTACGGGGTGAGCTTCGAGACGTCACCCGAGCCGACGGCCGAGGAGCGCGCGGCGATCGCGCAGGCGCTCGAGCGGGCGGCGGCCGCGGCGCCACCTCAGTACCGCAGCGCCTGGCTCGCGGCGGCCATGCGCGAGAACGCCGCGCCGCTCGAGGACGCCGTCGACCCGGCCTACGCCGGGCGGCCGCGCAGCACGCGCGGCGCCACGCGCGCGTAGTCGAGGCCGGAGAGCAGCGTCAGCAGCACCGCGGCGAGCAGCGCCCACCAGGCGATCGACTGATCGATCGCCCCACCTGCTGCCAGGCCGCCGAGCACGACCGCCGTCGACTGGCCCCAGGTCTTCAGCTTGCCGAGGTCACGCGCCCGCAACACGACGCCGCGCTCCAGCGCCGCGTACCGCAGCCCGGTGACCAGGAACTCGCGCGCGACGATGATCGCGACCATCCAGCCCGCGAACACGCCCTCGCCGACGAGCATGATCAGCGCGGTGAGAACGAGGATCTTGTCCGCGATCGGATCGAGCAGCGAGCCGAGATCGGTTCCGTAGCCGCCTCGCCGCGCCAGGCGACCGTCGAGCCAGTCCGTCGCCATCGCGGCCACGAACACCGCGGTCGCCCAGTAGTCGTGCCCGTTGAAGTCCGCGAGGAAGAGGACGACGATGAGCGGGGCCGCGAGTATTCGCGCGACGGTCAGCTGATCGGCAGCGCGCACCGGCAGAGACAATATGCGGCATGCCGCCGTTCACGAAGGTCATGGTCGCCAACCGCGGCGAGATCGCGGTGCGGATCTTCCGCACGCTGCGCGAGCTCGGCATCGGCTGCGTCGCCGTCTACTCCGAGGCCGACCGCGACGCGCTGCACGTCCAGGTGGCCGACGAGGCCTACCTGCTCGGTCCGGGGCCGGCCCCGCAGAGCTACCTCGACGTCGAGCGCCTGCTGGACGCCGCGGCGCGCTCGGGCGCGGAGGCGGTGCACCCCGGCTACGGCTTCCTCGCCGAGAACGCGGCCTTCGCGGAGGCGGTCGAGGCGGCGGCGCTGACGTGGATCGGTCCGCCCGCGTCCGCGATCGCGCTCATGGGCTCGAAGACGGCCGCGCGCACGCGCATGCGCGAGGCCGGCGTGCCGATCATCCCCGGCACGACCGACCCGGTCGGCTCGGCGGAGGAGGTAGTCCGGCTCGGCGGGGAGATCGGCTATCCGCTCCTGATCAAGGCCGCCGCCGGGGGCGGCGGGCAAGGGCATGAAGGTGGTCCGCGACGCTGGCGAGGCCGAGCGCGCGTTCGAGTCGGCCCGGCGGGAGGGCGAGAAGTACTTCGCCGACGCCTCCGTCTACGTCGAGCGCTACCTCGAGGACCCGCGCCACATCGAGGTGCAGGTGCTCGCCGACGCCCACGGCAACGTCATCCACCTGGGCGAGCGCGACTGCACGATCCAGCGCCGGCACCAGAAGCTCGTCGAGGAGACGCCCTCGCCGGCCGTAGACGACGCGCTGCGCGACCGCATCGGCGGCATCGCCGTCGAGGCCGCGCGCGCCGCCGGCTACCGCTCGGCCGGGACGATCGAGGGGCTGCTCTCGCCCGAGGGCGACTACTACTTCATGGAGATGAACACGCGCATCCAGGTCGAGCACACCGTCACCGAGGAGGTGACCGGCCTCGACCTCGTCCGCGAGCAGGTGCATGATCGCGGCCGGCGAGCCGCTCTCGGTGACCCAGGACGAGGTCGAGCTGCGCGGCCACGCGATCGAGTGCCGCATCAACGCCGAGGATCCCGCGCGCGGGTTCCTGCCGACGCCGGGGCGGATCACGGGCTACCGGGAGCCGGCCGGGCCGGGTGTGCGCGTCGACTCCGGCGTCGGTCGAGGGCTCCGAGATCAGCGGCCTCTACGACCCGATGATCGCGAAGCTCATCGTCCACGACGTCGACCGCGAGCATGCGCGGCGGCGGATGCTGCGTGCGCTCGCCGAGTTCCACATCGAGGGCGTGACGACGCTCGTCGGCTTCCACCGCGCGCTGCTCGAGCACCCGTGCTTCATCGAGGCGGCGACGTGCCATGGCATCGTGGAGTCGGAGCTTCTTGCACAGCGCGCGGAGCAGTTGTCTCACGAGACAACGGTAGCGGCGGCGCCGGACGGAGCGGGCCGCCGGGACTGGGCGACGACGGTCGAGGTCAACGGCCGGCGCTTCGACGTGCAGGTGCGCGTCCCGGAGCCGCCGTACGCCGAGCTCGTGCGCCGGCGCAGGGAGCGCCTTGCGACTGCGGCCGTCAGCGGCGGCGGGCGGGACGCTGTCGTCAGCCCGATGCAGGGCACCGTGCTCGCCGTCAACGTCGTCCGAGGGGGACGTCGTTGAGCCCGGGCCAGGTGCTCTGCATCGTCGAGGCGATGAAGATGGAGAACGAGATCGATCGCGCACCTGCGGCGGGCGGGTGACAGAGCTGTCGGTCAGGGCCGGGCGAGCCGGTGACGATCGGGCAGGTGATCTGCGTCGTGGCGCAGGACGCAGATGGCGTCGAGCCCTAACCCCTTCTGCGCGGATACATCGACGCAGGCCGGCGGAACCGCTCGGGGCGACCGCGAGCCGCGTCGACCACTGGCTGCTCGTCGAGTACCCCGGGCGCTGGGCGCGCGACCCGGTGGCCGGGAGCCTGATCCCGCCCGAGGCGAAGGAGCACCTGCGCGACGCGCTGGCGGTGCTTCCGCACGGGCGGCTGCTCTTCATTCGCCGCCCCGACCGGCGCGCTACGGAGGAGCGGCACGTCTACGTCGTGCGCAGCGGGGGCGCGCGGGCAGAGGCCTTCCGGCGAACGGTGACAGACGGAGCCGGGCTCGCTGCTGTCGACCTGGCGGCGATGCTCGCCGGCGATGCCGAGCGCGTCGACCATCCGCTGCTGCTCGTCTGCGTCCACGGCCGGCGGGACCGCTGCTGCGCACGCTACGGCGCCGCCGTCTTCACGCGCGCGTGCGAGCGAGCCGGCACCGCGTCGGTGTGGCAATGCACGCATGTGGGCGGCGACCGCTTCGCCGGCAACCTCGTCTGCCTGCCGGAGGGCCTCTACTTCGGCCACCTCGATCCGGACGCCACGGACCAGGTGCTGGCGGAGTACGCGGCAGGGCGCATCGAGCCCGACCACTACCGCGGCCGGTCGTGCCACTCGTTCCCACAGCAGGCCGCCGAGCGCGCCGTGCGCGAGGCGACCGGGATCTGGGCGATCGACGGCGTCCGCTTCGTGTCGTGGCGGCGCGTCTCCGCCCACGAGTGGCTCGTCCGCTTCGCCGCGGGCGGCGACGATCACGACGTCCGGGTCACACGCGCGGACGGCGAGCCGATGCTGCTCACCTGTGACGCGACGGTGCCGCAACGCCCGCGCCACTACGCGGCCGCTCTGGTCTCCGGCTAGCTGACCCGGACGAGGCCCTCGCGCACGAGGCGCGAGACGAACTCGATCCGCTCCTCGGCGTCCAGCGTCCCCGGAAGATCGGCGGCGGTGAAGGGGCCACCTGCGACCAGGACGGCCTCGATCTCGTCGCGAACGTCCCCGGGCATCCGCAGCTCGCCACCGTCGTGCTCGAGCACGAGCCCGCCCTCGCCGTCGTCGCGCAGGAGCGCATGCGCCGGCCGGCGCTCGAGCGGCGTCTCGGGGCCGAGGTCGTCGAGCGCCCGCAGCTGGTCGAAGCCATCCGCGAGCAGAGGACGGCCGCGCCGCACGAGCCTCGCGACCCGGCGCCGCTCGACGTCGCCCTCGCCGAGCCGCTCGGCGAGCACCTGCAGCGCCTCGTCCGGGCTGCCCGCCTCGATCGAGCGGCGCATGGTGATGTCGTCGCCGGTCTCGTCGAGCGCGTCCCGGATCGCCTGCTGCCACGTGATCACGTTCACTCCGACGGTGAGGTGCAGGGAGTCGGTCTCGGACGTGACCGCCTCGTGGAGCCAGCCGCGCGGGAGGTAGAGCGTGTCTCCGGGGCGGAGCGTCACGTCGAGGACGACGGGACCTGGTTCCCCGAGCGACGGCGCGTAGCGCTGGGTCTTGAGGGGCAGCTCGAGCACCGGCTCGTAGACGAGCCACCGCTTCTCGCCCGAGACCTGGAGCACGAAGACGTCGTGGGTGTCGTGGTGCACGGGCAGCCCCTGGGCCGCGCGCGGCGTGTAGTAGGCGTTGACCTGCACCGGGTGCCCCAGCTCGAGCTCGAGCTCGCGGGCGAAGACGGCGACCGGCTCGTAGCTGACGTGCAGCGCCTGGAGCACGATCGTCGCTCCCTCAGCGAACTCCGCGAGGACGCGGCGGACGTCGATGGCGTTCGTGAACGGCCGCGGCCGCCAGGGAATGTCGCGGACGTATCCGCCGACCTGCTCGCCGGCCTTGACGAGCCGGAAGCCGGGCATGCGCATGCCGGTCGCCGTGAGCATGCGCTCGGCATCCGCGCGGGTCAGCAGCTGCGCGAACCGGTCCGGCTCCTCGCGCGGCACGTGGGCCGGCGCACGCTCCCACTGGTCGCGCAGGAACGCGTCGGCGTCGGCCGGCCCGAGGCAGCGCCCGAGCGCGGCGCCCGCCCTAGCTGTCTGCGTCGTCTGCGTCGGCGTCGTTGTCGTCGTCGTCCGCTTCGGCATCCGACTCGTCGGCGTCGCCGCCCGTGTCGTCCGATTCGTCCGCGTCGTCGGAGTCGTCCGTGTCGGAATCGGCCACCGATGCGTAGGGCCTTTCGAGCACGGCCGTCGTCAGCTCGTCGTCCGTCAGGGTAGAGCGCTCGTCCATCTCGGCCTCCTGGGTCGTCGGGAGCGCGAGTCTACTGGCCTGCGACGCCGGGCTGGGGCGCACGACTAGAGTCCGACGAGGGTGGATCTCTACGAGTACCAGGGCAAGGAGCTGTTCCGCCGCTTCGGCATCCCCGTCTCCGAGGGGCGGCTCGCGACCAGCCCGCGCGAAGCCCGCGACGCGGCCGAGGATCTGGGCATGCCGGTCGTCGTCAAGGCGCAGGTGCTGACCGGCGGGCGCGGCAAGGCCGGCGGGATCAAGCTCGCCGCGACCCCGGACGAGGCCGAGCACCATGCACGGGAGATCCTGGGCATGGACATCAGCGGTCACGTCGTCAGGCGGCTCTGGATCGAGCGCGCGTCCGACATCGAGCGCGAGTACTACCTCTCGGTCACATTCGACCGCGGTGAGAAGAAGGCGCTCTTCATGCTGACGACCGAGGGCGGTGTCGACATCGAGGAGGTCGCGGCGAACCGCCCGGAGGCGCTCGCGCGCCTGCATGTGGACCCGCTCGAAGGCTTCCAGCCCTACCAGGCGCGCCGGCTCATCTACGAGGCGGGCATCGCCGACCCGGGCGAGCAGAAGCAGATCATGCAGATCATCGAGAAGCTCTACGCCACCTTCGTCGGCTGCGACTCCATGCTCTGCGAGATCAACCCGCTGATCGTCACGCCGTCCGGCGAGGTGCGCGCGCTCGACTCCAAGTTCTCGGTCGACGACAACGCGCTCTTCAAGCACCCGGACATCGCGGACATGCGCGACCCGGAGGCGGTCCCGCCGGAGGAGCGCTTCGCGCGCGAGAAAGGCGTCATCTACGTGAAGCTGGACGGGGATGTCGGCGTGCTGGGCAACGGCGCCGGGCTGTCGATGTCGACGGTGGACGTCGTCAATTTCGTCGGCGGCCGGCCCGCGAACTTCTGCGACCTGGGCGGCGGAGGCGACGCCGAGGGCGTCGTGGACGCGCTCGAGGTGATCACGCGCGACCCCCAGGTGCGCTCGATCTTCTTCAACATCTTCGGCGGAATCACGCGCTGCGACGAGGTTGCGCGCGGGATCCTCGAGGCGCTCGACCGCCTTGACATGAGCCGCTACCCGATCGTCGTCCGCCTCGACGGGACGAACGCCGAGGAGGGCCGGGCGATCCTCGCCGAGGCGGGCAAGGAGAACATCCATCCGGAGGCGACGATGCTGGACGGCGCCCGCCGAGCCGTGGAGCTGGCGGCGTGACCGACGTCTGGAGCTCGCGGGCGGAGGGCTACCGCTCTGCGGTCGAGCAGCGCGAGGGCGAGGATCTCGACCTGATCGTCGAGTGGTCGGCCGGCGCGAAGACGGCGCTCGACGTCGCCACCGGCGGCGGCCACGTCGCGCGGCGGCTGCGCGAGGCCGGGCTGGACGTGATCACGAGCGACCCGGCGCCCGGCATGCACCCCGACGTGATCTGCCGTGCCGAGGACCTGCCGTTCGCGCCGGGCAGCTTCGACGTTGTCGTGACGCGCATCGCGCCGCACCACTTCGAGGATCGTGCCGGCCGCGATCGCCGCGATGGCGCGGGCCTCGCGCGACCTGGTCATCGTCGAGGACACGCTCCACGCGAGCGACCGCGTCGAGGAGGCGGAGCGGCTCCGTGACCCGACGCACATCCGCTCGTACACCGAGGCCGAGTGGCGCTCGTTCCTGATGGATGCGGGGCTCGTGCTCGAGGAGGTTCGCCGCATCGAGAAGACGCACCCCTTCGACGCCTGGCTGGCCCGCACGGGCTGCGAGGGCGAGGAGGCCGAGCGCGTCCGCACGCTGCTCGCCGAGCGCACGACGCCCGACGGCTCCGCCTGGACGGACGAGAAGATCCTGCTGCGCGCGCGGAAGGCGGCCTGAATGGCGATCATCGTCGACCGAGACACGCGTCTCGTCGTGCAGGGCCTGACCGGGCGCGAGGGCTCCTTCCACGGCCTGCGCAACCGCGCCTACGGCACCCAGCTCGTCGCCGGCGTCACGCCCGGCAAGGGCGGCGCCGACGTCGAGGGCGTCCCGGTCTTCAACACCGTCGCGGACGCGGTCGAGCAGGCGGGAGCGAACACGACGATGGTCTTCGTCCCGGCCCGCTTCGCCGGGGACGCGATCTACGAGGCGGTCGACGCGGGCATCTCCAACGTGATCTGCATTGCCGAGGGCCTGCCGGCGCACGAGATGCTGCGCATCTACTCGTACATCCGGCGGCGCGGCGTGACGATGATCGGCCCCAACTGCCCCGGCGCGCTCTCGCCCGGCAAGGCAAACGTCGGGATCATCCCGGCCGAGATCTTCAGCGAGGGGAACATCGGGCTCGTCTCGCGCTCCGGCACGCTGACGTACCAGATCGGCCATGAGCTGACGCAGCTCGGGCTCGGCAACTCCACGATCGTCGGGATCGGGGGCGACCCGGTCGTCGGCTCCTCGTTCATCGACATCCTCGAGCGCTTCGAGCGCGACCCGGAGACGGAGTACGTCGTCATGGTGGGCGAGATCGGCGGCAACGAGGAGGAGAAGGCCGCCGAGTACATCCAGGCCGAGATGTCGAAGCCGGTGCTCGCCTACATCGCCGGCTTCACCGCGCCGCCGGGCAAGACGATGGGGCACGCGGGCGCGATCATCTCCGGCACCGCCGGCACGGCGCAGGCCAAGAAAGAAGCGCTCGAGGCGCACGGCGTCCGCGTCGGCACCACGCCGACCGAGGTGGCGCAGCTCGTCGCCGAGACGGCCGGCGTTCCGGCCCCCTAGCACGGCGACTCTGTCAGCCGGGTGGCGACCGCGCTCGTGCCTACACTCCCCGAACCGTGACGACCATCTCTCTCGCCCGCGGCGTACCGCCGCCCGAGCTGCTCCCGTACGAGCAGCTGGCGGACTGCGCGCGCGCCGCAATCCTGGCCGAGGGGCCGACGCTCCTGAACTACGGGCCGGTCTCCGGCTACGAGCCGCTGCGCACGTGGGTCGCGGAGCGCCACGGCGTCGACGCCTCGCGCGTGATCCTGACGCCCGGCTCGCTGCCGGGGCTCGCGATCCTCGCGCAGGTGCTGCTTGCCGAGGGCCGCCGGGCGATCGTCGAGGCACCGTCCTACGACCGCCCGCTGCGGATCCTCGAGGGGCTGGGCGCCGACATCGCGACGGTTCCGCTGACCGACGACGGCATCGACGTCGACGCCCTCGAGGCCGAGCTGTCCGACGGGCGGCCGGCGTTCTTCTACGCGATCCCGACCTTCCAGAACCCGAGCGGGCGCACGTACTCGGAGGCGACGCGGCGCGACCTGCTCGGGCTTGCACGCCGCCACGACCTGCTCATCCTCGAGGACGACCCATACCGGCTGGTGCGCTTCGGCGCCGAGCCGCCGGCGACGCTCTACGAGCTCGCGGGCGGGGAGGGGGTCGTCTACGCGGCCTCGTTCTCGAAGATCGTCGCGCCTGGCCTACGAGTCGGGTATCTGATCCTGCCGCCCGAGCGGCTCGCCGCGGTCGAAGCGCGCGCCATCGGCACCTACCTGTCGCCGGCGCTCGCGATGCAGGCGATGCTCTACGAGTTCCTGCGCCGCGGCCTGCTCGAGGCCAACCTCGAGCGCGCCCGGTCGATTCTCCACGAGCGCCGCGACGCGCTCATCAACGCGCTCGAGCAGCATCTCGGCCCCCGCGGCGCCTCCTGGAGCCACCCCGATGGCGGCTACTTCGTCTGGCTCGACTTCCCCGAGGGCGTGGCCGCGCACGAGGTTTTCGACCGGGCGGCCGAGGCCGGCGTCGCTGTCGTGAAGGGCAGCGACTTCTTCCCGCGGGCGTCGGGCGGCCATTCGTCGCTGCGGCTCGCGTACAGCTTCGTGCCGCCCGCCGCGCTCGCCGAGGGAGTCGAGCGGCTAGCCGGAGCCGTGCCGGCGGCGGCGGCCGTATAGCTGCGAGAGCAGCACGCCGACGGCCAGCCCGAGCACGAACCCGAGCAGGAGCAGCCAGATCAGCCCCACGTGGGCGCTGAAGAAGATGAAGTGGAGCGTGACCTTGCCGGAGTTCTTGGCGATGAACGCGACGAGGTAGATCGCGATCGCGGCCAGGCCGATGATGGTGGCCCAGAGCCGCGGCTGGAACGCCTCGCTGCCGGCGGAGCTCATGGTGGCCGCTGAGTCTATGCGGAGGGGTGCTCCGCGAGGGGATCCGACGGCCGCGCGACGAGCCGGGCCTGGAGCGGGCGGACGAGTCGTCCGCGGACGGCGTTGCGGAAGGTCGGGCATGGCTCGTCGACCAGCAGTGCGCAGAGGCCTGTTTTGCGGAAATAGCAATCTTCGCAGGTTGTTCTAAGCGTCTTGCTCAAGTTTTAGTGTGCTCCCCTCATGGTGTCCCCTGAACAAGGCGGGATACTAGGGCGCGCACAGCGGGATGCAAGGGGTTCGGGCCGATCCTTTCCCGCAAATAGCAGGAACATCTGTCGGCGGTCTGAACGCGCGCTTCAGGCCGTTTTGGCCGCGGTTGCCAGGGCACGCAACGCCTGTCGAAAAGTCTCCACAGGGATGACGCGCATGCTGCCCGCGTAGCGCTTCGCCTCGGTCGCGTTTTCCCCAGCCGGAACGAGGAAGACGTTGACCCCCGCCTGTTTGGCCCCGATCGTCTTCTGTTTCACGCCTCCGATCGGGCCCACCGACCCGTCGAGGTTGATCTCACCTGTCGCCGCGACCTTGAGGCCGTGGTCGACGTTGCGGCCGAGCTCCTCGAGGATGTCGAGGGCGAACGCGAGCCCGGCCGACGGGCCACCGACCCGTCCGAGGTCGATGCTCACCTTGAGCGGAAGCGTGATCGTCACGGCGGGCTCGATGCCGACGCCGATGATCGTGCGCTTCGGGTCCTGCGGGTCGTGGACGGTCTTGACCGCCACGGGGACGACACGCCCGCTGCGCCGCACCTTCATGTGCACGACCGTGCCGGGCTTGTGCGCCCGGATCGCCGTCGCCAGCTGCTGCGGTGTCAGCACGGGCTTGCCGTCGACCTCGACGACGGTGTCGCCGGGCTTCAGCGCCTTGGCCGCCGGCGTCCCGAGGTAGATGGCGGTGATGAGGACGCCGCGCGGGATGATCTTCACGCCCTTGACGCCCGCCTGCTTGAGCGCGATCGCGGCTGCGATCTTCTGCGACCGCTTCATGTCCTGGAGGTCGACCGCGAACTGCTGCTTCTCGGACGTGTTCGGCGGGAGGTAATCCGCGGCCTTCACGAACGTCGTCCCGTCCGGGCGTATGAACGGCACGTACTTCTCGAGGATCGTCGCCTTGCGGATGTGCACCTCGTCGTAGTAGATGCCGCCGCCGTCCTGGTCGGGCTTCGCTCCCTGGACGGTGACCTTGGGCGCGAGCGGCTGGGCCTTCACAGGGAGGAAGAGGAAGTCGTCGGACGGCGTGACGTAGGCCACCGCGAGAACGGCAAGCAGCAGCAGCGCGAGGGCCCCAACCCGGCCCGGGGTGACCCATCTGCGCACGGCCCCAGGGTAGTCGCGTGAAATGAACGCGTCCTAAGCGGACATTGCCGGGTCGATGCCACGGACATACGCTGCCCACGCCGCCGCGGCGGCTCGACGGAAGGGGCCTCATGTGACGGATGCGACCTCGGACGCGGCTCGCCGCCGCTTCACGGCGATGTACGACGCGCATTATCATCGGGTGCTGGGCTACGCGCGGCGCCGCGTCGAGGCGGATGACGCCGCCGATGTCGTGGCCGAGACGTTTGTAACGGCGTGGCGACGCCTGGACACCGTGCCCGACGGCGAGGACGCGCTGTACTGGCTCTACGCGACGGCCGGGCGCGTACTCGCGAATCACCGGCGTGGCCGGCGCCGCCGCCTCGACCTGGTGCGCGCGCTCGAGCGCGAGGCGCCAGCGGCTGTGGAGCCCACCGGATCGCTCCGCGTCCGCACCGCGTTCGCGGCGCTGCGCGACGAGGACCGCGAGCTGCTCCTGCTCGTCGCCTGGGAAGGCCTCGATGCGGCCGCGATCGCGGCCGTCGCCGGCTGCTCCCGCAACGCCGCCCGCATCCGCATCCACCGCGCCCGTCGGCGGTTCGCCCGCGCGCTCGCGGAGGCCGACTTGCCCCTGCGCGCGGGCGCCGCTCACCCTCGACTGCAACTGGAGGACCGAAAATGACCGCAGATACCGCCCTCGAGCTGCTGGCTGATCTGGCGCCCGTGCGCGACGACGAGCTGGCCGGCGCCGCCCCGAACAGACGACGCCCGCGCCCTGCTTGACCGGATCACCGCGCGTCCCGTCGCACGGTCGCCGAGGACTCGCCGCCGCTGGCTGGCTCTGCCGGTGGCTGCCGCGGTCGCCGTCGCCGCAGTTGTGGTCGCCCTCTCCGTCGGCGGTGACGGCACGCCGAGCGCCGCCGCGGCGACTCTTCGACGAGTGGCGGGGGTGGCGCAGAACCAGGACGCACTGATTCCCGGCCCCGGCCAGTTCATCTACACGAAGTCCGTCAACGCCTTCATGTCGACGACAGTGCCGACCGGTGGCGCGGACGCCGCCTACTCGGTGATCGTGCCGCGCATCCGCCAGGTGTGGCTGGGGCCTGGCGGCGGGCGCCTGTACACGAGCAGCGGCACCCCCCGGTTCGTCACGCCGCGCGATCGGGAGCGGTGGGTCGCCGACGGGTCGCCCTCCCTGGTTGAGGCACCGTCGACGGACGCCCTGTCGCCGACGGCCCCGCTCGACCTGCCGGCCGACCCGGACGCGCTGTGGTCGCTTCTCGAGCACGAGGCGCAGGGAAACAGCAACGGCACGGCCGCCGAGATGTTCACGCTTGTCGGCGACGCCCTGCGTGAGACGGCGGCGACGCCGGCGCAGCGTGCAGCTCTCTACGAGGTCGCTGCCCGGATCGACGGCGTCCAGCTCGTCGGGCCGGTCCGCGACAGTGCGGGTCGAGCCGGCACCGCAGTGTCGCTCGACGCGCACGGCATCCGGTTCACACTCGTCCTCGATCCGGACACGTCCTCGCTGCTCGAGGAGCGCGAAGTCGCGCTGCCGGGCAACTCGTACGGCTATCCCGCCGGGCTCCGGACCGGGTGGGCGACCTACCTTGTGCAGGCCGTCGTCGGCTCGGATACGAGCACGACGCCGGTCAGAGCAAGCCGCGGGTGAGACCGCCGTCGACCGGGATAAGCGCGCCGGTGACGTATGCCGCGCGGTCGGAGGCCAGGAAGCAGACGACGTCTCCGAGCTCGCGCGGCGAGCCGAGGCGGCGGAGTGGGATCCCCTGGAGGTCGCTCGCCGACGGGCCGCTCGGGTAGCGCTCGCGCAGGCGGTCGGTGTCGATCTGGCCGGTCGCGATCGAGTTGACGGTGATCCCGTCCGGGCCAAGCTCGTGCGAGAGCCCCTTGGCCCAGCCGACGACCCCGGGTCGCACCGCGTTCGAGAGCGCGAGCGACTGGAGCGGCTCGCGGACGGAGCTCGACTCGATATTGATGATCCGGCCAGCCTGGCTCTCGCGTAGGCGGGGGAGACACAGCCCCGTCAGCCGGACCGCGGAGATAAGCAGGAGCTCCACGGCGGACTCGATCTGCTCGGCGGTGAGGCCGACGGCCGGGCCGCGCGGCGGCCCGCCGCTGTTGTTAACGAGGATGTCGATCCCGCCGAACGCCTCCACGGCGCGGGCGACGACGCGCTCGAGGTCGCGCGGGTCGGTGACGTCGCCGCGCACGGCGAGCGCGCCGATCCGCTCCGCCTCGCGATCGAGCAGCTCGCGCCGGCGCGCGAACATGACGACGTTGGCGCCTTCCCCGGCGAGCGACTCGGCCGCGGCCAGCCCGATGCCGGACGAGGCGCCGCAGACGATCGCCGTGCGGCCTTTCAGCCCTAGGTCCATAGTCTCACGCGCGTCACCATAAGCCCCACCCTGGGTGGGGCTGGTGGTTGACCGCCCGCCACCCGCGGTGAGCGTACCGAGGATCGGCGCACCGATCCGTGCCGCTTCGGTGTCAACTTCCGCGCGCCTGAGGTCGGCTGAGCCGTCACGTGAGCAGCGCCCACGCGACGGCGAGCGCGGCAGCCACGACGCTCACCGCCCAGGGGAGGCAGCCGGCCGGATCGGGAATCGCGCCGCCGAGCCAGCCCCACCCGCCGCCCCCGCGGTACCCGGGTGGCTGCTTCTTCCAGCCCATCGGCCGGCCGCCCTTCGAGCCCCAGCACTCGGCGCAGACGCCGTCGACGGTCTTTGTGTCGCGCCCGCAGTGGGGGCACGGCTCGACGGGCGCGTTGCGCAGCCGTGCGCGCGCCCTGCTGGTCGAGCGTCGGCGATCAGGTCGAAAGGACGCCGACGACCTCGCGCACCGCGCCGGCCGAGGCCTCGAGCGCCCGGCGCTCGTCGTCCGACAGGTCGAGCTCGACGATCTCCTCGACGCCGCCGGCGCCGAGCTTCACGGGCACGCCCATGTAGAGGTCGGAGATCCCGTACTCGCCCTCGAGGTACGCCGTGCACGGGAGCACGCGCTTCTCGTCGAGCATGATCGAGTCGACCATCTGCGCGGCCGCCGCGCCCGGCGCGTACCAGGCAGACGTCCCGAGCAGGTTGACGATCTCGCCGCCGCCCTTCGCGGTGCGCTCGACCATCGCGGCGATCTCGTCGTCGCCCACGAGCTTGCGTAGCGGTACGCCGCCGACCGTCGTCGCCGAGACGACGGGGACCATCTGGTCGCCGTGGCCGCCGAGCACCATGGCGGTCACGTCCTTGACCGACGCGCCGGTGGCCCACGAGATGAAGGTCGAGAAGCGCGCCGTGTCGAGGATCCCGGCCATGCCGAACACGCGGCTCTTCGGCCACCCCGAGACACTCTTGGCGACGTGGCACATCGCGTCGAGTGGGTTCGAGACGATGACGAGGATCGCGTCCGGCGACTGGCGTATCGCAGCCTCGACGACGGCGCCGACGATCTTCTCGTTCGTGGTGACGAGGTCGTCGCGGCTCATGCCGGGCGCGCGCGGCCTGCCGGCGGTGACGACGATGACGTCGGAGCCGGCCGTCTCGTCGTAGCCGTTGGTGCCGACCACGCGCGGCTCGAAGCCGAGCACGGCGCCCATCTGGTTGATGTCGAGCGCCTTGCCCTGCGGGAAATTCTCGACGATGTCGACCAGGACGACCTCGGCGTAGTCGCGGCGGGCCAGCTCGAGCGCGCAGGTCGAGCCCACGTTGCCGGCGCCGACGACGGTCACCTTCCGCCGCCCCTTGAACGGCGTGAAATCGTGGCGACCGATGTCGCTCATACCCGCACCCCCAGCTTGTCGATGATCGCCCCTGCGACCTCGCTCGTCCCGACCGCCGACGGGTCGTCGCGGGTCGGCTTCATGTCGTAGGTGACGCTCGAGCCCTCGCGGATGACATCGGCGATCGCGGCCTCCAGTCGATCCGCGGCCTCTAGTTCGTCGAGGTGCCGCAGCATCAGCATCCCGGAGAGCAGCTCCGCCATCGGGTTCACCTTGTTCTGGCCCGCGTACTTCGGCGCCGAGCCGTGCGTCGGCTCGAAGACGGCGGTGTCGTCGCCGTAGTTCGCTCCCGGCGCCAGGCCGAGGCCGCCGATCATCCCGGCGCACAGGTCCGAGAGGACGTCGCCGTAAAGGTTGGGCAGCACGAGCATGTCGTACTCCTCGGGCCGCTGGACGAGCTGCATGCACATGTTGTCCACGATGCGGTCGTCGAACTCGATGTCCGGGTTCTCCGCTGCCACCTCGCGGGCCACGTGCAGCCAGAGCCCGTCCGAGAACTTCATGATGTTCGCCTTGTGCACGGCCGTGATCTTGCGGCGGCCGTTCTTGCGCGCATAGTCGAACGCGAACTCGAAGATCCGCCGGGTGCCGGTCACCGAGATCGGCTTGATCGAGATGCCGGCGTCGCGATGGCGGAGCACGCCGCCCTTCGACTCGATCCAGGCGATCAGCTCCTCCGCGTCCGCGGAGCCCTGCTCGTACTCGATGCCCGCGTAGAGGTCCTCGGTGTTCTCGCGCACGATGACGAGGTCGACGTCGTCGAAGCGCGAGCGCACGCCCGGGTACGACTTGCACGGCCGCACCTGCGCGTAGAGGTCGAGGCTCTTGCGGAGGCCGACATTCACCGAGCGGAAGCCGCCGCCGACCGGCGTCGTGATCGGGCCTTTGAGCGCGACCTTCGTCTCGCGGATCGCGTCGATCGTCTCGTCCGGCAGCGGGTTGCCTCCGAACTGGTCCATGACGTCGGCGCCGGCCTGGCGGATGTCCCACTCGAACTCGACGCCGGTCGCCTCGAGAACGCGGCGCGTCGCCTCGGTGAGCTCGGGGCCGGTTCCGTCCCCCGGGATGAGCGTGACCCTGTGTGCCACGGCTCCGGACTCTAGCCACGCTTCCGATATCGTCGCTGCATATGGCCAAGAAGTCGGTGCAGCTGTCTGGCGTCTCCGTCGCCGAGACCGGCATCTCGTCCATCGATGCCGAGCAGGGCGTCCTCATGTACCGCGGGTACGACATCGCCGACCTGGCGGAGCATGCGACCTACGAGGAGGTCGCCTACCTGCTGCTCGAGGGCGATGTCCCATCCGCGGAGCAGCTCGACGTGTTCAAGGCCGAGCTCGCCGACCGCGACCTGCCCCCGGCCGTCAACGACCTGATCGACGCGAACGCGCGTGCTGCCACGCCGATGGAGATGCTGCGCACCGCCGTATCGGCGCACTCGTTCCCCGACCCCGCCGAGGCGGCGATCGACCCGGAGAACGAGCGGCGCAAGGGTGTTGCGCTCACGGCGCAGCTGCCGACGATCGTGGCGCGCCACCACCGGCGCCGCGACGGCCTCGAGCCGGTCCCGCCGGACGCGTCGCTCTCGTACGCCGAGAACTTCCTGCACATGATCCACGGCGAGCTGCCGACCGAGCGCCAGGCGCGCGCGTTCGACGTCGCCATGATCCTGCACGCCGAGCACGAGCTGAACGCGTCGACGTTCACCGCGCGCGTCGTCGCCGGCACCGGCTCCGACATGCACTCGGCGATCACGGCCGCGATCTGCGCGCTGAAAGGGCCGACTCACGGCGGAGCGAACGAAGCAGCGCTGCGCTACATCGCCGGGTTCGGCTCGGTCGACCGCGTCGACGAGGGCGTCCGTCAGATGCTTGCCGAGAAGCGGACGCTCTTCGGCTTCGGCCACCCGGTCTACGTGACCATGGATCCGCGCGCACGGATCCTGAAGCGGTACAGCGAGGAGTTCTCGCACGAGGGCGGCGAGCCCAACTGGTACGCACTCACCGATGCGACCGAGCGCGCCGCGCACGAGCAAAAGGGCTTGTGGCCGAACGTCGACCTCTACTCCGGCTCGCTCTACCGCTACCTCGGCATCCCGGACGACCTCTTCACGCCGCTCTTCGAGTGCAGCCGCGTCGTCGGGCAGGCCGCCCACGTGCTCGAGCAGCACGCCAACAACAAGATCATCCGCCCGGCCGCCGACTACGTCGGGCCGGAGCCGCGCCGATACCCGGTGCGCACGGCTTGAGCCTGGCTTGCGCCGGGTACAGTCGGCGCAGATGAACGACTTCAAGCCGGGACTCGAAGGCGTCGTCGCCGTCGAGACGGAGATCGCCGAGCCCGACCGCGAAGGCGGCGTGCTCCGGTACCGCGGCATCGACATCAGCGAGCTGGTCGGGCGCTACCCGTACGAGAACGTCTGGGGCCTGCTCGTCGACAACGACCTGAACGTGACCATGCCCAAGCCGGAGCCGTACGAGCCGGTGGGTCTCACCGGCAACGCGCCCGCCGATCTCCAGGCCGAGACCGCACGGCTGGCGGGTCTCTGGAGGCTCGGCAAGCTGAACGAGATCTCCGACGAGCAGGCCCGCGAGGACCTCGGGCGCCTCTCGGCGCAGATGATGGGCATCGTGGCCCGCTCGGCACGGATGGCCGACGGAGAGACCGATGCGGTTGCGGCAGAGGGCGTTGCGCAGGGAAAGACGGCCGCCGAGAGGTTCCTGCTGCAGTGGCGCGGCGAGGCCGACCCGAAGGCTGTGCGCGCGATCGACACCTACTGGATCTGCACCGCCGAGCACGGCCTGAACGCGTCGACGTTCACCGCCCGCGTCGTCGCCTCCACCGGCGCCGACTGCGCCGCGGCGCTTTCCGCCGCGGTCGGCGCGCTGTCCGGCCCGCTGCACGGCGGCGCCCCGGCATACGTGAAGCCGATGCTCGAGGAGGTCGCCGCGATGGGCGATCCCGAGAAGTGGGTGAAGGACACGCTCGACTCCGGCAAACGGCTGATGGGCTTCGGCCACCGGATCTACCGGGCCGAGGACCCGCGCTCGCGGATCCTCAAGGAGACGGCGCGCGAGCTCGGGTCGCCGCAGATCGAGGTCGCTGAGCGCCTCGAGGAGGTCGCCCTCGCCGAGCTCGAGCGGCGCCACCCCGAGCGGCCGCTGCGGACGAACGTCGAGTACTACTCGGCGCTCGTCCTCGACATCGCACAGGTGCCGCCGCCGCTCGCGCCTGCGATGTTCGCGTGCTCCCGGGTCGCAGGGTGGTCGGCGCACATCCTGGAGCAGAAGCGCACGGGCCGGCTCTTTCGTCCGTCCGCCCAGTACGTCGGCCCCGCCCAGCGAACGCTCTCGTCCGCGTGACGCTCGCCGAGGCAGCAACCGAGGCGAGCGCCCTCGCCGAGGCGGGCAAGGAGCGCGAGCTCTCCGACCTGCGCCGCCAGTGGGAGGACGAGGTCGAGGGCGCCGCCCGCAGTCAGGACTTCCGCGAGCGCGCGCTCGCCTACCGCGCGATCGGCCAGTTCCGCTGGCGGCAGAAGAACGAGCTGCTGGAGCGCGGGCTCGGAGGACGAGAGCCCGGCGTGCCGAGGCTCGGCGCTCGTCTCGATCGAGCTGCTCTCACGCGACCATCCGGGGCTCGTCAACACGCTCCGTCCGCGTCTACAGCACCTGCTGAACGCCGACGGGAACGCTGCGGTGCGGCGCCTTGCCGCCGTCACCCTGGCAAACGGCTCGCCGCAGCGCGAGACGGTCGTCCTGCTCGAGCACCTCGCGAACGACGACGAGCAGCCCGCAGAGCTGCGGCAGGTGGCCGCCCGCGTCGCGCAGACCTTGAAGAAAAAAGGCCGCAGTCAGAACTAGCCCTGCTAGTTCTGACAGCCGCAGCGGCCGTTGACGAGCGGGCGGCCGCAGCCGGGGCAGGCGCGGCGCCTGCGCCGCTCGAGCAGGCTCTTCGAGACGCCGGACATGGCCATCAGGCCGCCGGCCGCGGTGCAGATCGCGAACAGCAAGGCGACGTGCGGGTCCATCGGTTGCATCGTCTTCCTGTGTTGTCGCCGCTGCGTCTCATCGGGAAACCTTCCGCCGCTTCGCGTGCGGGTGCGCGGCGAAGTACGCCTCCTTGCGCCGCCGGTCACTGACGTGCGTGTACAGCTCGGTCGTGCCGAGGTCGGCATGGCCGAGCAGCTCCTGGAGGCTGCGCAGGTCGGCGCCGCCCTCGAGCATGTGCGTCGCGAACGAGTGCCTGAGCAGGTGCGGGTGGATGCGCTCGGGCTCCAGCCCGGCCTTCGCCGCGAGCCCGCGCAGGATCAGGAAGGCGCCCGCCCGGGTCAGCGGTCCGCCCTGGGCGTTGAGGAAGATCTCGGGGCGGTGCCGGCGGTCGAGGTGCGGGCGGCCGCGTGACAGGTAGCGGCGGAGCGCCTCGGTCGCCTGGCGGCCGATCGGGACGATGCGCTCCTTCGAGCCTTTGCCGAAGGCGCGGACGACGCGGTTGTCGAGGTCGACGGCGCCGCGCTCGAGGCCGACCGCCTCGGACACGCGGAGGCCTGCGCCGTACAGGAGCTCGACGAGCGCGCGGTCGCGGAGGTCGCGCGGGCCGAGCCCGTTGGCCGCCTCGATCAGCCGCTCGACCTCGGCCGGCGACAGCGTCCGCGGGAGCCGGCGCGTGCGGCGCGGCGCGTCGAGCGCCGCGGCCGGGTTCTCGGTCGTGCGGTTCATGAGCTGGAGGTGCTTGAAGAACATGCGGGTGGAGGCGGTGCGGCGCGCGAGCGTCGCGGGGGAGAGCCCGGCCTCGCGCCCGGCGGCCAGGTAGCGCTCGAGGTCGTCGGTCGTCGCGGTCGCGGGCGGCCGGCCCAGCCACTCGGTCAGCGAGGCGAGGTCGCGCCGGTACGCCTCGACGGTCCGCGGCGAGCGGCGCGCAGCGAGCAGCGCCAGGAATGACTCGACGTCGTGGTCGGGCATGCCCCGTACTCATTCGCCGTACCATCGCCCGATGCCTGCCGAACGGGAGGGCTGGGTCGACGTCGACGGCTTTCGCACCTGGTACCGCGTCGTCGGCGATCTCGACGGTCCGCGGCCGGCGCTCCTCTGCCTGCACGGCGGCCCGGGCTCGACCTCGGCCTACCACGGCCGGCTCGAGGCGCTCGCGGACGACCGCGCCGTCGTGCGCTACGACCAGCTCGGCTCGGGCAGGTCGGAGCAGCCCCCGGATCCGCACTGGTCGCTCCCGCTCTTCCGCGCGGAGGTGCGCGCGGTTCGCGCCGCGCTCGGGCTCGAGCGCGTCCATCTGCTCGGCACGTCCTGGGGCGGGATGCTCGCGCTCGAGCATGTGCTCGACCGCCCCGGCACGGTCGCGAGCCTCGTGCTGAGCTCGACGCTCGCCAGCAGCCGGCAGTGGACGGGGGAGGTCCGCAAGCTCCGCGATGCGATGCCGGCCGAGATCGTGGCCGTCTTCGACGAGGCCGACCGCGCCGAACGGTGGGAAGGCCCGGAGTGGGAGGCGGCGGACGAGGCGTTCGGCGACCGTCACTTCTACCGCGGCGCGGACAAGGCGGAGGTCGAGCGCCTGCGCGAAGGGCGCTCGGTCGAGGCGTACGCGGCGATGTGGGGTCCCAGCGAGTGGCTGGCCACCGGCGAGCTGGCCGAGTGGGACGTCCGCGATCGGCTGCCCGATATCGACATGCCGACCCTGGTCATTCGCGGCGCGTACGACCTGTGCACCCCGGCCGTCGCCGAGACGCTCGTCGACGGCATCCCCGGCGCGCGCCTCGAGGTCTTCGAGGGCAGCTCGCACACGCCGGTGCTCGAGGAGACGGAGCGGTACCTCGCGACGGTCCGCGCGTTCCTCCGCGAGGTGGAACAGGGGTAGCGGCCCGCGCGGCCGCCACCCCCGGTTCCTCAGCTCAGCAAAGCCCAGCCGGAACGCTCGAGAAGCAGGCGTTCGGCTGGAGCACGTTTCCGCTGCCCGTGCCGTCCCAGAAGATGTCCGGGGCGTTCAGGGCCAGGAAGTTGCCGGTGATCGTGTTGTCCATCGGTGCCGTCGGGCCGCCGCTGAACAGCGCGACGCCGCCGCTTGCGAGCGACGGGCCCGTCGGGCGGTTGTCCTTGATCTCGTTCTGATGCAGCGTCGTGTCGTTTGCGCCGACGAGCGCGAAGCCGATGCCCGAGATGGGCGGCGTGTCCTCGTTCGCCGGGCAGGCAGTGTTGTTGTGCACCACGGTGTTCAGCGCAGCCGTGACGTTGCCGGCCGGCCCGGGCGCGTCCGCGAGGATCACGACGCCGGCGCAGTTGTAGCGGGCCTCGTTCCACGTCATCGTGACGCCCTCGGCGTCGCGGATGAAGTAGCCGAACCCGTTGTTCCACGCCGTGTTGCGCTCGAGCGTCGCCCGCGCGTCGGGCGAGTCGCCGATGTAGATCCCGGCTTCCTCGTTCCCGCTCACGGTGTCGCTCGCGATCCACGTGCCGCTCGACGCGAACGCCGCGATCCCGTAGCCGCCATCGTTGGTGGCCGTGTTGTTCGTGAAGGAGGCGTCCTGCGCGCCGTAGGCGACGATCCCGCTGCCCTCGAAGCCGGTCACCGTCAGCCCCGTGACGCCGACGTTGCGCACGAACGTGGTGACGTTGCCCATCGAGTCGGTCTGCCCGATGACGCAAACCCCGTTGCCGGGTCCGACGACCTGGTCGCACGGGCCGCTCGCCGGGCTCGCCGGCGGCATGAGCCTGGCCCACTTGCCGTCGAGTGTGATCCCGTCCTTCGTGATCGCGAGGCTCTCGTGGTACGTCCCCGGCAGAATCAGGATCCGCGTGTAGGGCCTCGCCGCGTTGATTGCGGCCTGGATCGAGTCGCCCGGGTGGACGACGACCGTGGTGCGGAACCAGAAGCGCGGCACCTGGTTCATGGTCGGCGGTGCCGACCATGCAGGTGCTGCCAGCGCGGCCGCCGCAAGCGCGGCGGCGAGCGCGATCAATGCTCGGTGCATTCCGTTCCCCCTTCGGTATCAATAATCCCCGGCCGCGTTCTACCGAGCGTGGCGCCCGCCAAACGCACCCTTAACGGAAGCGCTACGAACGCGGGTGCGCGCTGTCGTACACCCGCCGCAGGCGGCGGGCGTCGACGTGGCTGTAAACCTGCGTCGTCGACAGCGAGCTGTGGCCGAGGAGTTCCTGGATCACACGCAGGTCGGCTCCGCCCTCCAGCAGGTGCGTGGCGAAGGCGTGGCGGAGCCGGTGGGGGTGGGGGACGAGCCGGCGCAGCGTGCTGGTGTCGAGGCGGCGGCCGCGCACCGAGAGGAAGAGGGCGTTCTCTGCGCCCCGGGCGAGCGCGGGCCGACCGTCGCGCAGGTAGCGGCCAAGCCAGTACGCCGCCTCCTCACCGAGCGGGACCGTGCGCTCCTTGCCGCCCTTGCCGTGCACGTGCACGAGCTCCTGGTCGAAGTCGACGTCGGCGAGGTCGAGATCGACGGCTTCGCGGCTACGGAGCCCGGCGGAGTAGACGAGCTCGACCAGCGCACGGTTGCGGACCGAGATGGGGTCCTTCGGCTCCAGGGTGTCGAGCAGCGCCTCGACCTCGGCCTGCTTGGGAACGTCAGGCAGACGTCGGGGCCGCCGCGGGCCTAGCGAGGCGTCGGGCACGCGCTCCGGCCCGAGCGTGAACCGCAGGAGCGACCGAATCGCGGCGAGCTTGCGCGCGATGGTCGCAGGCGCGAGGCGCCGCGGGACACGTCCGGGGCGCGAGGCCCCGAGCAGCGACGTGTACTCGGCGAGCACCTTCGCGTCGACGTCGTCAAGCGTCTCGTCGCGCGCACGCAGCCAGGAGCGAAACTCGTGGACGTCGCCCCGGTAGGCGCGCCTGGTCGCTTCGCCGAGCGGCGCAGCGCGCAGGAAGCGCTCGATCGCTTCGTCCGTGGTCACGCCAACCTGTTCGCGCCGGCCGTGCCCACGCCTGCAGCCGGCGTGGTGGGGCTGTCCCCGAAGGGGGCTGTCCCCCGTGATTGCGCGGTATCTCGGGTTTCGGCGTCGGTTCGCCTGCGCCGGGCAATGCCCTCTGCAATCACTTGCGACAGCCGCCGCTGACACGGGGACAGCCCCGGGGCCTCTCGTGCCCAGACCAAGGGACAGCCCGACCGTAGACTCCGGGCCGTGCGCGGGGCCGTGCTCCACCTGAAGACCGTCAAGCGGCTGGCCCGCCCTCGCCCGCTCCGCGCTGCGCTCGGAACACCTGACGAACGGCTCGTCTTCATCCTCGGCAGCCCGCGGTCCGGCACGACGTTCCTCGCCGAGTCGATCGGCAGCGTGCCCGGCTTCGTCGACCTGAGCGAGGTCGCGGCGGTGAAGGCCGCCGTCCCGGAGCTCGCGCGCATGCCGACCGAACAGGTCGCAAGGCGGCTGCGGCGCACGCTCGCGGTGACCCGCGCCGTTGGCCTCGTGCGCGGGCTCCGCGGCGTCGAGCAGACGCCCGAGACCGCGTTCATCGCGCCGGCCCTGGTGCGCGCGTTCCCGCAAGGGCGGCTCGTCCACATGCTCCGCGACGGGCGCGACGTCGTCTGCTCGCTGCTCGAGAAGGGCTGGCTGCGCAGCGGCCGCGACGGCGGCGACGACGCCGGCCTCGCCTATGGCGACCACGCGCGCTTCTGGGTCGAGCCCGAGCGCGTGGACGAGTTCCGGGACGCGAGCGAGGCACGCCGTGCCGCCTGGGTCTGGCGGGCATACGTGTCGGCGATTCTCGCCTCCGGGACGACGCCGTACGAGGTCCGCTACGAGGCGATGGCGACCGACCCGGCCGGCACCGCGGACGGCCTCGCCGCGTTTCTGGAGGCACCGGCGGCGCCGCTCGCCGAAGCACTGCGGCTGGCGCACGCAAGGTCGATCGGCCGCTTCCGCCGCGACCTCACGCCGGCCCAGCTGGCCGATGTCGAGGCGGAGGCCGGTGGGCTGCTGGCAGACCTCGGCTATGCCTGATTCTTGCGCAAGCAGTAGGCTTGCGGACGCGCCCGCCCCGCGGGCGTGATGTTTTCGTTCGCTCGCGATCCGGAAGGAGTCGTTGGTGGCGACCACACTGGAACCCCAGGCCGGACTCGGCCTTGACCACCACGGGCTGAGCCCGCGCGCCCGCGTCCACTGGCAGCCGACGACCGCGATGCTCTACGAGCACGCGCTCGCCCAGGGCAACGCGCGGCTCGCCGAGGGCGGCCCGCTCGTCGTTGACACCGGCCGGCACACGGGCCGCTCGCCGAAGGACAAGTTCGTCGTGCGCGAGCCCGGCTCCGAGGGCCGCATCTGGTGGGGGGACGTCAACCAGGAGATCTCTGAGGACGACTTCGACGGTCTGCGCGACAAGGTCACGGCCTACCTCGACCGCCGCGATCTCTACGTCGTGGACGCGTTCGCGGGCGCGGACACCGAGCACCGGCTCGCCGTGCGCGTCATCACCGACAGTGCCTGGCACGCGCTGTTCGCGAAGACGCTCTTCATCGAGCCGACCGAGGAGGAGCTCGCCGACCACGAGCCGGACGCGCTCGTGCTCCACGCCCCCGCGGTCACGGCCGACCCGGACGAGGACGGCACGCGGAGTGAGACGTTCGTCGTCCTGCATCCCGGCCGGCGCGAGGTCCTGATCGGCGGCACCTGGTACGCGGGCGAGATCAAGAAGTCGATCTTCACGGTCATGAACGACCTCCTGCCGCTTGACGGCGTCCTCCCGATGCATTGCTCGGCGAACGTCGACGACGAGGGCAAGGTCGCGCTCTTCTTCGGGCTCTCGGGCACCGGCAAGACGACGCTGTCGGCCGATCCCGAGCGGCGCCTGATCGGCGACGACGAGCACGGCTGGGGGGCGAGCGGCGTCTTCAACTTCGAGGGTGGCTGCTACGCCAAGGTCATCCGGCTCTCGGCCGAGGCGGAGCCGGAGATCTACGCGACGACGCATACCTTCGGCACCGTGCTCGAGAACGTGATCGTCGACGAGCGGGGCGTGCTCGACCTCGACGACGACGCCAAGACCGAGAACACGCGGGCCGCCTACAAGCTCGAGCAGATCGCGAACGCCCTGCCCGCGAAGCGCGCCGGGCACCCGAGCGCGATCGTCTTCCTGGCCGCGGACGCGTTCGGGATCCTGCCGCCGATCGCGCGGCTCACCCGCGAGCAGGCGCTCTTCTACTTCCTCTCGGGCTTCACGGCCAAGCTGGCCGGCACCGAGATCGGCGTGACCGAGCCGCAGCCGACCTTCTCGGCGTGCTTCGGCGCGCCGTTCCTGCCGCAGCCGCCGGCCGTTTATGCCGGCCTGCTCGGCCGCAAGCTCGACCAGCACCCAAACGTGAGCGTCTGGCTCGTGAACACGGGCTGGACCGGCGGTCCCTTCGGCGAGGGCCGGCGCATGCCGATCGCGGCGACGCGCGCGCTGCTCAAGGCGGCGATCACGGACGAGCTCGACGCGGTGGACTACCGCGTCGACCCGGTCTTCGGTTTCGAGGTGCCGCTCGAGGTCCCGGGAGTGGGCTCGGGCCTGCTCGACCCGCGCTCGACGTGGCGGGACCCGGACGCGTACGACGGCAAGGCGCGCGAGCTCGCAGCGATGTTCACCGAGAACTTCCGCCGCTTCGACGCGCCGCCCGAGGTGGCGGCCGCCGGCCCGCGCGGCTAGCGCGACGCGCTTCCGCTAGCGTCGCCAGACGTGTCCACACAGTCGGCCAGCGCCACCGCTCCACGCGGCTTCGGCGCAACCTCCAGGCGCGACTGGTGGTGGGTTTCCCCGCTCGTCGTCGTCGTCGTTCTGAGCGCGTTCGGCATCTACTCGCTGTACGCGATCCTCGTCAACGACAACTACCAGTACACGGGCGGCGGCGCTAACTACATCTCGCCGTTCTACTCGCCGAACGTCGAGACGCTCTTCGGGATCGACGTGCCGTTCTCGGCAGCGCTGCTCGTGGCCTGGATGCCGCTCGGGCTTCGTCTCACCTGTTACTACTACCGGAAGGCGTACTACCGCTCGTTCTTTCTCGCGCCGCCCGCCTGCGCCGTCTCGGGGCCGCAGCGGAAGCGGTACACCGGCGAGTCCTCGTTCCCGCTCGTCCTCCAGAACGTGCACCGGTATTTCCTGTACCTGGCGATCGTCGTGCTCGGGTTCCTCTGGTACGACGCCATCCGGGCCTTCTTCTTCGACAGTGGGTTCGGCGTCGGCCTCGGCTCGCTCGTGCTGCTCGCCAACGTCTGCTTTCTGACCGCGTTCACGTTCGGCTGCAACTCGCTCCGGCACCTCGTCGGCGGCCGGCTCGACTGCTTCACCTGCACTGCCGCCGCCCGGGCGCGGCACAAGGCCTGGCGCGGCGTGACCGTGCTCAACGTGCGCCACATGGAGTGGGCGTGGGTCAGCCTGACGAGTGTCGCGCTCGCCGACCTGTACATCCGGCTCGCGGCGAGCGGCGTGTTCCACGATCCGAGGATTTTCTAAGACGTGGAGACGGTCGACTGCGACGTGCTCGTCATCGGCGCCGGCGGCGCCGGCCTGCGCGCCGCGATCGCCGCGACTGCGGCGGGCGCGCAGACGGCCGTCGTCAGCAAGTCGCTGCTCGGCAAGGCGCACACCGTGATGGCAGAGGGCGGCGTCGCGGCCTCACTCGGCAACGTCGACCCGGCGGACGACTGGAAGACGCACTTCCAGGACACGCTGTTCGGCGGCAAGTATCTGAACAACTGGCGGATGGCCGAGCTGCACGCGAAGGAGGCGCCTGACCGTGTCGTCGAGCTCGAGCACTGGGGCGCCGTCTTCGACCGGACGCACGACCAGCGCATGTCGCAGCGCGCGTTCGGCGGCCACACCTACAAGCGGCTCGTGCACATCGGCGACCGGACGGGCCGCGAGCTGATCCGCACCGTCCAGGACAAGGCGGTGCACGGCGGCGCCGACGTCTACATGGAGTACGCGATCACGCGGCTGCTCCGTGACGGCGACCGGGTCTGCGGCGCCTTCGGCTACCGGCGCGCGACCGGTGACCTCGTCGTCTGGCGCGCACGCTCGGTCGTGATGGCGAGCGGCGGGGCCGGGAAGCTCTTCCGGATCAACTCGAACTCGTGGGAGGGGACGGGCGACGGCCACGCGCTTGCGCTCGACATCGGCGCGACGCTGATCGACATGGAGTTCGTCCAGTTCCACCCCACCGGCATGGTGTGGCCGCCCGGCGTGATCGGCCTGCTCGTCACCGAGGCCGTCCGCGGCGAGGGCGGGATCCTCCGCAACTCCGAAGGCGAGCGTTTCATGGAGCGCTATGACCCGAAGCGCATGGAGCTGTCGACCCGCGACGTGGTCGCACGCGCGATCTACACGGAGGTACGCGAAGGGCGCGGCACGCCGCACGGCGGCGTCTTCCTCGACGTCTCGCACCTGCCTGCCAAGACGGTGAAGAAGCGGCTGCCGAGCATGTACGACCAGTTCATGGAGCTGGCCGGCGTCGACATCACGCGCGCGCCGATGGAGGTCGGGCCCACGTGCCACTACATCATGGGCGGGATCAGGGTCGACGCCGAGACGGGCGCGACCGTGGTGCCCGGGCTCTTCGCGTGCGGCGAGTGCTCCGGCGGCATGAACGGCTCCAACCGGCTCGGCGGCAACTCGCTGTCCGACCTGCTCGTCTTCGGCAAGCGTGCCGGGGAAGGTGCCGCCGGCGCCGCCCAGGACGCGCCTGCTCCGGTGATCGACCAGGTCGAGGTAAGTGAGGCGGAGGCCGAGCTGGACGGTTACTTCACGAACGGCGGCGACGAGGATCCCTACGAGCTGCAGTTGGACCTGCAGTCGATGCTCCAGGACAACGTCGGTATCTTCCGCGACGAGAGCGGGCTCGTCACGGCGCTCGGCAAGCTCGAGGAGTACAAGGAGCGGCTCCAGAAGGTGCACGTGCCGGTCGGTGCGCGTGCCTGGAACCCGTCGTGGAACCTCTGCCGTGACCTCAAGAACATGCTCACCGTGGCGGAGGCGATCACCCGCGCCGCGCTGATGCGCGAGGAGAGCCGCGGGGCGCACAGCCGGCTCGACTTCCCTCAGTTCTCCGAATACTGGGGCCGCCACAACATCGCCGTGAACTGGACGCCCGCTGGTCGCATCGGGGTCGAGCCGGTCCCGGTCGCCACGGTGCCCGAGCTCGAGCCGCTCGTCGAGGAGCGCAAGGCGAAGGAGGCGGTCGGGTGAGCGCGCGGCGGTTCCAGGTCTGGCGCGGCGACGCAACCGGCGGCGCGCTCGTCGACTTCGAGCTCGAGACGGTCGAGGGCATGGTCGTCCTCGACGCGATGCTCGAGCTCCAGCGCACGCAGGCGAAGGATCTCGCCGTGCGCTGGAACTGCAAGGCGGCCAAGTGCGGCTGCTGCAGCGCCGAGATCAACGGCCGTCCGAAGCTCATGTGCAAGACGCGCGTCGACGCACTGCCCGGCGACGCGCCGATCCGCGTCGAGCCGATGCGGACCTTCCCGCTCATCCGCGACCTCGCTACCGACGTGTCGTGGAACTACGAGGTGGAGAAGACCATTCCGCCGTTCACGGCCCGAGCGGACGCGGACTGGCAGATCGGGCAGGCCGACGTCGACCGGATGAGCGAGTTCCGGAAGTGCATCGAATGCTTCCTGTGCCAGGACGTCTGCCACGTCCTGCGCGAGCACGATCTGGAGGCCGCCTACTACGGCCCTCGTTTCATGGTGCGGATCGCCAGCCTCGAGATGCACCCGATGGACGGTGCCGACCGCACCGGCCTCTTGAAGGACACGGCAGGGGTCGGCCTCTGCAACATCACCAAGTGCTGCAGTGACGTCTGCCCCGAGGGGATCAAGATCACGGACAACGCCATCATCCCGCTGAAGGAGCGCGTCGTCGACCGGTCGTACGATCCGCTGTTCCGCCTCGGGCGCCGCGGCAAGCCCGACGCCCGGTGAGGTCGGTTGGATAGCGTCATCGGTTGGGATGGCGGACTCCAACGGACACCACGACGTGCTGATCATCGGCGCCGGCTGCGCAGGGATGCGCGCGGCCATCGAGGCCGTCGACGCGGGGGCGGACGTCGCGCTGCTCTCGAAGATCCACCCGACGCGCTCGCACTCGGGCGCGGCCGAGGGGGGCATCAACGCGGCGCTCGGAAACGCGTCCGCCGACAGCCCGGAGGAGCACGCCTACGACACCGTCAAGGGCTCGGACTACCTCGGCGACCAGGACGCGATCGAAGTCCTGTGCGACGAGGCGCCGGACGACGTCTACCAGCTCGAGCACTGGGGCGCGGTCTTCAGCCGCGACGACGAGGGCAGGATCGCGCAGCGGCCGTTCGGAGCCGCGGGGCACCCGCGCACCGCCTATGCGGCCGACATCACGGGCCACGTGCTCGTGCACGTGCTCTACGAGCAGGTGATGAAGCGCGACATCCCGACGTACGAGGAGTACTTCTGCTGGAAGCTGATCGTCAACGACGACCGCTGCCAGGGAGTGATCGCGTGGGACATCGTGAACGGCGGCCTGAAGACGATCGGCGCCAAGACGGTGATCCTCGCCACGGGCGGAGCCGGCCGGCTCTACAGCGGCACGACGAACGCCTATGCCTGCACCGGCGACGGCATGGCACTCGCTCTCCGAGCCGGGGCGCCGTTAAAGGACATGGAGATGATGCAGTTCCACCCGACGACGCTCGCGCCGACGGGCGTGCTTATCACCGAGGGCTGCCGCGGCGAGGGTGCGTACCTCCTGAACGGAGAGGGCGAGCGCTTCCTCAAGAACTACGCCCCGAACGCGATGGAGCTGGCCTCGCGTGACGTGATCTCGCGCGCCGAGCAGACCGAGATCGACGAGGGCCGCGGCATCAACGGCAACGTGCTGCTCGACCTGCGCCACCTGGGCGCCGAGCGCATCATCGAGCGACTCCACGGCACGCGCGAGCTGTCCATGGTGTTCATGGGCGTCGACCCGATCCACGAGCCGATCCCGGTGCGGCCCGGTGCCCACTACCACATGGGCGGCGTGGACACGGACGTCTGGGGGCGGACGCAGCTCGAGGGCCTCTACGCCGCCGGCGAGGCCGCGTGCGTCTCGGTGCACGGGGCTAACCGCCTCGGCGGCAACGCGCTGATGGAGACGATCACCTACGGCAAGCGCGCCGGGCGCCACGCCGCGGAGTGGGCGCTGTCGAACACGACCATCGACATCCCGGCATCGCTCGAGACCGACTCGCAACGCGAGGTCGACGAGCTGCTGTCGCGCACCGAGGGCGAGCGTCCGTGGCAGATCCGCGACGAGCTCGCGTCGACCATGCACGAGAACTTCGGCGTGTTCCGCCGCGAGGCGGACATGCTGGAGCAGGCGAAGATCATCGACCGGCTGCGCGAGCGGTACGAGCGCGTGATCGTCGACGACAAGGGCACGCTCTTCAACAACGACCTCACGCAGACCCTCGAGCTCGGCTATCTGCTCGACCTCGCGGAGTCCATGGTCGTCGCGGGCGTCGCGCGCAAGGAGAGCCGCGGCGCGCACGCGAGGCCGTACGACTACCCCGAGCGCGACGACGAGAACTACCTGAGACATACGATCACCCGTCTGGACGACACGGGACGGACGCGGCTCGACTGGAAGCCCGTGACCATGACGAAATGGCAACCACAGGAGCGCAAGTACTGATGCCGACAGACGCGACCGCACACCGCCCGCTCTCGACCATGGACGTCGCGCTCAAGATCTGGCGCTACGACTCGCGCACCGGCGATCGGGAGCTGAAGACGTACGAGGTCGAGGCGCCCGAGTGGGCGTGCCTGCTCGACGTGCTCGACATCATCAAGGACCGCGTCGACGGGACGCTGGCCTACCGCAAGAGCTGCCGGATGATGATCTGCGGCTCCTGCGGCATGCGCATGGACGGCGGCGCGGTGCTCGCGTGCCGGCAGCGCATGAAGCCGATCGCGGACGCGGGGCATGTGCCGGTGATCTCGGCGATGGGGAACCTGCCGATCATCAAGGACCTCGTCGTCGACATGGGCCCCTTCTGGGCGAAGACGCGCGCGGTGAAGCCCTGGCTGCAGCCCGGCTACGTCGAGCCGCCGGCGCAGGGCGAGTACCGCATCGCCCAGGAGGACATGAATGTGGTCAACAAGGAGTCGCTCTGCATCCAGTGCGGCTGCTGCGTCTCGGAGTGCAACTCGATGGAGTCGGATCCGGAGTTCCTCGGGCCGGCCGCGCTTGCCAAGGGGATGCGGTTCGTCGGCGACCCGCGCGACCAGACGACGGTCGAGCGGCTCGACTCGTACAACAGCGAGCACGGGATCTGGGACTGCACCCGCTGCTACTTCTGCAACGAGCGCTGCCCGAAGGGCGTCGACCCGCGCGACGCGATCGCCAAGCTCGGCGCCGAGTCGGTCGACCGCGGCATCGACCACGACATGGGCGCCAAGCACGCCAAGTGGTTCGTCAAGTCGGCCGAGACGACCGGCTGGCTGCGCGAGACGGAGCTCGTGCCCAAGACGCAGGGCGTCGTGGCGGCGATTGCCCAGACGGGGTTCGCGCTTGAAGCTGCTGCGAGCACGGCAAGGTGCCGCTGCCGGTACCGCCGCACGTCGCGGACGACGTCAACGAGGCGCGCAAGCTGCACGACATCGTCCGCGAGGACGGCGTCCACGGCGCGCGCGGGATCGTCCAGGGCGAGCGCGCGCTGTCGCGAGCATCGACCTCGAGCACCACCCGCGAAGCCGCGGAGACGGAAGACGAGGCGCCGTCGTGAAGCAGGTCGCCTACTACCGCGGCTGCCTCGCCTCGCTATCGGCGAAGGAGCTCGACTCGTCGACGCGCGCGCTCGCGCCCAAGGTCGGCCTCGAGCTGATCGATCTCGAGAGCGTGACGTGCTGCGGCGCCGGCGACATCCATGAGGCCGAGCCGGACTACTACCTGCACCTGAACGCGCGGATCCTCGCGTACGCCGAGGCGACCGGCGCAGACACGCTGATGACGGTGTGCAACGTGTGCACGCTGAACCTGCGCCAGGCGAACTACATCCTCCAGCGGGACGACGCGGTGCGGATGCGGGTCAACGACAACCTGGAGGCGGTCGGCGTGCCGCCCTACAACGGCGGCGTCGAGGTACGCCACCTGCTCTGGATGATCGCCGAGGGCGAGGGCTACGAGCTGCTGAAGCAGGCGGCGCACAAGGGGCTGAAGGGCCTCCGCGTGGCGCCGTTCTACGGCTGCCAGATCCTGCGCCCGTCGAAGCTGCTCGGCTTCGAGGACCCCGATCGGCCGTGGTCGCTCGAGGCGATCATCGAGGCCTGCGGCGGCGTCGCGGTCGACTACCCGGCGAAGATCAAGTGCTGCGGGTTCCCGATCATCCAGGCGCGCGAGGAGACGGCGCTCGGCGAGCTGATCCAGCCGATCGAGCAGGCGCTGGAGCGCGGGGCCGACGCGATCGTGACGCCGTGCCCGCTCTGCCACCTGTCGCTCGACGCGTGGCAGTCGAAGCTCGAGGCGTCGACCGGCCGCAGCCTGCAGATGCCGATCCTGCACCTGTCGCAGCTGATCGGCGTCGCCGCCGGGCCTCGAGGACTCGGAGCTGAAGTTCAAGCGGCACGTGGTGCCCGTCGACCCGATCTTCGAGAAGACCAAGGTCTAAGGGCCGGAGGGCGGCTCGGACGAGCCGTTTAGGCGGTCGCTCCTGCCGCTGCCGGTTGGGGCAGCAGGCCGAGCTGAGCCATCATCGATGCCGTGTCGAAGTACGTGCGGACCTGGGCCGGCGTTCCATCGGACGCGAACGACCAGACGTCGCAGAACTGGAGCTCCAGCGGCCTCCCCGTCGCTTCGATGTCGCCCATGGGCGACCGGAGCATCCCCGTATGCGTTCCGCGGCCGGTGAACTCGATCACGACGGTGTCGCCGCTTTCGGTGATCGAGCGAAACTCGATCTTGCCGTCCGGGAACCCCGCGTACCACAGCTCCGCGAACTGGCGGGCTCCGTCGGAGCCCTCCCAGCGGTCTCCGCTGCCCATCGCGATCACCTCGCCCTTGGCGAGCACTTCGGCGAAGCGGTCGAAGTCCCGGTCGTTCCAGGCCTCGTAGGTGCTGCGGGCGATGCTGGCGTTCTGAGCCACGTCGCCTCCTCTCTGCCCGTCGGCGCGCGCCCTCCGGCGGACGATGCTACGCCTGCCGGGCGCCGGAGACAATGGGCGCTAGCCTGCGGGTGTGGTTACCCGCGTCGCAGGGTTGACCGGCGCGACGATCGTGCGCGCGCCGACCGTCTGCCACAGCTGCGTCTGGTGGCAGTCACGGCGCGGCAAGTCGGAGGACAAGCCCGAGTGGATCGCGGCGGCCGAGGATGAATGGGGCAGCTGGGGCGCCCTCTACCAGGACGACGACGGGCGCGTGCTCGGCTCGATGCAGTACGGGCCGGCACCGCTCTTCCCGCGTGCGCGTGAGCTGCCGGCGGGGCCGCCGTCCGACGACGCGGTGCTCGTCACGTGCGCGTACCTCGTCGACCTGCACAGCCCCTGGGTCATGCAGTCGCTCTTCCTGACGGCGATCGGCGAGGCCCGCGACCGGGGCGCGTTTGCGCTCGAGGCGTTTGCCTACCGCTACCCGGAGGGCGGCTCGGCGCGCGAGCGCTTCCACCAGCACAAGACGGTGTTCCCGCGCGACTTCCTGAACGACTTCGGCTTCGAGACCGTGCGCCTGGCCGGCCGCGTCGAGCTGGTGCGGCTCGAGCTCGGCGGGCTTCAGCCCGTCGAGGAGGGGACGCGCGCCAAGGTGATCGAGCTGGTCAAGGAAGCGTTCCAGCCGGCGCCGATGCCGCAGGCGCCCAGCTAGGCCGCGAGCGCGTCGCGGGCGGCCAGCGTCTCCGCGATCTGCACGGCGTTCAGGGCCGCGCCCTTCCGCAGGTTGTCCGAGGCGAAATGGAGCGTGATGCCGGGGCCTGCGCGGTCGTTGCGGATCCGCCCGACGAGCACCTCGTCGATGCCGGCCGACTTGCCCGGCGTCGGGATCTCCTCGAGGCGGAGGCTCGGCGCGACGGCGAGCAGCTCGCGCGCCTCGGCTGCGTCGAGCGGGCGCTCGGTCTCGATCCAGACCGACTCGGCATGGCCGATCATCACCGGGACGCGGACGCAGGTCGCGCTGACCGGCAGGTCCGGCAGCTCGAGGATCTTGCGCGCCTCGTCGCGGATCTTGGTCTCCTCGTCGAACTCCTCGCCGTCGAAGTCCCAGTCCATGGCCAGGTCATGGTCGTCGGGCGCCTCCGCGCGGAGCTGCGCCATCCGGCCGGCGCCGGCGCCTGACACCGACTGGTACGTGGCGACGCGGATGCGCGCCAGGCCGGCCGCGTCGTGCAGCGGCTTCAGCACGCAGGCGAGCGGGATCGTGCAGCAGTTCGGGACGGCGATGATCCCGTCGTGCTCGAACGCCCGCTCGTCCGTTCACTTCGGGCACAACGAGCGGAACGTTTGGGTCCATGCGCCAGGCGGCCGACTTGTCCAGGCAGACGGCGCCGCTGCGCGACGGCGTGCGGGACGAGCTCGCGGGACGCCGACGGTGCCGACGGCGAAGAACGCGAAGTCGGCGTCCAGCGACTCGAGCGCCGCGGGCGTCGCCTCCTCGACGCGGGCGGCCGTCGAGCTCGGACCCGGCCGAGCGCGCGGACGCGAAGAAGCGGACGTCGTCGTAGCCGCGCTCGCGCAGGATGCCGCGAGAGCACACCGCCGACCGCGCCGGTGGCGCCGACGACCGCGATCCTAGGCATCGACCCGCTCCAGCTCGAAGGCCTCGTGCAGCGCGACCACGGCACGCTCGAGATCGGCGTCTGCGATGTGGCAGGAGATCTTGATCGGGGACGTCGTGACCACCTCGGGCTGGATGCCCAGCTCGTCCAGCGTCGCGAACGCCTTCGCCGCAACGCCCGGGTGGCTCTTCATTCCCGCTCCGACGACGGACACCTTGCCGAGGTCGTCGCGTGACGACCAGCGGCCGCCGAGCCGGTTGAGCACCGCGGAGACCTCCGGATGGTCGCCGTCCGGCGCCGAGAACACGATCTCGCCGCCCGCCTGGAGGATGGTGTCGACGTTCACGCTGGCCTCGGCGAGCTCGGCGAACAGCCGCGCGGGCGGGATGCCCTCGACGCGGTAGACCGTCTCGTCGAGCGCGTGCGTGACGCCCGAGATCATCGCCTTCTCCAGCATGGGATCGTCCTCCCGCGTGATCCACGTGCCCTCGGCGTCGCCGAACGATGAGCGGACGTGGAGCTTCACGCCGTGGTTGCGTGCGAATTCGACCGAGCGTAGCTGGAGCACCTTGGCGCCCGACGCCGCCATCTCGAGCATCTCGTCATAGGAGATCGCGTTCAGCTTTCGCGCGCCGGGCACGAGTCGCGGGTCGGCGGTATAGACGCCGTCGACGTCGGTGAAGATCTCGCAGCGGTCGGCGCCCAGCGCGGCCGCGAGCACGACCGCGGTCATGTCGGACCCGCCCCGGCCGAGCGTCGTCACCTCGTGCTCCGTCGAGACGCCCTGGAAGCCGGCGACGAGGACGATGCGGTCCTCGTCCAGCGCCTCGTGGATGCGCCGTGCGCGGACGTCGACGATCTTCGCCTTGCCGTGCGTCGTGTCCGTGACGATTCCGGCCTGCGAGCCCGTCAGCGAGATCGCCTGGTGGCCGAGGTCCTCGATCGCCATCTCCGCGAGGGCGCAGGAGATGCGCTCGCCGACGGAGATCAGCATGTCCATGGCGCGCGGCTTGGGGCGCTCTGAGACCTGGTGGGCGAGGTCGACGAGCTCGTCGGTCGTGCGGCCCATCGCCGAGAGGACGCCGACGACGCGGTTGCCATCCTCGTGCGCGACGACCAGACGGCGGACGACGCCGAGCAGGCGCTCGGTGTCGCCGACGGACGTCCCGCCGAACTTCATGACGACCGTGCCGCCACTCGCGCGCGCCTCGTCGGCGGCGACGCCCGGCAGGGGCTGGAACTCCGTTGCTGTCACTCGAATCAGTGTAGGGCGCCTCTTAACAGGGACAGTCCCTGTTAAGACTGGCTCGTGCGCGCGATGGTGCTCGACGATGCGCCCGGGCCGCTGCGAGCTCCGAGACTGCCGAGCCCGAGCCCGGGCCGGGCCAGGTGCGGGTTCGCGTCCGTGCCTGCGCTGTCTGCCGCACCGACCTGCACGTCGTCGACGGCGAGCTACCCGAGCCCGACGTCCCGCTCGTGCCGGGCCACCAGATCGTCGGCACGACGCGACGGACGGGCGCGGCGCGTCGGCGTGCCGTGGCTCGGCTGGACCGACGGCGACGTGCCGCTACTGCCGGGCCGGGCGCGAGAACCTGTGCGACAACGCGCGCTTCACCGGCTACACGCTCGACGGCGGGTACGCCGAGTACGCGGTCGCCGACGAGCGCTTCTGCCTGCCGGTGCCGGACGGCTACGACGGATCGCGCAGGCGGCGCCGCTGCTCTGCGCCGGGCTGATCGGCTACCGGGCGCTGCGGCTCGCCGGCGACGGCGAGCGGCTCGGCCTCTACGGCTTCGGCGCCTCGGCCCACATCATCGCCCAGGTCGCGCGCTGCCAGGGCCGGCGCGTCTTCGCGTTCACGCGCGGCGGCGACGACGAGGCCCAGCAGCTGGCGCTCGTCGCTCGGCGCCGAGTGGGCGGGCGACTCCGACCGGCCCGGCCCCGGAGGAGCTCGACGCGGCGATCATCTTCGCGCCGGTCGGCGCGCTCGTCCCCGCCGCGCTGCGCGCGCACCGCCAAGGGCGGCGTGGTCGTCTGCGCGGGCATCCACATGAGCGACATCCCGTCCTTCCCGTACGAGCTGCTCTGGGAGGAGCGCGTCGTGCGCTCGGTCGCGAACCTGACGCGCGCGGACGGCGAGGAGTTCCTGGCGCTCGCGCCGCAGGTGCCGGTCCGGACCGAGATCGAGGTCTTCCCGCTCGAGGCCGCGAACGAGGCGCTCGACCGCCTGCGCGCCGGCCGGATCCTCGGCTCGGCAGTGTTAGGAGTGTTCGACGAAACGGCGTCTGAGTCGCAGGGCCGCGCTGCTCGTCCCGAGGCGTCGTCCTCGGTCGCGCCCGTATGACTTTTCAATCAAGACACTCTTGATAGGAACACGAACGCTCCCTGCGTCCTAGCCTCGGAACGACCATCGCACCCCTGCGACGAGCGACGTTCCGTCGAACACTCCTAGATCTCGCGGCGCCCTGACAGCGCGCGCCCGAGCGTGACCTCGTCGGCGTACTCGAGGTCGCCGCCGACCGGCAGGCCGCTCGCAAGCCGCGTGACGCGCACCTTGCCGCGCAGGCGATCGGCGAGGTAGGCGGCCGTCGCCTCGCCGGTCATGTTCGGGTTGGTGGCGAGCACGACCTCGGCGACGCCGTTCGACTCGACGCGACGGATCAGCTCGTCGATGCGCAGGTCGCCCGGGTCGACCCCGTCGAGCGGCGAGAGCGCGCCACCCAGCACGTGGTACAGGCCGCGGTACTCGGCCGTGCGCTCCAGCGAGACGACGTCGACCGGCTGCTCGACGACGCAGATGAGCGTGTGGTCGCGGCGCGCGTCGAGGCAGATCGCGCACGTCTCGTCCTCGGTGAGGTTGCCGCACTCGTTGCAGAAGCGGACGCGCTCCTTGACCTCGGCGATCGCGGCCGAGAGCGCGACGGCCTCGTCGCCCGAGGCGCGCAGGATGTGGAACGCGAGGCGTTGCGCCGTGCGCGTCCCGATCCCCGGCAGTCGCGTGAGCTGCGCGACGAGATTGTCGACCGAGGGCGAGATCACGCCAGGAGCGTAACCGTCCCCTACGGACGTCCCGTAGGCTCCGGCCGGTGCCACCGCGGGAGCGCCTCGACGCCTATGCCGACCTGACCGTCAGGGTCGGGGCGAACGTGCAGGAGGGCCAGGACGTCGTCGTCCTCGGCTGGATCGAGCATGCCCCGCTGATGCGCGCGGTCGTGGAGGCGGCGTGGCGGGCCGGGGCCAGATTCGTCGAGATGTCCTACCGCGACGACTATGGCCGGCGGTCGCTCGCCGAGCATGCTTCGGAGGGCGCCCTGTCATGGTCGCCGCCGTACACCCTCGCCCGGCTGCACGACTGGGCAGACCGCCGGGTGGCCTACATCCAGACGCTCGGCGACCCGGACCCGATGCTGATGAGCGGGCTCGACCCGGTCAGGGTGGGGAAGGCCGAGCCGCACGAGGCGACGACGCTGCTGCGGCGGCTCAGTAACGAGTCGCACTGGTCGCGGACGATCGTCGGTTGCGCGACGGAGGGCTGGGCGCGGCAGGTCTACGGCGAGCCCGATGTCGAGCGGCTGTGGGACGAGATCTTTCATGCCGTCCGCCTCGACGAGCCCGACCCGATCGTGGCCTGGCAGGAGCACATCGCGACGCTCAAGGCCCGAGCCGGCTCGCTCAACGGTCGCCGCTTCGATGCCGTCCACTTCCACGGGGGCGGCACGGATCTCATGGTTGGGCTGCTTCCCGAGTCGCGCTGGATCGCCGCCACCGACGTCACCAACTGGGGCCTCGAGCACTGCGCGAACATGCCCACCGAGGAGGTGTTCACGACGCCGGACCGGCGACGAACGGAGGGCGTCGTGCGGGCGACCAGGCCGTTCAACTGGTACGGCTATACGGTCGGCGGGCTCGAGGTCGAGTTCCGTGACGGCCGCGCGGTGCGCGTCGATGCCGACGACGGCGGTGGCTTCATTCGCTCGCAGATGGAGGCCGACGAGGGTGGGGCGTTTCTCGGCGAGGTCGCGCTGGTCGACGAGACGACGCGGATCCCGGACCGCGTCTTCTACAACGGGCTGTTCGACGAGAACGTCGCGTGCCACATCGCCTACGGGAACGCGTACACGGCGGGGGTGGAGGGCGCCGAGGGCCTGTCGCCGGATGAGCTGCGCGAGCGCGGTGTCAACGTGTCCGCGACGCACGTCGACTTCATGATCGGCGGCCCCGGGGTCGACGTCGACGGGATCACTACGGATGGCGAGGCCGTGCCGGTGATGCGCGAGAACCGCTGGGTGCTACAGCCCGGGTAGGCCGAGCCCGGGTGGCAGGTCGAGCCCGCCCATCGCCCCGCCGAGCTTCGTCTGCGCCAGGTTCTCGGCCGCGCGCAGCGCCTCGTTCACGGCCGCGACGACCATGTCCTCGAGGATCTCCGGCTCGTCCGGGTCGATCGCCTCCTTGGCGATCTTGACCTCGGTGATCTCGCCGGCGCCCGTCGCCTTGACGGTGACCATGCCGCCGCCGGCCGAGGCCTCGACGATCTCGCCGGCGAGCTCCTCGCGCGCCTGCTCCATCTGCTGCTGCATCTGGCTGGCCTGCTGCATCAGCTTGTTCAGATCGAATCCGCTCACTCGTCCACCTCGCGTGCGTCGAAGGTCTGCTTCATCAGCTCGAGAATCCTCCGCGCTTCGCCGGCCGGCTCGTCCGCTTCCTCCTCCTCGGCGGCGTCCTCGCTGACCGTGAAGGCGACTGTCAGCCGGCGGCCGGTCACCTCGTAGAGCGCCTCGACGAGCAGCGTCACGTTCTTCGCCTCCTCGGCCAGCTGGCGGTGGAAGGCCGCCGCGCCGGGGAACTCGACGGTGAGCGCATCGTCGGCGAGCGCGGCCGGGCGTGCCTCGCGATAGATCGACGCGGTCGGGATCGAGCGCTGCTCGACATGAGGGAGCACGCTGCGAGCCCAAGCGTCCTGGAGCTGCCGGAGCTCGAGCGGCGGGCCGCCGGACGCCGGTGGCTCGGGTTCCGGGGCCGCTGCCGGCGTCTCGGCCGGCGCCGGTGCCGCCTGCGGCGCGGGCGCGACGGGTGAATGCCCGCGCTGCTCGAGCTGCTCGATCCGGTAGGCCAGCGACTCGCGTTCGAGGTCGGCGGAGGGGCGCGTCACCTTGACCAGCGCCAGCTCGAGCGGGAGCCGCGGGTCGCCGCCCTGGCGCAGGTCGTCGACCGCGACCGTGAGCAGGTCGCAGAGCCGCACGACGACTGGCTCGCCGAGCTGGTTGGCCTGTGCGTGCAGGCGCTCGCGCGTCTCGCCCGTGAGCGGCAGCGAGTCCGGCACCTCGCCGAGGTGCTGAACGAGGAGCAGCTGGCGCAGGTGCTCGAGCAGGTCGATCACCAGGCGGCCCAGGTCCTGGCCCTGGTCGGCAAGCTCCTCCACGAAGGTGAGCGCGCCGGCCGTGTCGCGGTCGACGATGAAGTCGCAGAGCCGGAAGAGCGCCTCCTCGTCCACAGCGCCGAGCAGCTGGAGCACGTCCTGCACGCTGATCGTGCCTTCCGTGGCTGCCGCGAGCTGGTCGAGGGTCGAGACTGCGTCCCGGAAGCTGCCGCGCGCCGAGCGCGCGACGAGCGACAGGGCGGCGTCCGGGACGTCGAAGCCCTCGCCGTCGGCGATGCGCCGCAGGAGGCGCACGAGCTCCGGCAGCCGCGGCCGCGCGAAGATGAAGGTCTGGCAGCGTGAGCGCACCGTCGGGAGCACCTTCGCCAGGTCGGTGGTGCAGAAGACGAAGACCAGGTGCGGCGGAGGCTCCTCGATCAACTTCAGCAGCGCGTTCCACGCCGCGTCGGTCAGCTGGTGCGCCTCGTCGAGGATGTAGACCTTGAAGCGGCCCTCCACGGGCTGGAGCACGACGCGATCGCGGATCTCGCGGATGTCGTCGATGCCGCGCTGCGACGCCGCATCCATCTCGATCACGTCGAGCGACGTGCCGGCCGCGATCGTCACGCACGAGTTGCACGTGTTGTCGGGCGTCGGCGTCGGCCCCTGCGCGCAGTTCAGCGCCTTGGCGAGGATGCGCGCGAGCGAGGTCTTGCCGGTCCCGCGCGGGCCGGCGAAGAGGTAGGCCTGGCGCGTCGTCCCGGCGGTGATCGCGTTGCGTAGCGTGCGCACGACGGGCTCCTGGCCGACGACCTCTTCGAAGTCCTGCGGCCGGTACTTGCGATAGAGCGCGGTGCTCAATTCGTCGCCCTCACCGGGGCGGCATCCTCGCACAGACGGAAGGTCGTCACCCCGGCAGTCTGCCTGCCGGGGTGACGACTGACGGAGCTAGGCCGGCGCAACCGGATGGCAGGCGAAGAACAGCTCTTCCGGGTCGACGTCGCGCTTCACCGCCTGCAGCCGCCGGAGCGCGTCAGGCGCGAAGAGCGCGCTCGGCTCGGCTCCGTGATCGGCGAAGTTGAAGTACGTGCGGCCGGCGTCCACGGGCGCAAGGACCTGGCGGACGCGCTCGAGGTCCGCGTGGATCGCGGCGCCCATCTCCGGCGTCATCGGCATCCCGAGCGAGAAGTGCGCAAACTCGGCGTCGATGGCCCCGGCGGCGCCCTGGCCGGGTGCTTCCTGTCCGAGCGCGCCGCCCAGGTGGCGGAGCTCGATCGAGAGCAGCGCGGTCCGGTCGGCCCGGCCCACGACCTCGATGAGCCCGTTGACCACGGGCCCGGGCAGTGAGCTCAGCAGGCCGCCGCCGTAGAAGCCCGGCGCGGGGTCGGGTGGGTCCATGTGCAGCTCGGCGAGCGCCGGCGGCCGGATCATCGCCGTGGTGTCCATCACCGGGTCGAGCTCTCGGAGCGGGCGCAGGAGCTCGGCTCCGTCGGCCTCGTCGCCGATGAACGCCGCCTCGACCATCCCGAACGACTTGCCGCGGAACGGCTCCGGCACCTGCGGGATCGGCGGCAGATGCAGCACCCGGCCCACGGACGTGAGCTCGTCCGGCACGGTGGCAACCCAGTCGCGCCATGCGTGCAGGACCTCGGCCGAGCGCTCGGCCGGAAAGAAGAGGTCGCCGGCGTACAGCTCGCGCACCGGGTACAGCTCGAACTCCAGCGCGGTGACGATGCCGAAGCTTCCGCCGCCGCCACGGATCGCCCAGAAGAGCTCGGGCTCGGTGTCGCGGTCGATCCGGCGGATCTGTCCGTCGGCGGTCACGATCTCGGCGCCGACCACGCTGTTCGCCGCCAGGCCGTGCTTGCGCCCGAGCCAGCCGAGGCCGCCGCCGAGCGTGTAGCCGACGACGCCGACGTCGGGGGCGCTGCCGGAGAGCCCGGCGAGGCCGTGCTCGGTGGCGGCGGCGCTGACGTCCTGCCACTGCGCGCCGGCGCCGACCCGCGCGCGGCGCGCGCCGGGGTCGATCTTCACGTCGCGCATGCGGCTCGTCTTGACGAGGATGACGCCGTCGAGCGGTGCGAGCGTCGCGGCGAAGTGGCCGGTCGCCTGCGCACTGATGCGGACCCCCTGCTCGCGCGCGAGGTCGACGGCGGCAGCGACGTCCTCGGCGGTCTCTGGGAACACGACCGCCAGCGGCCGCTGGTCGTGGACGAGGTTCCAGCCCATGCGCACCGAGTCCCAGTCGGTGTCCCCCCCGGCCGACACGGCCATCCGGGAGCGCAGCGACGAAAGGTCGCTGGCTGAGAGCGTTGCCTGATTCATTGACCCACCCCTCTATGGACGAAAGGAGCGCAGGTCGTATCAGGAAAAGCCCGGCTGCGCACCCTGCTCTGTTGGCGCGTACCGTGGTGGTGCCTGCGACGCTCGCTCGGGTCAGGTCGCCCCGCGGCACCTGGGAGAGACTCCTTAGCGCTGCTTCCTCCCGGACCTGACGCGGTTCGGAGGCTCCCAGTGCGCGGAACCTGACCGTCAACGCTCGCGTTCGCCAGCCCGTTCCACGAACGCCACCCCCTCGGAAGGGAATTCAGCCTCGCTGGAGCGGATTGCGAGTGGAGGGAACCGCTAGCTCCCCGCCTAGCGCAGCCGGGCACGCCGATCGTAGCCGTTTGAACTTCGTGGCGAAGGGCACTAAGATAGTGCGATGAGGATCGGTGAGGTCATGAGCGTCCGGCTCGTCAGCGTGGGGCCCGACGACCCGGTAGCGCTGGCCGTCGCCCGCATGAACGAGGAGAACGTGGGCAGCGTAACGGTTTGTGACGGCCCGGAGCTAGTCGGCATCTTCACCGAGCGCGATCTCGTCCGCCTCGCGGGCGAAGGCAGCCACTTCGCGTCGATCCGTATCAGCGAGGTCATGACCCGCCGCCCGGTGACGGTTTCGCCCGACGACGACATCGTGTCGGCCGCGAGGCTCATGGGGGAGCGGCGGATCCGCCACCTGCCGGTTGTGCAGGACGGGTTCCTGCTCGGCGTGATCGGCATCCGCGACGTGATGGGCTCGCTCGTCGAGCGTGTGTGGCGCGACCGCGACGGCGACGCACGCGAAACGGCGCGGGAGCTGCTGCGCCGCTAGCCCGTCGTCCCGGGCACGTGCCGGGACGGCCGCGATACTTGCCGCATGGTGGGCCGCGTCCTAGGAGGGCTTGACGAAACGACGTCTGAGTCGCCGGGCCGCGCTGGACGTCCCGATGCGTCGTCCTCGGTCGCGCCCGTACCGCAAGGGCACGAACGCTCCCTGCGTCCTAGCCTCGGCACGACCAGCGCACCCCTGCGACGAGCGACGTTCCGTCAAACCCTCCTAACTGTCGGCACGCTCGTCGCCGTGATCGCCGGCGGCGCGACCGGTGCCGACCAGGCGCGCTTCGCGCCGCGGCTTCGCGTCGAGCTCGTCCGCTCGCTCGGCAGCGGCCCGTCGCTCATCCTCGACGTCTCCCAGACGACGGTGCAGCCGCCGCTAGCCCGCGCGACGTTCGTCGTCCCGGCCACGCAGCCGTTCAGGCTGCCGCCGGTGGGCACGGTCATGGGCGACGCGGCCGTCGCGCTCGTTCCCGCGGGCGGCGGGACTCCGTCGCTCCTCGCCGGGCGGCTCGTCGCGCGCGCCCCGACGCGGACGCAGGCGCAGGGCTGTGTGCGCGACCCGGCCGGTGCGATGGAAGCGTCGCTCTCCGCCTCGCGTGGGGTAGTCCGCAACCTCACGCTGCGGTTCTTCGTGCACGATCGCCGCGGGCTGCGGATCACGGTCTGCCTGCCTCGCCAGACCGCGCTCGCGGGCCGGGCGGCGGTGCGACGACTCGCGGTGCGGCTTGTGAGCGGCCTCGGACCCATGCCCGGCGGCACCTCCGTCTGGCGCGGGCTCTTCACGCCGGTCGGGAAGCGCGGCGGGGCGGCTGCCTACCCGACGACCACCGAGAGCCGCGGGATCGTCGTCAGCCCGAGCTTCCTCACGCTCCAGGGCCCGGCGTCCGCCGGGCGCGGCTCGTTGCTGCGCCTCGGCGGCGTGCTCTCGTTCGACAACGCCTCGGGCGGCCGCGGTATCCGAATCACTGCGGCCGGCGTCGTGCTCGGGCGCGCGCGCACGAGCGCGTCAGGCTCCTACGCCGTGCGGGCGCGCGCACCGAAACGCGGCGGCACGCTCGCCCTTCAGGCGCGCCTTCCGTCGCGGCGTGCCCGCTGCGGTGGGCGGACGGTGGACGCGCCGGCCGGCTGCACGAGCGCGACGCTCGCCGGGGTGACGAGCAACGTGCTGCCGGTGCGCTTGCGATGAGATGGGCCGCCGTCGCGCTGCTGCTCACCGTCATCGCCGGGTGCGGAGGCTCGGGGAGGTCCACCCCGAGGCCAGAGGACACGTTGCGAGCCGCTGTCGGGCGGCTCGGCAAAGGGCGCGTCGACTGCGACGTCAAGAACACCTGCAGCGTCATCGTCCCGACGCCGCTGCACAGCAACTTCGAGGGCTTCCTGCTGTCCGTCCCGGTCTTCGACGAGCTCGCGAACGATCCCGATCTGGCCGCCGTGAAGCGCGTCACGCTGACGCTCAACGACAACCGCTCCGGCCAGGTGTTCAGCATCACGTGCGCGGCGAGCGACCTCAAAGGCGAGACGACGCCGATCTCGCTGCAGAAGCACTGCCATTCGATTTACCTATAGCTCGGTAAAGGATTCGTAAGAGATCGTTGTGACTGCGATCGGGCCGCGCAGGCCCGGGTACCTCCTCATGGGGCAACCAAGGAGGAACCATGCGCAAACGAATGATCATCGGCATGCTCGCGGTCGCCGCCCTCGTCATGGTGGGCGCCGCGGCGGCCGCAGCACCTGAGAACACCGCACCGCCCACCATCTCGGGCGCCGCACGCGAGGGGACGGCGCTGACCGCATCCCACGGCACATGGGCGAACAATCCGACGTCGTATGCGTACACCTGGCAGCGCTGCGCGAGCGACGCGACGGGCTGCGCGGCCATCCCTGCCGCGAGCAAGACGACGTACACGCTCGCGGCCGCCGACGTGGGACGGACCGTGCGCGTGCTCGTGACCGCCGTGAACGCGGACGGGCACGACGTCGCCCCCTCGGCCGCGACGGACATCGTCGACGCCAAGAACGGCCCGAAGAACACCGCTCGCCCGGCCGTCTCGGGTGACGCGACCGTCGGCGGTGAGCTCTCTGTGTCGAACGGCTCGTGGACGCCGGCGGCTTCGTCGTACGGCTACCAGTGGCAGCGCTGCGACACCGACGGCACCAACTGCCTGAACGTCGCCGGCGCGAACGGGCAGACGTACGGCGTCCGTGGCGTCGACGTCGGCAACCTCATGCGAGCGATCGTGGTCGCGCGGACGCAGGCCGGCGACCGCGCGTACGTGACGTCCGGCTACAGCGACGTCGTACAGACCGACCAGCCGCCGGTGCAGGCGAACAAACCGCCGACGCTCCGGTTCATCGGCCTGACGCGCGTCGGTGCGCGCATGTACGCGCGCTTCCGCGTCTGTGACGACGGCACCGGGAAGATCACGATCGTCGAGCGCGACATCAAGGCGCACGTTCCCGCGTACGAGCGGAAGTTCGCAGTGCGGATCGGCGCCGCGTGCGGCACGTTCGTGCGCATCTGGGTGCCCGCGAAGCGCTTCCGCACGAGCGGGCGCGTCGTCGTCCGGCTCCAGGCGATCGACACCACCCGGCACATCAGCAAGCCCGTGACGCGCTCGCTCTACCACCGTTAGGGGAGCATGGCCCGGCGCGGACCCCGCGTTCGCGCCGGGCTACACTCAGCGGGCTCTGGGCGCGTAGCTCAGCGGGAGAGCGCCCGCTTCACACGCGGGAGGTCGCTGGTTCGATCCCAGCCGCGCCCATCGCGCGACACGTTCCCAGCGGGCTGATTCAGTCTCCGCCGGGGGTCGTCGCTCCGTGCTCACGTAGCCAGGTCGCGAGCAGCTCGCGGCGGGTGTCGGGGGTGACGACCTGCTCGAGCACCGTCTTGTCGCCCGCGTAGTCCGGAGAGGCGTCGATGTCTGCGCCGGCTGCGAGGAGCCGGTCGGCTGCCCGTCGCTGGCCGCCATGGCACGCCTGCCAGAACGCGTTGTTCACATCCTCCTGGGTGGGCGATGGGTTCGCCGCGAGCAGCTCCTCGAGCCGGTCGAGCATGCCGAGTGCCGCCGCGTGCCAGAGCGCGTCGACGGCCGCGCCACGTTCGACGAGGAGCCGCGCGACATGCCAGCAGCCGTAGCCGACGGCGTTGTCGAGTTGGGTACCGATCGACCCGCCGGGGGTCTCCAGGTTCGCGCCGCCGTCGATGAGCACGACGGCGACGTCTACGTCGTCGGTGCTCGCCGCCCAGTGCAGCGGCGTCTCCGGGCTGTCACCGCCGGTGTCGTCATTCGGATCGGCGCCCGCGTCCAGGAGGAGCGCGACCGCGGCTGGAGCGGCCGGAAAGTACCCCGGCCAATCGGTGGCCGCGTGCAGCGGCGTTCTCCAGCCGCCCTTGCGTCCGATCATGTGAACCGTCGCCAGCTCGGGTCGCCCGTCGATCAGGCGTCGGAGAGCATCCAGATCGCCGGCGTGGATCGCCCGCGTCAAGTCGATCGCCAGAAAGTCGCCGTGCGGCAGGATCAGCGGCTCTCCGGTCTGGTCCATCAGCGCCGCTCGTCGCGCCTTTCGAGGTACCGCCGCAGCCCGAAGAACGGGGCGATGAACCAGGCGACTACGGTCGTGATCCACACGATGAAGGTGGCGATGAACCAGGCGCTGATGCCGTGGATCGTGAAGCCGTTCGAGATCAGGTCGGTGACCACCAGCGAGGCGAGCGTCGCCACCAGGGCGGCGCCCGTCGAGCGGATGCGATCGCCGGCGCCGTGGAACTGCGACTCGAGGAACGGCGTGACCAGAGCCAGCGCGATCGTGAAGACCACGAGTGCCTCGAAGAAGCCCGTCACGTTGATCTTCACATCCTTGAGAATCAGGGCCGCGACGACCAGCCCGATCGCGTTCGCGACCAGCATCACCGCCGTGCGAACGAGGAACCGGATCACGCGGCAGAACCTACAACGCTCCCCGGAAGGAGACCCATGCCGTCCACCGGACCCAGGTACATGCCGGAGATGACCAACCTCCAGGTGCGCCAGTATCTCGAGCGCGGCGGGCGGACGGTCATCGTCCCGGTCGGCTCGACCGAGGATCACGGCGACCACGGGCCGCTCTGGACAGACGTCTACATCCCGACCGAGGTCGCCCGGCGCGCCGCGCCCGAGCTCGACGCCCTCGTCGGCCCGCCGGTCCCATTCGGGCTCGCCGGCGACCACCGCGGCGCCGCGGGGCTCGCGTACCTGCGCCTTTCGACCTTCACGGCCCTGCTCCGCGACGTCGCCGTGACGCTCGCGGAGGCCGGGTTCCGCCGCATCGTGCTGCTGAACGGCCACTACGTGAACACCTGGGCGATGCAGTACGCGGCCGGCGACTTCGCGCACGAGCTTCCGGACGGGACGCGCGTGTACCCCTTCGCCTACTGGCTCGGCCTGCCGCCCGAGCGCGCGGCGCGCTACCTCGGCCCGGACGTCGGCATCCACGCCAACGTCGGCGAGACCTCCGCCATCCTCGCCATCGATCCCGCCCTCTGCGACATGGAGCGCGCCCGCGACTTCACCCCAGAGTTCGGCGAGCTGCACACCAGCCCGTACACCGTGCTCGACGCCGCAATGTTCGCCCGGCCAGGCGCCTTCCACGCCGCGACGGCCGAGGGCGGCGGCGTGTGGGGGAGCCCGACCGAATCCACGGCCGAGGCCGGCGACGAGTTCCTCGACTGGTGCCGCGAGGCCGTCGTCAACGTCGTCCGCGACCTCGAGGCCGTTCACGATCAGCTGGATGCGATACCCTAAGGGGGTATGAGTCAGCTCGAGCTCGAGCTCGACGGCATGAGCTGCGCCTCGTGCGCGGCCGGCATCGAGCGGGCGCTCAACCGCCTCGACGGCGTCGAGGCCACCGTCAACTTCGCCACCGAGCGCGCGGCCGTCGCCTTCGACCCCGAGCGCGCGTCGGTGGACGAGCTCGTCGGGGCCGTCGAGTCGATCGGCTACGGCGCACGGGAGCGGCCGCCGCTGGCGGCCGCGCCGCCCGACCGGCTCGCGCCGCTGCGCCGGCGCCTCGTCGCGGCCGTCGCCCTCAGCATCCCGCTGGCCGTTCTCGCCATGGTTCCCGCCGCCCGGTTCGCGGGCTGGGAGTGGGTCGCGCTCGCCCTCTCGACTCCCGTCGTCTTCTGGGCGGGCGCCGACTTCCACCGAGCCGCGCTCGCAAGCGCCCGTCACGGCGCGGCGGGCATGGACACGCTGATCTCGCTCGGCACGCTCGCCGCCTGGACGTGGTCGGCCGTCGTGCTCGTCGGCGGAATCGACACCGACACCTACTTCGAGGTCGCCGCCGTCATCACGACGCTGATCCTGCTCGGCCGCTACCTGGAGCTGCGCGCCAGGCGGCGCAGCGGCGACGCGATCCGGGCGCTGCTCGAGCTCGGCGCGAAGGAAGCGCGCGTCCTGCGCGGGACAGAGGAGGTGCTCGTTCCCGTCGACCACCTGGCCGTCGGCGACCGCTTCGTCGTCCGCCCAGGCGAGAAGATTGCGACGGACGGCGTCGTCGAGCAGGGTGACTCCGCCGTCGACCGGTCCCTGCTGACCGGTGAGCCGACGCCCGTCGATGCCTCGCCCGGGAGCGAGGTCGCCGGCGCGACCGTCAACACGTACGGGAGGCTCGTCGTGCGGGCGACCCGGGTCGGCGCCGAGACGGCGCTGGCGCAGATCGCCCGGCTCGTCGAGCAGGCGCAGGCCGGCAAGGCGCCGGTTCAGCGGCTCGCCGACCGGGTGTCCGCGGTGTTCGTGCCGCTCGTGATCGTGCTCTCGCTCGCGACCCTCGCCGGCTGGCTGCTCGCGGGCGCGGACGCCTCGACGGCATTCGCCGCCGCCGTCGCCGTCCTGATCATCGCCTGCCCCTGTGCCCTTGGCCTGGCGACGCCGATGGCGCTCATGGTCGGGACGGGACGCGGAGCGCAGCTCGGCATCCTCATCCGCGGCCCGGAGGTGCTCGAGCAGACGCGCCGCATCACCACCGTCGTGCTGGACAAGACCGGCACCGTTACCGAGGGCGCGCTCGAGCTCGTCGACGTGCGCCTGCTGAACGGCGCTGGCCGCGCCGATGTCCTCCGCCTCGCCGGCGCCGTCGAGGCGGCGAGCGAGCACCCCGTAGCCCGCGCCGTCGCCGCCGCCGGCCGCGCGGAGGTCGGGACGCTGCCGGCGGTCGAGGGCTTCCGCAACCTCCCCGGCTCCGGCGTAACCGGCCGGGTCGAGGGCCACCTCGTGGAGATCGGTCGCCGCGACGGCGCGGTCACCGTCTCCTGGGACGGCGAGCCGCGCGCCACGCTCGTCGTTCGCGACCGGGTCAGGCCGACCAGCGCCGAGGCGGTCGCTCAGCTGCGCCGGCTCGGGCTCGCGCCCGTGCTGCTCACCGGGGATGCGCGCGAGCCCGCCGAGCGCGTCGCCGCCGAAGTCGGCATCGACCGCGTCCAGGCCGAGGTGCTGCCGGGCGGCAAGGCGGATGAGATCCGGCTCCTCCAGGCGGCGGGCGAGGTCGTCGCAATGGTCGGCGACGGTGTCAACGACGCGCCCGCGCTGGCACAGGCCGACCTGGGCCTCGCGCTGGGAACCGGCACCGACGTCGCGATCGAGGCGAGTGACCTCACGCTTGTCTCCGGCGACCTCCGCGCGGCCGCCGACGCGATCCGGCTCTCGCGCCGCACGCTCCGCACGATCAAGGGCAACCTCTTCTGGGCCTTCGCCTACAACGTGGCGGCCCTGCCGCTCGCCGCGGCCGGCCTCCTCGACCCGGTCATCGCGGCCGCCGCGATGGCGGGCTCCAGCCTCTTCGTCGTCACCAACAGCCTGCGCCTGCGGCGGTTCCGCAGCGCCCGAACGAAAGGACTCGCATGACTGTCGCCGGCGAGCCGGCCCACTACGGCTACCACGCCGACAAGGACGCGCTGATCAAGCGCCTGCACCGCATCGAGGGCCAGGTGCGCGGCATCGAGCGCATGGTCTCCGACGACCGCTACTGCATCGACATCCTCACCCAGATCGGCGCCGTCTCCACCGCGCTCGAAAGCCTGGCCTTCCGCATCCTCGACCAGCACGTGAACCACTGCGTCGCGGGCGCGCTCGCCTCCGGCGACGAGGCCGAGGCGAAGCGAAAGACCGAGGAGCTACTCGAGGCCGTGCACCGCTTCGCGAAAACCAGCTAGCCGCCGGTCGCGGAGAAGTGCTGGTAGTCGCGCGGTTCCTGCCAGCGGCCGCCCCACGGCCAGCCGACGGCCGCGAACGCACGCACCACGGCGTCGCCTGCGTGGATCATCCCGGGGCGCCAGCGGCTGCGGTCGAGGAATGTCCGTCCGGCCGGCGGCAGCACGTGACCCTGGCGGATGTAGGGGTTCTCGAGCGGGTTGATGTCGATCGCCAGCCCGTACGCGTGGGCCGACCAGGACGTGCTGCCCTCGACGCGGCGGCAGTTGAACGCCGACGTGTTGTCGGCCGCCATCGACCGCCGGTCATCCGCGCCGTAGAGCTCGACGGGCTCCATCCGGCGGATCGGGAACCGCACGGCGAACAGGCCGCGTAGCGCGCCGACGACCGCCGGCGTCGCCCGCTCCGCGACGACGAGCTGCCCGGTGTGCACGCGGCGGTCGAAGCCCCAGTGCGTCACGGTGACGAGGCGGAGGTCCCTGCGGGCGACCGGGCACCCCGGATGCCACGAGGTCAGGTGGTATGCCGCAGGAACCGGCGTCACGCGCGCGTGGAAGGTGGGCGCCGCGAGCGCCGCGACGAGGGCGAGGATCTTCACGGCCCGAGTATCGCGCGGGAAGAAACGGGGCGGGCGCGCCGTCCTGAGGGCACGAAACTTCTCCCCGCGTGCGAGCGCCCTCTAAGGAGAGTGGACATCGCGGGGGTGCGAAACGGAATCGGGCTACGAGGCGGCCGCAGATGTGCGGCCGCCCCGCTGTTCCCTGGGACCTAGCTCCAGAGTGCGATCAGCGCCTTGAAGACGGTCAGGTTCGGTACGCCGGCGGCCGCGCGCGTGATCTTCCACGACGTGCAGCTGCCGATGTCGTTCACGGGCGACTCGGCCGCGCCGAAGATTGCGCCCGTCGACGAGATGTTCAGCGTGGCCCACGTCTGCTGTATTGCGTCCGCGGCGACCGCGTTCGAGCAGATGCTGTAGTCGATCTCTGCCGACAGGACGTTCGTGAGCGTCTTGACCTGCTTCTGCAGGGTCGTGACCTGCTTCTGCATCGCCGGGAGCTTTTTCTGCAATGCAGTGACCTCGGCCTGAAGCTTCTTCTCGGTCGGGGTAGGCGGCGCCGCGAAGGCGGGTGCGGCCAGCACCAGCCCCACGGCGAGAATGACCCCGACGGCAAGCATGCGTCTCATGTGGTTCTCCCTCCCGATTGCCATGATCGTGTTGAGTCGTACAGGAGGCATCGGCGTGACGCAACACGCCCCACAGCCCTGGTAGGTTCCGCATCCGTGCTGCTCGCGCTGTCGACCGGACACGAGATCGGGCTCGGCATTGTCGCGCTCATCTTCATCGCATTCGCGCTCCTGTCGTCGTTCGTGTTCCCGCGCTGGAACCCGAACTATCCCGGCAGGCGCCTCGGCCTTTTCCTCGGCGTCGTCGCGCTGCTGACGGTCGCGCAGCTCGCTGCCGTGGAGAAGTTCGCGGCCGAGTCGAAGGCGGCCGAGCCGGCGACGTCAACCACGACGACGACCCCGACCACGACCAGCGCCCCGCCCACGGGCGATGCGGCCGCCGGCAAGGCGGTGTTCGCGGCGAACGGGTGCAACGCGTGCCACACGCTCATGGCCGCGAACGCGACGGGGACGGTCGGGCCAGATCTCGACAAGACCCTCAAGGACAAGGACGCCGCGTTCATCCACACGTCGATCGTCCAACCGAACGCGTACATCGCGCCCGGCTACCCCAAGGGCGTCATGCCCGAGAACTTCGGCACGCAGCTGTCGCCGAAGCAGATCGACGACCTCGTCGCGTTCGTCTACCAGTCGACGCACTAGGCGGGGCTATCATCCGCCCGCTCGGAGAGGTGTCCGAGTGGCCTAAGGAGCGCGACTGGAAATCGCGTACCTGCCGAAAGGTGGGTCGCGGGTTCAAATCCCGCCCTCTCCGTAGAACGCGTCGGGACAGTCCCCGTCCGGGCGGCCGGGGACTGTCCCGTAGTGTCGGCGCGTGACCGAGATCTGGCAGGAGCCGGTCCGCGGCGCTCCGGCAGACCCCGCGATCCTCGCGCTGCCTGGTCTCGAGCAGCTGCGCTCGTTCCTCGACGGGCGCGCTCCGGCGCCCCCGGTGGCGCGTCTCACAGGGCGTGCGCTGGCCGAGGCGGATGAGGGGCGCGTCGTCTACTCGATGCCGGTCTCAGGCTGGGTGGTCGGGCCGAAGGGGACGCTGCACCCGGGTGTGCTCGCCTTCCTGGCCGACGCGCCGCTGCTCACGGCGGTGATCTCGACGCTGCCGCCCGCCACGCCGGCGACGACCGCCGAGGTCTCGCTCACGTTCCTCGGCACCGCGTCGCTCGGCGACGAGCTGCGGGCCGAGGGGCGCGTCATCCACGTGGATGCGACGACGGGGTTGGCCGAGGTGTTCGTCCGGGCAGGCGACGGCCGCCTGCTCGCACACGGCACGTCGCGCGGCTTCATCCTCCCGGCACTCGATCTCGACGGCGTCAACCCACCGACCGAGGCCGTGGTCGTACCGCCGGACGAGACGCCTGATCCCTACCTGCGCCCGGTCGCCGGCGGCACCCTGAGCGCCGACGCGATCACCGCGACGAGCGGCGTCGACCTCTTGCGCCGCCAACTCGCGGGCGAGCTGTCGCGGCCGCCGATCGACCGGCTCACCGGCATGCGCCTCACCGCTGCCGACGAAGGCCGCGTCACCTTCGTGCTCCCGGCGGGACCGTGGACCACGAACGAGTTGGGGACGGTCTTCGGCGGGATGCTCGCGCTGCTGGCGGCGTCCGCGGGATCGGCCGCCGTTCAGTCGGTCGCCGAGGTCGGAACGCCGTTCGCCGCGCTCGACATGAAGCTGAACGTGATCCGGCCCGTCTTCCCCGACGGAACGGACCTGACCGCCACGGCCACGGTCGTCCACGCGGGCCGAAACCTCGCCATCGCGAACACCGAGATCGTGGCCGCAAACGGAAAGACGGTCGCGCTCGCGACCGGGACGACGGCGCTCGGCGATGCGGCCTCAGCCCGCGCCGCCGCGGGACTCTCGTACGAATAACGCCGCGGCGAAAGTTCCCTCGTATCAGGGATCAAGACTGGCCGCCGAGAGGCGTACGATGCCGAATGAGATGCTCGAGTGCGCCGAATGCAAGATCGAGTCCACGGGCAAGGCGCGCGGCTGGCGTGCGCTGCTCGGGCTCGAGGACGACGACACCGAGACGGTGGTCGTGCTGTGCCCCGAGTGCGCCGAGCGCGAGTTCGGGGACGAACGGCACGGCGACACCTACCTCGGCGTCGACTGGGACTGATCAATCAGGCGTGACGTAGGCGGCGGTGAGCCCGCCGTCAACGAGGAACGTCGCCGCGTTCACGTACGACGACTCGTCGCTCGCCAGGAAGAGCGCCGCGTTGACGATCTCGCGCGGCTTCGCGAGCCTGCCCATCGGCAGGTGGATTCGCCGTCGCTCGTACGCGGCCGGATCGTCGCCGAAGATCCGCAGGAGCAGGGGCGTCTCGACCGGTCCCGGGCACAGTGCGTTGACGCGTACGCCCTGACGCGCGAACTGCACGCCGAGCTCGCGGCTCAGCGACAGGACGGCTCCCTTGGAGGCGGTGTACGAGATCTGCGAGGTCGCCGCCCCGACCAGCGCCACGAATGACGCCACGTTGATCACCGAGCCGCCGCCGCGGTCGAGCAGGTAGGGGATGCCGTAGCGGCAGCAGAGATAGACGCCCTTCGTGTTAACCGCCTGCACGCGGTCCCATGCGTCCTCCTCGGTCTCGAGGATCGAGTCGTCGTCGGCGGGCGAGATGCCCGCGTTGTTGTAGAGGACGTCGATGCCGCCGTAGCGCTCGGCGGTGGCCGCGTACATCCCGCGGACGCTCTCCGCGTCGGAGACGTCGACCGTGAAGGGGAACGCCTCGCGTGCTTCGCCTGCCGTCTTCGCCGCCGCGAAGTCGTCCACGTCCGCGACGCAGACGGATGCGCCCTCGGCCGAGAACACGAGGGCCGCCTCGCGGCCCATGCCCGACCCGGCGCCGGTGATCACGACGACCTTTCCGTCGAGCCGGCCGCCCATCAGGTTGCGATGTACACGTTCTTGATCTCGGAGTAGCCGTCCATGGCGTGCATCCCCAGCTCGCGGCCGAAGCCGGACTGCTTGAAGCCGCCGAACGGCGTCGACACGCGCACCGACGTGTTCGAGTTGATCGAGAGGACGCCCGTCTCGATCGCGCGGACGACCCGCATCGCGCGCCCGACGTCCCGCGTCCAGATCGAGCCGGAGAGCCCGTACGGCGTGTCGTTGGCAAGCCTGACGGCCTCCTCCTCGTCGGCGAAGGGGATCACGGCGGCAACCGGCCCGAACACCTCCTCGCGCGCGACGCGGTCGCCGTTTGACGCTTCGACGAGCGTGGGCGGGAACCAGAAGCCGCGGCCGCCGGGCGCCTCGCCGCGGAAGAGCACATTGCCGTCGACGAACGAGGCGACCTGCTCGCGCTGCGCGGCGGAGATGAGGGGGCCCATCTCGGTGGCATCGTCCTCCGGATCGCCGACGCGCACGCCGGCCGTGGCACCGACGAGCAGCTCGACGAAGCGGTCGTAGGCCGAGCGCTCGACCAGGATGCGCGAGCGCGCGCAGCAGTCCTGGCCGGCGTTGCCGAAGACTGCATAGGGCGCGCCGGCGGCGGCCGCCTCGAGGTCGGCGTCGGCGAAGACGACGTTGGCCGACTTGCCGCCGAGCTCGAGCGTGACGCGCTTGATCGTCCCGGCGGCGCCGCGCATGACCTGACGGCCCACTTCGGTCGAGCCGGTGAACCCGATCTTGGCCACGTCGGGATGTTCGACGAGGCGCTCGCCGGCAACCGAGCCCTTGCCGGGGACGACGTTGAGCACGCCTTCCGGGATGCCGGCCTCGAGCGCGAGCTCGGCGAGGCGCAGCGCTGACAGCGGCGTCAGCTCGGCCGGCTTCAGCACGACCGTGTTGCCGCACGCGAGCGCCGGGCCGAGCTTCCAGCTCGCGATGTTGAGCGGGAAGTTCCACGGGACGATGAGCCCGACGACGCCGAGCGGTTCGCGGAGCGTCAGATCGACGCCGCCCGCGACGGGGATCGTCTCGCCGTGGTGCTTGTCGATCGCGCCCGCATAGAACTGGAACACGTCGGCGACCATGCCGATCTCCCCGCGCGCGTCGGAGATCGGCTTGCCCGCGTTCCGGCTCTCGAGCCGGGACAGCTCCTCGCCGTGCTCCTCGACGAGGGCCGAGACGCGGCGCAGCAGGCGCGCGCGGTCGCCCGGGGCCACGGCCCGCCAGGTGGGGTAGGCGGCCTGGGCGGCCGCGACGGCAGCGTCCGTCTCGTCCACGTCTGAGCCCGGAACCTCGGCGATCGTCTCCTCGGTGGCCGGGTTGAGGATCGCTGTCACCCGCGCGCCTCGCGGTAGCGGATCGCCTCGGCGACGAGCCCCTTGAAGAGCGTGTAGTCCTCGTCTTCCTCGGGGTGCCAGAGCACGCCGAGCGCGAAGCGCTTCTCCGGGTCCTCGAGTCCCTCGACGTAGCCGTCCTCGTCCCAGGCCACGGGTCGAAGGCCGTCGCCGATCTTGCCCATGCCCTGGTGGTGGTGCGACTTGACCGGTGCGTGCTCCCCGAGCAGGCCGCCCAGGCGGCTCTCCGGTGCGATCGACACGTCGTGGTCGGAGAAGGCGCCCGGCTGCTCCTTGTGCCGGTTGTGCCCGACGATCTCCGGGAGATGCTGGACGAGGTCGCCGCCACGGGCGATGTTCAGGAGTTGCGACCCCCGGCAGATGGCCAGCACGGGCATGTCGCGGGCGAGTGCCGCCTCGAGCAGCTCGAGCTCGGGCTTGTCGCGCCACGGCTTCGGCAAATCGGTGGACGGGTGTGCCTCGGCGCCGTACAGGTCGGGGTCGAGGTCGCCGCCGCCCGAGAAGATCACGCCGTGCAACGCATCGAGCGTCTCCTCGACGGCGCCGTGAACCGGCGGGATGACGATGGGCCGCCCGCCCGCGACTTCGACCGACTTCGTGTAGGCGAGCGGCACGAGGGCCGACGGCTCGGTCCAGACGCCCATCTGGACCTTCTCCGCGTACGAGGTGATTCCGATCAGCGGCCTCATGCGCGCTCGAACATGCGCTCGCGCTCGTAGGAGGTAACGACCTCGTCGAAGAGGCGCTGCTCCGTGCGCGCGTAGTTCAGGTAGTGGTCGACCACCTCGTCGCCGAGCACCTCGCGGGCGATCTCGCTGCCCTCGAGCCGCGCGATCCCCTCGCGCAGCGAGTGCGGGAAGCGCTCGGCGTCGGACTCGTAGGCGTTGCCCTCGAGGGGCGGCTGGAGCTCCAGCTCGTGCTCGATCCCGTACAGCCCTGCCGCGAGCAGCGCGGCGAAGGCGAGATACGGGTTGGCGTCGCCGCCCGGGATGCGCGTCTCCGTCCGTAGCGCCCGGCCGTGGCCGACGATGCGGAACCCGCAGGTGCGGTTGTCGTAGCCCCAGGCAAGCGTCGTCGGCGCCCAGCTGCCCGCTGAGAAGCGCTTGTACGAGTTGATCGTCGGCGCGATGAAGACTGCAAGGTCGCCGAGCAGCGCGATCTGCCCGGCGAGGTAGCGGTCGAAGACCGTGCGATCCTCGAACGCCGGCTGGTCGCCGCGCCACAGGCTCGAGTGGATGTGACACGAGTTGCCGATCCACGTCTGGTCCGGCTTGGCCATGAAGGTGATCGAGCACCCGTTCAGGTGCGCGATCTCCTTGGCGCCGTTTTTGTAGACGACGTGGTTGTCGGCCATCGTCAGGGCGTCCGAGTAGCGGAAGTTGATCTCGTGCTGGCCGGGCCACGCCTCGCCCTTCGAGGTCTCGACCGGGATGCCCGCGCCCTGCATGCCGTTGCGGATCTGGCGGATGAAGGGCTCGTCGTAGGTCGACGCGAGGATGTGGTAGTCGAGGATGTAGGGCACGGACGGCGTCAGGTCGTTGTAGTGCTTGGCGTGCGCCTCGGCGTAGGTCTCCTTGAGCAGGAAGAACTCGAGCTCGGAGCCGAACATGGGCGTGAAGCCGAGCTCCTCGGCGCGGCGCACCTGGCGGCGCAGCACCTGCCGCGGCGACGGCCCGACCTCGGAGCCGTCGTGGCCGTGGACGTCGCAGAGGATCAGCGCGGTCGCCTCGAGCCAGGGGATGCGCCGCAGCGTCGCGGGGTCGGGCCGCAGCTGGAAGTCGCCGTAGCCCTGTTCCCATGACGTGAGCGCGTAGCCCGGGACGGGATCCATCTCCATGTCGAGCGCGAGCAGGTAGTTGCACGCCTCGATGCCCTGCTCGAGTGAGTCGTCGACGAAGAACTGCGCCTGGACGCGCTTGCCCATCAGGCGCCCCTGCATGTCGGTGAACGCGACGACGATCGTGTCGATCGCACCGCTCTCGACCTCGGCCGCCAGTTCGTCGAGGCTCAACATGCGATGAATCTACGCGACGGCGTGCGTCGCGCAGGGGCTGTCCCCGTCTCAGCGGGGGCTGTCCCAAGCGATCCGGCTTTGAGTCGTCATCCGTCCACGAGCCGTCTGGACAAATCTTCGCCGCACTCAGACCCGAGGCTGGACACTGGGGACAGCCCCCTGCGGGGACAGCCCCTTAGGATCCGCCGATGACGGCCGAGGCGATCGCCGCACGGGTCTGGCCGGGGCGGGAGGTCGACGTCGAGCCGCTCGGCGGCGGGATCACGAACCACAACTTCAAGGTGTCGCTGGGCGGTGAGTCGTACGTGGTCCGCATCGGCGGCGACCGCACCGAGCTGCTTGGCATCGACCGCCACGCGGAGGAGGCGGCCGCCCGCGCAGCGGCGGCGGTCGGTGTCGGGCCCGAGGTCGTCGCCTTCGTCGACGGGTCGCTCGTCACGCGCTTCGTCGAGGGCACCGCGGTCGACGACATGGGCGAGCCGGCGACGCTGCAGGAGGTGGCGTCCCTGCTCCGCCGCGTCCACGAGGGGCCGGCGTTCCCGGCGCGCTTCGACGCCTTCCGCGTCGTCGAGGCGTACCGCGATACGGCGGCGGCGCACGGCGTGACGACGGCCGCCTACGACCGCGCCAAGGAGACGGCTGATCGCATCGAGAGCCGGCTCGGGCCGCAGCCCAGGCGCCCGTGCCACAACGACCTGCTGACCGCGAACTTCATCCGGTCTCCGGACCAGGGCATCCGCATCGTCGACTGGGAGTACGCGGGCATGGGCGATCGCTTCTTCGACCTCGCCAACTTCGCCGTCAACAACGAGCTTGACGCCGATGGGGAGCTGCTCGAGGCGTACTTTGGCGAGGGACGAACCCAGGACGTGGGGCACCTGACGCTGATGCGCTTCATGTCCGACTTCCGCGAGGCGATGTGGGGCGTCGTGCAGCAGGCGGTCTCGGCGCTCGACTTCGACTTCGCCGGCTACTCGGAGCAGCACTTCGAGCGCCTCGCGCGCACGGCGGTAGACCCGGCGTTCCAGCGGGCGCTCGCGTGAAGAGCTCCGCTCGGGTGGTCGTCATCGGCGGCGGCGTCGGCGGGTGCGCGATCGCCTACTGGCTCACGAAGCTCGGCTGGGACGACGTCGTTCTCGTCGAGCGCGCCGACCTGACGAGCGGCTCGACCTTCCACTCCGCCGGCCTCGTCGGCCAGCTCCGCGGCTCGCTCAGCCTGACGCGGATGATGATGAGCTCGGTCGAGCTCTACCGCACGCTCGGCGACGAGGTCGGCCTGGAGACCGGTTGGCACGAGGTCGGCTCGCTGCGGCTCGCGTCGAGTGCCGAGCGCATGGAGGAGCTGACCCGCCAGGCCGGCTGGGCGAAGACGTTCGGGCTGCCGCTCGAGCTGATCTCCGCCGACGAGGCACAGCGCCTCTTCCCGCCGATGACGACCGACGGCGTGCTCGGCGCCGCCTACCTGCCGAGCGACGGCTACATCGACCCGAGCCAGCTGACCTTCGCGCTCGCCGAGGGCGCCCGGCGCGGCGGCGCGGAGATCAACACCAACACCCGCGCGACCGCGATCGACGTGTTGCGCGGCCGCGTGCGCGGCGTCGAGACCGACCGCGGCTCGATCCAGACCGAAGTCGTCGTCAATGCGGGCGGCATGTTCGCGGCGGAGATCGGCCGGCTCGCAGGCGTGACCGTGCCGGTGATCCCGTTCGCGCACGAGTACCTCGTCACCGAGCCCGCCGGCCTGCCGCTCGACTTGCCGACGATGCGCGACCCCTCGCTGCTCGTCTACTTCCGCGGCGAGTCCGGCGGGCTGATCATGGGCGGCTACGAGCGCCGTCCCGCAGCCTGGGGCCTCGACGGCATCCCCGCCGACTTCAACGGCCGGCTGCTCGAGGAGGACTGGGACCGCTTCGAGGAGCTGATGGAGAACGCGATCGTGCGCGTGCCGACGCTCGCCGACGCGGGCGTCGTTCGGCTCGTGAACGGCCCCGAGGCGTTCACGCCGGACGGCGAGTTCATCCTCGGCCCGACCGAGGTGCGCGGCTTCTGGACGGCGGCCGGTTTCTGCGCGCACGGCCTCGCGGGCGCCGGCGGCATGGGCAGGCTCGTGGCCGAGTGGATCGCCGAGGGCATCCCGGGCCTCGACATCTGGGAGATGGACTCCCGGCGCTTCGGCCGCCACTACGCGAGCCGCGAGTACACGCTCGCGCGCTCGTACGAGGTGTACGCGACCTACTACGACGTGAAGTACCCGGGCCACGAGCGCGAGGCCGGGCGGCCGCTGCGCGTCTCGCCTGCGTATCGCGCGGCTGCGGGAGCTCGGCGCCGCCTTCGGCGAGAAGTCCGGCTGGGAGCGGGCGAACTGGTTCGAGCCGAACGCCGCCGCGGGGGACGAGTCGCTGCGGCCACGCGGCTGGGCGGGACGGCTCTGGTCGCCCGCGATCGGCGCCGAGCACCGCGCGACGCGCGAGACGGCGGCGCTCTTCGACGAGACGTCGTTCGCGAAGATCGAGATCCGCGGCGAGGGCGCCGCCGAGTTCCTCGAGCGGCTGTGCGACAACCGTGTCGCGCGCGAGGTCGGCGCGATCACGTACACGTCGATGCTGAACGAGCACGGCGGGATCGAGTGCGACTTCACGGTGACGCCGGCTCGCCGAGGACCGGTTCTGGATCGTGACCGGCACCGCCTTCGGGCAGCACGACCTGGCCTGGATCCGCGTCGCATGCCCCGCAGGACGTCACCGTCGAGGACGCGACCTCGCGCTTCGCGTGCTTCGGGCTCTGGGGGCCGCGGGCGCGCGACATCCTCCAGCCGCTCACGACCGCGGATCTGTCGAACGAGGCGTTCCGCTACATGCGTGCGCGGGAGATCGCCGTCGGCACGGTTCCGTGCCTGGCGCTCCGCGTGACCTACGTGGGCGAGCTCGGCTGGGAGCTGTACTGCCCGAGCGAGTTCGGTCTCCGCCTCTGGGACGAGCTCTGGGCTGCCGGCCGCGACCACGGCATGGTCGCCGGGGGCTACCGCGCGATCGACTCCTGCCGGCTGGAGAAGGGCTACCGCGTCTGGGGCGCCGACATCACGCCCGACGACACGCCCTGGGAGGCGGGCCTCGGCTTCGCCGTGAAGCTCGACAAGGACTTCATCGGGCGCGAGGCGCTGCTGCAGAAGGAGGATCCGCCGCGCCGGCTCGCCTGCATCACGCTCGCCGATCCGCGCTCGGTCGCGCTCGGCTCGGAGCCCGTGCGCATCGACGGGCAGGTCGTCGGCCGTGTCACCTCGGGCGGCTACGGCTACACCGTCGAGCGCTCGATCGCCTACGCCTACGTTCCGGCGAGCGACGCAGAGCCAGGCCGGCAGGTCGAGATCGAGATCTTCGGCGAGTGGGTCCCCGGCGAGATCGCAGCCGAGCCGCTCTACGACCCGGAGGGCGCTGCGGTTCGCGTTTGACACAGACACCACAAACGTGGGTCAATCGCCGCTTCCGCCGGCAACGTAAGACCACGATCGAACGGAGGTGGCTTTGAGCACTGGACCTGCGACCGCCGGTCGCCACGAGGACGACGAGGCTCAGCTACACAAGTTGGGCTACGCGCAGGAGCTGTTCCGCTCGATGGGCAGCTTCCAGAACTTCGCCATCTCCTTCACGATCATCTCGATCCTCGCGGGGTGCCTCACCTCGTACGCGATCGGCTTCAACCAGGGCGGCCCGGTCGCGATCACGTGGGGCTGGCTGCTGGTCGGCGCCGCCTGCACCATCGTGGCGCTCGCGCTGGGCGAGATCGCTTCCACGTACCCCACGGCCGGCGGCCTCTACTACTGGTCGTCGAAGCTCGGCAGCCCTGCATGGGGCTGGTTCACGGGCTGGTTCAACCTCGTCGGCCAGATCGCCGTCACCGCGTCCATCGGGTTCGGCTGCGCGATCTTCATGACCTCGTGGCTCAACCTGATCACGAACGGCAGCTACGGCAACACGTACCACTGGATCTACCTGACGTACGTCTTCATCATGCTGGCCGCCGGCCTCGTGAACATGCTCAAGGTCCCGCTCACGGCCGGGCTGAACGCCATCTCGGCCTGGTGGCACATGATCGGCGTCCTCTTCATCGTCGGCGTCCTGATCTTCGTTCCGGACCACCACCGCTCGGCCGGCTACGTCTTCGGCCAGACGATCAACAACACCGGCTTTGGCGGCGGCACGACGCACGGCTTCATCTTCTTCTACGTCTTCCTGACCGGGCTGCTGCTCGCGCAGTACACGATCACCGGGTACGACGCGTCGGCGCACATGAGCGAGGAGACGCGCAGCGCCTCGATCGCCGCGGCGTGGGGCATGGTCATGTCCGTCGTCGTCTCGGTGGTCTTCGGCTTCATCCTGCTCGTCGCCGTGACGTGGACGGTGCCGAACGACTCGGAAGCGGCCGCGGCCGGGAGCTACATCATCACGTACATCTGGCAGACCTCGATGAGCACGAGATGGGCGGAGGTGCTGCTCTTCATCGCCATCGTCGCCCAGGTGTTCTGCACGATCGCCTCAACGACGTCCGCGTCCCGGATGATGTTCGCGTTCTCACGCGATCGCGCCGTCCCGGGCCATCGGTGGTGGCGCAAGGTGTCGAAGCGCGACCGCATCCCGGTCAACACGGTGTGGGCGGTCGTCGTTCTGGCGTTCCTGACGCCGCTGCCCGCCTGGTGGTTCAACTACACGGGCTACGCGGCCTCGACCGCGATCGCCGTCATCGGCCTGTACATCGCGTTCGTGCTGCCGATCATCCTGCGGCTGAAGGCGGGCGCGAAGTTCCAGCGGGGCGCCTGGCACCTCGGGCGCCACTACAAGTGGATCGACACGATCGCGATCCTCTGGATCGTCTTCATCTGCATCGTCTTCATGCTGCCGTCGTACCACGGCGGCATCTGGTGGAACAGCGACTTCGACTGGAACCTCGTCAACTACACGCCGTTTGTGGTCGGTGCGGCCTTCCTCCTGTTCGGCGGCTGGTACGTGCTGTCGGCGAAGAAGTGGTTCAAGGGGCCGGTCAGCATGGGCTCCGAGGAGGAGCTGGAGCGCATCGAGAGCGAGTACGAGGGCGGGGGCGGTCCCACTCTCGGACCGTCGCCGGCGTCCTAGCGTCGTTCAGCTGGTGAGCTCGGCCGCCTCACGGCGGCCGAGCTCCAGCACGCCGAGGTTGCGGTAGACCGGGCGCGGCCCGTCGAGCCAGAGCTGCTGCCACCACTCGCCCGTCGAGGGCACGCGCCAGCTCAGGTAGCCGCCGCGCAGCACCTGGCGCGGCCGGGTGATCGCGCCGGTGTGGCTGTAGCGGACGCCCGCGCGCGAGGCGGGATCGAAGAAGCGCGGGGTGTAGAAGTCGGAGACGGCGACGCCGTCGATCTCGTAGGTGACCGCCTCGCACGGGTCGCAGACCTCGACGAGGTAGTCGACGCGGCCCTGGCCGGGCTTGACGGCGCGTGCGGTCACGAGGCGGTTGCCGTACGGGTCGACGCACATCTCGAGCAGCTCGTGGCTGGCGGCCGTCGTCCAGTCGTCGGCGTAGTCGACGAGCGCCGTCGGCCGGCCGTGATCGTCGAGGTGGACGCCGGCGGCCGGCGCGTCGTCGGTGACGATCAGCGGCCAGGCGGCCGGCGGGACGCGGCGCGCGGTCGTGACCGCTGCGTCGACGTTCCAGGCGGGTCCGAAGTCGCGGGCCAGTTGCGTGTTCAGCGCGGCAGCGACGCGGCCGAGCTCCTGCGGGCCGATCTCGGTGGTCTTCGAGACGAGCGCGATTTGCTGGGTCATGACTCCTCCTCGTTGGCGGACCAGCCAACGATCGGCGTCGGGGCGCCGCGGTTCCATCCATGGACGATGTCGCGTCGATGGAGCTGTGGCTACGCGAGCCGCACGCGGTACACGAGGAGCGTCCGCGCCGTCGTCGGGTACGGCGTGACCGTGACCGTGCCGCGCGCGCCGGCGAAGGCACCGGTGCCGCCGACGACATCGATCTCCACGATCTCGTCGCCTGCCGGCCGCACCAGGCTGCGTACGTGCATGCGGCCGCCGGGGAGCGTCGTCCAGCCGTCGATGCGCATCCGGGTCGGCGACAGATAGTGGAACTGGCCGCGGTCGTGCCCGACGTGCGCCCCCTTGGCCGCCCGAACTGCCCGGTGGCGTTCGCGAGGCGGTCGAAGCTGACGATCACGTCACCCCGGCTGACGGCGCCGAGCGGCTCGCGGTCGACGACGACGTTCGCGTGGTCGAACGTCGAGATAAGCCGGATCACCCGCGTCGTGTCAGCGTGGGGCGCAGGCGCGAGCGCAGCCGCCAGGGCCGCAGTCGCGATCGCCACGCCGAGTGCCCGCATCGCGGAAGCGTACGTCCTGGTTAGAACGCGGAGGGGGAGGGGTTTGAACCCTCGAAGGGCTTGCGCCCTAACGGTTTACACAGCCGGTTCGAGGATCTCGGCGTGTTGCATCAGGCTGAACAACGCGAGCGCCCACACGTTCACTGTATTACGGGCTCAAGCAGCCCTTGCCTCGGCTTGAGCAGGGCGGCGTCGATTCGTAGCTCGCTCCGCGTCGGTCATTGGGTGAGCGGGTAGCCCCTGCACACCTTCGTGTAGCGCAGGTTCGGGAGGATCTGCTCCCATTCGAGCCGGGTGAGGTTCCGCCGCGCGACCGCACACGCCCGGGCTGCGAGGAACCCCGCGCTGAGGTTCCACCGGGTCAGCGCAGTGAGGGCGAGGCCTGCGTTGGGGAACGCGACCGTGACCGGCGTGGTGTCCGCCGGCCCGGCGAAGACAGCGGCAGTTGTCGTGTTCGGGTCGGCGCCGAGCGGGGTGCCGATCTGCGTCCGGGTCCCGAGGTCGAAGAGCCACATCGCGCCGTCGGTTCCTCCCGCCACCAGTGTCCTGCCGCTCGGGTCGACGGCGAGGCTGTTGACCTGACCCTGATTCACCTGGATCGGCGCGCCCTCGACCTTCCCGCTCGCGGCGTTCCAGAACCGGGCGATACCTTCGCGGTCGCCGCCGATCAGCGTCTTGCCGTCCGGGGTAAAGATCGCCGTCAGGGCGTTCGCGCCGGCCCGCACGGAATACGCGCGGGTGCCCGAGGGGGCGTCGAAGACCTCGATCGTCCCGGTCGCGCCGTCGTTGAGTACGGCGGCGAGCCGGGCGCCGTCCGGTGAGAAGGTGATCGAGGTGAGGTTCACCTGGCCTTCGTTCGCGCGGGCCGTGTCGAGCAACGGGAGCGAGCGCCAGCGCCCGTACCGAGAACCGGGCGACGCGGCCGTCGTCGGCCCCGGCCGCGAGCAGGCCGGTCGGTGAGAACGCGACCGCGACGATCGCCGGCGGACGACCTCCATGCGGCGGGAGCGAACGCGTGACGATCCGCTTCCCGGTTGCGGTGTCGTAGACGATGATCCGCCCGTCGTCGGTTCCGACGGCCAGCTTGCCTCCGGCTCGGTCGAGTGCGGCCGCGATCGGTTGGCCGGGCTTCCCCGGTGTAGCCGCGACTGCGAATCGATCGCACGACCGGCATCGCCGGCGCCGTCGCGGCAACGAGCTTGACGGTTCCGTCACCCAGCACCGCCGCGACGAGCCGGGCCTGCGCCGAGCTGGCGAGCATGCGGCCCGCTGGAAGCTGGACGTTCGGCTGCGGCGTCGCTCCCGGGAGCGGACGGGTGGTCGACAGGCTGTGCGCACCCCGGAGGTCCCATGCGATCAACCGGCCGTCTGCTCCGCCGGTGTAAACGACGGTGCCTGGCGTGTTGAACGTCACGCCGTGGACCTGGCTCTGATGCCCGATGAAGGTGTTCTCGACGGTGCCGTCGGCCACACGGACGACCGTGACACCGGAATGCGCGAGCGTCGCGAGGACGAGCGTCGAGCCGTCGGGGGAGAGGGCGAGCGCGCTGGCGCCGCCGCTCGAGGAGGCGAGGACTGTGGATCGTCCCGAGTCGAGGTCGACGACCTTGAAGCCGCGGGTGACCGGGACGACGAACCTGCGTCCGCCGACCGCGTAGGGCACGAAAGGCGGGAGCCCGGCGCCGCCCAGGATGGTGCGCGTCGGCGCCCCGCGGAGCCCGTGCCGCCAGATCAGGTAGCGGACCGGGGTCGACGGGTCGGTCAGCGACGACTCGACGGCGACGACGATCGCACCTTGCTCGGGCTCGACGTCGTCGAAGACGAAACCGCTGCTGGGGACGATGCTCCGAAGCTGATGCATGGTCTTCAGGTCGACGACGCCGATCACCGCGCCGGATAGCGGCAGGGTGTAGAGCTGCCGTCCGTCGTTCGAGACCGAGTACGCGCTCGTGGGAAGGCGCTTGTCGACGGTGAAGCGTCCGGACGCGATGTTCAGAAAGCCGGCAGTGTCCGCTGCCGGGTTGCCGTACATGACGGCGCCCGCTGCCCGCCCAGGCGAAGACGCCGCCCGGCGCGATCGCGAACGTGCGCTCCGTCTTCAGTGTTCGCGAATCGACGATCGCGAAGGTGTCGCGATCGCTGCCCAGGAGCTGGCGGCTTCGATCGGGGCTCGCCACAACTAAGCGGATGCGCCCGGCGACCGGTCGGACGACCGCGAGCGCTGCCGGCGAGCGTTCCTCCGCGGCGAACAGGTAGCCGCGCGTCGCCGGTGACGGCTGGAGGTTATAGCTCTCGCGGGCGTAGAGGAACGACTGGTCGGGTGGGGTGACGGTGAGCGCCTGGGCGCCGAGGCGCTGTGCCTCCGCGGTCGTCGCCGACCGTCGCGCATTGCTCCGCTGCACGAGCGCGACCACACCCGCGACTGCTGCCGCGACGAGCAGCACGGCCGCGGCGGCGAGCAGCCCGCGCAGTCGCCGGTTGATGCGCCGCTGCCTCCGCGCTTCCTGTTCGCTCATCGCACGCGAGGCCGCGACGAACTCGCGCTCGAGGTCGTTGAGCTCGCGGCCGTGGGTCGCCGTCCAGTCGAGCGTCGCCGAGAGCCGCGGCCCCCGGAAGAGCTCGGCCGGGTCTCGCCCGGCGCCGTTCCATTGCGCCGCAGCCTGGATGAGCTGGAGGCGAAGGCGCCGCCCTTCGGTGTCCTCGTCGAGCCAGTCGCGAAGCCGCGGCCATTCGCGGAGCAGTGCCTCGTGCGCCACCTCGACGGTCGACTCGCCCGCGGTCAAGAGCCGATCGTCCGTGAACCGGGCGACGACCGCGGCCGCGGCCGGGTTGCGGTCGAGGTCGAACTCCGAGAGGGGGACACGCCGGCGCGTGATCGCGTCGCTGCCTTCGCCGCCCGCGAGCCGGAGCAGGACGGCACGGGCGGCTTCACGCTGGGGCCCGTCGAGCTGCGAGAACGACTCCTCGGCGAGCCGCGCCACCGCTCCGCTGATCCCGCCCGTCCGCTCGTACGACTCGACGCTGATCCAGCCGGCGTCTCGGGTGTGCCACAGCCCGACGAGCGCACTCGAGAGGAGTGGCAGAGCGCCCGGCTGCTCGATCGCGTCGTCGACGAGCGCATCGAGAAGCGCGGGCTCCAGCCGGACGCCGGCGCGCCGGGCGGGAAGCTCGCTCGCCCGCCGTAGCTCTTCCCGTGTCATCGGCGGCACCAGGACGTGATTCGCGGCCAGCAGGGTCGCGAGCTCGGGGTATGCGGCGCAGCGTCCGTAGAAATCGTCACGGATCGTGAGGACAACGACGTTCTGTTCAGAGGCCCCGGCAAGCTCGACCAGCCGTGCCACGAACGCGGAGCGCTCGGTCTCGTCGTTGCTGACCGTGAAGACCTCTTCGAACTGGTCGACGACGACGACGAGCCGCTCTCCCGCAGGAGCGGCCGCGAGGGCTTCGTCGAGCGAGGCGGCCGCGTGCCCGCCTGGTCGGAGCACGACGTGGGCCCACCGGTCGCTGCCAGGCAGCAGGCCGGCCGCGAGCGAGGGAAGCAGCCCCGCCTGCACCACCGACGACTTGCCGCTGCCCGACACGCCGACGACTGCGAGTAGCCCGAAGCCGACGCTCCGTGCGGCCAGCTCGCCGACGAGCCGCTCTCGCCCGAAGAATGTCGCGGCGTCTTGCTCGTCGAACGGCGCGAGGCCCTTGTACGGGCAACCGGCCGGCTCGCCGTCGACGCCGGGCGTGTCGAAGAACCGGTCGAGGCGAATCCGGATGACGTTGTTCGCGAACTCGAGGTCGCCGGCACGTCGCTCGCGGCCTTCGGCCAGCCACTCGGCGGCGGCGGCGAGCCGGCGGGCCGCCTCGCTCCTCGCCCAATCGAGCAGCGCTTGATGAACTGCGGCCGGCACGCCGGCCGAGCTGCGCGTGACGGCGTCAAGCGGGACGTCGTCGATCTCTGGCCCCGCATAATGCTTCGCGATCTCGGCGACCCCGGCGCTCGTGAGCGGCCGTAGGCGCCTGTGACCGTCCCCGCGGCCGTCGGCGCGCTCGAGCACCGGCGCCAGCACGGAGCTCGCGCCGGGGTCGGCGGCGAGCACGAGCACGAGCGCCGGCCGTGATGCAATCGCATCGAACGTCGCGCTCAGATTCCCGGCGACCTGGTCGGCGATCGGCTCGACATCGTCGAGCACGACGAGCGCCGGACGCTGCGCCGCGGCCGCCGCCTCGAGCGCCAGCGCCGCGCGGGCCGCCGCATCGCCGCCGCCGGTCGCACGGATCACGTCATCGCCGCCCGCGGACACGAGCTCGGCGAGCTCGTCTGCGAGCCGGGTCTTGCCGATCCCGGCCGATCCCGAGACGAATACGACCCTCCCGCGTCCGCGACGACAGGTCCGCCACGTGCCCTGCAGCCAGTGCCGCTCGTCGTCACGGCCGACAAGCTCGCCTCCGGCCGAAGATGTCTCGACGATCCGCCGGCGTAGCGGGACAGAGACCGTTGGGTGCGCAGCGACTGCCTCCATCACCTCGACTGGCTCGTCGATCCCCTTGAACTGCGCCGCTCCGTGGGGACGGATCGCGAAGTCCCCGTTACCGTTCGCGACCGCCAGCTCGGCGAGCATGGGCGTGACCAGCACCTCGCCGGCCAGCGCGGACGAGCAGAGGCGCGCAGCCATGTTCAGCGCCGCCCCGCGGAAACCGTCCTCGACCGGCACGGCCTCACCCCCATCGATTCCGACTCCGACATTCAGCGGCAATTCCGGCTCGGCCTGGGTCTCCTCGGCACACGCGGCCTGCAGCTCCAGTCCGGCCCGAACGGCCTGCGCCGGCGAGTCGAAGACGGCGAGCGCCTCGTCGCCGCGAAGCTCGATCACCCGGCCACCCCGCGCACGCGTCGCTTCCCGGGCGACCAACGCGAACTTCGTCGCAAGGCGGCCCGCCGCCGCGTCGCCGTGTGCCTGGGTGAAGCGCGTCCAGCCGCGGACGTCGGAAATCAGGAACACCCGGAATGAGCTGCCCGGTTCCAGCGACGTGGACGCGCCTGTCGGCATGTCGCTCGACTCTAGAGCCTCCTCGCCGGATGGCAGCGCCCTCGTCCGCCGGTCGCGCGCCGGTTTGACGGAGCGCAGGGCGTTCGAGCACTCTCAGTGCTTGCGCGACGTCCATCCGCCACGCGTCGTGATTCTCCTCATGCTCCAGACGTTTTCTGGCTTGAAGAGAGCGGAGGGGGAGGGATTTGAACCCTCGAAGGGCTTGCACCCTTAACGGTTTTCGAGACCGCCCCGTTCGGCCGCTCCGGCACCCCTCCGCGGTCGCCGTAGGGTAGCGGGGTCGCCCGCCGGTCAGGCCCGGAACAGCCTCGCGCCTATAGAACGGCGGTGGATGGAAGCGCTGCCCCTGTCGGTGCGCCGCCTACGGCGCGCACTTATCGGCGTGAGCATGCTTTGCGCGCTCCTCGTCCTGGTCGTCGTCGCGGTCTTCGTCTACTGGGACCGGTACCTGCTCGGGCCGAGCTCCGGGCCGTTCGAGCGCGGGCCGTTCCTCACCTCCGTCTCGAGCGATTCAGCGGGGCTCGCGTGGACGGCCCGCGGCGACGCGCCGGTCGAGCTACGCGCGGTAAGTCCCACGGGCTCGCCGGTCGTCGCCCGCAACCGCCGCTTCACGGGCCTGAGGCCCGGCACGGTCTACGCCTGGACGGCCGCGGTCGGCGGCACGACGCGCGCGTCGGGCAGCTTCACGACGGCGCCCAGGACGCTCTCGCAGCCGATCGAGTTCGGCGCGATCGGCGACTACGGCTCCGGGAACGACCACGAGTACGCGGTCGGCCGGGTGCTCGCCGCCGGGCGCCCGGCGTTCGTCCTCACGGCCGGCGACAACAGCTACCTGGCCGCATTCCCGCAGCTCCTCGACCGGAACATCTTCAAGCCGCTCGCGCCCGTGATGGCGAACGCGCCGCTCTGGGCGACGTTCGGCGAGCACGACGTGTTCTGGCGCAACGGGGCGGCCGTCACCTCGGCCCTCCATCTCCCCGGCAAGGGCGGCCGCTACGCCGTCCGCTACGGCCCGGTGCAGATCGTCCTGCTCGGGGTCACTTCCGCGCAGCAGAGCGCGTACGACTTCGCGAACCGCGAGCTCTCACGGCCCGGGCCGCAGGTGCGCTTCGTCGTCGTGCATCGCCCCCTCCAGCCGGGCAATCCGATCATCCGGCTCTTCCGCGAGCGGAAGGTCGCCGCCGTCATCGCCGGCCATCTGCACCGCTATGAGCGCCGGCTGATCGGCGGGAACCTGATGTTCACGGTCGGAACGGGCGGCGAGGGGCCGGGCGACGAGCGGTTCACCCTGGCCACGCCGGGCGCCTTCTCCCTGCTCGACTACGGCGCGCTGCGGGTGCGGGTGGACGCGAAGGCCGTGACGTACACGTTCGTCGACGAGCGCGGCCGCGTCCTCGACCGCCACCGCGGGACGCTCAGCGGCCCGTGACGATTCTGCGCGGGATCTGCATCGCCGTCGCGCTCGGCGCGCTCGCCGCGGCGCTCGTCGTCGGCGAGCCCGAGGTCTTCGCGCTCATCTGGCTCTTCGCGGTCGTCCTCTTCATCGTCGGCGCCGGGTCGATCGCCGCCGACGCGTTCCCGCTGCGCAGTCGCCTCGCGTTCACCTGCTCGGTACTGACGCCGGTCGCTGCGCTGGTGATGGTGGTGGCCGGCTTTGCTCGCGTCGTGCCGCTGCTGGCGGTCGTCCCGGCCGTCCTGGTCACGCTGGCGCCGGTCGTGTACCGGCCCAAGACGTGACGAAGCCCGCTTCGGTCAACCGAAACGGGCGACGCCAGGTGCCATGCCGGATGAGGGGGGAGGCCGGCCCTCACACCGTCCGTCCGAGCTCGAAAACAGGCCTCCCCCTGAAGGGTGATCCTCGTCCGCGGCGAACGGAGACCGCCGAGGAGGTGCGGTATCCTGCGACTCCAGGGAGAAGTGGCCGAGTGGCTGAAGGCGGCGCCCTGCTAAGGCGTTAGGTGGGGTAATCCCTGCCTCGAGGGTTCGAATCCCTCCTTCTCCGTTTCGAACGTTGTCGCGCGCACGCGGGATGATGTGTCAGGTTCGAACCCGGCGGCGTGGGGTGGTTAGTTCTCGCGCTCGACTTCCGGGCAGGAGGCGCGTTACGCGACTGGCTCGAGGGCGCGCGTGACGAGATCTTCAATGCTCGCGGCGGCAGCTGCGTCCCGGGCGGCGGCGAGCTGCTCGGGCGGTAGTTCCGCCTCGAGCCGATCGAGGGCCGGGCGGGCGGCGAAGGCGTAGGACGGGGGCAGCTGCTCGTGACCGAGCGCGAACGTGAGGATCACGGCGGCCCGCTCCTGTTCCGCGGCATCTTCCGCGAGGCACGCGCCGATCCCGCTGAGTGCGAGGAGCTCGAGCGAGACGGCCTGCGCGGCGTGCGCACGCTCGAGCGCCTCGCCGAAGCGCTCGCGCGCCTCGGCGCCGTCTCCGAGCGCGAGCGCCGCGAAGCCGATGCGGCAGAGCGCCGTGATCAGCCCCCAGCGGTGGTTGCTCTCGGAGAAGGCCTCGTAGCCGGCGCGTCCGAGCCGCAAGGCCTCGGAGTAGTCGCCCAGCCCGAACGCGCTCAGGCTCGCGCGGCTGAGCGCGTAGCCCGGTCCCGCGGCCTCGCCGACGGACGCGAAGAGGTCGTGCGCTTCCAGGTGCAGGCGAAGCGCGTCGCCGTAGCGCTCCTCGGCATCGGCGAGGAGGCCGAGCTTGCTCGTGGCGTACGCGCGCAGAAGCGGGTTGCCGAGCTCGTCGTGAGACGACATGCGCTGCATCGAACGCCTCGCGTGCCGCTTCGAGGTCGTCCATGAGGAGCCGGGCGAAACCGAGGTCCATCAGACCACCGCTCTCGGTGAGCCCGTCGCCGGACGCTCTCGCGAGCTCCGTCCCCTCTTCGAGGAACGCCACCGCCTCCGCGTAGACGTCCCGATACACGCGCCACGATGCCCAGCGCGCACAGGCAGCGGCGAGCTCTCGCTCCAGGTTTCGCGCTCGCAGGACGGGCACGCAGCGGAGTAGCGAGCTCCTCCGCCGCGGGGTCGTACCCCAGTCGGGCGCCGATGGCGATCCGGTACATCGCCGCGGCCAGCGCGACGGCGCTCGCGCTTGCAGGGTCGTCGGCGTCGAAGCCGGCCGTGCGCTCGAGGCGCTCGAGCGTCTCGGCCCCTTCGAACCAGCTGTGCATCCAGAGGAACGTGTAGAAGGCTTCGAGCACCTCCAGCGCCGCGCGCTCGTCGTCCTCGGCCAGGATCCACTCGGCCGCAGCGCGAAGGTTGTCCAGCTCGCCGCGCAGCTCGTCCCGCGCGACCGCGAGCTCCGGGCCCATGAGTGCCGCCTGCCGCTCCAGGAGCATCGCCGCGTAGTGACGCGCGTGCCGCTCGCGGGCGTCCGCCTCCTCGGCGGGTGACGGCCGCGAGCTGCTCGGCCGCGTACTGGCGCAGCAGCTCGTGCAGCTCGAAGCGGCCGAAGTCCGGACGGCGCAGGAGCGACTTCGCGACGAGCTCGGAGAGCAGGCGCAGGTCGGCGCCCGTGACCGCGACCGCGGCGCTGCGATCGAAGCTGCCGCGGAACACGGACAGCCGCGAGAACGCGCTGCGCTGCTCGTCGGTGAGCAGGCGCCACGACTGGTCGATGGCCGCTCGCAGGCTGCGGTGCCGTTCCGGCACGTCGCGCATCGACGTGGCGAGGAAGTCGATGTTGCCCTCGATCTCGTCCGCGATCTCGGCGCAGGAGAGCACGGACACCCACGAGGCCGCGAGCTCGATGCCGAGCGGCATGCCGTCGACGAGCCGGCAGATGCGGAGCGCCTGCGAGTACCCTGCGTCGTCGAGGGCGAAGCCCGGCACGACCTGCGTGGCCCGCTCGACGAACAGGCGCACCGCCGAGGCGCTGCCGTTCCCGTTCTCCGCGAGACCGAGGCCCTCGACGTCGAACACCCACTCGCTCTGGACGTTGAGCCGCTCCCGCGAGGTCGTCAGGAGCTCGACGTGCGGGGCGCGCTCGATCACCTCGCTGAGAAACCCGGAGCCCTCGACGAGATGCTCGAAGTTGTCGAGCACGAGCAGCGTCGAGCGCTCGCTGAGGTAGTCGAGCAGCTGCTCCTGCGCCGAGAAGCCGCTGTGCGCGCCGTCGACGGCGAACTGGATCGACTCGGCGAGGGCGGGCGCGAGGAAGTCCGGCGAAGCGACGGAGACGAGCGGGACGAAGTGGACGCCGTGCGGGTAGCGGTCGACCCGGCGCGCGGCGGCCTCGAGGGCGAGCCTGGTCTTGCCCGCCCCGCCCGGCCCGACGAGCGTGAGCAGGCGGCAGTCGGGATCCTCGAGCAGCCGGTCGATCTCGTCGAGCTCCGACGCGCGGCCGACGAACGACGTGCGCGGGGCCGGCAGGTTCTTCATGCCCGCCTCGATCGTCTTCAGCAGCGGGAAGTCGCACGGCAGCCCGTCGATCTCGAGCTGGTAGATGCGCTCCGGCGCGCTCAGATCCTTGAGGCGGTGCACGCCCAGGTCGCGGACGTCCGCGTCCACGAGCGCACGGGTCGTCTGCGACAGGAGCACCTGGCCGCCGTGGCCGACGGCCGCGATACGCGCGCCCTTGTGCACGTCGAGGCCGACGTATCCCTCCTCGGTCAGCCGCGGCTCGCCCGTGTGCAGCCCCATCCGCACCCGTATCGGCCCGTCGGCCAGCGCGCGCTGGCCGTCCGACGGCCGCGGCGACGGCGTCCGACGCGCGGGCGAAGGCGACGAAGAACGCGTCACCCTGCGTGTCGACCTCGACGCCCTCGTGCTCGGCAAACGCCGGCGCGGAGTCGCCGCCGATGCTCGTGCAGCGCCTCCCCGTAGTCGTCGCCGAGCTCGTGCAGCAGCCGCGTCGAGCCCTCCACGTCCGTGAACAGCAACGTCACGACACCGGTCGGGAGAT